>NZ_JBWKMZ010000001.1:0-1134274 GCF_059415325.1 Variovorax sp. GW821-FHT10D07 | reverse complement strand
AGTGGGGTCGCCTTTCTTTGCTTACTTTCTTTGGCGAGACAAAGAAAGTGAGCCGCCCGCCGGGGCGGGACCCGGCCTACGGCCTCACCAAAGAACAAAACCCCAAAACAAAAGAAGCCTACTTCTTGGCCTCATCAACATAGACATCCGCCAAATTCGACTCCACCCCATCCGCAGTCAACGAATGGTCATGCACCCGCTGATTAGCAATAGTGATGAACACAGGCTGATAGAGATTCAAATCCGGCACATCCCGCGCCACCGTCTCCTGAAACTCCTTGAACAGCTTCAGCCGCCGCGCAGGATCGTTCTCCACCGCCGCATCCTCGAGCAGCTTGTCCACCACAGGACTCTGATAGTGCGTGCCATTCGAGAACGGCACCCCCTTGATGAAGTTCTTCGACCAATACAACCGCTGCACCCCCACGGTCGGGTCGAACAAATTGCTCGCCCCGTTGTGCGTGAACGCGAAATCGCGGTCCGTGTAGATGCGCTTGATGAAGGCGCTCGGGTCCTGTGCCCGCACCGTCACCGCGATGCCGATGCGCGCCAGGGTCGAGCGCAGGTAGTCGGCCAGGCGTGGACCGTCGGCGCCGATCGGGTTGAAGTCCAGCGGCACGCTGAAGCGCACGCCGCCGGCCTTGCGCGGATAGCCGGCATCGTCGAGCAGGGCGTTGGCCTTCTTGAGGTCGAAGGCATAGGGCGAGGGCGCGGGATCGTGGAAGGCCTTGAGGCCGGGCGCGATCGGCGAATAGCTGACCTGGCCGTAGCCGTAGTTCACCACCTTCACGATCACGCCGCGGTCGACGGCATGGGCCACGGCCCGGCGCACCTTCTCGTTCTTGAAGTACTCGTTGTCGAGGTTGAACTCGAGCCGGGTCACGTTCGACGAGTAGCTGTTGCCCTTGGTCTCGAAGCGTAGCGCGGGCACCTTCTTGAGCCGCTCGAGGTCCGCGAGCGGCACCGGCGTGCGATAGCCGAGGTCGACGGTACCGGTCTCGAAGGCCACGGCGGCTGCCGCCGGGTCGGTCACGAAGCGCACGATCAGCTGGTCGATGAAGGGCTTGGGCTTGTCCCAGTACTCGGGATTGCGCTCGTACACGATGTGGCTGCCGCGCACCCACTCCTTGAACCTGAACGGGCCGGTGCCGATCGGCGCGTTGTTGTTTGGGTTGTTCGCCGGGTCGGTGCCCTCGTAGACGTGCTTGGGCACGATCGGCGTCTCGGTCGCGACCAGCGCGCGGATCAGGTAGGGCGCGGGCTTCGACAGCCGCAGGATCGCGGTGTACTTGTCGGGCGTGTCGATGGCCGTGAGGTTGGCAAAAGTGTTGCGGCCGCGCGGATGGATCTTCTTCAGCAGCTCGATCGAGTAGGCGACGTCGGCCGAGGTGAAGTCCTTGCCGTCGTGCCACTTCACGCCCTGGCGCAGCGTGAAGGTGTAGGTCAGGCCGTCGGGGCTGATGACCCACTTGGTCGCCAGCTGCGGCTGCGGATTGACGTCGTAGTCGTACTTGAGCAGGCCCTCGGTGACCTTGGCGCTGACGCTGAGGATCGGCGTGGCGACATTTCCGATGGTCACGAGCGCGGTCGGCTCGCTGGTCGACAGCAGGGTCAGGGTGCCGCTGTGGTTGGGCGGCGCGGCCTGCGTGGTGGCGGCGAGGCCGGCGGCGAGCAGCAGCGCGACGGCGGCGCGGCGGAGGTGCGGGGGGCGGAGCAGGGAAGACATGGTGGGAGGAGCGAGAACGGAAAGAAGAAGAGGAACGAAATCAGGCCAGCGCAGGATCGGTCGCGGGCGCCGGCACGGCCGTCACCAGCCCTTCGCGCAGGTCGCGCGCGATAGCGGCTCCGGCACGCTGGGCGGCATCGCCGAGGCCACCGCCGCCGGGCGTCTCGACCACCAGCTTGTCGCCGGCCGGAATGAGCTGGCGCCCCTTGGCGCGCAGCGCGCGGCCCGAGGCCAGCCGCAGCCGGCCCGGCGCGCCGTCGCCGCCGCCGAGCGCGCCGCGCGCCGGATGGTCGACGCGGTCGAAGGCGGCGGCGATCAGGAAGGCCGCGTCGGGCTGCGCATGGCGCACCTCGATCACCTGGCCCAGGCCGCCACGCACGGTGCCGGCACCGCCCGAGTCGACGCGGAACTCCTTGCGCTCGAACAGCAGCGGTGCCTGGGTCTCGAGGATCTCGAGCGAGACGTTGCGCACGCCGCTCGGGTAGGCGGTGACCGAGAGGCCGTCCTTGCCGGGCCGCGCGCCGGTGCCGCCGGTGCTGAAGCTGATCACGTTGAAGCGCGGCCCGCGGCGCACCGCCTCGGCATCGGCCGGCGCGGTGCCGGCCAGCACCTCGCCGCCCACGAGCTGCAGGTTCCACAGCGACGACGAGCCCTCGGCCGGCACGCGGTCGGGCCGGGCCTGGCGCAGCGCGCCGAACACGGCATCGGGCAGCAGCTGGCCGATGACGTGGCGCGCGGTCACGGCCGCGGGATGCAGCGCATGCAGGATGCAGCCCTCGGGCGCGGCGACGCGGATCGGCGCCAGCGAGCCCGCGTTGTTGGGCACGTCGGCGCCCACCAGGCAGCGGATGCCGAAGGAGGTGTAGGCGTCGGTGTAGGCCTTGGGCACGTTGATGCCGCGCGCCACCGTGCCCGAGGTGCCGGCGAAGTCCACGTCGATGCCGTCGTCGCCGATGGTCACGGCCACCTGCAGCGTGATCGGCGCGTCGTAGCCGTCGGCCACCAGCGTGTGGTGCCAGGTGCCGCGCGGCCATTCGGCCAGCGCCTCGCGCATGGCCTGCGCCGAGCGCGCGATGACGAAGTCGCCGAGCGCCTCGAGGTCGACCAGGCCGAACTCGCGCAGCAGGGTGCGCAGCCGCCGGCCGCCGACCTCGTTGCAGGCCACGAGCGCGAACAGATCGCCCTCGACCTGCTCGGGATCGCGCACGTTGGCGCGGATGATGGCGTGCACCGCCGGGTCGACCGTGCCGCGGCGCACGAAGCGCAGGATCGGCAGGAACAGGCCCTCGTGATAGATCTCCAGCCCGTCGGGACTCGAGCCGATGCCGCCGATGTCGACCACGTGCAGCGTGGAGGCGAACAGCGCGACCGCGCGTCGCGCCGCGCCCTCGCCATGGAACACCGGCGTGACCATGGTCATGTCGAACAGGTGGCCGGTGCCCTTCCACGGGTCGTTGGTGAGGAACACGTCGCCGTCTTCCATGGTCTCGATCGGGAAGCGGCGCAGGAAGTGCTTGACCGACTCGGCCATCGAGTTGACGTGGCCCGGCGTGCCGGTCACGGCCTGCGCGATCATGCGGCCGTCGGGCAGGAACACGCCGGCCGAGAGGTCGCCGGCCTCGCGCGTGGAGGTGCCGAAGGCGGTGCGGATCAGCGTCTGGGCCTGCTCCTCGACCACCGAGAGCAGGCGGTTCCAGGCGAGCTGGTGGCGGATCAGTTGGCGGCCGGCGGGGGCCGCGGGCTTGGGTGTGGAACTCATGCGTGGTGGTCCGAAAGTTCGGGGGCGAAGGAAGACGAAGAAGAAGGAAGGGAAGCCACGGCTGCATGGCTGATCAGCCCGGCTTCGAGGTCGCGCGCGATCAGCGCCGGATCGCGCTCCGAGGGATCGCAGAGGCCGGCACCGCCGGGCGTCTCGACCACCAGCACCTCGCCGGCCGGCACGAGCTGGCGCCCCTTGCCGCGCAAGGTCGTGCCCGCATGCTTGAGCCGTGCGGTGCCTGGCGCGCCATCGCCGCCGCCGAGCGCGCCGCGCGCCGGAAAGCGCACGCGGTCCCAGGTGGCCGACAGCACCATCGGGTCGCCGTCGGCGTTCTCGACCTCGATCACCTGGCCCAGCCCGCCGCGCGAAGTGCCCGCGCCGCCCGAATCGGGCCGGTACTCCTTGCGCCGGAACAGCAGCGGCGCCTGGGTCTCGAGGATCTCGAGGGAGACGTTGCGCACGCCGCTCGGGTAGGCGGTGGCCGAGAGGCCGTCCTTGCCGGGCCGCGCGCCGGTGCCGCCGGTGCTGAAGCTCACGATGTTGAAGCGGCGCGCGCGCCGCAGCGCGTCGTTGGGCCCGCCCTCGATCGGCTGGCCGCCGTACAGGCGGATGTTCCACAGCGACGAGGCGCCCTCGGCCGGCACGCGGTCGGGCCGGGCCTGGCGCAGCGCGCCGAACACCAGGTCGGGCAGCATCTGGCCGATGGCCGCGCGTGTGGCAACGGCCGCCGGCGGCAGCGCATGGACGATCGAGCCCTCGGGCGCGATCACGCGGATCGGCGCCAGCGAGCCCGAGTTGTTGGGCACGTCCGCGCCGATCAGGCAGCGGATGCCGAAGGAGGTGTAGGCATCGGTGTAGGCCTTGGGCACGTTGATGCCGCGCGCCACCGTGCCCGAGGTGCCCGCGAAGTCGACCAGGATGCCGTCGTCGGAGATCGTGACCGCCGCATGCAGCTCGACCGGCGTGTCGTAGCCGTCCACGGTCATGTGATTGCGCCAGGTGCCGCGCGGCCAGTCGGCCAGCGCGGCGCGCATGGCCTGGGCCGAGCGCTCGATCACGTAGTCGCCCTGCGCCCGCAGGTCGTCCAGCCCGAACTCGCGCAGCAGCCGCTGCAGCCGCGTCGCGCCCACCGCGTTGCAGGCCACCAGCGCATGCAGGTCGCCCTCGACCTGCTCGGGCTCGCGCACGTTGGCGCGCACGATGGCCAGCACCGACTCGTCGAGCACGCCGTCGCGCGCGAAGCGCAGCGGCGGCAGGAACAGGCCCTCGTGGTAGATCTCGAGCGCGTCGGGGCCGGCATTCACGCCGCCGATGTCGACCACGTGCACGGTCGAGGCGAACAGCGCCACCAGCCGGCCGCCGTGGAACACCGGCGTGACCATCACCACGTCGAACAGGTGGCCCGTGCCCTTCCAGGGATCGTTGGTGACGAACACGTCGCCGTCGCGCATGCTGTGGGCCGGAAAGGCGCGCAGGAAATGCAGCACCGAGTCGGCCATCGAGTTGACGTGGCCCGGCGTACCGGTCACGGCCTGCGCCACCATGCGGCCGTCGGGCAGGAACACGCCGGCCGACAGGTCGCCGGCCTCGCGCGTCGGCGTGCCGAAGGCGGTGCGGATCAGCGCCTGCGCCTGTTCCTCGACCACGGCGAGCAGGCGGCTCCACACGAGCTGCTGGCGCAGCGCCTGGCGCCCATTGGCGGTACTGGCGGTGTTGGCCGCGGTGGCAGCACTCATGCCGCCACCGCCGCTGCGTGCTCTTCCTCCTCGTGCCGCACGACCGTGGTGTCGTCGAGCACCAGCGCGCCGAGCCGGCTCACGCGCGCTTCGAAGCCCGCGATCAGTTGCGTGGTGGTCTCGTCCTCGACGACCAGCGCCGGGCCCTCGACCCACAGGCCGGGCCGCAGCGCGGCGCGCTCGTACACCGGCACCGCCTGCCAGCGGCCGGTCTCGGCGTCGTAGAGCTCGCGCGTGGCCGAGGCCGTGGCGCGGCCCTCGTCGGCCACGAGCCCGTCGGCCTCCGGCGCGGCGCGGCCGCCGGCTTCCACCGCGACCGACCAGCTCACGGCCTCGGCCGCGATGTGCGGCAGGCTGCGGCCGTAGAGCGCGGCATAGCGCGCCTCGAAGCGCTGGTGCAGCGCGGCGCTGGCGGCCGCGTCGAACGCGCCCTCGGGCAGCTCGACCGGGATCTCGTGGCCCTGGCCCGCATAGCGCATGAACACCACGCGCTGGCGCACCAGCGGCGCGCCCGGCGCGGCGCGCAGCACCACGTCGTCGGCGGTGGCGGTGAGTTCGTCGAGCAGCCGGCCCACGGCCGCATGGTCGATGCGGTCGAGCCGCTGGTGCAGGCTGCGCACCGTCTGGTAGGCCACCGGTGCCCAGAGGAAGCCCAGCGCCGAGCCCACGCCGGCCGAGTTCGGGATCACCAGCCGCGCGATGCCGAGCTTGCGCGCCAGCAGCGCCGCATGCAGCGGCGCCGCGCCGCCGAAGGCGATCAGCGTGCTCTCCTCGGCCACCTTGCCGAGTTCCGAGGCATGCACGCGCGCCGCGTTGGCCATGTTCTCGGTCACGATCTCGACCACCGCCTGCGCGGCCGCCTCGACCTCGAGCCCGGTCTGCGCGGCCACGCCCTGCAGCAACGCGGCGCGCGCGCGTTGCGGATCGAGCCGCACCTTGCCGACCGCGAAGCGCGCCGGGTCGATCGCGCCGAGCGCCGCATGCGCGTCGGTCACGGTCGGCTGCTCGCCGCCCAGGCCGTAGGCGGCCGGGCCGGGCGAGGAGCCCGCGCTGTCGGGGCCGACCTGCACCACGCCCAGGTGGTTGACGCGCGCGATCGAGCCGCCACCGGCGCCGATCTCCACCATCTCGATCACCGGGATGCGGATCGGCAGGCCCGAGCCCTTGAGGTGGCGGTGCACGCGGCCGAATTCGAAGCTGCGGCTCAGCTGCGGCTGGTAGTCGTCGATGAAGCAGATCTTGGCCGTGGTGCCGCCCATGTCGAACGAGAGCGCGCGCGTGGCGCCGATCTGCTCGGCCACCTGGCGCGCCAGCACCGCGCCGCCCGCGGGGCCCGACTCGACCAGCCGCACCGGCTCGTCGATGCCGGCCTGCAGCGTGGTGATGGCGCCGCCCGAGGTCATGAGGAAGGGCTCGGCCTTCAGGCCGCGTTCGCGCGCGCCTTCCCGCAGCCGGTGCAGGTAGCCGGCCACCTGCGGCTGCACGTAGGCATTGGCGCTGACGGTCGAGAGCCGCTCGTACTCGCGGATTTCGGGGCAGACGTCGGAGGCCAGCGACACCCACAGCTGCGGCGCATGCTCGCGCAGCAGCTCGCGCACGCGGCGCTCGTGCACGGGGTTCGCATAGCCGTGCAGGAAGCACACGGCCACGCTCTCGATGCCGTCGGCCACGAGCTGGCGCGCGAGCACGGCCACCTGCGCCTCGTCGAGCGGCGTGACCACGCGGCCGGCCGCGTCGGTGCGCTCGACCACGCCATGGCGCCAGTGGCGCGGCACCAGCGGCGCCGGCTTGTCGAGGAACACGTCGTACTGCGCGAAGCGGTCCTCCAGCCCGATCTCGACCAGGTCGCGGAAGCCGTGCGTGGTCAGCAGCGCCGTGGGCGCGCCCTTGCGCTCGATCAGCGCATTGGTGGCCAGCGTGGTGCCGAGGATCAGCAGCTCGACGTCGGCCCAGGCCGCGCCGGCCTGCTGCAGCACTTCCGCCACGCCGTCGAACACGGCCTGCTCGGGCGCGGCCGGCGTGGTGAGCACCTTCACGGTGTGCTTGCGCTCGCCGCGCAGCAGCACGATGTCGGTGAAGGTGCCGCCGACGTCGACCGCCACGCGCACGCGGGGGTCGATGACGGGGACGGTGGGGGAGGAGGAGTGCGAGGACATGGCGACGGTACGGGAAAAACGGGAGAGGAAGGAAAGGCTCAGAGCAGGTGCGCGCCTGCGCTCAATTCACGGAACGGCGCCGCGGCGGGGGCCGGTGCGGTTGCGGTTGCGGTTGCGGTTGCGATCGGCGTCGCCTTCGCGAAGGCCCGCGCCAGGTCGGCCACCAGGTCGCCCGGATCCTCGAGGCCGACATGCAGCCGCACCACCGGCGCATTGCCCTGCCACTGGCGGTGCTCACGCAGCCGCTCGGGCTGGGCCGCGAGCGCCAGGCTCTCGTAGCCGCCCCACGAGGCGCCGATGCCGAACAGCGTGAGCGCGTCGACGAAGGCATCGGCCTCGGCGGCCGTGGCATCGCGGAACGCGAAGGACACCAGGCCGCTCGCGCCGCTGAAGTCGCGCCGCCACAGCGCATGGCCCGGGTCTTCCGGCAGCGCCGGGTAATACACGCGGCCGACCTGCGGCTGCTGCTGCAGGAAGCGCGCGACCTCGGTGGCATTGCGCTGGTGCTGCGCGAGCCGCACTGGCAGCGTGCGCAGGCCGCGCAGCGCCAGGTAGGCGTCGTCGGCACCGATGGTCAGGCCCAGCGCCTCGTGCGCGCTCAGAAGCTTCGCGGCCAGCGCGGGGCTGTCGACCACCACGATGCCCTGCATCAGGTCGGAGTGGCCCGAGATGTACTTGGTGGCGGCCTGGATCGAGATGTTGGCGCCGAGCGCGAGCGGCTTGTAGAACCAGCCGCCGCTCCAGGTGTTGTCGGTGGCCACGGTCACGCCGCGATCGCGCGCGATCTTGCTGAGCGCGGGCAGGTCGAGCACCTCGTAGAGCAGCGAGGTCGGCGACTCGAGGTACAGCAGCCGCGTGTTGGGCCGCAGCAGGCTCGCCAGGTCGTCGTGCGCGGGCGAGAAATATTCGACCGTGATGTTCAGCCGCTTGAGCAGGGTGCTGTCGACGCGCCGCAGCGGCGCATACACGCCGTCGGCCACCAGCGCATGGTCGCCGGGCGACAGCAGCGCGAGCAGCACCAGCGTGATCGCCGACAGGCCCGAGGGCGTGAGGAAGGCGCGGTGCCCGCCCTCGAGCGCGGTCACTGCATCCTCGAGCGCGCGGTGCGTGTCGAGGCCATGACGGCCGTAGGAGGCCACGCGCTCGCCCGCGGCGCGGCGGTGGTGATGGTCGGCATGGGCAGCGGTGTTCTCGAAGCGCACGGTGCTCGTGCGCACCACGGGCACGTTGACCGGGCCCGAGCCGGCGCGCAGCTGCGGCGCGCCCGCATGCAGCAGCCGCGTCGCGTCGTGCAAGCCATCGGCCGCGCTCATGCCACCGCCTTGCTCGGCTGCAGCTGCGTCGCGTTGTAGTTGACGATCGCGCCGGTCTCGAGGTTCACGCCGATGCGGCGCGACAGTGTCTCGAGCGGCTGGCCGTAGAGATGGAAATGCAGCGTCGGCCGATCGCCGATCACATGGATGCTGTGCAGGTCCTCGGGCAGGAAGGCGATCGAGGTGCCGGGCTGCACCGTCACCTCGCGCTCGAGTTCGAGCCGCGCCTGCGCGGGATCGCTGCCGTCGTCGGTGCGCCGGTAGACGCGGTTCTCCTCCTGGCCCTCGACCGCCACGATGGTGGCCCAGGTCGTGTGGTTGTGCGGGATCGAGGTCTTGCCGGGATTGATCGAGTTCAGGTAGAGCGCCACGTCGTCGTCGCCGTCCCCGGGGTTGAGCCGGTAGCGCGTGGACGCGCCCACGCCTTCGCTCGCGGCCGGCGGCGGGAAATCCTCGCGCGTGAACAGGGCGGCGTTGGCCGCGAGCTTCTCGAGCCGCGCCGTGATGCGCGCGAGCACCGCGCGGTCGAGTGCCTGGGCGGCGGCGATGGCGCGGATGTCGGCCAGGGCCTGGTCGACGGCGATGCGGCGTTGCGCCGCGATGGCGGTCGTGTCGTTCTGGGATGTGGTCATGGGGAGCCTCGGTGGGTCAGAGGGCGAAGCGCAGCCGGTCGAAGGGCGGCGTTTCGGGGAACGGGGCGGGGCGGCGCGCGGGCACGGCGGCGTCCGCCTCGTCGGAGCGGTCGCGCGCGCCGTCGCCGAGCGCGCGGTGCAGGAAGGCGCGCGTGCGGTCGCTCGCGGGTGCGCGGAAGATGCGCGCGGGCGGGCCGTGCTCGACGATCACGCCGGCCTCGGTGAAGTAGACGGTGTCGCTGATCTCCTCGGCGAAGCGCATCTCGTGCGTCACCAGCACGCAGGTCAGGCCTTCGCGCACCAGGTCGCGGATCACGGTCAGCACCTCGCCCACGGTCTCGGGGTCGAGCGCCGAGGTCACCTCGTCGAACAGCATCAGCTCGGGCCGCATCGCGAGCGCGCGCGCGATCGCCACGCGCTGCTGCTGCCCGCCCGAGAGCTCGCCCGGATAGGCCGCGGCCTTGTGCGAGAGCCGCACCTTGTCGAGCAGCTCGCGCGCCTCGCGCTCGGCGGCGGCGCGCTCGCGGCCGGCCACGCGCGTGGGTGCGATCATCAGGTTCTCGAGCACCGTGAGGTGCGGGAACAGGTTGTACTGCTGGAACACGAAGCCCACGCGCTTGCGCAGCGCGATGAACTCGGCCTCGGCGCGCAGCGCGTCCACGCGCGTGTCGCCGACGCGGATCTCGCCGCGCTGCGGGCGCAGCAGCCCGGTGATGCAGCGCAGGATGGTCGACTTGCCCGAGCCCGAGGGCCCGATGATCGACACCGCCTGGCCGCGCTGCACCTCGAGCGAGATGCCGCGCAGCACCGCGTTGGCGCCGAAGGCGAGCTCCACGTCGCGCAGGGCGACCAGGGGCGTGTCGGAGATGGGGGTGGCGGTCTCAATGGCGGGCATGGCGGCGTTCCAGCGCGCGCGTGGCGCGGGCGATCGGGTAGCAGTAGGCGAAGAACACGGCGAGCAGCGTGAAATAGACCAGCACCGTGAAGTCGGTGCGTGCCACCGTGTTGCTTGCGACCTGGGCCGCATCGACCACGTCGTGCGCGCCGACCAGCGAGGACAGCGCCGTGCTCATCGTGATGCTCGCGTAGAGGTTCATCCACGGCGGCAGCATGCGGCGCAGGCACTGCGGCAGCACGATCAGCCGGAAGATCTCGCCGCGCCGGAAGGCCAGCGACTGCGCGGCCTCCCATTGCGCGCTCGGAATCGACTGGATCGCGCCGCGGAAGATCTCGGCCACCACCGCGCTGGTGGGCAGTGCGAGGCCCAGCACCACCTTGAGCCAGTCGGGGAAGGGCACGGTCCAGGCCACCAGCCGCAGCTCGAACGGAAACACGTAGGTGGTGAAATAGATCAGCACCAGCACCGGCGCGTTGCGGAAGAACTGCACGTACCAGCGCGTGGCCCCGCGCACCGGCGCGAACGGCGAGAACGACAGCGCGCCCACCAGCAGCCCCACGGCGGTGCCGATCGCCATCGCGAGCACGCTGATCTGGACGTTGGTGAGCAAGCCCAGCAGCAGCGTGGGCGACCATCGCCACAGGTGGCGCAGCGCGACGGGCGTGGTGCCGGTGGCGGTCCAGGCCGCGACCAGCAGCAGCACGGCGGCCAGCGCGGCGAGCCAGGGATGGCGGCGCGGATCGAGGTGCGCGATGAAGCCGGCGCCAGCATTGGCTCCGAGCGGGGAAGCGGCCGGGGCCGCGGCGATCTCACTGGCCATAGCCGGGCATCCGCCAGCGCGCCTCGAGCCAGCGCCCGGCCAGGCTCACGAGCCAGGTCAGCAGGCCGAAGTACAGCAGGATCAGCAGCAGCAGCTCGAGCACGTTGTCGCGCTGCGTCCAGATCATGATCGACTCGTAGGTCACGTCGCCCACGGCAATGGCGGAAGCCACCGCGGTCATCTTGACCAGGTCGACCAGGTTGTTGACCAGCGACGGCAGCGCGAAGCGCAGCGCCAGCGGCAGCTCGACGCGCCACAGCAGCTGGCGCTGCGAGAAGCCCAGCGAGCGCGCGGCCTCGAGCGTGACGCGCGGCACCGCCTCGATGCCCGCGCGCAGCGCCTCGGCATGGAACACGCCCTTGTGCAGCGCGACCACGATCACCACCCAGACGAAGGGCGTCAGCGGATTGCCGCCCAGGCCCTGCAGCTGCTGCGTGATCAGCATGTTGAGCACGAGGAAGGCGCAATAGAGCTGCACCAGCGTCGGCGTGTTGCGCGTGACCTCCACGAAGGCGCGCGCCGGCAGCGCGACCCAGCGCCGCGGCGAGGTCAGCGCGGCCGCGATCGCCACGCCGGCCGCGAGGCTGCAGGGCACGGTCAGCACGCAGAGCTCGAAGGTGACGAGCAGGCCGCGCAGGAAGGCCTGGCGCTCGCCCGCGTCGAGCACGAAGGCGTAGTTGAGGCCCAGGGTCTTGAGCGCGACCACGGCCTGCGCGAGCAGTCCGGCGTCGTTCATGGCTGGCGCGCCGACGATGGCGTGTCGGTGGAGTGGCGTGGCTTCATGGCGCGAACGGAAAGGGCAGGGCGCGGCGCCGGTTCAGGGGCGCCGCTCACCGCGAACGAAAAGATGCGGTGCGGCCGGGCCGTGTATTCAGGGCGCGGCGCGCAGCTTGGCCTGCAGCTCGGGCAGCAGCGGCTGCGGCGGCTCGATGCCGTTGCGCTTCTCGGTCTCGATCAGCCAGCCGCTGCGGTGCCATTGCTTGACCACCTTGTCGACGGCGGCGATGGTGTCGGCCTCGCCCTTGCGGGCCCAGACCACCGAGGGCGCGGGCAGGATCTCGTCGCGGATCGGCGCGGCGTAGGCGGCCCACTCGGGATTGCTGCGCAGCAGCGGCTGGATCAGCGTGGCGTCGTGCACGGCGGCCACGCAGTTGCCGCCGCGCAGCGCCAGCAGCGACTCTTGCGCGGTCTTGAAGCCGCGCACCTGGGCGCCGTACTGTTCCTGCAGCGGCTTCACGAAGCTGCTGCCCTGCGAGGCGCACACGGTCTTGCCGCGCAGGTCCTCCCACTTGGCGATGCCGCTGGTCTTGAGCACGGCGGCCGTGCCGCCCACGCGGTAGAACGGCGTCGGCGCATGGCCGAGGATCTCGCCGCGGTCGGCGTTGTATTCCATCGAGGCGATCAGCAGGTCGACCTTGCCCGACTGCAGGAACTGCACCCGGTTGGCCGGTTGCACCTGCACCAGCTCGACCTCGGCGCCGAGCTGCTTGGCGAGGTCGCGAGCGAGGTCGGGGTTCCAGCCCACGAGCTGCTGCGTGGCCGGGTCGATCGAGCCGAAGGGCCCGCCGTTGACCACCACGCCGATCGCGACCTTGCCGCGCTGCTTGATGCGGTCGAGCGTGGCGTCGGCATGGGCCGCGCCGGCCAGGCCGAGCAGGGTGGCGAGCGCCGCGGCGGCGAATCGGGAGGAAGAGGGGGAGAAACGCGAACGCGGACGGGAAGTCATCGAATGAAAGGGGCGAAGCAGGGCAGGCGGCGATCTTCCGAGGCCGCGCCTGCCGTCGCAACGAAGGCCTTCAACTATCGATATGCGCTTTTCCGTGCAAGCCTCGGGTCGCTTCGCCGTGCGGCCGGAACACGGCCAGTTCGTCGCCCGCGCATTGCGCGATCAGGCCCAGCTCCCAGTCGAGGTAGCGGCGCGCCGCGTCGAGGTTGCCGTCGTGCCGGTCGTGCACGAAGAACAGGTAGTCGATGGCCTCGGCATCGCCGGGCGACGCGGGCGTGGCCTCGACGCCGTGGCCCGCGGCCGAGAGCGCCTCGTGCGTGGTCCAGGTCGGCGCGGGCCAGCCGGCATCGCGCAGGTCGGCGGCGGCGAGCCGTGCCACCAGCGCGTCGGGCGCGATCAGCAGCAGCGGACGGCGCGTGTCGCCGCCGGTGGCGGTGCGCGCATCGGCCAGCAGGCGCGGGCGGATGGACCAGCGCGCGCCGTGCACGTGGGCCTGGCGGTAGGCCGGCGACGGACGCAGGTCGAGCAGCACCGTGCCTTCGGGCAGCGCGGCCAGTCGTTCGGCCGAGGCCGAAGCGGGCACCGGGCCCAGCGCCGGCGCCGCGCCCTCGGGCACGCGCAGCCCGCTCGCGAGGCCGCCATCGACCAGCGCGGCCTCAAGGCCCAGCCGGCGCAGCCACAGCGCGATCACCGGCGCGCGCACGCCATCGTCGTCGAGCACCAGCACGCGCGCATGGCGCACGCCGATCTGCTGGTCGGTGGCCTGCAGCAACTGGCCGCCCGGCGCATGGCGCGCGCCGGGCAGGCTGCCGGCCGCGAATTCCTCGGCCGTGCGCACGTCGAACACGAAGGCGGTGCGGTTGGCGTCGTCGAGCCAGGCCTGTGCCGCGGCACGCGACAGCACCGGCACGCCGAAGCGCCGCGCGGCGGCCTCGGCACTCGCGCGCGCGGCTTCGTGCTGCGCCGCATCGGGCGCGGCCGGCAGCGCGCGGCGGCTGCCGCGTTCGAGCGCGAGGCCGGCCAGCGCCCAGCCCTGGGTGCCGTTCTCGAGCGCGAACACCGGGTTGGGCACGCCGAGGTCGCGCAGGATCTGCGCGCCGACGATGCTGCGGGTGCGGCCCGCGCAGTGCACCACGATCGGCGTGCGCTCGTCGCTCACCTGGGTGCGCCAGCGCAGCGCCAGTTCGCCGTTGGGCACGGGAATGGCGCCGGGCAGCGTCATCTTGCGGTGCTCCTCGAGCGTGCGGCCGTCGAGCAGCACGAAGGGCTCGGCTTCGCGCTGCCAGCGCGCCAGCGTGGGCGCGTCGATGTGCGGCACCTCGAAGGCATGCTCCGCGACCTCGCCGAAGGTCTTCGAAGGCAGGTTCACGCCCTTGAACAGCGTGCGGCCCGCGCGCTCCCAGGCCGGCGCGCCGCCGGCCAGCACCGAGACGCCGGACCAGCCGAGTGCGGCCAGCCGCACGGCCGCGCGCCGGGCCAGCGCATCGCCGTCGATGCCGTCGTCGAACAGCACGGTGCGGGTCGCGCGGCGCGGCACCAGCCGCGCCACCTCGGGCTCGAGCCGGCTGTAGGCCGCATGCACCGCGAAGAAGGGATGGCCCTCGCCGTACTGGCCGTGCTCGCGGATGTCGAGCAGCGCGAGCTCGTCGCCGTCCTGCAGCCAGCGCTGCAGGGTGGCGGCATCGATGGCGGGCACGCGTTCGGGGAGGGAAGAGGGCGCCGCGCCGGTGGCGGGCGCCGCGAGATCGGCGAGTGAGGACATGGAATGGGGACGGTGAAAACCGGCGGCACCTTAGCGGCCGCCGATGGGCGCGGCTACGAAGCCTTCCGCATAAGCAAATGCGGTTCAGGCCGCGAGCGACTCGGCCACGAAGTCCTCGATGCGCCGTGGTGGCCGGCCCAGCACGCGTTCCACCGTGTCGGTGACGGTGGCCGCCTCGCCGGCACCGATCAGCGCGGCGAATTGCGCATGCACCCGCGCGATGTAGGGCGAGGGCGCTTGTGCCTGGCGCGCCGCGAGTTCCTGCGGCGACAGCGGCTCGGCCACCACCGGCCGGCCGCTGAGGCCGGCGGCGATGCGCGCGAGCTCGCCATGGTCGACGGCGCGCGCACCGGTCAGCACCCAGGGGGCGGGCGGCGCCTCTTCCGCGTCGTTCAGCAGCGCCTCGACCGCCACGTCGGCGATGTCGCGCGCATCGATGTAGGCCACGCGCGGCAGGCCCGGCGGCGCGTGCAGCACATCGCCCGCGGCCAGCTCGGCCGCCAGCCGCGCGAGCACCACTTGCGTCCAGGCATTGGGGCGCAGCACGCGGTGCGCGATGCCCGATGCGGCCAGCGCGGCCTCGATGCGCGCATGCGCGTCGCCCGACAGCGAACGGCCCGGCGGCTCGATGGTCCAGTGCGAGCCCGAGAGCTTGACGATGCGGCGCACGCCGGCTTCGGCCGCGGCCTCGATGGCGGCGATCTGCTGCGCGGCCAGCTCGGGCACGATCGGCGACAGCAGGAACAGGTGCGAGACGCCCTCGAAGGCGCGCCGCAGCGAGGCCCGGTCCTCGAGGTCGCCCACCGCCACCTCGAAGGGCGCGCGCTCGTGTCGGCTCTGGTCGGCCAGCGCGGCGGCATTCGCCACCTGCCGCGTGAAGGCGCGCACCACAGCGCCGCGCTCGCGCAGCCGCGGCACCAGCAGGCGGCCGAGCCGGCCGGTGGCACCGGTCACGAGGATGCGCGGCGCCGGGTTGGAGTTCGCGGCGCTCATGCGGCGGCGAGCACCGCGGCTTCGGGCGCTGCCGCCTTGCCGGCACGCAACGCACGCAAGGGCTCGGCATCGACCCACTCGCCGAGGTCGAAGTCGCCCGGCAGGAAGCCCCACTGCAGCAGGAAGTCCTTGAAATGCCCGATCGCCTCGACCAGCGGCGCGTCGAGACCGATGCCCAGGTGCCGGTGCACCTCGGGCCCGTTCGAGGCCAGCACCGCTTCCTCGCTGGTGGCGATCTCGCGCGCCACGAAGCGCACCGTCTCGTCGGGATGGTCCTCGGCCCAGCGGCCCGCGCGCTCGACCACCTCGAGCAGGCGCAGCACCAGGTCGGGCCGCCGCTCGGACAGCGCCGCATCGACCGTCAGCACGCGCGGCGTGCCGTTGTTGATGCGGATCTTCGGATCGGGATGGCTGCCGAACTCGGACACCACCTGGGCGCCGATCAGGTTCGCGACCACCAGGCCCTCGGCGCCCTTGACGAAGATCGCGTCGACCTCGCCGCGCACCAGCGCCTCGACCTCGCGGAAATAGGGATGGCGCCGGCGCAGCCCGAACAGGCTGGGCTCGCCCTGCGCGAGGATCACCGATTCCTCGATCGGCAGCTGCACCAGCGTGAGGTCCTCGGTCGTGAGGCCGGCCAGCGACAGCGCCGACACCACGCCCTTGAGCGCGGTGGCGCGGTGGAAGTCGATCAGGTCGTTGACGCGGCGCGGCACCGCGAAGCGGCGGCCCGCGAGCTGCTCGATCGACGCGATGCCGCGTCCCGGCAGGGTCACGATGGCCTGGAACTCGTCGGTCCAGGTGATCGCCACCAGCCGCGTCGCGCGGCCGTTGGCGCGGGCCCAGATCGGCGGGATGTTGCCGCCCTGGCGGAAGGACCAGGCCAGGTGGTGGTCGAAGTGGCTCTCGCGGATGCTGCGGTCCTTCGAGTCGATGATCGATTCGATCGCGATGCCTTCCTCGGCGAAGGTCTGGGCCAGCCAGCCCTGGCGCGCGGCGATGCCCAGCGGCGAGGGCACGGGGCAGCGCGTGTACCAGAGCACGTCGGGGCGGTCGGTGGTGGCGGTGGTCATGGAGAGGGTTCCTTTCACTGTCGATCAGGTGCCGATCCACGCACCGGCCAGGTTGCCGGCGATGCCGTCGGCGCTGACCGTGTGGCCGCGCACGCGGCGGTCGGCGATGGTGTAGTTGTCGAGTGCCAATAACGTGATATCGGGCAGGTCGCGCACGATGTGGCGCTGGAACTCGGCGAAGGCCTGGCGCCGGCGCGCCTCGTCGGTCTCGATGGCGGCCGCCTCGAGCAGCCGGTCGACCTCGGGGTTGTTGTAGCCCGAGCCGTTGGAGAACGGCAGGCCCTTCTTGAAGTTCTTCGACCAATACAGGCGCTGGATGCCCACGGTGGGGTCGAAGGTGTTGCTCATCACGCTCACGTGCAGGTCGAAGGCGCGGTCGGCATAGATGCGGCGCACGTAGGTCGCGAAGTCGGTCGCGTTGATCGTGACCTCGATGCCGATGCGCCCCAGGCTCTGCTTCAGGTACTCGGCGGTGCGCTGGCCGCCCTCGTTGGGAATGGGCGTCAGCGCGAGCTTGAGCCGCAGGTTGGGGCCGGCCTTGCCGCGTGTCAGGCCCGCCGCGTCGAGCAGGGCCTCGGCCTGCTTCGGATCGTGCGGCAGCACCGTCAGGTCGGGCAGGTAGAACTTCGCGAGCGCCGGATGCACCGGGCCCGGGATCAGGCGGCCCTGGCCGTACCACACGGTCTTCTGCACCACCTGGCGGTTGATGGCGTGCGCGATCGCCTGGCGCACGCGCAGGTCCTGCAGCGCGGGGTTCTCGAGGTTGAACTCCACGCGCGAGACGTTGTTGATGTACTGGTAGCCGTTCGGCTCGAACACCAGGTTCGGCCTGGCGCGCAGCCGCTCCACGTCGCCCAGCGGCACCGGCGTGCCCGGGCTCAGGTGCACCTCGCCCTTCTCGATCGCGGCCGCGCGCGCGGCGGCGTCGGGAATGAAGCGCACGATCAACCGGTCGACGTAGGGCTTGGGGTTGTCCCAGTAGTCGGGGTTGCGCTCGTAGCTCACGTGGCTGCCGCGCACCCATTCCTTGAAGACGAAGGGGCCGGTGCCCACGGGCGCGTTGTTGGCCGGGTTGGCGTCGGCCTTGCCGTTCTCGTAGAGGTGCTTCGGCACGATCGGCGACTCGGCCGCCGACAGCGCGGTGATCAGGTAGGGCACCGGCTTCGACAGCACCAGGATCGCGGTGTGCGCATCGGGCGTGCGCACCTCCGACACGCTCGAGAAGGTGGCGCGCCCGCGCGGGTGGTATTGCTTGAGCAGGCCGATCGAATGCGCGACGTCGGCCGAGGTGAAGGGCCGGCCGTCGTGCCACTTCACGCCGCGGCGCAGCGTGAAGCTGTACTGCAGACCGTCGGCGCTCACGCTCCAGGCGGTCGCGAGCTGCGGCTGCGGCGAGAGGTCGAAGCCGTAGCTCAGCAGGCCCTCGGTGGTCTTGGCCGAGATCAGCACCGAGGCGCCGGCCGAATGCGCGATGGTGGTGAGCGTGGGCGGCTCGGGATCGATCAGCACGGTCAGCGTGCCGCCGCGCACCGGCGTGCCCGCGTCGCGACCCTGCGCGAGCGCGGACACCGCCGCGAACGGCGAGGCCAGGCCCGCGAGCCCGAGTCCCGCGCCGGCCTGCAGCCAGGCGCGGCGCTCCATGTTCCAGTCCTGCATGCTCATCCCTTGAGGTGAAGATCGGCGAAGTTGCCCGACAGGCCCTCGGCGCCGACCGTGTGTCCGCCGATGCGGCGATTGGCCACCGTGACCTGCGCCACCGCCACCAGCCCGATGGTCGGCAGCTCGCGTGCGATCACGCGCTGGAACTCGGCATAGAGCGCGCGCCGCCTGGCGACGTCGTTCTCGACCGCCGCGGCCTCGAGCAGCCGGTCGACCTCGGGGTTGTCGTAGTGCGCGCCGTTGGAGAAGGGCACGCCGGGGCGGAAGTTCTTCGACCAGTAGAAGCGCTGGATGCCCACCGCGGGATCGAACATCTGGCTCATGCCCTGGTTGTTGAAGTCGAAGTCGCGATCGGTGTAGACGCGCTTGATGTAGGCGCCGAACTCCTGCGTGCGCACCGTCACGTCGATGCCCACGCGCGCGAGCGCCTGGCGGATGTACTGGCCCACGCGGTTGCCGCCGCCGTCGAACACGTCGTGGCTGACGCGAAAGCGCACGCCATCGGCGCCGCGCGCGAAGCCGGCCTCGTCGAGCAGCGCCTCGGCGCGCTTGCGGTCGAAACCCGGCACGCCCGCCGCGGGCTCGTAGAAGGCGCGCAGCACCGGCGAGATCGGGCCCGGCGCGGCCAGGCCGTAGCCGTACCACACGGTCTTGAGGATCACCTCGCGGTCGATCGCATGAGCCACCGCCTGGCGTACCTTGGCATGGCGGAAGTAGGGGTTGTCGAGGTTGAACTCGATGCGCGTGGTCGAGTTGTTGAAGTACTCGTTGCCGCGCGTGTCCAGGCTCAGGTGCGGCAGCGCCTTGAGCCGGTCGAGGTCGGGGATCGGCACCGGCGTCGCGCCGGCCAGGTCGACCGTGCCGCTCTCAAGCGCGGCCGCGGCCGCCGCGGGATCGGGCACGAAGCGCACCACCAGCCTGTCGATGTAGGGCTTTCCGGCATCCCAGTAGTCGGGATTGCGCTCGTAGATGACGTGACTGCCGCGCTGCCATTCCTTGAACACGAAGGGCCCGGTGCCGATCGGCGCGTTGTTGGCCGGATGGCTCGCGAGGTCGCGGCCCTCGTAGACATGGCGCGGCACGATCGGCGACTCGGCGGCCGCCAGCGCGGTCAGCAGGAAGGGCGCGGGCTTGCTCAGCACCAGCACCGCGGTGTGCGCATCGGGCGTGCGCACTTCGCTCACGCTCGCGAAGGTGGCACGACCGCGCGGATGCGACTGCTTGAGCGCGAGGATCGAGAAGGCCACGTCGGCCGAGGTGAAGGGGCGGCCGTCGTGCCACTTCACGCCGCGGCGCAGCCTGAAGGTGTATTGCAGCCCGTCGGGCTGCACTTCCCAGGCCACGGCGAGCTGCGGGCGTGGGCGCAGGTCGAAGTCGTAGCTCAGCAGGCCCTCGACTGCCTTGGGCGACACCAGGAAGGTGCCGGCCGCGGAGTTGACCAGGCCCACCAGCGTGGGCGGCTCGAGCGCGGTGAGCAGGGTGACGACGCTGCCGGGCTTGTGGCGCGGCGCGGCATCCGGCTCGGTATGGGGCGTGGCATTTGCCGCGGCGGCCGGCACCGCGGCCAGCGCGAGCGGCAGCCCCGCGAGCCGCCGGTGGAAATGCCGGCGGCTGATCGGAGGCGTCGGCGTCATGCGGCGGGTGCGGTCGGGGCTGCAGGCGTGGCGGGTGCGGACACGCTGTCCTCGTAGCCCGGCGGCGCGATGAAGCCGCCATAGGCCTCCTCGAGCAGCCGCGCGAAGGCGATGGTGGTGCGGTCCTCGAGGTAGGCGCCGACCGCCTGCGCGCTCACCGGCAGGCCCTCGTCGTCGAGCCCGATCGGGAAGCTGGTGGCCGGCAGGCCCGGCAGCACCGGCAGCCCGGCCCAGGCGAACAGGTCGAGGAAGCGCACCTCGCGCGTGCCGTCCTCGAAGGCCACGGGATAGGTGCGCGCATCCTTGGGCTCGTCGTGGTTGTGGCGGAAGGCCGGCAGTGGCGCCACCGGCGTCACCACCACGTCGAACTGCGCGAAGAAGCGTTCCCACTGGTGGCGCAGCGCCACGCGCGCCTCGTGGTCCTGCAGCCACTGGCTGTGGCGCAGCGTGGAGGCGCGCAGCCAGGCCGCGTCGGCGCTGTCGTCCTCGGGCGAGAGCGCCTCGAACCGCTGCTGCGCGGCCTCGCTGAGCGCCGGCGGCGTGGCCAGCGAGGAGCCCAGCAGGCTGCGGTAGACGCGGTGCGAGCGCACCAGGTCGGGCAGCAGACCCGGCGGCAGGTCGGCCGGCCGGCTCACCTGCACGCCCTGCGTGCGAAGCCGGTCGACCACGCGCTCGCTCACCTGGCGCTCGTGCACGCTGCGCTCGTTGCCGGGCCACTGGTCGATCACCAGCACGCGGAAATCGGACAGCCGCGCATGGCGCGCCGGTGGCAGGGTCGCCTTCCAGCCCTTGGCCAGCAGCGGGTCGCGATTGATCAGCAGGCCGAGCGCGAGCTCCAGATCGGACGCCGTGCGCGCGAGCGGCCCGGCCACCACCAGGTCGCGCTCGGCATGGCGGCCCGAGGGCACGCCGGTGCCGCGCAGCGCCACCAGGCCCGCGGTCGGCTTGTGGCCGTACACGCCGTTGAAGTGCGCGGGAATGCGGATCGAGCCGCCGATGTCGGTGCCGATCTCCAGCGCCACGTAGCCCGCGGCCAGCGCCGCGGCCGAGCCGCCCGAGGAACCGCCCGGCGTGCGCGCCGGGTCCCAGGGGTTGTTGCTGATGCCGTAGACCGCGTTGTAGCTCTGCAGGTCGGCCAGGCCCAGCGGCACGTTGCTCTTGCCGACGATCACCGCGCCGGCCTCGCGCAGCGCGGCCACCGCGAGCGAGTCCTCGCGCGCCACGTTGTCGGCGAAGGCCGGGTTGCCGCTGCTCGTGACCAGGCCCGCCACGTCGAAGGATTCCTTCACCGTGACCGGCACGCCCAGCAGCGGCCGGCGTTCGCCGCGCGCGAGCGCCGCGTCGGCCTCGCGTGCCGCGGCGCGCGCGCGCTCGTCGTCGCGCACGGGCACCGCGTTGAGGGTGGCGTCGAAGCGGTCGATGCGCGCGAGCAGGTGCTCGAGCAGCGCCACCGCGCTGACGCGGCCCTCGGCCAGCGCGCGGGCCTGTTCGCCGGCGCTCGCGAAGCTCAGTTCGTGCAGTTGGTCGTTCGTGATGTCCTGGAGGCTCATGGCGTTGCGTCCGTCTCTGTCTTACTTGCGGGGTTCGATCCAGGCATCGGCGAAGTCGCCGGCCGTGAGGTCGATGCTGTTGTTGAGTTCGTGCACGCGGGTGCTGTAGACCTGCAGCGCCGAATGCACCGTGACCAGCGGCACCACCGGCAGCTCGCGGCCCACGATCTGCTGGATCTGGCGGAACTGGGTGGCGCGCTTCGCGCCGTCGAGCTCGACCGCGGCCTGGCGGAACAGCTCGTCGACCTGCGGGTTGTCGTAGTGCGAGGCATTGATCCAGATCAGCGGATTGCGCACCCCGTCGCCCCAGTAGATGCGCTGCACGCCCACCGTCGGGTCGAACAGCCGGCCCAGGCCGTTGAGGTTGATGTCGAAGTCGCGCGTGCTGTAGACGCGCTTGAGGAAGGTGGGCAGGTCGCCGTCGACGATCTCGACCTTGACGCCGATGCGCGAGAAGGCCGCGCGCAGGTAGTCGCTGGTGCGCTTGAATTCCGCGCCCGGGATGTAGCTCAGCCGCAGCGAGAAGCGCGTGCCGCCCGCGCCGCGCGGCTGGCCGGCCTCGTCGAGCAGGCGGTTGGCCGCGGTCACGTCGAAGGGATAGCGGAAGCTGCTGTCGTCGTAGTAGTCGGCCAGCACGCGCGGGATCGGCGAGTTCACCACTTCCACGCGCTTGTAGTAGATGGTGTCGCGGATGAAGTTGCGGTCGATCGCCTGCGCGATCGCATGCCGCACCTTCGGGTTCGCGAGCACCGGGTTCTCGAGGTTGAACTCGAGGAACGAGGCGTTGTTGAGGAAGGCGTCGTAGGTGGCGTCGACCTTGAGCTTCGGGTTCTTCTCGAGCCGCTCGAGGTCGGCCAGCCCCACGCCGAGCGCCGCGTCGACCTCGCCGGTCTCGACCGCGGTGGAGATCGCGGCCGGATCGCGCACGAACTTCACGATCACGCGGTCGAGGTGCGGATAGCCCTTGCGCCAGTAGTTCGGGTTCTTCTTGAGCACCAGGTGGCTGCCGCGCACCCACTGGTCGAACACGAAGGGACCGGTACCCACCGGCGCCGTGACGTTGGGATTGCCCAGCGGCTCGCCGTCGGCGTAGCGGTGCGAGGGCACGATGGGCAGCTCGGCGGAAGACAGCGACTTCAGCAGGAAAGGTGCGGGCTTCGACAGCACGATCACCGCGGTCAGCGGATCGGGCGCGTCGACGCGCTCCACGTTCGCGAGCGTGATGCGCCCGCGCGGTCCCTGCTTCTTCTGCGTGAGGATCGAATAGCGCACGTCCTCCGCGCTGAAGTCGCGGCCGTCGTGCCACTTCACGCCGGGGCGCAGCTTGAAGGTGTACTTCAGGCCATCGGCGCTGACCTGCCACGACGTGGCGAGCAGCGGCTGCGCGCGGAACTGCGCGTCGTAGCGCAGCAGGCCCTCGGTGATCTTCGCACTGATGTTGCGGTTGTCGGTCTTGGTGTCGAGGAAGGACACCAGCGAGGTCGGCTCCTGCGACACCGCGAGCGTCAGCGTGCCGCCGTCGATGGGTTGGGGGGAGGGTGCGGTGCCCTGCGCGAAGGCGCCCGGGAGCGCGGCGGCCACTGCCGCGGCGAGGGCGACGCGCAGTGCCCATCGATCGAATTTCATTCTCTGACTGGTTAGCGGTTGGGCCGCCGATGGTCTGGGATATCCCCGCGAAATCCAAGCGCGCGCTTAGCATCTTTTCGCGTTTGGAAATGCGCCGTGCTCCACGCGATCCGTGTCCGTTCGCCATTGCAGGAATGCGAGTTTTCTTATGCGGGAAACGGCCATGCCGCGCGCCCATACTGCGTTCATCCTCGACCGCTCGCTGCCCGCACCTTCACCGATGAACGCACCCGACCGCGCCGCGCTGGCGCCCGACCTCCAGACCCTGCTCGATCGCCTGCCCGCGCTGGCAACCGCCATCGCACAAGGCGCCTCGCAGCGCGAGCGCGACCGCGTGCTGCCCTTCGAGGCCTTCGCGCTGTTCCGCGCCTCGGGCCTCGGCGCGCTGCGCGTGCCGCCCGAGCGCGGCGGTCCCGGCGGCTCGGTCGAGGATCTGATCGAGGTCGTTGCGACGCTCGCGGCCGCCGACTCCAATGTCGCGCATGCGCTGCGCATCCACTACAACGCGATCGAGCTCTGGACCACGGCCCCGCCCGATGCGAACAGCGAGCTGCAGCTGGCGCGCGTGCGCGAGGGCGCGCTGTTCGGCGGCGCCTTCACCGAGCTCGGCACGCCCAAGTCGGGCACCGTGACCACCGCGCTCGAGCGCGACGGCGATCGCCTGGTGCTCAACGGCCGCAAGTACTACGCCACCGGCACCGCCTTCTCGGACTACGCGAGCATCGCGGTGCGCGACCCCGAGGGCCGCGACGTCGCCGTCGTCGTGCCCACCCGGCGCGAAGGCCTGCACGTGAAGGACGACTGGGACGGCATGGGCCAGCGCCTGACCGCGAGCGGCAGCCTGGAGTTCGAGGGCCTCGAGGTGCATGCCGACGAGCTGGTGTACGGCAGCCCCAAGACCCTGCAGCGCCGCCATGCATCGTCACTGCGCCAGCTCTACCTGGTGGCCGTGGCCGCGGGCATCGTGCGCAACATCTTTTCCGACGCACTCGACTACGTGCGCCACCATGCGCGGCCGGCCGCGCACAGCCCGGCCGACAGCGCGGCGCAGGACCACTTCACGCAATGGGTGGTCGGCGACCTCGCGACTGCCACGCATGCGGTCGATGCGCTGGTCGCGGACAACGCGCGGCGCCTCGATCGTTCGGCGCAGGCGCTACGACACGATGCGGCGACGGGTCAAGAGAACGAACGCACGCGCCAGCTCGTGCTCGAAGGCGCGCTCGCCACCGCGAAGACCCAGCTCGCGGTGAGCCGCATCGCGCTGCAGGCGGCCGAGCGGCTGTTCGAAGCCGGCGGCGCCTCGGCCACCTCGCGCCGCCACAACTTCGATCGCCACTGGCGCAACCTGCGCACTATCTTCAATCACAATCCGCTGCAGCAGAAGGCACGCGTGATCGGCGACCACCACCTCAACGGCACGACCACGCATCTCGAAGAGGGCAAGGTGTTCTGACAAGGTGTGAATAAACCTACTGCGCGCCCCGATCTCGCACCTGCGGTCCTCACCGTACAGAGTACGGCTGCGGTCCTCGGCGCGACCTCGGGGCGCTCGCTACGGTTTCTTCACACCTTGTTGGCGTTCAGTCAGTCCTCGATTGCCTCGATGCCCGCGCGTCTGAATTCCTCCAGGCGCTCGCGCATCGCCTGCAGCTGCTCGGGCGCATGGCCCTGCCAGTCCTTCACCTCGCCCGTGATCCGCAGCGGCTGCCGCGTGCGGTAGGACTTGGTCGGGTTACCGGGGAATTTCTTGTCGGTCAGGTTGGGGTCGTCCTCGATGGCGCCGGTCGGCTCCACCGTGTAGATCCGGCCGCGGCCCTCGCCGACGGCCAGCTCGGCGCCCCAGGTCGCGGCCTCGAGCGTGGCGCTCAGGTACACATACACGGCCTTCCTGCGCTGGCCGTAGTTGGAGCTGTAGCCGGCCTCGATCAGGTCGCCGATGCTCAGGTCGGCCTTGGTGCCGTGGTAGTAGGGCGGCGGGGTGGGGGTGGCTGACATGTGCGGATGTACCTCCGAGAAAAGTCGAGCCGAAGGAGGTTAGCGGAGTTCCATGCCCACGCTCCTACGCTTTCTCGTGTTCCCACAAAGGCGCCCGCCTTTGCCATTGCGCCTCCCCGCATGTCGATATGCGAATTACGGGCGTGCCATTCCCGCCCCTGCTGGCCAGAATCCGCGCCAGCAGAAAGCAATCCTCCAATGTCCCTGTCACACCGACCCGGTGCCATCGCCGGATGGGAGCGCTTCGTCGCGCCGACCGAATTCGCCGCCAGCCCGATCTCCCGCGCCTTCGAGCAGCCGGTGCTGCTGGGCCTGTTCCTGCCGATCCAGGCCGGCGGCTGGAGCGCGTCGACCTTGCCGCGCACCACCGACTGGCGCTTCGACTACAACCGCGACCTGGTGCTGCAGGCCGAACGGCTGGGCTTCGACCTGGTGTTCGCGCTCTCGCAATGGCTGCCCAAGGGCGGCTACGGCGGGGTCTTCAACGGCAACGCGCTCGACTCCTTCATGACGACGGCCGCGCTCACCGCGGTGACGCAGCGCATCCTGCTGATCTCGACCATCCACGTGCTCTACGGGCCGCTGCATCCGCTGCACCTGGCCAAGTACGCGGCCACGCTCGACCACATCTCGGGCGGGCGCTGGGGCATCAACGTGGTGACGGGGCACCGCGCGGTCGAGCACGAGATGTTCGGCTCGCAGCGCATCGAGCACGACCGGCGCTACGAGCTCGCGGCCGAGTTCCTCGAGGCGGTGCAGCGGCTGTGGGCCGACACCGAGAACTGGTCGTTCAAGGGCGAGTCGCCGTGGAAGCTCGATGGCGCCTTCGTGTCGCCCAAGCCGCGCTTCGGGCGGCCCGTGCTGGTGAACGCGACCGGCTCCGACGCCGGCATCGAATTCGCGGCGCGCTATTCCGACATCGTCTTCATCACCAGCCCGGCCGGCTCGAGCTTTCCGAGCGCGATCGAGGCGCTGCCGGCGCACACGGCGCGCGTGAAGCAGGCCGCGCGCGACGTGGGCCGCGAGGTGCGCACGCTGCTCAATCCCATGGTCGTCAGCCGCGCGACCGAGAAGGAGACCTGGGCCTACCACGATGCGATCGTGGCGCATGCGGACGTCGACCCGCAGGCCAGCTTCAACCGCTTCGACAGCGACGCCCATGCGTGGCGCGGCCGGGTCGGCAACGACGCCGCCAAGCGGCGCGCCATCGGCGGCAACATCGAGGTGATCGGCACGCCCGAGCAGGTGGTCGAGCAGTTCGTGCAGCTCAAGCGCGCGGGCGTCGACGGCCTGCAGCTGAGCTTCTACGACTTCAAGCCCGATCTCGAATTCTTCGGCGACCGCATCCTGCCGCTGATGAAGCAGGCCGGACTGCGCTTCTGATTCCGGCGCGTCACGCGCGCCGTCTCTTCCTACCTCTCTTCTTCCTTCTCCCATGAGCACCATCGACTACCGGCCGCTCGGCCGCAGCGGCATCCTCGTCTCGCCGCTGACCCTCGGCACCATGATGTTCGGCGGCCAGACCGACCGCGTGACCTCGCAACGCATCGCCGACCGCGCGCGTGAGCAGGGCGTGAACTTCATCGACACCGCCAATGCCTACAACCAGGGCCAGTCGGAGACGGTGGTCGGCGAGCTGATCGCGCCGCACCGGCAGCACTGGGTGCTGGCGACCAAGTTCGCCAATGCAGATCCCGACATCGAAGGACCGAACAACCGCGGCACCGGCCGCCACGGCATCGTGCGCTCGGTCGAGGCCAGCCTGAAGCGCCTGGGCACCGACCACATCGACCTGCTGTACCTGCACCGCGAGGACCGCCAGACACCGGTGGAAGAAACCGTGCGTGCACTCGGCGACCTGATCCGCGCGGGCAAGCTGCGCAGCTACGGCCTGTCGAACCACAGCGCCTGGAAGATCGCCGAGTTCGCGCGCACGGCCGATGCGCTCAACGTCGACCGGCCGGTGGCGACGCAGCCGCTCTACAACCTCGCGAACCGCCAGATCGAGGCCGAGCACCTGCCCGCGGCCGAGTACTACGGCCTGGGCGTGGTGTCGTACAGCCCGCTCGCGCGCGGCGTGCTCACGGCCAAGTACCGGCCCGGCGAGGCGCCGCCGCCCGGCACGCGCGCGGGCCGCGACGACAAGCGCATCCTGCAGACCGAATGGCGCCCCGAATCGCTGGAGATCGCGCAGCGCGTGAAGGAACACGTGGAAGGCCGTGGCATCACGGCAGGGCAGTTCGCGCTGGCCTGGGTGCTCAACAACCGGCTCGTGACCTCGGCCATCGCCGGGCCGCGCACGCTCGAGCAGTGGGAAGACTACGTGCCCGCGCTGCAGTACCGCTTCACCGACGCGGACGAGGCGCTGGTCGATGGCCTCGTGACCACCGGCCATTCGTCGCGCCCGGGCTTCAACGATCCCAGCCACCCCTTCTTCGGCCGCAAGCCGCGGCATCGCGCGGCGCCATGAGCGCGCTGGTCGCATCGATCGAGGCCCAGGCGGATCTGCCGCGGACCGCGCGCCGCGTCGAGCCGGCGCAGCGGCTGCGCTCCGATGCCGAGGTGCTCGAAGCCGCGCAGCGCGTGGCCAGGTCGCTGGCCGAAGGCGCGGCCGCGCGCGACAGCCAACGCCTGTTGCCCGAGCGCGAGCTCGACCAGGTCTCGGGCGCCGGTCTGTGGGCCATGAACCTGCCGCGCGCCCATGGTGGCGCGGCCGTGTCGTACGCCACCGTGGCGCGGGTGTTCGCGATCCTGTCGGCGGCCGATGCCTCGATCGGCCAGGTCCAGCAGAACCACAACAGCGCCGTGTTCTGGCTCTCGACCATCGGCAGCGAGGCGCAGAAGGCCTTCTTCCTCGGCGAGATCCTGCGCGGCTGCCGCTTCGGCAATGCCAACGTCGATGCGCCGCGCGACGGCGCCGTGCAGCCGCTGCTGATCGAGCGCACGCCCCGAGGCTGGCTGCTGCGCGGCGAGAAGATCTACGCCACCGGCGCGTTGTTCGCGCACTACGTGTCGGCCATCGGCCTGAACGCGGCCGGCGAGAAGACGGTGGCGATCATTCCGGCGGGCACGCCGGGCCTGACCATCGAGGACGACTGGCAGAGCTTCGGCCAGCGCACCACCGCGAGCGGCCGCGTGCATCTCGACGACGTGCTGCTGCCCGATCTCTGCGTGCTGCCGATCCACCGCGCCTACAGCGAGCAGCCGATGGGCGCGGTCTCGCAGATCAGCCATGTGGGCATCGACCTCGGCATCGCCCAGGCCGCGCTCGACGACACGGTGCGCTTCCTGCGCGAGCAGGCATCGATCGCGCAGCCGGCCGGTGCGCCGCGCGCGATCGTCGATGCACTGGTGATCGCGCAGGTCGGCGAGATCCAGATTCGCCTGCATGCGGCCGAGGCGATGACGCAGCGCGCCGGCCTCGCGCTCGACGAGGCCATCGCCCGGCCTGACCGAGAACGCCGCGCCTCGGCCTCGCTCGCGGTGGCCGAGGCCAAGGTGCTGACCTCGGAGATCGCGCTGCATGCCTCGAGCAAGCTGTTCGAGCTCTGCGGCACGCGTTCCGCGCAGGCGCCGCATGCCTTCGACCGCCACTGGCGCAACGCGCGCGTGCACACGCTGCACGACCCGGTGCGCCACAAGTTCACCGTGGTCGGCGACCACCTGCTCAACGGCATCCTGCCCGAGAGCGCGGGTGCGCTGTGACCCTGGCTCTTTCTCGCTGAATCGATCCCTGCCATGCTGACCCGCCGCCAATTCACTCTCGCCGCAGGCGCCGCCTC
Organism: Variovorax sp. GW821-FHT10D07; assembly: GCF_059415325.1. Classification (NCBI taxonomy): domain Bacteria; kingdom Pseudomonadati; phylum Pseudomonadota; class Betaproteobacteria; order Burkholderiales; family Comamonadaceae; genus Variovorax; species Variovorax sp. GW821-FHT10D07. Next base: position 1,105,431 of record NZ_JBWKMZ010000001.1, on the reverse strand, counting down.
GCTGGTCGCCGCCCCTTCCGCCCGGAGCGCCGCCACCGGCCTCAAGGGATCGACCTTGACGCTGGGCTACCAGAAGACCGGCATTCCGCTGGTAGCGCGGCAGCTCAAGGTGTTCGAGAAGCGCTTCGAGCCGCTGGGCATCCGCATCGAATGGGCCGAGTTCACCTCGGGCCTCAACCTGCTGCAGGCGATGGACACCGGCGACGTCGCCTTCGGCAATGCGGGCAACGTGGGCTGCATCTTCCTGCAGGCGTCGGGCGGGCGCGTGGCCTATGTGGCGGCGCAGCCCTCGACGCCGCGCTCCGAAGGCATCCTCGTGAAGGAGGATTCGCCGATCCGCAGCATCGCCGACCTGCAGGGCCGGCGCATCGGCTATGCCAAGGGATCGAGCTCGCACAACCTGGTGGCGGCCGCGCTCGAACGCCAGGGCCTGGACATCAAGGCCGTGACCAGCATCGGCCTGGGCGCGGCCGACGCGGCCTTCGCCTTCGATGGCGGCGACATCGATGCCTGGGCCATCTGGGACCCGTACTTCACCATCGCGCGCCGCCGCAACAGGACGCGCGTGATCGCCTGGCAGGGCGACGTGCTCGAGGACAGCGCCTCCTTCCTGCTCGCCAACACCGGCTTCGCCAAGGCCTGGCCCGCTCATGTGAAGGCGCTGGTCGAGGGCTCGGCCGAGGCCGGCCGCTGGGCCAGGGCCAATCCCGCCGAGGTCGCGAAGTCGGTCGCGGCCGCCACCGGCATGCCGCTGGACGTGGTGACCGAGGTCAATGCCAATGCGGGCTTCGACGTGGTGCCGCTGTCGAACGCGATCCTCGCTTCGCAGCAGCGCACGGCCGACCGGCTGTTCAGGCTCGGCGTGCTGCCGAAATCGGTCGCGGTGCGCGAGGCGGTCTGGGACGACGCGGATCGCGGCTGAGCTTCGCCGAACAGGCGCACAGGATCGCGCGTCGATGAAGCCGGTCAATTGCCTGAATATTAATTAAAAGAACGGCAATTCAGATCAATTGCGACTGATTCCATGGCCTTTCTAAAAGGCATGTGAATTGCTTCTCCGCGCGGTCCGCAATGGCGAGATGCGCACACCACCAGAGACAGGCGTCGCTCGGCGACGCATCGACAGAACCGCATGCGCGAATCGGACACCACTCGGAGCGAGTCGTGCCTCGATCGCGGATCGCTCCCATCGTCGAAACAATGTCTGGGAGAAGATCAATGAATGGACAGCGTTGCATGCGCTTGTTGAAGGCCTGCGCGGTGCTTCTGGGATTCGCGCTCGCGAGCGGATGTGGAGGAGGAGGCGATGGCGGTGCGGGATCCCTGGCCCTGGTTCCACCCGTGTCCACGACCACCGTCACCGGCGGAACGGCCGACCCGGCGCCGACGATTCCGGTGACGACCCCGCCCGAGCCGGAAGATCCTTCCGTCGTCACCCGCTTCACCGCGACCGTGCCCTTCGGAGAGAAGGGCGGCTACCTGTCCTCCGAACAGGTCGTCTATGGCTTCGGCACCACGGCCGTCTCCGATGCGCGCTACAAGGACGTGATCTACACGGTGCCGCTGCAGGGCACGGTGCGCTATCCGACAGGGCCGGCCAGCGTGCAAGGCACATCGAAGGTCCAGCCCTCGGCCAGCGGCGGCCATCCGGTGGTGGTGTTCCTGCACGGCATGCATGATTCCTCCGATCTCAACAATGCCAAGGGCTACGACTACCTGCAGAAGAGCCTGGCCGAGAACGGCTACGTGGCCGTCTCCATCGACGCGGGAAAGATCAACGGGCTCAACGGCAATGCCTCGGATTCCGGTGCGCTGGCGCGCGGGCAGTTGCTGATGACCACGCTCGACCTGCTGCGCGAAGGCAATGAGAGCGGCATCTTCAACGGCGTCGCGCTGCCAGGGCTGAAGGGAAAGATGGACCTCGAGCGCGTGGGCCTGATCGGGCATTCGCGCGGCGCCGAAGCGGTGGCCTATGCGGTGGAACTCAACCGACAGCGCGTGGGCATCAGCTACCAGAACATCGAGGCGACGCGCGCCCTGCGCCTGGCGGCCCTTCCGCTGCAGGCCGCGCAGGAAGCGGCGCAGAAACGGGTCGACGAGGCCCTGACCGCCTCCACCGACGCGGCCGTGCAGCTGCTGCTGGCGAAACTCCAGCTCAAGGCCGCGCAGGATCGGTCACCGCCCGCGCCATCGTCGGAAATCGATGCCCTGGCCCAAGAGGTCGAGCGGCTGCAGCGCGAGGCGCTCGACGCCAAGGCCAGGCTCGACGACGAGCAGTTGGCCCTCGAGAAGGCGGATGCCGCGCTCAGGGACATGAACACGGTGCTTCGACGCATCAACGCGAACAGCGAGCAGTGGCTGCAGCAGATCGCATCCGAGGAGGAGCTGCGCCGCTCCGGGGTCGTGCTGCCCTCGGCCACCGGGCTGCCGCATCGCATCCGCGCGGTGTTTTCGCTGGCGGCGATCAACAAGAAGCAGCTGTCGCGCGTCACGCACGTGCCGTTCATGACCTTGCTGCCGAGTTGCGACGGCGACGTCTACACGCTCGAAGGCGGGCAGATCTTCGACGAGAGCCGCTACACCGCCGAGGACGACAGCGCGCCCAAGTACCAGGTCCTCGTGCGGGGCGCCAACCACAACTTCTACAACGACTACTGGTCCAAGACCGACGATTCGCAGATCCGGGCGCCGCTCTACTGCAAGGCCGCGGAGGCGGAAACCTTGCGCCTGAGCCGCGAAGACCAGCGGCGCAACGGCCAGTTCCTGATGGAATCGTTCATGCGCTACTTCGTCGGCGACGAGTTCCAGTTCGCGCCGTACTGGAAGGGACAGGCGCCGATCCCGGCCGCGGGCTGCCCGGTGGGCGAAAACAGCTGCGACGAACGCGCCGTGCTGACCATCCACCAACCGGCCGCGCAACGCAAGTTGCTGCAGAACTTCCGCAGCGCCGACGCCAGCGCGAGGAATCCGAGCGGACTGTCGACCGCCTACGAGAAGTTCAGCCAGGCCGTGCAATGCCGCTTCCTCGCGCTCAAATCCGATCGCGTCGCAGCATGCAACGATCCCGTGAGCCAGCTCGCCGTCGACCGCCTGTTCAAGGAAGGCGCGCTGTACGACTTCAGCTATGACGCGAAGACGCTGCTGACCTGGTCGATCACGGACCAGGCCCAGCTGCAATGGACCGCGGCCGGCGCCGCGATGACGATCCACACCGGCGACCTCTCCACCAAGGGCTTCGACACGCTGAGCCTGCGCGTCGCCGTGGTGGCACCGATCGGGCAGGAGGTCGAGATCGCGCTGACCGACACGCAGGATCGCAAGGCGGCGATCAAGGGCAGCGACTTCAGCGACGCGCTCTACGGCATCGCGCGCAAGCCCGATGGCGCGATCCCGCTGGTCGACGCGCCCGCGGATGCGATCTATGCCGACACCGGCACCACCCGGCCGCTGCTCAACATGGTGGCGGTTCCGCTGAAGGCCTTCGCGCTGCATGGCGTGGACCTCGCGCACATCAAGCAGGTCACGCTGCGGTTCCCGAAGGCCTCGGGCAGCGTGGCGGTGACCGACGTGCTGCTGCAGCGCATGAACTGAGGATCATGCCCGCCGCTTGCTCGCAAATCACATAAGCAAGCGCCGATTCATCGCTTGGGAGGGCGGCATCGCGCCGCTAACCTGCGCAGCGCCGGACGTTCCTGCGAGGACAGGGCGATCCGGCGTTTTTCATTTCTGACGATGAGGGAATTCCAACCATGACGTTTTCGTTTCAGCGCGCCTTCTCGGTGATGGTGCTGTCGGTGGCCGGTCTGGGCGCGATCTCCGCGCAGGCGCAGGAGACGCTGCGCGTGGCGGCCTCGCCGGTGCCGCATGCCGAGATCCTCGAATTCATCCGCCCGCAGCTCAAGGCGCAGGGCGTGGACCTCGAGGTCAAGGTGTTCAACGACTACGTGCAGCCCAACCTCGCGGTCGGCGACAAGCAGCTCGACGCGAATTTCTTCCAGAACCGTCCCTACCTCGATTCCTTCAACAAGGACCGCAAGACCGACATCGTCGAGGTGCCGAACAGCGACGTGCACATCGAGCCCTTCGGCGCCTACTCGCAGAAGATCAAGAAGACGGCCGACCTGCGCGAGGGCGCGGTGGTGGCCATCCCCAACGATCCGTCGAACTCGGGCCGCGCGCTGGCGCTGCTGGCCAAGCAGGGCCTGCTCAAGCTCAAGGACCCCAGCAACATCAAGTCGACGGCGCGCGACATCGTCTCGAACCCGAAGAAGCTGGTGATCCGCGAGATCGAATCGGCGCAGCTGCCGCGCGCGCTGCCCGACGTGGACCTCGCGCTGATCAACACCAACTACGCGCTCGAGGCCAAGCTCGATCCGGGCCGCGACGCGCTGTTCATCGAGGACGGCCGCAATTCGCCCTATGCCAACTTCATCGCGGCGCGCAAGGACAACCTGCAGTCGCCGGCCATCGCCAAGCTGGTGAAGACGCTGCACACGCCCGAGGCGCGCAAGTTCATCCAGGACAAGTACAAGGGCGCGGTCATCCCGGCGTTCTGAGCGAGCTTCGTTGGCCACACGCATCCGAACATGACATCTCCCTCTCGCAACAAGAACATCGGCCCGCTGCGTCGCCGCACGCTGGCCGCCGGCGCCGCCGCGCTCTCGGCCCTCGCGCTGCTGGCCGCGCCCGCGGCCTGGGCCCAGCCCCGGCAGGGCGGCACGCTGAACTGGCTGGTCAATCCCGTGCCGGCTTCCATCGTGCCGCTGACGACCACGGCCGGCGGCAATGCCGAGATCGGCCCGAAGATCGTCGAAGGCCTGCTGACCTACGACTACGAGCTCAAGCCCAAGCCGCTGCTGGCCACGGCCTGGTCGCTGAGCGCGGACGGCCTGCAATACACCTTCACGCTGCGCAAGGGCGTGAAGTGGCACGACGGCAAGGACTTCACCTCGGCCGACGTGGCCTTCTCGATCCTCACGCTCAAGCAGGTGCACCCGCGCGGCCGCGGCACCTTCGCCAACGTGGTGGAGGTGCGCACGCCCGATCCCTACACGGCCGTGGTGGTGCTGAGCAAGCCCGCGCCCTTCCTGCTGACGGCCCTGGCCGCGACCGAATCGCCGATCGTGCCCAAGCACCTGTACGAAGGCACGGACATCGCGGCGAACAAGTACAACAGCCAGCCGATCGGCACCGGCCCTTTCGTGTTCAAGGAGTGGGTGCAAGGCAGCCACATCATCCTCGAGCGCAACCCGAACTACTGGGACAAGCCCAAGCCCTACCTCGACCGCGTGGTGGTGCGCTTCGTGCTCGATGCCGCAGCGCGCGCGGCGGCGCTCGAGTCGGGCGCAGCCGACCTGGCCAACGGCACCGGCGGCATCCCGCTGTCGGACGTGGAGCGCTTCCGCAAGCTGCCCGGCGTGGAGATCGACACGCGCATCTCGCCGTACCTCGGCAGCCACCAGCAGATCTATTTCAACCTCGACACGCCGGCGCTGCAGAAGGTGGAGGTGCGTCGTGCCATAGCTCAGGCGATCGACGTGAACGCCTTCGCCAAGACGGTCTGGTACGGCCTGGGCACGCCCTCGGCCTCGCCGATCGGCAAGGGGATCTCGCGCTACCACGATGCTAGCATCCAGCCCTATCCCTACGACCCGAAGGCGGCCGAGGCGGCACTCGACGCGGCCGGCTTCAAGCGCGGCGCGGGCGGCACGCGGCTCAAGCTGCGGGTGCTCTACAACCCGTTCCAGGAACGGCGCGCGGCCGACTTCGTGCGCCAGTCGCTGGGCCGCATCGGCATCGACGCCGCGGTCGAGAGCTACGACTTCGCGACCTACGTGACCAAGGCCTACACCGAGCGCGCCTTCGACATCACGCTCGAGAGCCTCACCAACCTGTTCGATCCCACGGTGGGCGTGCAGCGCGTGTTCTGGTCGAAGAACTTCAAGGTCGGACTGCCGTTCTCGAACGCGGCGCACTACGTCAATCCCGAGGTCGACCGGCTGCTGGAAGCGGCTGCCGTGGAGGTGGACGAGACCAGGCGGCGCCAGCTGTTTGTCGACTTCCAGCAGATCGTGCACCGCGACGTGCCTTCGATCGAGCTGGGTGCGAATCCGGCGATCACGGTGCTGGCGAAGAAGGTGCGCGACTACGGGCCTACCGGCGAGCACATCCGGGGAAGCTTCGCGGACCTCTACTTCCAGCCCTGAAGCCGCGCCCGGCCGGCCGCTCAGGCGGCCGCCGGAAAGCGCGGCACCGCCGCGGCCAGCTCGGCGGTGTAGGGATGCCGCGGACGCTCGAACAGCGCCTGCGGTGCCCCTTCGTCGACGATGCGCCCCGCGCGCATCACCAGCACGCGTTCGCACAGCAGCCGCACCACGCCGAGGTCGTGCGAGATGAACAGGATCGCGAGGCCGAGTTCGCGGCGCAGCCCCGACAGCAGCGCGAGCAGGCCGGCCTGCACCGAGACGTCGAGCGCCGCGGTGGGCTCGTCGAGGATCAGCAGCTCGGGCGCGGGTGCCAGCGCGCGCGCGATGCCCACGCGCGCGGCCTGGCCACCCGAGAGCTGGTGCGGCCGGCGCGCCAGCAGTTCGTCGCCGAGCTGCACGCGCCGCGCGGTCTGCAGCACGCGTTCGCGCAGCGCGGCGCCGTCGAGCGCCGCGAGCCGGCGCAGCGGATCGGCGATCGCCTCGAAGGCGCTGCGGCGCGGGTCCAGGCTTTCGTACGGGTCCTGGAACACCATCTGGATGCGATGGCGCCAGGGCGCCTCGGCCGCCTGGCTGGCGCGCACGGTGGCGAGATCGATGCCGTCGAACAGCAGCCGGCCCGACAGCGGATCGGCCAGCCGCGCGAGCACGGATGCCAGGGTCGACTTGCCGCAGCCCGATTCGCCGATGAGGCCCAGCGCCTCGCCGCGCGCCAGCGCGAAGCTCACGCCGTCCACGGCCGGCAGCCAGCGGCGGCGATGCAACAGACCACCCCAGGCTGGCACCGCGGGCAACGCATGGCGTGCGCGCAGGTCCTCGACGCGCAGCAGCGCTTGCGACTCGCTCATGGGTTCAGCGCAGCCCGATGCGTTGTGCGGCCAGCGCCTCGACCAGCCGGTGGCGGCCGCGCAACTGCGCGGGATCGCGCAGCCGTGCCAGCGAGTGGTCGCTCCAGCGCACCGCCGGCATGCCCTGTGAGGCATAGAAGGACTGCATGGTCGCGTCGTAGTGCTTCACATGGCCGACCGTATCGCTGGCCGCATGGCGCTCGTGCGAGAGCACCGCGCGCTGCGGCAGCCGCGGCTTGACGGCCGCGGGCCGCGCCGGATCGGGCCAGCCGATGCACAGGCCGACGACGGCGAACACGCCGGGCGGCAGGCCCAGTTCGGCCGCCACCTCTTCGGGCCGGTTGCGGATCGCGCCGAGGTAGACGGTGCCCAGCCCCAGCGATTCGGCCGCGGTCACGGCGTTCTGCGCGGCCAATGCGGCATCGATCACGGCCATCAGCGAGGTGTCGAGGAAGTCGGCGCCCTCGATCGGCACCGCGGCGTCGTCGGCCAGCGTGCGCAGGCGCGCGACGTCGGCCAGCCACACCAGCAGCAGCGGCGCATCGCGCACCTGGGCCTGCCGACCCGCGTACTCGGCGATGCGGGCCCGGCGTTCGGGGTCTTCGACCGCCACCACGCTCCAGGTCTGCAGGTTCGACGAACTGGGCGCCGACTGCGCCGCGGCGATCAGCCATTCGAGCGTGCCCGGCGGCAGCGCGCGCTCGGCATCGAAGGCGCGCACCGAGCGGTGGGCCAGCAGGGTTTCGAGCACGGGGTTGGCCGGTGGCGGCGCGGACTGCGGCGACTCGCCGCCGTAGCGGCTGCGAAAGAGCGAGGCCAGGGTGTCGGACGTGGGCTGTGTCATGCGGGGATTGCTTCGGATGTCTGATGAACGGGATGCTCGGCGCCGGGCTGCGCGGCCGGCGCCAGCGGCAGCCAGCAATGCACGCGGTGCGCGGTGCCTTGCCGCTGCGCCACCGGCGGCTGCATCCGGCAGCGCGCCTCGGCCTGCGGACAGCGCTCGGCGAAGCGGCAGGCCGGCAGGTCGGTGCGCGCGAGATCGGGCAGGCGGCCATCGACGCCGCGCAACGCATCGAGCGTGTTCGCCGATTGCGGCGTGGCGCGCAGCAACTGGCGCGTGTACGGATGGGCCGCGCCCTCGCGCAGGCGCCGCGAGGGCAGGGTCTCGACCACCTGGCCCGCATGCATCACGGCGATGCGGTCGCAGCGCTGCGCGGCCAGCGCGAGGTCGTGGGTGATCAGCAGGGTCGCCAGCCCGCGCTCGCGCGCGAGGCCGGCCAGCAGGTCGAGCACCCGCGCCTGCGTGACCACGTCGAGACCGGTGGTCGGCTCGTCGGCGATCAGCAGCTCGGGCTCGCCGGCCAGGGCCAGCGCGATCATCGCGCGCTGGCACTGGCCGCCCGAGAGCTGGTGGGCAAAAGCGCGCTGCCGGCGCTCGGGCTCGGGCAGGCCCACGCGCTCGATCCATTCGAGCGCGGCCTGGCGCGCGGCGCGCGCCGACAGGCCGCGGTGCAGCCGCAGCACCTGTTGCAGCTGGTCGCCGATGGTGCGCAGCGGATGCAGCGCGCGGCGCGGACTCTGGAACACGAAGCCGATGCGCCGGCCGCGCAGCGCATCCCAGGCCGCGCGCGCCGGACGGCCGCTGCCGTCGAGCAGGTCGAGCCCCTGGAAGCGCAGCCGCCGCGCGGCCGCGTCGGCCTGCGCATCGAGCAGGCCCGCGAGCGCCAGCGCGGTCACCGACTTGCCCGATCCGCTCTCGCCGACCAGGCCCAGGGTTTCGCCGGCCGCGAGCTCGAGGCTCACGCGGTCGAGCACATGGACCGCGCCCTGCGCGCCGTGGAAGCGCAGGCTCAGCGCATCGACCTCGACCAGCGGCGCGCTCATGGGCCGCTCCGGTCGGCGGCGCCGCGCGGATCGAGCCGGTCGCGCAGCGCGTCGCCCAGCAGCGTGAAGCAGCCCACGGCCATGAACAGTGCCAGGCCCGGGAAGCCCGCGAGCCACCACTGGCCCGTGATGATGTAGGGCGCGCCCTCGCTCACCAGCACGCCCCACTCGGGCGTCGGCGGCTTCACGCCGAGGCCGATGAAGGACAGGCCCGCGCCGTTGAGCAGCGCCCAGCCCAGGTTGATCGAGCCCTGCACCGCGAGCATGGGCAGCACGTGCGGCAGCAGCACGCCGAACAGCAGCCGCGCCGGCCCCTGGCCGCCGAGCCGCGCGGCCAGCACGTAGCCGGCGCCGCGCCGCACGCCGACCTCGCTGCGCGCGAGCCGGATGTAGAAGGGCAGGTTGATCAGCGCCGTCGCATAGACGATGTTGATCACCGTGTTGCCCCAGGCCGCGACCAGCGCCATCGCCACCACGAACAACGGGAAGGCCATCAGCACGTCGACCAGCCGGCCGACCCAGCGGTCGAGCCGGCCGCCGACGAAGCCGCACAGCGCGCCGATGGCGCTGCCCGCCGCCAATGACAGCAGCACCGCGCCCGCGGCCATCGAGAGATCGAGCCGCGTGGCCACCAGCACGCGCGAGAACAGGTCGCGGCCCAGCGCGTCGGTGCCGAACCAGTGCAGCGCGCTCGGCGGCTGCAGCCGCGCGGGCACGTCGGTGGCCAGCGGATCGAAGGGCGCGAGCGCGGGGCCGGCGATGGCGGCGAGCAGCAGCAGCGCGAGCAGCAGCAGGCCCAGCGCCTCGTTGCCGCGCGGGCGCCAGCGCGGCCGCTCATCTGCCTCGAACTTGCCCGGCACCGCGCTCATGCCGCATTCCCCACGCGCGGATCGATGCGCTCGTGCAGCAGGTCGATCGCGAAATTCACCAGCACGAACATCAGCGCCACCAGCAGCACGAAGCCCTGCAGCGGCGCATGGTCGGCCGCCATCAGCGCGTCGAGCGCATAGCTGCCGATGCCGGGCCAGGCGAACACCTTCTCGATCACCACGTTGGCGCTCAGCATGTACGAGAACACCATGCCGGCACTGGTGACCACCGGCAGCAGCGCCAGGTGCAGCGCGCCGGCCAGCACGGCGTGCGGCGGCAGGCCGAGCGCACGCGCGGTGCGCACGGGGTCGCTGCGCAGCACGCCCAGCAGCGACGCGCGCGTGAGCCGCGCCACCGGCGCCAGCGAGAAGGCCGCCATCGCCACGCTCGGCAGCAGCAGCCGGCCGGCCGCGGAAGCGAAGGCATCCCAGCGCAGTGCGAGGGCGGCATCGAGCAGCATGAAGCCGCTGCGCACCGGCGGCGGCTCGATCATCGCGTCGATGCGGCCCGTGGGTTCGGGCGCCCAGCCGAGCAGGAAATAGAAGACGTAGACCAGCAGCAGCGCGATCACGAAGCTCGGCACGCAGCTGCCGCCCACGGTGAGCACGGTGCAGGCGCGGTCCCACAGCGAGCGCGGGCGCAGCGCGGCCGCCGTGCCCAGCGGCAGCGCCACCAGCAGCGTGAGCACGAAGGCCGCAACGGTGAGCTCGAGCGAGGCCGGCAGGCGCTGCCACAGGTCGGTCAGCACCGGCTGCCCCGTCGTGTGCGACTGGCCCCAGTCGCCGTGCGCCAGGGCCTGCAGGTAGTGCCACAGCTGCGTGGGCAGCGGCAGGTCCAGGCCCATGCGCGCGCGGATCTGCGCGATCTCCTCGGGCCCGGCATTCGGCCCCGAGGCGAGGAAGGCCGCGGGGTCGCCCGGCAGCACGTGCGTGAGCACGAAGGTGAAGACGGCCGTGCCCGCGAGCACCGGCACGGTGGCCGCGAGCCGCGAGACGACGCGCCGGGCAAAGCTCATGAACGCGTCAACGGCCGGAAGTCCACCTGGCCATGGATGTAGTAGGTGAAGCCCTGCAGGTCGGGCTGCAGCGCCGCCTCGAAGGTGGGCAGCCACAGCGGCACCAGCGGCACCTGCTCGAAGGCGATCTCGATCGCGCGCTGGATCGCGCGGTCGTATTTCGCGCGGTCGGTCTCCCAGCGCGCCTGCTCGAGCAGCTTGGCGAGTTCGTCGTTCTTGAACGAACCGAAGTTCCAGCGCCAGTCGCCCTGGAAGAAGATGCGGAAGAAGTAGTCGGGGTCGTTGAACCAGGCCGAGGAGCTGTCGATGAAGAAGGGCAGCTTCTTCTCGGTCTGCAAGGTGCCCCACTGGGCGCTCGGCACCTTCTCGATGCTCAGCGCGATGCCGATCTTCGCCAGCGCCTCCTGGATCAGCAGCGCCGCGGGCTCGGCCAGCGTGGCGTCGCCGACGTTGTAGCTGAAGCTGGTCTTGAAGCCCTGCGGATAGCCGGCCTGCGCCAGCAGCTCCTTCGCCTTGAGCAACTGGGTGTCGTAGGGATAGGGCTGCGGAAAGCGGCTGCTCGCGGGCTTGCCGGGCCTGGCGCCGTACAGCGCCTCGCCGCGGCCCAGGTTGGCGCCGCGCAGCAGGGTGGTGTAGGGCAGGGCGTAGGCGATGGCCTGGCGCACGCGCACGTCGTCGAAGGGCTTGGCCTGGGTGTTGAAGGCGACGAAGCGGAAGCTGGTCGTGACCGGCACCGACACCACCTTGGCGCGCGTGGTGTCGGTCAGCGCGTCGAGGTCCTTGGGCGGCAGCTGCAGCGCCACGTCGGCGTCACCCTTGAGCAAGGCGGCCACGCGGTTGGAGGCCGAGGGCACGACCTGGAACACGGCGCGGCGCAATTGCGGCGCGGCGCCGCCCTTCCAGCCGTCGAAGCGGGTGTAGACCACCTGCTGGCCCGGCGTGAAGCTCTCGATGCGGAAGGCGCCGCCGCCGGCCTCGTGCGCCTTGACCCATTCGGTGGCCCAGGGATCGGCCGCGGTGGCATGCGACTTCGCGAGCTCGCTGTTGAGCACCGAGGCGAAGCTCAGCGCGAGGTTCGGCAGCGTGTAGCGGTCGGCGCGCGGCAGCGCGATGCGGAAGGTGTGCGCATCCACCACCGTGAACTGCGAGGGATTCTCGAGCGAGCCGGTCGCGAGCTGGCGCTTGCTGGCCGGCAGCGAGACCGCGCGGTCGAGCGACCATTTCACGTCGGCGGCCGTCACGGGCTTGCCGTCGTGGAAGGTGGCGTCGCGGCGCAGGAAGAAGGTCAGCGTGCGGCCGTCGGCACTGGTCTCGAAGCGCTCGGCCAGCTCGCCGCGGAAGCGTCCGTAGTCGTACTTGAAGACGCCCGGCGAGAGCTGCGCGCGGTCGAAGTTGATGAGGCGGTCGTAGACGTTGAAGAACAGGCCCAGCGATTCGCGGCTCACGCCCTCGCCGTGCGGGTCCTGCGAGTTGGGCGCGCCCTCGGAGAGCACGCGCAGCGTGTCCTTGCGCGCCTGGGCCCAGGCCGACAGAGGCAGGCAGGTGCCGGCGACGGTGCCGAGCGAGAAGGCGGCGCTGCCTTGTTGGATGAAACGGCGACGGTCCATGGTGATGGCTTTCGGAGAGACGATGAGGAATCAGATCGAGGCGTGGCGTTGCGGGCTGGCACCGTTGAGCCAGTGGTTGCCCACGGCATGCGGCTTCCAGCGCACCGGGTCGTGCACGGTGTGGGTGCGCGCATTGCGCCAGTGGCGATCGAGGTTGTGCTCGGCCAGCGTGGACTGCGTGCCCGCGAGCTCAATCAGCGCGGTGGCGGCCTCGAGCGCGAATTCGGTGCTCAGCACCTTGGCTTCGGCCACCGCGATCGAGGCCTCGGTCACGTGTTCGGCACCGGGCTCGTCGCGCGCACGGTCGAGCGCGCGGCCCGAGCGTTCGAGCAGCGCCTCGGCCGCATGCTGCTGGATCACCAGCCGGCCGACGCGTGCGAGCGTGAGCGGATCGTCGGCCGCGCGCGCCACGCCGCTGTCGGGCCAGGGCCGCGCGCGCTCGCGCAACCAGTGGTGCAGGTCGGCCATGGCGGCACGGCCGATGCCGAGATCGATGGCCGCGTGCAGCACTTGCGCGAACGGGCCGTGGATGGTCGGCGGCTCGAACAGCCTGGCGCGCGGCAGCACCTGCAGCGCGCCGACCGCCACGTTGTCGGCCGTGACCGTGCCGCTCGCGGTGGTGCGCTGGCCGAAGCCGCTCCAGTCGTCGACGACCTCGAGGCCCGGCGCCTCGCGCGCGACATAGACCAGCACCTGCTTGTCCTGCTCGTCCTTGGCCGCGACCGGCACCCAGTGCGCGAACAGCGCGCCGGTGCAGTAGAACTTGCGGCCGTCGAGCCGCAAGCCCTCGGGCGTGGCGCGCAGCCGCGCGGTCACGACCTTGGCGTTGGCGGTGCCGCTTTCCGACACCGCATTGCCGAAGCGCCGGCCCTCGATCGCCTCGCGGAAGAAGAAGGTCTGCTGCTGCGCATCGCCGATCAACCGCACCGCGTCGACCAGGCAATAGTGGTTCTGCGGAATCTGGCCGAGCGCGGGATCGGCTTCGGAGATCAGCGCTGTGACCTCGGCCAGCGTGGCATGCGAGACCGCGGCGCCGCCGAAGGCGCGCGGCACCGTGATGCCCCAGAGGCCGCTGGCCGAGAAGCGCTCGACCTCCTCGAAGGGCAGGCGGCGCTGCCGGTCGCGTTCGGAGGCGCCGGCGGCGAAGTCGGCCGCGAGGCGGCGTGCGATGGCGAGGGCCTCGGCATCGTCGCGCACGACATGGACCGGGCCGGTGGGGAGGGAGGAGAGAGCTGTCATGGCGATGTGGAGGTGCGCCGCCGCACCCCGGTGTGGGAGGACGGCAGCCGGGCGCGGCCCGGGCCGAAGATCTTTTCGCGCCAGCTGCCTTCGGCATAGGCGCGCTTGTGCAGGCCGCGGCGCTGCAGCTCGGGCACCACGAGGTCGACGAAATGCTCGAGGCCCTCGGGGCTCACGGTGCGCACGAGGTTGAAGCCGTCGATGCCGGCCTCGCTGACCCAGGCCTCGATGGTGTCGGCGATCTGCGCGGGCGTACCGACCACGGGCGCATGGCGCGCGCCCAGCGGCATCTGCGCGAGCAGCGCGCGCGGGGTCAGCGGCGCGCCGCCGGACCCCTTGAGCGAGGCGACCGAACTCTGGATCGCATCGGCGCTGCCGCCGCCGATGGCGTCGTCGAGGCCATGGCGCGAGAGGTCGTGGCCGATCGCGCTGCTGAACTGCACCAGGCCGGCCTCGGGCTGCGCGTAGCGGCGGTACTCCTCGTAGCGCGCGCGGGCCTCGGCTTCGGTGGAGCCGGTCACGACCAGCAGCGTGGTCACGAAGCGCACCGCGTCGGCATCGCGCCCGGCCTCGGCCAGCGCCGCACGCAGCTTGCGCACCACGGCCGCGGTGGCGGCCAGGCCCTGGTTGGGCACGAACACCACCTCGGCATGGCGCGCCGCGAAGGCCGTGCCGCGCGCCGAGGCGCCGGCCTGGAACAGCAGCGGCGTGCGCTGCGGCGAAGGCTCGCAGGGATGCACCGCATCGAGCCGCCAGCCTTCGCCCGCATGGCGGATGGCGCGCACGCGCGCCGGGTCGGCATAGATGCCGCGCGCGCGGTCGGCGATCACCGCGTCGTCGTCCCAGCTCTCTTCCCAGAGCCGGTAGACCAGCGTCATGAACTCGTCGGCCAGGTCGTAGCGCCGGTCATGGCCGGCGGCGGCGGCCGCGCCCTGTGCGCGCGCCGAGCTGTCGAGGAAGCCGGTCACGATGTTCCAGCCGATGCGGCCCTCGCTCAGGTGGTCGAGCGTGGATATGCGGCGCGCGAAGGCATGCGGCGCCTCGGCCGCGATGGTGGCCGTGATGCCGAAGCCCAGGTGGCGCGTGACGCTGGCCATCGCGCTCACGAGCACGGCCGGGTCGTTGATCGGCACCTGGATGCCGTGGCGCAGCGCGGCCTTGGGGCTGCCGCCCCAGACGTCGTAGACGCCGGTCACGTCGGCGAGGAACAGGCCGTCGAACAGCCCGCGCTCGAGCGTGCGCGCGAGGTCGAGCCAGTAGGGCAGCCGCTTGTAGTCGGTGGCGCGGTCGCGCGGATGCCGCCACAGGCCGTGGGTCAGGTGGCTGGGCGTGTTCATGTCGAACGCGTTCAGCAGGATGGGGCGGCGGGGGAGGGACATGGCTGGCTCGCGCGCGCGCCGCCGCGCGGGGCGGTGGCGCGCATCGCGCTGCGGGTGGGAAGTGCCGGTGGCGGTGTCAGTACGGGCGGCTGCCCGAGAGGCTGATGCGCTTGAGCACGCGGCGCTCGCCGTTGTCGAAGGCGCTGCGCGCGTGCAGCGTGGCCTGGTTGTCCCAGTAGACGATGTCGCCCACGCTCCAGCGGTGCGTGTACGCGAAGCGCGGCTGCAGCAGGTGCTGGCGCAGGCGCGCGATCAGCGCGGCGCCGTACTGCGGATCGACGCCCACCACTTCGACCTCGGTGCGCGCGCCCAGGTAGAGCACGCGGCGGCCGCTGTCCGGATGGGTGCGCACCAGCGGATGCACCTCGAAGGGCTCGAGCGGCGTGATGTCGGGCGTGCGGTAGAGCGGGAAGCCGGTGGTGAGCGGCTTGAGCTTGCGCAGGAAGGGGTTGTAGGTGATGAGCCGCAGGTGCTCGATCTCGCGCTGCGTGCCGGCGTCGAGTTCGTCCCAGGCGGCCGCGAGGTTGTACCAGGTGGTGTCGCCGCCCTCCGAGGGCACCTCGATGCCGTAGAGCAGCGAGCCCGACGACGGCACCGGCGTCCAGTGGTGGTCGGCATGCGCCGCGAGCTCGTCATGGCCGAGCACGCCGCCATCGACATTCGACACCCGCACGATG
Source organism: Variovorax sp. GW821-FHT10D07 (assembly GCF_059415325.1). NCBI lineage: Bacteria > Pseudomonadati > Pseudomonadota > Betaproteobacteria > Burkholderiales > Comamonadaceae > Variovorax > Variovorax sp. GW821-FHT10D07. The sequence continues at coordinate 1,089,709 of NZ_JBWKMZ010000001.1, read as the reverse complement.
TCGGGCGTGTTGCCGCCATAGGGATCGGAGCCCAGCACCGGCACGTTCGACGGCGGACGGAACACGGCGCCGAAGTAGCTGGCCAGGCGCTCGAACTGCGCATCGTCGAGCCGCTGCTGCTTGAGCACGAGCACATGCCGCTCGAGCAGCGCCTCCTTGAGCGCACGCACCTGCGCGGCCGGCACCGGGCGCGTGGCATCGAGACCGGTGACCTCGGCGCCGAGCGACGCGTCGATCGCGGCGATCCTGAACGGGACAACGGAAGAAGGTTCGGCAACGGTCGGCCGTTCGGCGGCAAGCACGGAGGACATGGCGTGGGAGCGCGGGCGCGCTGGGTGGAATGGATGCTGCGCCCGATGCTAGGAAAGTTCGCATGGGTTGCATGCGCTCTTTGCGCATGTGCTTATGCGAAGAATCGAAGGGGAGTGGTTCGGGCCGGGCTTAGGCCTTTTTCTTTGGCATTCAGATTCAACCGGAATAGAATGTCCAATATTTTTGACATATTTCGGATTCAATCTTCGCCATGAACCTGATCGACATCGGCCACGCGGTACGCGCCAGGCGCACTGAGTTGGGCTTGTCCCAGTCTCAGCTGGCGCACCTGAGCGGCCTGTCGCGGCAGACCCTGGTCGGCCTGGAGAACGGTGCGCTGAGCGACCTGGGCGTCAACCGCGTGGGCCAGGTGATGGCGGTGCTGGGGCTGGACAGCCCCGCGCCGGATACGCTGGCGCGGCGCAAGAAGCGTGGCCTGTGGATGGCGGCCAAGACGGCCAGCGTCAGCTACGCACGCGAACTCCGCCCCGAAGCGCTGGAGAAGGTCCTGGCGAGCGGCGACGTGCCGCCGCCATTCACCGCGCACCTGACCCATCTGCTCGATGAAGCGCCCGTTCCCGTCGTCGTGATGGCCGTGGAAGAAACTGCCTCGCGCGCGCACCTGCCGCCGCGGCAGGTCTGGCGCAACGTGGCGAAGCTCGCGGAGTCCTTGTCCGTGCACCGGCGGGCGCTGTGGGCATGAAGCCGAGACCATTGCCCAACGGCCCCTGGGAGGCACTGTTCGCGCGGGCGCTGACGCTGCTCGACGACATCGGCCGGTACGGCGGCATCGCCGATCCGTTCTGGACCCTGGGCGGCGGGACCGTGCTGATGTTCCGCTACCGTCATCGGCTGAGCAAGGACATCGATATCTTCGTGCCCGATCCGCAATACCTCGGCTATGTCACGCCTCGGTTGAGCGACACGGCGGCGGACTTGACGCAGGACTACACCGAGCAGCCGGGCGCCTTCGTCAAGTTGCAGTTCGAGGAGGGCGAGGTCGACTTCGTGGCCGCTCCCAATCTGCTGCCGGACAAGGCCTGGGAAATCTGGCCCATCGGCGGCCGACAGGTGAAGGTGGAGACAGCCGCCGAGATCATCGCCAAGAAGATGTACCACCGCGGCCACCGGGTCACGGCGCGCGACCTGTTCGACCTTGCACTCGTGATCGAACGCGAGCCTCTAGCTCTTCTGCCGGCGGCACCGTTCCTGCTGCGCCACCGGGACGCCTTTCTCGGCCAGATCCGGCAACCGCATGCCGGCTTGCGCGCCGCGTTCGATGCCATCGCGACGCTGGATTACGCGCCGGACTTCGAGCACTGTGCGACCACGGCCGAAGAATTCCTGACCGGCCTGTAGCCCCTCAAGCCAGCACGTCCAACGACACGTGGTTCGCGAACCGAACCACGTCCGTGCTCTTCTTCAGGATCCCCGCATTCCGGAAGTCCGTCGCAAACGCCTCCACCTCGTTGCGCAGCGCCTTGCCCGCCGGATGGTGCTTGTAGGTCAGCTCGGTGAACAGCTTCTGCAGGTCTTCCACCGCGACCTTGGGCGCGTACTTGGCATAGATGCGCGCCGACTCGTTCGGGTTCTCGGCCACGTAGTCGGAGGCCTGCGCCAGCGCGCGCACGGTGGCGGCGGCGCGCGGCTTGTCGTTGCGCGCGAACTCGCCGCGCGCGCCGACGATGCAGCACAGGCGTTCGGCGTACTCGCCCTTGGCGCTGTTGGCGATCTCGGTGAAGACGCCGGGGTTGCGCTTCTCGATCAGGTAGACGTTCGGGTCGCCGTCGGCAATGGCCTGGATCTCGCCCTTCTTCACGGCGATGTCGAGCAGGTCGGCCGGATAGACGCGCCAGTCGACGTCCTTGTCGATGTCGATGCCCTTCTTCGCGAGATGGATCGCATAGAACTGGCGCGCCGGGCTGTTCTGGTCCGACACGCCGATGGTCTTGCCCTTGAGGCTCGCGAGCTCGGTGGTCACGCCGGCGGCCTTGGCGCCCACCAGCCGCAGGCAGCCGCCGTGCACGCTGCCGACCACCTTCACGTCGAAGCCGGCTTCCAGCGGCTTGACCCAGCGGTGGATCAGGCCCACGCCGACGTCGGCCTTGCCGGTGGCCAGTGCCTCGAGCATCTGGTCGGACGAACCGGCCCAGTTCAGCAGCTCGACGTCGAGCCCGTTCTTCTCGAAGAAGCCGCGCTCGAGCGCGACCGGTACGGGCGCGAGGCAGAAGCCGGCCTGGCTCCAGGCAAAGGTCAGCTTGCGCGGCTGCGACCAGGCCGAGGCGCCGAGCAGGGCCGCGGAGCCCACGACGGCGGCGGCGGCGCCGGCTTGAAGGACGCCGCGGCGCGAAGGCGGCAGGCGCGAGGAAAGAGAGTCGGTCATCAGGGCTTCTCCACCGGAATATTCGAAGCGGCGAGTGTCCGAGCGCGGTCCACGCGTATCCAACGAATGTTTTCGGTCATGCATATGTCCGGCCTGCAAGAGCGCCAAGAGCGCGACATGGCTTGCTCGGAAAACGCATATCGCGCAGCGCTTTTTTTCGTTCCAGCGGCCCCGGGCAACGCGAAGAATGGCCGGCCTGATCTTCATGCCCCGGGACCCCCACACCATGCCAACACCGATCTCCCGCCAACGCTTCCTGCGCCGGATCGCCGCGCTGTCGCTGGCCGGCGCCGCCTTCGCGCTGTCCGCACCCGTCCTGGCCGCGCCGGCCAGCGGCGAGCCCGTCTGGTTCGGCGTCAGCGGGCCGCTGACCGGCCAGAACGCGCAGTACGGTGCGCAGTGGAAGGCGGGCTTCGACCTCGCGCTCGAGCACATCAACGCGCAGGGCGGCATCCATGGCCGGCCGCTGGCCTACAACTTCGAGGACAGCCAGAGCGATCCGCGCCAGTCGGTCGCGATCGCGCAGAAGCTGGTGAACGACAAGCGCGTGTTGATCGAGCTCGGCGACTTCTCGAGCCCGGCCTCGATGGCGGCCTCGCCGATCTACCAGCGCGCGGGCCTGGTGCAACTGGGTTTCACCAACTCGCACCCCGACTTCACCAAGGGCGGCGACTACATCTGGAGCCCGTCGATCAGCCAGGCCGACGCGCAGCCGCTGCTCGCCGATCTCGCGGTCAAGACGCTGGGCTTCAAGCGCATCGCGGTGCTGTATCTCAACACCGACTGGGGCCGCACCAGCAAGGACGTGCTGGTGAAGGCCGCGCAGGAACGCGGCGCGCAGCTCGCCATCGCCGAGGGCTACCAGCCCGACGAGAAGGACTTCCGCTCCACGCTCGTGCGCGTGCGCGACGCCAACCCCGACGGCCTGGTGCTGATCTCCTACTACCCCGACGGCGCGCTCATCGCGGGCCAGGTGCGCAGCGTGGGCCTGAAGCAGCCGATCGCGGCGGTGGGCTCGGTCTATTCGCCGAAGTTCATCGAGCTCGGCGGCGCCGCGGTCAACGGCATCCACACCAACACCGCCTTCTTCCCCGAGGAACCGCGCGCCGAGGTGCGCGACTTCGTGAAGAGCTTCCGCGCCAGGTACGACAAGGAACCCGACGCCTTCAACGCCTATGCCTACGACGCCGTGGTGTACGCGGCGGCCGCGCTGCGCCAGGCCGGCCCCAACGCCGACCGCAAGGCGGTGCGCGACGCCTTCTACAAGATCAAGGACGTGCCCAGCGTGATCTTCGGCAAGACCAGCTTCGATCCGCAGACGCGCCGCGTGATCGGCGTGAAGAGCGTGAACCTGGTGGTGAAGGACGGCAAGTGGGCGCAGCTCGACGAGAAGGCGGCGCTGGCCTCGACCAAATGAGCGTGCTCGCGCACGGCGCGCCTTTCCGTGAGGAGAGGGCGGTCCTTCGATGAACTTCGGCTCCTTCTTCGACTACACGGTCAACGGCCTGATCATCGGCAACATCTATGCGTTGCTGGCGGTCGGGCTGGCGCTGATCTTCGGCGTCTCGCACCTGATCAACTTCGCGCACGGCTCGGTCTACACCGTCGGCGCCTACATCGGCTGGGCCTCCACCACATACCTGCACACGCCGCTGCCGGTGACGATCGCGCTGGTGGTGCTGGGCTCGGGCGCGCTCGGCATGCTGATCGAGCGCGTGGGGCTGCGCCCGCTGCAGGGCGCGGCACGCATCGCGCCGCTGCTGGCCACCATCGGCATCAGCTTCGTGCTCGACATCCTGGTGCAGCTGGTCTTCAGCCCCGACCCGCGCGCGCTGCCCACGGCGTTGCCCGACTGGCGGCTGCAGGTCGGCAGCGGCACCATCGGCGCGCTCGACCTGCTGATCGCGGGCATCGGCCTCGCGAGCGCGGCCATGCTGTTCGGCTTCCTGCGCTTCACCAGGCTCGGCTGGGCGGTGCGCGCCACCGCGCAGGACCGCGATGCGGCGCAGCAGATGGGTGTCGACGTCGACCGCGTGAATCAGACCGTGTTCGCGATCGCGGCCGCGCTCGGCGGGCTGTCGGGCCTGCTGGTGGGCATGTACTACAACAACATCAGCCCCGCGATGAGCTTCCAGGCCACGCTCAAGGGCGTGGTGGCCACCGTGGTCGGCGGCGTGGGCAACGTGCCGGGCGCCATCGTCGGCAGCCTGCTGCTCGGACTGATCGAGAGCTACGGCGTGGCGCTGCTGGGCACGCCCTACCGCAACCTGTTCGCCTTCGCGCTGCTGCTGGCGATCCTGGTGTGGAAGCCCAACGGCCTGTTCGGCCGCAAGCGCGCGCTGCCGCCCGAGCCGCTGACCGGCACCTTCATCGCGCCGAGCAAGCCCTGGCGCGTGCCACGCCGCCTGCTCGTGGCGCTGTTCGCGGCCGCGGTGCTGCTGCCGCTGTTCGATCCCTCGCCCTACCTGCTGCAGACGCTCACCAATGCCTGGCTCTATGCCGCGCTGGCGCTGAGCCTCACGCTGGTGGCGGGCACTGTAGGCCAGATCTCGCTCGGCCATGCGGGGCTGCTGGCCATCGGCGCCTATGCCTCCTCGCTGCTGGTGCTCGACCTGCACCTGCCGGTGGGCACGGGCATCGTGCTGGCGGGCATCCTCACCTCGCTGATCGGCACCGCGCTGATCTTCCCGGCCTTCCGGCTGCGCGGCCACTACGTGTCGATCGCCACGCTGGGGATCGGCGAGATCGTGGCGCTCACCATCCTCAACTGGGAGAGCCTCACGCGCGGGCCGATCGGCGTCTCGGGCATTCCGCCGCTGTCGCTGTTCGGGCGCGACGCCTCGTCGAACGGCGCGATCTATTGGGCCTCGTTCGGCGCCATGGTGCTGCTCGCGCTGCTGCAGTGGCGGCTGCTGGGCTCGCACCTGGGCCGCACCTTCCGCGCGGTGCGCGAGGACGAGGTGGCCGCGCGCGCCTACGGCGTGAGCCCCGATCGCTACAAGGCGCTGGCCTTCGGCTTCGGCGGCTTCGCGGCCGGCGTGAGCGGCGCCTTCACGGCCCACATGTACTCGTACATCAACCACGAGACCTTCGGCTCGCAGATCTCGATCCTGGCGCTCACCATGGTCATCCTCGGCGGGCTCGGGAACATCAGCGGCGCGCTGCTCGGCGCGGTCGCGCTCGTGAGCCTGCCCGAACTGTTCCGCGTCACCGCCGAGTACCGCATGCTGATCTACGGCGTCGCGCTGCTGCTGTTGATCCGTTTCCGCCCGCAAGGCCTGCTGGGCACCGTCTGAAGAAAGAACCACACACCATGAGCCATCTCAACGACTACCTCGCCGAGAAGCGCGCCGCCGTGCTGGCGCGCAATGCCGCCGTCGACGCGGGTAGCGCGCAGCCGCTGCAACTGAAGGCGAGCGTGAAGGCCGAGGGCCGCAGCGGCGTGCGCCGCCTGCGCATCCGCGACCACCAGGTCATCAGCGACAGCCCGCCGAACTTCGCGGGCTACGACCTCGGCCCGAGTTCGCCCGAGCTGCAGCTCGGCGTGCTCGGCACCTGCGTCACGCACATCTTCCTGATCCAGGCGGCCGAGCGGCAGGTGCCGCTGGAGAGCCTCGAGGTCGAGGTCACGGGCCTCATCGATCCGCGCGGCGGCAAGCCGGGCCACGAGAGCACGCCGATCTGGCCGCACCAGATCGGCTACACGGTGCACATCGATTCGCCCGCGAGCCAAGCCGAGGTCGACGCGCTGTTCGAGGCAGTGGAGCGCAACTGCCCGATCCTCAACCTGCTGCGCAACCCGCAGAACATCCGCGCCGAGGTGAAGCTCGTGAACTCGAAGGCGCAGGCCGCCAACGCGCCGCAGGAAGCGGGCGATGCCATCGCTGCTTGAGATCCGCGGCCTGGTGCGCCGCTTCGGCGGCCTCACGGCCGTGAACGCGGTCGACCTGCACGTGGCCGAAGGCGAACTGCTCAGCGTGATCGGCCCCAACGGGGCCGGCAAGACCACGCTCTTCAACCTCGTGACCGGCCTGGACCGGCCCGACGCAGGGCAGGTGCTGTTCGAGGGCCGGGACATCACGGGCCTGCCCGCGCAGCAACTCGCCGCGCGCGGCCTGGCGCGCACCTTCCAGCATGGGCGCGTGTTCGCCAACCTCTCGGTGCTCGACAACGTGCTGGTCGGCGCGCACACGCGGCTGCGCGCCGTGAAGCCGCGCGTGGGCGGCGTGCCGGGCCTGGGGGCGATGGCCGAGCTCGCGCTCGCGCTGGTGCAGCCCGCCGCCGTGCGGCGCGAGGAGCAGACACTGCGCCGGGATGCGCTCGAGATCGTCGCGCTGTTCGGCGAACGGCTGGCGCCGCGCATCGACCACCCGGCCTACAGCCTCTCGTACGCCAACCGACGCCGGGTGGAGATCGCGCGCGCACTCGCGCTCCAGCCCCGGCTGCTGCTGCTCGACGAACCCACGGCCGGCATGAACGAGAGCGAGACCGCCGAGATGCTCGAGATCATCCGCGGCCTGAAGGCGCGCGGCCAGACCATCCTGCTGATCGAGCACAAGCTCGACCTCGTGATGCAGCTGTCGGACCGCGTGGCCGTGCTCGACGACGGCCGCAAGATCGCCGAGGGCCGGCCCGACGACGTGCGCAACGACCCCGCGGTGATCGAGGCCTACCTCGGCCACCGGCAGGTGGGGCAGGCACGGCCCGAGGCGGTGCCCGCATGATCGCCACCGTCGCCCGCACGGGCCTGCCGCCGTCGCCGTTGTGGGGAGACGGGCGCGACGAGGACCATGCCGCACCGGCCGTGCCGGCCGCTGGCCCCGCGGCCCGCACCGCCGTTCATCCGCTGCTGCAGCTGCGCAAGGTCAACAGCTTCTACGGCCCGGTGCAAGCCCATTTCGGCCTCGACATCGAGGTGCGCAAGGGCCAGATCGTGAGCCTGCTCGGCGGCAATGCCAGCGGCAAGTCGACCACCATGAAGATCGTGCTGGGCCTGCTCAAGCCGCGTTCGGGCGAGGTGCTGTTCGACGGCGTCTCGACGCTGGGCCTGAGCACGCCGCAGATCATCCGCAAGGGCATCGGCTCGGTGCCCGAGGCGCGCCGGCTGTTCCCGGCGATGACCGTGCGCGAGAACCTGCTGATGGGTGCCTACGCGCGCAACGACCGCCGCGCGGTGGCCGAGGACCTCGAGCACATGCTCGAGCTGTTCCCGCGCGTGGCCGAACGCATCGACTTCCAGGCCGTCACGCTCTCGGGCGGCGAGCAGCAGATGGTGGCGATGGCGCGCGCGCTCATGGGCCGCCCGCAGCTCATCTGCATGGACGAGCCGACCATGGGCCTGTCGCCGCTGTACGTGGACAAGGTGCTCGAGCTGATCGCGCGCATCAATGCCCAGGGCGTCTCGGTCTTCATGGTCGAGCAGAACGCCAGCCTCGCGCTGCAGATCGCGCACCACGGCTACGTGCTGCAGACCGGGCGCATCGTGCTCTCGGGCCCGGCCGCCGCGCTGCTCGACGACCCGCGCATCCGCGATGCCTACCTGGGCGGCGACGGCGCCGCGCGCACCGCCTCCTGAACTTCACACGCCCCCAACGGGAGAACACACGACCATGTCATTGAAACTCGACCACATCGTCATCGCGGTGCACGACCTCGAGAGCGCCATCGCCGACTACGCGGCGCTCGGCTTCCAGGTGCTGCGCGGCGGCGACCATCCGGGCCGCACCACGCACAACGCGCTGGTGGTGTTCCAGGACGGCAGCTACTTCGAGCTGATCGCCTGGCGCGCGCCCTCGCCCGAGGAGCGCTGGTGGCAATTGCTGCAGCGCCATGGCGAAGGCATCGTCGACTTCGCGCTGCTGCCGCGCAGCACCGCGATCACCGTCGAGGAGGCCAAGGCGCGCGGGCTCGCGCTCGACGGCCCGCTCGACGGGGGCCGCGTGCGCCCCGACGGCGAACGACTGCGCTGGCAGACCGCGCGGCCCGCGACGGCCGACCTGCCTTTTCTGTGCGGCGACCTCACGCCGCGCGCGCTGCGCGTGCCCGAGGGCGATGCGCGCACGCATCCCAATGGCGCGCTCGGCGTCGCCAGCCTCGCGCTCGCGGTGCACGACCTCGACGCCACGCTCGAGCGTTACCGCGCGCTGCTCGGCGACGGGCATGGCGAGGTGGCGGTGCATGTCGGCGAAGCCGTGGCGCTGCCGGGCAGCGGCGTGCGGCTGGCCGTGATCGCGCTCGGCGGCAGCGCGCTGGTGTTCTCGTCGCCGCGCGCGAGCGCGAAGACCGATGCCGCCACGCCCATCGGCCGCGCGGTGGAGCAGCGGCTCAGCGCGCGCGGCGAGGGGCCGTACGCGCTGGTGCTGCACACCGCCGCCACGCCGTCGCCCGAGGCGCCGGACCTCGCGATGACGCATGGCGCATTGATCGAATTCGCGCCGGGCGCGCGCGAAGGCGCCGCGCGGCGCGCCTCGGCGCTCGACAGCCTCGTGGGCGGCTGAACGGCGCGGGAGCGGGCCGCTTACTTGTCGGCGTGCTCGTCCTTGGCTTCTTCGCCGTCCTCGGCCGACTCTTCCTCCGACTCCTCTTCTTCCTCTTCCGATTCCTCGAAGTACTCGGGGATCGGCTGCTCGGCCAGCGCCTTCGCCAGCTGCAGGCGGAACTCGGCCAGCGCCTTGGCCGACTTGGCGATGTCCTTCGCGCCCTGGTCGGCGATCTTCTCGACCAACAGGGCCGGTTCTTCCGACAGGATGATCTCGATGTAGTGGTCGGCGAGTTCGGCGGCGGCGATGAGCTTGGCGTCGGTGGACATGCGGTGCTTTCGATGAAGTGGAGAAAGACGCCATCCTGCGCAGCGAAGGTGACGCCGGCACTACACACGCCGGCGCGGGGGTGTCATGCGTGCGTCATCGGAAGCGGCGTCAATGCCCGGGTCCGCAACAAACCGGGCCGCGACGCGCGGCCTCGCGTCACGCCATGAATCCTGGCCATCCCGTCCACGTCCTGTTCCTCTGCAACAGCAATGCCGCGCGCAGCCTGATCGCCGAATCGCTGCTCAACCAACTGGGCCACGGCCGCTTCGTCGCGCATTCCGCGGGCCATGCGCCCACGGCCGACGGCCAGGCCGATCCGCGCACGCTCGAGGCGCTACGGGGCGCGGGTCTGCCGACCGAAGGGCTGCGCAGCAAGAGTTGGGAAGAATTCGGTGCGGCCTCGGCCCCGCACATGGACCTCGTGATCACGCTCTGCGACGAATCCGCGGGCGAGACCTGCCCGGTCTGGCCCGGCCAGCCCGCCTCGGCGCACTGGTCGCATCCCGACCCGCGCGCACCGGGCGCGGAGCTTGGCGACGACGCCTTCGTGCAGACCATGCATGCGATCCGTCGGCACGTGGAGCTGCTGGTCAACCTGCCCGACGAACGCATCGACCGCCTCGTGATCGAGGCGGAGGCGCGTCAGATCGGGACTTCCTGAGCCGCTCGCCGCCAGGTCTCAAGCGTCGCGGCGATAGAGCGCCCACCGGACCGTGAGGATGTCGGCGGCGATCTTGGCGGCGTTGGCGCCCGCGTAGTCCTGCGTGGGGTCGAACTCGAAGCCCTGGCGGTAGCGCACCACCTGCCCGTAGTCCCGGTCGAACACCATCGGCCCGGTCAGTTCGGCGGGATCGGTGCCGGACGGAACGGCCATGAATTTCTCGGGATCGGTGACGCTTTGGTAGAGATCGACGCTGAGCTGGGACATGGTTTTTTTCCTCGAGGTCTTGGTCGGAAGAATGATCGGCCGCCGGCGCGGGCGGCGGGCAGTCCTCCACCGGCAGGCCGAGTCGGCAATGACCTACAGAAGACGCGCGGTCCGATCGATACGGTGTATCAAGGCGTAGATGATTGCGACTGCGCCCAACTTCTTCGCTGGGGAACAAGCATGCAAGACAACCGGGACGCCGCCTTCGCGGCATGGGTGGGCGCCGAGGACGCGGCCCAGGCGGCCATTCACGTGCTGCACCAGCGAACGCGCGGCGGCCGCATGAAGGTCGCAGCCCAGGAGATCGAGCAGATCGCGCGCCTGCGCAAGGAAGCCGACGTGCGCTTCGCGGCCGTGTGGGGCGCGCTCGGCACGGCCGCACCCGAGGCCTTGCCCGAGCCGCTGCCGCGCGCGGAACGGCCCCAGCGCATCGTGGTGGGACCACGCGCCGCGCAAGGGCAGGCGCTGCCTTCGATCGCGATTTGAGCGCGGGCCGCGCTGCGCGGCACTCATGAGCCGAGGCGTCCAGAAGAGCTATCTCTTCTTGCGTAGGTGAGCGCGTTTGCGTGGCGAATGAGCCCGCAGAAGACTGGAATCCTCGAAGCGGTCGCTCCTTTTCGACGTGCAGCAGGACTGGCGACGACACCAGCGAGGATCGCGCAATATCCCAAAGGGCGAGTCCCTTGCCGATGGCGCCGATCGTTCGCCGCACAGCAGCTGCTTTCATGACTTTGGTCATTTCGGTTTTCGCTCGAGGCAGCACTAAGATGCCCGCCCATGGCCCACGCCACACCCCTGTCACCGCATGCCGCGTCGCTGCGCAGCGAAGCCGGCCTGCCCCTGCCGGCGCGCGGCATCCTGGTGGTCGACGACCATGAGCTGGTGCGCCTGGGCCTGCGCGCGCTGCTGCTCGCGGAGACCGGCAGCGTGCCGGTGCACGAGGCGCGCTGCCTCGCCGACGCCTTGCACCTCTACGCGCTCCATGAGGCCTCGCACCACCTGGTGCTGCTCGATCTCGACCTGCCCGACTCGCAGGGGCTGGACACCCTGGTGCGCTTCCGGCGCGCCTTTCCTTCCTCGCCCGTGATCGTGCTCTCGGGCAAGGACAGCCATGCGCTGATGCACGGCGCGATGGCGCTCGGGGCGCAGGCCTTCCTGCCCAAGACCGGCCATCTGGGCGAGGTGCTGCGCTACGTGAGGGACAACGACCTGATCGGCCTGCCGGCCCGGCCATCGACGACCTCGAGCGGTGCGCCCACGACGCCGGCGCGCGCCGAGTCGCAGCCGCAGCTCAATGCGCGCCAGGTCGAGATCCTCGACTGGCTGCTGGCCGGCAAGTCGAACAAGGAGATCGCGCAGCTGTCGCACCTGACCGAGGGCACGGTCAAGAACCATGTGTCTACCTTGCTGCTGCTGTTCGGCATGCGCTCGCGGGCCCAGCTCATCAGCAGCCTTCGATAAGCTCTCCGCGCCATGCGGCCTTCGATGGGAGATGCCCGCATGCTCGCGATGACTGAGTCACCCCCACCCGAACTGGCCCGGCGGGTGCTGCGCGAACAGGTGGCGGCGGTCCATGCGAATGCGCCGGCCGCCTATCTCGCGGACATGCTCACGGCCCAGGCGCTGGGCATCGGCCTGTTCGTGGCCACCTGGCGCTGGCAGGTGCTGCTGTGGATGGCGCTGCACCTGGCATTGACGCTGCGACGCGCCTACCGGCGCTACCGGCGCAGCCCCGATGCGGCCGAGCATCCCGAGTACTGGGCGCGCTTCAATGCGCGCAACGTGCTGCTGCGCTCCTGCGTCTGGGGCCTCGCGCCCTGGCTGTGCGTGCCGCCGGGGCGCAACCTCGGGCTCTGGGTCATGGTCATCGTCATGATGATGGGCGGCTGCGCGGGCGGTGCGCTGTCGCTGGCGGTTCTCAAGCGCAACATCCCGCGCTTCATCGTGCCCAGCATGGCGAGCCTGACCCTGGCGCTGGCCTGGCGCGGCGACACGGTGCACCTGTTCCTGGCCACCGGTTGCCTGCTCTACATGTGCGTGATGATCACCTTCGCGCTGCAGCACCATCGGCTGCTGACGGCCTCGCTGACCATGCGCTTCGAGAAGGAGGCGCTGGCCGAGCAGCTGAGCCACCAGATCGCCGCGACGCAGCGCGCCAGCGAGGAGAAGACGCGCTTTCTCGCCGCGGCGAGCCACGACCTGCGCCAGCCCCTGCATGCGATCGCGCTGTTCGGCGCGGTGATCGAGAAGAAGCTGCAGGGCAGCGAGGAATGGGACCACGCGGTGCGGCTGATGGATGCGGTCGGAACGCTCGGCGATTCGCTCGATACCTTGCTGGACATCTCGCGGCTGGACGCCGGCGAGGTGGCACCGCGGATCCGGCCGGTGGAGCTCAATCCGCTGTTCCTCGCGCTCAACAACGTGTTCGCGGCGCAGGCGACCGGCAGGGACCTGCAACTCCGATTGCGCGCCACGCCGTGCTGGGTGCTGAGCGACCCGCAGCTGTTGCAGCGGCTGCTCTCCAATCTGGTGGACAACGCGCTCAAGTACACGCCGCGCGGCGGCGTGGTGGTGGCCGCCCGTGCGCGCGGGCCGCTGGTGTGGATCGATGTCTGCGACACCGGCATCGGCATCTCGCCCGAGCACCTGGGCCGCATCTTCGACGAGTTCTACCAGGTCGACAATCCGGGCCGCGATCGCGCACAGGGGCTGGGCATCGGCCTGTCGATCGTGCAACGGCTCTCGCGCCTGCTGGCGCATCCGCTGCAGGTGCATTCGCGCCCGCGGCGCGGCAGCCGCTTCCGCATGGTGCTGCCGGCGGTGTCGGCCTCGGGTGTCGCGCCGTCCATCGCGCGCCCCGACGCCGTCCTGCCCTTGCCGCGACGCGTGCTGCTGATCGACGACGAGGCGCCGATCCGCCAGGCCGTGACCGGGCTGCTGCAGGCGCATCGCGTGGCCATCGACGCGGTGGCCAGCGAGGCCGAAGCCGAGGCCGTGCTGGCGCAGGCCGCGCAGGCGGGCGCCCCGGTCGACGTGTTGTTGTGCGACGTGCGGCTGGCCGATGGCGCCGACGGGCTGGCCGTGGCGCAGCGGCTGCGCGCGCGCTTCGGCCCCGGCTTGCAGGTGTTGCTGATCACCGGGGAAACCGCGCCACGACGGCAGCAGCAGATGCACGACGCAGGCCTGCAGGTGTTGCTCAAGCCGGTGGCGGCCGACAGGCTGCTGCAGGCCCTCGCAGCGCTGACGCGACACGAAACGACGCCCGTCAGCAGGCACGCCTGAGCGTCTTTTTTCCGCCGAAAGTCGATGACCTTCGACACTAGATCGCAGGTGTCGCGATCCCTACCGTGGAGGCCTTCTCATCCACTCACTTGAAAGAAGGAAGGCCTCTCATGAACACCCGTCTTGCCGTTTGCCGTGCAGCGCGCACACCCGTCGCGTTGCTGGTCATGAATCTCGTGCTGGTGGCCTGTGGGGGCGGCGGCGGTGGCGGGGGCTTTGCCGGCTTCCCGGTCGCTCCCGCTCCCGCTCCCGCTCCCGCTCCCGCTCCCGCGCCTGCCGCGCAGACACCTCCGCCGGCACCCGCTCCAGCCGCGGCCTCGATCACGACGCAGCCATCGAACACCACCGTGGGCCAGGGCGTGTCCGCCACCTTGAAGGTGCAGGCCGTGCACGCCACGGCCTACCAGTGGCAGCGCAGCACCGACGGCGGTGCCCACTGGAGCGATGTCGCCGGCGCCACCGGCGACAGCTTCCGCACGGCCGCCAGCCAACTGGCCGACAGCGGCCAGCAACTGCGCGTGCGGGTGACGGGCGCCAGCGGCAGCGTGACCAGCCGCGCCGCCACGTTGACGGTCAAGCCCTGGGTCGCCACCGTGCTGGCGACGACGGGCGTGAGCTACAGCAGCCCCTATCAGCTCGCGCTCGATGCGAGCGGCGCGAAGCTCTACGTGGCCATGGGCGGCAATGGCTCGGTCTATCGGATCGACACGGCCAGCGGCAGCGGTGCCGAGGTGACGCCGGGGACGACGATGAATGCGCCGGTCGGCCTGGCACTGGCGGCCGACGGCACCCTCTACGTGAGCGACCAGCATCGCATCAGCAGGATCGCGCCCAACGCCACGACCGCCAGCACCTGGGTCGGCACCGGCAGCAGCGGATACGCCGACAGTCCGGCCACCGCGATGTTCAACAACCCCACCGGCATCGCGCTCGACAGCGCGGGCAACCTCTTCGTGGCGGACACGGAGAACAAGCGCGTGCGCAAGGTCGCGCCCGACGGCACCACGAGCACGCTGGCGGGCGACGGCACGCAGGCCTACCTCGACGGCGTCGGCACGGTCGCCCAGTTCGCGCGCCCGCAGGGCCTGGCGCTCAGCCGCGACGGCAAGACGCTCTACGACACCGACACCGACAGTCCCTGCCTGCGCAAGATCGACGTGGCCAGTGCCACGGTGAGCACGCTGCTGGGCGATTGCGCCAACGGCAACGCGGGCGCGGGCGTGGTCGACGGAACGGTGGCCACGCCGGCCAAGCTCGGCTATTCGTACGGCGTGGCGGTGGATGGGCACGACAACGTGTTCCTGACCCACGCCTGGGATGGCGTGGCGCGCGTGGTCACGCCCGCGGGCGAGATCAGCACCCTGCAGGACGGCACCGGCGCGCCGATCGCCTTCAATTTCCCGATCGGCGTGGCGGTGGCCGCCGACGGCACCGTCTATGTGGGCGCGAACCACGGCAACCAGATCCTCAAGCTCACGCTCGCGCCCTGAGCGCGCATGCCCGGTAATGCAACTCGCTCTCGACACGGGGACATTCGTCGAAAAGACGAGGGCGATTCGACGCTCGCCCCTAAGATCGCGGCCTCAGTCATTGGGGAGTAGCTGACCTGCGCAACGCAGGAGCCCGCGTCAACACACTTGGCCTTCGGCCATGGCGCGAGCAGCTTTAGAGCCTGGCAAGACCTTTGACCACGTCACCTCGGTATGGGCCGGGAAGTGGCGTGGTCTTCGCGTCGCTGGCCCAGGGAGTTCTCTTTTCATCATGGAAGCCTTACTCGTATCCACGGGCGTGGTCGCGCTCGGGGAAATGGGCGACAAGACCCAACTGCTCGCGATCATCCTGGCCGCGACCTTTCGCAAACCCTGGCAGATCGTGGCGGGCATCTTCACCGCCACCGTCGTCAACCACGCGGCCGCGGGCGCGCTCGGCGGCTGGGTGGCCCAGGCCATGGGGCCGAACATCCTGCGCTGGGTGATCGGCGCCTCGTTCCTGGCCATGGCCGCGTGGATGCTGATCCCCGACAAGATCGACGACGACGCCGCGAAGACGAAGAGCCGTTTCGGCGCCTTCGGCACCACGGTCATCACCTTCTTCCTCGCGGAGATGGGCGACAAGACGCAGATCGCGACTGTGGCGCTGGCCGCGCGCTATCCCGACGTGGTGCAGGTCGTGATCGGCACCACGCTGGGCATGATGCTGGCCGACGCGCCCGCGGTCTTCCTCGGCGAGAAGATCGCGGCCAAGGTCTCGATGCGGCTGGTGCACGGCGTGGCCGCCGTCATCTTCGGCGTGCTGGGGCTGCTGACGCTGTTCAACGTCGGCAACCTGTTCTGAGCCCCGGCGGGCGGCCGCCTACTTGGCGGCGGCCGCCGTGCCCAGGCCCAGCTTGTCGATCACGGCCTTCTCGGTCTTCATGGTGCGCACCGCGTACTGCTTGTAGGCCGCGCTGTCCATGTAGAAGGTCTCCATGTCGAACTTGGCGAGCGACTCCTGGTAGTTGGGCATCTCCATCGCCTTCTTGAAGGCGTCGTGCAGGATCGCGACCACCTTCGGGTTCGCGCCCTTGGGCAGCACCAGGCCGAAGGGCGAGGCCTGCACCATGTCGATGCCCGACTCCTTGAGCGTGGGCGCGTTCGGATACTTCTTCGAGCGAGTCTCGCCCCAGGTCGACAGCAGCCGCAGCTTGCCCTGGTCGACGTACGGGCCCCAGCCCGGCGTGTCGGCCACCGACATCACGTGGCCGCCGAGCACCGCCTGCAGCGATTCGGAGTTGCCCTTGTAGGGCACGTGATTGAACTCCACGCCGGCCTGGATCGCGATCGCTTCCATCGTCAGGTGCAGCGTTGTGAGCGCACCCGGCGTGCCGTAGCTCAGGCGGCCCGGGTTGGCCTTGGCATAGGCGAGGTACTCGCGCATCGACTTGATCGGCGAATCGGCGGGCACCACCAGGCCGAAGGAATAGCCGGCGAGGCCGATCACGTAGCTCAGGTCGTTGGCCGGGTCCCAGTTGAGCTTGGTGGTGTAGGGCAGGCGGAACACCGGCAGCGGCACCTGCGCGAGCGTGTAGCCGTCGGGCGCGGTGGCCTGCATGGTCTGCGCGGGCAGCACGCCGCCCGCGCCGGGCTTGTTCTCGATGATCACCGGCTGGCCGAGGATCTTCGAGGCGTTCTCGGCCAGCACGCGGAAGGGCACGTCGGTCGAGCCGCCGGCGGTGAAGCCGATCAGCACGCGGATCGGCCGCACCGGAAAGGCATCGGACTGCGCGAAGGCGGGAGCGGCGGCGAGGCCGGCGGCCAGCAGCAGGGCGTGCAGCGCACGGCGGGTGAGGGTGGGTTGTTTCATGGCAGGACGTGCGAACGAGGAAAACGGAAAGGGCGGTGCGGCCGCCCCGCGAACGGGACGGGCCGCACCGGCGCCGTCAGGGCGCGGGACAGCCGCCGCGGCTGGCCGAGGAGAACTTGCAGCCGTAGTCGGCGCGCGCCACGGTCGCGGCGTCGAGCACCTCGTCGCCGGCCGGCTTCACGCCGTTCTGCTCCCAGTTCGTCATCGCGTCGAAGGCCTGGGTCTGTTCCTCGGTCGTGAAGTCGCAGTGGCTGATGCCGCGGATCGCGCGCTGCACGAGCCACTTCGAGGTGCCCAGCGCATCGGCGCGGCGCTTGTAGATCTGCTCCATGCTGAACGGCACGTAAACGTCGCCCAGCGTGTGGATGGTCACCACCGGCACGTCGATGCGCGCATTGGACTTGGGGAACCAGCGCAGGCCGTCGCGCCGCAGCCGGTTGGCCTCGGGGTCGGCATGCAGCCGGTAGGCACCCTGGTTGAAGGTGACTTCCTCCGGGCTTTGCGCCGGGTCGTTGTCGAGCTGGTAGACGATGCCGGTGGTGTCGTAGCCGTCGCGGTTGAGGATGCCGTTGATGGTGCCGTCGCGGCCGAAGGTGCCCCACACGGTGGCGTTCATGCTGCCCGCGAAGCCGGCGTCGAACATCGGGCGCTCGCCGCCCGTGAGGTTCTTGACGATGGCCTTGTACTTCTCGCCCTGCGCGGTCGTCGCGCTCGGGAATCGCGTGAACAGCGCGGCGCGCACCGTGGGCAGCAGGTCATTCCAGTTGCTCACGGGCCAGCCGTTGACGGGCAGGCCCGCCAGCTGCTGCGCCGCGATCTGCGAGGCGCCGAAGTAGTTGTAGAGCTCGGTGTCGCCGAGCACGCCGCACATCGGCACCGCGCCCGCATAGCGCACCTTGTGGTTGGCCGTCTCCGTCGCCTCGGCATCGACCGCGGCCGCGGCCACGTGGCCGCCGAGCGACTGGCCGACGATGTAGGTCTTGCGCGGCGCATCGAGCGTGCGACCGTTCTGCGAGGCGATGCGCTGGAAGGCCAGCGCGAGCGCGTTGGTGTCCTCGACGCCGGCGCGCACGTCGTAGTAGTTCTTGGTGTAGCTCGACGCGGCCCAGGCATAGCCCTGGCCGATCAGGTGCGCGCGGATGGTGGGATCGCTGACGCTCACCACCGGGCCCGTGCCGCCGTAGCCGTGCGCGTACATCACGAGCATGCCGTTCCAGTTCTTCGGCACTTCGACGCGGTAGCCCGCGCCCTCGAGCACGCCCCACCAGCGGTCGGTGTCGGGCGCGCCCGAGATGGCCGCGAACGGCAGCTTGGTCTCGTCGACCGTGAACTGGCGGCCGTCCTGCGCGCGCGTTTCCTCGGGCTCGGGTGCGGCCGGGGGCGGCGGTGCCGGGGGATTGCCGGCGCCCGCGCCGCCTGCACCGGCCTGTTGCGCGGCGATGGCGGCGGCCAGCGCCGCGGCGCTGGCGCCCGACGAATCGCCGCCACCGCCGCCGCATGCGGCCAGCGTCGCGGCGGCGATGAGCGAGAGAAGGGTGGCGCGGCGGCCCGGATGGCGATGGAACTTCACGAGATGTCTCCTGCGTGTGGGGATGGGTTCCGCGTGAATCTTTTAATTTCGTTAAGCGGAATTAGATTTATGGAACGTTCTTTCGAACGACGGCGAGTATCTTTCCGCTCGCGTTTCTCTCGTATAGGGAATTCCATGAACCGTTTCCAACTGCGGAAAATATAATTCCGTCAAACGAAATTAAATTGAGAGAAACGAATGGGCCGCACCAAGCAGATCGACTTCGAGGAGGGTGCCGACAGCCCGCGCTTCGTGACCGCGCTGGCGCGCGGGCTGGACATCCTGGCCGCCTGGGGCCCCGACGAGAAATGGCTCACCAGCACCGAGCTCGCGCGTCGCACCGGCCTGCCCAAGCCCACGATCGCGCGCCTCGCCTACACCCTCGTCGTGGCGGGCTACCTGCGCCACTCGCGCGAGACCGGCAAGTACGCGCATGGCGACAGCCTGGTCGCGCTCGGCATCACGATGGTGTCGAACCTCAAGCTGCGGCGCATCGCGCGGCCCTACATGCAGGACCTGGCCGACCGCTACGACGCCTCGGTGTCGCTCGGCATCCGCAACGGGCTGTCGATGCTCTACGTGGAGAACTGCCGCTCGAGCGCGCCGCTGTCGCTGGGCCTGGACATCGGTTCGCGGCTGCCCGTGGCGCGCTCGGCGATGGGCCACGCCTACCTCTGCGCGCTCGATGCGAAGGAGCGCGAGCGGCTGCTGGGCGAGATCCGGCTGGCCGACCGCGAGCGCTGGCCGCAGACGCAGCAGGCGATCGAGACCTCGCTCGCCCACTGGCGCGAGCGCGGCTTCACGATGGTCGTGCGCGGCTGGGAGAGCGACATCAGCGGCGTGGGCGCGGCCATCCGGCAGGCCGACGGCAACGTCGTGACCTTCAACGTCGGCGGCTCGGCCAGCCGCTTCGGCCGCGAGCTGCTCGAGCAGGACATCGGCCCGCAGCTCGCACGCATGGTCAAGGTGCTCGAGTCCTTCGTGCGCGTAGACGACAACTGAGCGGGCGTTGCCCGCGGTGCGCGCTCAGGCGTGCCAGGCCAGTATCCGTTCGCGAGCGCGACCACGCGTGTCGTGACACCGGGCGTCGCGCCCTGTGCCGCCTTCAAGGGTGGGCTGGAAGTGCTCACGCGCTACATGGCCAAGGAGTTCGGCGTGCGAGGCATCCGCGCCAATGCCGTTTCGCCGGGCGCCATCCGCACGGACATGACCAGCGACGCGCTCGACCAGAGCCCCGGCTTCGAAACCCAGCTCGCCGCGCAGACCGCGCTCGGCCGCATCCGCAGGCCTGAGGCCGCTACGCCGCGAACAGCGTGGGCCGCAGCGCCCGCGCGGCATCGGCCAGCGCCTCGCGCGTTGCGTCGAAGGGCCAGCGCATGAACTCGTGGATCATGCCGTCGTAGCGCTTCACGCTGACCGGCACGCCGGCCTCGCGCAGGCGATCGCCATAGGCTTCGCCCTCGTCGCGCAGCGCATCGAACTCGGCCGTGACGATATGGGCCGGCGGCAGTCCGCGCAGGTCCCCGGCCAGCAGCGGCGAGACCAGCGCATGGGTCTTCAGTGCCGCGTCGCCGAGGTAGTGGTCCATGAACCAGTGCTGCATCTCGCGGCCGATGTTGCCGTACTGCCCTGCATAGGCCTGGATCGAGGTGTTGATGCGGCGGAAATCGACATCGGGATAGATCAGCAGCTGGTGCGCGATCCGCGGTCCCGCGGCATCGCGCGCCTTCAGCGCGACCACCGCCGCGAGGTTGCCGCCGGCGCTGTCGCCCGCGACCGCGAGCCGATGCCCGTCGGCCCCGAGCTGCGCCGCATGCTCGGCCACCCAGGCGGTGGCCGCGAAGGCCGCGTCGACACCGGCCGGGAACTTGTGCTCGGGCGCCAGCGGATAGGCCACCGAGACCACGACCGCCTGCGTCGCCATGGCGAGCGCGCGCGCGAGGCCGTCGTGCGTGTCGAGGTCGCCGAGCACGAAGCCGCCGCCGTGGAAGAACACGATGACTGGCAGCACCTGCTGCGGCGACGGGTGGTAGATGCGCACGTCGAGCGGCCCGGGCGCGGTGTCGATGCGCCGGTCGGCGACCGAGGCCACCGGCGCGCCGGGCGGCAGCGCCGCGAGCATGCGGCGCATGCCCTGTCGGATCGCGTCGGGCGCGAGCGTGTGCATGTCGGAGAAGCGGGTGGCGGCGAGGCGATCCAGATGCGCCTGTGCCTGGGGATGAAGCGGCATGTCCTGTCTTCCGGTGGTGAAGGGGACGGCCAATCTACGACTTGAACTTCGGTTCAAGTCAAGCGCTTCTTCGAGGTTTCTTGCTAACGCACCAGCTCGCGGAAGTTGGCCTTGAACTTCGGGCATTCGACCAGCGAGGCATGCGTGCACACGGCCGCGTGCTTGAGGCTGTCGCGCATGGTCTGCAGTCGCTCGATCTCGTGGTCGAGCTCGGTGGCGCGCTTGGCCATGCTGCGTCGCAGCTCGACGTCCTTGGGCGTGGACGCGAGGAAGCGGCCGATCTGCGCGAGCGAGAAGCCGGCCGACTTCGCGCAGTGGATCAGCGCCAGCCGCGCGACCACCTCGGGCCGGTAGGCGCGCCGCAGGCCGGTGCGGCCCGCGGACTCGATCAGTCCGCGCCGTTCATAGAAGCGCAGCGCCGAAGGCGCCAGGCCGGCGCGCTGCGCGACCTCTGCAATATCGAGCATGGGATGTCTCCATCGTGGATCTCGTCGGCCGGGCCTCAGGCGAATTGCGCGAGGCCATGGCCCACCGACCAATTCTCCTTCGGCGAGTCGACGATGTTCACGAACAGGTCTTCGCCGCGCAGGCCGGGGCTCTCGGCGAGCAGCTCCGCGAGCCGCCGGAACAGCGCCTGCTTCTGCTGCGCGCTGCGCGTGTCGAACACCGTGATCCTGATGTAGACCACGTCGTCGCTGCGCGTCACGCCGTAGGCGTTGCCGTGGCGGAAATTCGCGGGCTCGTGCTCGCTGAGCGTCATGAAGCGGTTGTCCTCGGACACGCCGAGCGCGTCGCTGAGCGCGCGGCCGAGGCCGTCGAGGATCGCCTTGCGATAGGCCTCGGGCTTGCCGGCACGCAGGAAGACATGGCTGATGGGCATCGTGATTCCTTCAAGGGGGTGGTGATGTCGGACGATGCTAGTCATACGGAATTGCTATGGATAAATATATCAACGACAATTTTTTGAAATGATTGCACGCCCCCTCGATCTCGATGCCGTCCTGGCCTTCATCCGCATCGTCGAGCTCGGCAGCTTCACGCTCGCGGCCGAGGCGCTGCAGACCACGCAGGCCGGCATCAGCCTCAAGCTCAAGCGGCTCGAGGAGCGGCTCGGCTGCCGGCTGGTGGAGCGCACGCCGCGGCACGTGGAGCTGTCGGCCAAGGGCGCGGCCTTTCTCGAGCACGCGCGCGAGCTGCTGGCGGTGCACGACCGTGCGCTCGGTGCCTTCGCGCAGGCGCGGCAGCGGCTCACCATCGGCATCAGCGACCACGTGGCGGGCCCCGAGCTGCCCGCGCTGATCGCGCGCATGAACGCGCAGGACCCGCAGCTGCTGATCGAGATCCGCATCGGCTCCTCGGGCGAGCTGCTGCAGAGCTTCGACCGGCGCGAACTCGACACCGTGATCGTGCGCCTGCATGCGGGCCGCAACGACGGCGAGCTGCTGGCCGAGGAACGGTTCGGCTGGTTCGCGGCGCCGACCTGGCAGCACCGCGCGGGCGAGCCGCTGCCGCTGGCCACCATGGCCGAGCCCTGTGGCGTGCGCGCGCTGGCCGCGCGGCTGCTCGACGAGGCGCGCGTGTCCTGGACCGAGGTCTTCGTCGGCGGTGGCGTCGCCGCCGTCGCGGCTGCCGTCATGGCCGGCCTCGGCGTGGCCGCGCTGGCGCCGCGCATGCTGCCCTTCGGCGCGGTCGATGTGGGCGCGCGACTCGGGTTGCCCGAGTTGCCGCGCCTGCCGGTGCTGCTGCACACGCGTGTGGGGGAAGGAAGGCCGCGCGCGGCGCTCGAGGCGCTGTCGGTGGCCTTCCGCAGCGTGGTGCGAAGCTAGTTCAGAGGAAGCCGATCGACAGCCACGGAACCGCCGCCACCACGATCGTCCCCGCCAGCAGCGCCAGCATGTACCCCACGATCGGCCCGATCCCCGCATCGGGCTGCACGCGCCCGATCGCGCAGGCCGCGTAGTAGCCCACGCCCAGCGGCGGCGCGAACAGGCCCAGGCCCATCGACAGCACCACCACCATCGCATAGTGCACCTCGTGGATGCCGAGCTGGCGCGCGATCGGAAACAGCAGCGGGCCGAACAGCACGATCGCCGGGATGCCCTCGAGCACCGAGCCGAGGATCACGAAGATCACCAGCGACACGGCCAGGAACATCCCGGCGCCGCCCGGCAGGTTCGCCATCAGCTCGGCGAGCCAGCGCGAGAAGCCCGACTGCGTGAGGCCCCAGGCCATCGCGGTGGCGGTGCCGATGATCAGCAGGATCGCGCCCGACAGCGAGGCCGTGGCCACCAGCATCGGCCCGAGCCGGCGCCAGTCGAACTGCCGGTAGATCGCGATCCCGGCCACCACCGCGTAGACGATGCCGATGGTCGAGACCTCGGTGGCGGTGGCCACGCCCTCGACCACGGCGGCGCGGATCACGAAGGGCAGGGCGAGCGCGGGCAGCGCCACCAGCGCGAGCCGCAGCACCTGGGACCAGGGCGAGCGCTCGACCCGGCTCAGGTCCTCGTGGCGGCTGCGGAAGTGCACCACCACG
The DNA here is from genome assembly GCF_059415325.1 of Variovorax sp. GW821-FHT10D07. Classification (NCBI taxonomy): domain Bacteria; kingdom Pseudomonadati; phylum Pseudomonadota; class Betaproteobacteria; order Burkholderiales; family Comamonadaceae; genus Variovorax; species Variovorax sp. GW821-FHT10D07. The sequence goes on along the minus strand of NZ_JBWKMZ010000001.1, from coordinate 1,066,317 downwards.
CACAGCATCAGCCCGAGGATCACGGCCGGCAGCAGCCCGCCGGTGAACAGCGCCGCGATCGACACGCCGGTGACCGAGCCGATGGTGATCAGCACCAGGCTCGGCGGCACGGTCTCGGTCTGCGCGCCGGTGGCCGCCAGCAGCGCGACCAGCTCGCCGTCGCTGGCGCCGCGCTTCTGCATCTCGGGAAACAGCGCCGGCGCGACCGCCGCCATGTCGGCCGCCTTCGATCCCGAGATGCCCGACACCAGGTACATCGCGCCCACCAGCACGTACGACAGCCCGCCCTTCACGTGGCCGAGCAGGCTCGCGAGGAAGGCCACCATCGCCTTGGCCATGCCGGTCATCTCGATCAGCAGGCCGAGGAAGACGAACAGCGGCACCGCGAGCAGGATCAGGTGCGACATGCCCTCGTCCATGCGCCCGACGATCACGGGCAGCGCGGTGTCGGTGGTCAGCGCGAGGTAGCCGAAGGTGCCGAGGCCGAAGGCGAAGGCGATCGGGATGCCGCCGAGCACGCAGGCCAGCACCACGCCGACGAAGAAGACCAGCAGGTTGAGCCGGCCCAGGTCCTCGAACACGGCGCGCCCGAAGCCGAAGGCCGCGACCAGGATCGCCACCACGCAGACGGCCTTGGTGGTGGTCTTCCAGTCGAAGTCGCGGAACAGCCGCAGCACCGCGAACAGCGCCATCAGCGCCACGCCCGCGGGCAGGGCGGCGGCGCGCCAGGCGTTCGAGATGTCGAGCGCGGGCGTGGTGATGAAGCGTTCCTCCGCGGCGTACTCCCAGGCCGGCCACGCGATCATCGCGAGGAAGGCGAGCGCCGCGCACAGCGCGAGCGCTTCGGCCAGCTGCCGGCGTTCGGGCGCGAGGCCCGACACCAGCGCCGTCATGCGCATGTGCTCGCCGCGCCGCAGCGCGACCACCGCGCCCAGCATCGCCAGCCAGATGAAGAGCATCGAGGCCAGCTCGTCCGACCAGATCAGCGGCTGGTGCAGCACGAAGCGCGCGACCACGCCCGCGAGCAGCACCGCCACGTCGGCCAGCACCAGCGCGCCCGCCGCGACGCTCACCGCGGCGCCGAGCGCCTGCTCGATGCGCGCCGCGAGCGGGTTCGACGCCGCCGGGTCGAAGGTCTGCGCGGGCCCATGGCCGTGCGCGACCACCAGGCGCTGCGTGCTCATGCCAGCTTGCCCACGCTGCGCTCGAGCAGCGCCCAGGCCTCGTCGCCGTACTTGGCCTTCCACTCGGCATAGAAGCCGGCCTTGCGCAGCTGGTCGCGGAACGCGGCCGGGTCGGGCTGGTTGATCTGCATGCCCTTGGCGGCCAGCTCCTTCTGCAGCCCGGTGTTGAGCTCGGCCACGTCGGCGCGCTCCTTGAGCGCGGCGGCATTCACGTGCCGCGCCACGATGGCCTGCAGCTCGGGCGGCAGGCGGTCCCAGGCGCGCTTGTTGGCGAGGAACCAGAAGCCGTCCCACATGTGGTTGCTCATCGAGCAGTACTTCTGCACCTCGTAGAGCTTGGCGGTCGAGATGATCGCGAGCGGGTTCTCCTGGCCGTCGACGATTTTCGTCTGCAGCGCCGAATACACCTCGGCGAAGTTGATCGAGGTCGGCGCGGCCTCGAGCGCCTTGAACATCGAGGTCCACAGCGGCGAGACCGGCACGCGCACCTTGAAGCCCTTCAGGTCGGCCGGCGCCGCGATGGGCTTGCTCGAGGACGTGATCTGGCGGAAGCCGTTGTCCCAGATGCGGTCCATCGCGAGGATGTTGGCCTTGGCGATCTGCTGGCGGATGTGGGCGCCGAGCTCGCCGTCCATCGCCTTCCAGACGCTGGCGTAGTCGGGGAACGCGAAGCCCACGCCGCTGATGGAGGCCGCGGGCACCAGGGTGGCGAGGATCAGGCCCGACAGCGTGAAGAACTCGACCCCGCCCGAGCGCAGCTGGCTCAGCATGTCGGTGTCCGAGCCGAGCTGGTTGTTCGGAAAGATCTGGATGTCGACCTGGCCCTGGGTCTCGGCGCGGATCGCATCGGCCATCTCCTTGGCCCGGATGTTCATCGGATGCGTGACCGGTAGGTTGTTCGCGTACTTGTAGCTGTAGGGCTTCTTCTGCGCGAAGGCGTGGCGCAGCGGCAGGGCCAGCGTGGATGCGGCGGCGGCGGTGCGCAGCACGGTGCGGCGTTGGATGTTCATGGCGCTTGTCTCCTGTTGTGTGGGTTTTCTCTTGATCTGTCGAACGCTGTGGGGGACGGAAATGGAACTTCAGGCGATGGCGGCCTCCGCGATCTCCGCGCGCTCGGCCAGCAGCCGGCGGATGTCGTTCTTCGCGACCTTGCCGTAGCCCGACTTGGGCAGCGCGGGCCAGAACAGCACGTGGCGCGGCCAGCGGTACTTGGCGCAGCGGCCGTCGAGGTGGCGCAGGATCTCCTCGGCGTCGACGTCGTCGCGCTCGCACACCAGCACGGCCACGCCGACCTCGCCCCACTTGGCGTCGGGCCAGCCCAGCACCGCGGCCTCGCGCACCGCCGGATGGGTCAGCAGGATCTCCTCGACCTCGCGCGGATAGACGTTGGAGCCGCCCGATATGTACATGTCGGACTCGCGGCCCGTGATGTAGAGCAGCCCGCGCTCGTCCATGCGCCCGAGGTCGCCGGTGTGGAACCAGCCGCCGCGCAGCGCCTTGGCCGTGGCCTCGGGGTTGTCGAAGTAGCCAGCGAACACGGCGGGGCCGCGGCAGCAGATCTCTCCCACGGCACCGGCCGGCAGGCGCTGCATCTGCGCATCGAGGATCGCGACCTCCATGCCGGTGCGCGGCCGGCCGCAGGAGCCGACGTTCGCGTGGGGATCGGCATCGTCGGTCGAATGCATCGAGGGGGTCAGCACGGTGATGCAACCCGTGACCTCGCCGAGGCCGAAGTACTGCACCAGCACCGGCCCGAGCTTGTGCAGCGCGCGCTTCTGGTCGGCGCGGTACATGGGCGCGCCGGCATAGATCAGGTAGCGCAGCGAGCTGTGGTCGAAGGCATCGACCGACGGGTCTTCCACCAGCATCTTGACGATGGTGGGCACGGTGAAGAGGTTGCTGACCCGGTGCCGCTCGACCAGCGCCCAGATGGCGGGCGGCTCGAGCCGGTCCGAGGCTGGCAGAACGGTGGCCGCGCCGCGCGCGACGTTGAGCAGCGCATGGATGCCCGCGCCGTGCGACAGCGGCGCGACGGCGATCGAGCAGTCGCGCTCGGTGGTACCGGGGATCAGGTCGGCGAGGTGGTTCGTGACCACGAAGGCCAGTTGCCCGTGGGTCAGCACCGCGGCCTTGGGCTTGCCGGTGGTGCCCGAGGTGTAGAAGTACCACAGTGGCGTGCAGTCATCGACCGGTGCCGTGGCATTGGGCGCGCCCGCGTGCGCCGCGAGCAGCGCCTCGTAACCCAACGCACCCTGCGGCGGCACGCCGATCGTCACCACGTGGCGCAGATGCGCCGAGGCTGCGCGCACCGCCTCCACGTGCGCGCCGAAGCAGTCCTCGGCGAGCATCACCGTGGCCCGGCTCGCGCTGCCGAGGTAGGCCACCTCGGGGGGCGTGAGCCGCGCGTTCACCGGTACCCAGACCGCGCCCAGGCGGAACGCGGCCCAGCAGCTCTCGAACAGCGCGATGTTGTTGCGCGACTGCACGAGCAGCTTGTCGCCAGGCTGCATGCCGAGCGCGCGCAGCGCATCGACCAGCGCGTCGACGCGTGCGTCGATCTCGCGCCAGGTCCAGGTCCGGTCCTCGAGGATCAGGCCCGGCCGGTCGGGAAACAGCGCCGCGGTCTGCGACAGCAGCACCGAGAGGTTCGCCGCCTGTGCTGCGCTCACACCGCCTCCAGCACGCTGAGGTAGTTGGCGACTGCCGCGCCGCCCATGTTGAAGACGGCACCGGGCCGTCCCGTGGCCACCTGCATGTCGCCCGCCAGGCCGGCGAGCTGCATCGCCGCCATCACGTGCTGCGACACGCCGGTCGCGCCGATCGGATGGCCGCGCGACTTGAGGCCGCCCGAGGGATTGACCGGCAGCCGGCCGTCCTTGCGCGTCACGCCGTCGAGGATCGCGCGCGCACCCTGGCCGTGCGGCGCCAGGCCCATGGCCTCGTACTCGAGCAGCTCGGCGATGGTGAAGCAGTCGTGCGTCTCGACGAAGCCGAGGTCGTCCAGCCCGAGTCCGGCCGCCTCGAGCCCGCGGCTCCATGCAAGCGCCGCGCCCTCGAAGCGCGTGGGGTCGCGGCGCGACAGCGGCAGGTATTCGTTGACCTGCGTGCGCGAGCGCCAGCGCACGGCCGGCACGCGGGCCGACGGCGTCGGCGCGGCCGAGATCACCAGCGCCGCGGCGCCGTCGGAGACCAGCGAGCAATCGGAACGCTTGAGCGGGCCCGCGACCACCGGATTGCGTTCCGACACCTGGCGGCAGAAATCGAAGCCCAGGTCGCGCCGCATGTGGGCGAAGGGGTTGTGCATGCCGTTGGCGTGGTTCTTGGCCGCGATGGCCGCGAGCGCATCGCCCTGGTCGCCGAAGCGCTCGAAGTAGCTGCCTGCGATGCGGCCGAACACGCCAGCGAAGCCCGCGGGCGTCTCGCCTTCCTCCTTCACGTAGGAGCAGCGCAGCAGCGTCTGCGCGACCACCGGGGTGGGCACCGCATTCATGATCTCGAAGCCCACCACCAGCGCATGGCGCACGCGGCCGCTCTGTACCGCGTCGAGCGCGGCCCAGATCGCGGCCGAGCCGGTGGCACAGGCGTTCTCCATGCGCACGGCCGGCACATGGCGCAACGCCGGCACCGCGAGCGCGACCAGCGAGGCGCTGAAGTCCTGCGGCATGAAGCCGCCGTTGAAGTGGCCGACGAAGACACCGTCGATGTCGGTGGCCTCGAGCCCGGCCGTGTGCAGCGCGGGGTCCACCGCATCGCGGATCAACTGTTCGCTGTCGATCGCGTCGAGCTTGCCGAAGACCGTGTGGCCCCAGCCGGTGATGAAGGCGTTGTCGTTGTTCATGGCGTGCGGCTCCTTCAGGCGTGCGCTGCTTCGGCGGCGCGTTCGGACGGCAGTCCGCGGCGCAGGGTCGGCAGGCCGACGCCCGCGGCGTCGAAGCCGCCATCGACCGCGATCACCTGGCCATTGATGAAGCTGGCGGCATCGCTGCAGAGGAAGCCCACCGTGTTCGCCATCTCCTCCACGCTGCCGTAGCGCCCGAGCGGGATCGCGTCGTAGTAGTCGGAGCGGATCGCCACGCTGTGGACCAGCTTGGCCATCTCGGTCTCGACCGGGCCCGGTGCGATCACGTTCACGCGCACGCCGGCATTGCCGAGCTCCACCGCGTACTGCTTGGTCAGGTGGATCAGCGCCGCCTTGCTGGTGCCGTAGGCCACGCGCAGCGTGCTCGCGCGCAGGCCGGAGATCGAGGCCACGTTCACCACCGCGCCGCCACCGGCCTGCACCATCAGCGCGCCGAAGGCCTGGGTGCAGAGGAAGGCGCCGTCGAGGTTGGTGCCGAGCACCGTGCGCCAGTCGGCGAAGCTGGTCTCGGCCACGCGCTTGAACACCGCCACGCCCGCGTTGTTGACCAGTGCGTCGACGCGGCCGAAGCGCGCGACCACGGCATGCGCGGCCGCATCGACCTGCGCGGGATCGGACACGTCGCAGTTCACGGTCAGCACGCGATCGGGCTGGGCGAGCGTGCGGCCGGTCGCTTCGAGCGTGGCACGGTCGTTGTCGAGCAGCGCGACCTGGTGGCCGTGCGCGAGGAACCATTGGCCGATCGCGAGGCCGATGCCGCGCGCGCCGCCGGTGACGACGGCGACGCGCCGGGAGGAGGAGGTGTCTGTCATGGGAGTCCTGCAGTTGTCGAAATCAGTTGTTGTCGTCGGCGGGCAGCCACTCCTCGAGCGTGACCTCGAAGGTGACGCACACGGTGTTGGCGCCGGCCACGAAGGGCCCGCCATAGACCCGGCCCTCGGTGTCGGCGACCACGCCGGTGAGGGCCGAGCGCAGGCTGCCGTCGGGCTGCCGGCGCACTTCGCCGGCCAGGCTCACGACCTCGATGGCCGGGCCGCGGATCACCTGGCAGGCGCCGTCGGGGCGTTCGAGGCAGGCGTCGATCAGGCTGCCGAGCGCGCCGCGCACGAAGGCGTGGCGAAAGCCCTGGGCCACGCAGAGCTTCTCGACGCCCTGCATCAGGTCTTCGTTGGGGCCGATGCGTGCGTAGGCCACGCGGCCCATGCGGCCGCGTTCGATCCGGTGGACTTCAGACATGGCCGGTCCTGGCCTCGGGGCGCATCAGCGGCATGCGCGTCTCTTCGTCGTAGGCCACGCGCAGCTCGAAGCTGTCGAGCGCGGTCACGAGCACCGTGACCGGCACGCGGCCGACCACGCTGCGGTCGCAGAGGATGTGGCCGCCGCGCACCGCGCCGTCCGCCTCGCAGAAGGCGCCATGGCAATGGACCAGCGGCGTGTTCGAAGCCGAGCGGCCCAGCGTGGCATTGCCGAAGATCAGCCGCGCGCCGCGCAGCGGCACCGGCGCGCCGTAGGTGGCGAGCACGCGGCCCGAGGGGTCGGGCAGGGCCATGCAGAAGCTCAGGCTCTCGAGGTCGCCGCCGAGCAGCGTCATCGAGGCGCTGTGCACCGCCTCGCGCGCCAGGGCCTCGACCAGGCCCTCGTGCAGGGTGCGGCCCGCGGGCAGCGAAAGCCGGAAGTGCCGACCGTGGTCGGCACGCATGTGGTTGATCCTCACGGGGCCGCTGGGCCCAGGGTGGACCACGGTCCTTGCTCGTGGCAGGGCCGTCGTCGACTGCTTGTTCACGTTGTCTCCTGACTGCGCGGCAGGGGGTAGGGCCGGCGCATGGCCGCGGAGTCTAGGAGCCCCAATCCATAGCAACAAATCTACAATTCAGATCGATCAATACAGGATTCAGATCGATGGAACTTCGCCACCTGCGCTGCCTGGTCGCCGTCGCCGAGGAACTCCACTTCGGCCGCGCCGCCGAGCGCCTCAATCTCTCGCAACCGCCGGTGAGCCTGGCGATCAAGGAACTGGAGGAGGAGCTCGGCGTCGCGCTGTTCGAGCGCAGCTCGCGCCGCATCGCCATCACGCGCGCGGGCGAGGAGGCCCTGCGCGACGCGCGCGCCGTGCTCGGCGGCATGGAGAGCCTGCGCCGCCATGCGAAGGACGCGGCGGCCGGCCTCAAGGGCTCGATCGCGGTCGGCTTCATCAGCCTGCCGGCCTACACCTTCCTGCCGCAGGTGCTGCGCGACTTCAACGAGAACCATCCCAACGCGAGCATCGCGCTGCGCGAGGGCATCACCGAGCAGATCCTGGCCGACGTGCAGTCGGGCCGGCTCGACATCGGCCTGATCCTGCAGCCGGCCGAGATGCCGCCGACGCTGGACTCGCGGCTGGTGCAGAAGGACACGCTGATCCTCGCGTTGCCCGAGACGCATGCGCTCGCACGGCCCGGCAGCGTGGCGCTCGAGCGCTTCGCGAGCGAACGCTTCCTGGGCTTCGAGCGCCACATCGGGCCGCAGATGTTCGATGCCATCGTCGCCACCTGCATGCGGCGCGGCTTCAGCCCGCGCATGTTCCCGGCGCGCCAGATGAACACCATCGTGAGCCTGGTCTCGGGCGGCGTGGGCGTCGCGCTGGTGCCGGCCTGCGTGAAGGCGCTGCATCGCGAGGGCGTGGTGTTCCGTCCGCTCAAGGGCGAGAAGACGCATGTCGACACGCTGGTGGTCTGGCGCAAGTCGGACGAGTCGCCGCTGCTCAAGGCCTTTCTCGCGCTGCTGCCGAGACTGCGCGACTGACGCGCCGACTTTCTCAAAAGAATACGGACAGACGGTCCTATCCCTCGAGCGCCCGGGCAATTATTCTTTTCCGCCAGCAGACATCACCCACGCGGTGAGCCTGCCCCGGGTGCGGAACAGGGAGGGAACGCACCCGCGCGTCCATGCGCCATTCATGACTCCAAGACGGTTCCTTTCGGGGGGCCGCGTGGACGCGAATTTCCGATGCCCCTTCAAGACGGTGCCGGCCTGGTTCGCCGTAGCGCGAGCCTGTCCGGTGAATTTCATGAATGCAGCACAGGACAACCCACATGAGAGCTGGTCTTCACGCCGCGCCGCGGCCCAAGCGTCTTCGTCTCGCGATCACCGGCCTGATCGTGCTCGCGCAACTCGCGCCCCTCGCGACCGCGCAGGGCACGGCGAACCCCGCCGGTGCACCGCCAGCGCAGCTCGAGCAGGGCCGCATCTGGTCGGTGCGCGTGTCCTATGCGACGCGCGAGGACATCCAGCGGCTGTCGCGCTGGATCGATCACATGCGGGTCGACAAGGTCGGCAAGACCATCGCGACGGAACTCGACTCGCGCGGCGTCGAACGCTTGCGCAGCCTGGGCTATGCGGTCGAGATCGATGCCGAGCGCTCCGAGAAGATCCGCGGCTTCCAGCATGAGCGGCAGCAACTCCTGAAGCAGAGCACGCCCGGAACGCCGCAGGCTTCGCAGAAGACATCGGCACTGGGCAAGCCTGGCGACCCGCTGTTCGACGGCAACGCCGCCTGCTACCGCACCGTCGAGCAGGCCAACCTCGACATCGATGCGCTGGCTGCTCGCTATCCGAAGCTGGTCCGCGTCGCTCCAGTGGGCCAGACCTGGGTGCAGACGCAACTGCTCTCGTTTCGCAACGTGCTGATCAAGTACCTGCCGCAGAGCGTGCTGAGCACGATCGACTTCGACCTGCTGCCCGACAGCGAGGCCAACCCGCTGCGTGCCGTCGTCATCGGCAACCAGGAACGCATCCAGGACAAGACCGTACCGCGCATGGTCACCACCTCGTCGATCCATGCGCGCGAATACACGCCGGCCGAGATCTCCACGCGCTTTGCCGAATGGCTGGTGAAGAACCACGGCACCGATCCCACGGCCACATGGCTGCTCGATCACAACGAGTTCCACTTCATCCTGCATGCGAATCCCGATGGCCGAAAGCTCGCGGAACAGGCCGTGGCGCAGAACCTCGGAAGCGGTTGGCGCAAGAACGTGAACCTGGTGGACGGCTACTGCAAGTCGCCCGATAACGAGGTGCTGGCCCAGTTCATAGGCCCCGTGGATTCCGGCGTCGACCTGAACCGCAACTTTCCGTTCGGCTGGAACAGCACCAATGGCAAGGGATCGAGCGGCGACGCGTGCGAAGGGGACTTCCGGGGCAAGGCCGCCGCCTCGGAGCCGGAAACGGCCGCGATCGTCCGGTACGTCGCGGGCACGCGCCAGCAGGACGGCAGCTTTGCGGGCGGCCTGCTGCAGGACCGGCGAATCGCCGCGGCCAACGATTTCTCGACCGGCGCGCCCAGCGACTACGAAGGCCTGTACCTCGACATCCACAGCTTCTCGCAACTGGTGTTGTGGCCCTGGGGGATTCGGCGCGACACCTTGGGCGGAGACTCCAAGACCGCGAACGACGACGGCATGGCGGCCTTCGCGCAACGCCTCGCCTGGTACAACGGATATGCCGCCGATCAGATCGTCGGCTACGACACCGACGGCACGACCACCGACACCTTCTATGGCGAGCTCGGCGCGCCTTCGTTCACGATCGAGCTGGGCACCTCCTTCTACGAGCCCTGCGAGGAGTTCGAGAAGGACACCTTCCCGAAGAACGTGGCGTCGCTGCGCTATGCGGCACGCACGCTGAAGGCGCCGTACCAGCTTCCACTCGGGCCCGACGCGGCGGATCTCAAGCTCTCCGCCACCAGTGTCAGGCAGGGCGAGTCCGTCACGCTCACGGCCACGATCGACGACGACCGCTATCGCTACGCCGAGGGCGACAGCGACTGGCCGGTGACCAGGCACGATCCGCAGCCCATCCAGGCCGCCAACGCCTACATCAACACGGTGCCCTGGGACAGCGCGGCCAAGGCGATCCCGCTGAGCGCCACCGCCGACATCGCCTTCGGCGCGGGGCCCAAGGTGACGGTCTCGGGCGTCATCGACACATCGGCCTTCCTGCCGGGCAAGCACCTGCTCTACGTGCAGGGCGTGAACCAGAAGGGCAGGGCCGGTCCGCCCGACGCGGTCTTCCTGGAGGTACTGGCCAAGGAAGCACCGCAGCCCTGCCCGCCGACGCCGTCGGCGAGCTGACCGACCTTGCCTCGTCTTCGACATCGGGAGTCACATCATGCAGATCCAACTCGTGGTCTTCGCGCGGCGCCTGTGCGCGCTGTTCTTCTGCCTTGCGGTTGCCGCCTGCGGCGGCGGCGATGGAGGCGGCGCCAGCTTCATGCCCGTGGGCATCGCCCCCGGCACCGGAACCATCGCGCCGGTCATTCCGCCGGTCACCGAAAGCAACTGCAAGTCCTAGCGTCGTCGCCGTGCATCGCGGCGCCGTTCACCTGCATCCCACGATCGACAAGGAGTGACCATGAAAAGCGATGTTCGTCCGCGCCGCCCCAAGGCGGCCACCCGCGTCTGGTGCGTCCCGCTGCTGTGCCTCGTGCTGTCGGCTTGTGGTGGAGGCGATGGCGCGAGCATCTCTCCGCTCGCCATGGCGCCGCCAGCGACGGCCGGGGATGGCGTTGGCGCGCCGGTTCCACCGACAGTTCCCGCCGTCGTGCCGCCCTCGCTCGAAGGCATCGAGTACCTCGACATCGCGGGCCTGAGCGAGAAGATGGCGCAGGGCGCCACCTCGCGCGACATGGCGGCCTACCTGCTGGCCCGCATCGATGCGCTCGACAAGAAGGGACCGGCCGTCAATGCGGTCATCGAGCTCAACCCCGATGCCATGGCCATCGCCGACCAGCTGGATGCGGAACGAGCCGCGGGCCAGTCGCGCGGGCCGCTGCACGGCATTCCGGTCTTCCTGAAGGACAACATCGACACGGGCGACAGGATGCAGACCGCGGCGGGTTCGCTGGCGCTGGTGGGGCAGCCCGCGCTGCAGGACGCCTTCGTCGCGAAGAAGTTGCGCGAAGCGGGCGCACTGATTCTCGGGAAGACGAATCTCAGCGAGTTGTCGGGCTTTCGTTCCCTCTTCCTCCCCAGCGGATGGAGCGGGCGAGGTGGCCAGACATTGAATGCACATGTGCTGGACAAAGAACCTTGCGGATCGAGCGCGGGATCGGCCGTGGCGGTGGCTGCGGGCTTCGTGCCCATCGCGATCGGCACCGAGACCGATGGATCGATCCTGTGTCCCGCGGCGATGAACGGCATCGTCGGTATTCGCCCTACGCTGGGCTTGGTGAGCAGAACAGGCGTCGTCCCGATCGCGAGCATTCAAGACACCCCGGGCCCGATGGCACGCACGGTGCGCGATGCGGCCCTCCTGCTTTCCGCGATGGCGGCCGCCGATCCGAAGGACACGGCCACGGCCGACGCACAGGCGCACGCGGTGGATTTCACGAAGTTCCTGAGCCCCGACGGCCTGAAGGGCAAGCGCATCGGCTATGCGCCCGGCCCGTACGCCGCAGCCGACATCTACCCCGACTTCATGGGCGCACTGGACACCCTGCGCCGCCTCGGAGCCACGGTGGTAACCGTGGAGAGCCCCAACGAATCCGAGGTCGATGAATGGACGCTGCTGACGTATTACTTCGGCAGGGAACTGAACGCATACCTTGCAACCAGAACCGGGCTTCCCGTCAAGAACATCGAGGAACTGCAGGCGTTCAACAAGACCACACCCTTGCGTCCCGATGGAACACCCTACTCGCAATGGTGGATCGACCAGGCCGTCGCTCTGCTCGGACCTCCCACCGTTCCCTATGAGCAACTGGCCCGCGAACAGAAGGCACGGGTGGCCGGCGAGTTCGATCGCATCCTGTCGTCGAATGGGCTCGATGCCCTCGTGAGCCCGGGGCGCAGCGGCGCCATGGCCGGCTACCCCGGCATCACGGTTCCGATGGGGATCGACAGCGGCGGCATGCCCGTTGCGATCTTCTTCGTCGGCACGCGCTGGAGCGAACCCACGCTGCTGTCGATCGCCTACGGCTTCGAGCAGGCCACGAAGGCAAGGCGCAATCCGCAGTTTCGCAAGAATGCCCCTGTGCCATGAGCCTCAACCCGACGGCAGCAGCAGCTCCAGCACGGCCACCGCCACGCCGCCCAACGCGCACAGCCCGCTGCTGACCCGCAGCGCCCTGACATCGCGTGCTTCGCAGCCTTGCCGCCGGGCGGCCCATGCGGCATAGCCGATGCCCGCCGCGAGCACCAGCCCCATCCAGCCGCCCGCGCCGATCATCGGGCACCTCGCCGATGCGCGGGCGCGAACGACGGCTGCATGCGGTAGTCGAGCCGAACGAGGCCCGGTGTGACCGCTATGCGGCGAAACAGGAAGGGATTCGGCATCGGCTGCGCGCGCAGCGCTCGATGGATGGTCCGCAGGACCCGAAGAAGCTCGGCCATGGCAACACCTCGACAAGGTTGCAGGGCCGTCCCTCAATGTGCGTCAGCGCCGAAGTCGTCCTCGGCGCGTCTCGATGCCGTGCGCATCGAGCGCGCCGAGGATAGCAGCCGCATCCGCGATGTCGCGCGAATCGGCCTTCATGTCGAACGGTTATGCGGTTCAACGCGCCTCGGCCGCCCAGGCGACGGCATCGGCGCCGGCCGGGATGCGCATCGGCGCCGCGGGATCGGTGGCCGCGCGCCACACGGCCTCGGCGACGTCGAGCGCATGGGTGGTCGGGGCGGAAGTGTCCTGGAACTGGGCGAAGACTTTCTGCGCGAGCTCCGCATAGTCCTCATGATCGAAGCCCGCCATGTTCGGCCGCGCGTTGTCGCCGAAGCGCGTTTCGGGCGAGCGGCCCGGCAGCACCAGTCGCAGCCGCACGCCCAGCGGCTCGAGCTCGATCGCCATCGACTCGGTGAAGGCATTGACCGCCATCTTGCTCGCGCGGTAGGCCGCGATCAGCGGCAGCGCCTTCAGCGTCACGCTCGAGGTGACGTTGACCACCACGCCCGCGCGGCGCTGCCGGAACTGGGGCAGCACCGCCTGCATCAGCGCGAGGGTGCCGAAGGTGTTGGTCTCGAAGAGCTGGCGCACGGTGGCCAGCGGCGTGAGTTCGGCCGGCGAGGCCGCGCCGAAGCCCGCATTGTTGACGAGCACGTCGATGGCGCCGGCCTCCTCCACGGCGCGCTCGATGCTGCGTGGATCGGTGACGTCGAGCGCGAGCACGCGCAGGCGCGGCGATGCGGGCAGCAGGTCGGTGCGCGGGGTGCGCATGGTGGCGACGACCTGCCAGTCGCGGTCGAGGAAATAGCGCGCGGTTTCGAGGCCGAAGCCCGAGGAGCAGCCGGTGATGAGAACGGTCCGGGTCATGGAGATCCTTGAGAAGGGGAGTGATCGATGCCTGACGATAGGCCGCGAGGGCCGGACTTGCTACGATCCCGAGTCCGAGTCTCATCAGGAATCGTCCGAACATGGTGGATCCCCTGGCCGAAGTGGTCATGCTGCTGCGGCCGAGCGCGCGCTTCTCCAAGCGCGTGTTCGGCGCCAGCCCCTGGCGCATCGAGCGCTCCGATGCGGGCGAACCCTTCTACTGCGTGATCCTCGAGGGCGGCTGCCGCCTCACGGTCGACCGGGGCGAGGCGATCGAGCTGCAATCGGGCGACTTCGTGCTGGTGCCCGCGGCCCGGCACATCGCGCTCTGCAGCCTCGAGCCGCCACCGCCGGGCGTGCAAACCGCGCCGCCGGTGCCGCTGGGCAATGGCGAGTTCAGGGTGGGCGATGCACAAGGCGCGATCGACCTGCGCATGCTCGCGGGCCACTGCAGCTTCGATTCGCCCGATGCCTCGCTGCTGGTGTCGCTGCTGCCGCGCTTCGTGCATGTGCGCGGCGACGAGCGGCTGGCGATGCTGGTGCAGTTCGTGCGCGAGGAGTCGCGCGAGCAGCGGCCGGCGCGCGAGGTGGTGCTGGCGCGGCTGCTGGAACTGCTGCTGATCGAGGCGCTGCGCTCCACCGGCGGAACCAACGCCTCGTCGGGGCTGGCGCGCGGCCTCGCCGAGCCGCGCCTCGCGGCCGCGATCCGCGCGATGCACGAGCGCCCGGCGCAGGACTGGACGGTGGCCGAACTCGCGCACGAGGCCGCGCTCTCGCGCTCGACCTTCTTCGAGCGCTTCGGCCGCACGGTCGGCGTGGCGCCGATGGAATACCTGCTGGCCTGGCGCATGGCGCTCGCGAAGGACCTGCTGCGGCGCAACGCGGGCAGCGTGGCCGAGATCGCACAGCGCGTGGGCTACAACGCCGCGAACACCTTCAGCAGCGCCTTCGCGCGGCACGTCGGGCTGCCGCCGACGCGGTATGCGCGCGAGCACGCGGGCCTCGCGCAGGTGCCGGACGGCGCCTGAGCGCTTTGTCTACGCCATGTCGATCGGCACGTAGACCACGCCCTCCATCAACTGCCGCGCCGTGCGCTGAAGACCCAGCGCCGTGAATTCCGGCAACGCTGCGCCGGGCCGCGTCGCCACCTTGACCGCCATCACGCCCAGCGGATGCCCGATGCGCAGCACCTCGCCGCGCAAGCGGTCGCCCGTGGCCGCATGGACCAGCGTGCCCGGAATGCGCGAGGCCGCCGCGGTGCAGATCGACCCCGTGCCCGCCATGCTGTCGTGGCACTTGCCGAGGAACACGAGGCGCGCGCGCAGATCGCTGTCCTCGTGCCCGGCCGGTGCCACGATCACGGCCAGCGGCAGGCCCGGCAGATGCACGTCGCGCCAATGCGCGTAGAGCCCGATGCGCTCGCCGGCCCTGGCCTGGATCTCGCCGATGGTCTCGATCAGCGCGCGGTCGCCGCCGATTGCAGTCGGCAGCTCGTCGCCGTGGAGCCCGAGCGACTCGGCCGCGATGAAGACGCAGGGCGTGGCCGCATCGACGATCGAGACCTGCACCTCGCGTCCGTCCTCCAGCGTGATCGCGTCGACCGGCTGGCCCGTCGGCAACAGGCGGCCCGTCTTGGCACCGAGCGTGTCGGTGTAGTCCATGAGGATCTCGGCCCCGGTGCCCGGGACGCCCGCGATGGCGCAGTCGCCCGTCACGCGCGCCTTGCCGTCGCGCACCTGCACGCGCGCGACCAGCACGGTGCCCGTGTTCGTGTTGTGGATGCGCACCACGGTCAGCGGCTCGACCGCCTCGACCAGCCCCTCGTCGACCGCGAACGGCCCCACGGCCGAGGAGATGTTGCCGCAGTTGGCGTCGTAGCCGACCAGGTCGCGCTCCACGTCGCATTGCGCGAAGGTGTAGTCCACGTCGGCATCGGGCCGTGTCGACGGGCCGATCAGCGCCACCTTGGAGGTCACCAGCCGCGAGCCGCCCATGCCGTCGATCTGCAGCGGGTCGGGCGTGCCCATGGCGCGCTTGAGGAAGGCGTCGCGCGCCGGGCCCGGCGGCGGCACGTGGCGCAGGTGGAAGAACAGCGCCTTGCTGGTGCCGCCGCGCATCAGCACGCAGGGCACGCCATGCTGTTCGCCGAAGGTGCTGGGGTCGTCATGCGCCATGGCTTACTCCGGCGTGACACCAGCGGCGCGCGCGGCCTCGCCCCACTTGCGGTTCTCGGCGATCAGGAAGGCCTTGAGCTGCTCGGGCGACCCGCCCTCGAGCTCGCTGCCCGAGGTCTCGGCCGAACGGATCACGTCGGGGCGGCGCTGCGCCTGGAGCAGGGCCTTGTTGAGCTTCTCGACCACGGCGGGCGGCGTGGCGGCCGGGGCCAGCACGGCGGTCCACGACGCGACCTCGAAGCCCGGATAGCCCTGCTCGGCGATGGTGGGAACCTGCGGCAGTTCCTTGTAGCGGCCCTTGCTCGACACGCCGAGCACCTTGAG
Source organism: Variovorax sp. GW821-FHT10D07 (assembly GCF_059415325.1). Classification (NCBI taxonomy): domain Bacteria; kingdom Pseudomonadati; phylum Pseudomonadota; class Betaproteobacteria; order Burkholderiales; family Comamonadaceae; genus Variovorax; species Variovorax sp. GW821-FHT10D07. The sequence continues at coordinate 1,050,493 of NZ_JBWKMZ010000001.1, read as the reverse complement.
CTTGCCCTGGCGCACCTGCGGCAGCACCAGTCCGCCCGCGTCCATCATCACGTCGATCTGGCTGCCGATGAGGTCGGTGAGCGCGGCCGACGAACCCTTGTAGGGCACGTGCACGATGTCGGCGCCGGCCGCCTTCTTGAGCATCTCCATCGCGAGGTTGGCCGTGATGCCGCGCCCGCCCGAACCGTAGTTGAGCTTGCCCGGATGGGCCTTGGCATAGGCCACGAGGTCGGCCAGCGTGTGGAAGGGCGAGGCCGCCGGCACCACCACGTAGAGCCGGCCCACGCCGTTGAGCATGACGGGCGCGAAGTCCTTGACCGGGTCGTAGCCGGGCTTGGCGTAGATCGAGGGATTGATGGCCAGCTGGCCCGAGGTGCCCAGCAGCAGCGTGTAGCCGTCGGGCGCCGCGTTGCGCACGTCCTGCGCGCCGAGGATGCCGTTGGCGCCTGCCTTGTTGTCGACGAACACCGGCTTGCCGAGGATCTCGGTGAGCGCGATCGACAGGGCGCGCGCGCCGGTGTCCACGGTCTGCCCTGGCGGATAGCCGACGACGATGCGGATCGGCCGCGAGGGATAGCCGTCGCCTTGCGCCCATGCGAACGAGGGCACGAGCGACGCGGTGGTGGCCGCGGCCGCGCACTGCCCGAGGAAGCGGCGGCGAGAGGGGTTCGAATGCATGAAGTCTCCTTGGAATGTGTTCGGGGATCGGGGACGGCTCAGGCCGGGTCCAGCACCGACCGCGGCGCCCAGGCCGTGCCGTCCATCAGGCGGCGCGCCGTGCGCGCGAAGCCCAGCGCCTCGAAGGCCAGCGGTCGCGAGGCCTCGCAGCGCCCCTGGACATCGACGCGCATCGCGCCGAGCGGATGGCCGATGTGCAGGCTGTCGGGCACGACGCGTTCGCCGATGCCGCGCGCCGCCGCATGCACCACCGAGCCCTCGACGCTCGCGCAGGCGGCGGTGCAGATCGCGCCCGTGCCCGCCATGCTCTCGTGGCAACGGCCGTAGAACACCAGCCGCGCGCACAGGTCGACCTGCGCGGCCGCTACGGTGCGGCCCTGCGCATCGGCATAGGCGGTGGGCGGCGCGACGATCACGACCAGCGGCAGCGCGGGCGACACGCTGTCGGCCTCGCGCCAGTGGTCGCACAGGCCGAGCAGGGCGGCCGCGCGCGCACGCAGCGCCTTCAAGGTCGACAGCAACGCGGCATCGGCATCGATCGCTTTCGGCAGCTCGGTGCCCGAGAGGCCCAGGGCATCGGCCGCGACGAAGACGCAGGGATTGCCGACGTCGCAGAGGCTGACCTCGAAGCGCCGCCCGTCGTCGAGCGCGATCTCGTCGCGCGCATGGCCCGTGGGCATGCCGCGGCCGGTCTTGGCGCCGATGGTGGCGCGGTAGTCCATGAAGATCCGCGCGCCGGTGCCGGGCACGCCGGGAATCGCGAAGTCGCCGTGCACGCACGCATGGCCATCGGCCACGGGCACGTGCGCCACCAGCAGCTTGCCGGTGTTCGTGTTGTGGATGCGCACGCGCGCCACGGGGCCTTCGGCGGGCACCAGCCCGGCATCGATCGCGAACGGCCCCACGCCCGCCGAGATGTTGCCGCAGTTGCTCGTGAAGACCACGCGGCCCTCGCCCGGCGGCACGATGCCGTAGGTGTAGTCCACGTCGGCCTCGGGATGCGTGGGCGGCCCGATGATCGCGAGCTTGGCCGTGACCAGCCGAGAGCCGCCGAGGCCGTCGATCTGCAGCAGGTCGTGCGCGCCGAGCAGCGCCATCAGCAGGCGGTCGCGCCGCGCGCCCGCAGGCGGCAGGTCGGCGGCGTTGAAGTAGAGGCCCTTGCTGGTGCCGCCGCGCAGCACGGTGCACGGCACGCCGACCTGTTCGCCCATGATTTGCATCGCCTCAGTCCTCGAGCGGGAAGCGCTTGACCAGCGCAGCGAGGCGCGCATCGTCCTCGCGGATCATGGTTTCGAAGGCGGCCGGGCTGGTGAAGGCCGGCTCCGCCCCCGCGACCGCCAGGGCTTCGCGCACATGGGCGTCCTTGCCGGCTTCGCGCGTGGCATCGGCGATGGCGCGCGCGATCGCGGCCGGCGTTCCCTTGGGCGCGAACACGCCGTACCAGGTCACCGAATAGGAGTCGGGCCAGCCGGCCTCGAGGCTGGTCGGCACCTCGGGCAGCGCCTGCGCGCGATGCTCGCCGTTGGTCACGAGGATGCGCACGCGCCCGGCCTTGTGCAGCGGCATCGCGGCCGTGATGCCGGTGAAGGCCATCGTGAGATTGCCCGAGACCAGGTCGCCCACGATCGGTGAGGTGCCTTTGTAGTTGACGACCGCGAGGTCGCGCAGTTGGTAGTCGGCCGCGAACTTCTGCGCCCGCACCTTGGAGCTGTTCTCGCCGCTGCCCGCGTTGCAGGGCCTGGTGCGGCAATGGGCGATGAGCTCGGGCAGGGTCTTGAAGGGCAGGGTGGCCGTCATCACCAGCGCCGTCGGCGAGGTCGCCACCGCGGTCACGGGCGTGAGCCGGGTCACGGGGTCGATCGCCTTGAGGCTGCGCTGGTACTTCATCAGCAGCAGCGAGGGCACCTGGAACAGCAGCGTGTAGCCGTCGGGCGCGGCCTCGATCACGCGCCGGGTGCCGATCAGGCCGTCGGCGCCGCCGAGGTTCTCGACCAGCACCGGCTGCTTCCACAGCACCGACAGCCGGCTCGCGACGGCGCGCGCGGTGGCGTCGGTGCCGCCGCCGGGGTTGTAGGGCACGACCAGCGTGACCGGGCGTTGGGGCGCCCAGGCGGTCTGGGCCTGGGCCGTGGCGGCGCCGAGGCCGCAGGCCGCGCAGAGCGCGGGCAGCCAGTGGCGTGCCAGCGAGCGAAGGGATGTGTCGAACATGAAAGGCGGTCTCCGGTGGTCAGGATTGCGGCACGGCGGCCGCCGGCCAGGCCCAGGGGCGGGCCGCGCGGTCGCGCGCCTGCCAGGCATCGACGGCACCGCGCAGCTTGAGCGTGCGGCCGATGTCGTCGAGCCCTTCGAGCAGGGCTTCGCGGCGCAGCGGATCGACCTCGAAGGGCAGCTCGCCGCCGTCGGGCAGCGCGATGCGCTGCGTGCGCAGGTCGACCTGCCACGGCCCGTCGGCGCTGCAGGCCGCATGGGCATGCGCGAGTTCGGCCGGTGCGAGGCGGATCGGCAGCACGCCGTTCTGGAAGCAGTTGGCGTGAAAGATGTCGCCGAAGCTCTCGGCGATCACGCAGCGGATGCCGCGCGCGAGCAGTGCCCACACGGCGCCCTCGCGCGACGATCCGCAGCCGAAGTTGCGGCCGGCCACCAGGATCGGTGCCTCGCGCCAGCGCGGCTGGTTGAGCACGAAGTCCGGGTCTTCGCTGCCGTCGGCGCGACAGCGCAGCGCCTCGAAGGCCCACGGGCCGAGCTCGCCGCGCGCGAGGCTGGTGAGGCGCTCGATGCGCACGATCAGGTCGGTGTCGACGTTGTCGATGGAAAGCGGCGCCGCGGCGCCGCGCAGGAGGGTGAAGGGCTGCATGTTCAAAGGCTCCGTGGATCGGCGATGGCGCCGGCCAGCGCGGCCGCGACGGCGCTGGCCGGGCTGGCGAGGTGGGTGCGCGCGCCCGGGCCCTGGCGGCCGACGAAGTTGCGGTTCGAGGTCGAGACCACGCGCTCGCCCGGTGCCGCCTGTTCGCCGTTGGCGGCCACGCACATGCTGCAGCCCGGCTCGCGCCATTCGAAGCCGGCTTCGCGGAACAGCCGGTCCAGGCCTTCGCGTTCGGCCGCGCGCTTGACGTTCTCCGAGCCCGGCACCACCCAGGCCCGCACATGCGAGGCCACGCGGCGGCCGCGCAGCAGGGCCGCGGCCTCGCGCAGGTCCGACAGCCGGGAGTTGGTGCACGAGCCGATGAACACGCGGTCCACGCGCTGGCCCTGCAGCGGCGCGCCGGCCGCGAGCCCCATGTAGTCGAGCGCGCCCTGCCAGGCCTGGCGCTGCGAGGCATCGGTGGCATCGGCGGGATCGGGAATGCGCGCGTCGATCGCGATCGCATGCTCCGGGCTCGTGCCCCAGGTCAGCGTCGGCGCCACGGCGCTCGCGTCGATCCGCGCCTCGTGCGCGTAGACCGCGCCGGGGTCGCTCGGAAGGCTGCGCCACCAGGCGGCGGCTTCGGCGAAGCGCGCCTCGGGCGGCGCGAAGTCGCGTCCGCGCAGATAGGCCTCGGTCTTCTCGTCGGGCGCCACCATGCCGATGCGCGCGCCCAGTTCGATCGAGAGATTGCACAGCGTCATGCGCTGCTCGATCTCCATCGCACGCACCGCCTCGCCGGCGTACTCCACCGCGAAGCCCGTGCCGGCGCTGGCACCGAGCCGCGCGATCATCGCGAGCGCGAGGTCCTTGGCGCCCACGCCGGCACCAGGCAGTCCGTCGAAGTGCACGCGCAGGGTGCGCGGCCGGCGCAGCACCAGCGTCTGGCTCGCGAGCGCATGCGTGACCTCGGACGAACCCACGCCGAAGGCGATCGCCCCGAGGGCACCGTTGGTGCAGGTGTGGCTGTCGCCGCAGATCAGCGTCATGCCGGGCTGCACGATGCCGAGTTCCGGTCCCATCACATGCACGATGCCCTGGCCGGGCTGCCCCAGGTCGAACAGCCGGATGCCGGCACCGCGCGTGAGCAGCTTGAGGCCCTGGTACAGATGCACGCCGCCCGCGAAGCTCTGGCCGGTGCGGCCCGGCGCGCTCGAGACGGCATGGTCGGGCGTGGCGAAGGCCAGCTCGGGGTTGCGCACCGGCAGGCCGCGCTCGGCCAGCTCGCGCAGCCCGGCGGTGCCCGAGAGGTCGTGCAGCAGGTGGCGGTCGATGTGCAGCAGGTCCCAGCCGTCGGGCAGGGGCTGGACCACGTGTGCGTCCCAGACCTTGTCGAACAGCGTGCGCGGCGCGGTGGTGGAGGAGGTCGTCATGGCCGTCATTCCGCCGCCTGGAAGCGCGTGCGCAGCGCATCCCATTCCGCGGCGCCCAGGCGCCGGAAGCGCTCGGCCACGCCGGGCGCATGGGCCGAGCTCGGCGGCTGGCCCGTGCTGCGCAAGGCAGACAGTGCCTGTTCGCAGGCCGAGGCCGCGGCGCCGATCAGCAGGCTCGGCAGGATCGCGAGGCGATAGCCCATCTGCTGCGCCGTCGCGAGGTCCAGGTCGGGCGTCTTGCCGCCGCGCACGATGTTGAGCAGGCATGGCCCCTCCACGCGCCGCGGGATCGCGGCCAGTTCCTCCATCGACTGCGCGGCCTCGACGAACACCATGTCGGCACCGGCGGCCAGCGCCTCGCGTGCGCGTTCCACCGCCTCGTCGAGCCCGAGCATCGCGCGCGCGTCGGTGCGCGCGATCACCAGGAAGGCCGGGTCGCGCCGGGCCGCGAGGGCGGCGCGGATCTTGGCGACGAACTGGTCGCGCGGGATCACCTCCTTGCCGTCGAGGTGGCCGCAGCGCTTGGGCGCGACCTGGTCCTCGATGTGCAGCCCGGCCACGCCGCGCATCTCGTACTCGCGCACGGTGCGCGTCACGTTGAGTTCGTTGCCGTAGCCGGTGTCGGCATCGGCGATGACCGGCACGCCGACCGAGCGCGCCAGCACGCCCGCGGCCTCGGCCATCTCGTTCATCGACAGCAGGCCGTAGTCGGGAAAGCCGCGCGCCGCCGAGGCGCCGGCGCCGGTCATGTAGACGCAGGCGAAGCCGGCCGCCTCGACCATCTTCGCGGTCATGCCGTCATAGGCGCCGGGGGCGACGACGAGTTCGGGACGGGAGAGCAGCTGGCGCAGGTCGTGGGCGGTGGTCATGGGACGAGGCATCGAAGTGATTTAGTAATGACATCATAATGCTATAACCTTTCGACGTTGTTAGGGTATGCCTGAATGGGCGGGCACAATCGGCCGAACGCGCGGGCGGCCCGCGCCGCCGAAGCAATGCTCTCCATGGACACACCGAACCCTTCCCAACTGCGCCGCGAACCCGGCACCGCGCTGCACCGGCAGCTCTTCATGGTGCTGCGCGACCAGATCGCCCAGGGCGCCTACCGCGTGGGCGAGCTGATTCCGGCCGAGGACGCGCTGTGCGCCCAGTTCGACGTCTCGCGCATCACCGTGCGGCGCGCGGTGTCGGACCTGGAGCACCTGGGACTGGTCGAGAAGCGGCCGGGCCGCGGCACCTTCGTGCGCGCCGTGCCGCGCGCGCAGCGCCCGCAGCCTTCGTTCGGCCTGATCGAGTCGCTGGGCCGGCAGGCGCGCGAGACCGAGGTGACCGTGCTCAAGGTCGAGACGGCCCTCGCGCCGCCGACGGTGGCGCAGCAGCTGCAGCTGGAGGCGGGCGCGGTCGCCGTTCACGCGGTGCGCCTGCGTTCGGCGCATGGCACGCCGATGATGGTCACCGATGCCTGGGTGCCGCAGGAAGTCGGCCGGCACGTGACCGCCTCCGAGTTGCAGAAGCGCGCGCTGTTCGAGATCCTGATGGCCGAGGGCATCAAGTTCGGCCGCGTGATCCAGGAAGTGACCGCCGTCGCGGCCGACCCGGTGCTCGCGGGCCTTCTGCGCGTGGACCTCGGCGCGCCGCTGGTGCGGCTGGTGCGCCTGCTGCACGACCGGCGCAAGCGGCCGGTGCAGTACATCACCATCCATTTCACGGGCGAGCGCAGCCGCGTGCTGATGGAGGTGCCGGCGGAGGCGGTGAACACGATGGGGGCGGGGCAGATCGTGCATGACCTGGAGCTGCCGCCGGGCTGAGCCCATGTTCGAACCCTACCTGCAGCGCTGGGACCTGGTCCCCGACGGCGAACCCTTCTCCTCGTTGAGCGGCCATCTGTTGCCGGTCCGCGCACGCGGCCTGCCGGCCATGCTCAAGCTCTCGCACCAGCCCGAGGAGATGGCCGGTGCGGCGCTGATGGCCTGGTGGGACGGTCAGGGCGCGGCGGCCGTGCTGGCGCAGGCCGGCGAAGCGCTGCTGATGGCGCGCGCCCAGGGCACGGCGTCGCTGGCGCGGATGGCCAGGGACGGGCAGGACGACGAGGCGACGCGCATCCTCTGTGAGGTCGCGACGCGCCTGCACGCCCCGCGCGACAAGCCGCTGCCGCCGCTGGTCCCGCTGACGCGCTGGTTCGCCTCGCTGTGCGCTGAAGGCGCCGGCCACGCGGGCGTGCTCGGTGCATCGGCGCGCACCGCGCGGGCGTTGCTGGCCGCGCCGCGCGAGGCCAGCGTGCTGCATGGCGACATCCACCACGGCAACGTGCTCGACTTCGGCGCCGAGGGCTGGCTCGCGATCGATCCCAAGGGGCTGGTCGGCGAGCGCGGCTTCGATGTCGCGAACATCTTCTGCAACCCCGACGACGCGACCGCGCTCGCGCCGGGCCGTTTCGAGCGGCGGCTGGCCATCGTGGCCAAGGCCGCGGACATCGAGCGCGAGCGCCTGCTGCAATGGGTGCTCGCCTGGGCCGGCCTGTCGTCGGTCTGGATGATCGAGGACGGCGACGAGCCCGGCGGCACGCTCGAGGTCGCCAGGCAAGCGGCCGCGGCGCTCGGCATCGCGCATTGAGGCGCCTTCGGCCGGGGCCGCCGAAGAGGGCGGTGCCCGCTACCCGGCCTCGAGATCCAGGTCGAAATTCAGCTCGACCTTGAGCCCGAGCGGATCGCTGAGGAAGACCTGGTGCAGCGAGGTCCCGGTCAACGGCGTTTCGATGAAGGGCACCTTTGCCGCGCGCAGCGCCTGCCGCGTGGCTTCGAGGCCGCGCGCCTTCAGGGCCACGTGATCGAAGGGGCCGCACTCCCGCGCCGGCGACACCGTCCGCAGCGCGTTGAGATGCACGATCGCGTGCCCGTCGGCATACAGCCAGTAGCCCGGATGACGCAGCGCGGGGCGGTGCCCCTCCTTCAGCCCCAGCGTGCCCACGTAGAAGTCGTGCAGCGCGGGCAGGTCCTCGACCGCGCAGCCGACCGTGAAGTGATGGATGGCGCTGACTTCCATGCTCATGCGGCGCTCCCGGGCGCCGCCGCGCCGCGGCACAGGATGGCGTTCATGACCTCCTGCAGCGCGGCGCGCGGGTCGTCGGCGCCCGATGGCGAGCGCCAGGTCACATGGCCGTCGGGCCGCACGAGGACCGCGCCGTCTTCGCGCAGGCCATAGGCCGCGAGCCAGTCGCCACCGTCCTCCTCGCGGATCTCGTCGCCGATGACGGCAGTGGCGACACTGGGCCCCTCGAGCCGGTCCGCGGCGGCCCGCCAGGCCGAGCCCGCGGGCGCGGTGAGCAGCACGAAGCCGCGGCCCAGCAGGTCGGTGGTCGAGAGCTTCCGCGAACCCTTGCGCAGCGCGACATGGGGCGCGCGGCAGCCGGGCGCGGCGCTCGGCACATAGGCCTCGATCGCGTCCGCGACGGGCGCGGGCTCTTCCTGCGACACGACCGCGCGCGATGCGTAGCGCGCGCCGAACACCAGGCCGATCTCGTTGAGGAACTCCTTGCGCGGCAGCACGGCCTCGGTCTGCCGCGCCGTGCGCCCCATCGACAGCGCGTTCAGCAGGCTGGTGTGGGTGACGGCCTCGCCGACCGGGCGGCGCTCGGCATCGTAGCTGTCGAGCAGCGCGTCGCCGGCCTCGCCGCGCAGCACCGCGGCCAGCTTCCATGCGAGGTTCTGCGCATCCTGCACGCCGGTGTTGAGGCCGAAGCCGCCGGTCGGCGGCATCTCGTGCGCGGCATCGCCGGCCAGGAACACCGGCCCCGCGCGGTAGCGCTCGGCCACCATCGCCGACGCCCTCCAGGCGCTGACGCCCAGGACCTCGACAGCGAGGTCGGCTACACCCACCGCGCGGCGCACGATCTCGGTGCTGAACGCGGGCGTGAACTGCTCGGGCGTGAAGCCGTAGTGCGACAGCGAGGTGACCAGGAAGCCCCAGCGGTCGCTGCCGTTGATCGTCAGAAAGGTGCCGCGCAATTCCGGCTGCTCGATCAGGTACAGCGCCGCCGGGCGCTCCGTGATCCACGGCGTGAGGTCGGCACGCAGGTGGATGTTGATGCTGTCGTAGACATCGGCTTCGCCGCGCCGGCCGATCCCGAGCTGCTGCCGGATGCGGCTCTGCGAGCCGTCGGCGGCGATCAGGTAGCGCGCGCGCACCTGTTCGCCGCGGCCCTCGGCATCCTCGATGCTGGCGGTCACGCCGTCGGCGTCGCAACTCAGTTCGCGCAGCGCGGTGCCGAAGCGAAGCCTGCCGGGACCGGCCGTCTCGGCCCGATGGCGCAGCACCGGCTCGAGGATGTCCTGCGAGCAGCCGCAGTTGCCGGCGATCGACAAGGCCTGGTTGGCCGCCGATCCGCGCCCGGGATGCAGCCGCTTGATCTCGCGGCCGGCCAGGCTCTCGGACCAGAGGATGGTGCCGCCGAAGCGATCGGGCATGGCGACGGCGCGGATCGCGTCCTCCAGATCGATCTGGCGGTACATCTCCATGGTGCGGGCATTGAGGGCCCGCGCCTTGGGAAGGATCGCGGTGCCCGGATGGCGCTCGACCAGCAGCGACTCGATGCCGAACAGCGACAGATACAGGGATGCGGTGAGGCCCACGGGACCGCCACCGACGACGAGGACCGGTACATCAATCATCGAACGAAGACTCCATGCGCCCTGCGGCGCGGAACGGGGGAAATGGAAAAGGAAATGGGGTTCACGCCAGGAACTCGCGCAGATGCAATGCGAGCGCCTCGGGGGCCTGGGCCGTGCCCAGGTGGCCCACGCCGGGCAGCAGCACCGAGCGCGTGTCGCGGATGTGCTGCGCCAGCGAGAACGTGAGCGCGGCCGGCACCACGCGATCGAGCTCGCCCGCGACGAGCAGCGTGGGCCGCTCGATCTCCGACAGCGCGAGCGGGGGCAGGTCGCCGACGACCGCGGCCCGGCGATCGGACCGCGCGGAGCGCGCCGGTGCCGCGGCGAAATGCGCCCTGAAGGCGGGATGCTCGGCCAGGAAGGGCGCGGGAAAGAACAGCGCCGCGAGCTGTTCGGCGCTCGCGGGCAGTTGCGCGCGCAGCACGGCGATCTCGTGCGCGACCTCGGCATTGGCTTGCGCGAGCGAAACGGGCAGGGGCCAGGTGCTCGCCAGCACGAGCCGGCGCACGGCCTTCGCATGGCGCACCGCGAAGACCTGCGCAACCCGGCCGCCGAACGAGGTGCCGAACACGAAGGCGCTCGCGTGCCCGAGGGCCTCGAGCAGTTGCATCGCATCGTCGGCGAGATCGATCAGCGTCGGTGTCCGCTCGGGGCCTGACGTGTCGCCGCAGTCGCGTTGGTCGTAGCGGATCACGGTGTAGCGGTCGCTCAGCGCCGGCAGGATGCGCGCGAACTGCCGGCGGCTGCCTTCGGCGCCATGCAGCATCAGCAGCGGCGGTCCTTCCCCCGCCACCTCGAAGGCGGTGCGGACGTCGCCGAGGTCGATGAATTCGGGCATGGCTGCTCCTAGCCGATCTGGATGTCGAGTGGCGGCAGCAGCCGGCGGTAGCGCCCGATCTCGGCCGTGACGTAGGCCCTGAACGGTTCGGGCGGCATCAGGTCGGGTTCGTCGCCGTTGTCGCGCATGTAGGCGATCAGCGCGGGCGTGCGCGCCGCCTTGACGATGGTGTCGTGCAGCGCATGCACCGCGTCGGGCGCCATCTTTCCGGGACCGAACAGGCCCGACCAGGCCGGGATGTCCTCGACCGTGAAGCCCTGCTCGGCAAAGGTGGCGACCTCGGGCAGCAGCGCCGAGCGCCGGCCGCCTGAGATCCCGAGCGCGCGCAGGCGGCCCGCGCGGATCTGCGAGCCCGCGGTCGACGGCGCGAGGAAGGCGCAGTCGACCGTGCCCGCCAGCAGGTCGTTGGTCGGCGAGCCCTTGAACGGCACGTGCAGCAGGTCCACGCCCACGCCCTTGCCGAAGAACACGCCCATCACGTGCGTGGTGTTGCCCACGCCCGAGGAGCCGAAGCTCAACTGGCCCGGCCTGGCCTTGGCGGCCGCCACGAACTCCGCGAGCGAGCGGTACGGCGACTTCTCGCCGACCAGCAGCGCGAAGCCCGAGGACAGCGCCAGCCGCGTGATGGGCAGCAGGTCCGCGACCGGGTCGAAGGGCAGCTTCTTGATCAGCACCGCGCTGGTGGTGTAGCCGCCCGTGGTGTAGAGCACGGTGTTGCCGTCGGGGCGCGAACGCGCCACGTCGACCGAGCCGAGCACGGTGCCGGCGCCGGGCTTGTTGTCGACGATGACGGTGCGCCCGCTGCTCTTGACGATCGCATCGCCCAGCACGCGTGCCGTCACGTCCGTGCCGCTGCCGGCCGAGAAGGGAACCACGATGCGAAGCGGCTCTTGCGCCCGCACCAGCGCCGGCGCGAAGGTGGCGGCCGCGGCCGCCCCGAGGAATGTTCTTCGATCACATGCCATCTGCTTGTCTCCGTTCTTGTGAAGTCCGGCGCGCCACCCGGTGGGCGGTGGCGGCAGCGGACGGCGCAAGATTAGGGACGCGCGCGGCGCAGGTCCAAGTGAATTTTCTGACCGCCCTCATAACGAAGCGGCATGGCCCGGCGCGGCCTGCTCAGGACAGCTGCGCGTTCGGCCACTTGCCTTCGCGCACGTGCCGCTCGATCACCGTGCGCAGCACGCCCATCACGCCTTCGGTGGCGCGCGACGCGGGACGGTCCGAGGCGCGCGCGAGCACGCGATGCAGGAACAGGCCGTCGATCGGAACGGCGCGCAGCCGCGACGCCGCCAGGTCCTCCTGGACCGCCGCCGCGAAATGGGCCGTGAGCCCGACGCCGTCGAGCACGAGCCGGCGCGCCACCTCGGCGGTCTCGACCTCGACCACGCGATGCAGCTCGAGCTTGGCGCGCGCGGCGGCCGCCTCGAGCTCGAGCCGCACGCCCGACTTCACGAGCCCGGTCATGATCAGCGGCACGCCGGCCAGGTCGCGCATCCGGATCTTCGGCTTGCGCAGCCGGGGGTCGTCGGGCAGGCCGATCAGGCAGATCTGTTCCTTCAGCAGCGGCAGGGTGCTCAGGTTCGATCGCTCGATGGGCTCGATCAGCAATGCGATGTCGACCTCGCCCTGCGCCAGCATGGTCTGCAGCGACGGCGCAAAGCCCTCGATGAAGCGCAGCCGGACTTCGGGCAGGTACTGGAGCACCGCCTTGGTCAGCAGCACCGTGAGCTGCTGCGCAAGACCGGGCGAGAGCCCGATGGCGACCGGCCCGCGAGGCTCCCGCTGCCGGGCCAGCAGGTCGGACTTGATCTGGTCGACGTAGCGCAGCAGGAACAGCGCCCGCTCGAGCAGCAGCCGCGCTTCGTCCGTCGGCGCCGCGCCGCGCGCGTGGCGCTCGAACAGCTGGACGCCCAGTTCCTCCTCGAGCAGGCGGATCTGCCGGCTCAGCGCCGGCTGCGTCACGTGCAGGATGCCCGCCGCCTTGCCGTAGTGCTGCTGGGTCGCGAGCGCGACGAAATAGCGGAGTTGCCTGAGGTCCATCGCGCTATCGTAGCCAGCGGGGGGCGGGAGCCGCGACGCCTCGGCATCGCTTCCGCGACACGGGGCCACGGTAGCATCCACCCCATGCTCCCCAGCCTGCTCTCGACCTTCGCCGACCTGATCCTCTTCATGGGCCTGTCCTGGGCCATCTGGCGCGCCCTCGGCCGCTCGGTGCCGATCGCGGTGCTGCCGATCATCATCGGCCTGCTGCTCGCGGCCACTGGCGTGCTGCCCAAGGCCGCGGGCATTCCGTCGGCGGGCGGCGACTTCATCGGCTGGATCGGCGTGCTGCTGCTGGCCTTCACCGCGGGGCTCGAAACGCGGCAGACGGTGCACCTGCCGGGCGCGACCGACCTGCCGCCGGCGCGGCCCGGCGAGACGTTGCGCTTCGTCGCCAGCGCGGTGATGGCGCTGCTGTTGCCGTTCGCGGTGGGCACGCTGGCCGCCAAGCTCTGGTTCAACCACCTGCCGGGCTGGAGTGCGCCGCATGGCGGGCAGTGGTGGGGCGCGCTGGCGATCGGCCTGTGCCTCGCCGTGAGTGCGCTGCCGGTGCTGATCGGCATCGTGCGCGAGCTCGGGCCGCTGCACCGGCCGCTGACGCGCATCGCGCTGCGCATCGCGGTGCTCGACGACGCGGTGCTCTGGATCGGCCTGGCGCTGCTGCTGCTCGCGGCCGAAGGGCAGGCGCTGCTCGCGGGCTCCTGGGTCAAGCCGGCCGCCGCGATCGCGCTGGCCGCGACGCTCGCGGGCATTGCCGCCGTCGCGCGCAAGGCGACGCGCGAACCACCGGCCTGGGCGATCTGGCTCGCGATGCCGCTGTTCCTCGCGGCCGGTGCCTGGTCGAGCTCGCAGCTGGGCCTGCACGAGCTGCTCGGTGCCTATTTCGCGGGCGCGATCGTGCCGGCGGCCTGGTCCCGGCGGCTGCCGGTGGAGCGGCTGGGCCAGTTCGCGCTGATTGGCCTGGCGCCGGTTTTCTTCGGCCACAGCGGGCTCAAGATCGACGGCAGCGTGCTGGGCTGGGCCTCGCTGCAGGCCTCGGTCACGCTGCTGGTGCTGGCGGTGGGGGCCAAGCTGGTGGCGGTGCTGGCGTGCTCGCCGGCCCAATGGCTGTCGCGGCGCGAGGCGCTCGCGGTGGGCACGCTGCTGCAATGCAAGGGGCTGATGGAGATCGTGGCCGCGACGATCCTGCGCGACAAGGGCTTGCTGTCGGAACATGCCTTCGCGGCGCTGGTCACGCTCGCGGTGCTGTCGACCTTGCTGACCGGGCCGGCCTTCCGCTGGATCGTGCGGCGCGTGGTGCCGATGGAGAACGCCAACGGCCGCTCGGCCTCCCACTGAAGCGCGGGGCTTCCGAAAAGACTTGCCTGCCGTGCACGCGGGACTGCTACAGTAGCGCGGACGACGCCGCAAGGCCTCGACATTGACATGGAGCAGTGAAGCTCCCAGCGGCCTTGAAGGCTGCTGGGGGCTTTTTTCATTGGGAGTCCAGACGTGACCGGATCCAAACCACAACCCTGGCGAGTCGGGGTGCTTTTCTCATCGACGGGCGTGACCGCGGCCGTCGAGCGCACGCAGCAGGCCGCGACCCTGCTCGCGATCGAGGAGGTCAACGCGAGCGGCGGGGTGCTCGGGCGCCCGATCGAGCCGGTGGTGCTCGACCCGGCCTCGCGGCCGCCGCGCTACCGCGAGCTGGCCAAGCAGCTGTGCGACCAGGCGGGCGTGGCGGTGATCTTCGGCTGCTACATGTCGAGCACGCGCAAGGCGGTGCTGCCGGTGGTCGAGGCGCATCGCGCGCTGCTGTTCTATCCCACGCTCTACGAGGGCTTCGAGTACTCGCCGAACTGCGTCTACACGGGCGCGGCGCCGAACCAGAACTCGGTGCAGCTGGTGCGCTACCTCACGAGCCATTTCGGCAAGCGGCTGTTCCTGATCGGCTCGGACTACGTCTACCCTTACGAGTCCAACCGGATCATCGCGGACCTGTTCCGCCAGGCCGGCGGCGAGGTGCTCGACGAGATGTACGTGCCGCTGCGCGTGGCCGACATCGACATGCCCAAGGTGATCCGGCGCATCGAGGCCGCGCAGCCCGACGTCGTCTACTCGACCGTGGTCGGCGACGGCATCGCGCGCTTCTACGAGGCCTACGGCGAGGCGGGCTTCGACCAGCAGACGCATCCGATCGCGAGCCAGTCGACGCAGGAGGCCGAGATCGCGCAGATGTCGGCACGCGCGGCCGCGGGCAGCATCACGGCGGCGCCGTACTTCTCGACCCTGCAGACGCCGGTCAACCTCCGGTTCGTCGCGGCCTGGCGCAAGCGCTTCGGCACCGGCCTGCCGATCACGGCCTGCGCGGAGTCGGCCTACTTCCAGGTGATGCTCTATGCGCAGACGCTGGAACGCGCGGGCAGCGACCGGCTCGAGGCGATGCTGCCGCACCTGCACGAGCACGAGTTCGATGCGCCGCAGGGCCGGGTGCGCATCGACCAGGAGAACCACCACACCTACCTCTGGCCGCGCGTGGCGCGCGTCGATGCGCAGGGCACGTTCCAGGTGGTGGACGATCCGGGCCTGCGCGTGAAGCCCGATCCCTACATGTACGAGAACCGGTTCGATCCGCTCGCGGGACGGCCGGCCTGAGGGAAGCGGAGGCGCCATGACCATTTCGCTGCTGCGCGAACTGCCCGAGCTCAAGATCGTCGTCGTCCATCCGCCGGACGAGGAGGGCGACGCCCTCGTCAGCCATCTGCGCCGCGTGGGCTGCATGGTCAGCATGGCCTGGCCCATGCCGGCCACCGTGCCGCCCAACGTCGACGTGCTGTTCCTGCTGGTGGAGGGCGAGTCGCGCCAGGCCACCGAAGCCCTGCTCAAGTCGATGCCGCGGCCCGAGCCGACGGTGATCGCGATCGTCAACTACGAGGACCCGACCACCCTGCAGCTGGTGCTCGAGAGCGCGGCCTTCGCGGTGGTGCAGAAGCCGATCAAGCCCTTCGGCCTGCTCGCGCATCTGGTGACCGCGCGCAGCCTGTGGGCCGAGCGCCAGGCGATGCTCAAGGAGAACCGCAAGCTGCGCCGCAAGATCACGAGCGACCAGGCCATGAGCCGCGCGAAGACGATCCTCATGGCCTCCAAGGGCATCAGCGAGGGCGAGGCCTACCAGGCGATCCGCGCGCAGGCGATGGCCAAGCGGCTGTCGATGGAACAGATCGCGAGTTCGATCATCAACATGGAAACCCTGTTGCACCCGGCGCCCTAACTCGCTAGCATGACTGCATCGAGTCGGTCCTCCGGCTCGGTGGTTGCATCCCCTTGATTCGTCAGGCGCCGATGCAGCCGGCACCGGGAACCATGTGTGTTCTCCGGTCCACCTGGCAATGAAGCCCACGCCGCGGTCCCCACCGCGTTGTGGGTTTTTTTTCGCCTGCGCCCGACAGTGCTGTCGGCTGGTTCCACCCATCGAGCTCTTCAACCATTCGTCAGCGCATGGTCGCTGCGTCACGTCCTGAGGTCCCATCATGTTGACAACCAACCGTCGCCACTTCCTCGCTTCCTCGGCTGCTTCCGCGGCCGCCCTCGCGTCGCCCGCGCTGATGCGCAGCGCCTACGCGGCCGACACCATCAAGGTCGGCGCGCTCTATTCGCAGACCGGTGGTCTCTCGATCGTCGAGAAGATGCTCGCCAACGGCGTGCGCATGGCCGTGGCCGAGATCAATGCCGCGGGCGGCGTGATGGGCCGCCAGGTCGAGGTGGTGCTCGAGGACGGCGCCTCCGACCCGAAGACCTTCAACGAGAAGGCCTCGAAGCTGATCACGCGCGACCGCATCGAGACCGTGTTCGGCTGCCACACCTCGGCCAGCCGCAAGGCGGTGCTGCCGGTGTTCGAGCGCCGCAACGCGATGCTGTTCTATCAAACGCACTACGAGGGCTTCGAGTGCTCGAAGAACGTGGTCTACAGCGGCGCGGTCGCCAACCAGCAGCTGGCCAACTACGTGCCGTGGATCGTCGAGAAGCTCGGCAAGAAGAAGTTCTTCATCGTCGGCTCCAACTACGTCTATCCGCGCGAGATGTCGAAGGTCAGCAAGAAGCTGATCGAGCAGTCGGGCGCCAAGTGGGTGGCCGACGAGTACCTCGAGCTCGGCCATTCGGAGTGGGCCTCGGTGGTGCGCAAGATCAAGGAGTCGGGCGCCGACGTGGTGCTCTCGCATGTGGTGGGCGATTCGCTCGTGGCCTTCTACCGCGAGTACAAGAACCAGGGCATGTCGCAGGCCGCGGTGCCGATCTGCGCCACCGTGATCAGCGAGATCGAGATCGCGGCCATGGGCGGCGAGTACGCGGCCGGCAGCTACACCTCGGTGCCGTACTTCATGTCGATCGACACGCCGGCCAACAAGTCCTTCATCGAGCGCTACCGCAAGTTCGTCAACGACCCCAAGGCCGTGACCTACCACTCGCTCGAGGCCGCCTACTTCCAGGTCTTCCTCTGGAAGCAGGCGGTGGAGGCCGGCAAGGCCACCACGGCCGACGCCATCCGCGCCAACATCGGCGGCCAGAGCTACGACGCGCCCGGCGGCAAGGTGCGCATCGATCCCGAGAGCCTGCATGCCTGGGTCACGCCGCGCATCGGCCAGTGGCAGGCCGACGGCCAGAGCAAGGTGGTCGACGCCAGCCCGCAGCCGGTGCGGCCGCTGCCGTACTTCGCCTACGGCGAGACCGACGCAAACTTGATCTGCAAGCGCAACGGCGCCGCGCCGGTGAAGGCCTGAAAAAGGCCTGAACAGCCGGCCGCGGGCGCGGCGGCAACCGCCGCGCCCGCACTCACCCTCAAGAGAAAGACTTCCGATGTTGGACGTACTCCTGATCGGGCTCAGCATGGGCTCGATTCTTCTGCTGGCCGCGCTCGGCCTGGTCATCATCTACGGCGCGATGGGCGTGGTGAACATGGCGCACGGCGAGATGATCATGGTCGGCGCCTATGCCGCGGTGCTGGCGCAGATCTGGCTCGGGCTCGGGCTGTTCGCCGCGATCCCGATCGCCTTCGTGGTCGCGGCCGCGCTGGGCCTGCTGATCGAACGCTGCGTGGTGCGGCGCCTCTACGGCCGGCTCGGCGACACGCTGCTCGCCACCTGGGGCGTGGCGATCCTGGTGCAGCAGGCGGTGCGGCTCGAAGGCGGCCTGGCCTTCTTCGGCATCCACATCGAAGGGTTGGGGCCGGGGCTGCAGAACATGCCGATCCCCGCCGTGCTGCAGGGCGCGGTGATGGTCGGCGACACGCCGATCAATGCCTACCGCGCCTTCATCGTGGCCTGCACCGTGGTGCTGACCTTCGCGACCTGGCTGCTGCTCTACCGCACGCGCATCGGCATGCAGGTGCGTGCCATCATCCGCAACCCGCGCATGGCCGCGGCCTGCGGCATCGACGTGCAGCGCGTCAACGCCTGGACCTTCGCCTTCGGCGCCGGCCTGGCCGGCATCACCGGCGTGCTGGTGGCGGGCTTCAAGACCGTCTCGCCCGACATGGGCACGGCACTCGTGGTCGACAGCTTCCTGGTGGTGGTCTCGGGCGGCGTCGGCAGCCTGCTCGGCGCGGTCGTCACCTCGATCGGCCTCGGCGAGGTCACGGGCGTGGTGGCGGCGGTCAGCAACGACATCCTTGCGCGCGCGGTGGTGTTCGGCCTGGTGATCCTGCTGATCGTGGTGCGGCCGCAGGGCCTCTTCTCGTTCAAGGGGCGGTGAGCGGCATGGGCACTCCTCTGGACCGGCGCGCGACCTTCGCCGCCTACGCACTCTTCCTGGCCCTGGTCGCGCTGGCACCGCTGGTGCTCGACGGCTTCTGGCTCAACCGGCTCGCCAAGTACCTGGTGTTCGGCATGCTCGGCATCGCCGTCGCCATGAGCTGGGGCTATGCCGGCATCCTGAACCTGGGGCAGGGGCTGTTCTTCGGCCTCGGCGCCTACATGCTCGCCATGTCGCTGAAGATGGCCAGCCCCACCAGCCTGCAGCATGGCGGTGCCAACCCGGTGCCGGACTTCATGCTGTCGAACGCGCAGCCCGGTGCCACCGTCGACCTGTGCTGCATCAACCCGGGCGCCTTCCTGTGGCAGCCGTTCCAGTCGCAGGGGTTCGGCCTCGCCATGGGCCTGCTGCTGCCGGCGCTGGTGGCCTTCGTGCTCGGCGCGCTGCTGTTCCGCAAGCGCATCGCGGGCGTGTTCGTCTCGATCGTCACGCTGGCCCTGGTGCTGCTGGTGCGCCTGCTGCTGGTCGACGCGCAGCCGATCACCAACGGCTTCAACGGGCTGTCGGACCTGGCCTGGCTGCGCATCGCGGGGCACGAGCTCGATCCCTACGGCGTGTCGACCTACTACCTGGTCGCGGGCGTGCTCGCCGTGGTGCTGGTCGGCGCGCGCGCGTTGCTCGCCACGCGCGCCGGCGTGATCCTGCGCGCCACCTCGGGCGATCCGCAGCGCGCGCGCTACCTGGGTTTCGACGTGGCGCACTACCAGACCTTCTTCTTCGCGCTGTCGGCGGCCATCGCCGCGGTGGCCGGGATGCTCTACGTGGTGGTGGCCGAGTTCGCCTCGCCCACCTTCATGGACCTGAGCTTCTCGATCACCATGGTGGTGTGGGCCGCGGTGGGCGGGCGCGCCTCGCTGCTGGGCGCGTGCATCGGCGCGATCCTGATCAACATGCTCGAGGCCACGGCGAGCGAGACCCAGTCGCTGGTCGAAGCCTGGCGCGTGATCGTGGGGCTGACCTTCGTGCTGGTGGTGCTGTACCTGCCCAAGGGCATGGCGGGCTGGGCGCACGAGCTGCTCGAGCGCATCGGCCAGCGCCGTGCTGGCGGAGGTGCGCCATGAGCGACATCGCACTCGAACTGCATGCGCTGGGCGTGAGCTTCGGCGGCTTCAAGGCGGTGGACGGCGTGTCGCTGCGCGTGGCCGAGGGCGAGCTGCGCGTGCTGCTGGGCGCCAACGGCGCCGGCAAGACCACGTTGATGGACCTGATCTCGGGCAAGACGCGCAGCACCGAGGGCCGGGTCGAGCTGTACGGGCGCGACCTCACGAACTGGCCCGAGTACCGGATCGCGCGCGCGGGCATCGGCCGCAAGTTCCAGATCCCGAGCGTGTTCCGCGAGCTCACGGTGCGCCACAACCTCTGCGTGGCCGCGAGCCGCGAGCCCTCGATCCTGCGCAACCTGCGCTGGGGCTTCGGGCGCGAGACCGACCGCCGCGTCGACGAGATCCTGGCGCTGGCCGGCCTGGAGGAGGTGCAGCAGCAACAGGCCGGCGACCTGAGCCACGGCCAGACGCAGTGGCTGGAGCTGGGCCTGCTGATCGCGCAGCAGCCGAAGGTGATCCTGCTCGATGAACCCACGGCCGGCATGACGGCCGGCGAGACGCGCAAGACCGCGCAGATCCTCAAGAGCCTGCGCGGGCGCCACACCATCCTGGTGGTGGAGCACGACATGGCCTTCGTGCGCGACATCGCCGAGCGCATCACCGTGCTGCACCTGGGCCGCGTGCTGGCCGAGGGCAGCGTCGCCGAGATCGAACGCGATGCGCGCGTGCGGCAGGCCTACCTGGGATCCCACGCCATTTCCCACACCACTGCATCAACATGCTGACACTCGCCAACGTCGACAGCTACTACGGCCGCAGCCACGCGCTGCAGGACGTGAGCCTCGCCATCCCGAAGGGGAAGATCACCGCCATCCTCGGGCGCAACGGCATGGGCAAGACCACGCTGCTGCGCACCCTGATGGGCAGCATGGTGCGCGCCACGGGCCGCATCGAACTCGACGGCCTGCGCATCGACGGGCTGCCCACGCACCTGCGCGCGCGCGGCGGCATCGCCTACGTGCCGCAGGGGCGCGAGATCATCCCGGACTTCAGCGTGCGCCAGAACATCCTGATGGGTGCCTTCTCGGGCCGCGGGCCGCGCGCGATCCCGCCGCTGGCGCTCGAGCTGTTCCCGTACCTGGCGGCCAACCTCGACCGGCCCGGCGGCGTGCTGTCGGGCGGCCAGCAGCAGCAGCTCGCGCTGGCGCGCGCCCTCGCGGCGCAGCCCAGCGTGATGCTGCTCGACGAGCCCAACGAGGGCATCCAGCCCTCGGTGGTGCAGGAGATCGAGGCCGCGATCGCGCGCATGAACCGCGAGCTCGGCCTGACGATGGTGCTGGTCGAGCAGAACATCGACTTCGTGCGCCGCGTGGCCAGCGGCTTCGCCATGTTCGAGAAGGGAACCATCGTCGAGAGCGGTCCCATCGAGCAGCTGAGCGACGAGATCATCGATCGCCACATGACCTTCTGACTTCCCCCCATTTTTTTTCTTCTTTCTCTCTTCATTCACCGCATTCACGAGGAGTTTCTTCGCCATGAGCCAGACCCCCCCCGCCATCGACCTCGCCACGCTGACCGTCGACACCGTGCAGGAAGGCTTTCGCAACGGCAGTTTCACGGCCGAGTCGCTCGCGCGCGCCTGCCTCGCGCAGATCGAGACCTGGAACGGGCGTTACAACGCCATCATCTTCCTCAACGACGAGGCCATCGACGATGCGCGCGCCATCGACCGCCGGCGCGCGGCCGGCGAGGCGCTCGGCCCGCTCGCGGGCGTGCCCGTGGTCGTCAAGGACCCGATGGACATGGTCGGCTTCCCGACCACGGCCGGCTGGTCGCTGCTGCACGGCAAGAGCGGCGGCGTCGACCTGATGCCCGCCACCGACGCCCCCGTGGTGGCGCGCATGCGCGCGGCCGGCGCCGTCATCCTCGGCAAGACCAACGTGCCGGTGCTGAGCCACACCGGCACCCATGCCGACGACAGCTGGGCCGGCCCCACGCTCAACGTGGCGCTGCCCGATCGCGTGCCCGGCGGCAGCAGCGCGGGCACGGCCACCGCGGTCGGCGCCAGCATGGCCGTGCTGGGCCTGGCCGAGGAGACCGGCGGCTCGATCCAGAACCCGGCCTCGGCGCAGGACCTGGTCGGCATCAAGCCCACCATCGGCCTGGTGCCCAATGCGGGCGTGATGCCGCTGTCGGGCAACCGCGACGTGGTGGGCCCGATCGCGCGTACCGTGAAGGACGCGGCGCTGTGCCTCGACGTGCTCGCGGGCTACTCGCCGGAAGATCCGAAGACCTTGGCCGGCGTCGGCAAGAAGCCCGTGGGCGGCTACACCGCGCAGTTCGGCAGCCGCAACCTCGCGGGCGCGCGCATCGGCCTGTACGGCCCGGGCTGGCGCGCCCAGCCGCTGTCGGCCGAGGCGAGCGAACTCTATGCGCGCGCCGCGAAGGAACTCGTGCAGCGCGGCGCGGTGCTGGTCGACGATCCCTTCGCCGACACCGGCTTCGCGCAGCTGCGCCAGCCCACGCTGCCGCTCACGAACTTCGATGCGCGCGGCATGGAGTCGGTGCCCTACGACCTGCAGAAGTACCTCGAGCGGCTGGGCCCCGACGCGGCGCTCAAGTCCTTCGCCGATTTCGCGAAGGCGACCGAGAAGGAATCGGCCTTCGCGCCCGGCGGCGTGCTGAGCTACCTGCACAACCTGCCGCAGTTCGCGGCCGCGCTCAAGTCGCCGGGCACGCCGCCCGACCTGTCGGACTTCATCGCGCTCAAGGAGGCCTACCTGCGCATCGTCGACGCGGTGTTCGCGCGCGAGCGGCTCGATGCACTGGTGTTCCCGCAGATGCGCGAGGAGCTGCCGGTCACGCGCGGCGGCACGATCCAGGAGACCACGGTGGGCGAGCTCAACATCGCGGGCCTGCCGGCCGTGACGGTGCCCGCGGGCTACTACGCCTCGGGCGCGCCCTTCGGCCTGCTGTTCGTCGGGCCGCTGTGGAGCGAGGCAACCCTGCTCGCGCTGGCGCACGACTACGAGACGGCGACGCGGCATCGCAAGGCGCCGCGGCTCGCGGCCGCCTGAGCGCAGCGTACGGAGCGGCGTCTCCGTACTTTCCCGGGCGATGTATAGCTCTGCTCAATACATTGACCGAAAAACTTGAATTGGACGAATAGAAGCTTCGAGCGGACAGTGCACCCAACGCGAGACCACAAGGTCTCCGAGACAAGTCACTGATTTCCAAAGGAGCTTCCCGATGACATTTCAAGCCGAGACCGTCCTGGC
This sequence comes from Variovorax sp. GW821-FHT10D07, assembly GCF_059415325.1. Taxonomy (NCBI): domain Bacteria; kingdom Pseudomonadati; phylum Pseudomonadota; class Betaproteobacteria; order Burkholderiales; family Comamonadaceae; genus Variovorax; species Variovorax sp. GW821-FHT10D07. Next base: position 1,027,884 of record NZ_JBWKMZ010000001.1, on the reverse strand, counting down.
CAATGGACGGCACTACGCGAAGCCGCGCGCGCCGGTGGTCGTGGTGTGCGTCGATGGCTGCGAGCCCGACTACATCACGCAGGCCATCCAGGCCGGCGCGACGCCGTTCCTGCAGCGCATGCTGAAGCAGGGCAGCTCGCTGATCGGCGACTGCGTGGTCCCGAGCTTCACGAACCCGAACAACGTGTCGATCGTGACCGGCGTGCCGCCCTCGGTGCACGGCATCTGCGGCAACTTCTTCTACGACGTGGCGGCGGACAAGGAGGTCATGATGAACGACCCCGAGTACCTGCGCGCGCCCACGCTGCTGTCGGCCTTCTCCGATGCCGGCGCGCTGGTGGCGGCCGTGACCGCCAAGGACAAGCTGCGCACCATGCTCGGCCACGGCCTGCGCGGCATCTGCTTCTCGGCCGAGAAGGCCGACAAGGCGACCGTCGCCGAATGCGGCATCGACCGCGTGCTCGAACTGGTCGGCAAGCCCGTGCCCTCGGTCTACAGCGCCGACCTCAGCGAGTTCGTCTTCGCCGCCGGCGTGCGCCTGCTCGAGACGCGCAAGCCCGACCTGATGTACCTGTCGACCACCGACTACGTGCAGCACAAGTGCGCGCCCGGCACGCCCGAGGCCAACGCCTTCTACGCCATGATGGACGGCTACCTCGCGCGGCTCGACGCACTGGGCGCGGTGATCGGCCTCACGGCCGACCATGGCATGAGCCCCAAGACCGATGCTGCCGGCAATCCGCGCGTGCTCTACCTGCAGCAGGAACTCGATGCGCGGCTCGGCGAGGCCAGCACGCGCGTGATCCTGCCGATCACCGATCCCTACGTGGTGCACCACGGCGCGCTCGGCTCGTTCGCGACGGTGTACGTCAACCGCGCGCCGCTGGAGCAGGTGCACGAGGCGCTGGCCGGCCTGCCCGGCGTCGAGCAGGTGCTCACGCGCGATCAGGCGGTGCGGCAGTTCGAGCTCGCGGGCGACCGCATCGGTGACCTGGTCGTGGTCGGCGACCACCTGACGGTGCTGGGCACCAGCGCGGCCCGGCACGACCTCAGCGGCCTCACGGTGCCGCTGCGCTCGCACGGCGGCATCTCGGAGCAGAAGGTGCCGCTGCTGTTCAACCGCGCGCTGCAGGGGGTCGACCCGCGCCGCCGCTTGCGCAACTTCGACGTCTTCGACCTGGCCCTGAACCACGCGGGCGCCGCCCACTGAAGCGATCCAGATGTCCCAGGAATTCTTCAATCCCGTGCGCAGCGTGTACGGGGCAGGGGCCCTGTCGTCCCTGCCGAAGCTGCTGGCCGGCCGCAAGGCCGTGGTCGTGACCTTTCCGGAGGCGCGCCGCTTCGGGCTCGTCGACCGGCTGCAGGCCCTGCTCGGCGACGGCCTGGCCGGCGTGATCGACGCGGTGCTGCCGAACCCCGACGTGGCCGAGCTGCGGGCGCTCTACGAAGCGTTCTGGCAGGAGTCGGCGCAGGCCGAGGTGCTGGTCGCGGTCGGCGGCGGCAGCGCGATCGACACCGCCAAGGCGCTGATGGTCGGCACGCAAAGCGGCCGCTTCGACGACCTGGTGGCGGCCCTGGCCGCGGGCGGGCCCTTCGTGCCGGCGCGCGTGAAGACGCTGATCGCGGTGCCGACGACCGCCGGCACCGGCAGCGAGGTCACGCCCTGGGCCACGATCTGGGACCGCGAGGCGCAGCGCAAGCATTCGCTGCACCTTCCCGAGACCTGGCCCAGCATCGCGATCGTCGACCCCGAGCTGATGCTCTCGCTGCCGGCCTCGGTGACGTTGCAGAGCGGGCTCGACGCGCTGTCGCATGCGCTCGAGGCGATCTGGAACGTGAATGCGAATGCGCTGTCCGACACCTTCGCGGTCGCGGCGGTGCAGCAGATCTTCGAGACCTTGCCGCTGCTGATGGACAAGCTCGGCGACCTCGAGCTGCGCGCCCGCATGGCGCTGGCCGCGCTACAGGCCGGCATGGCCTTCTCGAACACCCGCACCGCGCTCGCGCACTCCATCTCGTACGAGATGACCCTGCGCTACGGCCTGCCGCACGGCATCGCCTGCTCGTTCCCGCTGCCGATGGTGCTGCGGCGCGCGATCGGGCAGGACGCCGGCCGCGATGCGGTGCTCGAGCGCGCGCTCGGCCCGCTGGACCGCGCACCGCAGCGGCTCTCGGACTTCATCGAGCGCCTGGGCGTCAAGACGCATTTCTCGGACTACGGCGTGTCGAGCGAGCAGGCGGACCGCATGGTCGCGCATGCGCTGACCGGCGCGCGCGGCAAGAACTTCATCGGCACCCCACAGAAGGAGGCGGCATGAACGCCATTCTCGACAGACAGGACATCCGCGCCGAAGCGCTGCGCATCGGCGGCGACAAGGTCCACACGCCGCGCACGATCGCCGTGCGCAACCCCTACACCGGCGAGACGGTGGGCACCGTCGCCATGGCCACGCTGGAGCATGTGCGGCGTGCCTACGAGATCGCGCACGCCTACGTGCCGCGCCTGTCGCGCTACGAGCGTTCCGCGATCCTCAACCGCGCCGCGCTGCTGCTGCGCGAGCGCACCGACGAGGCCTCCACGCTGATCACCAGCGAGTCGGGCCTGTCGAAGAAGGACAGCATCTACGAGATCGGCCGCGTGGCCGACGTGCTGAACTTCGGTGCCAACGAGGCGCTGCGCGACGACGGCCAGGTGTTCTCGTGCGACCTCACGCCGCACGGCAAGCAGCGCAAGGTGATCACCACGCGCGAACCGCTGCTGGGCGTGATCACCGCCATCACGCCCTTCAACCACCCGATGAACCAGGTGGCGCACAAGGTGGTGCCCTCGGTCGCGACCAACAACCGCATGGTGCTCAAGCCCTCGGAGAAGGTGCCGCTGTCGGCGCTGTACTTCGCGGACCTGCTCTACGAGGCCGGCCTGCCGCCCGAGATGCTGCAGGTGATCACGGGCGACCCGCGCGAGATCGCCGACGAGATGCTGACGCATCGGCACGTGGAACTGATCACCTTCACCGGCGGCGTCGAGATCGGCAAGTACATCGCGAACAAGGCCGGCTACCGGCGCATCGTGCTCGAGCTCGGCGGCAACGACCCGCTGATCGTGATGGACGACGCCGACCTCGACCGCGCCAGCGACCTCGCCGTGCAGGGTTCCTACAAGAACTCGGGCCAGCGCTGCACCGCCGTCAAGCGCATGCTGGTGCACGAGAAGGTGGCCGCGGCGTTCACCGAGCGCGTGGTGGCCAAGACCCGCGCCTGGAAGTTCGGCGATCCGATGGATGCGGGCAACGACATGGGCACGGTGATCGACGAGGCCGCGGCGCGCCGCTTCCAGGCGGTGGTGGACGAGGCGGTCGCGCAGGGCGCGCGGCTGCTGGCCGGCAACGAGCGCGAGGGCGCGCTGTACGCGCCGACGGTGCTCGACCGGGTGCGCCCCGAGATGACGGTGGTGCGCGAGGAGACCTTCGGCCCGGTGTCGCCGATCCTGCGCTTCGCGAACATCGACGAGGCGATCGCGATGTCGAACGGCACCGCCTTCGGCCTGTCGTCGGGCATCTGCACCAACCGCATGGACGACGTGATGCGCTTCGCGAAGGAGCTCAAGGTCGGCACCGTCAACCTCTGGGAGGTGCCGGGCTACCGGATCGAGCTCACGCCCTTCGGCGGCATCAAGGACTCGGGCCTTGGCTACAAGGAAGGGGTGCAGGAGGCGATCAAGTCGTTCACCAACTGCAAGACGCTCTCGCTGCCATGGTGAGCCCACCGAAAATGGACTGAACGGCGCGCCGCCTCGCATCGATGTGCGATGCGGGCGGCGCGAACCGAAGAGCGCCGACCAGGCGCCCGATGACTGCCAGGAGACACGATGAGACCCAACGACAACTGCCCGATCGACGCCATGCGCCGCCGATTGCTGACGGGCGCCGGCGCCACCGCCGCGCTCACGCTCGGCGAGCTGCTCTTTCCGCAGGCGGCCCAGGCCGCCCCCAAACGCGGCGGCACCTTCGTCTACACCAACACCTACCCGAACAACCGGATGGGCGATGCGCGCACCGGCCGCCATCCCCAGCACTGGCTCGACCTCAACAACCGCAGCGCCTACAACGCGCTGACCTGGGTCGACGAGAACCTCGAGGTGCAGCCCGAGCTCGCCACGGCCTGGGAGCCGAGCGCCGACCTCAAGGTCTGGGACATCACGCTGCGCGAAGGCGTGCTGTTCCACGACGGCCGCGAGATGACGGCCGACGACGTGGTGTCGTCCTACCGCTTCCACCAGACCGCGACCGGCTACGCCAAGCAGATCGTCAAGGTCGAGAAGGTGGGCAGGAAGGTGCGCATGACGCTGGACGCGCCGAACAGCGAGTTTCCCTACGTGCTGGCCGAGTACCACCTGATGATCATGCCGGCGGCCGAGAAGGAGGCGATCGGCCTCGCGGGCATCGGCACCGGGCCGTTCCGGATCGCGAGCCTCGATCCCAAGCGCCGCATCATCCTCGAGCGCAACGAGAAGTACTGGCGCGCCGGCTTCCCCTACCTCGACCGGCTCGAGGTCGTGAGCTCGCCCGGTCGCATGGAAGGCGCGCTGAACGGATTCCGCGGCGGCCTGTTCGATGCCGTGATCGGCGTCGACCCCGGCCTGCTGCCCGACCTCGAGCGCACGCCCGACCTCAAGTACAGCCTGTCGAGCAGCGGCGACCAGGCGCTGATGGTGATTCCCAAGGTCGCGGGATCGCCGCTCGACGACAAGCGCGTGCGGCAGGCCCTGGCGCTGGCGGCCGACCGCGAGAAGATCATCCGCATCGTCTACGGCAGGAAGGCCGGATGGGTCGGCAACGACTCGCACCTGACGCCTGCCAATGCCGTGTTCCAGCCGCTGCAGCGCATGCACGACGTGGCGCGGGCGCGCGCGCTGCTGGCCGAGGCCGGCCATCCCAACGGCGTGAAGCTGCCGACCTTCTACTTCGCGCCCACCTGGCCCGAGGTGCCGCGCGTGTTCCAGGTGCTGGCCGAATCGGTGAAGGAGGCCGGCATCGTGCTGCCGATCGAGCAGCGGCCGAGCGACGGCTACCGCCAGTGGCGCGTCGAGGATGCCGAGAAGACGCGCAAGCACCGCTTCGCCTACACGCCGGCCGGCCCGCGCAATCCGGGCGTGAGCCTGTACCGGCTGCGGCCCGACAACAACGAGAGCGGCTACTGGCGCGGCGCGGGTTGCGACGAGTACATGGCGCTCTACCAGAAGTCGCTGGCCGAGCCTTCCGACGAGAAGCGGCGCGCGAACTACGTGCGCATGCAGGAGATCCTGCGCGACGAGGTGCCGATCCTGTCCGCGGGCGGACGGCGCAACCTGCTGATCCACAAGCCCAACGTGCACGACCTGCGCAACCACTCGCAGTTCTGGTCGATGCGCTTCGACGAGGTCTGGAAATCGTGAGCCGGCCCCGCATCCCCTTCACCGACCCGCGCGCGAACGGCGACCCATCATGCTCATGACCTTCCTGCGGCGCGTGGGCCTCTACGCGCTGACCCTGCTGCTGGCCTCGATGCTGGTGTTCGTCGCGACCGAGGTGCTGCCCGGCGACGCGCTCGAAGTCAGCCTCACGGCCGACGAGATCGCGATGATGAATCCCGAGGACCTGGCGCGAAAGCGCCACGACCTCGGCCTCGACCGGCCGGCGCCGGTGCGCTATTTCGAGTGGCTCACGGGCGCCATGCGCGGCGACTTCGGCAAGACCATCCTCGGCGGCACGTCGGTGGTCGAGATCATCCGCGAGCCGGTAAAGAACTCGCTGCTGCTCGCAGCCGTGACGGCGCTGGTGGCCATTCCGGTGTCGCTGCTGCTGGGCATCGTCGCGGCCTTCTGGCGCGGCCGGTTGCCCGACACGCTGGCCTCGATGGGCGCGGTGATCGGCTACTCGATCCCCGAGTTCGCCTCGGGCAACCTGCTGGTGCTGGTGTTCGCGATCTGGATCCCGGTCTTCCCGGCCGTGATCCTGGCCTTCGCCGACGCGCCGCCGTCGGCGCTGCTGGCCGTGTCGGTGCTGCCGGTCGCGACCATCGTGTTCGGCTCCATCGCCCACCTGGTGCAGCTGATCCGCACCGGGCTGATCGAGTCGCTGGCCAGCGACTACGTCGAGCGCGCCCGCTTCACCGGCCTGGGCGAGCTGCGGCTGATCCTGCGCCATGCATTGCCGGCCTCGGTGATCCCGGCGCTCAACTCGGCCGCGCTCTACGTGGCCGGCCTGCTCAGCGGCATCGTGGTGGTCGAGAAGGTGTTCGGCTACCCCGGGCTCGGAATGATCCTGCTGCAGGCCGTCGACAAGCGCGAGGTGCCGATCGTGCAGGCCATCAGCCTGCTGGCGGCCCTGGCCGTCGTCTCGATGAACCTGCTGGCCGACCTCGCGGTGGCCGCCCTCGACCCCCGCGCCAGGAGCCGCTGAATCATGATGTTCAAGATCAACCACCACGCGCTGCTGCGGCCCGTGGCCCTGTTCGGCATCGGCATCGTCGTGCTGCACCTGGCCGTCGCGCTGGCCGCGCCCTGGATCGCGCCCTACGACCCGATGTCGCTCAACGGCGGGCGCGCCGAGCCGCCGAGCGCCGAGTTCTGGCTCGGCACCGACGTGCTGGGCCGCGACTACCTGTCGCGCCTGCTGTGGGGCGGACGCACGGCGCTGCTGGCCGCCTTCACGGGCGTGGTCGTCGCGGTGAGCGTCGGCAGCATCCTCGGCGTGACGGCCGCCTATCTCGGCGGGCTGTTCGACGACGTGATGATGCGCATCGTCGACCTCAAGCTGGCGCTGCCGGGCATCCTGTTCGTCGCGCTGTTCGCGGTCGGCTTCGGCGAATCGCTGCCGGTGCTGATCGTGCTCATCGGGATGGTGTATTTCCCGGGCGTGATCCGGATCGTGCGGGCCCAGGCACTGACGCAGGTGCAGCTGGGCTACGTGAAGGCCGCGCAGCTGCGTGGCGAGGGCACGGTGTCGATCATCCTGCGCGAGCTGCTGCCCAACACGCTCGACGTGGTCTACGTCGAGTTCGCGATCCGCATGTCGCACGCCATCCTGCTCTTGAGCTCGCTGTCCTTCCTGGGCATGGGCATCTCGCCGCCCACGCCCGACTGGGGGCTGATGGTCGCCGAGGGCGTGAGCCAGCTCGCGTTCGCACCCTGGCTGGTGCTGGCGCCGGCGGTCTTCATCTCCACCCTGGTGGTGGGACTCAACTTCGGCGCCGAGGCGCTGGCACGGGCCCTGGGACTGGACGCCACGCGCGGCCAGGACGCGGCATGAAGGAACAGGCAACGATGAAGCATCCCGAATCCAACGCGCTGGCACGGCGCCAGCAGGCGGCGCGCCGCATCGGCGGACGGCTCGAGGTCCAGGGCCTGGGCATCGGCTACCGGCGCGCCGACGGAGAGATCGTCGGCGCGGTGCGCGGCGTCGAATTCACGGTCGAGGCCGGCAGCAGCCTGGGCATCGTCGGCGAGAGCGGCTCGGGCAAGTCGACCGTGGCGCGCGCCCTGCTGGGCCATTGCCGGCCCGGCGGCGTGATCACCGCGGGGGCGGTGCGCATCGCGGGCGAGGACATCCTGCGCCTGGACGAACCGGCGCGGCGCCGGCTGCGCGGCCGGCACATCGCCTTCGTGCCGCAGAACCCGCTGAGCTCGCTGACGCCGCACATGCGCATCGGCGACCAGGTCGACGAGGCCGTGCGCCACCTGCGCGGCTGCGGCGCCGCCGAGGCGCGGGCGCGCACGCTCGAGCTGTTCGAGGCCACCAACCTGCCCGATCCGAAGGGCATCTGCGCGCGCTTTCCGCACGAGCTCTCGGGCGGCCAGCGCCAGCGCGTGGTGATCGCCGCGGCGCTGGCCGGCGACCCCGGCGTGCTGGTGCTCGACGAGCCGACCACCGCGCTCGACAAGACCACCGAGGTCCAGGTGCTCGAGCTGGTGCGCACCCTGCGCGAACGCTTCGGCACCTCGCTGATCTACGTGAGCCACGACCTCGGCGTGATCTCGCGCATGTGCGACCAGGTGATCGTGATGCACCAGGGCCGCATCGTCGAGCAGGGGCCGGCCGCGCGCATCTTCGGCGCGCCCGCGCATGTCTACACGCGGCAGCTGATCGCGGCCATTCCGCGCATCGATGCCGAGCCGCCGGCGCGCGAGCAGCAACCACAGGCGCAAGGCGCGCTGCTGGTGGCGAAGGACCTCGCGTTCTCGTACCCGGCGCGCCGCCGTACCTGGTTCCAGCCCCCGCCGGCCACGGCGCGGCCCGCGCTGGCCGGCCTGTCCTTCGCGATCGGGCGCGGCGAGACGCTCGGCCTGGTCGGCGAATCGGGCAGCGGCAAGTCCACCGCGGCCTCGCTGGTCGCGGGGCTGATGGCGCCCTCGGGCGGCTCGCTGCACTTCGACGGCCAGCCGCTGGCCGCGAAGGCCACCGACCGCTCGCCGACGCTGCGGCGGCGGGTGCAGATCGTGTTCCAGGACCCGCTGTCCTCGCTCAATCCGCGCCAGCGCATCGCCGCCATCCTCGAGCGGCCGCTGACACTGTTCACCGGGCTGCGCGGCCCGGCGCTGCGCGAGCGCGCGCAGGCGCTGATGCGGGCGATGCACCTCGATCCGGCGCTGCTCGAGTGCTACCCGCGCCAGCTCTCGGGCGGGCAGCAGCAGCGCGTCGCCATCGCGCGCGCCTTCGCGGCCGAGCCCGACCTGATCGTCTGCGACGAGATCACCTCGGCGCTCGACGTGTCGGTGCAGGCTCAGGTGCTCGAACTGCTGCTCGAGCTGCAGCGCAAGACCGGCACGGCCTACCTGTTCATCAGCCACGACCTCGGCGTGGTCCGGCGCATGGCCGACCGCGTCGTGGTGCTGCGCCATGGCGAGGTCCGCGAGGCCGGCGCCACGCGCCAGGTCTTCGACGCCCCGGCCGACGACTACACGCGCCTGCTGCTGCAGGCCACCGCCCTGCATTCCGTGACCGCCTCACCCGAAACCCTTGCCGCATGACCAAGTTCATCCACATCACCGATCCCCACCTCGTCGCGCCCGGCGAGATCCTGCACGGCCTGGACCCGTACGCGCGGCTCGCCGCCTGCATCGACGACATCCTCGAGCACCACCGCGACGCGGTCTGCTGCGTGATCACGGGCGACCTCGCGCACCGCGGCGAGAGCGCGGCCTACGCGGCGCTGCGCACCCAGCTCGCGCGGCTGCCCATGCCGTGCTTCCCGCTGGTGGGCAACCACGACATCCGCGCGCTGCTGGCGGCGCAATGCCCGGGCGGGCCGAGCGACGGCCACGGCTTCGTGCAGGGCCGCTTCGATGTGGCCGACGCGAGCTTCCTGCTGCTCGACACGCTCGACGAGGGCCGCAACGGCGGCCTCTACTGCGAGCAGCGGCTGGCCTGGCTCGCGGCCGAGCTCGACCGGCTCGGCGAGCGCCCCGCCTACCTGTTCATGCACCATCCGCCGTTCGACATCGGCATCCCGTGCCTCGACCGCATCGGCCTCGCGAACCCCGAGCCCTTCGCGCGGCTGGTGGCGGGCCGGCGCAACCTGCGCCACCTGTTCTTCGGCCACGTGCACCGGCCGGTCTGCGGCAGCTGGCGCGGCATCCCGTTCTCGACCCTGCGCGGCCTCAACCACCAGGTGCCGTTCGACCTGCACACCATCTCGCCGGTGCCCAAGAGCCACGAGCCGCCGGCCTATGCGGTGGTGTTCCTCGCGGCGGACCAGGTCACGGTCCATTTCCACGACTACCTCGACAAGTCCACGCTCCCGGCGCCCCGGGACGCTTCGAAATGAGCAGCCGGCGGCGCGCCGTCGTGGTGGTCTGCGACAGCCTGTGCGCGGACCTGGTCACGCCCGACGTGGCTCCCGCGCTCGCGGCGCTGCGCGCGCAGGGCGCCGACTTCGTTTCGGCGCGCGGCGTCTTTCCCTCGACCACACGCACCAGCTCGGCTTCGATGGCCACCGGCTGCCTGCCGGCCGCCCACGGCCTGCTGGGCAACACCATGGTGCTGCGCGAGCAGGGCGCGCTGGTGCGGCTGTCGGTGGGCAAGCCCGACTTCCTCGAACGCCTGCGCCGTGCCACGGGCCGCACCTTGCGGCGCCCGACCTGGGCCGAGCGGCTCGCGCAGCGGGGCGGCGCGATCGTCATGTCGAACGTGTCGCCGGGCGCGGCCTACCTGCAGGACCCCGACGGCTTCGGCCATGTCTACCACCGCGCCGGCTCGCGCGGGCCGGGCGGTGCCGCGTTGACGGACGGCCTGGCCATCGAGGTGGGCGCCGCGGGCGACCGGGCGATGACCGATCGCTTCTGCCGCGAGGTGCTGCGCGAACGCGCGCCCGCGCTGGCCGTGCTGTGGCTCTCGGAGCCCGACCATACGGCGCACAGCGTGCCGCTCGGCTCGAGCGAGCACCTGGCGATGATCGCCCACGCCGATGCCTGCGTCGACCAGGTGCGGCGCGCCGTGGAGGCGCTCGATCCGACCGGCGACGAGATCCTGCTGGTCGCCTGTTCCGACCACGGCATGGAGACGGTGGAGCGCAAGATCGACCTCGACGCGCTGCTGGTCGAGGCCGGCTGGAAGCAGTCGCGCGAATCGCAGGAGGTGGTGGTGGCGCCCAACGGCAATGCCGCGCTGCTGTACTTCGCCGACGAGGCACGCGATGCGATCCCGGCGCTCGTGCGCTGGCTGCAGGACCAGGATTTCACGGGACGCGTGTTCGCCGGCCAGGCCCTCGCCGAGATCGGCCTGCCGACCGAGGGCCCGCTCGGCCTGGCGCTGGCGCTGCGCCATGACGCGCGCGCCAATCCCCATGGCGTGCCGGGCCGCAGCGTCTCGCTGCTGAGTCCGTTCAGCGATTCATCGCCCGTCGGCTGCGCGCAGCACGGCGGACTGGGCGAGCGCGAACAGCATCCCTTTCTCTACCTGAGAGGGGGAGGGCTTCGTCCCGGCGAGCGACGCCAACCCGCGTCGCTGATCGACATCGCGCCGACCGTGCTGCGCCACCTCGGCGTGGCGGCGGACGGCATGCAGGGACGCGCTTTGCAGTAGACGCGCCGCGTCTTTCGTTCCCCCGATGCCGGATGGATTCGTCACGCATGCGCGTGAGGGGCCCGCCTGCGCGTCGCCATCCCCGGGGTCACCCCCACCACTCGAAGAAAAAGATGAAGAGACAAAGAAGATTCACCCCCGTCATCGCCGGCGGCGCCATGCTTGCCATCGGCGCCTGCCATGCCCAGTCGAGCGTCACCCTGTTCGGGCTGATCGACACCGGCGTCGCCCACTACCGCGTGCACGGCAAGGGCAGCCAGACCGCGCTGGCCTCCGACGGGCTCGCGAGCAGCCGCCTGGGCTTTCGCGGCCAGGAGGACCTGGGCGGCGGCCTGAGCGCGGGCTTCTGGCTCGAGGGCTCGCTTGCCGTCGACAACCCGACGTCCTTCGACCTCGCGCGGCGCTCGACCGTGAGCCTGGCCGGTCCCTGGGGCGAGCTGCGACTGGGCCGCGACTACACGCCGACCTACCTGATCCAGTCGGACTTCTCGGGACCCTGGGTCACCAATGGCGTCGGCGAGAGCATCGTCTACCGCGGCCGCGCCATCCTCTACGGCAGCGCCAACGCGGGGCAGAGCTCGCACGTGCGAGTGAGCAACTCGGTCGGCTACTTCCTGCCGCGCGACCTCGGCGGCTTCTCGGGACAGTTCCAGTACGGCCTGCCCGAGGCGGTCGACGGCGGCGACGCGGAGCGCTACCTCGGCGGGCGTCTCGGCTACCGGCAGGGCGCGTTCCGCGTGGGCGCGGCCTACAGCCGGACCATGGGCGGGCCCAAGGCGCCGACCACGCGCCCGCGCGACATCCGCTCGGCCAGCCTCGGTGTCGCCTACGACTTCGGCGTGGCATCGGTCGAGGCGCTGTACGCGCAGGACCGGGTGCAGATGCCGCTGGGCGCCAAGCGCTTCGAAGGCGCGACCGTCGGCGTGACGGTGCCGGTCGGCCCCGGCGAGATCCGCGCGAGCTACGGACAGGTGGCCTTCCGCTACCCGGGCGACCGCTCGCGCGCCAGCAAGATCGCGCTGGGCTACGTGCACCACCTGTCGAAGCGCACCGCGCTCTATGCGACCTTTGCCCATGTGCGCAACCGGCGCGGCGCCGCGCTGACCGTCGGCGGCGACGTCGCAGGCCTCGCCGACCACGCGGCCAGCGGCCAGAACTTCGGCATCCGGCACGCGTTCTGAGCGCGCCCGCCCCGCGCAACCACCCCCACAATCCACGATTGGAGACAAGCATGCACCGTCGCGATCTCATCCGCCTGGCCTCGGCCGCCGCGGCCGCCACCTCCCTGCCGCGCTGGAGCTGGTCGAACACGCTGGCCCAGCGCGACCTGTTCCCGCTCGGCGTCGCCAGCGGGTCGCCGACCCCCGACGGCTTCGTGCTGTGGACCCGGCTGCTCGACGGGCCGGTGCCCGGCACCGTGCCCTTCGACACGCCGCGCCTGCCGCTGCCCGCCGCGCTGACGGTGCGCTGGGAAGTGGCCGAGGACGAGGCCTTCCGCCGCATCGTGCGCGCGGGCCAGGCGAACGCGCTGGCCGAGCTCGGGCACGCGGTGCACGTGGAGGTGTCGGGCCTGCGGCCGGACCGCTGGTACTTCTACCGCTTCATGCACGGCGACGCGGTCACGCAGACGGCGCGCACGCGCACCGCGCCGGCCTTGCACGCCATGCCCGGGCGCACGCGCTTCGCCTTCGTCTCGTGCCAGCGCTGGGAGCAGGGCCACTACGCGGGCTACCGCCACATGCTCGACGAGAACCTCGACCTGGTCGTGTTCCTCGGCGACTACGTCTACGAGTACGCGATGCCGAAGAAGCCGCCGAGCTACCAGCTGGTGCGCACGCACACGCTGCCGGCCGCGAAGACGCTCGCCGACTTCCGCGACCGCTACGCGCTCTACAAGACCGACGCGCAGCTGCAGGCCGCGCACCGCGCCTGCCCCTGGCTCGTGACCTGGGACGACCACGAGGTGCAGAACGACTACGCGGGCCTCGAAGGCACCGGCGCGGCGGGCGACTTCCTCGCGCGGCGTGGAGCCGGCTACCAGGCCTTCTACGAGAACATGCCACTGCGCGCCTCGGTGCTCACGCAGGGCCTCGGCGGGCTCGGCACGCTCGACGGTTTGCGCATCCACGAGCGGCATGCCTGGGGCCGGCTGCTGCGCTTCCACATGCTCGACACGCGCCAGTACCGCGACCGCCAGCCCTGCCGCGTGCCCGGCGAGGAATCGCCGAGCTCGGTGACGCCCACCGGCTGCCCCGAGCTGCGCGACCCCGCGCGCTCGATCCTCGGCAGCTACCAGGAGCGCTGGCTCGAACAGGGCCTGGCGCAGGACGCCGCGCTGGGCGAGCGCTGGAGCGTGGTGGCGCAACAGACCATCTTCGCGCAGCGCAACTACAAGCCGCTGCCGGCCGAGAGCTACCACCCCAGCACCTGGGACGGCTATCCCGCGAGCCGCCAGCGCGTGCTCGACGCGGTGCAGGGCGCGGGCGCGCGCAACACCGTGTTCCTCGGCGGCGACATCCACCAGAACTACGTCAGCCGCGTGCTGGCCGACTTCTCGCGGCCGCAGTCGCCGGTCATCGCGAGCGAGTTCTGCGGCACCTCGATCGCCTCGGCCAGCGGCACGGCGCAGAGCCGCGCGCAGGAGATCGCCGACAACAACCCGCACATCCTGCTCGCGCGTTCCGACAGGCGCGGCTATGCGGTGGCCGACGTGACGCCCGGGCGCTGGCTCACCTCGCTGCGCGTGCTCGACGACGTGGCGCTGCCCGACAGCGGCATCTCGACGCTGGCGCGCTTCGTGGTCGACGACTGCGTGCCGGGCCCCCGGGCGGTCTGACCCCATGCCAGACAAGACCATCCCCATGACCACCGGGGCCGAGTGGCCCTACCTCGAGATCCTGGTGCGGCTGGCGCTGAGCCTGGCGCTCGGCCTGCTGATCGGGCTGGAGCGCGAGCGCCGCGGCAAGGAGGCGGGGCTGCGCACCTTCGGCTTCATCTGCCTGCTGGGTGCGCTCGGCGGCCTGCTGGGCATGCCGGTGGCGCTGCTGTGCCTGGCGCTGGTCGGCGTGCTCGCGGTGCTGCTCAACGTGCAGACGCTGCGCGCCGGGCAGGGCGCCGAGCTCACGACCTCGGCTGCCATGCTCGTGACCTGCCTGGCCGGCGTGCTGTGCGGCCAGGGCCACACCATCTCGCCCGCGGCCGTGATGGTGCTGGCCACCGCGCTGCTGGCGTGGAAGGAACGGCTGGCCGGCTTCTCGGCCGGGCTGACCGAAAGCGAGATGCGCTCGGCGCTGCTGCTGGCGATTCTCGCGATCGTGATCTATCCGGCGCTGCCCGCCGGTGCCGTGGGCCCGTGGCACCTGGTGGAGCCGCGCGCCGCCTGGGTCACGGTGATCCTGATCGCGGGCATCGGCTTCGTGAACTACATCCTCTGGAAGCTCTACGGCACGCGCGGCACCGAGCTCTCGGGCTTTCTCGGCGGGCTCGTGAACAGCAACTTCACGGTGATCGAGATGGCCTCGCGCGTCGTCGCCACGCGCGGCGCCTACGTGGGCACGGCCTACCGCGGCATCCTGCTGGCGACCACCGCGATGGTGGTGCGCAATGCCGGGCTGCTGCTGATCCTGGCGCCGCTCGCGCTGCTGGGCGCCTCGGGCGCCTTCGCGCTGATGATGCTCGCGAGCGCGGTGCTCGTGCTGTGGAGCTACCGCCGCGCCACGCGCGGCCCCGTGCCCGACGTGCCCGAGATCAAGCTCGACCTGCCGTTCTCGCTGCCGCTGGCGCTCAAGTACGGCGTGGTGTTCCTGGTGCTGCACATCGTGGGCGGCCTCACGCAGCGGCAGTTCGGCGACGCGGGCTTCTACTTCGTGAGCGTGGTCGGCGGCCTGATGTCGAGCGCGAGCGCCGTGGCCGCGGCCGCCGCGCTCGCGTCGCAGGGCAGCCTGTCGGCCACGACCGCGGGCACGGGCGCGGTGCTGGCCTCGCTCACGAGCATCGCCTTCAGCATGTCCTTCGTGTTGCGTACGCGCGAACGCCGCCTGACCACGAAGCTGTGCACGGCCATGTTGTGCATCGCCGTCGCCGGTGCCCTTGGGCTGGCCGGTTGGCGTGTGGTCCTGCCGATGCTGCCGATCGGCCACTGAAGGCCGCACCGATACCTCCATCCCTCGAACCCGATACCCATGAGCCATCCCACGAAGAACATTGAATCCGTCCTGGTCGAGAACCGCGTGTTCCCGCCCGATGCCCGCGCCAAGGAGGGCGCCCGCATTTCCGGCATGGCCGCCTACGAGGCCCTGTGCAAGGAAGCGGAACAGGACTTCGAAGGCTTCTGGAGCCGCCAGGCCAAGAGCCACCTGCAGTGGACCAAGCCTTTCAGCAAGATCCTCGACGAGTCGAACGCGCCGTTCTACCAATGGTTCGGCGACGGCGAACTCAACGCCAGCGCCAACTGCCTCGACCGCCACATCGGCACGCCGGTCGAGAACAAGACCGCCATCGTCTTCGAAGCCGACGACGGCACCGTCACGAAAGTCACCTACAAGGAACTGCTCGCGCGCGTGAGCCAGTTCGCCAATGCGCTCAAGGCCTCCGGCATCCAGAAGGGCGACCGCGTCATCGTCTACATGCCGATGACGGTCGAGGGCGTGATCGCGATGCAGGCCTGCGCGCGCATCGGCGCCACCCACAGCGTGGTGTTCGGCGGCTTCTCGGCCAAGGCGCTGCAGGAACGCATCATCGACGCCGGCGCGGTCGCGGTCATCACGGCCAACTTCCAGCTGCGCGGCGGCAAGGAGCTGCCGCTCAAGGCCATCGTCGACGACGGCATCGCGCTCGGCGGCTGCGAGTCGATCAAGACCGTGTTCGTGTTCGAGCGCACGGCCTCGGCCTGGCACCGTGTCGAAGGCCGCGACAAGACCTTCGCCGAAGCGCTGGCCGGCCAGAGCACCGAGTGCGCGCCCGAGCCGGTGAATGCCGAGCACCCGCTGTTCATCCTCTACACCTCGGGCTCCACCGGCAAGCCCAAGGGCGTGCAGCACGCCACCGGCGGCTACCTGCTGTGGGCCAAGATGACGATGGACTGGACCTTCGACATCCGTCCCGAGGACGTGTTCTGGTGCACCGCCGACATCGGCTGGATCACGGGCCACACCTACGTCGCCTACGGCCCGCTCGCGGCCGGCGCCACCCAGGTGGTGTTCGAAGGCATCCCCACCTTCCCGCACGCGGGCCGCTTCTGGCAGATGATCGAGAAGCACAAGGTCAGCGTGTTCTACACCGCGCCGACCGCGATCCGCTCGCTGATCAAGGCGGCCGAGGGCGACGAGAAGGTGCATCCGAAGAACTGGGACCTCACGAGCCTGCGCATCCTGGGCTCGGTCGGCGAGCCGATCAATCCCGAGGCCTGGATGTGGTACCACCGCAATATCGGCGGCGAGCGCTGCCCGATCGTCGACACTTTCTGGCAGACCGAGACCGGCGGCCACGTGATCACGCCGCTGCCGGGCGCCACGCCGCTGGTGCCGGGCTCGTGCACCTTGCCGCTGCCGGGCATCATGGCCGCGATCGTCGACGAGACCGGCAAGGACCTGCCCAACGGCGCGGGCGGCATGCTGGTGATCAAGCGGCCCTGGCCCTCGATGATCCGCACCATCTGGAACGACCCCGAGCGCTTCAAGAAGAGCTATTTCCCCGAGGAGATGGGCGGCACGATCTATCTGGCGGGCGACGGCGCCGTACGCAGTGCCGACCGCGGCTACTTCCGCATCACGGGCCGCATCGACGACGTGCTCAATGTCTCGGGCCACCGGCTGGGCACGATGGAGATCGAGTCGGCGCTGGTGTCCAAGACCGACCTCGTGGCCGAGGCCGCGGTGGTGGGGCGTCCGGACGACCTGAC
Organism: Variovorax sp. GW821-FHT10D07; assembly: GCF_059415325.1. NCBI lineage: Bacteria > Pseudomonadati > Pseudomonadota > Betaproteobacteria > Burkholderiales > Comamonadaceae > Variovorax > Variovorax sp. GW821-FHT10D07. The sequence goes on along the minus strand of NZ_JBWKMZ010000001.1, from coordinate 1,010,925 downwards.
GGGCGAGGCGATCTGCGCCTTCGTCGTGCTCAAGCGCGCGCGGCCGACCGGCGAGGAAGCCAGGCAGATCGCCACCGAGTTGCGCAACTGGGTGGCCAAGGAGATCGGGCCGATCGCCAAGCCCAAGGACATCCGCTTCGGCGACAACCTGCCGAAGACGCGCAGCGGCAAGATCATGCGGCGGCTGCTGCGCAGCATCGCCAAGGGCGAGGCGATCACGCAGGACACGTCCACGCTCGAGAACCCGGCGATCCTCGATCAGTTGTCGCAGACGAACTGATAGTCGCGCCGGGAGCCGTGGGCCGCCGGCGCAATGACGCCAGCGAAGCGGCGTGTCCTACAAGGGGCGATGAACGGACGGGCTAGCTTGCAGCGTCCACACTCACCCCGCACCGGAACACCGCCATGACCCAGCCACCGAAGAACGCGCGGTCGCCCGCCACACCGATCCGCCACGCCGCCGCCGCGCGAGGCGCGACATGATCGGCATCGTCGTCCCCGCCCACGACGAGGAGGCGACGATCCGCGCCTGCCTCGCGGCGACGCGCCGGGCGTCGCTGCATCCCGCGCTGGCGGGCGAAAAGGTCGAGACCATCGTGGTGCTCGATGCCTGCACCGACGCGACCGGCGTGGTGGCGGCCTGCTGCGATGCGCTGACGGTGACGATCCGCGCACGCAACGTGGGCATGGCACGCGCCGTCGGTGCCGAGGCCCTGCTGGCGCGCGGTGCACGCTGGCTCGCGTTCACCGATGCCGACACGCTGGTGTCCGAGGATTGGCTGGCCGCCCAACTGGCGCTGCAGACCGAGGTGGTCTGCGGCACGGTCTCGGTGGCCGACTGGTCGCCCCATGGCGGCAACGCCGGGCTGCTCGCAGCGCATTTCGGCGCGACCTACGCCGACCGCGAGGGCCATCGCCACGTGCATGGCGCCAACCTGGGCGTCTCGGCCGCGGCCTACCGCCGCGCCGGCGGCTTTCGGCATCTGGCCTGCAGCGAGGACGTCGCGCTGGTGCGGGCGCTGGCGGATGCCGGATGCTCGATCGCATGGAGCGCGCTGCCGCGCGTCGTGACCAGCGCGCGCACCGATGCGCGCGCGGAAGGCGGCTTCGCCACCGCGCTGCTCCATGCGGTGGCGCAGCGCCTGGCCGAAGCGGCGGGCGGGCCCTCGGGCGCCGCCGCTGCCGCTTGAGGCTCAGTCCCCATCGGCCAGCGGGCCGACGGGCGGTGCATCCTCGTCCTCGCCGGGACTGCGCGGCCCGATGTTCTCGTCGCGGACCATGCGCTTGAGTTCGGCGCACCCGTCCTCGAAGGCGTCGAGCCACAGGTCGTAGGCCATGGGGCTGGCCGACAGCTCCACCCACTCGGAAGCGTCGTCGCCCTGCTCGTGCAGCACCCAGTGGAAATGGCCGGGCTCCACTTCCTCGACGAACACCGCGATGCGGCGCAGCCGGCTCATTGCAGCCTCCCGACGGCCTTCACCGCGTCGCGAAGCTTTGTGGGATCGTCTGCCATAAGGCCTCCTGAAGGTTGTTCGACCACTGCCGATGCAGGCCGCGAGTCTGCGGAGCGGGCCCGCCCTGGTGCCGTAGGTGTTCGACGCATCGCGACGCAGGAGATGGGCAGGGCCTCGATGCCGGTCGGTTGGTGCGCTGCCGCACAGACACCGGTCGCCCTGGCGCAGAATGATGCGAACTTTGGAAGCGCTCCGCCATGGCATCGGCGCCGCGTTCGTCTTCATTGAATGCGGCTGCCCCGCGCAACGGCCTGCTCGAGGCCATTCCCGCCGAGGTGATGGCCCGGATGGAGCCCTTTCTCGAACGCGTGCCGCTGCGGCTGGGCGAGGTGCTCTACGAATCGGGCGTCGTGCAGCAGCATGTCTTCTTCCCGATCGACTGCATCATCTCGCTGCTGTACGTGCTCGAGAACGGGCAGTCGGCCGAGATCGCCGTCGTCGGACTCGAAGGCATGGTGGGCGTGTCGCTGCTGATGGGCGGCGGCAGCACGCCCAACCGCGCGGTGGTGCAGAGCGCGGGCCACGCCCTGCGGCTGGGCGCGAGCCATGTCCGCGCGCTGACGGAGCAGGGCGGTCCGCTGCTTCACCTGCTGCTGCGCTACACGCAGTCGTTGATCACGCAGATGTCGCAGACGGCGGTGTGCAACCGGCACCATTCGCTCGAGCAGCAACTGTGCCGCTGGCTGCTGCTGAGCCTCGACCGGCTGCCCGGCAACGAACTGGTGATGACCCAGGAGCTGATCGCCAACATGCTCGGCGTGCGGCGCGAGGGCGTCACCGAAGCGGCCGGCAAGCTGCAGCGCCTGAAGCTGATCCGATACGCGCGGGGCCGCATCACGGTGCTCGACCGCCCGGGCCTGGAGCGGCAGGTGTGCGAGTGCTACGAGGTCGTGAAGCGCGAGACCGATCGCCTGCTGCCGCGCCGCCTGGCGACCTGAGCGCGCGGGCACGCACTGCGCCCGTGTGCGCCTTCGCACAGACGCGGCCGCGGCCCTCGGACAGAATGCGCTCGCTCGCGCATTCCCGCGCGGCACTTCGCTACAGGCGGCTCAGTGACACCAGACCCGACCCGCCCCGTGCTCAATCGCCTGCTCGAGGCACTCCCGCCGAGCGACAGGGCGCACCTGCTCGAACGCTGCGACAGCGTGCCGCTCGCGCCGGCCCAGGTCCTCTACGAGCCGGGCGACGTCATCGATCACATCCATTTCCCGACCAGCGCCTTCGTCTCGCTGGTGTCCACCGCCGACGGCCACGATGGCCTGCAGGCGGGCATGGTGGGCAACGAGGGCGCGCTGGGCTGGGAGCTGTCGCTGGGCGTGCAGCGCGCGCCGCTGCGCGCGCTGGTGCAGGGCCCGGGCCTGGCGTGGCGCCTGACGGCGCACGCCTTTGCCAGGGAGCTGTCGCGCAGCACGCCGCTCGCGCGTGTGCTGCATCGCTACGTGTGCGTGCTGCTGACCGAGTTCGGCCGCTCGGGCCTGTGCCACCGCTTCCATGCGATCGAGCAGCGGCTGGCGCGCTGGCTGCTGACCACGCAGGATTGCGCGCATTCCACGCAGCTCGCGCTGACCCATGAAGCGCTGGGCCACATGCTGGGCGTGCGCAGGGTCGGCATCACCAACGCCGCCACCGCGCTGCATGCGCGGCATCTGATCGACTACCGGCGCGGCGTCATCACGATCACCGACCGCGCGGGCCTGGAGCAGGCCGCGTGCGATTGCTACCGGGCCTACCGGCGCAGCTATTCGGAACTGATCCCTGAGGGCTCGCGCCGCTAACCCGTGCTTCGCAGGTCGTGCTCCCGCAGCATCACGGGCGGCGTCGATCCCTGGGCCAGCCGGCGCCGCACGGCGGCATCGATCTCCTCGGCATGCGATGCATAGGTCTCGAGCGGATCGGCGTTGTCGCCGGTGCGGAAGTGGTAGTGCAGGGTCGTCTTGCCGATGCTGGCGTCGACCGAGCGACCGTCGACCGTCACGAAGAAGCGCACCGCGTTCGAGGCATCGTGGAAGAAAGGGGCGTCGGACATCGTGCTAGCTCCCGCGGGCAGCGCGCCGCGTCGTCACAGGCCGAACCCCGACGGGCCGCGGGCCCGCTCTTTCTCGGCCGCGATGGCCGACAACCCCGCCGGCGTGATCTGGCGCACGTACACGGCATACATGGCCGGTATCCGCTTTTCGGACCGGAGCTGGCCCGTGACCTCGATCATTCCGGCCCCGACCAGCCGCCTGGCCGCGGCGATATCCGCCGACAGGGCCAGCATCCGGGGCGGCATCATGCGGCCCAGGCGAACCAGCAACTGGATGTCCATCTCGTCGCCGGTCGAGAACTTCGCTCGCGCTGGTGGCCGCAGCTGCGGCCACCCGGGGGTCTGGGTCATCGGCATGCTCATTCCTTGTCGCTGCCGGATTGCAGCAGTTTCCGTTCGAGTTGCAGTTCCAGGGCCTCGACCATGCCGTAGGCCTCCATGTACTTCTCGTTGGCGCCGACGGCGCGCCACGCGTCGCGCTTTTCTTCCTCCTGCGCGATGCGCTGTTCGAGTGCGGCGATGTCGTGGGCCAGTGTCATGGAGCGTTCCGGGCAGGTGGGACTTCAGCGTGCGCCATCGATGCGCGCCTGTCCGTTCGCTGGCGCACCGAACTGCCGGTGGCTGCATGTCTTTTCCTCGAGCCAACGCCCGCGCGCGCTTTCCGCTCGCAGGCCGCGATGCAGCACATCGAGGTCCACCGAGCACTCCAGCACCACCTGCTGGAGGCGACAGGCGCTCGCGGCCGTCGCCTCCGCCGAACCCGTGCGCACGGCCGAGCGCAGCCGGACATTGAGGGCCTGCAGCAGCGCCATGCGGTGCTCGAAGGCATCGCAGCCCGGGGGCGGTGGCGGCGGGTTCGCCGAGTTCCGCGCGGCGCCGCGGAAGCGGGGAACGAAGGGGGTGGGGATCATGGGATGCCGAGCCGAGCTGCTGCGCGAATGCGCGACACCCGGTTCTAGCCCTCATGACGCGCCGTTGTCTGTGCGCCAACTCGCCTAGCGTGCCCGCGGCAGCGGCTTCGATGCCTAGAAATACGCATCGATCGCCCAGAGCACGAGCAGCACGGCGACGTAAAGCACGCCGGCGAGGATCAGGGCGGCGCGCAGCGATCCCATCTCGGGGGGCGCGGACGCGACGACCGGCGGCTCCACGGTGGCGGGAAGGACGGGGAGGGGCTTTTTCATGGGAACGCTTTCATTGCAAGCCATGGCGTCGAGCGGTGCATCCGGTTCGGGTGTCCGCTGCGCCGGGCAGCGGGCCCACGCTACGCCTGTTTGCTCCCAAGGGCTCGACTTTCGTGCGCGTCGCAGCCGTGCAGTCGCAGCGCGCGCCGCCTTGTAGGCCAACAGGCCTTTCTCGCGCGCAGGCCGATGAAACGAGCACGGGTGGCCGAAAGAGAGTACGGTCGGCAGACGTTCACAGTTCTCGCGATCGCGCGGCAGCTCTTGATCCGTCACAAGGAGCCGTAGCCATGTCAGCCCCCCTCTCGTCCATCCCTTCGCACGCCGACCTCATCGGCAGCGACGTCGATTCCCTCGCCTCCCACATGCGCCATTGCGCGCGCGCGCACGGCCGCTGGTCCTCGCTGCGCGGCCGCCTGCAGCAGCTGCACGCGCTCGCGGCCGGCCGCATCGTCACCCTGGCATGCGCCGCCGTGGTGCTCGGCATCGGCCTGTTCCTCGCGGCTTGAGCGCCGCGGCCATCGTCCACAGGCTCGACGGACTGAGCGCCTACGCGCGCAACCTGCTGCTCAACCCGCACGATCCGGTGGCGCCACCGATCCGCGCGGAGCTGTTCGGTGCCCAGCGTTTCGAACAGCATGGGCGCAGCCTCGCGCGCGCGCAGGCGGTGGTGGCGGACGACGACCGCGCGCGCCACGCGCGCGAGCGCGCGCCGTTCTTCCCGCGCGTGCACGAGAACCTCGAGTCGCTGCGCAGCGCCTTCGACTACATCGCGCTGATCTCGCAGAGCGGGCGCTACGTGTCGCCGGCCGCGGAATGGCTGCTCGACAACTTCCACCTGGTCGAGGCGCAGCTGCAGCAGATCCAGGACGGCGTGCCGCGCAGCTATTACGCGCGCCTGCCCAAGCTCGCGCGCGCGCCGCTGGCCGGCCTGCCGCGCGTCTACGGCATCGCCTGGGCCTACGTGGCCCACACCGACAGCGTGCTCAACCAGGCGCTGTTCACCGCCTTCCTCGATGCCTACCAGGACATCGACGAACTCACGCTGGGCGAACTCTGGGCCCTGCCCACCACCTTGCGCGTGGTGCTGCTCGAGAACCTGCGCCGCGTGGCCGAGAGCATCGCCGAGCACAAGGTGGCGGGCGAGATCGCGCACGCGGCCTGGGACGCGGCCGCGCGGCTCGACGCGGCCGACCTCGACGTGCTGTTCCGCGCGCTGCACAGCCACGGCCTGCAGCACAGCTACCTCACGCAGCTGTGGCAGCGCCTGCCGGGCGAGCATGGCGAGAACATGCCCGCGCTGGTGCGCTGGACCGAGCTGCACTGCCCGAACGGCGCGGCGCTGATCCGCGATGCGCAGGACGCGCAGGTGGCCGCCAACCTGACGGTCGGCAACATCATCACCACGCTGCGCATGGTCGGCCAGGTGGAGTGGAACGACCTGATCGAGCCCGTGAGCCGTTCGCTGCGCGTGCTGCGCGAGCTGCCGAGCTTCGCGGCCGAGAGCGAGCCCACGCGCCAGCAGATCACGCATGCGATGGAGCAGGTGGCGCGCCAGAGCCGGCGCTCCGAGCGCGACGTGGCGCAGGCCGTGGTGCAGCTGGCCATGGCGGCCGCGCACGACGGCAGCTATACGCGCGAACCCGACGTCGACCCGGCGGACGAGACCGCCGGCTACTACCTGTTCGGCCAGGGCCTGCCCGCGCTCGATGCGCTGCTGCGCCCGCGCGCCGACGCCGCGGGCCCTCGTGCACGCCGCGCCGCGCGGCACGGCGCGCGCTCGTGGCGGCTGCCGCTGTACGCCTTCGCGGTCGTGCTGGTCACCGGCCTGCTGTTGCTGGCCGCCGCGCGCGGGCTGCCGCACCGCGGCGACTGGTTGTCGGTGCTGGCGCTCGTGCTGCTCGCCTGGCCGCTGTCGGAAGCGGTGACCGCGCTGGTCCAGCGCATCGTCGCGGAATCGGTGCGCGTGCAGGCGCTGCCGCGGCTCGATTTCGCGGCCGGCATTCCCGCGCGGCACCGGGTGCTGGTCGCGGTGCCGGCGATGCTGGTCTCGGCCGAGGGCAACGCGCAGCTCGCGCACCGGCTCGAGCTGCACTGGCTCGCCAACCGCGAGGCGCACGCCCAGTTCGCGCTGCTGACCGACTGGGTCGATGCGCCGCTGGCGACGCTGCCCGGCGACGCGCCGCTGCTCGAGGACGCGCTCGCGCGCATCGCCGCGCTCAACGCGCGCCATCCCGCGGCCGAGGGCGCGCTGCCGCGCTTCGTGCTGCTGCACCGCCCGCGCAGCTGGAGCGACACCGAGCAGCGCTGGATCGGCTGGGAGCGCAAGCGCGGCAAGCTCGAGATGCTGCTGCGCCTGCTCGCGCAGGGCGAGGCCGACGGCTTCCTGCCGACGGCGCCCGGCAGCTTCGCGACCGGCCGCACGCCCTACGTGCTCACGCTCGACAGCGACACCGTGCTGCCGCCCGGCGCGCTGCGCGAGCTGGTCGCGGTCGCCGCGCATCCGCTCAACGCGCCGCGCGTCGATGCCGCGCGCCGCCGCGTGGTCAGCGGCTACGGCATCCTGCAGCCGCGCATCGTCACGCCCTTCGGGCCGCGCGAGGAGCGTTCGCCGTTCCGCTGGATCTTCGCGGGCGCCTGCGGGCTCGATCCCTACAGCAACAGCGCCTCCGACGTGTACCAGGACGTCTTCGGCAGCGGCTCGTTCACCGGCAAGGGCCTGCTCAACGTGCGTGCCGTGCATGCGGTGCTCGACCGCCGGCTGCCCGACGACGCGGTGCTGAGCCACGACCTGCTCGAAGGCTCGATGGCGCGCTGCGCGGTGGTGAACGACCTGGTGCTGGTGGAGGACTTCCCGCACCACGCGGGCGTGTTCGCCTCGCGCGTGCACCGCTGGGTGCGCGGCGACTGGCAGCTGCTGCCGCTGATGCGGCGCGCCGGCCACTACGGCATCGACGGCGTGGGGCTCTGGAAGATGGGCGACAACCTGCGCCGTTCGATGGTGGTGCCGGCCTCGTTCGCGCTGCTGGTGCTGGTGGTGTTCACGCATGCGCTGCCGCTGGGCTGGACCTTGCTGGCCGTGGCCGCGGGGCTGACCATCGGCCCGGTGCTCGGCGCGCTGGCCGGGCTGGTGCCGACGCGGCGCGCGATCGAACTGCGCCATTTCTTCGACGTCGGCGCGGTCGAACTGCTGCGCGCCCTGGCCGGCGCGGCCTGGCAGTTCGTGCAGCTCGCCGCGCAAGCCCGGATGCTGCTCGACGCGATGGCGCGCGCGCTCTGGCGGCTGCTGGTGAGCCGGCGGCGCCTGCTGCAATGGACCACCGCCGCGCAGTCGCAGGCCCAGTCGAGCCAGCGCCTGGCCGCGTTCCTGCGCGGCGGCGGCGCGGTCGGGGGCGCCTGCCTGCTGCTGGCCGTGGCCGCGCACTACAGCGACTGGCCGGTGCTGGCCCCGCTGCTGTTCGTGCTGTGGGCACTGGCGCCGGTCGCGGCCTGGTGGGGCAGCCGGGTCGAGACCGGGCGTCCCGACGCGCTCGACACCGGCCAGCGCGACTACCTCGAGGCGCTGGCGCGCGACACCTGGCGCTTCTTCGAGCACGTGGTCGGCGCGCAGGACAACCACCTGCCGCCCGACAACCTGCAGACCGATCCCGAGCCGGCCCTGGCGCACCGCACCTCGCCGACCAACATCGGCATGTACCTGCTGGCGGCCGCCTGCGCGCGCGAGTTCGGCTGGATCGGCAGCACCGAGCTGGTGGCGCGGCTGACGGCCACGCTCGGCAGCGTCGACCGGCTGCACAAGCACCAGGGCCACCTGTGCAACTGGTACGACACGCGCACGCTCGAGCGGCTGGCGCCGGCGTATGTCTCGAGCGTGGACAGCGGCAACCTGGCCGGCCACCTGATCGCGGTGGCACAGGCCTGCCGTGCCTTCGCGGCGCAGGACGCGGCCGGCGGCGGCGCGGCCGGGGCACCGAACGGCGAGGCCCTCGAGGCGCTCGCGCGGCGCTGCGAGGCGCTCAGCGACGGCATGGACTTCCGCGGCCTCTACGACCCGAAGCGGCACCTGTTCCACATCGGGCTGCGCGTGGACGACGACGTGCTCGATGCCAGCTACTACGACCTGATGGCCTCGGAGTCGCGGCTGCTGAGCTTCCTCGCGATCGCCAAGGCCGACGTGCCGCGGCGCCACTGGATGGCGCTTGGGCGGCCCTTCCTGCTGGTGGGCTTCCGGCCCGGCCTCAAGTCGTGGTCGGGCTCGATGTTCGAGTACCTGATGCCCTCACTGGTGATGCCCGAGCCCGACGACGGCCTGCTGCAGGTGGCCAATGCCGCCGCCATCGCCGAGCACCGGGCCTTCGCGCGCGCGCAGGACCTGCCCTGGGGCGTATCGGAGTCGGCCTATCACGGCCGCGACCATTCGCTGGCCTACCAGTACGCGCCCTTCGGCGTGCCGCGCCTCGCGTTGCGCCGCACGCCGCCCACCGACCGCGTGGTGGCGCCCTATGCGAGCGCGCTGGCCGCGGTGCTCGCGCCGGCCGAGGCGACCGACAACCTGCGGCTGCTCGAATCGCTGGGCGCGCGCGGCGCCTACGGCTTCCACGACGCGGTCGACTTCACCGCCTCGCGCCAGCACGAGGGCCAGGCCTTCACCGTGGTGCGCAACTTCATGGCGCACCACCAGGGCATGACCCTGGTGGCACTGTGCAACGTGCTGCGCGACGACGCGCCGCGCCGCTGGTTCGGCAGCGCGGCCGTGGTGGAGGCGCATCTCTCGCTGCTGCACGAGCGCACGCCGCGCCAGATCATCGGCAGCGCCGACCCGCGCTCGCCGCCCGAGCCGAGCCGCGGCGAGCTGCCGCCGATGTTCCAGCCGCGGCTGGTCGATCCGCTGGCACCGGGCCCGCAGCCCACGCACCTGCTGTCGAACGGCCGCTACACGGTGGCGCTGCGCGCCAGCGGCGCCGGCGTGAGCCGCTGGCGCTCGTTCAACGTGACGCGCTGGCGCGACGACCCGCTGCGCGACGGCTACGGCACCTTCTTCTACCTGCGCGACGACGCGAACGACACGCCGGTTTCGCTGACCGCGCTGCCCGCGCCCGGCATCGACTGGGACTACCGCACCCGCTTCCTCGCCGACCAGGTGCAGTTCGATGCCAGCGGGCCGGGCCTGCAGGTGCGTACCACGGTGCTGATCAGCCCCGAGGACGACACCGAGCTGCGCAGCATCACCTTGCAGAACACCGGCGAGCGCACGCGCACGCTCGAGCTGTTCTCGTACTTCGAGCCGGTGCTCTCGAACCCCAAGGCCGACGAGGCCCATCCGGCCTTCGCCAACCTGTTCGTCGAGTCGCGCTGGCGTCCGGACCTGCGCGCGCTGCTGATGTCGCGCCGGCCGCGGCTGCAGGGCGATCCGGCGGTGGCGGCCGTGCATTTCGTGGCCTCGGTCGATGCCCACGTGATCGCCATCGACTGCATGACCGACCGGCGCGCCTTCGTCGGCCGCAACCGCACGCTGGCGGCGCCGGCGATCGACATGCAGCCGCTCGATGCCACCGGCGCGCCCATCAACGGGCTCGATCCCATCGCCTGCCTGCGCGTGCGGCTGTCGATCGCGCCGGGCGCCACCGCGCGGCTGGGCTTCGCCACCGCGGCCGACGACAGCATCGAGGCGCTGATGCCCACCATCGACCGCTACCTCGAGCCGATGCACGTGGAGCGCACGAAGCGCATGGCCGCCACGCTGGCGCAGGTGCGGCTGCGAGACCTCACGATCACGCCCGCGCAGAACGTGGCGCTGCAGGACCTCACCACCATCCTCACCTACACCACGCCGCGCCCGATGGGCGAGCGCGGCCTGTTCGACCTGCGGCAGATCTGGCGCTTCGGCATCTCGGGCGACAAGCCGATCGTGCTGGTGCTGATCCACTCGGTGAGCGGCATGGGTCTGGTCAACGCGCTGCTGCGCGCGCAGCCGTGGTGGGGCTTCGGCGGCGTGGCCTGCGACCTGGTGGTGATCAACGGCGAGCCGGCCTCCTACCTGCTGTCGCTGCAGCGCGAGATCGAGACCTTGCGCCAGCGCGTGCTGCAGCAGACCCGCAACAGCTTTCCGCGCAACGACACCGCCGGCTTCTACCTGCTGCACGAGCAGGAGGTGTCGGCCGCCGAGCGCGCGGCGCTGTCGAGCATGGCGCGCGTGGTGTTCACCGCCGACGGGCGTGCGCTCGACGTGCAGGTGGCCGCCTTGCGCGAGGCGCGCGGCATGGGGCCGTGGGCGCCCGAGGCCGTGCTGCCGCCGGCGGTGCCGCTGGCGGCCGGCGTCGCGTCGACGCTGCCGGCCGAAACCGTCGCGGGCGAGTTCGATGCCGCGAGCGGCGAGTTCCGCTTCGAGGTGGGCCTCGCGCGCCGCACGCCGCGTCCATGGATCAACGTGATCGCCAACGCGGGCTTCGGCTTCCAGGTCTCCGAGTGGGGCAACGGCTTCACCTGGGCCGGCAACAGCCGCATGCACCAGCTCACGCCGTGGTCGAACGATCCGGTGCAGGACCCGGCCTTCGAGCACTACCTGCTGCAGGACCTGTCGACGCGCGAGCTGCTGCCGCTCACGCCGGCTGGGCGAGGTGGTGGCGACGGTGCGCCCGACGACCTGCTGCACCGCGTTCGCCATGGCCAGGGCTACACCGTCTTCGAATGCCGGCTGGGCGGGTTGTCATTGAGCACCACCTTCCTGGCCGACCGCGACGATGCCGTGAAGCTGGTGCACGTGCGCCTGCGCAACGAAGGCAGCGGCACGCGCCGACTGCGCGCGCTCGCGATGGCCGAGTGGCAGCTGGGCGCGGCGCGCGGCGAGCGTCGCAGCGTGCGGACCTGGAAGCAGGACGACCTGCCGGCCGTGTTCGGCGAGCAGCGTGAGTCGAGCGGCGGCTTCGGCGGCGGCACGGCCTTCCTGATGCTCGCGGGCCTGCCGGGCGCCACCCAGTGGACCTGCGACCGCAACGAGTTCTTTCGCGGCCGCGGCATCGTCGAGGTGCCCGACAGCCTCGGGCGCCGCGGCGGCAGCGGGCTCGATGCCTGCGCGGCCGTCGACGGCGAATTCAGGCTGGCCGCGGGCGAGGGCGCGAGCTTCACCTTCGTGCTGGGCCATGCCGACAGCGCCGAGGCCGCCATCGCGCTCGCACGGCGCTGGCGCGAACGCGACATGCCGGCCGCGCTCGCGCAGGTCGGCGGCTTCTGGGACGAGCTGCTGGGCCGGCTGCGGGTGCGCACGCCCGATCCGCTGTTCGATGCGATGGTCAATCGCTGGCTGGTCTACCAGACCCTGGCCTGCCGGCTGTGGTCGAAGGCCGGCTTCTACCAGGCCGGCGGCGCCTTCGGTTTCCGCGACCAGCTGCAGGACGCGATGGCCTTCGCGCTCACCGATCCCAAGCGGCTGCGCGCGCAGATCCTGGTCAACGCGGCGCGGCAGTTCCCCGAGGGCGACGTGCAGCACTGGTGGCACATGCCCGGCGGCGCCGGCGTGCGCACGCATTTCTCCGACGACCTGCTGTGGCTGCCGTTCGCGGCCGCGCACTATGCGCAGGTGACGGGCGATGCCACGCTGTTCGACGAGAGCGTGGGCTTCATCGAGGGCGCGGCGATCCCGGCCGGCGCCGAGGACGCCTACTACACGCCGCAGCATGCCGGCCGCGTCGCCAGCCTGTACGAGCACGGCGCGCTGGCCATCGACCGCAGCCTCGCGACCGGCACGCATGGCCTGCCGCTGATGGGCACGGGCGACTGGAACGACGGCATGAACCGGGTCGGCCACGAGGGCCGCGGCGAATCGGTCTGGCTCGCGTGGTTCCTCTGCAGCGTGGTCGAGCGCTATGCGCCGATTGCGCAGGCCCGCGGCGAGACCGAACGCAGCGCGCGCTGGCTGCGTGCGCGCGAGGGCTGGATCGCCGCGCTGCACGACGCGGGCTGGGACGGCGCCTGGTTCCGCCGCGCCTTCTTCGACAACGGCGCGCCGCTGGGCTCGGCCGCCAACGACGAGTGCCGCATCGACCTGATCGCGCAGGCCTGGTCGGTGCTGTCGGGCGCCTCGGACGAGGGCCACACCCAGGCCGCGATGGCCGCCGCGAAGACGCATCTGCACGACGACACGGCCGGGCTGCTGCGCCTGCTCGCGCCGCCGTTCGTGCAGTCGGCCAACAACCCCGGCTACATCCAGGCCTACCCGCCGGGCGTGCGCGAGAACGGCGGGCAGTACGCGCATGGCGCCGTGTGGGGACTGATGGCGCAGGCGCTGCTCGGCGACCGCGAGGCGGCCTGGGCGAGCTTCGAAGGCCTGAGCCCGGCCCATCGCGCCAGCGATCCGCGGCGCGGTCCGACCTACGAACTCGAGCCCTACGTGATGGCCGGCGACATCTACGGCGCCGCTCCCTACGTTGGGCGCGGCGGCTGGAGCTGGTACACGGGCTCGGCCGCGTGGCTGCACCGCGCGGCGGTCGAAACGCTGCTGGGCCTCACGGTGAAGGGCGACGCGCTGTCGCTCGCGCCGCGCGTGCCCGCGCACTGGCCGGCCTTCGAGATCGAATTGCGGCTCGGGGAGCGCGCGTTCACGCTGCAGTGGGGCGCGCCGCAAGGCGCTGCCGCCGCCACCCACCATGCGGTGGAGGGCGACTGGATCGACTGGCGGGCGTTGCCCGCGAAGGCGGTGGTTCGGATCGGCAGGCGCTCGGGCGCCTGAACCGCCGGCGCCCGGCTCACAGCAGCCCGGTCAGGGTCGCGCGGCTCACGGCCTGCGCGCGCGAATGCACGTTGAGCTTCTTGTAGATGTTCTTCATGTGGGCATTGACGGTCTGCATCGAGATGCCGAGACCTAGGCTCACGGTGCGTGTCGCCTGGCCGCGTGCCACGCAGTCGAGCACCTCGCGCTCCCGCGTCGTCAGCACGATGTCCAGCGGATGGGCGTCGGGCGTGGGCCGCTCGACCGAATGCCGCCCCATGTGCGCCAGCAGCCGCCGCGACAGCCTGGGCGTGATGGCCGCGCCGCCATTGACCACCTGCAGCACGGCCTGCGCGAAACTCTGCTGCCACGCGTTCTTCAGCAGGTAGCCCGTGGCGCCGGCCTCGAAGGCACGCAGCACGTGAGCGTCGTCCTCGAGCGCGGAGACCACGATGATCTCGCAGTGGCTCTGCTGCTTGCGTGCATCGCGGATCAGTTCGAAGCCCGAGCCGTCGGCCAGGCGCAGGTCGAGCATCAGCACGTCGAACTCTTCCGACGCGAGCAGGCGCCGCGCATCGCGCGCGCTGCCGGCCTGGCCCTGGAGCCGGATACGCATGTCCGACAGCAGCTCCTGCGCGATGACGCGGCGCATGCCCTCGTCGCCGTCCACCAGCAGCACGCGCACGGGGGCGTCGTCCTGCCCGGTCATGAAATGCGGCCACTGCGGCTCGCCGGGCCGGCAGACCCCGGTCCCGTCACGGGTGCGGTAGCGGGTGATGCGGCCGCCGTCGAGCCTGGCGAACGTCTCGGAATCGGACGATGTTTCGTCGGTCATGAGTAACTCCCTTGTGTCAAAGCGACCTGAATGTTTTATGGGGTCGCGGAATCCACGAATGGAGTACTTTCTAATTGCTTTGAATGTAGGCCAGGGCGCTGTCGATACCGCAAGCGAGGGGTGATGGGTACGTAGTCGAAAGGCCCAAGTTGCCCACCGCCACGGCGGAACTCCTGTACGCTGCATCACGAGTCAACCAAGGAACCGTGATGAAGAAGAAGACCGCGATCGTCACGGGCATCAGTGGCCAGGACGGCGCCTATCTGGCGCAACTGCTGCTGGCCAAGGGCTATGTGGTCCATGGCACCTACCGCCGCACCAGCTCGGTCAATTTCTGGCGCATCCAGGAGCTCGGCATCCAGGACCATCCCGATCTGCATCTGGTCGAGTACGACCTCACCGACCAGGGAAGCTCGCTCAGCCTGGTCCAGCAGACGGAGCCCGACGAGATCTACAACCTCGCGGCGCAAAGCTTCGTCGGCGTCAGCTTCAACCAGCCCGTGGCCACGGCGCACATCACCGGCATCGGGGCGCTGCACCTGCTCGAGGCGATCCGCCTCATCGACCGGCGGATCCGCTTCTACCAGGCATCGACCTCCGAGATGTTCGGCAAGGTGCAGGCCGTGCCCCAGGTCGAGGGCACGCCGTTCTATCCGCGCAGCCCCTACGGCGTGGCCAAGCTCTATGCGCACTGGATGACCGTCAACTACCGCGAGAGCTACGGCATCTTCGGCAGCTGCGGCATCCTCTTCAATCACGAAAGCCCGCTGCGCGGGCGCGAGTTCGTGACGCGCAAGATCACCGACGCCGTGGCCCGGATCAAGCTGGGCAAGCTCGAGGTGCTGGAGCTGGGGAATCTCAATGCGCAGCGCGACTGGGGCTTCGCGCGGGAGTACGTGGAGGGCATGTGGCGCATGCTGCAGACGAGCGAGCCCGATACCTACGTGCTCGCGACCAACCGTGCCGTGACCGTGCGCGACTTCGTTCGTCTGGCGTTCCGGGGCGCGGGGATCGAGGTGGAATTCCGGGGCGTCGACGAGGCCGAGACCGCCGTCGACACGGCGACCGGCAAGACGGTGCTGCGCGTGAACCCGAAATTCCACCGCCCCGCCGAGGTCGACCTGCTGATCGGCGACCCCAGCAAGGCCAGGGACCAGCTGGGATGGGCGCCCACGACCACGCTCGAGCAGCTCTGCCAGATGATGGTGGACGCCGACCTGCGGCGCAACGAGGCCGGCTTCTCGTTCTGAGCGGCGCGCCGTCTCAGGCCGGCTGCGCTTCGGGCAGGGGACGCGGGCTGTTCCACTCCACCGTCGGCGTCGCGACGGCGCCTTCGCCGGCGACCGACAGCAGCGCCTGGTTCTGCGCATCGCCGCGATCCGCCACGATGCCGCAGCGCCCGTAGCTGTCGTCGAAACGCACGATGTCGTCCTCGCCGAGATAGCTGCCGGTCTGCACCTCGATCACCTCCAGCGTGGTCTTGCCCGGGTTCTCGAGCCGATGCACGCAACCGAGCGGTAGGTAGATCGATTCGTTCTCGCGCACCAGCCTGACCTTTCCGTCGCAGGTGGTCTTGGCCGTGCCCTGCACCACGATCCAGTGCTCCGAGCGGTGGTGATGCATCTGCAGCGACAGCTTGGCGCCGGGCTTGACCGTGATGTGCTTGACCTGGAAGCGCTCGCCGTTGTCGATGCTGTCGTACGCACCCCAGGGCCGCACCGTGCGCCGGTGCTCGGTGGCCTCGGGCCGGCCCTCGAGCGCCAGCATGCGCACCACCTCCGCGACCTGCTCCACGCAGCCCGCGCTCGCGACCAGCAGCGCGTCGGGCGTGTCCACGATGATCAGGTCCTCGGTGCCCAGCGCCACCACCGGGCGGTGCGGCGCATGGATGAAGGTGTTGCGCGCGCGCAGGCTGCGGCCCTTGCCGCTCGTGCGGTTGCCGGCCTCGTCGGCGGGATGCAGGGTCGCGACCGCGTTCCAGCTGCCCACGTCGCTCCACGCGCCCTCGAAGCGCACCATCGCGATGTCGGGGTGCTTCTCGAGCACCGCGTAGTCGATGCTCTCGCTGCGGCAGGCCTGGAAGGCCTCGGCGCCGAGGCGGCGGAAGCTGCCGTCGATCGACGAGGTCGCGAGCGCGCGCTCGCAGGCGAGCAGCACGTCGGGCGCATGCGTGCGCAGGGCCGCGACCAGCGTGCCGGCGCGCACGAGGAAGATGCCCGCGTTCCAGCAGAAGCCGCCGTGCGCGAGCAAGGCCGCCGCCACCTCGGCCTGGGGCTTCTCGAGAAAGCGCGCCACCGCGTGGCTGCGGCCGTCGGCCGAGGCGGTCCCCACCTCGATGTAGCCGTAGGCCGTGCTCGCGAAGGTCGGCGCCACGCCGAAGGTCACGATGCGGCCGGCGCGCGCGGCCTCGACGCCGGCGCGCACGGTGTGCGCGAATAGCTCGGCATCGGGGATGTGATGGTCGGCCGGTGCAAAGAGCAGCAGCTCGTCGGCCCCGGCCTGCAGCGCCGCCACCGCCATCGCGGCCGCGGTGTTGCGCCCCACGGGCTCGAGGATCTGGCACCCGCCGACGCGGGCGGCATCCACCGTCTCGCGCACCAGGAAACGATGTTCCTCCGCGGCGATGCAGGTGATCTCGCCATGCAGGCCGCGCAGGCGCTCCAACGTGAGCTGCAGCAGGCTCTTGCCGCCCACCAGCGGCGCGAACTGCTTGGGCAATGCCTTGCGCGACAGCGGCCACAGGCGCGTGCCGCTGCCGCCGCACAGCACGACGGGATGGATGATGGAAGTGGTCATGGCGTGTCCGATGAAAGGAAAAGGAGAAGAGGAGAAGGGAAGGCGGCTCAGAGCTGGCCGGTGTGCGTCGCGAAGCTCACGGCCTGCGCGCGCGAATGCACCTGCAGCTTCTTGTAGATGTTCTTGATGTGGGCATTGACGGTCTGGCCCGAGATACCCAGCCGTTCGCTGATCTCCTTGGAGACGCAGCCGCGCGCCACGCAGCGCAGCACCTCGCGCTCGCGCGTGGTCAGCGTGGCCTCGCGCTGCGGCGCGTCGGGTGGTGGATCGCCGGCCTGCTGGCTCAGGCGCGCGAGCAGGCGGCGCGACAGCCGCGGCGTGATCGCCGCGCCGCCGTTGACCACCTGCAGCACGGCCTGCGCGAAGCTCTGCAGCCAGGCGTTCTTCAGCAGGTAGCCGGTGGCGCCGAGCTCGAAGGCGCGCATCACGTGGGCATCGTCCTCGAGCGCCGAGACCACGATGATTTCGCAGTAGCTGTGCTGCTTGCGCGCCTCGCGGATCAGGTCGAAGCCGGTGCCGTCGCCCAGGTGCAGGTCGAGCATCAGCACGTCGAACTCCTGCGTCGCCAGCAGGCGCCGCCCCTCGCGCACGCTGCCGGCTTGCGCCTGCAGCTGGATGCGCATGTCCGACAGCAGCTCCTGCGCGATCACGCGCCGCATGAACTCGTCGTCGTCCACCAGCAGCACGCGCACCGGCGCGTTCTCCTGCCCGGTCAGGAAGTGCGGCCACTGCGGCTCGGCCGGCGGGCAGACGCCCGTGGTGTAGCTCGCGCGGCGCGCGAAGGTCCGGCCGGACTCCGGCGTCTCTAGAGAGGAAGGAACGGTATCGGACATGAAGGGATCCCTGGTTGAGTGGAAGGCGTTCTGGGTAGCGGGAGCGGTGGGGGTGGCGGCGGCGCGGCCTCGTCGAAGCCGTGGGGATTGCCGACCTGCCAGCGCCAGCTGTCGGCGCACATGTCGTCGAGGCTGCGGCGCGCGCGCCAGCCGAAGCGGGCCTGGGCGCTGTCCGCGTCGGCCCAGTAGGCCGGTGCATCGCCGGGGCGCCGCGGGCCCAGGCGCAGGGCGATCGCACGGCCGCTGGCGCGCTCGAAGGCCGAGACCACCTCGAGCACCGAGGCGCCGCGCCCCGTGCCGAGGTTGGCCATCAGGATTCCCGGCTCGCGCGTCACGTGGCGCAGCGCGGCCACATGGCCCTCGGCCACGTCCATCACGTGCACGTAGTCGCGCACGCCGGTGCCGTCGGCGGTGTCGTAGTCGGTGCCGTGCACCACCAGGTGCGCGCGCGTGCCCACCGCCACCTGCGAGATGTAGGGCATGAGGTTGTTGGGGCGGCCGTTCGGGTGCTCGCCGATCAGGCCGCTCTCGTGCGCGCCCACAGGGTTGAAGAAGCGCAGGCAGGCGATGCCCCAGCGCGCGTCGGCGTGCGCCAGGTCGAGCAGCACCGTCTCCACCATGGCCTTGGTGCGGCCGTAGGGATTGACGGCGGCGTGCGGCGCGCTCTCGGGGATCGGCGAGCGCGCCGTGTCGCCGTACACCGTGGCCGAGGAGGAGAACACCAGCCGGCGCACGCCCGCGCCGTCCATGGCGCGCACCAGCGCCAGCGTGCCCGCCACGTTGACCTCGTAGTAGCCGAGCGGGTCGTCCACCGAATCGCCGACCGCCTTCAGCCCCGCCAGGTGCAGCACCGCGCCGAAGGCATGCGCGGCGAACACCCGCTCGAGCGCCGCGGCGTCGCGCACGTCGGCGCGCACCAGGAGCGGCGCCACGCCCGTGATGGCCGCGATCCGCTCCAGCGAGCGCGCGCTGCTGTTGACCAGCGTGTCGAGCACCACCGGCAGATAGCCGGCCGCGATCAGCGCCACGCAGGCGTGGCTGCCGATGAAACCCGCGCCACCGGTCACGAGGATCTTGGGAGGGGAGAAGGCGGCGTTCATGGCGATGCGGGCTGCTCGCTGCGGTTCGCGAGGCAGCGCAGCAGCTCGGCCTCGAGGCGCCGGAAGATCGCGTCCTGGTCCAGCTCGGCCTCGGCGAAGGCGCGGCCGGCCGCGCCCAGGGCCTCGCGCCGCGAACGGCAGGCCGCGAGCTGCGCGATCGCGTCGGCGAGCGCGCGCGCGTCGCCCGGCGGCACCACCACGCCGCGGCCTGTCACGGCGCGGCCGAGCTCGGTGTCGGGATGCGCGGTCACGATCACGGCGCGGCCGCTCGCGAGCATGCCGGTCAGCTTCGAGGGCATCACCAGGTCGGCGGCGTCGGCGCGTTGCGGCAGCACATGGATGTCGGCGCTGCCGAGCAGCTCGTCGAGCCGCTCGGCCGGCTGCAGGTCGAGGAAGTGCACGTGGCGCAGGCGAAGGCAGGCATCCATCAGCGCCGCGCGGCTCGGTCCGTTGCCGCAGATGACGAAGTGCAGCGCCGGCGCATCGGCCAGCAGCGCGGCGGCTTCGGCCAGCAGCTCGATGCCCTGCTTGTGGCCCAGGCTGCCCGCGTAGAGCACCAGCACCGCGTCGGGCGCGATGCCGAGCGCGGCCCGGTAGCCACCGGCGGCATTGGGCGCCTCGGGATCGCGCGGTGGGGCCGGCCGGATCGCACGCAGGTCGACGCCGTTCGGGAACAGCACCAGCCGCTCCGGCCCCACGCCCTTGTCGCGGGCCTTGGCGAGCATCGCGGCCGAGATCGTCGAGACGCGGTCGAAGCGGCCCATCAGCCAGCACTCGGCCGCCAGCGCCATGCGCCGCACGCGGCCGCCGCGCACCAGGCCCAGGCCGAAGGCGGCGTCCACCTCGTAGTCCTGGATATGCAGCCACGACCTGCCGCCCGCGAGCTTCGACAGCAGCAGCACGCCCGGCGCGCAGAACAGCGGCGGCTCCACCACCATCACCACGTCGGGCCGCCAGCGCGCCTGCGCCAGCAGCAGCGGCAGGCTCGACAGCATGAACGACGCGAGGTGTGCGAGGCGGGCCAGCGTGCGCGGGCGTGCGGGCACCCAGGTCGGCGCGCGCCAGACATCGACGCCCTGCCAGTCGCCGCGGCGGTAGGCCCAGGCTGAATGGCCCTCGGCCACCCGCCACTGCGGAAAGAAGGGCGGCGCCGCGATCACGCGCACCGCGTGGCCCCGCGCGCTCAGCCAGCGCGCCATCTCGCCCGAGTACTTGCCCACGCCGGCCAGCTCGGGCGCGAAGTTCATCGAGTGCAGCAGGATCTTCATGGCCGGCTCCGCAACGCGCCGCGCGCCATGCGCACGATGGGGTAGGTGCCGAACTCCAGCCGCATGCGCAGCTCGTAGAGCACGAAGTCGCTGACGCAGGCGAGCAGGAACACGTAGTGCGGCTGGCCCGGAAAGGCCCGGATCACCACGGCGTACGACAGCAGCCGCAGCGCCACCTCGAGCAGCGCCCAGCGCGCCAGCGAGGCCACCGGCACGCGCAGCGCGAGCAGCATCTCGTGGTGCACGGTGTAGGTGCGCAGCAGGAAGTAGGGCGCGATGCACAGGAAGATCTCGAGCGCCTCGCGGCCGACCTTCAGCAGCGGCGCGGCCAGCACGATCAGCGCGGCCAGCCCCGCGAACAGGCCGCAGCCCAGCAGGAAGGATTGCCGTGCGAGCTTGAACACCGAGGCATCGAGCGCCTCGGCGCTGGCCGTGCGCATCGCCGGGGTCTTGGTGTAGAGGAAGGCCTGCACGAACTGCGAGGGCGCCTCGGCCAGCAGGAACGCGAGCTTGAAGGCGCCCACGTAGCCCAGCGGCATGAAGAAGGCCACCACCAGCAGGTCGGACTTGCGCAGCAGGAACAGCAGCAGCGAATAGACGGTCGCGCCGCCCTGGGCCGAGAGCGCCAAGGTGGCGGCCCCGCGCGGCGGCCGGCCGGCGCGGCCCGCGCGCACGATGGCCGCGGCCACCAGCACAAAGGCGAACAGGTTGATGGCCAGCAGCTGCGGCACGTCCAGGGCGTCGCCTGCGTGGCCCAGCGCGGCGAGGCCGGCCACGCCCAGCACCAGGATGCTCGAGCGCAGGCCGGATTCGAGGTTGAGCAGCCCCGCGTGGCCGAGCCCGCGGCTGTAGGCGAGACGCAGGCTGTTGAACGAGAAGACGGCGAGCGTGGCGGCGACCAGCACCAGCGCCGTGCCGGATGCGGGCACGCGCTGCAGCGCCAGCATGCCGAGCGCGAGCAGCAGCGCGATCGGCAGCCCGATCGCGAGCGTGCGCACCAGGTCGCCGCGCTGGATGCGCGGGCCCGGGCCGGCGGCGTGGCGCGAGAACAGCAGCGAACTGCCGAGCGTGCCGATCACCAGCGCCGCCTCGAGCACCGACTGGTAGATCGAGTAGGCACCGAAGCGCGCGGGCGCCACGTGGGCGGCCAGCAGGAAGACGGCGAGGAAGCCCGAGAGATAGACGTAGAAGCGCGACGCCAGCGCGCCCAGCCCGTGCAGCGGCAATGCGCGCAGCAGCCCCGCGGCGGGCAGGCTGCGCAGCACGGGCGGCAGGCGGAGCGGTCGGATCGGCATGGTGGGTGTCGCGATCGGCGCGTTACTCCGAGGGCGGCAGGTCGGCGAGCCGGTCCGCGGCGGGGGCGCGCCGCGCGAGCAGGCCCATGCCGAAGGCCCGGTTCTTGGCCCGGCGCGCGAACTGCAGCCCGTAGGTCAGCAGCGCGACCCGGCGCGTGCCGCCGCGCAGCGCATGCGCCATCGCCAGCTTCGCGCGGCCCTGGAAATGCAGGGCCAGCGCGTTCACCGTCTCGCCGGCCTGCGTCGTGAGGCAGGGCTGGCCGTCGCGGTAGGTCAGATGTTTGGCGCCACCCAGCAGCCGGAATTCGTTGGCGCGCAGGTTGTGGGCGCTGCTGATGTTGTGGTCGATCACGCAGCCGCCGAACACGCGGTTGATCGGCCGTGCATTGCCGCTCGCCTGGGCCCACAGATGCAGCAGCGTCATGTCCGATACGCCGCCGCGCTCGCCCCGGGCCGCGAAGCGCGCGGCGATCTCGCGCAGCGTCGCGCGCCCCGCGCGGCTGGTGTAGGTGTCGAGCACGAAGGCGACGAAGCCGGCCAGCCCCGCGGCGCTCCAGTAGCTCACGTGCGGCGATATCTGGCACGGGTCCCAGCCATCGAGGGGCTCGATGAACGAGCCCGAGAAGTCGGCCTCGCCGACCAGCCGACGCACATGCGCGCCGAGGCCGCGGAACAGCAGCACGTCGCTGTCGAGCAGCGCGAACTCGCGGCATTCGGGCTGCGCCTCGAGATGGGCCGCCAGCAGGAAGTAGCGTCGGAAGCAGATCTTCTCGAACGCGGGCGTGTTGCTCGACAGGTGCACGTAGCTGCGGCACAGGCGCTCGTAGTCCGCGCCGGCCTCGGTGCCCGCGAGCACCAGCAGGTTTTCCCGCGCGCGGGCTGCCGATTCGCGGCACAGCGCCAGGGTCTTGTTCTGGCGGTCTTCCACCACGATGAAAAGAAGCGGTTGGGTCATGGTCGGCGAGGCCTGGGGCGGGAGCGGTGAATTCAGGGAGCGGGCGCCGTCGCGCTGCGCACCAGCGCGACATGCGCGGGCAGGAAGCGGAAGTCGGCATCGAGCGGCAGGTCGAGCGTGAACAGCCCCTTGCGCGCGACCGCCTCGGCGATCCAGCCGCGCAGCTGGGCCGCGGCGAAGCGCGGCGCGGAGACGCGGCCCCACGAGGCGGCCAGCGGCGTCAGCACGTGGAACATCAGGTCCGAGGGCGGCGCGGCCAGTTGCGCGGGCGGATCCATGAACTCGCCGGCCATCAGGTTCTGGCATGGCGCGGCCTTGAGGCTGAAGCGCTGCGGCCCTTCGCCCGCGTTGAAGGCGAGCCAGCGGTCGCTCGCGCCGCTGCGCGCGGCGCCGCACAGCGCGTTCCAGTCGGAGGGCGTCATGTCGCGCGTGTTGTAGGTGCCGTCGAACCACCAGCCGCGCGCCAGCGTGCCGTAGCGCTGCGACCACTCGCCGATCACCTGCGACCAGCCCGCGATGAAGCGCGCGGGCGGCGGCTGCTGTTCCGAGACGTCGCCGAGGCAGCCCATCAGGTAGCGATCGTCCTGCGGCGCGCGAAACGGCAGGTACAGCACCATCGCGATGCCGCGGCGGCGCAGCGCGCGGCCGATCTCCAGCGGCAGGTCGCGCGGCGGGCGGTCGCGCGCGCTGGCCGGGCACAGCGCTTCGAGCGCGGCATTGGGCGCGATGTACTGGCCGCTGTTCTGCCCCAGCGTCAGCACCAGGTAGGAGGCGCGCATCTCGGCCAGCGTGGCCGCGAAGGCTTCGACGTCGAAGCGCGCCATGTCGGCGATCGAGCGGCGGTCGGGCAGGTAGTGGACCATCACGCCGAAGCCGGGCGGTGTCAGCGCGGGCAATGGCGCGGCGAGGGCCGGCTCCGCGGAAACGGTGGTTTGGGCGGTGGCCGTCGCGGCGAACAGCGTCGTCGCCACGATCCGCGCCAGGAACCAACGAAGCGTGCGGGTCATGGCAGTGCGGCCTCGAAGGAAGCGGCCGTGCGCTGCAGCCCGAGATAGCGCGCCGCCACCGCCGCGGGCGCGCAGGCCGGCGCGTTCGCCCATGCCGGGCGTGCCTGCCGGTGCGCCGCGAGGTGGCGCGCCAGTGCGTCCAGGTCGCAGCACCGCTCGTCGACGAGGAAGGCATAGCCGCCGAACAGCTCGCGGTGCACGGGGATGTCCGACAGCAGCAGCGGCACGCCCAGCGTTGCCGCTTCGGCGGCGGAGAGGTTGAAGCCCTCGAAGCGCGACAGCGAGATGAAGGCCTGCGCGCCGCGGTAGAGGCCGATCAGCTCCTCGCGCGACACCAGCCCGCGGTGGCGCACGCAGCCGCGCAGCGAGGGCGCCTCGGTCGCGACCATGCGCGCCACCTCGGCCGCGCCGTTGCCCGTGATGTCGAGCCGGTCGACCAGCCCCGCGCGCTTCATGCGCTCGAACAGTCGCAAGGTGCCGCCGAAGTTCTTGTGCGGGTAGTAGTGATAGGCCGCGATCAGGTAGCGCTCGCCCGCGGGCGCGGCCTCGGGCGCGGCCTGCATGGCGACCGCGTCGACCGGATTGAAGATCACCGCCGAGTGCCGGCAAGGCCCGAAATGGCGCTCGAAGTCCTGCTGGCTGCTGCGGCTGATGAACACCACCTGCGCGTGGCTGCGCGCGAGCCGGCGCAGGTTCCAGTCGAGCCACAACCGCTTGGCGCGGCTGAAGTGCTCGGGATGGGCCTTGTACTGCAGGTCGTGCACGATCACGATCGCGTCGCGGTGCCGGCCGAACGGGGCGAAGGGCAGGAAGTAGTTCGGGAACAGCGAAGACACCCGCCGTCCCGACAGCCAGGCGCGCAGCTGGTGGGCGTTGTAGAGCAGGGTCTCGAGCACGAAGCGGCTGAGCCCGGTGCGGCGCGCGAGCTCGAACAGCCGCGGGTGCCGCTCGCTGGCCGAGACGATGGCCTGGCCGGCCGACCGCCGCATGCTGCGCAGCAGCACCTCGCAGACGTTGAGCACGCCGCCGGCGCCCCGGTTGAGCCGCAGCGTGTCGTAGAAGAGATAGTCGGGCATCGTGGGGCTCATGCGTGGGTGGCGGGACGGGGTGCGAGCGCGCGGCGCGCGGGACCGAAGCCGCCGGTGCACAGGGCACCGACCAGCAGCGCCGCGATAAGCCCCGAGGCCGCGAACGGACCCCAGCCCAGGATCGGCCCGCGCATGAAGGGCACGTAGGCCGCGAGCAGCACCAGCGCCGCGAGGTAGCCGCGCGAGAGCGGGCCGTGCGTGTCGATCGCGCGGTCGACCCGGCGGAACAGGCTCGAGAGCAGGAAGCCGAACACCAGCGGGCCCGGCAGGCCGAAGTCGAAGAAGACGGTGGCGAACTGCGCCAGCGACAGGTTGCTCTGCGAGAAGTTGCCGAGCACGGCGGGCCAGCCCAGCGGGTCGAAGTCGGGAAACAGCTTCATGTCGCGCGGCAGCACGAACGAGAAGCCCGACAGCAGGTAGCGGCCGAAGCCGAGATCGGGCGACGGTGCGCGCTCCAGCAGGCCGGCCACCACGTACATCGCGTCGAAGTCGGGGCTGTAGGGAAAGGTCGCGAGCGACTCGCCCCACATGCTGCCGCGCGAGAGCAGGTTGAACACCGGGCCCAGGCCCGCGATGGCGGCGAAGACGACGAAGGCCAGCGTCCAGCGCCGCGAGCGGCCAAGGCCGTGGATCAACAGCGGCAGCAGGCCGATCAGCAGGATCTGGCGCGCGGTGTTGACCGGGTTCGCCGCGATCGCGGCCGCGGCCAGCGCCAGCGCGGCCAGGCACCAGGCGGCGGCCGTGCGCTGGCGCAGCGCATGGATCGCCAGCGCGACGAAGCACATCAGCACCACCAGCTTGGGCAGCGTCGAGTAGACGATGAAGTCCAGCGGCGGGTTCTCGATCTCGCCGGGCAGGCCGCGCGCCACGAAGTTGAGGTCCGCGCGCGCCAGCAGTACCGCGAAGGCCGCGCCCAGCAGGCCCAGCAACAGCAGCGGGTGCGCCGCGCCGGGCGCCGGCGCGGTGCCCGCGATGCCCGCGATGTGGCGCAACGGGGGATCGACGACGCCGAAGCGCGCGGCCTCCACGCCGGCCATGTACAGCAGCAGCAGCATCAGCGCCTGCGTGTGCGCCACCGTGCCGATCACGCCGGCTTCCCAGAAGCTCAGGTCCTGCGCGATCTGGATCGCCGGCGCGAGCGAGAAGTAGGTCAGCAGGGTGGTGTAGTGCACGAGCAGGAACACGCTCGCGCCCGGGCCGCCAAGCAGCGCGAGCTGCAGCAGCGACAGCAGGAACACCGCCGCGTAGCCCCACACCGGGTCGAGCAGGCCGCACAGCATCGCCGCGGCGAGGCCGCACCAGAAGCACAGGATTCTCATGAGCGTCTCGCCGTTCGTTGGTTCGCGGGCGGCGGCGCTCAGGCCGGTGCCAGGGTCTCGACCGGCCGCACCGCGCGGCTGTAGTCGGCATAGGTGCGCCGCAGCCCGTCGGTCAGCGGCATCGTGGCGTGCCAGCCGATGCTGGCGGCGCGCGACACCTCGAGCAGCTTGCGCGGCGCGCCGTCGGGCTGCGAGGTGTCGAACTGGATCCGCCCGCGGTAGCCGACCACCTCGCGGATGTGATCGGCCAGCTCGGCGATCGACAGGTCGTCCCCGGTGCCGAGGTTGATGTGGGCGCGCATCGGCTCGGTGTGCGTGTCGTAGACGGCGCGCGAGAGGTTCATCACCGCGATGCAGCCGTCGACCATGTCGTCGACGTAGAGGAACTCGCGGCGCGCGCGGCCCGTGCCCCAGATCAGCACGCTGGGCGCGGCGGTGGACTTGGCGAGGTGGAAGCGCCGGATCAGCGCCGGCACCACGTGGCTGTTCTCGAGGTGGTAGTTGTCGCCGGGCCCGTAGAGGTTGCTCGGCATCACGCTGCGGTAGTCGATCCCGTGCGAGGCGCCGTACTGCCGGTTGTAGCTCTCGCACAGCTTGATGCCGGCGATCTTGGCGATCGCGTAGGGCTCGTTGGTCGGCTCGAGCCGGCCGCCGAGCAACGCCTCCTCGGCGATCGGCTGGTCGGCCAGGCGCGGGTAGATGCAGCTCGAGCCGAGGAACAGCAGCCGCGTGACGTTCGCGAGGAAGGCCTGGTGCGTCACGTTGGCCGCGATCATCAGGTTCTGGTAGATGAACTCGGCCGGGTAGCTCATGTTGGCGTGGATGCCGCCGACCTTGGCCGCGGCCAGGTAGACCTGGTCGATGCGTTCGCTCGCGAAGAAGCGGCGCACCGCCTCCTGGTCGAGCAGGTCGAGCGCCTCGCGGTCGCGCGTGACGACCTCGTGGCCCATGGCGCGCAGGCGCCTCGAGAGCGATTGGCCCACCATGCCGCGATGGCCTGCAACGTAGATACGCATAGGTTCTTTCGTGAAGTTCAAAAATCCGGGATCGATCGATGCGGCGGCTTCGCTAGCCCGAACCGCGCGCGCCGGCCACCACGGCGAAGGTCTTGAACAAAATGGCGACGTCGTGGCGCAGCGACAGCGTGGCGACGTAGTCGGCGTCCATCGCGGCGCGGCGGCGGTAGCTCACCTCGCTGCGGCCGCTGATCTGCCACAGGCCGGTGATGCCGGGGCGCACCGCGCAGTAGTGGCCCCAGTAGCCGCCGTACAGGTCCTTCTGCGAGAACATGCAGGGGCGCGGGCCGACCATGCTCATGTCGCCCTTGAGCACGTTCCAGAACTGCGGCAGCTCGTCGATGCTGTACTTGCGCAGGATCGCGCCGAAGGGCGTGATGCGCGGGTCGCGGTCCAGCTTCTGGTACTTGGCCCATTGCAGCCGCGCCGCCGCGTCCTCGCGCAGGTGGCGCGCCAGCACCCCGTCGGCGTCGGCCACCATCGAGCGGAACTTGTAGAAGCGGAACACGCGGCCGTTCTTGCCGTAGCGCGGCTGCATGTAGATCGCGGGCCGGCCCGAGCTCAGCAGCACGCCGATCCACACCAGCGCATAGGCCCAGCCGAACAGCAGGAAGAAGCTGCCCGCCATGGCGATGTCGACGCCGCGCTTGGCGGCCATCAGCGCGCGCCCCTCGAGCGAAGGCGCGGCCGGCGCGGTCTGCAGCAGGCTCATGCGGCCGCCCCCGTTGCGCCCGGCACGGCCAGCGGCGGCGTGAGGGCCGGATACTCGTGCGCGCGCACCCGGTAGGCGCCATAGCGGTAGGCGTAGCTGCCGTAGTAGCGCTGGCGCGCGTCGAGCGCGTTGAGCACCACGCCCTGGAAGCGCGCGCCCGCGTGGCGCAGTTCCTTGATGCTCTGCGTCAGGTCGCCGAGCTCGTTGTCGCCGGCGCGCGCCACCATCAGCAGCGTGCCCATGTGGACCGCCATCTCGGCCGCCTCCGAGGCCAGCAGCGTGGGCGGCGCATCGACGATCACCGTGTCGTAGCGCTGCGAGAGCCGATCGAGCAGCCGCGCGAAGGCATCGCCACACAGCAGGCCGGTGGGGTCGCGCGGCGGCACGCCGCTGGCCATCACGTCGAGCTGCGGCAGCACGGCGCGGTGGATCGCGGCCCGTTCGTCGATCTCGCCGAGCAGCAGCTCCGCCAGGCCGTCCTGCGGCGCCAGTCCGAAGTACGGCCCCAGGCTGCTGCGCCGCAGGTCGGCGTCGATCAGCAGCACGCGCCGGCCGCCGGCGGCGAGCACCACCGCCAGGTTGGCCGAGACGAAGCTCTTGCCGGCGCCCGGCGTGGCGCTCGACACCATGATGCGGTTGTTGCGCGCGCCCGGCAGCGCGAACTTGAGCGCGGTGCGCAACCGGCGCACGCCCTCGAGCGCCGGGTCTTCGGGGTGCTGCATCGCCAGCACGTGCACGCCGGGCAGGCCGTGCTGCGCCGCGCGGTCGAGCAGGCGCTGGTGCCGGCTCAGCGCCACCGTGCTGTAGACCTCGAGCCCGGTGTGGGCCTCGATCTCGGCCGGGCTCGCGACCGTGGCGCGCCACGAGCGGTGCAGCAGCACCGCGCCCAGGCCCGCGAACAGCCCCGCCACCAGCGCCAGGCCCATCGCGATCGCCGCCCTGGGGCGGATCGGCTTCTCGGGCTGCAGCGCCGGGTCGAGCACGCGCACGTTGCCGATGCGGCCTTCCTTCGCGAGCCGCATCTGCAGCGAGCTGTTGAGCAGCGCCACGTAGAGGTCGGTGTTGACCTTGATGTCGCGCTGCATGCGCAGCGCGTTCTGCTGCAGCTGCGGCATGCGCCGGATGCTGAGCTCGACGGTGCCGAGCCCCTTGCGCAACGCGGCGATCTGCGCGTCGATGGTCTGCACGCTGGGATCGCGCGCGGTGAAGCGCTCGGTCAGCTCGAGCCGCTTCTGGGTGGCATCGAAGAGCTTGGCCTGCAGGGTCACGTTCTGCGTCAGCGCATTGCGTGCCTCGTCGTCCAGGCTGATGGTGCCGTTCTGGTTGCGGTACTGGTTGTAGGCTTCCTCGGATTGCTCGAGCTGCGACTTGAGCTTGGGCAGCTCGCCGCCCAGGAAGTCGAGCGCGCGCTGCGCCTGCGCGGTCTTCTGGTCGATGTTGAGCCGCACGTACAGCCGCGCCACCTCGTTGAGCAGGGTGGCCAGCTGCATGCGGTCGCCGTGCTGCCAGCTCAGGTCCATCACCGAGGACTGCTTGCCCTTCTCGATCACGCGCAGGTCGCGCTGCAGTGCGAGCAACGTGAGCTGCTTCGACTGGCGCACCAGCTCGAACTGCGCGCCCGGCAGGCCGGCCATCGAGCCCACCAGCAGGTGCAGCGGCCCGAGCGCGGTCTCCACGTCGAGCGGCGCTCCCACCGTGCCGACGATCGGTTCGGCCAGCTTCGGATGCGTCAGCGTGAAGCCGCTGCGCGTGCCCGCCGTGAGCAGGAAGCGCGAGCCCTCGAGCTCGGGCGGCACGTCCATCTGCGCGACGACGATGCGTTCGGCGCCGTGGACGTAGCCGCCCATGCCCAGCAGGCCGGGCTGCGACAGTTCCCTGGTGCCGCGCGCGAGCCAGGCGCCGATCAGCGGCAGGTACAGCGGCCGGGCCTCGATGTAGAGCTTGGTGTCCTCGATCGCCTGGCCCAGCACCAGCCGCGACTTGAGGATCTCGGCCTCGCCCGCGGTCGGCGTCTTGGCGTTGAGCGCGCTGCTCGCCGACTCGCCCAGCAGGGTGCCGCCCGAGCGCTCGGCGTCTTCCACCTGCAGCAGCACGTTGGCCTCGTACACGCGCGGACCGAACAGGGTGTAGAGCGCGCCCAGCAGCAGCGCGGCCGCGACGAACTTCGCGATCGTCCAGCGGTTGTCGAGAAAGAGGTCGATGTGTTCCCGCAGGCGCGAGCGCGCCAGGGGAGCATCGGCCGGCGGGTCCGCGGGCGCGGGGGCCGCGATGAGCGATCGGGCATTCATGGGTTCACCTCGTGGTCTGTCGGGGGCGGGAGCGGGGGAGCCTGGCGAACGGCGCGCCATCAGCGGCGGCTCGCCGTGCCGCCGAGGTTCACGACCTGGGCGGCGGGCAGGATCAGGCTGATCACGCGGTTCCAGCGCACCAGCGGCACCGGGTCGATGTAGACCACGTCGCGCGGCCGCAGCTCGAAGCGGTCGGCCAGCGCGAGCGCCACCGGGTTCTTCGCGTCGAGGTGGTAGACGTCGGGCACGTCGCCGCTCGCGTTGCGCACCACGTAGATCTGCCCGGGCGAGGAGGTCTGCAGCTCGGGGCCGCCGGCGTCGCCGATCGCCTCGTTGAGGCTCAGCCGGCCGTTGCGCATCAGCAGGGCCGAGGGCCGCAGGATCTCGCCCATCACGTAGACGCGGCTGTCGTCGCGCGTGCCGACGTTCACGACGTCGCCGCTGCGCAGCGGGATGCGGCCCGCGTCGTAGCCCTGGACCTGCAGCGCCGGCAGGTCGATCGTCAGCGCGCGCCCGCCGCGCGTGAGCACGATGCGCGAGCGGTCGGCGCTGGCGTTGGTGCTGCCCGCGCGGCTCAGGGCCTCGGCCAGCGTCATCGGCACGTCGGTGAAGATCTGCAGGCCCGGCATGCGCACGTCGCCCTCGACGTAGACGCGGCGGCTGCGGAAGGTCTGGATGCGCGCGCTGACCAGCGGGTCCTTGACGAAGGGCGCGATGCGCCTGGCGATCATCTCGGAGGCGGCGCTCTCGGTCAGGCCTTCCACCTTGGTGCGGCCGATGTAGGGAAAGCTGATCTCGCCTTCGCCGTCCACGATGAAGCCCGGCGCGACGCTCACGCCGGTGGCGTCGGTCTGCTGCGAGATCACGGCGCCCTGGCTGGGCATCAGCTCCGGATGGCGGTAGACCACGATGCCGATCACGTCGCCGGCGCCGATCGTGTAGGCCGGCGACTTGCCGAACAGTTCGCGGACCTCGGGCGACGGCCCCGTCGGCTGGCGCGCGGCCAGCTCGCGCACCAGCGCGGGCGTGATCGGCACGATCCGCGGTTCGCCGCGCGCGCCGGTCGGCCCGCTGCCGCCCGTGCTGCCCGCGTTACCCGAACTGCGCCAGGTGCCGCTGTCGGGCGAGCTGAAGCCCGGGATGCCGCAGCCGGCCAGGCCGAGCGCGAGCAGTGCGGCCACGGCCGCGACGCCGAAGCGCGCGCGGTGCCCCGGCTGTGCGGCGGGGGCGGTTGAAACGAGGGGCGTCATGGGGTGTCCTTGGAATTCCGTGAGGGGTTACTGCGGCGCGAGCGCGCCCGCGATGGGCGGCTCGAGCGGGGCCGCGGCGGTGCCGGGGCTGCGGCGCTCGGCGGCGGTGCCGCGGGCGCGGGCGATCACCCAGTCGCCCACGGCGCCGAGGAACAGCTGCTGCCCCCGGGCCGTGCAGACCGTGTGATCGAGGTCGCGCAGGAAGTCGTACTGCGCGGCCTGCAGGAAGGGTTCGTCGCGGAACGCGCCGAGCTGGTCGCGCCCGCGGTCGCTGACATGCAGCGAACCCGAGTAGAGGAAGTGCAGCGCCACCTGGCGCGCCCACAGGCGCCGCATGGTGGCGCGGAACCAGGCTTCGGCGACGACCGGCGGCAGCTCCTCGCTGAAGAAGCCGGGCAGCGGCCGCGCCGCGCCGGAACGCGACAGCCAGCGCGACAGACCGCGCCCGATCCAGCGCCGCACCTTGCCCGCGAAGGCGGGATGGGCGGGCGCGGCCAGCGCGCGGCGCAGCGTGCGTTCCCAGCGCGCGCGCCGCTGCGGAAAGGCGAAGCCGTCGAACAGCGACAGGCCGATCACGCGCGCATCGACCATGCCGGCGCTCATCGCATGCTCGGCGCCCGAGCACATGCCGACGATCACGAAGCGGCGGATGCCGAGCCGCGCTTCCACCAGGTCCATGGCCGCCTGCAGGTCGTGCACCGCGCGCAGCGCCAGCGGCACCGCGCTCGCGCCGCCGGGCGCCTCGCTGTCGCCGATGCCGCCGAGGTCCAGCCGCAGGCTGCTCATGCCTTGGGCGGCCAGCGCATGGGCCAGCTTGACGTTGATGCGCCGCGGCCCGACGCGATGGTTGGCGCCCATGTTGAGCATCAGGCAGCACACCGGCAGCGGCTGGCATTGCACGGGCTCGGTCAGCATGCCGAGCAGGCCGTCGCCGTGGCCGAAGCGCACCGGGCTTTGGGTCATGTCACTCATGGAGGGCCCCTTGCAGGCGATTGAGCGCATCGGCCGGAACCATGGCGCTGTTGGGATAGGGATCGGCGGTCCAGTCGAGCCGGTGCTGGAAGTAGGCAAGGCGCACCGGCATGTGGCGCGACTGCTGCTCGGCCGCCCACTGGGCGGTGTGGGCCTCGTCGGGACGCGCGAGCACCAGCGTGTCGTGCAGCGCGGTCAGCGGCAGCGAGGCCGGTACGAGCGCCGAGAGCTGGGCGCGCAGTTGCGTCGAGAGCGACACGCCCAACGCCTCCTCGGGCACGGCCTGGGCATCGCGCAGGTAGCCGCGCCGCCAGCCGAGGTCGGGGATGCAGAAGCTGGTGTCGACCGCCTCCACGTGCCGCTCGCGCAGCATGCGTGCATAGCGCGGGCCGTCGATCACCGGCTCCCACAGCACCAGCCGGGCCGGGTCGCAGCGCCCGTTGCGCGCCGCGAGCACGGCGAGGGTGGCGCCCAGGCGCGCACCGACCCAGACGATGCGCGCGTCGGGCGCCAGCCCGCGCAGCGTCTCGTGCGCCGAGCACAGGTCGCGGCGCCAGCCGTCGAGTTCGCCCGCGCGCTCGTCGCCCGGTGAATCACCGGTGCCGTGGAAGTCGAAGCGCAGGGTCGCGATGCGCGAGCGGGCGAGCCGTTCGGCCAGCACCTTGAAGAAGCGGTGCGTGCGCAGGCCTTCCTGGCCGAAGGGCGGACACAGCAGCACCGCGGTGTCGCCCGGGTGCGCCTGTTCGGCGGGATGGAACAGGCCGAACAGCTGGCGCGAGGCCGGCCCGAACATGAGCGGGCGGGCCATCATCGCGCCACCTCCACGCCGCGGACCGGGTCGCCGGCGAAGGCCGCGCCCGGGTTCGCGCGCAGGGCCTGCATGGCGAGCATCTGCGACAGCGCCTCGGGCGTGTCGAACAGCGTCTCGGGCGCGCGCCATTCGGCGAGCGAGGCCACGCTGCCGGCCCGCGCGGGCGCCGGGCCCACCACCAGCCACAGGATGCGGCCGCCCAGCGGGACCTCGACGCTGCGCAGCTCGGGCCGCAGACCCACCTCGACCGTGTCGGGCCGCACCCGCAGGCCCAGGCCGATGGCCTTGAGGCAGGCTTCCTTGCGCGTCCAGCAGGTGAGGAAGGCGAGCCCGCGCCGTGCGGCCGGCAGCGCGAGCAGGGCCTCGTACTCGCGGGGCGTGAAGTGGCGCTCGGCCAGCGTCAGCGCGTCGGGCACGGGGCGCAGGTGTTCCACGTCGGCGCCCAGCGGGCCGCGTGTGCCGACCGCGATCAGCGCCAGCGCATGGCTGTGGCTCAGCGAGAAGCGGATGCGCGGGCGCTCGGGCATCCACGGCTTGCCGAACGGTCCGCAGACCAGGCACAGCGTGTCGGCGCGCAGCGCGCTCTGCTCGGCCAGCGCGCGCCGCAGCGCGACGTGGGCGGCGATGAAGCGCTCGCGGTCGATGCCGAAGTGCAGGCGCGATGCGCGCACGCGCTCCTCCTCGGACAGCTCGCGTTCGCAGTCCGGGTCCAGCCGCAGGTCGAGGTCGACGTAGCGGCACACGGGCGCGTCGATCGAGAGGGCGTAACTTGTCACGTTCATGCCCGGTCCCCGCGCAGCCAGCCGCTGAGGGTGCGTCCCAGCAGCCCGAGCGTGCGGCCGGGCGTCGGCGCGCGCTTTGGCTCCCCGGCCCCGGCCGGCGCGATGTCCGCCGAGGGCGGCGAGGCCGCCAGCTGCGCCAGGTTCTCGAACAGGTAGCGGCGCGGCTCGACGCGGTGGCCCAGGGTCAGCGCGGTCCGCTCGACCGAGCGCTGCACCAGCAGCGAATCGCCGCCGAGGTCGAAGAAGTTGTCGCTGGCGCGGATCTCGTTGACGTCGATGCCGATCACGTCGGCCCAGATCTGCGCCAGCCGCGCATGCTCGGGCGGCAGCACGTCGGCGAGCGGCAGCGCCGCCGCCGCGGCCTGCGGTGCCAACGCTTCGGGCGGCTCGGCCGCGAGCTTGCGCAGGTAGGCGGCGCTGGGCGAGCCTTCCTCGCTGGCCAGCTGCGCGAGCGTCGCGTGCGGGCGGTCGGCCGCGCGGCGCAGCAGTTCGAGGTAGCGCTCGCGCAGCCGGGCGCCGGTCTCGCGCAGGTAGATGTCGGCGTTGTAGATCAGCGCGCCCTCGAGCCCGTGCGGGGTGTCGAGCAGCCACACGCCGATGTCGTCGGTGGCGCCGCGCTGCAGCAGGTGCATCTGCTGCGTGCGCAGGCTGCCGATGCGGGAACCGCGTTCGCGCGCATCCTGGAACGAGAACATCGTCTGGTAGGCGCCGGCCGCCCGGGCCGGGCCGCCGGGCTCGGCCACCAGTCGCTCGAACGGCACCTGCTGGCAGGCCATCAGCGCGAGCAGCTCCTGCTTCACGTAGCGCAGGTACGCGGGCAGCGTCAGGCCGAGGTCGATGCGCAGCGACACCGGCAGCATGTTGTTGAAGACGCCCATCACGTTCTCGGTCTCGGGCTGCTGCCGGCCGCGCACGGGGTTGGCGACCACGAGGGTGTCGCTGCCGATGGTGCGGCCCATCGCGAGCGCATGGATCGCGAAAGTGAACATGCTGAGCGTCACGTCGAGTTCGCGCGCGGTCTCGCGCAGCCGCTGGGTGGCGGGCAGGTCGATGGCGATCCATTGGGAACCGCCCTGGCCGCTCCTGCCGGCGCGGCGCGGCATGTCGGTGCGCGGCAGGCGCGGCGCGGCCACGGCGGCGGCGCGCTCGCGCCACAGCGCGCGCTGCGCCTCGAACTCGGGCGTGGCCATCCAGCCGGCCAGCCACTCGGCATAGTCGCCGTGCGTGGTCGCGAGCGCGGGCAGCGCGTGCGGGCGGCCACGCTCGGCCGCGTCGTAGAGCGCGGCCAGCTCGGCCTGCAGCAGGTCGAAGGACCAGCCGTCCCAGACCAGGTGGTGCGGCACGAACACGAAGACATGCGCGTCCTCGTCGATGCGGAACAGCGCGGCGTGCAGCATCGGCGCGCGGTGGATGTCGATCGGGCGGTCGGCCAGCTCCTGCATGCGCTCGGCGAGCTCGGCCTCGCGCTGGTCGGCCGGCAGCTCGCGCAGGTCGATCACGGGCAGCGAGAAGTCGACCGCGCGGGCGATCCGTTGCACCGGCGCGCCGTTGGCCGGATCCACGCCCATGCAGGTGCGCAGCGCGGGCTGGCGGCGGATGATCTCGCGCAGCACGGCCTCGAAGCGCGCGGCGTCGAAGGCGCCGAGCAGCCGCTGCGCCGAGGGCGCGTTGTAGACCGAGCGGCCCGGGTGCAGCTCCTCCATGAAGCGGATGCGTTCCTGCGACGGCGTCATCGGCGCCAGCTCGCGCTCGAAGTGGCAGGGCAGTGCGGTCTGCCGCGTTTCGCCCGCGCCGCGCAGGGCGACGATGGCGGCGGCCAGCCGCTGCGCCGTCGGCGCCTCGAACAGGGTGCGCAGCGGCAGCGCCAGATCGAACTCGCGGCTCAGCAGCGTGGCCAGCCGCGCGGCCAGCAGCGAATGGCCGCCCAGGGTGAAGAAGTCGTCGCCCATGTCCATGCCCGGCAGGCTCAGCACCTGCTCCATCGCCGCGAGCACCTTGCGCTCGACCTCGTTGGCGGGGCCGGCACCGCGCTGCACCGCCGCGCGCGGCAGCGCGCCCGGCGGCGGCAGCGCGACGCGGTCGAGCTTGCCGTTCGGCAACGTGGGCAGCACGGGCAGGGTCACCACGTGCTGCGGCAGCATGAAGGCCGGCAGGTTTTCGCGCAGGTGCTGCATCAGCGCGCCGAGCTCGAAGGCCGCGCCCGCGGCGCCGGGCTGCAGCGCCAGGTAGGCCACCAGCCGCACGTCGCCGGGCCGGTCCTCGCGCGCCACGACCACGCTGCGCGACACGCCCGCCGCCTCGTTGCAGCGCGCCTCGATCTCGCCGGGCTCGATGCGGTAGCCGCGCACCTTGACCTGGAAGTCCAGCCGTCCCAGATGCTCGAGCAGGCCGTCGTTGCGCCAGCGGCCGCGGTCGCCGGTGCGGTAGAGGGCAGTGGCCTGCCCGAGGATGCGCGCGCTGACGAAGCGCTCCGCGGTCAGCTCGGGCCGCTCGAGGTAGCCGAGCGCGAGGCCCTCGCCGCCGATGCAGATCTCGCCCGGCACGCCGACGGGGCAGGGCTGCAGCGCGGCATCGAGGATCCAGACGCTGGTGTTGTCGATCGGCTGCCCGATCGACACGCCATGCGCGGCGATGGTGTCGCGTCGCATGTTCCAGGCCGTGGACCAGACGGTGGTCTCGGTCGGGCCGTAGACGTTCCACAGCTGCGCGCAGCGCTCGAGCAGCTCGAGCGCGAGCCGCCCGCGGACCGGCTCGCCGCCGATCCAGCCGCGCAAGCCGGGCGCGCCGGGCCACTGCGCGTCGAGCAGCAGCTGCCACATGCCGGGCGTGGCCTGCAGCACGGTGACGTCCTCCTCCTCGAGCAGCGCGCGCAGGCGGCGGCCGTCCATCGCGGTCTCGCGCGGGACCATCACGATCTCGGCGCCCGCGGCCAGCGGCAGCAGCAATTCGGCCACCGCGATGTCGAAGGACAAGGTGGTGACCGCGGCCAGCCGGTCGCCCTCGCCGAGGCCCGGCGCCTTGCGCATCGACTGCAGCAGGTTCGCCACCGCACGATGCGGCACGCACACGCCCTTGGGCGTGCCGGTCGAGCCGGAGGTGTAGATGACGTAGGCCGCGTCCTCGGGGCCGGCATCGTCGCCACTGGGCGGCAGCGCGCCCGCGGGCGCGCGCTGCCAGGCGGTGTCGCGGTCGAGTTCGAACACGCGCTCGGCGGCATCGGCACGCCAGCCGCGCGGCGCGGTCGCGATGTCGGACGTGGTGAGCAGCAGGCCGAGGCGGGCATCCTCGGCGTAGTGGTCGAGCCGTGCCTGCGGAAAGCCCGGGTCGAGCGGCACGTAGGCCGCGCCCGACTTCAGCACCGCCAGCAGTGCGACGACCATGTCGATGCCGCGCTCCAGGCACAGGCCCACGCGCTGGCCGCGGCCCATGCCGCGTTCGCGCAGCGCATGCGCGAGCCGGTTCGACTGCGCGTCGAGCAGGGCGTAGCTGCAGCGGCGCGAACCGTCGCGGATCGCGGGGCGCTCGGGCTGCAGCAGCGCGCTGGCCTCGAAGCCGGCATGCGCGAACGGCAGGTCCGCCAGCGGGCTCGGCGCGGGTTGCAGCGCGAGCAGCTCGCGCGCCGCCTCGGGCGAGAGCAGCGCCAGCCGGCCGATGGTCTGGTCCGGTGCCTGCACGGCCGAGCGCAGCAGGCACTCGAACATGTCGAGCCAGCGCCGCACGCTGGCCTCGTCGAACAGGCCGGTGTTGTACTGGGCCTCGACCACCAGGCCGCCCTCGGCCGGCCGCAGGTTGAGGAACAGCTCGAAGTTCTCGTAGCGCCGCGGCACCGTGTCCTGCGTGACCGCGAGGCCGGTGAAGTTCTGCGCGCTGCCGGCCACGTCGGGGTCGAGGTTGAACATCACGCTCACCAGCGGCTGGCGGCTCGCGTCGCGCTCCAGCGAGAGCTTGCCGAGCAGCGCGCCATAGGTCAGCGACTGGTGCTCGAAGGCATCGAGCACGGCCGTGCCGCATTCGCCCATCAGCGCGTCGAAGCGCTGTTGCCCGTGCACCGCGAGGCGCAGCGGCAGCAGGTTCACGCAATGGCCGACCAGCCCCGGCATGTCGCGCGAGAGTTGCCCCGAGGCGGGAATGCCGATCACGATGTCGTCCTGCCCGCTCAGGCGGTGCAGCGTGGCGGCGAAGGCGGCCAGCAACCCCGCGAACAGGCTGGTGCCGGACTTCGCACTCGCGGCGCGCATCGCGCTCACCAGCGTGCGGTCGAGCCGGCGCTCGATGCGTTGCGAATCGAAGCCGCGCACCGCCGGGCGCGGGCGGTCGGTCGGCAGCTCGAGCACCGGCAGGCTACCGGCGAAGCGCGCGAGCCAATGGTCCACATGCGCCTGCATGGCGGGCCCGGCCGCCTCGGCGGCTTCCTCGGCCGCGAAGGCCGCGTAGCTCGGCGCGGCGCGCAGCGGCAGGCCCTCGCCGATCTCGTCGGCATAGAGATGGCCGAGCTGCTCGGCGATGACCGCCCACGACCAGCCATCGCACACCACGTGGTGCGCCGACATCACGAGTTCATGCTCGGCATCGCCGAGCCGGTACAGCGCAGCCCGGAACAACGGACCCTGCTCGAGCGGGAATGGGGTGCACACCGCGGCTCGGTGCGCGGCGTCGAGCGCCTGCGCGCAGCCCGTCGCATCGAGCGTGCGCAGGTCGCGCAGCTCGAGGGCCGGCGCATCGCCGCCGCCGACCAGCATGCTGCGGCCATCGGGCGAGAGGGTGGCGCGCAGCGACTGGTGGCGCTGCACCAGCCGCGCCAGCGCGCGCGACAGGGCCTGCGCATCGAGCGTGCCGCGCAGCCGCAGCAGCACCGATTCGTTGTAGGCCAGCGAGGCCTCGGCG
This sequence comes from Variovorax sp. GW821-FHT10D07, assembly GCF_059415325.1. NCBI lineage: Bacteria > Pseudomonadati > Pseudomonadota > Betaproteobacteria > Burkholderiales > Comamonadaceae > Variovorax > Variovorax sp. GW821-FHT10D07. Next base: position 972,289 of record NZ_JBWKMZ010000001.1, on the reverse strand, counting down.
CTCAGCATGGCGCCGAGCCAGACCTCGCGCTGCGATTCGGTGGTGGGAATCACGCACTCGACGCTGCCGCGGGCCGGCGCGGTGTCGATGGCACCGGGGGTGGGGCGAAGCACGGCGTTCATGCGACCGCCTTGGCGTTCGCGCCACCGGCCGGGGCCGGGTCCGTCACCGCGGGCACCGCGCCGCCGTCGGCGACCGGCACGTACCAGAAGGGCTGGCCGTCGACGTCGCGGGCGAGCACCGAGCCGTCCTGCGCGTTCTTGCGCACGTCGAAGCTCAAGGGACTGGGCGCGCGGCGCGGCAGGAAGTCCGACTCCTGCAGCTCGGCCACGGAGGCCTTGAACGCCGCCTGGATGGCCGCGATGTCCTGCGCGCCGTGGGCGCTGGTCAGGAAGCAGGGGAAGTTGTCGAGGATGTGGATGCCGCGGCTGCGCATCATGGCGAACAGCAGGTCCTGCAGCGGATGCTCCTCGAGCCAGTGCACGCGCCACAGCGATCCGCAGTGCCGTATGGCGATCGGCGCGCCGACCTCCAGGCACCAGGCGCTCAGTTCGTCGGCCATGGCGCCGGTGCGCTGGTTCAGGCCCTCCTGCAGCGCCGCGCCGGCTTCCTTCAGGTGCGTGAGCGCGGCCTTGGCCGCGGCCAGCGCGAGCGGATGGCGCACGAAAGTGCCCGCGAAGTAGGTGACGCCGACGCCCGGGATGGAGTCGTCGCCGTACTGCCAGGCGCCGCCGTCGAGCGCGTCCATGTAGGCGCGCCGGCCCGCGACCACGCCGATCGGAAAGCCGCCGCCGATGACCTTGCCGTAGGTGGCGAGGTCGGCGCGCACGCCGAACAGGGCCTGCGCGCCGCCGAGCGCGACGCGAAAGCCGGTGATGACCTCGTCGAAGACCAGGCAGCAGCCCTGCTGCTCGGTGATGGCGCGCAGCGCGTGCAGGAACTCGCGCGGCTGGAAGTCGGGCCGCCGGCTCTGCACCGGCTCGACCAGCACGGCCGCCAGCTCGCCGGCGTGCTCGCGGATGAAGGCCAGTGCCTCGGGCGTGCCGTAGTCGAGCACGCGGATGTCGCCGAACATGCCGCTCATCACGCCGGGCGCGGCGGACAGGCCCTTGGCGTTGCGGCCCGCGCGCACCAGCACCTCGTCGAAGGTGCCGTGGTAGGAGCCGGTGAACACCACCACCGTGCTGCGGCCGGTGACGGTGCGCGCGATGCGCAGCGCTGCCATCACTGCTTCGGAGCCGGTGTTGCAGAGGCCGGCGCGGTCGCTGCCGGTGAGCTCGCAGACCAGGCCGGCGACGTCGGCCGCCAGCGGGTGCTGCGGGCCGATCTCGTAGCCGGCGTCGAGCTGCCGGCGCACCGCCTCCTGCACGAAGTCGGGCTGCCAGCCGAACATGTTCATGCCGAAGCCGTTGAGCGCGTCGACGTACTCGTTGCCGTCGATGTCCCAGAGCTTCGAGCCCTTGGAGCGCTCGACCACGATCTGGTAGACGATCTCCTTGGTCAGCGGCCGGAAGCCGTTGACCACGCGCGGATCGGCCATGTGGGGTCGGTTGTCCTCGGTGAACTGCTTGCTGCGGCGCGTGCGCTCGACATAGCGGCGCACGAAGGCCGCGAGCCGCGCCTGCTGGCGCGCGCTGGGCTCGGCCGTGCGCTGGGTGTGGATGCGCGCGATGGCGCCGAAGGCCTTGGCCACGTCGTAGCGCTGCGGCGGAGTCGCGGCCGGCGCCGCCTCGGCGGTGGGCTGCGGGACTACGGTGGGAGCAGGCGCGACCGAGGCGACGCCGGACAGCAGCGCGAGTTGCTGGCGCATGATTTCCATTTGCTGCGCAATCAGTTGTGGCAGCTGGAATGCGCCCGCGTTTTCATCGAGCCGCGGGACCGCGATCGTGGGTATCACGGCGGCGATCGACGCCTCGTCGTCCGGCAGGCTCTGGCGCAGGAAGGCGCCCAGTGCATCGAAGCTGCGGTGCTTTTCCATCAGTTGCCGGAAGCTCAGCTCGACCTTGAAGTGCTTGCGGATCTGCGTCGCGGCCTGCGTCAGCGTCAAGGAGTCGAGCCCGAGTTCGGCGAACGGCGCATGCCCGTCGGCCTGCGCCATGTCGAGGCCGCAGATGTCCTCGAACAGCGCGCGCAGGCGAGCGTCCAGGGTGGACGCGGGAGGAAGAGGCGAGGGCGTTGCAACGGTCACGGTGGACTCCAGGGCGATCGGGGGGGCGAGGGGTGCGGCGGCTGGCGTGGCGGCCGTGGCGGAAGCGGAAAGAGGGGGCGCGATGTCGACCCAGCAGCGCTGGCGCTCGAACGGCGTGGTCGGCAAGCGCACGCGCCGCGCATCGGTTCGGTTCGACAGGCGCGCGAGCTCGATCTCGGCGCCGCAGGTCCACAGCCGCGCGCAGGCCAGCCGCAGCAGCGCCACCTCGTCGGCCGGATCGCCATGCAGCAAGGACACCGCCGTGCCCGCGTGCTGGCGCGCGAGCGTGGCCAGCGTGTTGCGTGGACCGGTCTCGACGAACAGCGGCTGCGACAGCCGCGCGAGGGTGTCGCGCAGCGCGGGCGAGAAGCGCACGGTGCCGCGCACATGCTGGGCCCAGTAGGCGGCGCTGGTGGCTTCCACCTCACCGAGCGGCTGGCCGGTGAGCGTCGAGACGATGGGAATCCGCGGCGCGCACAGCGCGACCTGCCGCACCAGCGCCTCGAAGGGCGCGACCACCTCGTCCATCATCGAGGAGTGGAAGGCGTGCGAGGTCTGCAGCGCGCGGCTCGCGATGTCTTCCCGCTGCAGCGAGGCCTGCAGGGCGGCGATGGCCTCCGACGGCCCCGCCGCCACGCAGGCCGTGGGGCCGTTGTCCGCCGCGAGCGACAGCGAGGGATCGAGCCGCGCGAGCAGCTCGGCCGCGCCGAGGCGCACCGACAGCATCGCGCCCGCCGGCTGCGCCTGCATCAGCGCGCCGCGGCGCGCGACCAGGCGGGCCGCATCCTCGAGCCGCATCACGCCGGCCAGCACGGCGGCGACGAACTCGCCGACGCTGTGGCCGATCAGCAGCTGCGGCCGGGCGCCGAGCGACAGCAGGCGGCGCGCCAGCGCGTATTCGAGCGTGAACAGGGCCGGCTGCGCGACGGAGGTCGGCAGCAGGGCCTGCGGATCGGCCGAGAACATGCGCTCGCGCAGGTCGACGTCCAGTTCGCCCGCGAAGGCCGCGAGGGCGTCGTCGAAGGCGGCCGCGAACACCGGATCGCCCGCGTGCAGCGCCCGGCCCATGCCGGCGTACTGGGCGCCCTGGCCCGGGAACATCAGCACCAGCTGCGGCACCCGCGCGCCCACGCTGCCGCTCGCGCGCCATGGCGAACCGGGGTCGCGCAGCGCGGCCACCGCGTCGTGCGCGCGGGCCGCCACCACCACGCGGCGGAAGGCGTACGCCTTGCGGCCGACCGCGAGCGTGTGGGCCACGTCGGCCAGCGAATCCTCCGGATGGGTCTCGAGGTGGGCCGCGAGCTGCTCGGTCGCCAGCGCCAGCGCGGCCTCGGAACGCGCGGCCAGCGGCAGCACGTGCATGCCCTCGTCGGGTGCCGAGGGCGCGCGCGCGGGCGCTTCCTCGACGATGACGTGGGCATTGGTGCCGCCCACGCCGAACGAGCTCACGCCGGCGCGGCGCGGCTGCGCGCCACGTGGCCAGGGCTTCGGATCCGGGTTGACACGAAAGGGCGTGCGCTCGAAGCCGATCGCGGGATGCGGCGCGGTGAAATGCGCGGTTGGCGGTATGCATTCGTGCTGCAGCGCCAGCGCCGTCTTGATCAGTCCGGCCGCGCCGGCGGCCGTGACCATGTGGCCGACGTTGCTCTTGAGCGAGCCCAGCGTGCAGAAGTCCAGCGCATCGGTGTGCTCGGCGAAGGCGCTGGCCAGCGCCTCGACCTCGATCGGGTCGCCCATCGGCGTGGCGGTGCCATGCGCCTCGACGAAGGAGATGCTGCGCGCATCGACCCGGGCCGCGGCCAGCGCCGCGCGGATCACCGCCGCCTGCCCGTCCACGCTGGGCGCGGTGAAGCTGGCCTTCGCGCCGCCGTCGTTGTTGACGCAGGCGCTGCGCAGCACGGCATGGATGGTGTCGCCGTCGGCCTGCGCGTCGGCCAGCCGCTTGAGCAGCACCACGGCCGCGCCGTCGCTGAAGACGGTGCCCTGCGCCTTGGCGTCGAAGCTGCGCGTATGGCCATCGGGCGAGAGCATCGCGCCCTCGTTGTAGAGGTAGCCGCTGCGCGGCGGGCAGGTGACCGCGGCGCCGCCGGCCAGCGCCATGTAGCACTGGCCGCTGCGCAGCGCATGGAAGGCCTGGGCCACCGCGACCAGCGAGGTCGAGCAGGCGGTGTGCACGCTGACCGCCGGCCCGGTGAGGTTGAGCCGGTGCGCGACGCGGGTGGCGATGTAGTCCTTCTCGTTGGCCAGCATCGTCTGGAACTCGCCGACCGCCTCGACCAGGTCGGGCCGGGTGCTCAGGTGGCGCTGCGCGTAGCTGGCGTTGTACATGCCGGCATACACGCCGACCGGGCCCGGCGCGGCATCGGGCACGTAGCCCGCGCGCTCCAGGCATTCCCAGCAGATCTCGAGGAACACGCGCTGCTGCGGGTCCATCAGCGCGGCTTCCTTCGGCGCGATGCCGAAGAAGGCCGCGTCGAAGTCCTCGATGCCGTCGATCACGCCGCGCGCCCGCACATAGGCCGGGTCGCGCCGCAGCGCCTCGCTCACGCCGGCGTCGAGCGTGGCATCGTCGAAGAAGCTGATGCTGTCGCGGCCGGCCACGAGGTTGTCCCAGAACTGCTCGACGTCGGCCGCGCCCGGAAAGCGGCCGGCGGTGCCGATGAGGGCGATGGCGTCGACATCGGCGTCGGCGGCCACGGCGCGTTCGCGCGGCGCCTCGATGGCGGCGCGGGCTTTCGCCTTGCCGCCCGGACGCAGCCGGGCCGCGATCGCCGCGGGCGTGGGATGGCTGAAGAACAGGTTGGTCGACAGCGGCGCGCGCCGGTCGCGCTGGAGCACGGCCAATACCTGCAGCACTCGCATCGAGTCGCCGCCGAGGTCGAAGAAGTTGTCGTGCCGGCCGACCTCGGCGAGCTGCAGCGCCTGCGCGAAGGCCTCGCACACCGCCTGCTCGGCGGCATCGCGCGGCGCCTCGTAGGCCTGCGCGAGCGCGGGGCGTTCGCCGGCCGGCTCGGGCAGGGCCTGGCGGTCGAGCTTGCCGTTGGGCGTGAGGGGCAGCCGGGGCAGCCACAGCTGCGCCGAAGGCAGCAGCGCGGCGGGCAGCCGGGCCGCGAGGTGGGCGCGCAGCGCCTCCCAGGGCAGCGGCTGTGCACGCGCGACGAGGTAAGCGACCAGGCGCAACGCGCCGCCCGCATCGGGCCGCGCGGCCACCGCGCAGGACTGGATGGCCGGATGCGCGAGCAGGGCGGTCTCGATCTCGCCGAGCTCGACCCGGTGGCCATGGATCTTGACCTGCCCGTCGCGGCGGCCGACGAACTCGATCGTGCCGTCCGGCAGCCAACGCGCCAGGTCGCCGCTGCGGTAGAGGCGGTCGCCGGCCGCGCCGAAGGGGTCGGCGACGAAGCGCTGCGCGCTCAGCGCGGGCTGGCCCAGGTAGCCGCGCGCCAGGCCATGGCCGCCGATGCAGAGTTCGCCCACCAGGCCCGCCGGCAGCAGCGCGAGCGAAGGGCTCAGCACGCGCAGCACCGTGTCCTGGATCGGCCGCCCGAGCGGCACCGAGCGCAGCGTGTCGGGCAGCACGGCGGGAATGCGGTGGGTCGCCGCGAAGGTGGTGCACTCGGTCGGGCCATAGCCGTTGCTGAGCACCAGCCCCGGCAGTGCAGCGAGCGCGCGCCGCACATGCGGCAGCGACAGCGCTTCGCCGCCGGTGATCAGGTGGCGCAGGCCCGCGAGGTGGGCGGGATCGTCGTCGACCACCGCATTGAAGAGCGCGGCCGTGAGCCAGGCGGTGTGCACGCCGTGCCGGGCAATGGTGCGCGCGAGCCCCGCGCCGGTGGGCAGCCGTTCGTCATGGACCACGCAGCAGCCGCCATTGAGCAGCGGCCCCCAGATCTCGAGCGTGGCCGCGTCGAAGCCCAGCGGCGCGGCATGCAGCATGGACAGGCCATGGCCGAAGGCGGCGAAGTCCGAGCCCACGACCAGGCGCAGGATCGCGCGATGGCAGATCGCTATGCCCTTGGGCGTGCCGGTGGAGCCCGAGGTGTACATGAGGTAGGCCAGCGATTCGCCGTCGACGTCCGGCTCACGCCAGCTGCCGCGTGGGCCGTCATCGGCGCATGCATTCACGCGCAGCAGCGGGGTCGACGGTGGCAGCAGCGCGTCGAACGCCTCGGTCGTGATCGCCAGCCGCGCACCGGCCTGCGCCAGCATCGCGGCGATGCGCTCGCGCGGTTGCTCGGTCGGGATCGGCAGGTAGGCCGCACCGGCCTTGAGGATCGCGAGTTGCGCCACCACCGCGTCGATCGAGCGTTCGAGCACGAGAGCGACCGTGTGGCCAGCCTGCACGCCGTGCTGTTGCAGGCACTGCGCGAGTACGTCCGAACGCCGGTCGAGTTCGCGGTAGCTCATGCGCGCCTGGCCCTGGACCAGCGCGATGGCGTCGGGCACGGCAGCGACCTGGGCGCGGAAGCGACCCGTCACGGTCAGCGCGCGGTCCAGCGGTGCCACGGGGCGGTTCCACTCGGCGAGCTGCCGTTCGCGGTCGGCCTGCGGCAGGCTGCGAATCTCGGCGATCGGGGCGTCGGGGCGCGACAGGAGGTCGGCCGCCGTGTCGGCCACTGCCGCGAGCAGCTGCTGCAGCGAGATGGCATCGAGCCAGCCGGCGGCCGCGTCGGCATGCAGGCAGGGGGGCTGGGCGTTGAAGCGCAGCCGGATCGGCGCGGGCGCCGCCGCGGGGTCACGCAGCCACAGCACGGCGGGCGGGTCGATGGGCAGCGGCGTCGCATCTGCCTCGCCGCGTTGGCGGTCGATGGCGGCAATCCATTCGGCGGCGGTCAGTCCCGCATCCCAGGCGAAGGACGAGGCGAATGCATCGCCGGTGCTCGCGGCTTCATGAAGGATCGGCTCTGCCCGGCCCAGCCAGCGCGATTGCAGCAGCACCCAGGCCGCGGCCCACGGTGCATCGGGGAATCGGTGGGCGCTGGCCGGATGCCGCGCCGCGTCGATCGGCAAGGGCAGGGTGGCCGCCAGCCTCGGACCGGCGCCGAGCCCGGAGCGCGACGCGAACAGGTCCTCCCATGCGAGGCCCCGGCTTTCCGGGAGCTCCGGAAACATCGTCTGAATGTCCATATCACCGTCCGATTCGAAATTGCAAAAGACAGCGAAAAAACAGCTTCGAACGGCTATTGATTCGACAACGAAATAGATTTTTTGCGACTAATTTGTGTCGAAATAGTAGGAGGTTTGCAGATGTGCGTGGGCCCTATTTGGGAGGTCGATTACATTTGCACTTGTTTATTTCAGATCGGAACTACCGAATATCGATTAAACGAGGTAGCCATTTGTCTTTTGAGCCGAAAAAGCGTGGCGAAGGCTCTCGCGATGGGTATGTCGGGCCCGTTTCAGCGTTGGTTTTCCTGGGGAAATCAGCCCTTTTTCCGAAGCGCCGCGGTAAGTGCGAGCGGGCTGGAACAGTGGCTCCCACGGCCCGCGGGAAAAGGGCGAATCGGATCTTCAATTCGGCTCGACGCGATTTCAATTGCCCGATCCGCGGCGCGAGCGTTATTAATTCATCCGATTCGTAAGCGAAATCGAAAGATCGACCGGGGATTTGTAATTTCCGGAAATCGCAAGCAGCATCGGCCTCGACGCGAACAATCAATTCTTTCGAAAGGGGCCTGCAATGCTCTCGAACCTGCTGGCGCGGCTGCCCCGCGCGAACGCCTATAGGCGCAAGTTCCTCGACAACGAAGACGACAACCTCTTCATGGGCTCGTTCGAGAGCTTCGCCGCGGCCGAAGCGGGCGCGCCGCCCTCCAAGGCGGTGGGCTACGACAACGCGCAGGCGGCCACGCAGCTCTACAGCCACCAGGTCTACTTCTACGACTACCCGGCGCTGTTCTGGCTCGGGCGCTCGCTCGAGGACGGCATGACGCGCATCTTCGACCTCGGCGGCCACGTGGGGATCAAGTACTACGCGTTCCGCCGCGTGCTGCCCTATCCCGATGGCCTGCGCTGGACCGTGTGCGACGTGCCGGGCGTGGTGCGCGCCGGCGAGGCACTGGCGCTGCAACGCGACGCGGCGGCCCAGCTGGGCTTCACCACGGCGCTGGCCGACGCCAGCGGCTGCGACGTGCTGTATGCCTCGGGCAGCCTGCAATACCTGCCGCAACGGCTGTCGGAGATCCTCGCCGCGCTCGCGGTGAAGCCCCGGCGCATCGTGCTGAACACCACGGCGCTGCATCCCGATCGCACCCTCTACACGCTCAACAGCATCGGCTTCGCGGTCTGCCCCTATCGCATCGAGCATCACGACGACCTGATGGCGCAGCTCAAGCAGGCCGGCTACCGTCGCCGCGATGGCTGGCGCAACGAAGGCAAGCCGATCGAGGTCCCGTTCGTGGATGGCGGCGACAAGGCCTATTACGCGGGCTGCTGCTTCGATCTGGCCGGCTGATCCGGCACCCGCCCGCGCCGTCCGCATCCCGCCCGCATGCCCGGTGCAGGCGCGGTGTCGGAGGTTCGTTCCCCCATGAATGGAGAGTCGAGCTAGCCAGAACGTCTAGCTATGATTTATTTTCCATCCATCGGAGGACCTAGCCTCTAGACTATGAGCATTCATAGACTGATTCGCGAAGGGCGCCGACGGCTCGGGATGAGCGAGCAGCAGTTTGCTGACGCCGTCGGTGTGAGTCGGGGTGCAGTCCAGCAATGGGAAAAAGCCGGGGGCACCGCACCCAAGCGCGCCAACCAGCCGCGCGTTGCCGAACTGCTCGGCATCTCCGTCGGCGAACTGCTCTCGGGCGGCCCGAACATCAGCCAGGGCACGGTCATGCGCGCTGAGGTGCCGCTCGTGTCCGAGGTCGAGGCCGGCAACTACACGGTCATCGACAACTTCAAGCCACGTGGCAATTTCGAGACCGTCCCCGTGACGGTCCCGGTCAAGCGCCACACCTATGCGCTGCGCGTGCATGGCGACAGCATGGCCAGCGAACTGGGCGACTCTTTCCCCGAGGGCTCGATCATCGTCGTCGAACCCGACCTCGAGGTGCTGCCCGGCGACTACGTCATCGCGCTCAACGAGCACGCGCAGACCACCTTCAAGCAACTGGTCAGGGACGGGGGCGAGTTCTACCTGCGGCCCCTCAATCCGCGCTACCCCATCAAGCCGCTCGGCGCGGCGCGGGTGATTGGCGTGGTGCGCGAATTCAGCAAGCGCTTCCGTTGAGAGCCGCGCGAGCGCAGCTTTGCGGGGCGCCAGGTCGATTCGGATAGATAGAATTGCTACTCATTGATATATTTACTATCAATCCGATCTCTCGAGATACCCCTTCGCCTGGCGAACGGCGCCTGCCTGTCATGACTCCCGACAACGAACTCGACTTCTGCTACCAAGGGTGGCACGTGAAGATTCGCGTGACGACCGCGCAGGGCGCGGCCTTCGCATCGGGCCATGCCGATCTGGATCTGGGCGGCATCGTCCGGCGCCGCCTCGTCGTGGCGGGCACGGATGGCCCCGATGTCATCGATGCGTTGAAGCGGGATGCGAGGACCTTCGTCGAGCAGTGGAGCCGCGAGCGCCATCTCGATTCGTGAAGCGCTGAACGGCGCCCCGGGCCGCGAAGGCCTCGTGGCTCTGGCCTACGACTCCGCCGTGAACCCGATGCGTCTGACCAGCGGCCCCCAGCGCTCGAACTCGGCCTGCTGCGACTTCGCCATCTCTTCCGCGGTCGAGCCGCGCGCGATCAGGCCGACAACGCCCAGGCTGTCGATGACGGCGCGCTCCTTGACCGCGGCATTGACGGCGGCGTTGGCGCGGCCGATCGCGGCCGCCGGCGTCTGCGCCGGCGCATAGAAGCCGAACCATTCCTCGGTCGTGAGCTCGGCGAAGCCCTGCTCCGCGAAGGTCGGCACCTCGGGCGAGAACGGCGAGCGCTGGCGGCCCGAGGTCGCGATCATCCGCAGCTTGCCCGCGCGGTGGTTGGCCAGGAAGTCGCCGCTCGGCGTGACCATGGCGGCGATCTGCCCGCCCACCACGTCGGTGATGCCCGGCACCGAGCCGCGATAGGGCACGTGCCGCAGGTCGACGTTGGCCGTGAGGCCGAGCAGGGCGCCGATGAAGTGCGGCGTGGAGCCCGCGGCCGGCGAGCCGTAGTTCGCCTCCTGCGGGTTGGCCTTGGCCCAGGCCAGGAAGTCCCGCACCGTGACCACGCTGGTGGGCACCTTCGGTCCCACCGCGAGGCCGTGGTGCATGACCGCACCGATCGACACGGCCACGAAGTCCTTGTTCGCGTCGTAGCTGAGCTTCGAGTAGACATGCGGATAGATCGAGGTGCAGGAGAACGGCGACAGCGCCAGCACCGATCCGTCGGCCGGCGCCGACTTCAGCACCTCGAGCGCGATGCGCCCGCCTGCCCCCGGGCGGTTGTCGACCACCGCGACATTGCGCGAGTACGCGGAGCCCGCGACCTTCTCGCCGATGCGGCGCGCCACGCTGTCGCCGGCACTGCCGGCGGGAAAGCCGTAGTAGATCTTGACCTGGTCCAGTGCCTGGGCCGAAGCCGCGAGCGGCAGCAGCGAGGCGAGGGCGCCGCCGCCCGCTGCCTGAATGAAGGTCCGTCGTGTCTGCATGAAAGTCTCCTCGGTCGTTGTGAATGTCGTGGTTCAGGCGGCGGGCGCGATGTCCGCGCCGGCCTGCGGCGTGCGCACCTTGGCGCCCGCGCCGTCGAGGAAGGCCTGCACGCGCAGCTTCGCCTCGGGCGCGCTCTGCGCGATGGCGCTCATCAGGGCTTCGGTCATCAGCCCGTGGTCCGCGGGCTGTTCCGCGATGCGCGGCAGCGCCTGCATCACCGCGAAGTTGGTCAGCGGCGCATTGCGCGCCACCTGGTGGGCCAGTGAGAGCGCGTGCGACCAGGCCTTGCCCTCGGCCACGAGGTACTGCGAGAAGCCGACGCGCTCGCCCTCGTCGGCGCGGTACACGCGGCCGGTGAGCATCATGTCGGCCATGCGCGAGACGCCGATCAGCTTGGGAATGCGCACCGATCCGCCACCGCCGACGAAGATGCCGCGCGTGCCTTCGGGCAGCGCGTAGAAGGCGGTGGCATCGGCCACGCGCACATGGCAGGCCGCGGCCAGCTCGAGGCCGCCGCCGATCACGGCCCCGTGCAGCGCGGCGATCACGGGCACCGGGCCGAACTGGATGGCATCGAGCGCCGCATGCCACATGCGCGAGTGCTGCACCGCCTGCTGCGGATCACGGTGGGCCAGTTCGGACAGGTCGAGCCCGGCGCAGAAGTGCGCGCCCTGGCCGCCTAGCACGGCGGCGCGCACATGGCCGGGCAGGTTCTCGAACGCATGCCGCAACTCCAGCACCAGGCCGTCGTTGAGGGCATTGCGCTTGCCGGCGCGGTTCAGGTGCAGGTGGGCGATCTCCTCCTGGAGTTCGAGGGTCAGGAACTGGTACTGCATGGCTTTCGATGAGGTCGGGGAAGAAGCTTTTTCGCGTTTCTCAATACACGTACAGATGTGTATGGTGAGGCGATGCTATCAGCCGGATCCGGACGGACGGCTCAGGGTTTGCCCAAGGGAATGGGCCCTGACTCTGGTGCATGCGGGCCTCCGCTATCATCGGCGCATGCTGACGACCACCCCTGGCAAACCGCGCCCGCGCAAGGCCTCGGCCGCCCTGCAGCGCAAGAGCGAGGCCGGCGCCAAACCGGCCTCCGAGCGGTCCCAGCTCGGGCCCGCCGACTGGATCGTGGCCGCGACGGAACTGCTGATCGACAAGAGCATCGACGCGGTCCGCGTCGACGTGCTGGCCAAGCTCCTGCAGGTGACGCGCGGCTCCTTCTACTGGCACTTCGTCGACCGCGACGACCTGCTCAAGCGCATCCTCGTGAGTTGGCAGGAGGCGCAGACTGAGCAGATCATCGCGCGCTACCGCAAGCAGGGCGTCGAGGCGCAGGACCTGATCGTCGAGCTGGTCGAGCTGCCGTTCCATGGCCGCGCGGCCATGAAGGGCGCGTCGGTCGAGCTCGCGGTCCGTGCCTGGGCCCGGCGCGACGAGATGGCGCGCATGATCGTCGACGAGGTCGATGCCAAGCGGCTCGCCTACATCGAGGAATGCTTCCTCTCCTGCGGCTTCGACGCCAAGTCGGCGCGCTCGCGCGCCTTCACGCTCTATTGCTACATGCAGTCGGAGTCGCTGTTCAGGAACCAGGGCTCCACCGCCGACAAGGCCGAGCGCCGCCGCTTCGTGGCCCAGATGCTGCTGGCGCCGGAGCCCGGCAAGGCCCCGGCGCGCTAGCACCCCGCTGCTTCAGTCGTAGGCGCAGCTGAAGCTGGCCGCCAGGTTCTGGTCGCCGGCGCCGCGGTACTTCGGCCAGGTCGGGTAGCGGCACAACGGACGCGTCATCTCCACGCGCTTGCCGTCGGCCGCCAGCCGCGCCGCCGTGAGCGAATCGTCGGGCGCCTTGCCCTTCTCGACCCAGTTCTCGAGGATCGCGAGGTTGTCGACGATGCCGGCACCCGGGCCGCCCGGGCCATGGACCACGCCCGGCAGCATGTAGAAGCGCATGAAGGAATCGGTGGTCTCCTGGCCCAGCTTGCCGACCACGCTCTGGTAGTAGTCCGTGGCATAGCCGGGCGGCACCAGGTTGTCGCTCGCACCGGCCCACAGCAGCAGCTTGGCGCCGCGTCCCGCGAAGGCCGACAGGTCGGGATTCGTCGCGTTGACCTTCTCGGAGAGCTCGAGCCAGCGCGCCGGATCGGACCCCGGCGTGTAGCCGAGCACCGTCGTGTTGACGTTCGAGGTCACCTGGTACTTGAGCCACCAGTCGGAGAAGAAGTAGAGCTGGCTCGCCGGCGCCGTCGGGCTGGCGCCGAACTGCGCGATGGTCCAGTTGCCGGCGGCCGCCGCCTCGCCGCCCACGCCCCAGGCCGGCGCCCTGGTGATGCCGTTCGCCACCGGCACGGGCAGCGTGAAGTCCGAGCGCATGAAGTCGACCGACGCGATCTGCGGATCCGACAGGCAGCTGTCGCCGCCGTCCGCGCCGCCCGGGCAGCGCAGCGTGCGCACGTCGAAGCGGCAGGCGCTGACGTTGGAGATGACGCCATCCACCGCGCCGTCGAGGCCGTCGCAGGCCGCCATCTGGGCATCGCCGAACAGCTTGATCTTGGCCGGGCTGAGCCAGCCCGCGCCGTTGTTCGAGAACGCCAGCTTGGCCAGCGCGATCCCGCGCTGGATCACGTTGCTGTAGTCGACCACGGGCTCGCCGGCCACGATGCCGTCGTAGCTCTGCGGATAGCGCTGCGCCTGCAGCAGCGCTTCGCGGCCGCCCGTGGACATGCCGTAGAAGTAGGTCCTGGCGGCGGGCTTGCCGTAGATCGACTGGATCGCGGCACTTGCCACCTTCAACACCTGCGGGTGGTAGGCGAAGGCGAAGTTGTCGAAGGCCGAGGGGTTGTTGAGCGTCGAGCTCAGGTCGGGCACCTGCACGCCGCCGTCCGCGCTGACCCATGCATAGCCGCGCTTGTAGACGTCGCCATTGGCCAGCATCACGAGGTCGGGTCCGACGACCACGCCGTCGTAGCCGCCACCGCCGATCTGCACCAGCCGCTGGTTCCACACCGAGTCCTCGGGCAGGTCGATGCGGAAGTTGATGGTCGAGGTGGGCGAACTCACGATGGCGCCACGCACCTGGCAGGTCTGCAGCGTGGTTGCGGACGCGGCCATCACTTCGGCCGTGGCGATGCTGCCCGGTCCGACGGCCTTGCCGACCAGTCCGCCGCAGCGCTCCTTGAATGCGGCCCGCGGGGTCGGCGGCGCGGAGCCCGGCCCGTTGGCCCCGGCAGCGGCCGCATTGGCCGCCGCGATCGCGGCCGCCAGCGCGGCCGCGTCTCCACCCCCGCCGCTGCCGCCTCCGCAGCCGGCGGCGAGCGCGGCCAGGGTGCACGAAAGAGCAAAGGCTATCGATCTGTTGCGAGTCATGTTGTCTCCGGTTTGGATCGCCAGTTCGATCATTCACCATACACATGTGAATGGTCGGAGCGGATGATAGGGAGGACAAAGCGACACGCAGCCCGGGCTTACCCTGACTTTTCCATACAGTAGTGAATGTTAAAGAACGCAACGACTGCTGCGTCGTCGCCGGCTCAGCGCGCCTCGATCTTCAGCCCGTCGAGCACCCGCCCCCAGCGCTGCCGCTCGTCGGCCACGAAGCGCGCGGTCTCGGCCGGCGTCAACGCACGCGGGAACACGCCGAGTTCCACGAAGCGCGCCGCGAGCCGGGGATCCTGCAGCACCTGGCGGACGTCGCGGTTCACGCGCTCGACCACCTCGGCGCTCGCGTTCTTCCGGCCGAACAGCACGAACCAGCCGCTGAGTTCCGGGCTGCCCGGCAGCGTCTCTGCCAACGTCGGCAGCTTGGGCTCGCCCGGCAGGCGCTCCGAGGCAGTGGTGGCCAGCGCCTTGATGCGCCCGGACTGGCGCATCGCGCCCACGCCCGGAATGCCGTCGACCATCAGTTGCGCATCGCCATTGACGAGGGCATTGAGGGCGCCCCCGGTGCTGCCGAAGGAGACGATGTTGACATCCAGCCCCGCGGCCTTCCGGATGTACTCGGCCGACAGGTGCGGAATCGAGTACTGGCCCGTGGCGGCCACCGTGATCGGCTGCCTGCCCGAACGCGCCAGCGCGAAGGCCTCGGCGAGCGTGTTCGCGCCGAAGTCCTGGCGCGCGAGGATCATCATGGGGCTCAGCGCGACGAGCGCGATCGGCGTCATGTCCGCGTCGACATCGAAGCGCGGGTTCGCCAGCGTGCGCGGCGTCACCGCGATGACGGCCGCCTGCGCGAGCAGGAAGCCGTGCTGGTCGGCCGGCGCCTGCTTGAAGGCCGAGATGCCGATGACGCCGCTGGCGCCCGGCTTGTTCTCCACGATCACGGGCTGGTTCCAGAGCTGGCCGAGCCGCTCGCCGAGCAGGCGCGCGATGACGTCCGGCGCGCTGCCCGCCGCCGTGGGCAGGACCACGCGCACCGGCTTCACGGGCCAGCCGTCGGCGCATGCGCCCGGCGAGAGAAGCAGCGCGGCCGCGGCGGCGGCCAGATGGGCAAGGACTTTCATGCGGCGGGAGTCTAGGCAGCGCCTTCGCACGGCGGCAGATGCCGCGGCGTCGATGAAGATAGGTCGCGGTTATGGCTGCGTCCCGCCGCGGTGGGCCGTGACGTGGTACTCGATGTGCCGGCGCAGCAAGGTCAGCATGTGCTCGGCCGCGGGCGTGAGCGGCATGGCGGCTTTCGCGATCAGCACGATCTCCGCGCCCGGCAGCGTCTCGCCGACCGGGATCTCGACCAGGAAGCTGTCGAAGGGCCGGGCGTCCGCGTACTGGCGCGGAACGATGGCGAGCATGTCGGTGCGGGCCAGCAGCGAGAGCAGGGCCGTCGGGTATTCGCACTGCACCACCGATCGCGGCACCGGCAGGCCCAGCCCCAGGAAGACCTGGTCGTGCTCCGCCGCGGCCAGGCCCATCGCACCGGGCACCAGCCACTGGGCCTCGGTGAGTTCGCCCAGCGATCTCGCATGGCGCAGCGGATGGCCGGCACGGCACACGACGGCGCGCGTGTTGGTGAACAGCTGCTCGACGCAGAACTCCTCGCTCAGCGACACGGCCGGCCGGGGCCCGATCGAGAAGTCGAGCGCGCCCGCGCGCAGCTCGCTGAACATCACGGCGAAGGTGCCCGAGACTACGCGCACCGCGGCATCGGGATAGCGCCTGCGGAATTCGGTCAGCGCCTCGGGCAGGGCCGTGAGCGCGGCGGCCGCCGACACCGCCATGTTCACATGGCCGCCGGCGCCGCCGAGGTGCTGGAGTTCGGAGGCGGCGCGCTGCAGTTCGTTGAGCACCGTCTCTGCGCGCGGCAGGAAGGCGCGGCCCGCGAAGCTCAGCACGGCGCCGCGCGCATGCCGTTCGAACAGCGCGCTGCCCAGTTCCTTCTCGAGCTGCTGGATGCTCTTCGAGAGCGAGGGCTGCGTGAGCCCCAGGCGCCGCGCCGCCGCGCGCAGGCTGCCGGTGGAGGCCACGGCCACGAAGTCGCGCAACTGGTGCAGTTTCATCGAGCGTCCCCGGTGCCAAACGCCACGCGCTGGCGATAGCCGCCGGCGATCGAGCGCGAGAAATTGCCGTCTTCTGGCCCCGCGAGGCCATGGCTACCGTGCGGGGGCCGTCGATGCGGCGCACCCGCGAAGACCGGCATCCACCCCCACGAGGACCAGAAGACATGAGACAAGAAAAACGGGCCGTCATGGCCCTCGCGCTCGTCGCGGCGCTCGCCGCGGCCACGCCCGCGCGGGCGCAGGGCAGCCTGCAGACCTACGGCCTGCTCGACCTCGGGGTCGAGCACGTACAGGGCCATGGCGGGCCGGGCGCGATCGGCGTCACGCGCATGCAGTTCGGCACCCTGCCTTCGCGCCTGGGCTTCCGGGGCGCCGAGGACCTGGGCGGCGGCACGCGCGCGATCTTCAACCTCGAGATGGGCTTCAACGCCGACACCGGGGTCATCGCCAACGGCGGGCGCAGTTTCGGCCGCACCTCCACGGTCGGCCTGGCGGGCGACTGGGGCACGGTCACGCTGGGCCGGCAGCTGACCTTCCTGTTCTGGTCGATGACCGAGTCGGACATCATGGGACCCGGTGCCTACAGCTCGAGCTCGCTCGATCCCTACCTCGCGAACATCCGTGCCGACAACGCGATCGCCTACCGCGGCAGCTTCGGCGCGTGGAGCGTCGGCGCGCTCTACAGCCTGGGCCGCGACGTGGTCGCGACCAACAGCCCGGGCGGCACCAACTGCGCGGGCGAGCTGCCCGGCGATGCGCGGGCCTGCCGCACGCTGTCGGGCATGCTCAAGTACGAGCAGGCGTCGTGGGGTGTCGCGCTCGGCGCCGACCGGATCCAGGGCGGCCCCGGTGCCTTCGGTGGCCTCTCCAGCAGCGACCGCAGCGACACGCGGGCCACGCTCAACGGCTACCTGAAGCTGGGCGAGGTCAAGCTCGCCGCGGGCTACCTGCGGCGCGACAACGAAGGCAGCGCGACGCAGCCGCGCAGCGACCTGTGGTGGCTCGGCGGCACCTACCCGAGCGGCCCGTGGCTGTTCGAGGCGCAGCTGTTCAAGCTCGACTACCGCCACACCGCCAACGGGGCGCGGCTGGCCGTGTTCCGCGCCAGCTACTTCCTGTCGAAGCGCTCGCTGGTCTACGCGACCGCGGGCCACATCCGCAACAGCGGCAGCCTGGCGCTGCCGGTCAACGGCTATCCCGGCCTCACGAACACGCCCGGCGGCTCCCAGAGCGGCTTCATGCTGGGCGTGAAGCACACGTTCTGAACCTCCCATCCCGGGGCGCGATGCGCCCTTCACCCTCGAGAAAGCGCCATGCCATCGAAGTCCGAACCTATCCTCCACCAGGCCGCCATCGCCGAACTGATCCAGCGCTGGGCCTTTTGTCGCGACAACGCGCGCTGGGCCGCGCTGAACGACTGCTTCACGCCCGCCGGCGACATCGCCGTGAGCTGGTTCCGCGGCCGCCATGTCGATTTCGTCGAGGCCTCGCGCCGATTGCAGGGCCGCAGCTTCAACCGGCACCGCATGCTCGGCACGCTGTGCGAGGTGGAGGGCGAACGCGCCTGGGCCGAGTCGGCCGTGATGATGATCGGCTTCGGCAGCCTGGACGGCACGCCGGTGCGATGGGAATGCCACTTCCGCTTCATCGACCTGCTCGCGCAGGAGGAGAGCGCGTGGAGGCTGGCGCGGCGCACCGCCGTCTACGACATGGACAGCCTCGTCGCGGACGCCGAGGGCGCCACGCTCGCGCTCGATGCGAAGCGGCTGTCGCGCCTGCCGCGGCCGTACCGCTACCTCGGCTACCGCCTGCTGCAGGCCGGACACGAGGTTCCCCTCGACCTGCCGACCGCCGACTCGGAGGCCGAGCGCGAACTGCGCGAGCAGGCGCGCGCGTGGCTGCGCCGGCCCTGAACCCGCGCGATGCGGAGAACGCACGCCGCGCTCAATCGAGCTTGACCCGCGCCTCGCGGATCACCTTGCCCCACATCGCGCGATCGGCATCGATGAAGGCCTTGAACTCCGCGGGCGTGTTGCAGCGCAGCTCGCCGCCGTAGTCGCGCCACTTGCGCGCGAGTTCGGGCGACTGACAAGCCTTGCGCATCGCCGCGCTGAGCTTCTCGAGCACGGGCTTGGGCGTGCCCGCGGGCGCGAGCAGCCCTTGCCAGGCGATCGGCGCGTAGTCGGGCAGGCCGGCCTCGGCGAAGGTGGGCACGTCGGGGAAGCTCGGCGCGCGCTCCTTGCCGGTGATGGCCAGCAGCTTGAGCTTGCCGGTGTGGATGTTGCCCGCGGCGGCCGGCAGGCCGTCGAACATCAGCTGCACCTGGCCCGCGATCAGGTCGACGTAGGGGCTGCTGCTGTTGTAGGGCACGAGGTTGGTCTTCACGCCCGCGGCGCTGTTGAACCACAGGGCCGACAGGTGCGAATAGCTGCCGATGCCCGCGGTCGCGACCGCCACCGAATCGGGCCGGGCCTTGAGCGCGGCGATCAGTGCGCGCGCGTCGCGCGCCTCCACGCCGGGCGTGGCGATCAGGCCGGTGTTGAGCACGCCGAGCAGGCTCACGGGCGCGAAGTCCTTCTCGGCATCGAAGGGCAGCTTCGCATAGAGATGCGGCACCACCGACAGCGAACTGGTGGTGCCGATGTAGAGCGAGTAGCCGTCGGCCGGCGCCTTCGCGGCGACCTCGGTGCCGATGATGTTCGAGGCCCCGGGGCGGTTCTCCACATAGAAGCTCTGGCCCAGCAGCTTCGTGAGCTCGGCCGCGATCTCGCGCGCGTTCGCGTCGGGGCCGCTGCCGGCGGGGAAGGGGGCAATGATCCGCACCGCCTTGCTCGGGTAGTCGGCCTGGGCCCAGGCCGCGCCCGCCAGCAGGCCCGCGACGGCGATGCATCCAGGGGCCAGCCAGCGGCGGCCCCGCGTCTTCGAAACGTTCATCGGTTTGTCTCCATTCGATCTTGGGTGCGGTTTGCACCGGTCGCGATGATAGAGAAAACGTAGTTATTGTCAAAATACGAGAATAACTATATTATTTCGACATCGAAACGGAAAAGCTCCGTGCGATTTATCGTTTGGAGACATTGAGATGACGGATTTCGGCCCTTCGGACCTGCAGTTCAGCCACATCGGCCTCTACGTGAGCGACCTGCCGCGCATGGCGCGCTTCTACAAGCAGGCGCTGCGCTTCACGCAGACCGACGCGGGCGACCTGGGCCCGGTGCAACTGGTGTTCCTGAGCCGCGATCCGCGCGAGCACCACCAGCTCGTGCTGGCCACCGGCCGGCCCGCGAACCCGGGCTTCAACGTGGTCAACCAGATCTCGTTCCGCGTGCCCGACCTCGGCGCGCTGCGCCGCTTCCACGACCGGCTGCTGGCCGAGGGCGCGAGCGAGATGCACCCGGTCACGCACGGCAACGCCATCTCCGTCTACTGCCGCGACCCCGAGGGCAACCGGCTCGAGCTGTTCATGGACACGCCCTGGTACTGCGACCAGCCGCTGCGCGAGACCATCGACCTGTCGCAGTCCGACGAAGCCATCCTCGCGCAGGCCGAGGCCATCGCGAAGCGCTTCCCCAAGTTCATGAGCCGTGCCCAATGGCAGGCCGAGGTGGCGCGCCGCATGCAGGAAGACCAGCGTGGCTGAAGCGATGCGCATGCACGACGTCGCGATCGTCGGACTCGGGCCCACCGGCGCCACGCTCGCCAACCTGCTGGGCGCGGCCGGGTTGTCGGTGCTGGTGCTCGAGAAGGAGGCCGGCATCTTCCCGCTGCCGCGCGCGATCCACTTCGACGGCGAGGTGCTGCGCATCCTGCAGGGCGCGGGCCTGCGCGAGCAGGTGCTGGCCATCGCGCGCCCCGGCGAGCAGGGCATGCATTTCGTCAACGGCGCGGGCGAGACGATGCTGATCCGCGGCGGCAGCGCCGCGCTCGGCCCGCATGGCTGCGCCAACAACTACTACTTCCACCAGCCCGAGCTCGAGGCCGTGCTGCGCGAAGGCCTCGCGCGCTTTCCCAACGTCGAGCTGCGTCTGCGGCACGAGCTGACCGGCATCGCGCAGGACGCGGACGGCGCCACGCTGAGCGTGCGCGACCTGCACCGGCAGGAGAACACCACGCTGCGCGCGCGCTATGTCGTCGGCTGCGACGGCGCGCGCTCGCCGGTGCGCCGGCAGATGGGCAGCGCGATGGTCGACCTCGGATTGCGCCAGCCCTGGCTGGTGTTCGACGTGCTGCTGCGGCAACCGGTCGCGCTGCCCGACCACACGGTGCAGCACTGCGACCCGGCGCGGCCCATGACCTACTGCAACGTGGTGGGCGACCGGCGGCGCTGGGAGATCATGGTGCTGCCCGACGACGACCGCGAAGCGCTGGTGCAACCCGACACGCTGTGGCGGCTGGTCGCGCCCTGGGTGAAGCCCGAGCAAGCGCGGCTTGAGCGTGCCGCCATCTACACCTTCCATTCCGTCATCGCGCAGGGCTGGCGCCAGGGCCGGCTGCTGCTGGCCGGCGATGCCTGCCACCAGACGCCGCCGTTCCTCGGGCAGGGCATGTGCGCGGGCATTCGCGACGCGGCCAACCTCGCCTGGAAGCTCGAGGCCGTGCTCGCGCGCGGCGCGCCCGAGACGCTGCTCGACACCTACGAGTCGGAACGCGCGCCGCATGTGCGCGCATTGATCGAGCTCGCGGTGCGGCTCGGCAACATCATCCAGACCACCGATCCCGCGCGCGCGGCCGAGCGCGATGCGCGCTTTCGCGCCGGGCGCCCCGAGATCTTCGAGCTGCCGCCGCAGCTGCTGGGCCAGGGCGCCTTCGATGCCGACGCGGGCTCGCCCGCGGGCCGGCCCTTTCCCCAGCCGCGGCTGGCCGACGGCCGCTTGCTCGACGAGCTGCTGGGCCGGCGCAGCGCGGTGATCGGCAGCCCCGACGCGCTCGCGGCCGCCGCGCCCGCCACCGCCGAACGCTGGCGCCGCGCCGATGCCGTCGTCATCGACCGGCCCGACGCGCCGCTGCGCCACTGGCTCGCGGCCCACGACGCGCGGGCGGTGATACTGCGCCCCGACCGATATATCGTCGGCGTCGCGCGCACGGGGCACGATCTGGATCGCATCTCGCAACACCTCCCCGTCGCGCCATGACACTCTGGAGGAATTGGCGTGCCGGAAAAATCCATGTCCAGCCTGGGGCGCATGCTGGGGGTGCTCGACCTGTTCGACGACACCCACCTGACGCGCACGGCGGACGACATCTCCGCGGCGCTCGAGGTCTCGCTGCCCACGGGCTACCGCTATGTGCGGCTGCTGCTCGAGGCCGGGCTGTTGCAGCGCGTGGAGGACTCGCACTACGCGCTCGGGCCGCGGATCATCCTGCTGGACCACTACATCCGCAATGCCGACCCGGTGCTGCGCGAAGGCATCCCGGTGATGCGCGAGCTGGTGGCCGCCACCGGCTTCGACTGCGTGAGCTCGGGCATCTTCGGCATGCAGGTGCTCGACACCCATCGCGAGATGGGCGGCGCGCCGCCGACGCTGGCCTACGGGCGCGGCCGGCCGCGGCCGCTGTTCCTGGGCGCCGCGCCCAAGGTGCTGCTGTCGACCTTCGCGCCGCCGCAGCTGCGCAAGGTCTTCGATGCCCGCCACGACGAGGTCGTGCGCAGCGGGCTGCCGGCCGAGTGGAGCGAATTCCGCCGTCTCTACGCGAGGATCCGCAAGGCCGGCCACTACGTGTCGATCGGCGAACTCGAACCGCAGCTCGCGGCCGTGGCCGCGCCGATCCCGAAGGCCGACGGGGGCGCATGGGCCGCCATCCAGCTGGTCTTCGACACCTCGCGCCTGTCCATCGTCGACCTCGACAAGATGGTTCACCTGATCACCGAGGGCGCGCAGCGCATTGGAGGTCGGCTGGCGTAGTTCTATTCCCATCACTCCTCACGGACAGACCATGAAACTCATCAGCTACCAACTCAACGGCACCGACAGCTACGGCGCGGTGACCGGCGACCGCGCGGACCGCGTCGTCGACCTGCGCCAGATCTTCGGCGAGCGCGCCGCGGACCTGAAGGCGCTGATCGCGGCCGACCTGCTGGCCGAGGCCGCCACGGCCGTCGGCCAGGCGAGCGCCACGCTGGCGCTGAGCGAGCTTCAGCTGCTGCCCGTGATTCCCAACCCCGGCAAGATCGTCTGCGTGGGCCTCAACTACGGCGAGCATGTGCGCGAAACCGGCCGCGAGATCACCGAGCAGCCCACGCTGTTCCTGCGCGTGGCCGAATCGCAGCTCGCGCATGGCGAGGACATCGTGCTGCCGCCCGAGTCGACGCGGCTCGACTACGAGGGCGAGATCGCGGTCGTGATCGGCCGCGGCGGCCGGCGCATCGCCGAGGCCGATGCCTGGGCGCACATCGCGGGCTATGCCTGCTACAACGACGGCAGCATCCGCGACTGGCAGACCGCCACGCCGCAATGGACCGCCGGCAAGAACTTCTGGCACACCGGCGGCTTCGGCCCCTGGATGGTCACGCGCGACGAGATCGCCGACGGGCGCGTGATGACCCTGGTCACGCGGCTCAACGGCCAGGAGATGCAGCGCACCACCACCGACAAGCTGATCCACAGCATCCCGCGCCAGATCGCGCACATCTCGGCCTTCACGCCGCTGGCCGCGGGCGACGTGATCGTGACCGGCACGCCGGGCGGCGTGGGCGCCAAGCGCAACCCGCCGGTGTGGATGAAGCCCGGCGACATCGTCGAGATCGAGGTCGACGCCATCGGCGTGCTGCGCAACGGCATCCGCGCCGAGTAACCCGCCGGCGGCATTCCCATGAACCGACGATTCGATCGCCGCAGCGCGCTGCTGCTCGCCGCGCTGTGCGCCGCGCTGCCCGCCGCGGCAGCCTCCGACTATCCCTCGCGCCCGATCCAGATGATCGTGCCCTTCGCCGCCGGCGGCGGGCTCGACATCAATGCGCGCAGCCTCGCGCAGGCCATGTCCGAGAACCTCGGCCAGCCCTTCGCGGTGATCAACCGCGACGGCGCGGCCGGCACCATCGGCCTGAACACGGGCGCCGGCGCGCGCGCCGACGGCTACACGGTGGTCTTCACGCCCGCCGTGCCGCTGACCAGCGAGCCGCACCGGCTCAAGGCGCTGAACTACGGGCTCGATTCCTTCCGCTACGTCTGCAAGGTGTTCGACAACATCTTCGCGATCGCGGTGCCGGCCAGGTCGCCGTACCGCAGCGTGCAGGACATCCTGGCCGACGCGAGGAAGGAACCGGGCAAGGTCAGCTACGGCACCTCGGGCACCGGCTCGATCCCGCACCTGGGTACCTCGGACATCGAGGCCGCCACCCGGGTCGCGCTCACGCACGTGCCCTACAAGGGCGACGCGCCGATGCTGCAGGACCTGCTGAGCGAGCGCCTGAGCTTCGGCGCCGTGCTCGCGAGCTCGATCACCGGCCACCTGCAATCGGGCGCGCTGCGCCTGATCGCGGTCTACACCGACAAGCGCCATCCCTCGTTCCCCGACGTGCCCACCCTGAAGGAGTCGGGCGTGCCCGTGGTGCAGGCGAGCTTCGGCGGCGTGCTGGTGCCCGCGAAGACGCCCGACGCTGTGGTCGCGCGCCTCGAGTCCTCGTGCCGCGAGGCCGTGGCCTCGCCCAAGTACCAGGCCTGGGCGCGCGGTGCCAACCAGGTGGTCGACTTCCAGCCGGGCAAGGACTTCGAGCGCCAGGTGCGCGAGGACAGCCGCCTCAAGGCCGCGACCCTCGCGCGCCTCGGACTGGCCACGCCATGACTTAGGATTCGGCGATGACCCGTCCCATCCTCCATACCCTGATCTGCAGCACGCGGCCTGGCCGCGTGGGTCCGGCCGTCGCCCAATGGGCGCACGGCATCGCCGAAGCGCACGGCGGCTTCGACGTCCGTCTCGTCGACCTGGCCGCCTTCGGCCTGCCGGTGTTCGACGAGCCCGAGCATCCGCGCCTGCAGCGCTACACGCACGAGCACACGCGCGCCTGGAGCGCGAGCGTCGCCGAGGCCGATGCCTTCCTGTTCGTGCTGCCCGAATACAACTTCGCGCCGCCGGGCGCGCTGGTCAATGCCCTGAACTACCTCGTGCGCGAATGGCAGTACAAGGCCGTCGGCTTCGTGAGCTACGGCGGCATGTCGGGCGGCATCCGCGCGGTGCAGGTCACCAAGCAGCTGCTCGGCACGCTCAAGGTGGTGCCGATGCTCGAGGCGGTCGCGTTCACGAACGTGGGCCAGCAGTTGCAGGCCGAGGGCGGCCTGTCGGCCAACCCCGCCAACGCGGCGGCCGCGAAGGCGATGCTCGACGAGCTGCTGCGCTGGACCTCGGCGCTGCGGACGCTGAGGTCGTAGGCCTCGGGCGAGAATGCGCGCATGAACCTCATCGCGCGCGAAGACATCACGGGCCTGGTGCTGGCCGGCGGCCGCGGCAGCCGCATGGGCGGCGTCGACAAGGGCCTGCAGGACCACCGCGGCACGCCGCTGGCGCTGCATGCGCTGCGCCGCCTGCAGCCGCAGGTGGGCACGGCCATGCTCAGCGCCAATCGCAACCTGCCCGACTACGAGGCGATGGGCGTGCCCGTGTGGTCCGATTCCATCGAAGGCTATGCGGGGCCGCTCGCGGGCCTGCTGACCGGGCTCGAGCATGCGCGCACCGATTGGCTGGTCACCGTGCCCTGCGACACGCCGGACTTTCCGCCGGACCTGGTCGACCGGCTGGCCGAGGCCGCGGCCGCGCAGGGCGCCGAGATCGCGATGGCCGCCACGCGCGAAGACGGCGAGCTGCGCGCGCAGCCCGTGTTCTGCCTGCTGCGTACCGGCCTGGCGCCGAGCCTGCTCGCCTTCCTGCAGGCGGGCGAGCGCAAGTTCGGCCAATGGACCGCGCAGCACCGCAGGGTGCAGGTGGCGTTCGACGATGCGGCCGCCTTCTTCAACGCCAACACCAGCGACGAGTTGCGCCAGTTGCAGCGCTGAGTGCCGTCGATCCGGCGCCGCGCGCGCCGTCCGTCGATCTTTTGCACCCCTTACCGTTCGCTGACCTCTTTCCCGCCGCGTCGCCCTAAGTTCCATCTCGCGCAGAAGCCGGTCGCTTGTGCCGCGGAACTTCACCAGGGCGCTGACCACGCAGCAAGACGGATCGACGATGGATCAAACGGAAAGCACGAGGCGCCGCCTGCTGACGCGCGCCATGACGGCGGGCATGGGCGCCGCGCTGGCGGCCTGTGGCGGTGGTGGCGGCGGCGCGGGCGGGTGGGCCGTTCCACCGCTTCCCGGCCCGGGCGACGGGGGCGCGGGTGGTGACGGCGGCGGCGGAGGGACCGGTGGCCGGTTCAGTTCGGAACAGCGCTCCGAAGCCACCTGGCGCGTCGCCGAGAAGTACGAGCAACTGCTCGGGGCACGCACCGCCAGGCCCTTCGAGGCGCTGCGCGACTGGGTCCTGCTGCAGCCCGAGTACAACGCCGTGGACATCGACACCGACAGCCTGTGGGCACGCTTCACCGACGGGCGCTACTTCCTCTTCACCGACGACTGGAAGACCGGGGCGCCGGCCGCGCCCACGGCACCGCGCGAAGGCGATCTCGCCGCGCGCCAGCAGCGCGCCGCCCCTCTCGCGGCCGGCGACATGCAGGTGCCCGGCAGCGACAAGGCGCTGCTGCTCAAGCTCAAGGAAGACATCTTCTCGCCCGAGGGCGATGCGGCCATCGCCAAGGCCAAGGCGGCGCTCGAGAAGCGCGGATGGACGGTGCCGGCGCAGCATGTGCTGACGCTCGAGGCGCTCAAGAATGCCGGCGAAGTCGGGCTGCTCTATCTCAACGGGCATGCCGCGGTCTACGGTCCCAAGGAAGGTCCCGACGCCTACCGCGACTTCGCGATGCTGACCGAAAACAACTCGAGCGACGACGCCGACGAACTCTACGCACAGGACCTGGACGACCGCTCGATCATCCTGCACCGCGATCGCAGCCGCTGGAACGAGTACCTGCACGGCCAGCGCCGGCCCAACTACGCGATCACCAGCATCTTCATCCGCAAATACCTCAAGCTCGCGCCCAACTCGCTGGTGGTCCTCATGGCCTGCAGCGCGGGGCTGGCCGAGGCCGCGGTGTTCCGCGCCAGCCTGAGCAACGTGGGCGCCTCGGAAATCATCGCCTGGCAGGGCAGCGCCACCGCCGCCGGCTACCGCACGGTCGATGCGCTGTTCGACCGCATGACCGGCGTCAATGCCAACGATCCCAGGACGCCGCCCAACCGCGCCTTCGACTTCGAGGACGTCTGGCGCTACCTCGGCAGCCGCGGCCTGCTGGAGAACCCGCCGACCGGCGAGCCCGGCTCGCGTCCCGCGCCCATCAAGCGCTTCGGGCAGGGCGGCTTCGACCTGACCAATCCGCTGATCACGATGCTCGAGGTCGACTGGAAGGACAAGCTCGTGGTGCACGGCGGCTTCGGTGCCGAGCCCGGCACCGTGAGCGTGGGCGGCACGGTGCTGCCGGTCACGCGCTGGAGCGAGGCCGAGATCGAGCTGACGCTGCCGACCGGCCCGAACGATCCGCCGGGCTCGCACGGCGACGTGATCGTCACCACGCGCAAGCGCAGCAGCAACGTCCGGCCGCTCACTTCGTGGCGCGGCGAGATCGTCTACCTCGCCGAGGAACTGGCGCAGGAGCACGGGCAGGGGCGGCTCACGCGCGAGCTCAGGCTCGAACTGCATCTGCGTGGCGATGGCCATGCCACCCGCACCGAGGTGGACGGCGCGCCGAAGCCCAACACCTGGAACCTGATCGCCGCGTCCGACAGCCGGGCCCGCCATGTATCGGGCGGCTCCATCAAGTACGGCGTGCTCGGCGGGAACACCACGACCTCGCAGCAGGGGCGCGGGGAACTGAGGATCGTCGGCCCGGCGGAGGCGGCCGGCGGCCCGGGCCTGATGGTGGTGATCGGCCGCGTCGACGCCGTGACGCGCCAGCTGCAGATCCTGCCGCTCGTGAGCGTCGGCGACTACTACGACGTCTTCCTCGATGGCCAGCATTCGAACGTCGGCAGGATCCTGATGGAAGTCCAGGGACTCGGGTTCTGGGATCCCAAGGGCTCGGCGCACTCGCACCTGCCGCTGATGTTCGGCACGACGCTGCCGATGGGCGCGAACGGCGCGATCGCGGCCTACGAGCGGACGATCGTGACGGACACCAGCCTCGAGGGACGCCCGGTGATGCAGCAGACGGTCAGGACCGCGGGGCTGAGCGCGACCCCGGCGCTGCGCGGCGACGTGGGCCTGTGAGGCGGCATGCACCGGCCGGCGTCACAGCCGCGCCCGGTAGCTCGCCGGCGTCTCGCCGAAGGTGCGGCGGAACAGCCCGATGAACGCGCTCGGGGTCGAATAGCCGAGGTCGAGCGCGATCGTCGTCACCGAGACGCCGGCCGCGAGCATCTCGAGCGAGCGCATCATGCGCGCGCGCTGCCGCCAGGCCGTGAAGTTGAAGCCGGTCTCCAGCACGAAGCGCCGGCTCAGCGTGCGCGAACTCACTGCCGCCCAGCGCGCCCATTGCTCGAGGTCGCGCTGGTCCGCGGGCTCGGCGATCAGTGCGTGCGCGATGCGCTGCAGCCGCGGGTCGCTCGGCAGCGGCAGGCCGAAGGGCTCGACCGGCAGGCTGCGGATCTCGTCGAGGATGACCGCGGCCACGTGCGCGCGGCTCTCGTCCAGCGGCTTGGGCGCCTCGAGCGGCCAGCTGCAGGCGCGCAGCACCGCCTCGCGCAGCAGGCCCGAGGTGCGGATGGTGCAGGGCCGTGGGGGCAGGGTGGCGCAGGCCGGCTCCGCCACGTAGACGCTCCAGCCATGGAAGGGGCCGTGCGAACGCCCCGAATGCTCCTGGTGCGGCGGCAGCCAGACCGCGTGGATGGCCGGCACGATCCAGACGCCGTCCTCGACGCCGACCGACAGCAGCCCGCGCAGCGAGCCGAACAACTGGCCGCGCGCATGGCGGTGCGGGCCCGAGGCCAGTTCCTCGCCCTGGCTGCCCTCGGCCGCGATGAGGACCGGGCCGTCCGGTCGGTCGACCAGGCCGGCCAGGCGAAGAATGGGATCGGTCATGGCGGATGAGAGCTATCGATTGGCCGATCCAGTCTACAGCCGCCAAGGCCTTTGTCCGTACGCTGGGTGCCATGAACCCAAGACCTCGCCCTTCCTTCGACGACCCGGCCCCGGAACCCGACCTCGACGCGCTGTACGCCGCGCCCTCCGAGATGACCCAGAAGGCGGTGCTGGATCACCTGGTCGACTTCCATGAGGCCTATCTCGCGCGGGCCACCTTCTTCTGCCTCGCCACCGGCAGCGAGCAGGGGCTCGACGCCTCGCCACGCGGCGGCCCGCCGGGCTTCGTCCATGTGCTGGATGCGCACACGGTCGCCTTCGCCGACTGGCCCGGCAACAACCGCATCGAGTCGATGCGCAACCTGCGGCGCGACGAGCGGCTCGCGATGGTGTTCCTGTTCCCGGGCCTCGAACTCTTCCTGCGCATCAATGGCCGCGGCCGGGTCTCGACCGATGCCGGGCTGCTGAACGAATTGCGCGAGGGCGAGCGCATTCCCAAGACCGCGACCGTGGTGCGGATCGACGAGGTGCTGCTGCATTGCGGCAAGGCCATCAACCGCGCCCGGCTGTGGCAGGACAGCGCCCGCCTCGCGCGCGATGCGCTGCCGACCGTGGGCCAGATGATGGCCGCGCTGGGCAGGCGCGCCGATGCCGCGGCCGAGCTCGGCACGGAGCAGATCGCGCAGATCGACGCGCACTACGACCACGCGGTCAGGCACGAGCTGTACTGACGGATCGAGCGCCCCACGAAGGCTTCCCATTTTTTCTGGAGAGAACGCGATGCTGTTCGACACGACGAGATTTCCGCTGGTGTTCCTGAAGGAAGACCCGCAGGCCGATTCGCAGGACGCCGACACCGAGGCGCAACTGGCCACGCTGCTCGAGCGCGGCGAGCGCTTCGTGCTGCTGACCGACCACCTGCCCGGCGACCACCCCGAGGAAAGCCACGAGGACCGCAAGCGCCGCGCGCTGTTCTTCAAGCGCCACAAGGAGCGCATGCGCGCGTTCTGCGCGGGCCTGGTGATCGTCACGGGCGAGCGCACGATTCCCGCGGCGGTGCGGCTGGCGGCGCAGGGCGCGGGCAAGGTGCTGGGGCTGTCCTTCGACTTCGTGCGCAGCGAGAGCGAAGGGGTCGCGGCGGCCGAGCGCTTCCTGGCGCGCGGCTAGTTCAGGCCGTCGCGTCGAAGGCCTCGCTGTACGCAACGCTGCCCGTTGGCACCGCTCCTGCCAGCGCGAGCGCCATGAAGTACTCGGGCGGCACGCCCGGCAGCGTCAGGCCGGGCTCGGCCCTGAAGCCGAAGCGCGCGTAATAGGCCGGATCGCCCAGCAGCACGCAGCCACCGGCGCGCCGCAGGCGCAGCGCGTCCAGGGCCTGCGCCATCAGCTGCGAACCGATGCCCCGGCCCTGGCAGTCGGGCCGTACCGAGAGGGGACTCAGGCCGTACCAATCGCCCGTCTGGCCATCGATGCGAATGGGAGACACGGCCACGTGGCCGACGATCGCTTCGTCCTCGATGGCGACCAGCGACACCGTGAGCTGGCCCCGCGCGCGCAGCGCCCGCACGATGAACTGCTCGGTGTGGCTGGTGTGCGCGGCGTGTTCGAAGGCCGCGATGGTGACGGCTTCGATGGCCGGGGCGTCGGCGGGCGTTTCCTGGCGGATGCGGATGTTCATGGTGTCGGCCCCTCGGGCTGGCCGTGCACCGCATCGAACGCGCGGCGCCGTTCTCTGAAGCCCTCGGCGTTCTCGATCACCCAGGTCCACAGCGGAATCATCTGGTAGAGCAGGCCGCGGCCCAGGCTCGTGAGCTCGTACTCGACGCGCGGCGGCACCTCCCGGTGGTCGAAGCGCAGCACGAGGCCGTCGCGCTCCAGCGCCCGCAGCGTGCGCGTCAGCATGCGCTGCGTCACGCCCGAAAGCCGGCGCCCCAGCTCGGCATGCCGCAGCCGGCCCGACACGCCCAGCGCATGCACCACGCCCAGCGACCAGCGGCTGCCGGCATGCGCGAGCACTTCGCGCTTGAGTCCGTCGTCGTCGTCGCTGAGCGCATCGCAAGCGGCTTGCGATTGCCGGATCAGCGCTTCGATTTTTTCCTGCGGTATCACGCGTGTGCCTTCTTTCATTGGGGGGGGCCGGGTCCAACTGCCGATTTTGATCGGAGATGCATCCATGCCGCAGACAAGACAAGACGCCCTCGAGATCCTGGTGGTGGGCGCCGGGGAACTGGGATCGCGCGTAATTCGCGCACTGGCCGCGAGGGCCGAGCGCGAGGGCGCGCGGATCTCGGTGCTGCTGCGGCCCGACACGGCGTCGTCGCCATCGCCCGTACGGCGCGCGCTGCTCGAAGAACTGGCGACGTTGAAGGTGGCCGTCATCCATGCCGACATCGCTGCGTCCGATGCGCACGGGCTGGCCCGGATCTTTCGCGCGTTCCACACGGTGGTCAATTGCACGGGCTTCGTCGGCGGTCCGGGCACGCAACTGAAGCTCACGGCCGCGGCGCTCGAAGCCGGCGTCGCGCGCTATGTGCCATGGCAGTTCGGCATCGACTACGACACCATCGAGGCCGGCAGCGCGGGCGGACTGTTCGACGAGCAGATCGCGGTGCGCGCGATGCTGCGCTCGCAGCAGGCGACGCACTGGCTCATCGTGTCGACCGGGATGTTCACGAGCTTCCTGTTCGAACCGGCCTTCGGCGTGGTGGACCTCGAAGGCCTGCGCGTCAACGCGCTGGGCAGCTGGAACACGCGCGTGACGGTGACCACGCCCGAGGACATCGGCCGGCTCACGGCGGACATTCTCTTCACCCAACCGGTCGACCACAGCGGCATCTTCTTCACCGCGGGCGAGACCTTGAGCTATGGCCGGCTGGCCGATCTCGTCGAGCAGCGTTTCCAGACACGGGTCGAACGCATCGAGTGGAGCGTGCCGATGCTCGAGGACGAACTCGCGAAGCAGCCGCAGGACACGATGCGCAAGTACCGGCTGGCCTTCGCGCGCGAGCCCGGCGTGGCCTGGGATGTCGGTCTCACCTACAACGCGCAGCGGGGCATCGCGACCGAGGATGTCGCCCGCTTCCTGCGCGGCCATCGGGGTGTCGCGGCGGTGTAGTAACAAATCAGTCATCGTCGGGCGCCAAGATCGCGGGTTCCCAACAGTGCCTGCGCCGTGTCGGTCCTCCCACTTTTCCCATCGTCCCGCCCGCGGCCACGCCCTGGGTGCGGCACGGCCGCCGTCGAGACCCGCTGCGGATGCGCCTTAACGCGCGCCTCCTGAGCAGGCTCCGGGCCGCGACCTGCATGGTGTGCACGCTGGCGACTCCCGCCTGGGCCGCGGACAACGCGATGCAGCCGCCGGTTCCCGAGGCGGCCACGGCGCTGCTCGACTTCGACATTCCCGCCTTGCCGCTGGACGATGCGCTGGGCCGCTATGCCGCGCAGTCGCGGCGCTCGACGCTGTTTCGCAGCGCGACCGTACAGGGGCGCATCTCCTCGGCCGTGCAGGGCCGCCATTCGCCCGAATCGGCGCTGCGCCTGCTGCTCGAGGGCACGGGCCTGGTCGCCGAACGGCCCGACGAGGGACCGGCCGAGGCCTTCGTGCTCAAGGAGGCGACGGCACCGGCGCCGCCGCCGGTCCTCGGCAATGCGTCGGCCGCCGATGAGGACGACGACGGCTACGACGCAAGGCTCCAGGCCCGCGTCTGGGCCGCGCTGTGCGCCAACCCGCGCACCGCGCCGGGCAGCTACCGTTCGCTGCTGCGCTTCGAGGTGGACGCCGCGGGCAGCATCCTGCGCCCGCGCCTGCTGGGCTCGAGCGGCGACGGCGCGCGCGATGCGGCGCTGCTGCAGACGCTGCGCGGCGTGCGCATGGACCAGCCGCCGCCCGCGGCCATGCCGCAGCCGCTGACCCTGATCGTGCTGCCGCGCACCCGGCGCGACGCGCCTTACTGCAACGCGGCGCGCTGACATGTCCGAAGGCGCGCAACCCGCATTGCTCGACTACCTGGTCGAGCGCTACGCCAGCCTCAAGCTGCGGCTCACGCGCGTGCTGCGCAACGGC
Organism: Variovorax sp. GW821-FHT10D07; assembly: GCF_059415325.1. NCBI lineage: Bacteria > Pseudomonadati > Pseudomonadota > Betaproteobacteria > Burkholderiales > Comamonadaceae > Variovorax > Variovorax sp. GW821-FHT10D07. The sequence goes on along the minus strand of NZ_JBWKMZ010000001.1, from coordinate 939,833 downwards.
GACCTGGCCGGCGACGCGCTGCAGGACACCTGGCTGCGCGTGCAGAGCCAGCCCGCCGACGACGCGATCCAGAGCCCGACCGCCTACCTGATGCACATGGCGGTCAACATCGCCATCGACATCCGGCGCAAGCAGGGGCGCACCCTGTCGAGCGACGACGTCGAGGACCTGCTGGAACTCGCCGACCCCGCGCCCGACCCGGCGCGCAGCGCCGAGGCGCGCTCCGAGCTCGATGCGCTGGTGAAGGTGATGCGCGGCCTGCCGCAGCGCCGGCGAGAGATATTGATCCTGGTGCGCTGGGAAGGCATGGCGCAGAAGGACGTGGCGCGCCTGCTGGGCGTGTCGGTGCGCACGGTCGAGCACGAACTCAAGCGCGCCCACGACTACTGCGAAGCGCGCATGAACCATGACAAGAGATAGTTGGGGGATTTGGCCGGTGCCGAACGTCATAGCAGGTGAAGACAAGGATTCCCGCGAGGCATCGCCGGCCCTGAAGCCATGAAGACATCGCCCCACGACGGCATCGCGCCACCCGAGGAACTGCAGCGCCAGGCCGCGGCCTGGCTGCGCCAGCTCACTTCGGGGCGCGCGAGCGACACCGATGCCGAGGCCTTCCTGCAATGGAAGCGCGCCAGCCCCGCGCACCAGGCCGCCTTCGAGGAGGCGCGGCGCCGCTGGCAGCTGCTCAAGCCCGCGCTCGGCGAGCTGCTGCGCGAGGATCCGCAGACCCTGGCCCATCACCGGCAGGCGCTGCGCGGGGCGATGCCCAAACCGGCCCTGGGCCGCCGCGCCTTCGTCGGCGCGGCCGTGGGCGCGCTGGCGGTGGCCGGCATCGCGGTGGTGCGGCCGCCGCTCGGCCTGTGGCCCGCGGCCAGCACCTGGACCGCCGACTTCCACACCGGCACCGGCGAGCAGCAGGCCATCGCGCTGGCCGAGCGCATCGACGTGCTGCTGAACACCCAGACCAGCGTGCGGCGCGTCGAGGCCGGTGGCCGCGTCGTCGGCATGGAGCTGCTGGCGGGCGAGGCCGCCATCGACCTGCGCGCGGGCAGCCCCGCCTTCCAGGTCGCGGCCGGCCCGGGCCGCAGCATGGCCGAGTCCGGCCGCTTCGAGGTGCGCTACCTCGCGGGCCGGGTCTGCGTGAGCTGCCTCGAGGGCACGGTGCGCGTCGCGCATCCGGCCGGCGAACGCCTGCTGCAGGCGCGGCAGCAGACCCTCTACGACATGGCGTCGATCGGCGGCGTGGTCGGCATCGAACCCGCGGCCGTCTCGGCCTGGCGCAGCGGCGAGCTGGTGTTCAGCCAGGTGCCGCTCGCGCAGGTCATCGACGAGATCAACCGCTACCGGCCCGGCCGCGTGCTGCTGATGAACGAGGCCGCCGGCAGCGATCCCGTCAGCGGACGCTTCTTCGTCGCCTCGCTCGAATCGGCGCTCTCGCAGCTCCAGCACTCGTTCCAGCTCAAGGCCCGGCGGCTGCCCGCGGGCGTGCTCGTGCTGAGCTGAGCGCCTTCGTTTTTTTCCACCCCCGGATGTGACCGCGCGATGACGCGCGCGGCTTCACGCGCGCGCCATTCCCGCCGCGAAAAATAGTTGGGGGATCGCGCCGAGGTCGCACGTCATAGCCGCAATGGGGTGTTGCTTTGCATGGCGTGCGAAGCGAGTGCCTCTGCATCCATGGCTGCCCATCGCAGGGCGGCCGCATGGCATCGACTCAACCACGGCGGAACTGGCATGAACACAAGAGGGCGCGGCGCGAAGGACAACGGAGTGGGCGGGGAGCTTTCCGTCTTCAGGATGGCACCGGTGGCGCGGGTCATCACGCTGATGCTGGCTGCGATCGGCGCGGCGGGTGCGGCGCATGCGCAGCAACGCGCATTCAGTGCCGCCTGGATGGCGCAGAAGAACATCGCGCAGGGACAGGCGATCGCGACGGGGCGTCTGCCCAATGGCCTGCCGGTGTCTTCGCTCAATACGCCGAGCGCGCAACAGCAGCAGGCGCGCGAGCAGTTGCAACGCTCGCTCGGCAATCTGAACCTTGCGGCGCAGTCGATCGCGGCGCAGCAGGCCGCGCAAGCCGCTGCGCGGCAAGCGGCGTTGGATGATCCTTCGTCGGTGCCCGATGGCCTCGCGGACGGTGGTCTTCGTGTCGACACCAATTCGTTGACCGCGGGCTGGCTCAATGCCCAGGCCCCTCTGCAGTCGCAAGGCTCCGATGGCCGCACCACGGTCACCATTCAACAGACCGGCGATCGCGCGATCCTCAACTGGGAGACCTTCAACGTAGGCAAGCGCACGACGGTCGATTTCAAGCAGCAGGCGGATTGGGCCGTGCTCAACCGCGTCAACGACCCACAGGCGCGGCCTTCGCAGATCCAGGGGCAGATCAAGGGCGACGGCACGGTGCTGATCGCCAACCGCAACGGCATCGTGTTCAGCGGATCGAGCCAGACCGATACGCGCAACCTCGTGGCGGCCGCCGCGAAGATCGGTGACGAGCAGTTCAAGACGCGCGGCATCTACAGCGCGCAGGCGAACGGCGCCTACACGCCGAGCTTCACCGATGCCGACGGCAAGGTCGACGTACAGGCAGGCGCTCGCATCAACACCGCGCCGACAACCACGGTCACGCAGGGCGGCGGCTATGCGCTGCTGCTTGGCAAGGAGGTCAGCAACGCGGGTGCCATCACCACGTCACGCGGCCAGGTGCAGATGGCTGCCGGCGACTTCTTCATCGTGCGGCCCGGCCAAGGCACCGCGGCGAACCAGACTTCCACCACGCGCGGCAATGAAGTGGCGCCGCAGTTCAATGCCGACAGCACGGCGGGCGCGGTGACGAACACCGGCCTGCTGCAGGCGCCCGAAGGCGATATCACGCTCGCGGGCCGCAAGGTGGTGCAGGACGGCGTGGCCGTGTCCACGACGACGGTCGACACGCGCGGCACGATCCATCTGCTGAACGCGGCCAGCGACAAGCTCGGCAGCGTCACGGTGACCGCGCGCGGCTTGAACGCCATCCTGCTCGACGACCAGAACGGCCGCACCGCGCTCGACAGCCAGCGCGATGCGCTGATCGCCGACTCCGCCGTGCAGGACCTGGCGCGTCGTGTCGCGGCGGCCGATGTCTTCGACAACCTCGCGCGGCTCGATGACCGGCGCGACCAGTCGCGCATCGAGATCGTCTCGGGCGGCGGCGTGCTGTTCGAGGGCGGCTCCACCACGCTGGCCACGGGCGGCCAGATCGCGGTCAGTGCCAAGACGGGTCGCAGCACCGTCGCCAATGGTGCGCGCCTCGATGTCTCGGGCGCGGTCGGCGTGCAGGTCGCGATGTCCTCGAACAACGTCGAGATCAATATCCAGGGCAACGAGCAGCGCGACGCACCGCTGAACCGCGACACCACGCTGCTCAACAACAGCAACGTGTGGATCGACCGGCGCAAGCTGCTGCGCGTGGCGGCCGGCGTGGGCGGTTACGACAAGGAGCGCTGGTACACGCCGGGCGGCCTGCTCGAGGTCGGCGGCTACCTGGGCCTGCAGGGCCACACGGTGGGCGAGTGGGGCGCGCAGGGCGGCAGCGTGGTGTTCGCGGGCAACGAACTGGTCGCGCAGGCGGGCTCGAACATCAATCTCTCGGGCGGCACGCTGGACGTGCAGACCGGGATGATCAAGCAGAGCTGGCTCAAGGGCGCCGACGGGCGGCTCTACGAGGTGTCGAGCGCGCCGGCCGATGTGCAGTACACGGGCCTCTACAAGGGCTACGAAGACGCGCACAAGCGCTGGGGCGACAAGACCACGGGTTTCTTCTACAACCCGCTGATCGGGCCGCAGCAGCGGCTCGAGAACGGCTATACGGTGGGCCGCGACGCGGGCCAGTTGATCGTCTCGACCGGCGCGGCCGTGCTCGAGGGCGACATCAGCTCGGGCGTCTACCAGGGCCCGCGGCAGACGATCAAGCGCGACGGCGGCATCGATGGTTATGCGCAGTCGCACGACGCCGCGGCGCTCGCCGCGCAACTGATCCTCGGCAGCTACACCAGTGCCTTCAACACCGATGCGAAGAACGGTCCGACCGGCGTGTTCCACAACCTCGCACCGACCGTGGACCACATCGTGTTCGGCGGCGACCAGCCCGCGCTCGGTGACGGTATCGTGCCCGACGGCCCGCTGCCGCAGGCGCGCAAGGACGCCCTGTATGTCGACAGCGATCGCCTCGACGGCTGGGACCTCGGCGCGCTGATCGCCGTGGGCCGCGACAGCGTGCGCGTCGACGGCGCGCTCGCGGTGGTGCCCGGCGGTCGCATCGAGTTGCATGCGCAGCAGGTCGAGGTGAACGCGGACCTCAGGGCGCGCGGCGGCAGCATCGCGCTGGGCAATGTGCTCAAGACGACCTCCACCACCGGCGTGACGGTCGAGACGCTGATGCCGTCCGACCCAACCCATCCAACCGCGGTGACGGTGGCGAATGGCGCGACGCTCGACACGCGCGGCCTGTGGACCAACCTGCAGCTCGATCCGAGCAACGGCCAGGGCCTGCCCTATGTCGACGGCGGCACGGTCGACCTCCGCAGCGCGGGTGCCGTGACGCTCGCGGCCGGCAGCCTGATCGACAGCTCCTCCGGCGCGGCCTTGAAGGCCAATGGCGCGCTGGTCGCGGGCCATGGCGGCGACGTGACGCTGTTCGCGGGCTATGCCGTGCTGCCGGGCGACGCGCCGATCGACGCACCGCTGCGGCTGGATGGCGAGATCCGCGGCTTCGGCGTCGCGGGCGGCGGCACGCTGACCCTGGGCTCGGGCCGCGCGGTGGGCATCGGCGCCGGCGTGCACGGCCTGAACGGCACGCTGGCCGCGGGCGAGACCACCGCGGTCAACCTGCAGCTCGAGCGCGACTACCTGGTGGCGGCCGGCGGCACCGTGCCCGCGGATTTCGCGGTGACGGTGCGCGCGGTGGCGGCGGGGCAGACGCTGGCCGCGGCCACGGCGCCGCAGATCGATGCGGGCGCCTCGCTCACGGTCGCGGCCGACTGGGTGGTGCCGGCCGGCGGCCTCTACGTGCAGTCGACCGGCGGCATCTACTACTTCGGCGGCAGCGTGGTGCCCGCGGGCACCGCCCTGAGCCGCTTCAACGGCACGCTGCCCGCGGGCTACACCATTCCGGCCGATGCCTTCCCCGCCGGCGTGCCGATCGCGCCGGTGACCACGCGCTATGCCGCGGGCACGGTGGTCGACAGCGAGTTGCGCATTCCCGCCGGCGCCCTGGTGCTGGGCGGCAGCACCGCGCTCGCGGCGCTGCCGGTGCGCGCGGGCACGCTGCTCGACACCGGCCTGTTCCAGCAGGGTTTCTCGCGCTACGCGATCCAGGGCCGCGATGGCCTCGAGGTCGGCGACGGCACGCGGCTCGAGGTCGCGATGCCGGTGCTGCGCGTCGATGCCGAGCGCACGCGGCTCGTGCCCACGGGCGCCGCGCCCGAGGCGGCGCTGTCGCGCTGGACGCCGCCCGTGTATGCGGAGGACGCGGAGGCCGCCACGCTCACGCAGCGCGCGGGCGCGAGCCTGTCGCTCACGGCCGGCGCGCTGAACGCCACCGACCATGCGCCGCTGCGCATCGGCCGCGAAGCGCGGGTTGCGGTCGATCCGGGCGCGGCGATCGCGCTGCGTGCCGACGGGCAGCTCAGCGTCGAAGGCCGGCTCGATGCCTGGGGCGGCCGCATCGACCTCGCGAGCCTGCCGCAGGCGCAGGGCGCGAACGTGCTGCTCTCGACCGCGGGCCAGTCGGTGTGGATCGGCGAGGCCGCGGTGCTCGACGTGGCCGGCCGCGCCTACGTGGCGCACGACACGCAGGGCCGTGCCTACGGCGTGGCGCCCGGCGGCGGCACCATCGCCGTGGGCCTCAGCGATGCCTACGTGATCGTGCGCCCCGGCGCCTTGCTCGATGCCTCGGGCGCGGCGGCCGAGGTCGACGCGGCCGCGGGCGCGAACGGCCCGGCGGTGTCGCGCACGGTGACGCTGGCGGGCGATGGCGGCGGCATCGAGATGCGCTCGTACAGCGGCATCGTGCTCGACGGCACCTTGCGCGCGCAGGCCGGCGGCGCCAACGCCTTCGGCGGCTCGCTGGGCCTGTACCTGCAGGAACGGCTGCAGGACCCCACGCGCGAGCCGGTCGGCGCGGCGCGCAACCAGCTCTACACGGTGCGGCTGGTGCAGAACGCCACGCCCAGCGGCCTGGCGTCCGAGCTCGCGCCCGGCGAGGCCGATGCGCGGCTGGTCTACGGCCAGGCCACGCTCGGCGCCGACCAGGTGCACGCCGGCGGCTTCGATGCGCTCACGCTGTCGGCGCACGACCGCATCCTGTTCGACGGCGACCTCGATCTGCAGCTCGGCCGCAGCCTGAATCTGAAGCGCGGCGTCCTGACCGTGGCCGACGGCACGCCCGATGCGCAGGTGCGCATCGCCGCGCCCTACATCCGCCTGGACGGCGGCAACTGGGACCTGAAGGAGACGCTGCCGCCGACCTTCATGCCGGGCCTCGCGCTGGCCGGCGGCGGTGCCGCGCCCGCGGGCCGCAGCGCGCTGACCCTGTCGGCCGACCTGATCGACCTCTACGGCGCGGTGCTCTCGGGCGCCACCGGCGTGAAGGGCGCGGGCTCGCCCGACGGCGTCGGCTCGCTGCCGCAGAACCGGATCGTGCTCGACGGCTTTGCCGACGTGGCGCTGCACAGCAGCGGCGACGTGCGCCTGGCCGGTGGCTTCAACGTGAGCGGCAACCTCGAGGTGCGCGCCGCGCAGGTCTATCCGATGTCGGGCGCCTACGCGGCGCTGGTCGCGGGCAACCGCCCCACGGGCATCGCCCCCGACAGCACGCTCACCATCCGCTCCAGCACCGGCAGCGTGCCCGAGGTGCCGTACTCGGCCTTCGGCCAGCTGGTGCTGCTCGGCGGCACCGTCGACCAGGGCGGCGTGGTGCGCGCGCCGCTGGGCAACATCTCGATCAACACGCTGGGCGGTTTTCTGGGCACCGACTGGCAGGCCGTGCTGGTGCTCAACGGCGGCCCGGGCTTCGGCCCGGTGAACGCGAAGCTGACCGATCCCACGGTGATCCTGCGCGACGGCAGCCTGACCTCGGTCAGCGCCGCCGGCATGGAGATGCCCTTCGGCGGCACGGTGGACGGCGTGAGCTATGCCGGCCTCGCGAAGAACGGCCGCTACACCACGCAGTACAACCTCGCCGACACCTACGTGAGCCGCGGCGACAACAGCGGCACCAAGTCGGCCGACACCGACGCGCTGGTCAGCGGCATCAGCATCGGCGCCACGCGGCTGGTGGGCGAGGCCGGCGCGGTGCTCGACCTCTCGGGCGGTGGCGTGCTGCATGGCGAGGGCTTCACCTCGGGCCGCGGCGGCTCGGTCAACGTGCTCAATACCCCGCTGGTCAACACCAATCCCGCCAATGCCTCGCTGCGCCGCTTCAGCCAGCCCGGCAACGGCGTCTACGCGATCGTGCCGGGCCACGACCCGGGCTATGCGCCGGTGATCCTCGACAAGGGCGCGGGCGATCCGGCCATCGGCGCGCAGATCGAGATCGGCGCCGGCGTGCCCGGCCTGCCCGCGGGCACCTACACCTTGATGCCCGCGAGCTTCGCGCTGATGCCCGGCGCCTTCCGCGTCGAGCTCGGCGCGCAACTGCCGCTGCGCAGCCTGGGCACGGCGGGCACCACCACGGCCGCGGGCGGCTCGTGGCTGGCCAGCGCCGTGCAGCGCGTGGCCGGCACCGCCAAGCGCGCGGCGGTGCCCACGCAGGTGCTGCTCACGCCGGCCGATGCGGTGCGCGACCTGGCCCAGTACAACGAGACCGGCTTCAGCGAGTTCCTGCTCGCGCAGGCCGAGCAGTTCGGCACGGTGCGCTCGCGCCTGCCCGAGGACGGCAAGATCCTCGACCTGCAGCTGCGCGCCAGCGACAAGGTGCAGGAACCGCTGCGCTTCGAGGGCACGGCTTTGTTCGGCGGCGCGACGCGCGGCGAGGCGCGCGGCATCGACGGCCTGATGTTCGTGGGGTCCGACGGCAAGCTCATCGAGGTCCGGCCGCGCGATGCCGCCGACGCGGTGCGCGACGGCAGCCGGCTGTCGCTGGCCGACAGCGCGCTCAACGCCTTCGCGGCGCCCTCGCTGGCGATCGGCGGCGCCTGGCGCTATTTCGACGGTGCCAGCACCCTGGGCGAGAGCGCGCGCATGTACTTCGGCCAGGACGGCCGCGAGCATCCGGGCGTGGTGCTGCGCGACGGCACGGTGCTCAAGGCCGGCCAGGTGTTCCTGGTCGGCGACGCGATCTCGCTCGAGGGCGGCGCCGGCATCGACACGCGCGGCTTCGGCGGCCGGGTCATCGATTCGGCACTCGGCTACGTCTATGCCAACAGCCTCTCGTCGGGGCAGTTCGCGGGCGGCCCGGCGGTGCTGGCCGTGGGCAACGGCCTGCTCGACTTCCTGCCCTCGGCGGGCACGAGCACCATCGCCGTGGCCGACGGCGCGCGGCTGCGCACCGAAGGCACCATCGCCTTCGCGGCACCGGGCGCGCTCGAGCTCGGCGAGGTCGACATGGGCGCGCGCTACCTCACGGTGGCGCAGAACCAGATCAGCATCGGCACCGCCGAGAGCCTGGCCGCGGCCGCGGCGGCGGGCGTGCAGCCGCAGGGCTGGCACCTGACGCAGGCCGTGCTCGACCGGCTGCTGCGCCCCTCGGCCGAAGCCGGCGTGCCGGCGCTCGAGCGGCTCAACCTCACGGCCGGCGGCGCCTTCAACTTCTACGGCACGGTCACGCTCGACACCGGCGACTCGCCGGTGCAGATGGTGTTCGCCACGCCGGCCTTCTACGGCTGGGGCGGTGCCGGCGACACCGTGCGCATCGCCACCCGCAACCTGGTGTGGAACGGCATCGGCACCGGCGTCGGCAGCGCCGACAACCCCTATGCCAGCGTGGCGCCCGCGCCGGTGCAGGCCGGCGGGCCGGGCACCGGCAGCGGCCGGCTGGTGATCGACGCGCAGACGGTGCTGTTCGGCTACGACGCGCTGAGCCGGCCGCAGCGCCAGACCGCGCTCGACCGCCTCGCGCTGGGCTTCGCCGGCGTGGAGATCCATGCCGCGGACCGCGTGAGCGCGAACAACGCCGGCAGCCTCACCGTGGGCGGCACCCAGGCCGCCGACGGCAGCCGCACGGGCGGCGACCTGCGCATCGTCACGCCGCTGTGGACCGGCGAGGCCGGCTCCAGCATGAAGTACGTGGCGGGCGGGCGCCTGGAAGCGATCGCGCCCGACGGTGGCGCCCGTGCCGACACCGCGGCGCTCGACACGCTCGGCGCCAGCCTCGCGCTCGAGGCGCGCTCGGTGCGGCTCGACACCGCGCTGGCGCTGCCCAGCGGGCGGCTCTCGGTGCGCGCCGACGGCGACATCGCGCTCGGCGACGGCGCGGCCATCGATCTCGCGGGCCGCAGCATCGACTTCTTCGACGTGCGCAAGTCGAGCTGGGGCGGCGACCTGAAGCTCGAGAGCGCGCAGGGCAATATCGACCTGGCGGCCGGTTCGCGCGTGGACGTCTCGGCCGCGCGGCAGGATGCGGGCTCGTTCTCGGCCAGCGCCGCCAACGGCAGCGTGAGCCTCGTGGGCACGCTGCGCGCCGCGGGCGGCGGCGCGGACTTCGCCGACGGCCGCTTCGCGCTGACGACCGCGCGCCTCGGCGACGACGCCTTCGCGCAGCTCAACCGCCAGCTCGGCGAGGCCGGCTTCTTCGGCGCGCGCAGCTTCACGGTGAAGAACGGCGACCTGCGCGTGGGCGACGGCGTGCGCGCGCACGAGATCACGATCGTGGTGGACGGCGGCAGCCTGCGCATCGGCGGCACGCTCGACGCGTCGGGCCGCGGCGTCGGCAGCATCGTGCTGTCGGCGCGCGACGAGCTCGCGCTCGAGGCCTCGGCGCTGCTCGACGCGCATGCCACCGCACTGGCCGTGGACAGCCGCGGCGCGCCGATCGATGCCGCGAACCGCGCGCGCATCGCGCTGAGCTCGAGCCAGGGCACGGTGCGGCTGGCCGGCGGTGCCAGCTTCGACCTGCGCGCGGCCGACGGCATCGCGCGCGGCCAGCTCGACATCAACGCGCCGCGCACCGGCGAGACCAGCGGCGACCTGCGCATCGACGCGCCCGCGCCGCTGAACATCCGCGGCGCGAAGAGCGTGGCGGTCAATGCCTTCTGGACCTACGAGCCCACCGACGCCAACGGCAGCGTCAAGCAGAACAACGGCGATGCCAACGGCAGTCCGGTCGGCGCCGACGGCATGGTCGGCCTCGACCAGATCGACGCGCGCAGCCGCGCCTTCATCGACGCGGCCTGGAACAACGCCGGCCTGCAGGGCCGCCTGGCGGGCCTGAAGATCGACGGCGACGCCTTCCACCTGCGCCCCGGCGTGGAGATCCGCAGCAGCGGCGACCTGCACACCGTGGGCGACCTCGATCTCTCGGGCTACCGCTACGGCACCGGCGCGAACGGCACGCGCGGGGCGGGCGAGGCCGGCGTGCTCACCTTGCGCGCGGGCGGCGAGCTGCACATCGACGGCAGCATCAACGACGGCTTCGCGCCGCCGCCCGACTCGCCCGACAGCAAGGTCTACCGCGAGGTGCTGAACTCGGTGACGCTGGAGACCGACTACCAGGTGCCCGCGGGCGGCCTCACGCTCGCCGCGGGCAGCCAGCTGCCGTATGGGGGCGTGCTCGGCTTCGACCTCGCGCTGCCGGCCAACACGCTGCTGACCTTGTCGGACGACACACCGCTGCCGATGGACGTGGTGCTCGGCGGCAACACCCTGAACAACCGCGTGAAGGCGAACGTGGTCACCACGGCCGACATCATCCTGCCGACCGGCCGCGTGATCCCCGCGGGCACCAACACCTCGACGCTGGTCGGCGTGATCGGCACCACCACGGCGAACCTGCGGCTGCCGGCCGGCACCGTGCTGCGCGCGGGCATGAACGCGATCCAGTTCAGCAACGTCGCGATCTACGGGATGCGCATGGCGGCCACGACCTGGCGCGCCGGCACCGACGTGGCCGTGCTCAACGGCCTCGAGCTGGCCGACCCGGTCGAGCTCGCGGCCGGCAGCGTGCTGCCGGCCGGCATGTTCGTGAGCAGCGCGCTGGCGCAGACCGGCAGCCGCGCGATCTGGGCCATCGCGCCGATGCTCGGCGCGGGCAGCGCCTCGTGGTCGATGCGGCTGGTGGGCGGCGCCGACCTCGGCAGCAGCGATTCGCGCGCCGTGCGTTCGCAAGGCGGCGGCATCACGCTCAACGACCCGTTCCAGGTCAACCTGCAGGGCAAGGGCCTGGGGCCGCAGGCGCCCGGCACGAGCGTGGTGCGCACCGGCACCGGCGACCTCGAGCTGTTCGCCGCGGGCGACTACACGCAGCAAAGCCTCTACGGCGTGTACACCGCGGGCACCTGGGTGCCGGGCACGGGCGCCGGCACGGTCTGGAACGCGCCGCGCGAACTGCAGCCCGACGGCACCACGCTGGGCAGCAACCTCGGCGACCGCGACGGCTACCTCGCGGCCATCGACCCGAACCGCATGTGGTACACGACCGGCGGCGGCGACTTCACGCTGGCGGCCGGCGGCAACATCCGCGGCCTGCAGGGGAGCAATTCCGAGTTGGTCGGCGGCTGGCTGCTGCGCCAAGGCGCCGGCGAACTCGGCCAGGCCACCGGCTGGGGCGTGATGTTCGGCTCCTACGTGCTCGACGGCCCCGGCGTGTATGCCGACTACGCGGGCCTCGGTCTCGCGGCCTACGCGGGCCTGGGCGCATTGGGCGGCGGCAATGCGCGGGTGCGCGCGGGCGGCGACATCGGCACCGACCTCGCCGACACCGACCTGCCCACCAGCGGCCGCGGCATCGTGGTCGCGGTCGGCGGCAGCGGCCGCGTGATCGACGGCGCGGTGGCGCAGACCGGCGGCGGCCTGCTCTCGGTGCAGGCAGACGGCCGGATCTACGGCGGCCAGTACGCCAACCTGCGCGGCGACACCGCGCTGCGCGCGGCCAGCCTCGGCGTGATGCAGCTCAAGAGCTACAGCGTGAGCCTCAACGACGACCCGCGCGGCCTCGATCCCTACATCGCCTATTCGGCCGCCAGCCGCGGCGGCGCGGTGTTCGCGCCGGGCGACGGCCGGGTCAGCGTGCAGACGCTGGGCGACCTGGTGCTGCGCGGCGTGATCGATCCGGGCCGCGGCATCCAGCGGCTGGAGACCCGGGTCAGCCTGGCCGACGGCAGCGAGGGCGCCGCCTCGAGCTGGTACACGCTGTGGACCAACGCCACCGCGATCGAGCTGTTCTCGGCCGGCGGCAACCTCTCGCCGCTGGGCACCGCGTCCGACACCACGACCGCGTTCCTGCCCTCGGTGCTGCGCGCGGTGGCGCCCGGCGGCAGCATCTACTTCGCGGGCCGGCAGCAGGACGACTACCTGATGCCGTCGCCCACCGGCCAGCTCGAGCTGCTGGCCGGCAACCGGGTGTCGGGCGTGAGCGCGAACAACAGCAGCAACGCCGGCTCGCCGATCGGCTTGCTGGGCACCTCGGCCGACGCCATCGCCACGCCGTTGCGGCCGGCCTGGCGCGCGATGACGCCCGGCGACTTCGACGATGCCGCGATGCTCGCGAGCAACTACTGGCGCGGCGGCACCTCGGCGATCGACGGCATCGCGAACCTGATCATCTACGCGAACGCCTACAGCCCCTACAATGGGCGCTACAACGGCACCGGCGGCACGCCGTTCATGTTCGGCCCCAACACGCTGAGCGACGACAGCATGGCCGGCAGCGGCACCGTCTCGCACGTCTATGCGCTGCGCGGCGACATCCAGAGCGTCGCCATCGGCGAGGTGCGCAACATCGGCAGCAGCTTCGACGGCACGCAGGGCCAGTACTTCCTGGCCTCGAAGCCGCTGCGCATGCTGGCCGGCGGCGACGTCGTCAACAGCGGCGGCCTGATCGCGCACGGCAGCGCCGCCGAGGTGTCGATGGTGGCCGCGGGCGGCGACATCTTCAACCAGGGCAGCGCCACCGGCTTCGCGATCCTCGGCCCGGGCACGCTGGAGGTGAGCGCGGGCGGCGACATCTACCTGGGCAACCGCGCGAGCCTCACCAGCCTCGGACCGGTCTCGGCGGCCGACAAGCGCCCGGGCGCCGGCATCGTGCTGCAGGCCGGCCTGGGCGCGGGCACGCCGGGCGAGGGCGCGAGCGATGTCGCGGGCTTCGCGAAGCGCTACCTCGACCCGGCCAACCTCATCGATGCTTCGGGCGCGCTGGCCGACCAGCCGGGCAAGGTCGCGAAGACCTACGACGCGGAGCTGGCGGCCTGGCTGGGCGAGCGCTTCGGCTTCTCGGGCACGGCGGCCGAGGCGCTGCGCTATTTCGAGGCGCTGCCCGGCGAGCAGCAGCGCGTGTTCGTGCGCCAGGTGTTCTATGCCGAACTCACGGCCGGTGGCCGCGAGTACAACGACGTGGACAGCAAGCGCTACGGCAGCTACCTGCGCGGCCGCGAGGCCATCGCCGCGCTGTTCCCCACGCTCGATGCGGCCGGCCGGCCGGTGGCGCGCAACGGCGACATCACGCTGTTCCAGGGCGCCAGCACCAACGCGGGCGTGCGCACCGTGGCCGGCGGCGCGATCCAGACCCTGACGCCGGGCGGCAGCACGGTCGTGGGCGTGGAAGGCGTGGTGCCCGCGACGGGCGACGAGGTCACGCCCGCCGGCCTGCTCACGCAGGGCGAGGGCGACATCCAGATGTACAGCAAGGGCAGCATCCTGCTGGGCCTGTCGCGCATCATGACCACCTTCGGCGGCGACATCCTCGGCTGGTCGGCCGAGGGCGACATCAACGCCGGGCGCGGCAGTAAGACCACGCTGGTCTACACGCCGCCCAAGCGCGAATACGACGCGCTGGGCAATGTGAAGCTGTCGCCCAACGTGCCGAGCACGGGCGCGGGCATCGCGACGCTCGATCCGATTCCCGAGGTGCCGCCGGGCGACGTGGACCTGATCGCGCCGCTGGGCACGATCGACGCGGGCGAGGCAGGCATCCGGGTCTCGGGCAACGTGAACCTCGCGGCCTTGCAGGTGGCCAACGCGGCCAACATCCAGGTCAAGGGCGAGTCAGCCGGGTTACCGGTGATCGCGTCGGTCAACGTCGGCGCGCTCACCAATGCCAGCGCAGCGGCCTCGCAAGCCGCGATGGCCGCGCAGGACACGGTGCAGCGCGAACGCACGGCCGCGCGCCAGGCCTTGCCCTCGGTCTTCACGGTGCGCGTGCTGGGCTTCGGCAACGAGCAGCCCGAAAACCGCGACGAGGTGCCCAAGCCTTCGACCGGCGCCAGCCTGTCGCCGAAGGAACGCTACGACCCGGCGAACCTCGTGCAGCTCGTGGGCCGCGGCCAGGACTTCCGCCCCGGCCAGCTGGCGCGGCTCACCGAGGACGAGCGCCGCCGGCTGCTGCAGGACCGCTAGCGCTCCCGCCACGGACCTCCCCGCATCCCGCCTGCCTCGCGCAGCGCGGGCGGGGGAGGGCTTCGCCGCGCACCGCGGCTCCGAACCCAGGTCAAGGATCGAACCGCGATGGACATGAGCATCCAGCACGCGCTGCAGCGGCCCGAGGGCATGCCCCAGGGCGCGGCGCTGCGCGACTTCCTGGTCGCGAACTACGAGCGCCTGCGCCAGCGCCTCGCGCGCCGCCTCGGTTGCCAGGACCTCGCAGCCGACTGCCTGCACGACACCTGGCTGCGCCTGGGCGAACTCGGCGCGATGCAGGCGGTGCAGGCGCCCGAGGCCTATGTGTTCCGCATGGCCTGCAATGCGGCCGTCGACCAGTTGCGCGCCAACCGCCATGCGCGGCAGGGCGGCGAGATCGAGCTCGACCAGCTGGTCGACCCGGCGCCGGGGCCCGAGCTGATCAGCGAGTCACGCTCGAGGCTGCAGGCCGTGGACCGCGCGATGCAGCGGCTGCCGCGCCGCCATCGCGCGGTGCTCGAGGCGCTGCGCATCGAGGAGATGACGCGGCACGAGGTCGCGAGCCGCTATGGCCTGTCGCTGCGCAGCGTCGACACCGCCCTGCAGCAGGCGCTGAGCTACTGCGCGCAGCACAGCGGGCAGCAAGTGCTCGCGGGCCCGAGCACCGCGCGGCGACCGCTGCGCTGAGGCGGCATCAGTCGGCGGCCGCGCAATGCCGCAGCGCCAACCGCAACGCCGTGTCGACATTGCGCAGCGAGAGCTGGTAGTGCCGCGCCACTTCCTGGCGTGTCATCTCCTCGATGCGCAGCGCCTCGAGCACCGCGCGATGGCGGCGCGGCAGCCGCTGCATCGCGCGCTCGAGCGCCCGCAGCTCGGAGCGCGCCTCGGCCACGGCCTCGGGGCCCGGCGAGGGATCGGCGAAGGCCTCGACCGTGAACTCGGGCTCCTGGACCTGCAGCGACGCGCGCTCGCCGCGCAGCCGGTCCAGCGCCACGTTGCAGGCGACGCGATAGACATAGGCCTCGGGCGCCTGCACCGCCGGCAGCACCGCCGTATCGCCGAGCCGCAGCCAGGCATCGTGCAGGCAGTCGCTGGCGCGGTCGGCGCAGCCCAGGTGCCGCTGCAGCCGGCGATGCAGCCGCTGGTAGTTCGCCACCAGGCAGTCGCGCAGCGCGCGGCCGGGCTCGGCGCCGGCCTCGGGCGTGGCCAGGTGAACGTGGATGCTCATGTCCATGACGGGTCTGCTCTCCTGAGGGCGGGAACGGCGGGGCCGCGCCCCGTCCCGCCGGGACAGGGCGCGCTGGCTGCGCGTGACGGACGCGTCAGTCGCGCTGTTGCAGGCGGCGCCGTTCTTCTTCGGTCAGCCGTGCCAGCAGGTCGGGCTTGAGTTCGGCGCCGTGCCCGATCACCTGCACGCGGTGGTTCGGTTCGTAACGCACCACGCCGGGCCGGGCTTCGGGCGGCGGCTCGCGGCCTTCGGCCGGTTCGTTGCCGAAGCCCAGCACGCGCACCGTGAACACCGAGGGCAGGGCCTGGCGGCTCGCGGCGCGTTCGCGCTGCACCGTCTCCTGCGCGGCATTGGCGGCCTGCGAGGCCGCGGCGCTGGCGTTGGTGAGCGCGCCGACATTGACGGCCGTCACCACCGGCAGGCCCTTCGATTCGCCCTTGACCTCGATGTTGGCGGCGTTGAGCACATGCAGCGCGGCGATGTTGAGGTTGCCGCTGACGCGGATGCCCGCGTCGCCCGCGTTGACCGTGCCCTTCGGCGCCACCAGGTCGACGTCGCCCGGCACCACGTTCTCGAAGCCCTCGACGGTGCCGATGCCCGAGCCGGTGATGTCGGCCTTCTCGAGCGCGCGCGTGATGCCGTCGGCGTCGGTCTCGATCACCGGCTGGCGGAACGAACGCGTGGTCTTCGCGCCGCGGCCCGCGTCGATGTCGCCGAGCGTCGACCAGATGATCTCGTCGCCGCCCGCGAAGGTCAGCATGCGCGAGCGGTTGAGCAGCACGTCGCGCGCGGTGAACACGTGGATGTCGCCGTCGCCCAAGGTGACCAGGCCGCGGCCATCGGCCGGCGCCTGGCCCAGCGCCGCCACCTGCAGGCCGCCGCCTGGCGCCAGCACCTCGATGCCGCCGCCCTGCAGGGTGCGCACGCTGCCGTCGGCCATCTGCACGTCGCCCTTCCAGCCGCTGCCGGGGAACAGCGTGGCGATGGCGCCGTAGCCGCGGTTGTAGCCGCCGTTGAGGGGCAGGTCGTCGACGCCGGGCAGTAGCTGGTCGCGCCCGGCATTGCGCAGCTCCTGCATGTAGACCTCGCGCAGGAAGCGTTCGCGCGCGGGCGCGGGCAGGGTCTGGAAGCGGGCCCAGGCATCGAGCGGGGCCAGCGTCTCGCCCACGGCCTCCTGCACGAAGGAGACCAGGCCGCGGCGCTCGAACTTCTTGCCGCCGCCCTCGAGCAGGCGCACGTCGTCGGTGAGGTACAGCGGCAGCGTGCGCCCGTCGAGCGTCTGCGTCAGGTAGGCGGGCATGCTGGCCGCGCGCGCGGGGTCGAGGTAGGCCTGCGCGAAGGCCGCGTAGTCGGGCTCCTTGCCCTGCAGGCCGGCCATCAGCGTGATCGAGGCGCCGCGCTCGGGCAGGCCCTTGACGAGGGTCTGCGTGCGCGGCTCGCTCGAATTGAAAGCATAGCTCTGGTTGCCGACCGACTGGATCGTCAGCGGGAAGGTGTTGCCGTCGCGCGCACCGGGCGCGAAGATGTCGCGCCCCGCGCTCACCAGCAGCGCGCCGGGCCCCTCGATCACGATGCCGGGGCTGCTGCCGACCACGTCGGTCGCGCTGCCGATGACGTCGTTGCCGGCCGAGACGATCGAAACGTCGCTGCCATGCAGGTTGCGCAGGTTGTACGAGACCTGGCGGATGTCGTGGCCGGCGCGGATCCAGCTCTCCTCATTGGTCGCCACGGTGGCGCCGAGGATGGAGCCGCCGAGCGCATAGAGGCGGCTCGGCGAGTGGTCGCCGTCGAGCGGCATCTTGTCGGGATTGTTGAGCCCGAGCTGGCGCGAGTAGGACGAGCCGAAGGTGTTCTGCAGCACGCCGTCCAGGCCGATGCCCGAGCCCGACTCCTCCTCGCGGCCGCGCGGCATCAGCGGCGAGGGGATGAGTTCGGGCGCCGCGCGCGAGAGCACGATGCGCGGCACGCTGACCAGCGATCCGGTGCCCTCGGAGCGGAACACCAGGTCCTGCGCCGCCAGCAGCTGGAAGTCGCCCTGCGGCGCCGGCGCGCCCGGTGCGCGCGCGGCGATGTAGCCGAGCTCCGGCGTCACGGCCATCGGCGCGGTCATGGTGTAAACCGGCCCCTGCACGATCACCGAGCCGCTCATGGCCACGATCTGCGTCGCGGCCGGGTAGCGGTTGCCGCCCTGGCCGATCGCGCTCTCGGCATAGGGCGAGCCGTCGGGGTCGCGGAAGATCGGCATGTAGGGAATCTGGCGGCTCTCGGCATAGGTGGTGTCGACCAGCGTGAGGTCGCCGCCGAGCGAGACCAGCCGCAGCGCCGTGCGGTTGGTATGGCCGCTCATGTAGGCGCCCGGATCGACCGGGCCGCAGCAGGGATCGAACGCCAGCGGCGCCTGCAGCAGCAGCGGGTCGACCACGGTCTCCAGCCGCAGGTTGCCCTGGGTGCGCACGTCGAGCGTGGCGTCGCCGAGCGCGAGGATCGGCGCGATGTCCCAGGTGTGGACGCCATTGGCGTCGGTGGCGGTGACGGTGCGGCCGACCGCCATCTCGCCGGCCGTGATGCTGCCGGCGCCGCGGCCGACGTAGTAGTGGCCGGCGCGGATCGTGCCGCCCGCCTTGATGTCGAACAGGCCGCCGTTGCGCATCTCGAGCGTGGCCGCCTGGCCCGGTGCCAGCGCGCCGCGCAGGCGGGCATTGGTCGGCAGCACCGCCACCACGTTGTCGAGGTCGCCGCCGGCCTCCAGCGCCAGGTTGCCGCCGCCGAGCGCGCCCAGGCCCTGGAACTGGCCCGGGTCGATCCACCAGCTCGGCTGCATGCCCGTGAAGCGCGTGCCCCATTCGTCGGACCAGTCGGAGAACAGGCCGGTGCGCCAGTTGCCCTGGCCCTGGCGCCGCAGCCATTCGACGAAGCTCTGGTCGGTGGGCTTGGCATGCACCGAGCCCTGGGCCACCAGCCGCATGCTGCCGCCGTCGATGCCGTAGGCCGCGTCGGCCGGCGCGTTGAAGTCGTCGTAGGTGGTGGTGTCGCGGCGCCCGGCCGTGTAGATGGCCGACACCTTGTCGGCCAGCACCAGGTCGCGCCCGGCACGCAGCTCGATCTCGCCGGTGCCGGTGCGCACCAGCTTGCCGGCGTCGGCCGCGCCGAGCGTGATCGTGCCCTGGCCGGCCGCCTGTGCAGCCAGCGGCACCAGCGCCAGCGCATCGGCCGAGCCGCGGTCGGCGCCGGCCACCAGCGCGAGGTTCCACGAGCGGCCGGTCTGCAGGCTGCCGGCGGTGGTCGCGTCGGAGAAGCCGTCGCTGATCGATCCGTTGAGCAGCAGGTTGCCGCCGGCGCGCAGGGTCAGCGAACCTTCGCGCGCGGTGGCGAAATCCTGCGCCAGGTTCCAGTCGGACTGCAGCGCCAGATCGCCCGCGCTGCCGATCTCGATGCCGGGCATCACGGCGATGCCGTTGGCGCCGAGCCGCGCCGCGATGGCCTGCGCCTTGCCCTCGAAGCTGCGCGCATGCGCGATCGCGTCGGCCTTCACCGAGTCGACGCTCAGGCCGTCGTAGTTGGCCACGTCGTAGCGCGCCACGCCTTCGAGCACGGCCGATTGCGCGCCGACGATGTCGGCATTCAGTGCCGTCACCCGCAGGTCGTCGTGCGCCGCCGTCTGACCGGCGCGCAGGCGCACGCGGCCGCCCTGGCCGCCACCCACGTCGATGCGGCCGCCGCGCAGGTCGAGCGCGCCATCGGCCGCGTCGAGCGTGACCGAGCCATAGCCCAGCGGGCCGGTGGCGCCGGCGAGCAGCGCGGCGTTCGCGTTCATCGTGATGCCGTCGCCGGCCACCACGCGGATGCGCCCGCCGTAGGCCGAGCGGGTGTCGAGCATGCCGTCGAGCGTGACGTGGCCCTGGTCGGCCACCAGCAGGAAGTCCTCGGCCCGCGTGGTGCCGTCGAGCAGCACGTCGCCGCTGCGCACGCGGAACGAGCGCGAGGCCCGGAAGCCGGCGTCGTTGAGCCGCGCGCTCAGGCCCGCGAAGTCGGGCAGCGAGGCGCTGTCGTACGAGATCGAGCCGGCGCGCTGGCCGCTGGCGGCATGGGCATCGAGCAGGCCGTCGAGCACCACGGCGCCGTTGCCGGTCACGGTGAGCGCGAGGTTGCCGGCCGCGCCGCCGGCCGGGGCACCCGCCAGGCGCAGCGCGGCGCCGGCGTCGAGCCGCACCGAGCCGCCGATCGCGGTGAGGGCGATCGAGCCCGCGTCGCCGTACTGGGTGACGTCGAAGAAGCGCTTCTCGAAGCCCGAGACGTCGATCGCCGCGCCCTCGCGCAGCCGCAGGTCGCCGCTGGCCGCCGTCACGTTGACCGAGCCGCCGCGCGCGAGCACCTGCGACGCGAGGTCGACGCGGCCGCCGGCCAGCGTGAGGCGCGCGCCCTGGCCATCGGCCGGGTCGGCCTCGGTCGCGGCGCCTTCGCCGCCCGCGAGCGCCAGCAGGCCGGTGGTGCGCAGGGCCTGCGTCGCCGCAGCGCGCGCCGTCAGCAGCGGCGTGGCGAGCCGGATGTCGGCCGCGCCGGCATCGAGCGAGCCGCTGCCTTCGCCGAGGATGCGCCGCGTGGCGGCCAGCTCCAGCTGGCCGAAGCCCTGCACCGACTTGTCGCCGGTGCCGAGCACCAGCTCGTCGGCGCGGATCGCCAGCGTGCCGGTGCCCACCGGCAGCGCGCTGGCATCGGCCACCGCCGCCACGCTGTTCTCCAGAGTCAGGCCCTGGGCGCGCAGCACCACGCTCGCATTGCCGTAGCCCGCCAGCGTGGCCGCGTCGAGCGTCACGTTGCCGAGACCGGCGCGGCCGAAGTCGATGTCGCCGTGGAAGTCCATGCTGGTGTAGCTGCGCAGCCGCAGCCGCTCGGCATTCGCGAGCTGGGCCAGCGCGCGCTGGTCGAACACCAGCCCCTCGCTGCCGCCGCCGAAGCCCACGCGCCCGCCGCTCAGCGTGATGCCGCTGCCCGAGACCTGCGCCGACGAGGCGAGGGTGGTGCCGCGCGTGGCGTCGATGGTCAGCGAGGCGCCGCCCTGCAGCACCGCGCCTTCCTGGATCAGCGCGCGGCCGGCTTCGTTCAGGTCCACGCCCTCGCGCAGCACGCGCGCATCGCCCGCGTTCGACAGCCGGATCAGAGCGCCCCAGTCGCGCGCCTTCGCGGTCAGCACGTCGTCGAGCGCATCCTTGGCGTCGATCACGCCGTCGTAGTTGTCGTCGAGCCAGCCGTCGGGGTCGGTGTAGATGGCCTTGGCCTGCGGCGCGATCACCAGGCTGCCGGTGCTGGCCGTGCCGCCGCGCGCCGTGAGCACGCTGCCCGACTCGACCGTGACCTGGCCGCTCGCCGCGAGGATGAGCTCGGGCCCCGACAGCGCCGACTGCCCGTCGTTGCGCACCACGATGTCGCTGGCCGTGACCTCGACGCGCATGCCCAGCGGGTCGCCGGTGCGCACGCCGCCGATCAGCAGGCTGGCCGCGCCGGTGTTCGACAGCGAGGCCGCGTCGATCACCAGGTAGCCCTGGGCGCGCAGCGCACCGCCGTCCTGGCCCGCGCCCACCACGGCGATCTTCTGGGCCGCGATGTCCAGCATGCCGCCGCGCCCGCCGGCCGCCGCCTTCATGTCGAGGCGGCCGTCGAGCTTGAGCGAGTCGGTGGCGCGCAGCACCAGCGAGCCGGCATCCACCGGCAGCCGCGGGATCGCGATGTCGGTGCCGGTGCGCCGGTACTGCGTGAGCCGGAAGGCATCGGACGAGAAGAACTCGCTGGCCAGCGCCTCGTTGTATTCGCTGTAGCCGCGCAGCGCCTGGCCCGGCAGCACGCGCCAGCTGGTGTAGCCGGCCTCGCGCGCGCCGGTCAGTCCGTCGCCGCGGTAGCCCGAGACCACCATCGAGCCGTCGGCCACGGCCACGGTGCGGGTCGCGCTGGCCGAGGCCGCGCCGCCGCCGGGCATGACCGCGAAGGCGCCCGGCAGCGCCGCGTAGCTCGCGGGCAGCACGGCATACCAGCCGGCCTCCAGGCCCTGGCCGCCCGCGAGCCAGATGCGTTCGCCCACCGCGGCGCCCGGCGCCATGGCGGCCCGGCTCGCGGGCAGGATCGCGAACACGCCGGGCATGGCGAGCAGGTCGTGCGAGCCGCCGGTGCCAGGCACGAACTCGCGCGCATGCAGGTCGCCGCCGCCGGCCACGTCGACCACCGAGCCCGCCGCCAGTTCCACGCTCGGCGCATCGAGGGTGATGCGCTTCTCGGGCGGCGCGCTCAGGTCGACCGCGGCCTCGGTCTGGGGCCGGGTCGGGTCGGTCCAGAACTCGTTGTTGCGCAGCGCGCCATAGGGCAGCACCAGACCGTCGCCCGACACCGAGGTGATGCTGCCCGCGCCGAGCGTCACGCTTTCGCCCGCCTTCAGCACGATCTGGCCGAAGGGCGCGCGCAGCACGCCGTTCTGCGCGATGCGCGGCGCTTCCAGCGTCAGGCTGCCGGCGGCCGACAGCGGCGTTTCGGCCTCGCCGTTGCGCTCGATGCGGATCGCATCGGTGGCGCGGATCGTGGCCTTGGCGCCGGTGGCCGGATAGACCTGCGCCGCCTGCATCAGCAGGCGGCCCTCGACGTCGAGCACGGCACCGGGCGCCTCGACGTTGTCGGCGATGCGCAGGTCGCGCGCCGTCAGCACCGTGTCGGCGAAGCCGCGGATCGCGGCGCCGCCGTCGATGTCGATCAGCGTGGCATCGAGGTTCAGGCTGCCGGCGCGCTCGGCGGCCGCGTTGCCGGGCGTCACCGAGGGCGTCGACAGCACGATGCGCGGCGCCCGCAGGCTGGCATCGGCACGGCCCGCGTTCGCGAGCGTGCCGCCGATGGTGATCGAGCGGCCGAGCTGGAGGTGCACGCCGTCGAGGCGCACCGTCTTCGGCGTCTGGATCGCGAACTGGTCGAAGCCGCCCTCGTTGACGGCCGAAGCCAGCAGCACCGAGGGCGGCTTGGCGCTGGCGGCGCCCGTGAACACGCCGCGCAGGTCGAAGCCGGGGCCGAAGTTGAGGATCTCCTCGAGGTAGCCGTCGGCGAAGAAGGCCGTGGCATCGGGCAGGGCAGGGCCGCCGCCGGCGGCCGGCGCCTTGTTCACGACCCGGAAGTCGGCCGCATCGGGCAGGGCCTCGAACAGCTCGACCATCTCGCGCGTGAACACGAAGGGGCCGGCAGCCGTCGAGAAGTAGCTGCTGTAGTCGACGCCGATCGCGTCCTCCCACTTGGCGACGCCTTCGCCGCCCGCGAACTGCAGCATGATCCACTTGAGCTGGTCGGCCGGCGATTCCGCGCCGCCGGCACTGGTGAGCTTCAGGCTGCCGCCGCGCGCGCCGGCACCGCCCGCGCGGGCGCGCAGGGTGCCCAGCACCTGGGCATGGCCCTCGATCTCGATGCTGCCGCCATCGCTGGCCAGCGCGAGCGTCGCGGCACCGCGATCGCGCGCGAAGCCCTGGCGCGGCACGTCGATCTCGCCCGCGCTGCCCGACACGTTGATCAGGCTGCCCGCGTCGAGCTGCACGTCGCCGCGCAGCAGCACGCGGCCGCCGTCGAGCACGCTGCCGCTGCGGCCGACGGGCCCGTCGCGATGGATCGCCGGCACGCCGCGCGCCAGCAGGCTCGCGCCGTCCGCGAGCCGGAGCTCGCCGGCGCTGTAGAGGCCGATGCGGCCGGCCGGCGCCTCGAGCGTGCCGCGCACGACGATGCTGCCGGGCACGACGCCGATCGCGCCGCTGTCGTTGCCGAGCTGGAGCGAGCCGCCGGTGTCGACCTCGATGCGCGCGCCGGTGCCGACCTCCACCGTGTTGCCCGCCAGCAGCAGCGAGGCGGGTGCGCGCGCGAGCCGCTGTTCGAGCGGCAGCGCGCGCAGCGGGCCCAGCTCGGCCAGGTTCGCGCCCGAGGCGATGCGCGTGGCATCGACGCCGCCGAGATCGATGGCCCGCGGCCGCAGCGAGACCGCCACGCCCTCGGGCACCGCGATGCCCTTGGCGTTGTCGACCGTCAGCGAACGGAAGCCGCGCGAGGCGTAGAGGTCCGCGGGCAGGTGCAGCAGCGCGTCGCCGCCGTCGTTGTTGCCACCGAGTTGCACGTCGTAGCCGTTCGCGTTGATCGACAGCGCGCCGCCCGAGCCGGCCGAGAAGGCGCGCAGGTCGAGCCGATCGAGGGTGTCGGCGCTGCCCAGCGTCAGCAGCTGGATCGCGCCGGCGTTGCCGGTCGTGACGCTGCGCTTCGTTGCGCTGCCCGAGACCTGGCCGCCGCCCGATACGTCGAGCACCGCGCCCGCCTCGGCCTGCAGCGCGCCCAGGACGATCGAGCCGCCCTTGATCGCGTGCTGCAGCCGGTCGGGTCCGTCGGCGACCGTGTTGATCCAGGACCCCGAGACGTCGATGCGCGCGCCCGCGCCGAGCCTGATCTGTCCCGACGGCAGGTTGACCGAGCCGCCGGGCGCGCGGACCGTGCCCTCGATGGCCACGGGCACGTTGGTGTCGAGGGTCGCCAGGCCGACGTTGAGCGTGGCGCCGGGCTCGAGCCGGAGCACGGCATCCTTCTCGAGCAGGAAGCCCTTGCCGACGTTGAAGGTCATGGCGCCGAGGCCGGCGGCCTCGAGCGTGTCGGTCGAGAGCCAGCTGGTCTTGGTGTAGCGGCCCTCGCCGTCGACCGTGAAGAAGCGGCTGTCGACCGGGCTCTCGAGCGTGAAGTCGGCCGGCAGCAGTTCGGGCCGGTTGCCCAGGATCAGTTGCCCGGGCGAGAACGCGAACGCGGGGTTGTCGGCGCTGCCCAGCACCAGGCGGCCGCCGCGGCTTTGCGTCACCGGCTGGGTGGCGCGTTCGCCCGCGACCGTGCCGCCCCAGATGCCGCCTTCGAGGATGTAGGCCTCGCCCGCGAAGACCTGGATCGAGCCGGCATCGCGGCCCTCGGTGTAGCCGGGCTCGAAGCGCGGCCGGCCGATCAGCGCGCTGCGCCAGTCGTCGGTGACGCCCCAGCGCGCATGGCTGTCGCTGAAGCGCCCGGCGATGCCGACGTACTGCATGTCGGGCGTGGCGCGGCCGATGTCGACCACGCGGCCGTCGGCGCTCAGCAGCTTGGTGGTGTCGATCCAGCCGTCGCCGTATTTCACCGAGCCGCCCGCGATGTCGAGCATCGAGCCGGCGCGCGTGATGACCGAGCCGCCGGCCTTGAGGTTGATGTGGCCGCCCAGCGTGGCGAGTTCGCCGACCGTGGTCTTGCTGAGGTTGACCCAGGTCGACACGTCGGCCAGCGGCGTGCCGACCCAGGCACCCGGGTCGTTCTCGCCGATCCACAGCACGCCGGCCATCGGGCCGTTGCCGAACACGCCGCGCACGCGCCGGTCGACCACCACCTTCTGGCCGCGCAGCCACGAGTCGCGGTACAGCGGCGAATCGCGCAGCTCGTTGATGCGCAGGTCGGCCGTGACCAGGTTGCTCGCCATCGACAGCGGGATGTCCTGCAGCCCGGCCACGCTGAGCCAGGCGCCATCGTCGATGTAGATGCGGCTGCCGTCGCGCAGGCTGGCGTCGTTGTTGGCGGGCTTGTCGGGCACCACGCCCGAGGGCTGGGCCGTGGCCAGCAGGCGGATCTCGCCCGCGGGCGCGACCAGGCGCGCGTCCTGCTGGACGTCGATGCGCTCGCCGCCCACGACGATGCGACCGGGCCGGTAGCGCGTGGCCAGCGCGCCGAGCTCGAGCTCGGTCTTGTCGGTGAGGTCGGGCATGACCGCGGTCACGCTGCCGCGCCCGAAAGTGACCGTGCCCGCGTCCCAGAACATCGGCACCGCGAACTCGCCCTCGCGGCTCAGCAGGCCCTGGCTCCAGCCCTGCAGCCGGATCGAGCCCTCGCGGTTGTTGAGCGCCGAGCTCGCCTGCAAGATGCCGTTCTGCGCGATGGTGCGGCCGGTGAGCGTGATGTCGCCGCGCGGCGCATCGATCTGGCCGCTGTTGTCGACCTGGTAGCCGACCTCGGCCGCGCGCGCCACCATCGCAGGCATCACGGTGTCGCGCACGCCCTTGACCCAGCGCTGCTGCGAATCGGAGGGCGAGAGCTGGCCGATGCCGTACATCGCGCCGTAGTAGCCGAAGGCGATCGCCGGCACCGCGGAGGCCGCGACCTCGAAGCCGCGCGCCGGGCTCAGGTAGTAGGGCACGGTGTCGGGGCCGGCGTTCGAGGGCACGCTCGACAGCCAGACGTTCTCGCCGGCCGCCAGCACGACCTGGCCGTCGGGCGCCGAGAGGGTGCCGGCATTCGCGACCTTGGGCGCGAACAGCATGAGCTTGCCGCCCTTCTGCGCCGTGAGCCGCGCGCCGGCCTGCACGCTCACGTTGCCGGGCACGTGCGAGGGTGTGAACCAGGGCGCCGAGTTCTCGACCGTGGTGTCGATGGTGTAGGGCGCGACCTCGGGGAACTCGCCGAACTGCGGCGCCGGCGTGTTGGTGGGGCTGCCGTAGGGGTCCTTGAGCAGCTCGTTGGTGTTGATGCCGGCCATGAACTGCCGGTCGGTCAGGCGCAGCGCGCTGGCCACCAGCGAGCGCGTATCGACCTGGCTGCTGCCGGTGAAGACGATGCCGTTGCGGTTGACGATGTAGACCGAGCCGTCGGCCTTGATCTGTCCCGCGATGCGGCTCGGCCGTCCGCTGGGATCATTGACGCGGTTGAGCGCCACCCAGCCGTTGCTGCCGTCGGGCAGGGTGCCGGCGCGCTGGTCGAACTGCACCGTGGTGTTGCGCCCGACGTTGAAGCTCTCCCAGTTGAGGATCGCCTTCTCGGCGGTCTGCTCGATGCGCACCTGCGTGCGGCCCTCGGCCAGGCTCTGCTGCGGCGCCCTGGCGTTCAACCAGCCCGCGCTGAGGCTCTGGCTGTCGACCTTGAGGCCGCCGTCGACCAGGCCGTCGGGCACCGAGTCGTCGTTCTGCGCCGCCTGCCGTGCCGCCGCCTGCGCGGCCTGCTGCGCCGCGATCGACTGCGCGGCCAGGTTCAGGTTGTTGAGCGAGCGCTGCCACTGCGCGTTGTTGCGCTGCTGCAGCGCCTGCGGGTTCGTGAGGCTGGAGGCCGGCTGCCCGTTCGGCAGGTAGCCCGTGGCCGCGGCCGTGCTTTGCGCCGTGCCCTTGGCGTTGAACCAGGCGCCGCTGAAGGCGCGCTGCGCCTGGGCCGGGCCGACCACGCCGCCGGCCATCAGCACCAGCGCGATGGCGCGCGCGATCGGCGCCAGACTGAAATGCTCCCGCCCTGGTTCCAGGGACTGCCGTGGCCTGCCGATGCGCGCGCGCGTGTTCATGTGAGATTCCCGCCAATGAGTGAAGTCGTCGTGTGGTGCCGCCCTTCGCATTGCGAAGGGCCGTCCTTGCAAGACACGGGAGGGCGGTGGAATCCGCCAACTTTTTTCTTCTCTCTTTTTCGCGCGCTCTTTTCTTGCGCGGCCGGCTCAGCTCAAGACCAGCAATCCACCGGGCAGCGAACGCGCCTGCAGCCCGAACGAGTGCTGGATCTGCAGCAGCGCCTCGTCGAGCACGGCGATCGAGAAGCGCCCGCTGACCGGGTCGTCGCGCCGCGAGGCCGCCAGCAGCACCACGCGGCCGGGCCGGTAGCGGTTGATCTCGTCCACCACGCGCGCGAGCGGCGTCTGCCGGAACACCAGTTCGCCGCGGCGCCAGGCCGACAGGTCGGCCGGCTCGATCGCGCGCACGCCGCTGATGGCCTGCGCGTCGTACACCAGCTGCTGGCGCGCCTGCAGCTGCCGCGTGCCCGCGGGATGCTCGAGCCGCACCGTGCCTTCGAGGCAGCTGAGGCAGGCCTTGCCCTGCAGGTAGCTGAGCTCGAAGCGGCCCGGTCCGTCGCCGCCCGCCAGCGCGCGGCCCGCGCCCGCGCTCACGACGAAGGGGGCGCCGGCCTCGGCCGGCAGGTCGATCGCGGCCTCGCCCGCGATCAGCTCGAGGCCTTCGGCCTGGCGGCGCACGCTGGTCTGCGTATTCAGCGTGACGCGCACCTGCCGCGCCAGCACGAGCTGCCGCTGCTCGCCGGTCGCGGTGCGCTCGTCGGCGCGCCACTCGCCGGCCGCGGGCCACAGGCCCAGCGGCGGATGCACGACCGCCACCACGCCGGCCGCCACCGCCGCGCCGGCGGCCGCGCCGAGAAAGGCCCGGCGGCCCGGCTGCGCCGAGGCGCCATGGCGCAGCCGCTCGTGGCGCGCGGCGAGCTTCGGGTCGGTACGCAGCAGGCCGCCGAGCGCGAGCCGCATCGAGGCCCACTGGCGCCTGGCCTCGTCGAAGGCGGCCGCATGCGCGGGGCTGGTGCGCTGCCAGCGCTGGAAGGCCTGCACGTCCATCTGCGTGGGCTCGGCACCCGCCAGCCGGCTCAGCCAGATGCGCGCCTCCTCGCGCAGCGCCTCGGTGGCTGCGGCGGGATCGTCGATCGGTGCGGAGGGTGTCTTCATGGCGTCACTGGTGCAAGACAGTTGGCGGGGCGCGAATCCGCCAACTATTTTTTCTTTCCCATCTGGGCGGCGCAGAAATCCTGCGCGCGCTTGAGTTCGTGCTCGACGGTGTGCAGCGAGATGCCCAGGCGCTGCGCCACCTCCTTCTGCGGCAGGCCTTCCCAGCGCACGAGCAGCAGCACGTCGCGGCGCCGCTGCGGCATGCGCGCGATGATCTTCTGCAGCGCCTCCATCTCCGAGCGCGACTCGGCGATCTGCTCGGGGCCCGGCGCCGCGTCGGGCACCTCGAGCAGCGCATCGACCTCGCTGCGCGGCACCACGCGGCTCTGGCTGCGCAGGTCGTTGATCGCGATGTTCACGGCCATGCGCATCAGGAAGGCGCGCGGATTCACGATCGGCGCCTGGTCCTCGAGCCGCCGCAGGCGCAGCCAGGTGTCCTGCAGCGCGTCGCCCGCGAGGTCGTCGTTGCCCAGCACGCGCGTCAGCCGGCGCTTGAGGTCGCCATAGCGCTGCGACAGGAAGTCGAGCAGCAGCAGCCGGACTTCTTCCGACATCGCTAGCGCCCCCGGCTCGCGCAGGCCGGCGTGCCGCCCTGCTCGGGCAGGATCAGCATCGTCACCGGCTGCGGCATCTGCGGCGGCGGCGCACGCCCGATGCGCACGCGCTCGAGCGCCTCCACCAGCAGCAGGTCGCGCCGCGCGTCGCCACTGCCGCCGAGCAGCTGCGCGCGCTGCACGCGGCCGGCCGCATCGATGCGAAAGCGCAGCAGCGAGCGGTAGCCGCCCTGCGCGGTCAGCGGGGCGGCGCACAGCGCCTCCCAGACCCGTGCCTGGATCAGGCTGTCGTAGTTCTCCTGGCCCGCGCTCGGGGCGGCGGCGACAGGGGCCGAGGGCGACGGGCCTGCGGGCTTGAGCACCAGCGCGGCGACGCGGCCCGCGCTGACTTCCTCGGCCTCGAGTCCCGTGCCCTGCAGCAGCGCCTGCAGCGCGGCCAGCGGCGCGAGGCGCCCGCGCACGGCCGCGGACGTGCGCCCGGCCACCAGCGTGCTGCTGAAGAGCGCGGCGCGGCCCGTGAGGTCGGCGAAGCGGTCGAGCGCCAGCGCGAGCGGCTGCGCGGGCAGGTCGAATTCGAAGGACGGCGCCTCGATGGCATCGGGCGCGGCGGCGAGCGGCGGCGCCACGGCCGGCTCAGCGGCGGCCAGCATCGGCGCCGCGAGCCCGCAGAGCATCCAGAGGGCGGCGCGCCGGCAGCGCGAACGACGCGCACGATCGGAAGAGGAGTCGCATCGGTGCGGCAAAGACGGGGCGCCTTGTGAGAACCGCGCATGCTCGCACCGCCCGGTGACGGTTTTGTTACTGGCGTGACGACGCGGGCAGGTCGAGTTCGATCCAGGCCGGCGCGTGGTCGCTCGCGCCGGGGCGGCCGCGCACGTCGCGATCCACGCCGGCCTCGCGCAGCAGCGGCGCGAGTTCGGCGTTCAGCAGCAGGTGGTCGATGCGCAGGCCGGCGTCGCGCGGGAAGCGGTTGCGCCAGTAGGTCCAGAAGGTGAAGGGCGCGCGCTCGGGATGGCGCGTGCGGATCGCGTCGGTCCAGCCCTGCTTCAGCAGGCGCGCGTAGGCGGCGCGGCTCTCGGGCTGCAGCAGCGCGTCGTCGCGCCACGAGGCGGGGTTGTAGATGTCGGCATCGGTGGGCACGACGTTGTAGTCGCCCGCGAGCACCACGGGCAGGCCGCTCGCGTACAGCTTCTTCGCATGCTTGTGGAAGGCTTCGAACCACTGGAGCTTGTAGTCGAACTTCGGCCCGGGCTGCGGATTGCCGTTGGGCAGGTAGAGGCAGCCGACCAGCACGCCATCGACCACGGCCTCGAGGTAGCGGCTCTGCGGGTCGTCCTCCATGCCCGGCAGGCCGCGCCCGGTTTCGATCGGCTCGCGCCCGCGCGCGAGGATGGCCACACCGTTCCAGGCGGGCTGGCCGTGCGCGACCACGCCGTAGCCCGCGCGCCGGATCGCCGCGAGCGGCAGCTTGGCATCGGGCGACTTGAGTTCCTGCAGGCAGGCCACGTCGGGCTTCGATTCGGCGAGCCATTCGAGCAGCCGGTCGAGCCGGCTGTGGATGCCGTTGACGTTGAAGGTGGCGATCTTCATGCAGCCATCTTCCGGCGCGTGCCGGCGCTTCGCGCGTCGGACAACGCGTCCTCCTGCCCGCAGAAATCACCCGGCCATGACGTCGCGCAGGTAGATGCCCTGCGACAGCGCGCCCTTGACCTGGCGCGTGCCCTCGTCGACCAGCACTTCCTCCTGGCCGGCCTCGATGGCCGCGTACGACTGGCGCACCACGTCCTCGGGCGAGGCCTTGGGCACTTCGAGCGCGCGCACCATGTCGGTATCGATCGGCCCGGCATGAAAGCCCACCACCTGCGCGCCCTGCGCGCGCAGCTCGTGGCGCAGGCCGTTGGTCAGCGCCCAGGCCGCGGCCTTGCTCACGCCGTAGGCGCCGATCATCGGCGTGTTGGCCCAGCTGAAGAGCGACAGCAGGTTGAGCATCGCGCCGCCGCCGTTGCGGCCCAGCACGCCCGCGAAGGCGCGGCTCATGTGCAGCATGCCGAAGAGGTTGGTCTCGAGCTGTTCGCGCAGGACGGCCACGGGGTCGGTCTCGGCATCACCGCCGACGAAGCCGCCGAGCCGGCCGATGCCCGCGTTGTTGATCAGCAGCGTCACGTCGCGGCAATCGGCCGCGGCCTGGGCAACCTGCGCGGGATCGCGCACGTCGAGCCGGATCGGCAGCACGCCCAGCAGCGGGATCTGCGAGGGCTCGCGCGCGGCGGCATAGACCTTGGCGGCGCCGAGCGCCAGCGCCTGGCGGGCGAATTCGAGGCCGAGGCCCCGGTTGGCGCCCGTCACGAATACGACGGAACCTTGGATCTTCATGGTGTTTCCTTGTGCGCCGGAGCGCGGGGTGAGTCAAACGGTGGCCAGGGCGATCTGGTGCAGGAAGAGGGTGCGGCGATGGCGAAAGCCGAGCCGCTCGTAGAGCGCGATCGCATTCGCGTTGTCGCTGAGCACGTGCAGGAAGGCGGTCTCGCCGCGCGCCTCGATGCGCGCGCGCAGCAGGTTCACGAGGCCGGCGGCCAGGCCGCGTCCGCGCCAGGCGTCGTCGACACAGACCGCGCTGATCTCGGCGTGGCCGTCGAAGCGCATGCGCTCGCCGGCCATGGCCACGAGCAGGCCCTGGTCGCGGACGCCGAGGTAGTCGCCCATCTCGAGCGTGCGCGGGCCGAAGGGGCCGGGCCGGGTGCGGCCGACCAGCGCCAGGGCATCGGGCACGTCGGATGTGTTCAGCGGCGTGGCTTGCAGCTGCGCCGCGCGGCCCGTGCCGGGCTGCAGCGCGACCATCTGGTGGACCTGGCCCAGCAGCCTGGCCTGCAGGCCGTCGATGCCGGCGACGGGCGCGAGCGTGGGCACCATGACGCGATCGTCCGGGCCCAGCAGCGCGCGCAGCGCCTCGAAGGCGGCCGGG
Source organism: Variovorax sp. GW821-FHT10D07 (assembly GCF_059415325.1). Classification (NCBI taxonomy): domain Bacteria; kingdom Pseudomonadati; phylum Pseudomonadota; class Betaproteobacteria; order Burkholderiales; family Comamonadaceae; genus Variovorax; species Variovorax sp. GW821-FHT10D07. The sequence continues at coordinate 908,085 of NZ_JBWKMZ010000001.1, read as the reverse complement.
CTTTCCTCGACCAGCCCCGCGAACGGCGCGACCTCGGGGTGGTAGCGGCGGGCCAGGGCGTTGCCGTGGCCCAGGTGGGCCTGCAGGCCGACCAGCGCGGTCCAGGCCGAACGGTCCAGGGGGGAGTCGATGGGCGATGTCATGGTCCCTAGCGTAGGCGGGCCTTCCCAATGGCGCCATGGTCGTAAATGACAATATTGGTATCATTCGCGCCATGATGAAGCTCGCGATCCTGGCGCTCGATGGCGTGTTCGACACCGGCCTCAGCGTGTTCCTCGACCTGTTCTCCGCGGCCAACGAGGTGGCGGCCGAGCAGGGCGCGGCGCGGCCGCCCTTCGAGCTGCGCGTGGTCGGCGTGCGCCAGCGCATCCGCACGGCGCATGGCCTGACCATGGTGGTGGACCCGGCCGACGCGCTGCGCCAGCCCGACTGGGTGCTGGTGCCCGCGCTCAACACCAAGCAGCCCGCGCGCCTGGTCGAGGCGCTGGGCCGGCGCGACGTGCGCGATGCCATGGCCATGCTGCGCAGCTGGCATGCGCAGGGCAGCGGCGTGGGCGGCGCCTGCATCGCGAGCTTCCTGCTGGCCGAGACCGGCCTGCTCGACGGCCAGGAGGCCACCACCATGTGGCCGCTGGCGCCGCTGTTCCGCGAGCGCTATCCGCGGGTGCGGCTCGACGAGTCGCGCATGGTGGTCGCCTCGGGCCGCGTGGTCACGGCCGGCGCGGCGATGGGGCATCTCGATCTCGCGCTGTGGCTGATGCGCCAGGCGAGCCCCGAGACCGCCGCGCTGGTGTCGCGCCTGATGCTGGTCGACAAGCGGCCCTCGCAGGCGCAATACATCATTCCCGACCACCTCGCGCATGCCGATCCGCTGATCGAGCGCTTCGAGCGCTGGGCCCGCGAACGCCTCGCGCGGGGCTTCTCGCTGCACGATGCGGCGGACGCGCTCGCGGTCAGCCCGCGCACCTTGCAGCGGCGCATGGAGGCGGTGCTCGGCAAGTCGCCGCTGGCCTTCTTCCAGGACCTGCGCGTCGAGCATGCGCAGCACCTGGTCTCGATCGGCCAGGGCCTCGAGGAGATCGCGAGCGAGGTCGGCTATGCCGATGCCGCGACCGTGCGCAGCCTGTTGCGGCGCAAGCTGGGGCGCGGGGTGCGGGAGCTGCGTTCGGCGCTGGCTTAGGGCGCGGTCGTCACTGCGCGGACCGGGTTCGCGCACGCCGATGTCGCGATGGAGACTCGGTCCGCAATGCATTCGAATTGGCGCGCCAATGCCACGGCGCATTGCCATTTCTATTTCCGTTGCTCAACGCATTGGAGAAATAGCGATTTCCCTCGACACGTGCGACGTCCCCGCGGGCATTCGGCGCTCTGCATCACCGCAATTCGACGCATGAGCGGGCGCACGCAGCACGTCCTTTATTCGTAATGAGATAAGTTCTCATTCGAATTGATCGCGTCGTCAGACGGCAACAAGTTCTGCAAACCAAAGGTAAAGATGCCGTAAATCGATAGTGCGAGTCATTATCATTTGCGGATACTTTGTTACGCCGATGTCACCTCCAGTGCACAGCCGCGTGACCGCCGGCGCCGCGCGCCGGCAGCGCTTTCACCTCGACAAATCACTCACACCATGACCTACATCAGAAGCCGCAAGCACTCGACTTCGCGCTATCTCAACGCGCACGCCGCCACCAGGACCGCCGCCACCCTGGTCGCGCTCGGATCGGTCGGCGCGGCGCATGCGCAGGGCGCGCTGAAGGAGGTGCAGGTCGATGCGGCGCCCGACTACAAGGTGGAGCAGTCCTCGTCCTCGAAGCAGACGGCACCGCTGCTCGATACGCCCAAGTCCGTCACCGTCATCCCGCAGGAAGTGATGACGCAGATCAACGCGACGACGCTGACCGAAGCGCTGCGCACCACGCCCGGCATCACCTTCGGCGCCGGGGAGGGCGGCAACCCGGTCGGCGACCGGCCCTTCCTGCGCGGCTACGACAGCCAGGCCAGCACCTTCGTCGACGGCCTGCGCGACATCGCGCCGAGCACGCGCGAGGTCTTCAACCTCGAGTCGGTGGAAGTGGTCAAGGGACCGGACTCGACCTCGGGCGGACGCGGCGGCGCCGGCGGCACGATCAACCTCTACACCAAGGCACCGAAGCAGGAGAACTTCTTCCTCGGCTCGGTCGGCCTGGGCAGCGACAAGTACCACCGCGAGACGATCGACTGGAACCGCAGCTTCGGCGAGAACGGCGCCTTCCGCCTGAACCTCATGGACTTCGGCGCCGACGTCGCGGGCCGCAACGGCCCGAGCAACAAGCGCTTCGGCATCGCGCCCTCGATCAGCTGGGGCCTGGGCACGCCCACGCGCGTGACGCTGTCGCTGTTCCACATGCGCACCGACGACGTGCCCGACGGCGGCATTCCCTACTACCTGCCCGCGAGCTTCCCGCGCTTCGGCGTGGTCGAGCTCCAGCCGACCTACGGCTTCGACCGCAAGAACTGGTACGGCGTCGAGGGCCGCGACTTCCGCAAGGACAAGTCCGACTCGGTCACCTTGCAGGTCGAACACGACATCTCGCCCGAGATGAAGCTGCGCAACATCACGCGCTTCACCAAGAGCAGCATGGACTACATCTGGACCCAGCCCGACGACAGCCAGGGCAACGTGGCGCGCGGCCTGGTGTGGCGCCGCTTCAACGGCAGCATGCGCGACATCGACACCTTCGCCAACGCCACCGAGCTCAGCGGCAAGCTGCAGACCGGCAGCGTCAAGCACAGCTACGTCACGGGCCTGGAGCTGTCGCGCGAACGCGCCGACAACGACAGCTACACCCAGGTCAACCGCGCCTACACGGCGCAGCAGAAGTGCCCGGGCGGCGCCGGCGTGGGCTCGAGCTTCGTCTGCACGAGCCTGTACTACCCCACGTCCAGCGACCCGTGGCTGGGCACCTTCGTGCCCAACGGCAACCCGACCAGCTACCGCACCGACACCGCGTCGCTCTACGGCTTCGACAGCATCGAGCTGTCGCCGCAGTGGATCGTCAACGCGGGCCTGCGCCTGGACAGCTACAAGACGCAGCAGACCAACCCCTATCCCAGCACCACCGCCACCGGCGGCATGGCGCTGCCGGTGCTCACCAGCGGCATCCGCACGAAGTTCGAGCGCAACGACACGCTGCTGAACTACCAGCTCGGCGTGGTCTACAAGCCCGCCAGCAACGGCAGCATCTACGCGTCGATCGGAACCTCCTCCACGCCGGGCGGCAACAGCCTGGGCCAGGGCTCGGAGAGCCAGGCCCTCAGCGGCACCGTGGGCGGCGTGGCCAACACCGCGATCGACCTGAAGCCGGAGAAGAACCGCAGCATCGAGCTCGGCACCAAGTGGGACCTGCTGGAGCGCAAGCTGTCGCTGACCGGCGCGATCTTCCAGATCGAGACCACCAACGCGCGCATCACCAACCCGACCGACGGCACCGTGTCGCTGGCCGGGGACAAGCAGGTGCGCGGCTTCGAGCTCGGCTTCTCGGGCAACATCACGCACCAGCTCTCGGTCTTCGGCGGCTACACCCTGCTCGACAGCAAGGGCAAGAACCTCGGCCAGAGCAGCACCACCGATGCCAGCGGCCGTACGGTCTACGTGCCCAACGCCGGCACGGGCCAGCCGTTCCCGAACACGCCGAAGCACAGCGCGAGCATCTGGGCGACCTACAAGCCCACCTCCGACTGGACCTTCGGCCTGGGCGCCTTCTACCAGAGCGAGGTCTACGGCGGCTTCGCCTGGGCCGCCGGCACGGGCGGCGCCACGCTGATCAAGCGCAGCATTCCGGGCTACACCCGCATCGACGCGATGGCCGGCTACCGCGTGAACAAGAGCTTCAACCTGCAGCTCAACGTCCAGAACCTGACCGACCGCATCTACTACAACACGGCCTACTCGACGCACTACGCGAACATCGCGCCGGGCCGCTCGGTGACGCTGACGGGCAACTTCTCGTTCTGATCGACGAAGCGCTTGATGCGACGACGAGCGTGAGCAGCGAAGGCGCATCCCCCGCGTTCGTGTTCCCCAACGCGAGCGCGCTCAACACCCTGACGCGCGCGCAATGGGACGCGCTGCTCGCCGGCCCGCCCGAGCGCGCCGCGACCTGGCTGTCGGCGGCCGCCCATGCGGGGCATGCCGAAGCGCAGGCGGTGCTCGGGCAATGGTTGCTCGATGGCCGCGGCGTGGCGCGCAACGAGGCCTCGGCCTTCGCCTGGTTCCAGCGCGCGGCCGAGCAGCGCCATCCGATGGCGGCCAACATGCTCGGGCGCTGTTTCGAGCACGGCTGGGGCACCGCGCCCGATCCGCAGCGCGCGGCCAGCGCCTACCGCGCGAGCGCCGAGCTCGGCCTCGACTGGGGCATGTACAACCTCGCCAACCTGCTGGCGACGGGGCGCGGCATCGCGCTGGACCACGCCGCGGCCTTCGACTGGTACCGGCGCGCGGCGGCGCTCGGGCATGCGCGTTCGATGAACATGCTCGGCCGCTACCACGAGGACGGCCTCGTCGTGCCGCGGGACCGGGACCGGGCCCGCGCGCTCTATCGGGCATCGGCCGAGGCCGGCGACTTTCGCGGTCGCTTCAGCCACGCGAGCATGCTGGCCGAGCAGGGCGAGATCGACGCGGCGGTGCGCTGGTTCGAACGCATTCCCGAGACCGCTCCGAAGCACTACCTGGCCGAGGTCGTTCAGCGACTGCGCGCCTCGCCGCTGGCGGCGCTCAGGGAGGTCGCGGACCGCCTGGAGGCCCAGGCGGCGGCGCGCGCCTGAAGTCCGCCCGGCGACCCGCTACCTGCGCAGCCCGCGCAGCACGAACCAGAAGACCACCGCGAGCGGGATCGCCAACGCGAGGTCGGCCGCCCACTTGAGCGCCGCGTCGCTCGTGACGCAGGCCACGCCGAGCCCCACGCAGATGCACAGCGCGAGCAGCTTCGGCATGCGCCAGGTCGAGGGGCTGCCTTCGGTGGCGGCCTCGGACTCGCCGCGCGGACGCGATGGCGGCACCTCCGCGACGCGACGCCGCCGCACGACCCACAGGTACAACCCGCTGACCAGCACCGCGATCGCGAGCAGGTCCAGCACCAGCCACATCCACTTCATCGGCAGCCCGCCGTAGTCGCCGAAGTGCAGCGGCTGCGAGACGAACAGCGCCTTCACGTACCAGGGCATTTCGCGGATGTCGCTCAGGGCCCCGGTGGCCGCGTCGACCAGCGCCGGCTTGAGGATGCGCATCGACAGCGGCGTGGCACCGCGCAGGTAGACGCCGAAGTGATGCGGCGTGGCGAAGCTGGTGCCCGGCAGGAACACGGACTGCACTTCCATGCCCGGCGCCGCGGCGCGCGCGGTGGCGATGGCGGCATCGATCGAGCCGATCCGCCCGGGCGGCGGCAGGCCGCGATAGGGCCCGGTCATCTGCGGCAGCACCTCGGCGCGCCAGTGCGCGGCGATCGGGTCGTGCAGCGTGTTGATCGCGCCCGTGGTGCCCACCACCAGCAACCAGGCCGCGATGCCGATGCCGACCAGGTTGTGCAGGTCGAGCCAGCGCGCGCGCCGGCCGGCGCGCACGGTGCCGAAGCGCAGCTTGCGCATGAAGGGCCCGTAGACCACCACGCCCGAGACCACCGAGGCCACCAGCAGCAGGCCCATGGCGCCGAGCAGCAGCGCGCCCGGCAGGCCCGCGAGCAGGTTCTTGTGCAGCTCGAGCACGGTGTCCATGAAGCCGCCGGTGCGCGGCGGCGGCAACTGCAGCAAGGTGCCGTCGCGCAGGTCGAAGGTGTGGCGGCGCAGTTGCGCGAACGGCGCCTGCGCGTCGGGGCCGGTGGCGATCACGACCGTGGGCGGTTCGGTGGAACCCGGCGCGGGGCGCGAGAAGCCGAGCGACACCGCCACGCTGCCGGGATGCGCCGCGAGCGCGCGCGCCACCAGCGCGTCGAGCGCGGGCGCGACGGCGTTGGTGGCCGGCTGCTGGCGCGCGGGCGGCGGATCGAGCCAGTCCTCGATCTCGTCGTGGAAGATCAGCGGCAGCCCGGTGACGCAGGTCAGCAGCAGCAGGGCGGTCGCGATCAGGCTGGTCCAGCGGTGCACCGCGGACCACAGCCGAAGCCGGGCCGGGCTCACCATTGGTAGCTCAGCGAGGCGATCACCGTGCGGCGGTTGCCCAGGGTGCAGCCCGAGGTGGTGTTGCAGGTGGAGATGTAGTAGCGGTCGGCGAGGTTCGAGGCCGTGAGGCTCAGGCGCGCGCCGCGCAGCGAGGGGCTGGCGCGGCCCAGGTCGTAGCGCAGGCCGATGTCGACCAGCGTGTAGGCCGGCATGCGGTAGAGGTTGCTGGCGTCGAAGGTGGCGCCGATGCGGCGCACGCCGGCCGACAGGCCCAGGCCCGCGAGGGCGCCGCGCTGCAGTTCGTAATCGAGCCACAGCGAGCCCTGGTGGTCGGGCGTGCCGTAGAGCCGCGCGCCCACTTCCGAGGGCGTGTTGCTGCGCGTGATGCGGTGGTGCAGCCAGGCGTAGGCGGCCGTGAGGTTCAGGCCCGGCATCAGCTCGGTCTTGGCCTCGAGCTCGAGGCCGCGCACGCGCACCTCGCCGGTCTGCACGTTGAAGCCGGTGTTCGCGAGGTCGGGCGTGACGCGGTTCTGCTCGGTGAGCTCGAAGGCCGATGCGGTGAACAGGCCGATGCCGCTGGCCGGCTGGTACTTGAGGCCGGCCTCGACCTGCTTGCCGGTGGTGGGCTGGAAGGGCACGCCGCCGAAGCTGCTGCCCGACACCGGCTGGAACGAGGTCGCGTAGCTCACATAGGGCGCGACGCCGTTGTCGAACAGGTAGCCCAGGCCGATGCGGCCGGTGGTCTTGCTGTCGCTCTGCTGCGTGGCGGTGCTGGCGCGGCGGTTCACGGTGCGGGTCTTGGCGTCGTCGTGCCGCAGGCCCAGCGTGGCGATCCAGCCGCCCAGGCGCATCTGGTCCTGGAAGTACAGGCCGGTCTGTTCGAGCCGCGACGTGGTGTTGCTGAGGTTGAAGCCGGGGTCGACGATCGGCTGCCCGTAGACCGGCGCATAGACGTCGAGGCTGGGCGCGGCGCGACGGCCGAAATCGAAGTCGCCGATCTCGCGGCGGTGGTCGATGCCGATCAAGGCATCGTGGCGCACGGCGCCGGTGTCGAAGCGCAGCGCGAGCTGGTTGTCGATGCTGAAGGTGCTGGCGTTGGCCGCGGTGTTGGCGGCGGTGCGACGCAGGGTGCGCTGGTCGGGCAGCAGGCCGCCGGTCTGCAGGATGGTGATGGCGCGGCCCTCGAACTCGGTGCGCGCGGCGCGCATGTTCTGGCGGAAGCTCACGGTGTCGCTGAAGCGGTGCTCGAAGCTGTAGCCGAGCCAGCTCTGGTCGCGGCTGAGGCGGTCGAAGTCCGGCTCGCCCGCGTAGCGCTCGAACGGCAGGCGGCCGTTGATGTTGGGCCGCAGCGTGCCCTGGATCGGCAGGTAGTTGAACAGCGTGTGGGCGTTGCGCTCGGTCTGGTTGTAGGCCTGCAGCGTGAAGCTGGTGCGTGCGTCGGGCTGCCAGGTGATGGCGGGCGCGATCAGCCGGCGGTCGTTGTCGACGAAGTCGACCTGCGTGCCCGCCTCGCGCGCCAGCGCCACCAGCCGGTAGCGCAGCGTGCCTTCCGCGTTGAGCGGGCCGCTGAGGTCGGCCGCGACCTGCTTGCGCCCGAAGCTGCCGGCCTGCAGCTCGAGCTCGCGCTGCGGCGTCTCGGTCGGGCGCTTGCTCACCATGTTCACGATGCCGCCGGGGCCGCTCTGGCCGTAGAGGCCCGACGAAGGTCCCTTGAGCACCTCGACGCGCTCGAGCACGTAGGGATCGACCACCGCGCTCGCGAAGCCGCTGCCGGCGGCGCCGTAGGGCAGCTGCACGCCGTCGAGGTAGAGGTCGGGGCGGAAGCCGCGCACCTGGGTGTAGATGTCGAACTGCGAGGTGGCGCCGAAGGTCTCCGACAGCACGCCGGCCGTGTAGCGCAGGGTCTGGCCGAGGTTCTGCGCGCCCTGGGCGTCGATCTCGCGCGCGGTCACGACGTTGACGGTCTGCGGCACCTCGAGCAGCGGCGTATCGGACTTGGTCGCGGTGGCGCTGCGCGTGGCGGCGAAGCGCACGGGCGGGCCCAGCGGGTTCTCGCGGCCGGCATCGGCCGTGACGCGGATCTCGGGCAGCGCGGCGCCGGCCGCGGGCGAGGCCGGCTCCACGGTGAAGGCCTGGCCGCCCTGAGGCCGCGCCGACAGGCCGGTGCCCTGCAGCAGCCGGTCGAGCGCCTCCTGCGCGCTGAAGCTGCCGCGCAGCGCGGGCGCATCGCGCCCCTGCGTCAACGAAGAGGCGAACAGCACCTGCACGCCGGTCAGGCGCGCGAGCTCGTTGAGCGAGCGCTCGAGCGGGGCGGCCGGCAGGTCGATCGCATGGCGCACGGCCTGCGCCTGCGCCATGCAGGCGACCAGCGCGCAGGCCGAGGCCAGCGCGGCGCGGCGCGGGAGGGGGCCGCGCAGTTGCAGCGGCAGGACGATCTGGTGCCGGGTCTGGCGAAGAAGCCCGGCAATGCGGGCGGTAGGGCGGCTCACGGGGGTCGGTTCCTTCGGAAAGTGATGGGCTCTCTGAAGGTCTGTCGGATCCGGCCGCGGCCAACCCTACCTCGCGGCGAAGAAATTTCTCGAACTCAGCGCGCCCGCACCTCGACCGTGCCGTCGGGCAGGCGCGCGACCTGCACCGGCAGGATGCGCGGCAGCAGTTCGAGCGCGCGGTCGGTCTGGGCGCTGTCGAAGGTGCCCGAGAGCGCGAGATCGCCGATCGGGCGCGCCGGGTCCTCGCGCAGCCGCACCGGTTCGCGCCGGTAGCGCTGCATCTCGGCCAGTGCCTGCGACAGCGGCGTGCGGCTGAAGACCAGCCGGCCCTGTTGCCAGCCGCCCTCGGCATCGATGTCCACGGGCTGCGCCGCGGCCGGCTGGCCGTTGCCGCTGTCGTTGCCGACGCGCAGCGCGCGCCCCGGCGTCACCAGCGCGGCCTGCGCCTCGCCGGCGCGCCGCACCTCGACCTTGCCCTCGTACACCACCACCTGCACCTCGGCCGGATCGCGGCGCACGTCGAACACGGTGCCCACCACGCGCACCTGGGCCCGGCCCGCGTCGACCTCGAAGGGCCGCACCACGGCCTTGGCGACGGCGAAGCGCGCGCGCCCCTGGAGCAGCTCGACGCGGCGGCTGCGCAGGTGCCACGACACCGCGAGCTCGGTGCCGGTGTCGAGCGTCAGGCGGGAGCCGTCGGCCAGCTCGAGCTGTCGGCGCTCGCCGACGGCAGAGGCGAACTGCTCGTGGCGGTAGGCTGGATCGAGCACCCAGAGGCAGGCCAGCGTCGCGAAGGCCAGCGCCAGCGTCGCGAAGGCCAGCGCCAGCGCCGCGCCGACCGCGCGTCCGGTGCGCCGCGGCGCGGCCTTGGCGCGCGCCGGCGGCAGCGGGAACAGGGCTTTGAGCGTATCGCGGCCGGCATCGAGCGCCTCGTCGAGCGCGCCGCCGCCGGGGCGCGCGAGCGGCACGCCGACAGGTTCGCCAGCGAGGGCACGCGGCGATGCGTCGCGGCGCTCAGCCATGGAAATCCACCAACGCACGGGCGCAGGTCTCCATGCCGCGGCGCAGATGCTTCTCGACCGCCTTGACCGAGATGCCCAGGTGCGCCGCCACCTCGGCCTGCGGCAGCTCGTGCACCTTGTGCATCACGAACACCTCGCGGCAGCGCTGCGGCAGTGCCGCGATGGCCTCGGCCAGCACCTCGATGCCCTCGCGCGCGGCGACGATGCGCGCCGGCTCGTGCAGGTCGAGCGCCTCGGGCGGCTCGGCCATCAGCTCGATCAGCGCGTCGCGGCTGCGCTCGGCGCGCCAGCGGTCGACCGCGCGGCGCTTGGAGAGGATGCGCAGGAAGGCCAGCGGCGTGTGGATCGGCGTGCGCGGCGGCGTCTCGATCAGGTCGGCGCAGACCTCGTGCACGATCTCGCGCGCGGCGCCGCGCTCGCCGCGGCCGAAGCTCAGGCGCCGCACGTGGTCCACCAGTTCTTCGTAGTGGCTCACGAGCGCGGCGATCAGCGGGGAGTCGATGGAGTGCTTGTGCGACACGGGCGACGTGGCGGCGGTGCGGGTGTAAGCGTTTGATTCTAATTGCGAATCGTTTGCAACTTCAAACGGAACCGGACCCAGGTCTGAAGTCGACTGCTACAATTGAGAACCATTCGTATTAAATCCTGAGCGCAGCCAGTCGCTGCGGGGAGATGCCATGTCGGCCGCCGAGTTCGCGCCTCCGCACGAAGTGCAATCGCTCTACAGCAACCACCACGGGTGGCTGCAGGGGTGGCTGCGCCGCAAGCTGGGCTGCCCGCACAACGCGGCCGACCTCGCGCAGGACACCTTCGTGCGCGTGCTCGGCAAGAAGGAACCGGTGGCCGCCGCCGAGCCGCGCGCCTACCTCGCGACCATCGCCCATGGGCTGGTGGTCGACTTCCACCGCCGCCGCGCGCTCGAACGCGCCTACCTCGAGACCCTGGCCGCGCTGCCCGAGCCGCAATCGCCCTCGCTCGAAGAACGCGCGATCGTGCTGGAGGCACTGAGCGCCATCGACGCCATGCTCGACGGCATGAAGCCCGCGATCCGGCAGGCCTTCATCCTCTCGCAGCTCGAGGGCCTGACCTATGCGCAGATCGCGCAGCGGCTGCAGGTGACGGTGCGCACGGTCAACAACTACATGCTCAAGGCGCTCGAGCATTGCTACCTGCTCGCGCCATGAGCGCCGCGCCGGGCCGCCCCAAGCAAGCTCGCACCGCAGTGCGAAGCACGAAGGTAGTTCAATGAGCTCTTTCGAACTCGGCCTGCCCGCCGGCCACGAGGCCCGCGTGCGCAAGGAGGCGATCGCCTGGTACGCGCAGCTGTGCTCGGGCGAGGCCACGCCGGCCGACCACGAGGCCTGGCGCCGCTGGCACCGCGCGCATGCGGAACACCGCCGCGCCTGGGAGAAGCTCGAGGCGATGCAGTCCACGCTGCAGCGCGTGCCCGGCCACATCGCGGCCTCGACCCTGCGCGCGGCCGGCGCGGCGCGCACCGACCGCCGGCGCCTGCTGCGCGGCGTCGCGCTGATCGCCTCGGGCGGCGCGCTCGGCTACCTGTCGTGGCAGGTGGCCGATGGGGGCGGGAGCTGGCCCGCGCTGCTGGCCGACTACCGCACCGGCACCGGCGAGCAGCGCAGCATCGACCTCGCCGACGGCTCGAGCCTGCTGCTCAACACGCGCAGCGCGGTCGATGTGGTGTTCGACGGCACGCGCCGGCTGATTCGGCTGCGCGAGGGCGAGCTGCTCGCGGAGACCGCGCGCCACCGCGTGCCCGGCAGCCACGACGCGCGCCCGTTCATGGTCGAGACCGCGCAGGGCCGCATCCTCGCGCTCGGCACCCGCTTCACCGTGCGCAGCGAGGGCGGCATCACGCGCGTCACGGTGCTCGACGACGCGGTCGAGGTCCGGGCCGCGAACGCACCCGAACGCGCGCTGCGGCTGCAGGCCGGCCAGCAGGTCGACATCGGCGGCGACGGCGTGGGCCTGCCGCAGGCGGCCGACGCGGCCTCGGCCGCCTGGGCCCAGGGCAGCCTGGTCGTCAACGACTGGACGCTGCAGGAAGTGGTGGCCGAACTGGCGCGCTACCGGCGCGGCCGACTGGCCTGCGATCCGGCGGTGGCGAACCTCAAGGTGTCGGGCGCCTTCCCGATCCACGACACCGACAGGGCGCTGTCGGTGATCGCGCGCAGCTTCCCGGTGCGCGTGGCCGGCCTCACGCGCTACTGGGTCTCGCTGGTGCCGGCCTGATTCCTGCGTTCGGGTCCGCGTCAAAAAAATCTTCCGCCGCCTTTCATCTTTTCCGATTTCGTTCGGCCTTCCTCCTGAGAACCATGGCGAGCGCCATGGATTGCAGTTCTGCCGAAGGAATCCCATGCACGCGCACCCGTCCTCACCCACCCCCGTCTCCAAGGCGCTGCTGTGCCTGCTGGCGCTGGCGGCCGCCATGCCCGTCGCGGCGCTGGCCGCCGAGCCGGCGCGGCCTGCCGCGAGCGCCAACGCGCCAGGCGCCGCGCGCGCCTACCGCATCGAGCCCGGCTCGCTGGCCGCGGTGCTGGGCCGCTTCGCGGCCGCGGCGGGCGTGGCGCTGTCCTTCGATCCGGCCCACACCCGGGACCTGAACTCGCGCGGCCTCGACGGCAGCTTCACGGTGCAGGCCGGCTTCGCCACGCTGCTCGCGGGCACGGGCCTCGAGGCGGTCGAGGGCGGCGCGGGCGAATTCATCCTGCGTCGCTCGGCGAGCGCGCAGGCCGAGCCCGGCGTGATCGAGGGCGCCGGCGCGCTGCCCGCGGTGCGCGTGGTGGCGCGCGCGGCGCCGGTGCCCGGCGATGCCGACGACCGCTACCAGCCCACGCCCGATGCCTCGACCCTGCGCACCACCGCGCCGGTGCTCGAGATCCCGCAGGTGGTCAACGTAGTGCCCGCGCAGGTGATCCGCGACCAGCGCCCGCGCAACATCGACGACGCGCTCGCCAACGTCAGCGGCATCAACCAGGGTAACACCCTGGCCAGCACGCAGGACACGCTGATGAAGCGCGGCTTCGGCGGCAACCGCGACGGCTCGATCATGCACAACGGCATGCCGCTGGTGCAGGGCCGCGGCCTCAACGCCGCGGCCGAGAGCGTGGAGGTGCTCAAGGGCCCGTCCTCGCTGCTCTACGGCCTGATGGACCCGGGCGGCGTGATCAACGTGGTCAGCAAGAAGCCGCAGCTGACCCAGCGCACCGCGCTGTCGCTGGGCGCCTCGGGCTACGCGGGCGGGCGCAACGGCAGCGGCCAGACGCTCGACACCACCGGCCCCATCGGCGAGAACGGCCTGGCCTACCGGCTGATCGTCGACCGCGTCGACGAGGACTACTGGCGCAACTTCGGCACCCACCGCGAGACGCTGGTCGCGCCCTCGCTGGCCTGGTATGGCGAGGACACGCAGGCCGTGCTCTGGTACGAGTACCGCAAGTTCGTGACGCCCTTCGACCGCGGCACCGCGCTCGACCCGCGCACCAAGAGCCCGCTGGACCTGCCCAAGACCCGGCGCCTGGACGAGCCCTGGAACGAGATGCGCGGCGAGAGCCACCTGGCCCAGCTCTCGGTCGACCACCAGTTCGGCGGCGGCTGGGCCGGCCACCTGAACCTCAGCTACAACCGCGAGACCTACGACGCCAACCAGCTGCGCATCACCGGTGTGAACACCACGCGCGGCACGCTCACGCGCAGCAACGACGCCACGCACGGCGCCCTGAGCACCGACAGCTACGCCACCGCCTATGTCGACGGCCGCGTCGAGCTCGGCGGCATGCGCCACGACCTGCAGTTCGGCTGGGACGCCGAGTACCGCAAGATCTACCGCGCCGACCTGCTGCGCCAGGCCGTCACGCGCAGCTTCAGCTACCTCAACCCGGTCTACGGCCTCGAGTTCCCGTCGGCCACCGTGTCGGCCAGCGACAGCGACCAGACCGACAAGCTGCACAACCAGTCGGTCTTCTTCCAGGACTCGATCCATCTCGGCGAGCGCTGGATCGCGGTGGCCGGACTGCGCTACCAGGCCTGGTCGCAGACCGCGGGCCGCGGCCGTCCGTTCAAGGCCAACACCGACACCGACGGCTCCAAGGTGCTGCCGCGCGTGGGGCTGGTCTACAAGTGGAGCGACAGCCTGTCGCTCTACGGCAGCTACACCGAGTCGCTCAAGCCCACCTCGACCATCGCGCCGCTGTCCTCGGGCTACATCGTCGATGCCTCGGTGGCGCCCGAGCAGGGCAAGTCGTGGGAGCTCGGCGCCAAGCTCGACCTGGCCGGCGGCCTCACCGGCACCGTGGCGCTGTTCGACATCCGCAAGAAGAACGTGCTGGTCTCGCAGTTCAACGACGTGACCAAGCTGACCGACTGGCGCACCTCGGGCGCGGCGCGTTCGCGCGGCCTCGAGCTCGACGTGGCCGGCGAGCTCGGCAGGAACTGGAGCGCGATCGCGAGCTACGCCTACATCGACGCCAAGACCACCGAAGACCCGCTGTACGCCGGCAACCGCCTGTGGAACGTGGCGCGCCAGACCGCGTCGCTGTCGGCCGTGTACGACTTCGGCCAGGTCTTCGGCGCCGAGGGCCGGCTGCGCGTGGGCGGCGGCGTGCACTACGTGGGCAAGCGGCCCGGCGACTCGGCCAACAGCTTCGTGCTGCCGGGCTACACCACCGCCGATGCCTTCGCCACCTACGACACGCGCATCCACGGGCGCAAGGTCAAGTTCCAGCTCAACGTGAAGAACCTGTTCGACAAGACCTACTACCCCTCGGCCGCGAACACCTACTTCATCTCCATGGGCGACGCGCGCCAGGTGTCGTTGCTCACCACCTTCGAGTTCTAGGCATGAAGGACGCCGCTTCCATCGATCGCCGGTCCGCACTGCTGCGGCTCGCCATACCGCTTGCCGCGGGACTGACCGGCACGGCCGGCGCACAGCCGGCACCCGGCCGCAAGCTCGTGCTGCTGGTGCAGCGCGGCAGCCCGAACGCGGCGGTCGACGAGCAGGTCGCGCAGCACCTGGGCGCGCGCGGCTTCGCGGTCGCCGTGCTCGACCAGGCGGTGGAGCCCGGCGCGGCGGCGGGCGCCGAGCTGGTCGTGATCTCCTCGACCGTGGCCGCGAAGGACGTGCATCCGGGCTGGCGCCAGTTGCCGGTGCCGCTGCTGACCTGGGAGAACGACCTGCTCGACGACCTCGCGATGACCGGCAAGCGGCACGACGTCGATTTCGGCGAGGCGGCGAAGGAACGCTACCTGTGGCTGGTCAACGCGCCGCATCCGATGGGCGCGGGCCTGCCGGCCGGCGTGGCCAACGTCTACCAGCGGCAGGCCGGCATGAGCTGGGGCCGGCCCGGACTCGGCGCCACCACCATCGCCACCCTCTACGGCCAGCCCGAGAAGGCGGCCATCTTCGGCTACGAGAAAGGCGCCACCATGGACTACGAGTCGCTCGCGCCGGCGCGCCGCGTGATGGTCTTCCTCGGCAACGACGGCTTCACCAATCTTTCCCCGGCCGGCCGCGCGCTCTTCGACGCGGCCGTGGACTGGGCCGCGGGAGCGCGCTGAATGACGATGCCGACATGGCGCCAGGCCTGGTTCCAGCTGCACTGGCTGCTGGGCATCACCGCGGGCAGCGTGCTGCTCGTGATCGGGCTCAGCGGCGCGGTGCTGTCGTTCCGCGAGGAGCTGATCGACGCGCTCAATCCCGGTGGCCGCCATGTGGCGGTGCAGGACAAGGAAGCGCTCGCGCCACCGCAACTGCTCGCGGCCGTGCGCGAGGCCTTCCCGGGCCGCCAGGTCGGCACGCTCGCGCTGTTCGCCGAGCCCGGCGTCGCGGCCCGCGTGATCTTCGCGCCGCGCCCCGGCGAGCGCCGCGGCGACACCGTCTACCTCGATCCCTATGCGGGCCGGCCGCTGCCGCCGCTGGCGGGCGCCGAGTTCTTCGAATGGGTCGAGGCACTGCACCGCTGGCTGCTGCTGCCGCGCGAGCCGGGCCGCGTCGCGGCCGGCGTGCTGGCGATCGGGTTGTTCGTGCTGGCGCTGTCGGGCCTGTACCTGCGCTGGCCCCGGCGGCCGCTCGACTGGCGCGCCTGGCTGACCTTCGACCCGGCGCTCAAGGGCCGGCCCTTTCTCTGGGGGCTGCATTCGGTGGCCGGCACCTGCGCCTTGCTGCTGTACCTGGTGTTCACCACCACCGGCGTCTACTGGGCCTTCGACGCCGTGCGCGACCGCGTCGATGCCTTCGCGGGTCAGCCGCGCGCGCCCGCGCAGGCACGCAATGCACCGCGCGTGCGCAACATGCAGCGCGACGACGCCGGCGCGGTCGACGTGGCGCCCGCCTGGGCCACGTTCCAGCGCCAGGCGGCCGCCGGCGGCTGGAGCGAGGTGATCCTGCGCGTGCCCACGGGGGCCGCGCCCACGGTGCTGTTCACCTGGCTCGATGCGCATCCGGCCCACGAGCGCGCGCGCAACCGCATGACGGTGCGCCTGCCGGGCGGCGAGGTCACGCAGGACGAGCGCCATGACGCCAAGCCCCTGGGCGGCCGCTTCCTGGCCGCCATCTATCCGCTGCACATGGGCACCTATTTCGGGTTGCCGGGACGCATCGCGATGATGCTCGCGGCGCTGATGCTGCCGGTGTTCACCGTCACGGGCTGGATGCTGTACCTCGACCGCCGGCGCAAGAAGCGCGCGGTGGCCGCGGAACGCGCGGCGCTCGTTGCCACGGCAGGGGCAGGGCGGCCGTCGGTGGACAGCGCGACAACGCCCGAAGGCGTGCTCGTGGCCTTCGCGAGCCAGTCGGGCACGGCCGAGGGCATCGCGCTGCGCAGCGCCGCCGCGCTCGAGGCCGGCGGCTTGCGCGTGACCGTGGCCTCGCTCGCGCGACTCGACCCCGAACAACTGCGCCACCACCAGCGCCTGCTGCTGGTGGCCAGCAGCTTCGGCGAAGGCGGCCCGCCCGATGCGGCGCGACGCTTCGCGCAGCGGCTGGTGCAGGTCGGCGGCGATGCGCTCGCGCACCTGCGCTACGGCCTGCTGGCGCTCGGCGACCGGCACTACGCGCGCTTCTGCGGCTTTGGCCATGCGCTCGACCATGCGCTGGTGGCGGCGGGCGCGCAGTCGCTGTTTCCGATGATCGAGGTCGACAACGGCGACACGGCCGCGCTTGCGCGCTGGCGCCGGCAACTGGTGGCGCTGCGCGGCGCCGATGCGATGCCGGCCGAGGCTCTGACCGATGAACCGCTCGCGCCCGCATTCGAACCCTGGACCTTGAGCGCGCGCCGGCTGCTGAATCCCGGCAGCCTCGGTGCGCCGCTCTACGAGATCGAACTCGCCGCGCCGCCCGAAGCGACCGCCACGTGGCGGCCCGGCGCCTTGGCCGAACTGCAGCCGCGGCTCGCGGCAGACACGGTAGCGGCCCTGTTGCGCGCTACATCGTGGACCGCGGATGCACCGGTCGTGTTCCAGGGCCGGCACTGCACGCTCGCCGAGGCCCTGGCCCGCAGCGCCGTGCCCGCGCCGCAAGCCCTGGTGCAAGGCCTTGACGCGCAGGCGCTGGCCGATGCGCTGGTGCCGCTCGCCACGCGTCGCTATTCGATCGCGAGCCTGCCCTCGGAAGGCCCCGTGCGGCTGCTGGTGCGGCAGGCGCGCCACGAGCAGGGCCTGGGCATCGCCTCGGGCTGGCTCACGGCGCATGCGCCGTTGATGGCGCAGCTGCCGCTGCGCCTGCTCGCCAACCCCGGCTTCGCGCCCGTGGGCGACGACCGGCCCTGCATCTTCGTGGGCAACGGCTCGGGTTATGCCGGCCTGCGCGGCCATCTGCGCGAACGCATCGAGCGCGGCCACCGGCGCAACTGGCTGGTGTTCGGCGAACGCCAGCTGGCGCGCGACGCCTTCTTCATGGACGAGCTGCGCCACTGGCAGGCCGCGGGCCAGGTCGAGCGCGTCGACCTCGCGTTCTCGCGCGACCATGCGCCGCGCATCTACGTGCAGGACCGACTGCGCGAGCATGCGGGCGACCTGCGCCGCTGGGTGGGCGAGGGCGCCGCGATCTTCGTCTGCGGCAGCCTGCACGGCATGGCGGCGGGCGTGGACGAGGCGCTCGAGACCGTGCTGGGGCGTGCCACGCTCGACGACCTGATCGCCGAAGGGCGTTACCGGCGCGACGTGTACTGAGAAGGCGCGCGCGGAGGAGGCGCTTCAGCCGCCGTTCAGCTTGATCGGCAAGCTCGGGGCTTTGGCCATTCTTTCGCGCATGCCCGAGCTTTCCCGTCCTTCCGCCCCCGGCCTGGCCCACCTGTCCATCGAGGGCCTGCGTGCGTTGCACGTCGGCCCCATCGCGCTGCAGGCCGCGCGCGGCGAATGCATCGCCATCCTCGGCCCCTCGGGTTCGGGCAAGAGCGTGTTCCTGCGGCTGGTGGCCGACCTCGACCCGGGCGAGGGCCGCGTGGTGCTCGACGGCATCGATCGCGCGGCGCTGTCGGGCCCCGAGTGGCGCCGGCGCGTGATCTACCAGGCGGCGGAGCCGGCGTGGTGGGGCATGGGCGTGGCCGAGCACTTCCCGGCCGGCCTCGATCGCGACGTGCTCGCGGGATGGATCGCGGAGCTGGGCTTGCCACGCGACGTGCTGCAGGCCGACATCGCGCGGCTGTCGACCGGCGAGCGCCAGCGGCTGGCCCTGCTGCGCTCGCTCGCGCACCGCCCCATGGTGCTGCTGCTCGACGAACCCACCGCCTCGCTCGACCCCGCCACCACGCTCGCGGTCGAAGCGCTGCTGGCGCGCGAACAGGCCGCGGGGCTGACGCTGCTCTGGGTCACGCATTCCCACGAGCAGGCCGCGCGCGTCGCGGCACGTCATCTCGAACTGAACGCGGGCCGGCTGCAGCCGGCGGGGAGCGTCGCATGAGCCCTATCCATCTCGACGCCACCGACCTCGTGCTGGCCACGGTGCTCGTGCTGCTGAACGCGCTCGCCTCGCTGCTGCTGGGGCTGCAACTGCATCGGCAGGTGCTGTGGGCGGCCGCGCGCATGGTGGTGCAGTTGCTGCTGGTGGGACTGGTGCTGCGCTTCGTGTTCGCGGCGGCTTCGCCGGGCGCCACCCTGGCCATCGTGCTGCTGATGATCCTGGCCGCGGCGCGCGAGGTGGCGGTGCGGCCCGCGCACCGGCTGCGCGGCGGCGGCAACTTCGGCATCGGCGCGGCGGCCGTGGGCGTGTCGAGCGTGGCGACGGTGGTGCTGGCGCTGATGACCGCGATCCGGCCGCAGCCCTGGTACGACCCGCGCTATGCGATCCCGCTGATGGGCATCGTGCTCGGCAGCGTGCTCAATTCGGCCAGCCTGGGCCTCGACAGCTTCTTCGAAGGCGTGACCGCGGGGCGCGCGCGCATCGAGGCCCGGCTGGCGCTGGGCGCGACCATTCACCAGGCGATGGCGGCGCTGATCCGCTCGTCCATCCGCAAGGGGATGATCCCGATCGTCAACCAGATGTCGGCGGCCGGCGTGATCACCTTGCCCGGCATCATGACCGGCCAGCTGCTCGCGGGCATGGACCCGGTCGAAGCCGCGAAGTACCAGATCCTGCTGCTGTTCCTGCTCACAGGTGCCGGCGGCGTGGCGGCAGCCGGCGCGGTCTACCTGGCGGCGCGCTCCCTCACCGACGACCGGCAGCGGCTGCGCGCCGACCGCCTGCGCTGAACCGATCATGCGGCTGCGGCCATCTTTACCTGCTGTTTTCAATCCGTCCGGCAGTTTTGCAACTGCGCTGCATCATGCTTTTGGAGAGCGCGCCGCACCGCGGCGGCCACCGTATAGCCCCATCGACCATGCCCATGCCTGCTGAAAAACACCGGGAAGCAACGCTCGACGACGCCGCCATTCAGCGCCGCCTCGAGGACGCGGACATTCGCGTCAACCCCGAGCGCCTGCAGATCCTCGGCCGGCTGATGTCGAACGCGGGCCAGGCCTGCACGGCCCAGGAGCTCTATCCGCGCGGCGTCGAGGAATCGAATGCCGCCGCGGTGTCGCGCGTGTACCGGACGCTGCACCTGCTCGAGAAGAAGCGGGTGATCGAACGGCGGGTGCGGCAGGTGCGCGGGCGGCCCGTGTTCACCTACCTCTATGGCGAGGAGAGCGCCTCGTCGCGCATCCGCTTCCAGTGCCGAAGCTGCGGTGCCAGCGTGGTCGCCGACGACATCCAGTTGCGCGAGCAGGTCGCGAAGGTCGGGGCCGACCAAGGGCTGCCCGTGGCCTCGAAGGAGGACATCGTGGTGTGGATCGCGTGCAACCGCTGCAGCGCGGGCGCGCCGGACTGAACTACTCGACGCGCGCGGCCGTCTCCGACCACCAGCCGCGCAGCACCCAGTAGAGCGGCGGCAGCATCAGCACGGCGCACAGCCAGGCATGGCGCGCGCCCTCCTCGAAGAAGGGCGCCACGGTCAGCGCCCAGGCCACGCCGTCGTCGCGCAGCTCGGGAATGCGCAGCAGGTCGGCCACGCTGTAGAGCAGCAGCTGGATCGCGAGCAGGGCCAGCAGCAGCGCCGAGACGCGGAACGCCTGCAGCAGCCGCGCGCGCAGGTGCAGCCACTTCCACGCGGGCAGCAGCAGCCCGGTGGCCGCCACGCCCAGCAGCACGCCCAGCGCGGCATCCACCATGCCGGCGCGCGCGCCGATCGCGCGCACGAAGACCGCGATCTCGAGCGATTCGCGAAAGGCCGACAGCGCCACGAAGGCGATGACCAGGAAGGGCGCGGCCCGGCTGTCGAGCCAGGCCTCGTGGAACAGGTGGACACGGCCGCGGATCTGCCGCACCGAGGCGCCCATGCTCGTGGCCATGAACAGGATGCCGATCGCCATCAGGGTGCTGAGGCCGGCGCTGACGTTGCGGTCGACGGAGGCATCCATCAGCAGCACCGACAGCGCCGCGGCCGGCGCGAGCCCCAGGCCCAGGCCCCAGCCGACGTACTTGAGCAGCGACAGACGGCGGGATTCGCGCAGGCAGACATGCAGCGAGCCCACGATCAGGATCAGTTCGGCCAGCTCGCGCAGGGTGATGGCGAAGGCGTCAAACATCGATGGATCCGTGCGGCGTCGAGATGACAACGATTCTCATTGTTAAAGTATCGCATGGCCCTCCTCGAACGGCCGCGTGCGACACTGCCGTCGCGCCTTCGACAACAGAAACAGCGCTCAGCAGCACTCAGGGGTATCGCCGTGGCCGTGAACGATCAAGAAATTCTCAGCATCGTCGACCGGGCCGTCGACGAGTTCAACGGCGACCTCGACGACCTCGAAAGCGCGATCGGCATGCTGCTGCTCGGGCGCCACTACGGCTGGCGCGTGGTGCTGCTGATCCACAGCCCGACCACCGTGCGCAAGTACCTGAAGATCCTCGGCCTGAAGAACCTGCGCGACGTGCTGCCCGAGGTCGGCGTGCTCGCGCACCGTTCGAACGCCTGGCGCCTGCTCGACGGCACCAAGAACTTCTGGAAGGTCGTGCGCGGCCAGATCAGCGGCGTGCGCTCCGCGCGGGTCGAGAAGACCCCGACCAAGCCCTCCTGAACCCTTCGATTCGCCTGGATCCGGGACTCGCCGGAGGGGCGGCCGTGCGCGCTTGCGTGGCATTTCCCCAACACCAAAGTAGTTCTCCTGAAGACTACTGACCCTTGGCTTTCAGAGCCGACGCCTTCCGTTTCTCTCCCTTGAACCTGGCTCGGATGACTCGCATCGCGCCGAATCAGTAGCACTTGACAGTACTACTACCTGCTTCTACATTTGCTCGAAATTGCGAATCGTTCGTATTTCCGTCTCTTTCGCGGCCGCGATCAGAAGGGGGAGGTGGCAGCGGCGATGCGCTCTTTCGCAGCCGGCGCGAATGCGCCTTCTCTTCCCTTCATCAGTTCCAAATGAACAAGTCACGCAGCCCGCGCCTTCCGGGCATGGCACCCGCGATCGCGCCCAGCGCCGTCGTCCGGGCGATTCACCTGCTCACCGCCGGCGCCACCCTGGCCCTCGGCGCATCCACCGCCTGGTCGCAGACCGCCGGCGGCAGCGACTCGCTGCCGCCCATCACCGTCACGGGCACCGAGCAGGGCTATGCCGCCAAGCGCAGCACCACCGCCACCAAGACCGACACGCCGCTGCGCGACACGCCGCAGTCGATCAGCGTGGTGACCAGCGACGAGCTGCGCGACCGCGCGGTGCAGAGCATTGCCGAGGCCGCGCGCTACGTGCCGGGCGTGGGCTTCGCGCAGGGCGAGGGCAACCGCGAGACGCCGATCTTCCGCGGCATCAGCACCACCGGCGACTTCTTCATCGACGGCATCCGCGACGACGTCCAGTACTACCGCGACCTCTACAACATCGAGCGCGTGGAAGTGTTCAAGGGCCCGAACGCGATGATCTTCGGCCGCGGCGCCACCGGCGGGCTGATCAACCGCGTGAGCAAGCAGCCCGAGTGGACACCGTCCTACGGCGCCTCGGTCACGCTGGGCTCGCACAGCAACCGCCGCCTGACGGCCGACATCAACCAGCCGATCAACGACCAGCTGTCGTTCCGCCTCAACGGCCTGTACGAGAACTCCAAGAGCTATCGCGACGGCGTCTGGCTCGAGCGCTCGGGCATCAACCCGACGCTGAGCTGGCGCCCGAGCGCGAAGACGCTGGTGACGCTGGGCTACGAGCACTTCAAGGACAACCGTATCGCCGACCGCGGCATCACCTCGTTCCGCGGCGTGCCGGTGGTCACCGATCCCTCGACCTTCTTCGGCAACGCGGCCGGCAGCCCGACCTGGTCCTCGCTCGACGCCTTCAACGCGCTGGTCGAGCACGAGTTCGACAACGGCGTGGTGCTGCGCAACCGCACGCGCTGGTCCGAGCAGGACAAGTTCTACCGCAACGTGTTCCCCGGCGCGGTCAACGCGCTCGGCACCACGGTGGCGATCAGTGCCTACGACAACGCGACCACGCGCAAGAGCTTCTTCAACCAGACCGACGTCAGCTTCACGCTGAACACCGGCGCGGTGAAGCACAAGTTCCTCGTGGGCGCGGAGATCGGCAAGCAGGACACCGACAACTTCCGCAACACCGGCTACTTCAACAACACGGCCACCAGCGTGAACGTGCCGCTGTGGCTGCCGACGACCTACGCGCCGGTGTTCTACCGCCAGTCCGCCACCGATGCCAACAACAGCGGCACCGCCAAGGTCGCGGCCCTCTACGTGCAGGACCAGATCGAGCTGAGCCCACAGTTCCAGCTGATCGCGGGCCTGCGCTACGACCGCTTCCGCGTCGACTTCCAGAACAACCGCAATGGCGACCGCTTCAAGACCAACGACGACCTCGTGTCGCCGCGCCTGGGCGTGATCTACAAGCCGGTCGAGCCGCTGTCGCTGTACGCGAACTACAGCATCGCCTACCAGCCGCGCGCGGGCGACCAGCTGTCCTCGCTCACGCTGAGCTCGTCGGCGCTCAAGCCCGAGAAGTTCAAGAACTACGAGATCGGCGCCAAGTGGGACGTGCTGCCCGCGCTCGCGGCCACCGCCGCGCTCTACCGCCTCGACCGCTCCAACGTGGTGGTGCTCGACCCGACCGACCCGACCGGCGCGCGCACCATCCTCAGCGACGGCCAGCGCACCCAGGGCTTCGAGCTCGGCTTGAGCGGCAACATCACGCCGGCCTGGAGCGTCTCGGGCGGCTACTCCTACACCGACGCCAAGTTCAAGGCCGACACCTCGGCCACGATCCGCGCCGGCGCGCGCGTGGGCCAGGTGCCCAAGCACACCTTCGCGCTGTGGAACCGCTACGACTTCTCGCCGATGTGGGGCGCGGGTGCGGGCGTGATCCACCAGGCCAAGATGTTCGCGTCGAGCGAGCAGATCGTGACCAACGCGGCACCGTTCCCGAACGTGGTGCTGCCGGGCTACACGCGCGTCGACGCGGCCGTGTTCTTCACGCTCAACCGCAACGTGCAGATGCAGCTGAACGTCGAGAACCTGTTCAACCGCAAGTACTTCCTCAACGCGAACAGCAACACCAACATCACGCCGGGCGCGCCGCGTTCGTTCCGCGTGTCGCTGAACGCGAAGTTCTGATGCGCGCGGCCGGCGGGCTTCATCGCCCGCCGGCCGTGTCCGCCTGCGAGCCGAAGGTTTCAGGAGCCCGATGATGAATCCACCCACGAGCCCGCCGTGGCGGCCCGACGCGATGACCCGCCTCGTCAACCGCAAGGCGGGCCTGCGCCATCCGGCGTTCGGACCGCACTCCGGCGTCACCGACCGCAACCAGCTGCAGCACGAGCGCATCCTCGCGGCCATGGCCGAGTCCGAGGGCGGCAACCTGCATCCGCGCGACCTGCACCGCAGGCTCACGCAACGGGGCACGCCGATGAACATGTCGGCCATCTATTCGGCGCTCAAGCGGCTGGCGGCCGAGGGCGCGATCCAGCACCTGCTGGTGGAGCGCAACGGCCGCGCCGTCTCGACCTACAGCCTGCCCGACAGCGATGCCTGCGACGCCGCGGGCCGGCTGGTCTGCACCGGCTGCCGACGCTGGGTCGACCTCCGGGGCACGGGCCTGCTGTCGCGGCTCATCGCCGATGCCTGCAAGGCCCACGTGCCGGCGGCCTCGGTGGAGGCCGTCGAAGTGCAGGTGCTCTGCGAAGCCTGCCGCGAAGCGCGGGACGACTGAGCTTCGCGTTGCCGCCGAACCGCCTCACCAGCGGTGCGTGTAGCTCAGCTTCAGCACGGCACCGGGCGCCGGCAGGCGGCTCGTGTTGTTGTTGCTGCGAAGCAGCTGGCTGTAGAGCGGGAAGTACTTCCGGTTGAAGAGGTTCTCCACGCCGATCGCCAGGCTGTTCTTGTCGTCGATCTTCCAGCGGCTGATCAGGTCGACCGTGGTGTAGCCGCTGGTGTCGCGGCGCCCGAAGCTGCTCACGCCATCGAGGCGGTAATCCTTGCCCGAATACGAAGTCGCCTGCAGCCGGTGGCTCCACCGGCCGTCGGGCTTGTACTCGACGTAGGCCGTCAGCTTGAGCGGCGGGATGCGGTAGCCGGTCATGTCCTGGTAGCGCGCGGCACCCTGCGGCAGCTCGCGGCCCTTCATCCAGGTGAAGCTGCCGCCCAGGGCCCAGCGCTCGTCGTCGCTGAAGTAGTCGAGCGCGCCTTCGAGGCCATGGATGCGCTCCTTGGTGCGCAGCAGGTTCAGGCCGTTGTTGAAGCTCTGCACGGCGCCGAGGTCCGACTGCGACTGGAAGGCCGCGAGGTTCGCGACCACGTTGGAGAAGCGGCCGCGCCATCCGAGCTCGAAGGTGTCGGTCTTGACCGGTTGCAGGTCGGAGCCCGCGATGTTGAAGGTCGGCGTGGCATTGCGCACCTGCAGGCCGATGTCGGGCAGCTCGAAGCCCTGGCTGTACGACAGGTAGAGGTCGTGCGCCTTGGTCGGGTTGAAGACCAGGCCCGCGTTGTAGGTCCAGCCCTTGTAGTCGACCGCGCCGCCGTTGACCGGGCGCGGGTTGGCCACGCGCGATTGCGACAGCGGCACGAAGCTGTCGAAACGCGTGCGGGCGCGGTCGTAGCGCACGCCGCCTTCGACCGACCACCGGTCGTCGAAGCGGTGCTGCAGCTGGGCGAAGCCGCCGAGGCTGCGCGTGGTGATCGGCGGCATGAAGATGCGCGAGCCGGCCTTGAGGAAGCGCAGGCCGCCGCTCAGGTCGTACAGGCGCGGATCGAACACGTCCAGCGGCATGTCGCTGCGCTCCTGGTTGAAGTCGGCGCCCCAGGTCAGTTGCGTCTTCCTGTCCGCGCCCAGCGGCGTCTTGATGGTCAGCCGGCCGCCGTAGACCTCGGAGTTCTGCGTCACCTGGTCCACGTTGGCGCCGCGCACCGACACGCCACGCGCATCGAAGGGCGCGAAGCGGGTGAAGAAGTCGCGGTAGTAGAACTGCGCGGCCAGCGAGCTGCCGGCGATGTCGCGGTGCTGGTAATCGATGCCGACCAGCGTGTTCTTCACGCGGTTCTGCTCGGCCAGCTGCAGCCCGCGCAGCGGCCGGGCCGCGGTGCTGCCCGCGGGCAGCTTCGCCACCGAGGGGTCGGAGCCGTAGTCGGTGTCCTGCTTCGCGTCGTAGTGGCTCGCGGACAGCTGCAGCCGCTGGTTCGCATCGATGCGCCAGCCGATCTTGGCCGAGGCGCTGTAGATGTTCGAGTCGAACAGGTCGCCCTGGCTCGGCTCGGGCGCGATGCGGTTGCCCCGCGCGTCGTAGGAGGCGCCGACGCGGCGCGCGCCGAGGCTCAGCGTGTAGTCGATCTTCTCGCCCGCGCCCGACAGGTAGTGCTGCACCTCGCCGCCGAAGCCCGCCGAGCCGATGCGCGACAGCGGCGTCACGCCGGTCACCGTGGTCTCGGCGCGTGTCTGTCCGTCGGGCTGGCGCGTGCGGATGGAGACAATGCCGCCGGCCGCGCCGCTGCCGTAGATCGCGCTGCTGCCGCGCAGCACCTCGATCTGCTCGACGTCGGCCGGGTTGACGTTGGCCAGGTTGCGCGAGGAATCGCGGTTGGTGTTGAGCGGGATGCCGTCGACCAGCACCAGCATGTTGCGTCCGCGCAGGGTCTGGCCATAGTCGGTGATGGTGTGGCTGGAGTCGGCCATGCCCGGCACCACCTTGCTCAGCAGGGTGGCCACGCTGTCGGAACCCTGGCGCAGGCCCTCGAGCTCCTGGCGCTCGATCACCGTGACCTGGCGCGTGGGCGCCATCAGGTTGCTCTGCGTGCGGTCGGTCACCGTGATCGGTGCCAGCGCATCGCCCGGGATCGCGGGTTCGACGGCTGGCGCTGCGGCACCCGAAGGCGTGGGACGGCTGGCCGGTGCCGCCGCATCGGCGGCCTCCAGCGTGAAGTTGCCGCCGCCCAGCGCGCGCGTGCGCAGGCCGCTGCCGGCCAGCAGGCGGTCGAAGCCTTCCTGCACTGCGAACGCGCCGCGCAGGCCCGGCGTCGAGAGGCCGCGCGTGCGTCCCAGGTCCATGCTGAGGTTGACGCCGGCCTGGCCCGCGAAATTCAGCAGCGCCGGGCCCAGCGGGCCGGCGGGAATGTCGTAGCGTGCGGGAGCCTGGGCCACGGCGGGATCGGCGGCCCGGGCCAGCGGCGCGGCCAGCGTGCCGCACAGGCCGAGCAGGCACAGCGCGCCGCGCACGCTGCGCACGAGCGGGCGCGGCGGCGCCGCGCGGAGGGTTCGGGAAGCGGAAGGGCGGGGCCGTTCGGTCATGAAGAGGGGTCCTGTCGTCGGTCGTTGAAAGCGGGTCTCGTCCTGCATGACAGGCGAGCCGCGAAAACCGGACAGGGCGGCGCAAAAAAAAGAACCCGCCGGGGTGGCGGGCCAAAGGGGGGTGGTGGTCGGGTCGGTCAACGCGCGGCGATGGTCACCCAGTAGCGCGTTCTGGATTCGATGCGCACCGGCAAGGTCCGGGCCAGCAGTTCCAGGATTCGGTCCGTGTCGTCGAGCTGGAAGGCGCCAGAGACCCGGATCTCGGCCGCCGCCGGATCGCAATGCAGGGCGCCGCTGCGGTAGCGCGCGAGCTCGGCCGCGAAGTCCGCGAGCCGCATCTCCTCGGCATAGAGCACGCCGCGGGCCCAGGCATCGGCGCCGGCCGCCAGCGCGCGCGGCGCCGACACGGTCGTCGCGCTGAAGAAAGCCTGGCGCCCCGCGGGCACGATGACGGGTGCGCCCGGATCCCGCGCGGGCCGGATCTCGACCGCGCCTTCGAGCACGCTGAGCCGGCCGCGCGCGTCGTCGCTGCGCACCACGAAGCGCGTGCCCAGCGCGCGCAGGCTGGCATGCGCGGTCTGGACGAGGAAGGGGCGTGCGTCCGGCGCGGTCTCGATGAGGATCTCCCCGGCCCGGTGGCGCAGCAGCCGCTGCGTGTCGTCGAAGTCCAGGCTCACGGCCGATGCGGTGTTGAGGTCCAGCCCGCTGCCGTCGGGCAGCGTCAGGTGCCTGCGCTCGCCGGTGGCGGTGCTGACGTCCGCGCCGATCGCCTGCCAGGGCAGGGTGCGATAGCCGATCCACGCCGCCGATGGCACGCCGAGCAGCAGCGCCACCGTGCGCAACAGCGCGCGCCGGCCGGCCGCGTCCCGGCGCCGGTCGAGCACCGGCATGCCCACGGCCGCGGGCACCGCGCCGAAGCGGCGGCTCAACTGTTCGGCGCTCTGCCAGACGCGCTGGTGCTCGGGGCTCTGGTTGCGCCATGCCTCGCAGCCCCGCAGGTCGGCCGCGCTCGGGCGCCCGGCATGCAGGCGCGCGAGCCACTGCGCGGCTTCGTCGAGCAGCCGGGGATCGACCGGGGCGCCCGCGGGTCTCATGCGCCCTGCGCCAGCATCAGCCGCAGGCATTGCCGGAACCCCTGCGCCATGTAGCGCGTGACGGTGCGCACGCTGAGCTTGAGCCGCGCGGCAATCTCGTCATAGGACAAGCCTTCGAGCTGCGACATCAGGAAGGCGGTGCGCACCGGCGGCGGCAGTTCGTCGAGCAGGGCATCGAGCTCGTGCAGCGTTTCGAGCAGGATGGCGCGTTCCTCGACCGAGGGCACCAGCGACTCGGGCAGCAGGGCCAGCGAGGCCAGGTAGGCGCGCTCGAGCGACTGGCGCTCGAAGTGATTGACCATCAGGCGCCGCGCCACGGTCGTGAGGTAGGCGCGCGGCTCGCGCAGCGGCGGAATGGCATCGGCGCGGTAGCCGGTCCACACGCGCATGAAGGTGTCGTGCGCGATGTCCGCCGCGTCGCAGCTGTTGCCGAGCCGGCTCCGCAGCCACCCGCAGAGCCACCCGTGGTGATCGCTGTAGAGCGCGTGGACCTCCCGCTGCAGGGCTGATTCGCCGACCACCATGCGCTTTCTCGTGCAGACCTGCTGCCGCCCTCTGTTTCTAAATAGGAATCCTTCGCATTGTAGTGCCTTGTGGCTACCTGGCCCCGCGCAATTCAGTGGCCGGCGCGCGGCAGCACGAAGGCGAGGGTGGCTTCGAACCCGTCCTCGTCGGCCTCGCTCCTGTCGCCGCGCGGGCGCACCAGCGAGGCCGCGATCACGTTGAGGCCGCTGCTGCCCAGCGTGAGCGTGGCGCGGCCCGCGCGGTCCGTCTTCACGCGCGGCCCTGCGGTGTTGCCCGTGAAATCGCCGATCACCTCGACACCCGCCACCGGCCGACCCTTCGACAGCACGCGCACCGCGAGGCGCTGGCCGCGCCGCAGCGCGAAGGGGTCGGCCAGCGGCACGATCTCCAGCTCGGCGCCGATCGGCGCGAAGGGCAGGCGGACCGGCGCGAGCAGGGTCGTGCCGTACTTCATGTAGTGCCCGGCCTTGCGCGCATCGGGCACCTGCAGGCGCGAGCCACTGACCCACTTGCCGTCGCGGCCCTGCGACCAGAAGCCGTCCTCGAGCGCCACCCACAGCACGGCCGCGTCCTTCGCCGGCTCGACCACCGCGTTGCGCGCACGCGCCGACACCTGCACCTGCGACGGCGCACCGGTGGCGGTGAAGGCCTTCGTCTCGCGCAGCTGCCGCGGCTCGTAGGCCTCGTCGAGCGCGCCTTCGCCGAGCACCACGGCCAGCTCGCCCGCGCGCTGCGCGACCCACACGCCGTGGGCCAACGACGCGCCGCAGCACAGGGCCGCGAGCGCCAGGGCGATGTACCGCAGGCCACCTCTTGCATCGATCTTCATGCGGGCCTCCGTCAGAAATTGGCCGTCATCGACAACCGGACGATGCGCGGATTGCCCTGCGTCACGCCGCCGTAGTTGACCGAGCTCCAGTAACGCCGGTTCGTCACGTTCTCGATCGACAGCCGCAGGATCGATTGCGCGCCCATCAGCCGCGTGACATAGGCCGCGCCCAGGTCCCAGCGCGTGAAGCTCGGCACGATCAGCGTGTTGGCGCGGTCCAGCGGCCGGTTGCCGACGTGGTAGATGCCGGTGTTGAGCGACAGCCCCGGCACCGCCATCAGCCGGTAGTCGAGGAACAGGTTGGCCTGGAAGCGCGCCACGTTGCTCGGGCGGCGGCCCTCGAGCGCGGGGTCACCGGTCTCGCGCTGCTGCGCGTCGAGCCAGGACACGCCGGCGATGCCACTGAGTTGCGGCGTGATCTCGCCATTGGCCGTGAACTCCACGCCGCGATGCCGCTGGCGGCCCTGCTGGCGGAAGACGTTGTCGGCCGGCGAGACCGCCTGCAGCGGCTTGTCCATGTCGAAAGCCGCGGCGGTCAGCATCAAGCCATCGCGCACGCGGCTCTTCACGCCGACCTCGTACTGCCGGCTCTTGATCGGCCCGAGCTTCTGCAGCGCGTTGTCGGCATAGCTGGGCGCATAGGCTCCCTGCTCGAAGCCCTCGCCGTAGGTCGCGTAGAAGGTGGTGCGCTCCGAGGGCTTGTACATCGCGCTCACCGTGGGCACGGTCACGTCGGTCGTGTACTTCGGCGTGCCGTCGTACTTGCTGCCGATGTCGCTGCTGTAGTCGATGTGGCGCGCGCCGATCAGCAGCT
The DNA here is from genome assembly GCF_059415325.1 of Variovorax sp. GW821-FHT10D07. Lineage (NCBI taxonomy): Bacteria > Pseudomonadati > Pseudomonadota > Betaproteobacteria > Burkholderiales > Comamonadaceae > Variovorax > Variovorax sp. GW821-FHT10D07. The sequence goes on along the minus strand of NZ_JBWKMZ010000001.1, from coordinate 877,915 downwards.
GCCAGTTCGGCCCGAAGGAGATCGTGTCGCTCGCGAACAGGCTGCTCTGGCGCGCCTTGCTCGCGGGCAGGTGCGTGTCCTCGGGGATGAAGGGCGCGACGTAGGGCAGCGGCCGGTAGATGTTGCCGATGTACTGCGGGAAGCGCAGGTAGTCGCCGTCGGGCGACTGCAGGCTCGAGTACGAATAGCCGATGACCGCCTCGTGCCCGACCGAGCCGGTATCGAAGCGCCCGGTCGCGAACACCTGGCCCGCGGTGGTGGGATAGGCCTCGCCCTCGTAGCGCGTGTTGCCGGCGAGCACGTCGCCGTTCGGCGCCACCTTCGAGGCGTTGAAGAAGATCGCGTTGCGCTTGGTGCGGCTCAGCGCGAGCTGCGCCGTCAGGTCCCAGTTCTCGCTGAGCGCGTAATTCAGCCGCGCGCCGAGGTTCCAGGCGTCGGTCTTGTACTGGCCCCAGGGCTGGCCGACCAGCGTGCGCGGATCGAAGCTGCGCGCGGGCACCAGCAGGCCGTCGCTGCGCGGGCCGATCATGCCGCTGGCGGCCAGCGACTTGCGCTGCCAGTCGAAGTCGAGCTGCAGCAGCGCGTCGCGGTTGAGCTTGATGTCCATCGCGCCGCTGAGGAAGTCGCGCCGCAGGTCGCCGAAATGGGTGAAGTCGCCGACCCGCTCGCTCGCGGCATTGAAGCGGTAGCCCACGGTGCCGGCCTCGTTGAGCGGACCGCCGGCATCGACGCTGGCATAGCGCCCGCCGTAGCTGCGCACCTCGGCGCTCACGCTGGCGAAGCGCTCGCGCGTCGGGCGCTTGAGCACGTAGTTGACGATGCCGCTGGGCTCGCCCACGCCGTACAGGAAGCCCGACAGCCCCTTGAGCACGTCGACGCGCTCCTTGTTCTCCAGCGGCACGTCGCTGTAGATGTTCGCCAGCAGGCCGTCGCGGCGCACGTTGTTGAAGGAGTTGGCCGAGAAGCCGCGCACCGCGACGCCGTCGAACGAGGAGAAGCCCGAGGTGGGCGTGACGGAGGGATCGTTGCGCAGCACGTCGAGCGCGGTGCGCGCGCGCTGGTTCTCGATGGTGTCGACGGTGTAGGAACCGACCGCGAAGGGCAGGTCCTGCAGCGAGCGCACGCCGAGCGCGCCGGCGTTCACGTCCTGCACGTCGTAGAGCCGTTCGCGCTGGGCGCTGACCACCACCGGCGCCAGCGTGCCGGTGCGCGCCGCGGCCTCGGCCGCCGCGTCGGGCAGCGCGCTCGCGCCCGTGGCCGGCGCGCCGATCCGGCGCAAGCGCCAGCCGCCGCCGGCCCCCGGCACCGCCTCGAGCCCGCTGCTGGCCAGCAGCCTGGCCAGGGCCTCGTGCACCGCGTAGCTGCCCTGCAGGCCGGGACTCGCGAGGCCCTGCGTCAGGGTCGGGTCGATCGCGATCATGGTGCCCGACTCGCGGCCGAAGCGGCCCAGCACGCTGTCGAGCGAGCCGGCGCCGATGGCATAGCTGCGCGGCGCCTCGGCGACGGGCGCGGGCTGGGCTCCCACGGGAACGGCCGAGGCGCCGAGAAGCGCCAGCGCCGCGCTCAGGCAGCCGGAGCGGGCGAAGGGCGCGAGCGGGAAGGGGCCGGTCCGGGCGGCGGACCGAGCATCGAATGCCATGGGAAGAACTCTCCGTGATCGTTGGAAGATGGGGTCCCACGCGGCCTTCGCCGCGGGGTGTCTCTTCCTGCTTGATGCACGAGGTCTGGAAACCTGCCGTTTTTCTTCGATCTTTTTTTCGCGGCCCGTCGTCCCCGCTATCGCGCCGCGATCGTCGTCCAGTAGGGACCGATCGAACGGCGCCGCACCGGCAGCGTTTCTTCCAGCATGTCGAGCACCGCATCGGTCCGAGCGACCGGAAATGCGCCGCTCACGAGGATGGCGCCCACCGCCGGGTCGCAGCGCAGCACGCCCGGGCGGTAGCGCCCCAACTCCGCGAGGAAGTCGTCGAGCCGCATGCGCTCGACCACCAGCACGCCCTGGGTCCAGGCCGCGGCGTTCTCGCCGCCGGGTTCGGGTGCCGAGATGCCATCCGCCGCATAGCGCGCGCCTTGGCCCGCGGGCAGGCGCAGCGTGCCTTCGCGGCCGGCCACGCCGAGCTCGACCAGGCCTTCGAGCACGACGACCTCGCCCGCGGCGGGTGCATCGGGCGCGCGCACCAGGAAGCGCGTGCCGATCGGCACCACGCGCCCGGGCCCCGCATGCACGACCAGCGGCCGCGCGGCCGCATCGTGGCCCGAGCTGACCATGATCTCGCCGCCGAGCAGGCGGATGCCGCGCTCGGCCGCGCTGAAATCGACGTCGATCGCGCTGCGCGTGTTCAGCACCACGCGCGTGCCGTCCGGCAGCAGCACGCTGCGCTGTTCGCCGGTGGCCGTGCGGTAGTCGGCGCGCCACCAGGCCATGTCGTCGCGCAGCGCCCAGGTGCCCACGCCGCCGCTCGCGGCCAGCACGAAGGCCTTGAGCGCCCAGCGCCGCCGCGCCGCGTCGGCGCCGCGCAATGCGCCGCGGGCCGTCTCGGGCGCGAGGCCATGCACGCCGTCGCGCAGGTCGGCACCGAGGCCGCGCACGCGCTGCCAGGCTTGCTCGTGGTCGGGGTGCGCGCCGCGCCAATGTTCGCAGGCCGCGCGCTCGGCGGCGGAGGCGGCGCCCGATTGCAGCCGCACCAGCCATTCGACCGCCTGCGCGACGATGGCGCGATCGAGCGGCGCATCGCCCGCGGGCTGGAAGACCGCGCGCCGCGGCGCCGTGCCGATCTCAGCCGCCATAGACGGCGTCGTAGCAATGCGCGTAGGCCTTCACCATGTCCTTCTGCACGATGTGGATCGACACGCCGAGCCGCTGCGCGATCTCGGCATAGGGCAGGCCGTCGAGCTGCGACAACAGGAAGACCTCGCGCGTGCGCGGCTTCAGTCCGTCGAGCACGCGGCTGACGGCCGCCAGCGCCTCGAGCACCAGCAGGCGTGCCTCGGGCGACGGGCTCGTGGCCTCGGGCAGGTGGGCGATCGCGTCGAGGTAGGCGCGCTCGAGCGCGAGGCGGCGGAAGTACTGCGCCGCGATGCGGCCGGCCACGGTCGTGAGGTAGGCGCGCGGCTCGCGCAGCGGGCCGGTCTCGTTGGCCGACAGGATGCGCGCGAAGGTGTCCTGCGCCAGGTCGGCCGCGTTCTCGATGTTGCCGAGCTTGCGCCGCAGCATCTGCAGCAGCCACGAATGGTGTTCGCCGTACAGCGTGGCGACCAGTCGCACGGAGGCATCGGAGGTGGACATCGGAGGACGGCAGGCCGCGCAGCTCGTTGAGAATAGTTCTCATTGTACGAACTTCGTCTGCATGCCGGACGCAGGCGTCGCAACCGGACAACGCCGGCGCTCCCGCCGACGGGCGCGCTCAGCCGCCCTGGAGCACCGCCGACAGCGGCGCGATCCGGATCGCGCCCGGCTCGCCGGCCGCGGGCAGCGCCAGCGCGCGCAGCACCGCGTACTCGCGCATGCGCGCCGGGCCGTGCGGGTCGCCGGGCACCCGGCCCAGCGAGGGATGGCACATCAGCACGTCGCCGCGCCCGGCCACCGCGAGCCAGGCCAGCAGGCGCGCGCTATAGGCCTGGCCATCGCCCGAGAAGCCATAGACGCCGAGCAGGCGCCGGCTGGTGGGAATGCCGTGCTCGCGCGCCAGCGCCGCGAGCGCCGCGCCGCCCAGGCCGTGGATGACGGCCGCCTTGAAGCCGTCGCTGCCGTGGCGCCAGCCGGGCTCGGTGCTGCGCAGCCACGGCGGCGTGCCCGGATAGCGGTGCGCGAGTTCCGCGACCAGCAGCTCGCGCACGCCCGCGAACTGGTGCACATGCCGGTGGCCGTCGACGAAGGCGGGCGCGCGGCCCATCGCGTCCTCGAAGCGCGCGAGCTGGGTGCGGATCTCCGCCTGGATCGCCAGCCGTGCGGCCGGGCGCAGCCGAGGAGCGACCAGCAGGCCGAGCAGACCCGGCTCGCGGCCGCCGGGCACGGCCGGGCGGGTCAGGTCCAGGTGCAGGCCGATGTCGGTGCGCTGCCGGTCGAGCCGGCGCAGCAGGCGCGCACCCGACAGCCATGCGGCGCGCCGCACCATGCAGCCCACGGCGCTGATGCGCTCGCGCTCGGCGAGCACGAGCGCCGCTTCGTTGATCGCATGCCCCATGCCGAAGTCGTCGACGCAGATGCAGATCGAGCGCGGGCCCTCGGCAGTGGCCTCGCGTGGCGATGGGCTCATGGCTGCGCGTCCGCGTTCGGGGCCGCCTCGGGAATGCCCGCGCAGTGCGACCCGCGCCGCGTGGCGCCGTCATGGCGCCACACCGCCAGCCGGTCGTTGACCGCCACCAGCTTCGTGCCCGCGAGCCATGGATGCGCGAGCTGCGAATTGTTCGGCCCCACCAGCCAGGTGGTGCGGGGCGCGCACAGGATCGCGGGCAGCTGCGAGGCATCGACCAGCAGCCGCGAGGCCCGGGCCTTGTCGAAGCGCGCCGCATCCGCGAGCTCCTTGCGCCAGTCGTCGCGCTCCGGCTGCTGCTTCCAGTCGCCGAGCACCATCACCGGCGCGCGCAGTTGCCAGTAGAAGGGAATCTCGTAGACGTAGCTGTCGAGCATCAGCACCTGGTCGCCGGGCCCGATGCGCTCGTCCGCCGGCAGGCGCAATCGCGCGCCCGGCGGCGGCATCGCGACCAGCGTGCCCACGCCCGCGAGGCACAGCGCCATCGCAGCCGCCGCGGCCGCCTTCAGGCCCCGTCCCTCGCGCATCAGGCCGCTGGCCAGGATGCGCCGCGCCACCAGAAAGGCCAGCGGCGCGAGCACCGGCAGCACGTAGCCGACGAGCTTGGAACGCGGCAGCGAGAAGAAGACCACGACGACGATCAGCCAGGCCCACATCAGCCGGTCGATGTCGCGCGCGGTGGTGCCAACGTCCGGCGCCGCGTTCCCCCGGCGCGGCAGCAGCAGGCCGAGCGACCAGGGCAGGGTCAGGCCCGCCAGCACCGGCAGGTAGAACCAGAACGGCTGCTCATTGTTGAAGCCGCTCGAGGCGAAGCGCCGGAAGTGCTGCGTGATCACGAAGTAGTCGAAGAAGTCCGGGTACGCGCGCTGCATCGCCACGAACCAGGGCGCCGCGAGCGCGAGCAGCAGCACCCAGCCGGGCAGCCAGCGGCACAGCCGCCACAGCGTGCCCAGCCGCCGCGTCCAGGCGCACCAGGCGAGCAGCACCAGGAACGGCAGCAGCAGGCCGATCAGCCCCTTGGCGAGCAGCCCGGCCGCGGCGCAGGCATGCGCACCCGCCAACGCACCGCGCCATGGCTGCGCCTCGTCGTGGGCCAGCACCGCCCAGGCCGCGAGCAGCACCGTCGCCGAGATGCAGCCGGCCACCAGCATGTCGAGGTTGGCGAACTGCGCGCCGAGGAAGAAGTAGGGCGTGGTGGCGAGCACCACCGTCGACCACAGCGCGAGCCGGTCGTCGGTCCAGCGCCGCAGGAAGGCGAACAGCGCGATGCCGGCGGCGCTCGCACCCAACACCGAGGGCAGCCGCGCGGCCCATTCGACCGGCCCCGCCACGCCCATCGCCGCGGCGCCGATCCAGTAGAACAGCGGCGGCTTGTGGAAGAAGGGCAGGCCGTCGAGCCGCGGCACCAGCCAGTCGCCCGAATGCAGCATGGCGAGCGCGACGCCCACGTAGCGGCCTTCGTCGGGCGCCATCAGGGACCGCGCCCCCGAGGTCGCCAGCAGCCATGCGACCAGCACCACACCGACCCAGAAAACACGTGCCTGCCCTGGCGTGTCCGCTCTCATGAACCCTCCGTGGCGAGACCGCCGCCACGCTCGCCACGCACCACGTACAGCGGCCGCCCCTTCGACTCCTCGTAGATCCGCGCGATGTACTCGCCGAGGATGCCGGTGGAGATCAGCTGGATGCCGATGAAGAACATCAGGCTCACCACGATCGTGGTCCAGCCCGAGACCGCATTGCCGAACAGCAGCCGTTCGGCGCACAGGTAAAGGCCATAGGCGAAGGCCGGCAGCGCGATCGCGAGGCCCGCCACGCTCACCATGCGCAGCGGCCAGGTGGTGAAGGCGGTGAGCCCGTCGAGCGCCAGCAGCACGAGGCGGCGCATGTTGAAACTGGAGCGGCCCTCGGCGCGCGGCGCCGGCGTGTAGGGCAGCGCCACCGCGCGAAAGCCGACCCAGGCATACAGGCCCTTCATGAAGCGGCCGCGCTCGGGCAGGCGCATCAGCGCATCGACCACCTTGCGGTCCATCAGCCGGAAGTCGCCCGCGTCCTCGGGCACCGCGAAGCGGTCCGAGGCATTGAGCAGCCGATAGAAGAGCCGGCTGCCGAGCCGCTTGACGGGGCTCTCGTCGTCGCGCCGCTCGCGCACGGCATAGACCACTTCGGCACCGGCGCGCCACTGCGCGAGCATGGTATGGACCAGCTCGGGCGGATGCTGCAGGTCGCCGTCGAGCAGCACCACCACGTCGCCCACCGCCGCGGCCAGTCCCGCGGTGAGCGCGGCCTCCTTGCCGAAATTGCGCGACAGCGAGATGCAGCGGAAGCCGGGCAGTTCGCACCAGGCATCGACCACCGCGGCCGTGTCGTCGGTGCTGCCGTCGTCGACGATCACGATCTCCCAGCTCATGTGCGTGGACCAGAGGATGTCCTCCAGCAGCGGCAGCAGCCGGCGCAGGTTCGGCCCTTCGTTGAAGCAGGGGATCACGCAGGAGAGGCTGAGCGCTCGCCCTTCGGGGGGCGTGGGCGCCGGCAGCGGCGCCGGTGCCGCTGCTGCCGCTTCGACCGCTGCTACCGCTTCGGGCGCGCGGCGCAAGAATGTCTGCGCGTTCACGGCATCCTCCAGGTGGCCGGAGCCGCGCCTTCGGCCGGCAGGAGCCGGCGCGCGAGCCGCAGCGCGATGGCGAGCGCACCCGCGAGCACCGCGCCCAGGGCGAGGCCGGCGGCGATGTCGATCGGGAAATGCACGCCCACGTAGATGCGCGCCCAGCCCGTGACGATGGCCGAGGCCAGCAGCGCGAGCCCGACACCGCGCAGGCTCGGGCGCAGCAGGCAGGCCACGGCCACGAGGAACATCACGCTCGCATGCGTGCTCGGCAGCGAGCCGCGGCCCGCATGCTCGATGTAGGCCTGGGCCAGGCCCAGCACGAAGGGGCGCGGCTGGTCCAGGCGCAACGCGATGGCATGGGACAGCATGGCGCAGGGTCCGGCGGCCGCGAGCACGATCCACAGGTAGGCCCGGTCGGCCGCCTTTTTCCAGATCGCGACGCCGATGATCCCGGCACTGAGCCAGGCGCCACCGAGCGCGAAGGCGGTGGCGAGCCACAGCGTGGGCCGCGCCGGCGGCGTGCCGGCCGCCAGCCATTGAAAGAGGGTGAGATTCAGGTCGCTCATGGCATGCGCTCCCGCGCAGGGACGAAGAGGAGGGAAGACGGCGGGCTGCTGCGCGCGAAAGGCGCAGGGCTGCGCCGGGCGCGGCTGGCGCGCCCGAAAAGGACGAACACGGGGAACCTCCGTTCGAGGAAGAGATGGGTCGCCGCGGCAGGGCATGCGCGGCGGGAAGGGCGGCGCGCGAGGCGTCGCTTCTCTCAGTGCGTCGGGGGTGGAGCGGTGGGGGGAGGGCGGCGCCTCCAGGGGAAGGCGGGTGGCGGCGCGCCGCCGCGCGGCGGCACCTGCTCGGGGCCGATACGGCCGGTGGGCGCCACCGGCCGGCTGGCGACCCGCGCCAGCGGCAGCAGCGCGAGCACCAGCGCCAGCAGCGTGCCCAGGCCGGCACTCAGCGTATCGGGATGATCGATGCCCGCGGGCACCTGCGCAAAGATCGTGGTCTCGCGATCGCTGGCGTGGTTCTCGCGGTCGTCGGCCTCGAACTGGCTCATTTCCCCGAGCGCGCGCACCCGCAGCATGGGCTCGTCCTCGATGCCGTCGCAGCAGAAGTGGGCGGCGATGAACGGCTGCAGGAACACCAGCAGGATGCCCGCGAGGCACCACGCGCGGTGGTGCGCTTCGGCGAATCGGCGGATGCGTGCGAGCAGCATGCGCGGATGCTAGAAGCCTTGCGTGAACGGAACCTGATCGGCCGGGGCCCGCGAACCATCGCGGATAATCCCGGCGCGTTCGGACGCTTCCGAACCGCATCAGGTCAGCCACGCCGCGCCGAAGCCAACCTGCCCCAGGGACTTCGACCAACCTATTTCAGGACTTCGGCGGGCTGTGTTCGAGCGTTATTACCGCGAATTGCTGGGCTTTCTTTCCCGCAAGGTGTCCGACCGCAGCGTTGCGGCCGACATGACGCAGGAAAGCTATGCGCGCGTCTATGCGGCGCAGGCCTCGGGCTCGACCATCGGCGATCCGCGCGCGCTGCTCTACCAGACCGCGCGCAACCTCGTGATCGATCACCAGCGCCACGGCAGGGTGCGCGCCGGCGTGGAGCTGCCGCCCGCGCAGCTCGAACCCGTCGAAGCGCCGGGCCCGCGAAGCTGGGAACCCGAAACCGCGCTGGCCTCGCGCCAGGGCCTGCTGGCGCTGGTCTCGGTCATCGACAATCTGCCGCCGCGTTGCCGCGAAGCTTTCATGCTCAACCGCTTCGACGGCCTGAGCTATGCCCAGGTCGCCGCGCAGATGGGCATTTCGGTCAAGATGGTGGAACAGCACCTCAAGCATGCGCTCGATGCCTGCGAGCGCTGCCGCAACCTGTCCGCGGGCGGCGACGGCAACGCCGCCACTGTGCCGCGCAAGAAGCTCCACCGCTCGCGGCTCGAGTGAGAAAACCGTATCGCTGTCCGACCTAGGGTATTCGACCGCCCGCACGTCTACCTCGACGAGAACCAACGCCCCATGAGCCACCCCTCGATCCAGCCAGCCGATGCCGCGCGCATGCGCGAGCAAGCGCTGGACTGGTTTGTCCGCCGTCGCGGCGAAGCCTTCGGCGCGCGCGAGGAACAGGCCTTCCAGGACTGGCTCGCGGCCGATCCGCTGCACCGCGAGGCCTTCGAACGCTGGGGCGGCGAATGGCAGGCCTTCGACGCGATCCCGCAGGACATGCGAAGCCTGCTGCAGCGCAACCTGGCCTACGACCGCGCCATGGAGGCCGCCAGCCCCGCCGGGACACCCGCCATGCCGGCCATGCCCTCGCGGCGCCGCGTGCTGGTGCCCGCCGTCGCGGTGGCGGCCGTCGTGGCCGTGGCGGCCGGCACGGGGCTGCTCGCCTGGAACCACTGGGAAGCCCAGCCGGTGTTCGTGCAGGCCATGGCCACCCGGCGCGGCCAGCAGCTCGACGTGCCGCTGCCCGACGGCAGCCGCCTGCGGCTCGACACCGCGACCCGGCTGGAGATCAGCTACTACCGCCAGCGCCGCGAGGTCCGGCTGCTCGAAGGCCAGGCGGCCTTCTCCGTGCAGGGCGATCCCGCGCGGCCCTTCCACGTGCTGGCCGGACCGCTGCGCATCACCGTCGTGGGCACGCGCTTCTTCGTGCGCCATACGCCCGACATCGCCGGCAGCGAAGGCGTGCACGTGGCCGTCGAGGAGGGCCGGGTGCGCGTCGGGCAGGCAGCGCGCGGCGCGGGCACCGAGGCGGACCTGCTGCTGTCGCCCGGGCAGCAGGTCTCGAGCAATGCGCAAGGCGCGCTGTCGGCCGTCTCGCCGGTCTCCAGCGCCGGCCTCGCGCCCTGGCGCGATCACCGCGTCCGCTTCGACAACCAGCGCCTGGACCGCGCGCTGGCCGAACTGGCGCGCTATGGCGATCCGCGGCTCGTGATCGCGGACCCCGCCGTCGCGGCCCTGCCGATCACCGGCGTGTTCGATCCGCGCGACATGGCGACCTTCCGGCGCGTGCTGCCGGCTTCGCTGCCCGTGCGCTTGAAAGAGACCGAGGGCGGCGCCGCGGAAGTGGTGCTGGCCCGATAGAAGGGTCGCGCGCATCGTTTTTTTTCGCGGGCCCGACCTGGGGTATCCGGAAGCTCGCCCGTCTCCACGGCTGACTGCCATCCGTTTCATCTCTGGAGAACCCCTCATGTCCCGCTTTCCGTTGCGCCCCGCGCCGCTGGCCGTTGCCTGCGCACTGGTCTTCGCCGTCGCACCGCTGCACGCCCAGACCGCCGGCATCGATCTCTCGGCCAGCGCCATGCGCTTCGACATCGCCGCCAAGCCGCTGGGCCAGGCCCTCGGCGACTGGGCCCTGCAGACGCGCATGCAGCTGATCGTCCAGCCCGCGCTGGTGCGCGACAAGATGGCGCCGGCCGTCTCGGGCGCCCTGAGCCCGAGGCAGGCGCTGGACCGGCTGCTGGCCGGCAGCGGCCTCGCGGCCCGCGTCGACGGCACGGCGGTGATCGTGCAGGAGTCGACGGCCCCGGCACCGGGCGCGACGCTGCCCCCGGTGACCGTCAACGCGCAGGAAGAAACCGTGACCGGGCCGGTGCGCGGCTACGTGGCGCTGCGCAGCGCGAGCGCCACCAAGACCGACACGCCGATCGTCGAGACGCCGCAGTCGATCTCGGTGGTCACGGCCGAGCGCATGGATGCCATCGGTGCGCGGACGCTGGGCACGGCGCTGGGCTACACCCCCGGCGTGACCTCGGCCTACAGCGCCGACAGCCGCTTCGACTGGATCTCGCTGCGCGGTTTCACCAACTACACGCCCGGCAACTACCTGGACGGCATGCCGCTGCGCAACATGAACACCTGGGGCCTGTGGCGGACCGACAACTACGGCCTGGAGCGGGTCGAGGTCCTGCGCGGCCCGGCATCGGTGCTGTTCGGCCAGGGCAGCCCGGGCGGCATCATCAACCAGACCAGCAAGCGGCCGACCGCCCAGCCGCTGCGCGAGATGCAGCTGCAGATCGGCGACCACGGCCGGCGCCAGGTGGCCGGCGATTTCTCGGGCCCGCTCGACGACGAGGGCAAGTGGCTCTATCGCATCACCGGCGTCGCGCGCGACGCCAAGCTGCCGATCGATGCCAAGGAGAAGGACGACCGGCTCTACCTCGCGCCCTCGCTGACCTGGAAGCCTTCCGCCGACACCAGCCTCACGCTGCTGTCCCAGTTCCTGCGCGACCGCTCGGGCGTGGTCTACAACGCGGCGCCGGTCAGGGGAACGCTGCTGCCCAACCCGAACGGCAGGATCCGCGCCTCGACCTTCCTGGGCGAGCCCGGCTTCGATCGCTTCGACCAGAACCAGTGGATGGTCGGCTACCAGTTCGAGCACCGCTTCGGCGACACCTGGACCGTGCGCCAGAACCTGCGCTACGGCCGCCTGCGCACCGACCTGCAGCAGACCTGGCCCGGCGCCGGATACCGCACCGTCGATCCCGACAACGCCGACAGCCCGGTCAACTTCCGGCAGTTCGACCGCGTGGTGTTCGCGAGCAAGGAGAAGGCGAAGCAGTTCGTGGTCGACAACCAGGCCCAGGCCAGGTTCCAGCTCGGCGCCACGCAGCACACCGCGCTGGTCGGCCTCGAGTACCAGCGCTCGCGCTACGACCAGATCAGCCGCTACGGCGGCAGCTTCGCGCCCATCGACGTGTTCGCGCCCGTCTACGGCGGCCCGGTGCAGGTGCCCGACCCGTACATCTCCAGCGACAGCACGCTGGCCCAGACCAGCCTCTACCTGCAGGACCAGATCAGGTTCGCGCAGCACTGGGTGGCGACGATCGGCGGGCGCTACGACAGCGCCGAAACCGAATCGACCGACCGCCTCGCCGACAGCGTCACGCGCATCCGCAGCCACAAGTTCACAAAGCGCGCGGGGCTGGTCTACCTCGCGCCCAGCGGCTGGGCGCCCTACCTCAGCTACTCCGAATCGTTCACGCCGGTGCTCACGATCAACCCCGACACCCGGCGTCCCTTCGATCCCGAGACCGGCCGGCAGTACGAAGCGGGCCTGCGCTACCAGCCGCCGGGCACCAAGGACAGCTACAGCGCGGCGGTCTTCGACCTGCGGCGCAGGAACTACCTCTCGTACGACCCCGACTTCCAGCCGCGGCAGACGGGCGAGGTGCTGTCGCGCGGCCTGGAACTCGAGGCGCTGTTCCAGCCGATGCCGAAGATGAACGTGTCGCTGAGCTACACCTGGATCCCGCAGTACAAGACCATCGCCAGCAGCAACCCCAAGGACATCGGCACCCAGCCCAACGCGGTCGCCAGGCAGCGCGCCGCGCTGTGGGCCGACTACCGCTTCGCCAACGGCGTCAAGGCGGGCCTCGGCGTGCGCTACTCGGGCTCGACCCGCGGCGAGGGCAGTGCCGCGCCGGCCAAGGTGCCGGCCTACACCCTGTTCGACGCCATGGTCGGCTATGACTTCGAGCGCTGGAGCCTGGCGCTCAACCTGCGCAACCTGACCAACAAGGCCTACTTCGGCGGCTGCGATGCGAACTTCTGCTCCTATGGCGACCTGCGGCAGGTGAGCGCCACGGCGACCTATCGCTGGTAGCTGCGCCCCACCTTCATGGACAGCGAATGAGAGGAGGGCGACCGGCCAAGCGGTATAGCTGATATGGCGCTTCGTACATGGCCTTCACGGGCCATCGTCCCGATACTTCGCGCACTTCGCGGCGGCACCCGGGCCGCGAAGGATGCGTGGCCCTTCGAAGCCATTCCGCTTGATTCCAAGAAATCCAGAAAGAGACACTCCATGAAGCTGTTGGGCCTTGCGCTGAGCGCCTTGCTCGTCCTCACCGTCGGAACCCGCGCCCATGCGGGAACCACCTTCGACGCAGTCAAGAAGCGGGGCCTGGTGCAGTGCGGCGTATCGACCAATCTGCCGGGCTTCGCCTTTACCGACAGCAAGGGCGAATGGCAGGGCATCGACGTCGACACCTGCCGCGCGATCGCCGCGGCGATGTTCGGCGACGCCACCAAGTTCCGCGTGGTGCCGCTCACGACGCAGGCGCGCTTCACCGCGCTGCAGTCCGGCGAGATCGACGTGCTGACGCGCAACACCACCCAGACGCTGACGCGCGACACCACGCTCGGGCTGATCGGCGTGGGCGTCAACTTCTACGACAGCCAGGGGATCATGGTGACCAAGGACTCGAACGTCACCAGCGCGAAGAAGCTCGCGGGCGCCACCATCTGCGTGCTGCCGGGCACCACCACCGAACTCAACCTGGCCGACTGGTTCCGCGGGCTGAAGATGGAGTTCAAGCCGGTGCTGCTCGACACCGTGGACGAGATCAAGCGCGCCTTCATGTCGGGGCGCTGCGACGGCATCACGCTCGACAAGTCGCAGCTGGCGCTGGCGCGCATCAACCTGGGCAGCACCGACAAGTACGTGATCCTGCCCGAGCCGCTGTCGAAGGAGCCGCTCGGGCCGATGGTGCGCCAGGGCGACGAGGCCTGGTTCAACGTCGTGCGCTGGTCGCTCAACGCGATGCTCGAGGCCGAGGAGTACGGCCTGAGCTCGAAGAACGTCGACGAGGCGCTGAAGAACCCGGCGCCGCACATCCAGCGCATCCTCGGCACCGTGCCCGGCATGGGCAAGGCGCTGGGCGTGGACGACAAGTGGGCCTACCGGATCATCAAGCAGGTCGGCAACTACGGCGAGGTCTTCGACCGCAGCGTCGGCGCGGGCAGCCCGATGAAGCTCGATCGCGGGCTCAATGCGCTCTACACCAAGGGCGGCCTGATGTACGGCTGGCCGATCCGCTGATTCGTTCCTGAACGAGAGAGGCCGAGCCGGCGGGCTGCCGCCGGCACGGCCGTACCCGAAGCGAATCGAGGATTTCCCATGATCGAAGAAAACACGGGCGCCATGCCCCCACGGCCGCGCGCGCGCCTGTCGTGGAACGACCCCGGCCTGCGCGCGCTGGTCTACCAGGTCGTCGTGGTCGCGCTGGTGGCGCTGACCGCCTGGTACCTGGTGTCGAACACGCTGCACAACCTGGCGGCACGCAACATCTCCACCGGCTTCGCCTTCCTCGACCGCGAGGCAGGCTTCGCGATCGGCGAGACCCCGATCGACTACACGCCGGCCGATACCTATCGCCGCGCCATCGTCGTCGGCCTGCTCAACACGCTGCGCGTGTCGCTCATCGCGCTCGTGCTGGCCACCGTGCTCGGCACCCTGGTCGGCGTGGCCCGGCTGTCGGGCAACTGGCTGGTGTCGCGACTGGCCGCGGCCTACGTGGAGTGCGTGCGCAACGTGCCGCTGCTGCTGCAGCTGCTGCTCTGGTATGCGCTGATCTCCGAGAGCATGCCGGGCCCGCGCGCCGCGCACCATCCGCTGCCGGGCGTGTACCTGTCGAACCGCGGGCTGCTGATGCCGGCGCTGCTCGGCGACTCGCTCGCATGGATGGTCGGCGCGCTGGCCATGGCGGGCGTTGGCACCTTCCTGCTCGCGCGCTGGAGCAGGAGACGGCAGGCGCTGACCGGCCATCCGATGGCGCTCGCGCCCTGGGCGGCGGCACTGTTCGCGGGCCTGCCCGTGCTGGCCTGGGCCCTGAGCGGCGCGCAGCTGTGGATGGAGGTCCCGCACCCGAGCGGCTTCGGCTTCGCCGGCGGATGGAACCTCTCGCCCGAGCTGTTCGCGCTGCTGGTCGGGCTCGTGAGCTACACGGCGGCCTTCATCGCCGAGATCGTGCGCTCGGGCGTGCAGTCGGTGAACCGCGGGCAGTGGGAGGCGGCCGAGTCGCTGGGCCTGCGGCGCGGGCGTTCGCTGCGGCTGGTGGTGCTGCCCCAGGCGTTGCGGGTGATGGTGCCGCCGGCCACGAGCCAGTACCTCAACCTCGTCAAGCACAGCTCGCTGGCCGTGGCCATCGGCTATCCCGACCTCGTCTCCGTGGTGAACACGACCCTGAACCAGACCGGCCAGGCCATCGAGGGCATCCTGATCATCATGGCCGCCTTCATGACGGTGAGCCTGTGCATCTCGCTCGCCATGAATGCCTACAACCGGCGCATCGCGCTCGTCGAGCGTTGACATGAACCCCACTTCCCTGACCGGCGGCACGACCGCCACCCCGCGCGCGCCGGAGCGAGCGCCACGCGCCCTGCGTGCCTGGCCATGGATCCGCGAGCGCCTGTTCCAGTCGCCCGCGGGCATCCTCGGCACCCTGCTGTGCCTGTGGCTGCTGCTGATGACCGTGCCGCCGCTGGTCGACTGGCTCCTCGTGAAAGCCACCTTCTCGTCGCCGACCGCGCAGGGCTGCCGGAACGCGCCCGGCGGCGCCTGCTGGGCCTTCATCGCCGAGAAGCACCGGCTGATCCTGTTCGGCACCTATCCCTACGACGAGCAATGGCGGCCGCTGCTCGCGACCCTGGCGCTGATCGGCACGCTGGTCTACAGCGCCGCGCGGCGCACGTGGGACCTGAAGCTCACCATGCTCTGGACCGGCGCGCTCGCGCTCGTCGCGCTGCTGATGTGGGGCGGCCTGTTCGGCCTGAGCTACGTGGAGAACGTGCGCTGGGGCGGCCTGCCGCTGACCTTGATCCTCTCGACCTTCGGCATCGCCTTCGCCTTTCCGCTCGGCGTGGTGCTCGCGCTCGGGCGCCGCTCGAGGATGCCGGCCATCAAGGCGCTGTGCGTGGGCTACATCGAGCTGATCCGCGGCGTGCCGCTGATCAGCATCCTGTTCATGTCCTCGGTGATGCTGCCGCTGTTCCTGCCCGAGGGCATGAGCATCGACAAGCTGCTGCGCGCGCAGCTGGCCATCGTGCTGTTCGCCGCGGCCTACATCGCCGAGGTGGTGCGCGGCGGCCTGCAGTCGATTCCCAAGGGGCAGTACGAGGGCGCCGAGTCCATCGGCCTGTCGTATGCGCAGCAGATGCGGCGCGTGGTGCTGCCGCAGGCGCTGAAGGTCGTGATACCGCCGCTGGTCAGCACCTTCATCGCGTTGTTCAAGGACACCTCGCTGGTCGTGATCATCGGCATCTTCGACCTCACGCAGGCCGCGAAGGCCGCGCTGGCCGACCCGGCCTGGGGCGGCTTCGGCGTGGAGGCTTATCTGTTCATCGGCGCGATCTATTTCGTCTTCTGCTTCTCGCTCTCCAAGTACAGCCGGTCGCTCGAGCGCTCGCTCGCCACCGGCCACGCCAGCGACAACGCAGTCAAGTAGCGCCGCCATGACCCCCACAAGAACGAAGGACTCCGCCGTGACCGAACCGATCATCCAGATGCAAGCCGTCAACAAGTGGTACGGGCAGTTCCACGTGCTGCGCGACATCCACCTCGACGTGGCGCGCGGCGAGCGCATCGTCGTCTGCGGCCCGTCGGGCTCGGGCAAGTCGACGCTGATCCGCTGCATCAACCGCCTCGAGCAGCACCAGAGCGGCCGCATCGTCATCGATCGCACCGAGCTGAGCAACAACCTGCGCCATATCGAGACCATCCGCCGCGACGTGGGCATGGTGTTCCAGCACTTCAACCTGTTCCCGCACCTGACGGTGATGGAGAACCTCACGCTGGGCCCGGTCTGGGTGCTGAAGAAGCCGATGGCCGAGGCTCGCGCGACCGCCATGAAGTACCTCGAGCGCGTGCGCATTCCCGAGCAGGCCGGCAAGTTCCCGGGCCAGCTCTCGGGCGGCCAGCAGCAGCGCGTGGCGATCGCGCGCTCGCTGTGCATGGGCCCGAAAGTCATGCTGTTCGACGAGCCCACCTCGGCGCTCGATCCCGAGATGGTCAAGGAGGTGCTCGACGTGATGATCGGCCTGGCGCAGGAGAGCGGCATGACGATGCTGTGCGTGACGCACGAGATGGGCTTCGCGCGCAAGGTCGCCGACCGCGTGATCTTCATGGACCGCGGCGAGATCGTCGAGCAGGGCGCGCCCGAGCGCTTCTTCGCCGATCCGCAGACCGAGCGCGCGCGGCTCTTCCTGAGCCAGATCGTCCATTGACCCGCGCGTTACCTATTCCCAACCACCAGGAGCACAGATGCCATCGAACGAAGCCGCCCACGCGGCGGGATTCCAGACCCGGACCATCCACGCGGGCCACGAGGCCGATGCCTTCGGCGCCGTCTCGCCGCCGATCTACCTGACCTCGACCTATGCCTTCGAGTCGACCGCCGACGCGGCCGCCGTGTTCTCGGGCGAGAGCGAGAAGTACGTGTACGGCCGCCAGCACAACCCCACGCAGGCGCTGCTCGAGCGCCGGCTGGCCGACCTCGAGGGCGCCGAGGCGGGCCTGGTCACCGGCTCCGGCATGGGCGCCATCAGCGCCACGCTGCTGACCCTGCTGTCGGCCGGCGACGAGCTCATCGCGCACCACACGGCCTATTCGACCGTGGGCCTGCTGCTGGCCGACGGCCTGCCGCGCTTCGGCATCCGCGTGCGGCGCGTCGACTTCTCCGATCCGCGCAATCTCGAGCAGGCGCTGTCGGACAAGACGAAGATCGTGTACTTCGAATCGCCGGTCAACCCGACCGGCGAGGTGCTCGACATCCGGGCGCTGGCCGACATCGCCCGCCGGCATGGCGCCAGGGTGGTGGTCGACTCGACCTTCGCGTCGCCGGCCCTGCAGCGGCCCATGGACCATGGCGCCGACCTCGTGGTGCATTCGCTGACCAAGTACATCAACGGCCATGGCGACCTGCTCGGCGGCGTGGTGCTGGGCGATGCCGCCACCGTCCACAAGATCCGCAAGGCCGGGCTGCGCTACCTGACCGGCGCCACGCTGTCGCCGATGCTCTGCTTCCTGGTGCTGCGTGGCCTCAAGACCCTGACGCTGCGCATGCGCCAGCATGGCGAGAGCGCATTGAAGATCGCGCAGATGCTCGCCGCGCATCCGGCGGTGGAGGTGGTGCGCTATCCCTTCCTGGCCGACAACGCGGGCCATGCGATCGCGCAGCGCCAGATGAAGCACGGCAGCGGCATGCTCTCCTTCGACCTCAAGTCGGGCGAGCAGGGCGCGATCCGCATGATCGACCGGCTGCGGCTGATCTCGCGCGCGATCAGCCTCGGCGACACCGAGACGCTGATCACGCATCCGGGCGCGCTGATCCGCGCCAACCAGCAGGTGGAGCCGGGCGCGCGGCTCAGCGAGGGCGTGACCATGAAGCTGGTGCGCCTCTCGGTGGGGCTGGAAGACGTGGACGACCTGATCGCCGACCTGAAGCAGGCGCTCGAGGCGCTGTAGCGCACCGTCGCGGCGCATGCGGCCGTGCATTCGGGCCCGTCACGGGCCGCGCATGAAAGGCCGCAGCCGCATAGCTGCTATCTCGCGCGATGCATGGCTCGCGCGCCGGCCGCGAGGCGCGCCGGCGGCCCGCGTCCATTCGGCGGGAGGCCTCCAGCGCGGGGCCGAACTCGCTCCATTCGAACGACCGTCCCGAAGGCCTGCCCGCTGCCGAAGCAGGACCCAAAGTTTCCTTTTGGCATGAACGGTGCTCCGTTCCTCCACAGGCAGGCACGCCTTCCTTTCCCTCTGACGCATAGCTGTTATTCAACGGAAAACGCTCGTTTCCCGGTTTGACACAAAGTGTCATATGGGACATATTCATCACACGCTACGAGGTATCCACATGCGAATCTCTCCCTTGCTCAAGTCCCTGGTCTGCGCCGCATTCGCCGCGACCGCTGCCGCTTCGATGACCGCTTCGATGGCCGCGGAGGCCTGGCCCACGCGGCCCGTGCGTCTCGTGGTCGGCTTCCCGCCCGGCGGGCCGACCGACATCGTGGCGCGCATCGTCGGCCAGTCGCTGTCGAAGGAGCTGGGTCAGCCGGTGATCATCGAGAACCGCGGTGGCGCGGGCGGCACCGTGGCCGCCGCCTACGTCGCGAAGCAGAAGCCCGACGGCGACACGCTGATGCTCACGGCCGAGTCGGTGCAGACCCGCGCGGCGGCCGTGTTCCGCAAGCTGCCCTACGACCCCGTGGCCGACTTCGAGCCCATCGGCAAGTTCGCGAAGCAGCGCGTGCTGATGGTGGTGAACCCCACGCTGGCCGTGAAGGACGTGAAGGAGTTCGTCGCCTATGCCAAGGCCCATCCCGGCGAGCTCAACTACAGCGCGACCTACAGCGCGTCCTCGCATTTCGGCGGCGCGCTGTTCGGCGTGCTCAACGGCGTCGACCTCACGCTGGTGAACTACCCGGGCGGCGGCCAGCCCATCACCGACCTGATGGCGGGCGTGGTGCAGGTCGGCTTCTTCACCGAGTCCACCGTGGCGCAGCAGGTGCAGGCCGGCAAGCTGCGCGCCCTGGCCATCGCGGCCGACGAGCGCTCGGCGCTGTTCCCGCAACTGCCCACGCTGCAGCAGGCCGGTGCCGCGCGCATGGACATCTCGCCCTGGTTCGGCCTCGTGGCGCCCGCGAAGACACCGCCCGAGATCATCGCCAAGGCCTCGGCCGCGCTGACCCGCGCGATCGCGAGCGAGGACTTCGAGAAGCGTCTCGCGCCCATCGGCGCGGTGGCCATCAAGGGCTCGACGCCCGCGTCCTTCGCGGCCGACATCAGGAAGGAAATCGACTACTGGAAGAAGTTCGTGAAGGACTCCAACTTCCCGATCGTCGATTGAGACGGAAGGCGCTGACCATGAGCTTCTTCGACGAACTGGACAGCGGCCTCACGGCGCGCGAGCTGGCGCTGGTGCGCGACACCGAGCGCTTCTGCACCGAGGTGCTCGCGCCACGGCTCGCGCAGGCGCGTTCGCGCGGCGAGCCCTGCGAACGCACGGTGATCGCCCAATGGGCCGCGCTGGGCATGCTCGGCCTGCAGGTGCCCGAGGAGGGCGGCGGCTTCGGTGCCTCCTTCCTCTGCAAGGTCCGCGTCGCGCAGACCATGGCGGGCCATGGCTTCGCCGCGGCCTTCTGCCTCAACAACATGCAGGGCATGGCGACGCGGCTGTGGCGCCACGGCTCGGCGGTGCAGAAGGAACGTCTGCTGCCGGGGCTGCTGGCCGGCAGTTTGATCGGCGCGCCCGCGATGTCGGAACCCACGGCCGGCAGCGACCTCACGCAACTGCGTTCGCAGGCCGTGCGCACCGAGGGCGGCTGGCTGCTCGACGGCACCAAGGCCTGGGTCAGCAACGGCGCCATCGCCAACCTGCTGATGGTGCTCGCGCGCACCACCGCGGCCGATGGGTCGCAGGCGATCGCGGGCTTCGTGGTCGAGCCCGAGGCCGGCAAGGCCTTCGCCGCGACGCCGCACGAGCTGCCGGGCGCGATGGAGTTCAGGCTCGCCGAGATCCGCTTCGAACGGCATTTCGTGCCCGACTGGGCGCTGATCCATGCCCCCGGCGAGGCCTTCCGCGCCTCGATGGAAGCCATCAATGCGGCGCGCGTGCATGTGGCGGCCATGTGCACCGGCTCGCTGCATGCGGCGCTGTGCACGGCCGTCGCGTACTGCGGCCAGCGCACCGCGTTCGGCAAGCCGCTGCTCGCGCACCAGGGACTGCAATGGGCGCTGGCGGAGGTCGCGGCCCATCTCGAGGCCGCCAATGCGCTCGTGGTGAAGGCGGCGCGGCGCATCGATGCCGGCACCTGCGGCCCCGAACTCGCGGCCAGCGCCAAGAAGATCGCGGTCCAGACCGCCACCGAAGGCATCGAGCAGTGCATCCGCGCGATGGGCGCAGTGGGCGCCACCGCGCCGAGCGGCCTGGTCGCGCTCGCCTCCGAGGTGCGGCTCGCTGCCTTCGCCGACGGCAGCACCGAGATGCTCAACGACCGCATCGGCCGCGGGCTGGCCGCGGCCTATCCCTCGGCACCTGCCCGCGGCGAGCAACAAGGAACGAAGCAACCATGAGCCTGAGACATGTGGTGGTCGACAGCGCCGCGCAGTCCCTCGAGGGCCTGCGCGATGGCGCCACGCTGCTGGTCGGCGGGTTCGGCGGCGCCGGCCTGCCGCGCGCCATCATCCAGGCCGTGCTGGCGCTGGGCGTGCGCGAACTCACCGTGATCTCCAACAACGCGGGCGCCGATGCCGACGACCTGTCGCTCTGGTTCACGGCCGGCATCGTGCGCAAGATCGTCTGCTCGTACCCGCGCAGCGCCAAGGCCTTCGCCGTGGCCTACCGCGCCGGCACGGTCGAGCTCGAGCTGGTGCCGCAGGGCACGCTGATCGAGCGCATCCGCTGCGGCGGCGCGGGCATCGGCGGCTTCTATTCGCCGGTGGGCATCGGCACCGTGCTGACCGAGGGCAAGCGCGTGGAGCGCATCGACGGGCGCGACTACGTGCTCGAGAAGCCGCTGCGCGCCGACTTCGCGCTGCTCAAGGGCAGGCAGGCCGACACCATGGGCAACATCGTCTACAACAAGACGGCGCGCAACTACTCGCCGGTGATGGCCACCGCGGCCGACACGGTGGTGTTCGAGGTCGACGAGATCGTGCCGGTCGGCGGCCTCGATCCCGAATGCATCGTGACGCCCTGCATCTTCGTCGACCGCGTCTTCCTGGGAGATCGGTCATGAACAGACTCACGCGCGAACAACTGGCCGCGCTGGCGGCCTCGCAGCTGCCGCCGCGCAGCTTCGTCAACCTCGGCATCGGCTTCCCGACGCTGGTGTCGGACCACATCACCGCGGCCTCGGGCGTGGTCACGCACAGCGAGAACGGCATCCTGCATATCGGGCCGCGGCCGGCGCCGGGCGCGGAAGACCGCGACCTGATCAACGCGGGCAAGACACCCGTCACCATCCTGCCGGGCGGCTCCTACTTCGACACCGGGCTGTCGTTCGCGATGATGCGCGGCGGCCATCTCGACATCGCCATCCTCGGCGCCTACCAGGTCAGCGCGCGCGGCGACATCGCCAACTGGAGCATGGGCCTCGACGGCTCGGCGCCGCCGGCCGTGGGCGGCGCGATGGACCTGGCCGTGGGCGCGAAGTCGATCTGGGTGCTGATGGAACACCAGACGAAGGAGGGCGCTTCGCGCATCGTCGAGGCCTGCACCTTTCCGCTGACCGCCGTGGGCGTGGTGCGGCGCATCTTCACCGACCTGGCCGTGATCGAGGTCGAGCCCGACGGGCTGGTGGTGAGCCGCATGGTCGACGGCCTCTCGTTCGAACGGCTGCAGGCGTTGACCGCCGCGCCGCTGCGCCCGGCCGCGGCCCTCGCCGCATGAACGCACGACGAATTCCCATAGAAGCCGAGTCCCCCATGCCATTCCGCGTCGCCGACCTCCTTGCCGACAGCCTCGCCCTTCACGGCGTGCAACGCGCCTTCAGCGTGCCGGGCGAGAGCTTTCTTCCCTTGCTCGATGCGCTGCACGGCCGCGAGGACTTCGATCTCGTGACCTGCCGCCACGAAGGCTCGGCCAGCCTCGCGGCAGCGGCCGATGCGCGGCTGACGGGCACGCCGGGCGTGGTGATGGTGAGCCGCGGGCCGGGCCTCGCGAACGCCACCATCGGCATCCACGTGGCCTCGCAGGAGGCGCTGCCGCTGGTGGTGCTGGTCGGGCAGGTCGACCTGCCGAACCTGGGGCGCGACGCGGTGCAGGAGATCGACGCGGCGCGCCTGTTCGGGCCGATGGCGAAGTGGACCGCCCGCATCCACCTCGCATCGCAGGCCGCCGAGACCCTGGCGCGCGCCTTCTCGACCGCGGCCAGCGGCACGCCGGGCCCGGTGATCGTCGAGCTGCCCGAGGACCTGCTGGCCCAGGAGATTCCCCGATGCGCCGCCACGCGCTTCGGCGTCGCGCGGCCCGAGCCGTCGATGCAGGCGCTGGAAGACGCCGCCGCGCTGCTCACGCGGGCCGAGCGGCCGGTGCTCATCGTCGGCGGCGAAGCCTGCGCCGATGGCGCCTTCAGGCAGGCGCTGGTCGCGCTCAGCGAGGCCTGGCAGCTGCCGGTCGCGGTCACGAACAAGAACCAGGACCTCTTTCCCAACACGCATCCGCACTGGCTCGGGCAACTGGGCTTCTTTCCCTCCGCCGTCCACACGGCGCTGTTCGCGCAGGCCGACGTCGTCGTGGGCATCGGCACGCGGCTCGGCGATGTGTCGACGCAGGGCTTCACCGTTCCGCGCCAGTCGCCCGACGCGCAGAAGCTGCTGCATGTGTACCCCGATGCCGGCGCGATCGGCCGCCACTTCGCGACCACGCTCGGCGTGGTGTCGACCGCGCGCGCCTTCGTGGACGCGCTGCTGCGCATCACGCCGCCGTCCACCGACCGCAGCGAATGGCTGCGCGCGGGCCTGCAGGCGCGCGAGGCCGCGCACGGCTGGAACGAAGCCCGCGTGCCCGCGCAGGACGTGCTGGGCCATGTGATCAACGCCGTGCGCGGCGCGATGCGCGACGACACGATCCTCACGACCGATTCGGGCAACTTCGCCGCCTGGGTGCATCGCGCGCTGCGGCTCGGGCCGTCGAACCGCCTGCTCGGCTCGGCCTGCGGCGCCATGGGCATGGGCGTGCCCGCGGGCCTGGCCGCGGGCCTGCGCCATCCGCGGCGGCAGGTGATCGCCTTCTGCGGCGACGGCGGCTTCCTCATGAGCGGCAACGAGCTCGCGACCGCGGTGGACCGCGGCATCGACCTGAAGATCGTCGTTGCCAACAACGCCTCGTACGGAACGATCCGCTCGTTCCAGGAGCGCTCCTATCCGGGCCGCGTCAGCGGCACCGACCTGCGCAATCCCGACTTCGCCGCGCTCGCCCGGGCCTTCGGCGCTTCGGGCCATGTGGTGCGGCATGCGGACGAGGCCGCGCAGGTCATGGCCGAGGCATTGGCCGTGCGCGGCCCGGCCGTGATCGAGGTGCGCTGTGCCACCCACTATGCGCTGGCCGACTCGCTGCGGTCGGCCCTTTGAAGAACAACCCAAGGAATCCCATGTTCAACGCGATCCACCTGACCCAGCAGGACGGCAAGACACTGGCCGCCGTGAAGGCCCTCGAGGCCTCGGCGCTGCCCGCGGGCGACGTCACGGTCGACGTCGAGTTCTCGAGCCTCAACTACAAGGACGCGCTCGCCATCACCGGCCGCGGCCCGATCGTGCGGCAGTGGCCGATGGTGCCCGGCATCGACTTCGCGGGCACGGTCGGCGAGAGCACCTCGCCCGAGTTCAAGGCCGGCGACAAGGTGATCCTCACGGGCTGGGGCGTGGGCGAAGGCCATTGGGGCGGGCTGGCGCAGAAGGCGAGGGTGCCGGCCGCCTGGCTGGTGGCGATGCCCGCGGGCCTCACGAGCCGCCATGCGATGGCGATCGGCACCGCGGGCCTGACGGCCATGCTGTGCGTGCTCGCGATCGAGCGCAACATCGCGCCGCAGGCCGGCGAGGTGCTGGTCACTGGCGCCAATGGCGGCGTGGGCAGCTTCGCGGTCAGCCTGCTGGCCAGGCGCGGCTTCCGCGTCGTGGCCGCCACGGGCCGCCCGCAGGAGGCCGCGCGGCTGAAGGCACTGGGCGCGCACGAGGTGATCGGCCGCGAGGCGCTGTCCGCGCCGGGCAAGCCGCTGCAGAAGGAGCGCTGGGCCGCGGTGGTCGACTGCGTGGGCAGCCATACGCTGGCCAATGCCTGCGCCGCCACCAGGTACGGCGGCGTGGTCGCGGCCTGCGGGCTGGCGCAGGGCATGGACTTCCCGTCCACCGTCGCGCCCTTCATCCTGCGCGGCGTGACGCTCGTGGGCATCGACAGCGTGAAGGCCGGGCTGCCCCGGCGCCTGGAGGCCTGGACGCAGCTGCAGCGCACCCTGGGCGCGGACGAAACGCTCGCGATGACCGCGACCATCGGCCTCGCGCAGGCGATTCCCGCCGCGCAAGACCTGATCGACGGCAAGGTCGCCGGGCGGCTGGTCGTGGACGTGAACGCCTGAACGACACTCCGTGGACTCTCTCGACCGCCAGCTGCGGTACTTCCTCAAGATCGCGAGCCTGAAGTCGCTCTCGCGCGCCGCCGAGGCGCTGGACCAGACCCAGCCCGGCCTGAGCCGCCAGCTGGCGACGCTCGAGAGCTGCCTCGGCCAGCCGCTGTTCGTGCGCAACGGGCGCGGCGTGGAGCTGACGGAAGCCGGCCGCGGCCTGAAGGAGAAGACCGAGGCCGCCTACCGCAGCATCGATGCCGCGGTCGACTGCGTGCGCAAGCACGACGGCGTGTCGCAGGGCACGGTGCGGGTGGCGGCGGTCCATACCCTGAGCTACTACCTGCTCGGCGAGATCGTGGCGCGCTTCTCGGCCGAATGCAGCGACGTCGCGTTGTCGCTGATGTGCCGCAGTTCGTCGGACGCGGCCGAGCTGGTGGAGAACGGCAAGGCCGACATCGGCCTGGTCTACGACACGGCCGTCGCCTCGCAGACGCTGGACACGCGCCCCCTGTTCGACGACGAGATGTGCCTGATCGCCACGCGCGACAGCGCCCATGGCAAGACCATCGACCTCACGGAGGAGCGGCCGCGGCTGGTGGCTTTTCCGGCCCACTATGCGCTCGGCAAGATGGTGCGCCAGGGCAGTTTGAAGCTGCCGATCGTCGCCGAGGCCGAGACCGTCGACACCCTGGTCAAGCTGGTCGCCGCGGGCATGGGCGCCTGCATCCTGCCGACCCGCATGCCCGACAAGCTGCTGCAGGACAACGACCTGCGCAAGGTCCGCATCGAGCGGCCGCTGATGCGCCGCCGCGTGGTCGTGATCACGCGCGCGGGCAAGCCGCAATCGCCGCTGGTCCAGCGGCTGGTCGACATGGTGCTGGCGGCCGTGCCCTGAACGCCGCGCCTCTTCCTTTCACCCACACTTCCTCTTCATCGAACCATGACCCCCGAACTCCGCAGCAAGGAATACTTCGACGAGCGCGCCACCCGCGAGATGGCGCAGCACCTGGCGGGCGCGCCGCGCACCATGAAGCAGAGCCTGGCCTATGCCTGCCGCATCCTCGCGATGACCGGCCAGGAGGCCGGGCTCGCGGGCCAGATCAGCGCGCGCTCGGAACGACCCGGCGCCTACTGGACCTTGCGCTTCGGCCTCGGCTTCGACGAGGCCACGCCCGAGGACTTCATCGAGGTCGACCAGGACCTGAACACCCTGACCGGCACCGGCATGCCCAACCCCGCCACGCGCTTCCACCTTTGGGTGTACCGCGCGCGGCCCGACGTCCAGTCGATCGTCCACACCCACTCGCCCTGGGCCTCGGCGCTCGCGGCCGCGCGCCAGCCGCTGGTGATCTCGCAGATGGACATGACGCCGCTGCACGAGGACTGCGCCTTCCTCGGCGAATGGCCGGGCGTTCCGATCGCCGACCAGGAGGGCGTGATCATCTCGGGCGCGCTCGGCAGCAAGCGCGCCATCGTGCTCGCGCACCATGGCTACCTCACGGCCGGCCAGACCATCGAGGAGGCGACCTACCTGTCGGTCTACCTCGAGCGCGCCGCGCGCATGCAGATCCGCGCCCAGGCCTTCGGCCCGCTGACGCCGGTGGACGACGTGCTCGCGCGCGAGGCGCACGACTACCTGCTCAAGCCCTCGATCGTCAACGCCACCTTCGACTACTGGTGCCGGCAGACCCGTGGCGCCCCGGCGCCGCTCGACTGCTGAGCCCCCGGGCCCCGCTGCGCCGACGCTAAGATCGACCGCATGGACACCACAGACACATGGCGCTGAATCTCAAGTTCCTGCGGGTGCAGAGCGGGTTGACGCTCGAGCAATTGGCCAGCGACTCCGGACTCACGCGCAGCTACCTGTCGAAGGTGGAGCGCGGCATCTCCAAGCCGTCCATCGAGTCGGCACTGAAGATCGCGAGTGCGCTGGGCGTCACCGTCGAGAACCTGTTCGGCCGCTCCACCGTGGCCGATGCCGTGTCCATCGTGCGCGCGCCCGCGCCGTCGGAAGAGGAGGCCCGCACCTACATGTCGCTGGTCGCCGGCGTCAGCCAGGGCCGGCTCATGCGCGCCTTCGTGCTGCGTCCCGGCGAGCGCGCGGGCGGCCACAGCAAGATCATGAGCCACCACGACGGCGAGGAGATCCTCTACGTGCTGACGGGCCGCATCGAGCTGCAGATCGGCAACCGCAAGGAGATGCTCAACGTGGGCGACTGCGTGCAGTTCGATTCCACCATCGCGCACAAGCTGCGTTCGGCCGATGGGGAGGATGCGTCGGTGCTGGTGGTGATCGTCGCGAAGTAGCGGCGGCCTCGCCTACTTTCTCGCCACGGACTTCCGCGCCCCGCCGCCCGCGCCCAGCGCGGCGGCAATGGCGACGATGCGCTCGACCATCGGGTCCTGCGTCCGCGCGCTCCATGCGACCGCGATGGTCACGACGTCGACCTGTTCCTTCAAGGGCTTGATCGCGACCCGCTCGCCGCCGAGCTCCTGCAGCCCCAGCGGCACCAGCGCGATGCCCTGGCTGCAGCCGACCATGGCGATCTGCGAGGTGACCGAGCGCGATTCGTGCAGGATGCGCGGCGTGAAGCCGTGCGCGCGGCAGGCCGCGACGATGCCGTCGAAGAAGCTCGGGCTCACCGCGCGCGGGAACATGATGAATTCCTCGTCCGCCAGCTCGCGCAGCGCGATGGTCTTGCGCGCGGCCAACCGGTGCCACGCGGGCAGGGCGACGCCGAGGCGCTCGGTGCGCAGCGGCCGCGCCTGCACCCCTTGCCCCGCGTCGCCCTCGATGCGCGCGAAGGCCACGTCGATCACGCCCTCGTCGAGCGCGAGCAGCGCCTCGGCACTGTCGATCTCGATCACCGAGATGCTCGCGTCCGGCACCTCGGCCTTCAGCTGCTCGATCACCGCGGGCAGGGGGCTGGCCATGGCCGTGGTGATGGCGCCGATGGTCAGCATGCGCCCGCGGCCGCGCAGCGCCTCCTGCACCGAGACCTCCACGCGGTCCATCTGGAACACCAGCTTCTTCACGGCCGGCAGGATGGCCGCGCCCTCGGCCGTGAGCTGCACGCCCTTGCTCGAGCGCTCGAACAGGCGGACCTTGAGCGCGGCCTCCAGCACCTGGATCTGCTCGGTGAGCGGCGGCTGCGACATGCCGAGCCGCGCCGCGGCGCGCCGGAAGTGCAGCTCCTCGGCGACCACCGAGAAAAGGTAGAGATGGCGGAGCAGGCGGAAGTTGATCATCGATAGGCCGAGCGTATCAAGTTCTTCCCTTCTTGCGAATGGACGTATCGCACCCGGCCCCGGAACATCGGCTTTCCCTTGCACCCGTGAACGCCATGACGGACCCGATCGCCTCCCTCGGCGCCACCAGCCCCTGAAAGACCATGACCACCGACGCCCAACGACTCTCCCGCCTCGCCGACCTGGACACCAACACCGTGTCCGACGCGCTGGACTTCCTCGAACTGCCCGGCGCCACGGTGGGTCTGCGCCCGCTGTGGCAGTGCCCGCAGATCGTCGGCCGCGCCTCCACCATCCAGCTGGCGCCCAAGCAGGCCAGCGGCGGCCTGACGGTGCACCCCATCACCAGCGTGATCGCCGAGAGCCGGGGCGACGACCGGATCCTCGTGATCGCCGGCGGCATCGAGGGCGTCTCGTGCTGGGGCGACATCGTCGCCAATGCCGCCACCATGAAGCACATCCGCGGCACGGTGATCGACGGCTTCAGCCGCGACATCGAGGGCAGCGAGGCCATCGGCTACCCGGTGTACGGCCGCGGCGTGACCATGGTCAGTGCCCGCAACCGCCTGGTGCAGACGGGCTCGGGCGCGCCCGTGAAGGTCGCGGGCGTCGAGGTCGCGCAGGACGACTTCGTGATCGCCGATCGCTGCGGCTGCGTGTTCGTTTCGGCCGCGCGCATCGACGAGATCCTCGACATCGCGGAACGCACCGCCGCGAAGCAGGCCGGCATGGTGTCGCGGATCCGCGCCGGCCAGTCGGTGGCCGAGGCCATGCACGACAGGCACTTCGCGGCGGTGATGGAAGAGCGCCAGCCCGCCGAGGCGCGATAGACCGATCCGCATCGTCCAGTCCTCCGAGGTACTCCATGAGAAAAATCGCAATCCTCCTGGCGGCCGCGCTCGCGCTGGGCAGCGCCGCCGAAGCGCCGGCCCAGACCCTCGAGCGCATCCGCAGCACGGGCGTGGTCACGCTCGGCGTGCGCGACAGCTCGCTGCCGATGTCCTATGTGCTGGGCAGCGACCAGGCCGTGGGCTTCCAGGTCGACATCTGCCAACGGATCGTCGCCGCGATCAAGACACGGCTGAACCTGCAGAAGCTCGAGGTCCGCTACCAGGTCGTGACCTCGCAGAACCGCGTGCCGCTGGTGAAGAACGGCGCGGTCGACCTCGAGTGCGGCTCCACCACCAACAACCAGGCCCGCCAGCAGGACGTCGCCTTCACGCTCACCACCTACATCGAGGAGGTGCGCATGGCGGTGCGCGCCAGCTCGGGCATCCGCTCGATCAAGGACCTCGAAGGCAGGACCGTGGTGGCCACCACGGGCACGACCTCGGTCCAGCATGTGCGCCGCAACAGCCGCGCCACCGGCCTGAAGTTCAACGAGATCCTCGGCAAGGACCACGCCGAGAGCTTCCTGATCCTCGAATCGGGCAAGGCCGACGCCTGGGTGATCGACGCGGGCCTGCTCAATGCGTCGATCGCCAATGCGAGGAATCCGGCCGACTTCGCCGTGGTGGGCGAGGTGCTCAACACCGAGCCGCTGGCGATCATGCTGAGCAAGGACGACGCGCCGCTCAAGGCGCTGGCCGACCGGACCCTGCGCGACATGATGCGTTCGGGCGAGATGAAGACGCTGTGGAACAAGTGGTACGCCGAACCCATTCCGCCGCGCAACGTACGGCTGAACATGGCGCCGCCCGCCGCGCTGCAGAAGCTCTGGCAGGACCCCAACGACCTGCCGATGGAAAGCTACGCGGCCGCGCGATAGACCACGACACCCCAGCGAGCACACCATGAGCCTTTCCAACTTCGACATCGGGCCCATCCCGAAACTGGCGCCCGAGACGCTGACCGCCGCGCTGCGTGACATCGTCACGCCGCACCTCAGCGACAACCTGCGGCGCCTGTCGGGCATCGTCGGCCTGCAGCGCTTCCACCGCGCGCGCAAGCTGGTCGGCACCGCCTTCACGATCAAGGCGCGGCCCGGCGACAACCTGCTGATCTATCGCGCGCTCAAGGACATCGAGCCTGGCCATGTGTTCGTGATCGATGGCGCGGGCGATCCCCACAACGCGCTGGTCGGCGAACTGATCATGCTCTACGCCATGCAGCGCGGCTGCGCGGGCTTCGTGATCGACGGCGCAATCCGCGACACGCGCGCCTTTTTCGAGGCCGACTTCCCGTGCCACGCACGCAGCAGCACGCATCGCGGGCCCTACAAGTTCGGCCCCGGCTCCATGAACCGCGACGTCTGCGTCGGCGGGCAGGTGGTGCATCCAGGCGACGTGGTGGTCGGCGACGAGGACGGCGTGGTCTGCTTCGATCCCGCGGACGGGGAGCGCCTGCTCGCGGCCGTCGCGCAGACCGCCCGGACCGAGGACGCGATCAAGGCGGAGATCGCCACCGGGCGCGTCGAACAGGGCTGGCTCGACCGGACCCTGTCGGCGCACGGCCTCTGAAATCCCTCACCACACTCCCAGCGAAAGCCATTCCCATGCAACAAGAAGACAAGGACCTCGTGGCCCTGTTCGAAGGCCTCGACACCCCCGGCGTTTCGGACGCCATGGACAAGCTCGGCCTGCCGGGCCACTGCTTCGGCCTCGTGCCGCTGGCCGACTACGCCGGCGTGACCGTGGGGCCCGCCTTCACGGTGAAGTACGTTCCGGCCAGCACGCCCGCGGGCTCGGTCGGCGACTTCATCGACGACGTGGCCGAGGGCGACGTGCTCGTCATCGACAACGGCGGACGCACCGACTGCACGGTCTGGGGCGACATCATGACCCAGTACGCGGGCCGGCGAAGGATCGCCGCCACCGTGATCGACGGCGTCTGCCGCGACGTGTCGAAGGCATTGAACGACGGCTACCCGTTGTTCACGCGCGGGCGCTTCATGCGCACCGGCAAGGACCGCGTGCAGGTCGAGGGTGTGAACGTCCCCGTGTCCATCGGCCAGGCCCGCGTGGTCGCGCGCGACATCGTGGTGGCGGATGCGAACGGCGTGCTGGTGGTGCCGCGCGCGCGGGCCCGCGAGGTCGCGGAACTCGCACGCAGGATCGAGACCGCCGAGTCGCAGATCCGCGCCTGGATCGAGCAAGGCAAGACGCTCGGCGAGGCGCGCGCGGCGATGGGCTACCACACGCTGCAGCGGAAGGCGCCATGAGCAACGACGCCGCGGTGGCATCGGCCGCGCGATTGAACGTGCACCTCGCGGCCGCGCAGCCCTCCGCGACCTACCGGATGATGGACCGGGTGGCGGCGCGACGCGCGGGCGGTGCCAGCATCGTCTCGCTGTCGGCCGGCGAGCCCGACTTCGACACGCCCGCGCACATCGGCGACGCGGCCGTGGCGGCCATCCGCGAGGGCCATACGCGCTACACGCAGGTCGCGGGCCTGCGCGCGCTGCGCGAGGCCGTCGCGGCCAAGTTCCGGCGCGAGAACGGCCTGGACGTGGGCTGGCAGGACACGATCGTCTGCTCGGGCGGCAAGCAGGTGATCTTCAATGCACTCGCGGCGACCTTGAACCTCGGCGACGAGGTGATCGTGCCGGCGCCTTACTGGGTCAGCTACCCCGAGATCGTGCAGCTGTGCGGCGCCAGGCCGATCGTGGTGCCTTGCGGTGGCGAGTCCGGCTTCAAGCTCGGGCCCGAAGCGCTGGAGGCCGCGATCACGCCGCGCACCCGGTGGCTGATCCTCAACTCGCCGAGCAATCCGACCGGCGCCGTGTACACGCTCGCACAGCTGCGCGCGCTCGCCGAGGTGCTGCTGCGCCATCCCCAGGTGCTGGTGCTGGCCGACGACATCTACGAGCACCTGGTCTTCGACGGGCTGGCCTTCCACACGCTGGCCCAGGCCGAACCCCGCCTCGCCGCGCGCACGCTGACGATGAACGGCGTGTCGAAGGCCTATGCCATGACCGGATGGCGCATCGGCTTCGGCACCGGCCCGCGCTGGCTGCTCGATGCCATGGAGAAGCTGCAGGGCCAGCAGACCTCGGGTGCCAGTTCGATCTCGCAGCATGCGGCGCTCGCGGCGCTGAACGGGCCGCAGGACTTCATCGCGCGTTCGCGCGCCGCCTTCGAGCGGCGCCGCGATCTGCTGGTCGCGTCGCTGAACGCCACGCCAGGCTTGCGCTGCGACAGGCCATCGGGCGCCTTCTATGCCTTCGTCTCGTGCGAGGCACTGATCGGCCGGACGACCGCGGCCGGTACCGTGCTGGCCAGCGACGAGGACCTTGCGCTCGCGCTGCTCGACGAGGCGGATGTGGGCGTGGTCCACGGCGCGGCCTTCGGACTGGCGCCGTACTTTCGCATCGCCTATGCGCTCGACGACGCATCGCTCGACATGGCCTGCCGGCGCATCGACCGCTTCTGCCGCGCGCTGCGCTGAGCCGGGCTCAGGGCAGCAGCCAGGCCTGCATCCACACCGCCACCGCATCGAGCATCTGCTCGATCACCTGCGCGTCGGTCAGCCCCGATTTCTTCGGCACGTGAAAGCCATGGTCGGCCGCCGCGTATTCGTCGACGCTCGCCCAGTCACCGAGCGAATCGACAACCTGCGCGAAGCAGGGCGGTTCCGCGAGCTTGTCCTGCGCGCCGTGCACGAACAGCATCGGCACGTCGACCTCGTGCAGGTGCGCCGCGCGATCGATCGAGGGCTTGCCGGCCGCGTGCAGCGGGAAACCGAGGAAGACCAGCCCGGTCACCTCGGGCAGCAGGCCCAGCGCCTGGGCCTGCGAGGTCATGCGCCCGCCGAAGGACTTGCCGCCCGCGAACAGGGGCAGTCCCTGGAAATGCGTGGCAGCGCTGGCCACGGCCGCGCGCACCGTGGCATGCGCGAGCGGCGGCGCATCGGGCCGCTTCGAACCGCGTTCCATGTACGGGAACTGGTAGCGCAGGCAGGCGATGCGGCGTTCGGCGAGGCCCTGCGCCACGGCCTCCATGAACGCGTGCGTCATGCCCGCGCCCGCGCCATGCGCGAGCACGAGGGCGAAGCGTGCATCGTCGGCCGCGTCGATCAGGCCCGACACGCGCAGCTCGGCATCGACCTCGATCGTGATCTTTCTCGACGTGCTCATGCGGCGACCTCGACGGGTGGGAGTCCGAACAGCCGCCGGCTGTTGGCGCTGCAGGCCGCGATGACCTCGGCGACATCGCGTTCGAGCAGTTCGGCCACGCCCGCGGCAACCCAAGGCAGGTACGCCGGTTCGTTCGGCTTGCCGCGCAGGCCCGCGTTCTTCGGCATCAGGTAGGGCGCATCGGTCTCGAGGTGCAGCCGGTCCAGCGGAATGGCGGGGATGGCCGCGCGCAAGGCCTGGCCGCGCTGCAGGTCCGTCACCCAGCCCGTGATGCCGATGTCGAGGCCCATCGCGAGAAAGGCCTCGGCTTCGGCGCGATCGCCGGTGAAGCAGTGCACCACGCCGTGCGCGCCATCGGCCACCACGGGCGCGAGCATGTCGTGGAAATCGGCGAAGGCATCGCGGCAGTGCAGGAACAGCGGCTTGCCGGTCTGCGCGGCCATCGAGAGCTGCCGGTCGAAGGCCGCGCGCTGCGCCTCGGGCGTCGAGAAGTTGCGGTTGTAGTCGAGGCCGCATTCGCCGACCGCCACGACCTCGGGGCAGCGCCACAGTTCGGCCAGCTGCTCGAAGGTGGCGGCGTCGAAGGACTTCGCGTCATGCGGATGCACGCCCGCGGTCGCGAAGACCACGCCCCGATGCGCCCGCGCCAGCTCGAGCGCGCGCAGGCTCGAGGCGAGCGAGGTGCCCGTGGCCAGGATCTGCGCCACGCCCGCGGCCTTGGCACGCGCCAGCAGCGGCGCGGTGATCGACGCCAACTGGCCCGAATGGAAGTTGACGCCGATGTCGACGAGGGAGGGGGAGGCGGCTTTCGCTTCGATGCTCATGCATCGATGGTACGAGAACACCGCGCGTGCACGCGGTGCCCGCGCGATGCCGCGGCCCTCAGCTGCAGCTGTAGCTCGCCGCCACGTTCACGTCGCCCGAGCCCTTGTACTTCGGGTACTTGGGGTACTGGCAGGCGGGCATGCTGCGGGCCGTGCCGCCGCTGGTGAAGCTGTAGGTCAGCTGCGTGGGTGCGTCGTCGTTCTCCACCCAGCCCATGATGGCCGAGGCCCAGTCCACTTCCTGCAGGCTGCCGCCCGCGCCATGCCCGCCGCCGGGAACGATGAAGAAGCGCGTGGCGCTGTTCGGATCGGCGAGCCCCAGCGACTTCGCGATGCCGGTCATGGTGGTCCAGTTGCGGTAGTGGTCGTTCGGCGACAGCAGCGCGTCGCTGCCGGCGTGCCACGAGATCAGCTTGCGGCCCGAGGCCACGTAGCTGGCGATGGCGGCCTTGTCGTGGTCGGCACCGATGCGCGCCAGGCCCGCGCCGAGCATGTAGTAGTCGGTCTCGAGCTGGAAGCCGGCCTGCTTGGCCGGCGTGAGCCAGGCGGGGTCGCCGCTCGCGAGCAGCGCGAAGCCGCCGCCGAGTCCGCCCCAGCCGAGCCCGAGGCCGTTGCCCCACGAATAGCCCGAGAGCACGGTCGAGCCGTTCGAGAGCTTGAGCGGCGACAGGAAGGACTGGAGCGTGCCCACCTGCGCGGCGCTCAGGCAGAGGGCCGGATCGCTGCTCGCGCCCGCCACGCCACACTGCAGCACGGCCGGATCGAAGCTGCAGGCCTGCGGATTGCCGATCAGGCCGTCGCTGGCACCGTCGAGCGCATCGCAGGCCGACAGTGCGGCCGCATAGGCCGCGCCGGTCTGCGCGGGGCTCAGCGCCGCGGGCGTGCCGGTCAGCGAGGCCGCGCGCAGCCAGGCGCCGGTCTGGCCCGCCATGTCCATGGTCTCGCAGCCCGCGACGATGCCGTCGAACTCCTGCGGCCAACGCTGCGCGGCGATGTAGGCATTGCGTCCGCCGTTGGAGCAGCCGTTGAAGTAGCTGTGCGTCGGCGCCTTGCCGAAGAAGGCCTGCGCGACGGCCTTGCCGAAGCGCACCGTGGTGCCCACCGCGGCATAGGCATAGTCGGTCGCCGATTGCTGGCCCTCGGCCGTGCCGCTGGCCCAGACGCCGGGCGCGGCCTGCGCGGGCACGCTCGCGCGGTTGCCGCCGTTCGAGGCCGCATACACCGCGCCCTTCAGCGCGAGCGTGGGATCGACCGCCGTCACCGCGCCGCCGCCGTCCTTGGTCACCGCCGAGGCGATGCGTCCGTCGAAGCCACCGCCACCTTGTTGCCAGTAGCGGCCGGTCCAGTTGTCGGGCACGTCGATCTCGATGTCGAGGAAGGGGGCGCGCGTGCCCAGCACCTGGCAGAAGCCCGAGGCGTTGACCGCCGTCTTGGCTTCGAAGCGCGCGGTCTGCGTGACCGTGACGCCCGCCAGCACCTGCCCCTTGAGGCCGTTGCAGGTGCTCTTGAGCTGCTCGACGCTGGGGCCCGCCGGACCCGCGGGCGGCGGCGCGGCCGGTGCGGGCGCGGGCGCCGGAATCGGGAGGAAGCCGCCGCCTCCGCCGCCGCCACCCCCGCAGCCTTGCAGGGCCAGGCCGGCGGCCATCAGCAGGCCCGCCGACAGCAGGGCACGGTTCACACACTTCTCGTCGCGCATGGTTGTCTCCGATATTTTGATGGTTGCCGGATGGCCGGCGGATCTCGCTCGATGGGCTTCGTCGTCAGGTCGATGTGGATCGATCAGAAAACCAACCGACCGGTCGGTTTGGAAGCCGCGCAAGGCTAACGCAGCAGCGCGGACACGGGCAAGCGGCAAGGACTCGGGACTAACCCCTAAGATCGCGGACCGCGTGGCCTCGCGCGCAGCCCTTCATTGCCACCCATGACCGTTGACACCGCTTCCTCCCGCCCCAACGACCAGCGCAGCCTGATCGCCAGGGCCGCCGCCGAGCTGTTCGCCCGCAAGGGCTATGCGGCGACGTCGATGAACGAGATCGCCGAGGCCAGCCACCTGTCCAAGCCCGGCCTCTACCACCACTTCAAGGACAAGGCCGAGGTGCTGCTTCACATCGCCGACGGCCATGTGTCGCGCCTGGTCGACATCGTCACGGGCGTGGAAGCGCTGCAGCTCGCGCCCGACGAGCGGCTGCCCGAGCTGATCGAGGCCTTCATGGCCGAGTACGCCGAGGCGCAGCACGAGCACCGCGTGCTCACCGAGGACGTGCGCTTCCTCGCGCCCGAAGCGCAGGCGCGCGTGCTCGACAAGGAGCGCACGGTGGTGCGGGTGTTCGCCGACGCCATCGCCGCCACGCGCCCCGACCTGCACGCCTCGCAGCTGCACAGGCTGCTGACCATGTTCCTGTTCGGCATGCTCAACTGGATGTTCACCTGGTTCAAGCCCGGGGGCCGCTTCTCCTACGACCAGATGGCGCCGATCGCGACGCAGCTGTTCCTCAACGGCATCACGGGGCTGGAGGTCGCGCCGGCGAAGAAGGCGCCGAAGGCGCGCAAGCCGTGATCGGCTGATCGAACCCATCGCGCGCCTCTCCGTCATGGATCTCGCGAAGGCCGGGCCGCTCAATCGAGCTTGATGCGGCCGCTCGCAAGCAGCGCGCGGTGGCGCGCGATCTCGGCGGCGATGGTGCGCTGCATTTCCGCGGGATCGCCCGAGGCGGGATCGAAGCCCTGCGCGATCAGGGACTGGCGCAGCTTCGGGCTGGCCAGCGCGCGCTGCCAGGCCTGCAGGACTTCGCGCCGCGCCGCCGCCGGCGTGCCGGTGGGCAGCACCAGGCCGACCCAGGAGTGGTACTGGTAGCTGCGCAAGGCCGGCACGCCCGTTTCGGCGTAGCTCGGTACCTCGGGCAGCATCGCCCAGCGTTGCGAGGACGTGGCCGCCAGCGCGCGCACGCGCCCGCTCTGCACGAGCGGGACGATGGGCGCGGTGGCGTAGAGCATCAGGTCCACTTCGCCGCCCGCCAGCGCATTCATCGCCTGGGCCTCGCCCTTGTAGGGGATGTGCCGCGCGTCGATGCCGAGCGTGCGCAGCAGCTCCTCGCTCTGCAGGTGCAGGCTGGTGCCGATGCCGAAGGAGCCGTAGGTCAACTCGCCCGGATGCGCCTTCGCATACCGCACCAGCTCGGCCATGTCGGCCACCGGCAGGTCGGCGCGCACAGCCACCACGCCGGCATTGGCGGCCACGATGCCCAGCGCATCGAAGTCGTTCAGCGGGTCATAGCCGGGCGCCTTGTCGAGCACCGGGTTGACCGAGGCGATGGAGGGCGAGACCGCGATCAGCGTGCGGCCGTCGCGCGGTGCGCGCAGGGCCGCCTGCACGCCGATCTTGCCGGCGGCGCCCAGGCGGTTGTCGACCAGCACGGGATGGCCGAGCGCGGCCGCGAGTTCGGGGGCGAGCAGCCGCGCGACGCGGTCGATGGGGCCGCCGGGCGGCGCGGGCACGATGATGGTAGAGACCTGCGGCGCGGCGATGCAGGCCGTGCCGAACAACAGGCCCGCCGCGAGCAGCAGGGCCGTGCGGCGCTTCGCGGTCCGCCGAGGTGCAGGGGGCTCCTGCGGCTTGTCTCTTCTTGTCATGCGGGCATCGTAGGCATGCCCTCTCATATTCGGAAATACCTTTTGGCGTCACATTTCCATATGCCGCGAGTATGGCCGCGTCGATGCCATGTGCTGCTTCACGCGCCGTGCAGGTACTGCGTGGGGGTGGTGCCGAGGCTGCGATCGAACAGCGCAACGAATGCACCGATGTTGCAATACCCGCCGCTTCGCCGCCGCGGCGCCCCCGCTCAGTGCGATGCCCGCACGTGCGCCTGGTACGACACGTCGAGCAGCTTGCCCTTCTGCACGTAGTAGCGGTCGAGCCGCCACTCCTTGAGGATGTCGAGGGCCAGATCGAAGCTCTTGAGCTTCAGCGCATAGAGGCTGGCCAGGGAGAAATCGACATCCGATTCCAGCGCCAGGACCAGCCGTGCCAGGGTCAGGGACTCCTCGCTGTTCGGGTCGGCCGTGATGAGCCGGCGTGCTTCCTTGATCGCGTTCATGGAGGTCCTTCGTCGCGCTCGTTCGAGCGCTGTCGCGGTGGTGAAACGCAACCCTGGCTTGTCGTGCATTTCGGCGAGGCCGTCTGCTCCGCGTCGGGATTCGGCCCGCCAAGGTCTTGGAGCGGGAAGAGGCAGTCTAGCACCGCGTTTCCAGCGGCCGGACGCGCTGGAACGGCCCTTACACTGCCGCCCATGCGTACGCCGGGCGCCACCTCCACCCCGTCGGGCCCCGTGCCCGGGCCCGCCGATTCCCACGCCCAACTGGTCCGCGAACGCCTGCTGCGCCGCATGTTCGTGATGGGGCCGCCCACGGTGCTGACGGCACTGGCCTCGGCGATCGCGATGGCCGGCGTGTTCTTCGGGATGACGCGCGGCTTCGGCGCGCTGGCATGGGGCGTCGTGATCTGCACGCTGCTGTGCCTGCGGCTGGTGTTCATGCGCTGGAACGCGCGCCTCTATCCCGAGCCCGAGTTCACGCTGCGCCAGCCCGATGGCGCGTGGCGCTTCATGCTGCCGCTGGGTGCCTACATGTCGATGTGGACCCTGGCGCCCTGGGCGCTGATGCCGCCGGGCACCGAGTCGCCGATGCGCATCCTGATTCTGCTGCTGGGCATGTTCGCGGTGCTGATGGGCTCGGTGCCGGTGATCGCCACCTGGCGCGCGATGGTGCCCGTGGTCACGATTCCGCTCACGCTGGGCGTGGTCACGCGCTTCGCCTGGATGGGCGGCACCGATGGCTGGTTCACCTGCGTGGTCGGCCTGCTGTTCGGCGGCTCGATGGCGCGCTATGCGCTGTCGCAGCACCAGCTGATCCGGCGCAGCCTGTCCGACCAGATCGACAAGGAGCTGTTGAGCGAGCAGCTGCTGCGCCAGTCCTTCGAGCTGCAGCGGCTCAACCGCGAGCGCAGTCGCTTCTTCGCCTCGGCCAGCCACGACCTGCGCCAGCCGGTGCATGCGCTGGCGCTGTTCTCGCGCTCGCTCGAACGCGACCTGGCCGACCATCCGCTGGCCCCCGTGGCCGGCCGCGTGGTGCAGGCCACCGATGCGGTGAGCGGCCTGCTCAACGCGATGCTCGACATCTCGAAGATCGATGCCGGCACGGTGGTGCCGCAGCCGGTACGGATGGCGGTGGACCCGCTGTTCCTGCGGCTGTCGCAGATCTTCGAGCCGCGCACCCAGCAGGCCGGCCTCGCGCTGCGCTTCCACACCGCGCCCGAATGGCTGCAGACAGATGGTGACCTGCTGTTGCGCGTGCTGACCAACTTCGTCGACAACGCGCTCAAGTACACGCGCCAGGGCGGCATCCTCGTGAGCGCGCGGCCGCGCGGCGACCGCCTGCGGCTGGCCGTGTGGGACACCGGCCTGGGCATCGCGCCCGAGCACCTGCCGCATGTGTTCGACGAGTTCTACCAGGTCGACAACCCGCAGCGCGACGTCGCGCGCGGCCTGGGCATCGGGCTGGCGATCGTCAAGCGGCTGGTGGACCTGCTCGGCGGCGAGATCGGCGTGCGCTCGCGGCTCGGCCACGGCAGCGTGTTCTGGGTCGACCTGCCGCGCCGCCCGCCCGTGCCCACCGCCTTGCCCATCGTGCCCGCGGCCATGCCCGATACCGCGCAGGCCGACACCACCGAACTGCCGCTGGTGCCGCCACGCGTGCTGCTGCTCGACGACGAGCAGCCGGTGGGCGAGGCGGTGCGCATGTGGCTCGCGCCCTACTGCGAGCGCATCGAAATCACCTGCCGGCTCGCCGATGCCAGCGCGCAGGTGCGCGCCACACCCGACGGCTTCGACGCCTTCCTCATCGACTTCCGGCTCGCCGATCCGCAGGACGGCATCGAGGCGACCGCGGAACTGCGCCGGCTCGCCGGCCGCCGCGTGCCCACGATCCTGGTCACGGGCGATACCGATCCCGAGCGGGTGCGCGCGGCCTATGCCAGCGGGCTGGTCGTGATGTTCAAGCCTGTGCAGCCGGAGGTGCTGCTGCGAACGCTGCACCAGATCATTCGGGGCGCGCAAGACGAGCGCGCCGAGCGACACGGCTAGGAAGCACGCTCCGCCGCCTCCAGCGTCTGCGAGATCAGCGTCGAGATCGTCATCGGCCCCACGCCGCCCGGCACCGGCGTGAGCGCCGCGCAGCGCGC
Source organism: Variovorax sp. GW821-FHT10D07 (assembly GCF_059415325.1). Taxonomy (NCBI): domain Bacteria; kingdom Pseudomonadati; phylum Pseudomonadota; class Betaproteobacteria; order Burkholderiales; family Comamonadaceae; genus Variovorax; species Variovorax sp. GW821-FHT10D07. The sequence continues at coordinate 837,841 of NZ_JBWKMZ010000001.1, read as the reverse complement.
GAACAGTCCCTCGGTCTCGATGTCGCCGACGCCACCCTCGTGGTAGCCGGCATCGATGACGATGGCGCCGTCGCGGATCCAGTCGCCGCGGATGAAGCGCGGCCGGCCGACGGCGCCGACGATCACCTCGGCGCGCCGCACCTCGTCGGCGAGGTTCGCGGTCTTCGAGTGGCACACGGTCACCGTCGCATCGGCGTTCAGCAGCATCATCGCCAGCGGCTTGCCGAGGATCGGGCTGCGGCCGACCACCACCGCGCGCTTGCCGGCGACGTCGATGCCGTAGTGCGCGAGCAGCCGCATGATGCCCGCGGGCGTCGCCGAGCCGAAGGCCGGCTGGCCTAATGCCATCCGGCCGAAGCCGTGGCTGGTGACGCCGTCCACGTCCTTGCGGATCGCGATGCGGTCGAAGCACTGCCGCTCGTCCACCTGCGCGGGCACCGGATGCTGCAGCAGGATGCCGTGCACCTGTTCGTCGGCGTTCAGCGCATCGATCTCGCGCAGCACGTCCGCCGTGGTCGCGCGCGCATCGAGTGTCACGACGCGCGAGTCCATGCCGACGCGGCGGCAGGCATTGCCTTTCATCCGCACGTAGGTCGCGGACGAGGGATCGTCGCCGACCAGGAGGGTCGCGAGGATGGGGGTGCGTTCGCCGTTCCTCGCCTTCAATGCGAAGACCCGCTGCGCAGTGCCTCCTCGTTCGCGGCGGCGACCGATTTGCCGTCGAGCAGGATGCAGGGCGCGGGGGCGGTCATCGCGCACCTCCGGAGCGGAGGGGCGAAAGCCGTGGACGGGAAAGGATGCGCCGGTGCGGCGCGGGCATGCGGACACTCATCGTCGGAACTCCTGAAAAGACGACAGACATGCCCAGGCGATCGGCGTGACGATGGCCGCGTTCCCTGATGGTGCTCCATCCGTTCGCCAGTTGCGCGGCAACGCGATTATCGGACAACGGCCGTGCGGCCCCGCTCGAGGAAGGCCGCCTAGGCCTTCGGCCCCTCGTCGCGCAACCGCCGCCACAGCGTCGAGCGGCTGATGCCGAGAATGGCGCAGGCCTGGTCCTGGTCGCCCTGGACCGACTGCAGCACCTCGCGCACCCGTTGCCGCTCCGCGGCCGTGCGCGCGCCCTTGAGCAGCCGATTGCGCGCGGGCGCCGGGCGCGCCTGCGTGCATTCGGCGAACACCTCGAGCAGCCGGGCGCGGTCCAGCCGGCCTTCGGGCGCCAGATAGCCGTGGCAGGCCAGCAGGCGCTCGACGAGATTCTCCAGTTCGCGCACATTGCCGGGCCAGCCGTAGCCCGCGGCCAGTTCCAGCAGGGCGGCGAGCCAGGCCGACGCCTGGTCCGCGGGCACCCCCGCCGCGGGCGCGCGGCGCGCCATCAGGCCGGCGGCCAGGGGCGCGATATCGGCGCCGCGCTCGCGCAGCGGTGGCGTCTCGATGCGCAGCACCGCGAGCCGGTAGTACAGATCGCGCCGAAACAGGCCACGCTCCACCTGGGCCGCCAGGTCGGCATGGGTGGCCGCGATCACGCGCAGGTCGACCGGCACCGCCGCGGTGGCGCCCACGCGCAGCACCTCCCGCTCCTGCAGCACGCGCAGCAACCGGGTCTGCAGCGCCAGGGGCATGTCCCCGATCTCGTCGAGGAACAGGGTGCCCGTGTGGGCGGCTTCGATCAGGCCGGTCTTGCCGCCGCGCCGCGCGCCGGTGAAGGCGCCTTCCTCGTGGCCGAACAGCTCGCTTTCGAGCAGGCTCTCTCCCAGCGCCGCGCAGTTCACGGCCAGGAAGGGCTGGGTGGCGCGCCGGCTCGCGCTGTGGATGCCCTGGGCCACCAGTTCCTTGCCGGTGCCGCTCTCGCCGACGATGAGCACGGTGGCGTCGCTGGCCGCGCACTGCCGCGCCAGCTCGCGCACGCGCCGTGCCGCGGCGCTGTCGCCCGCGAAGGCCTCGATCCGGTAGCGCGTGGGTGCGCCGCGTTGCCGCTGGTTGGCGCGCAGGTGGCGGTCGGCGCGCTGGATCACGGCCGGGTCGCGGCACACCAGCAGCGCGCCGGTGACCTCGCCGCTCTCGACGATGGGCGCGCGCCGCACGACCAGCGTGCGCATGCCGATCTGCAGCACCTCCTCGACCGGGGCTTCGCCCAGGCGCAAGGTGGCGCCGAGGTCCAGCACGGGCTCGACCTCGCTCAGCACGCGGCCGACCAGTTCCGCCACGGAAGCACCGAGCAGCTGCGCCATGGCCGGGTTCAGCGCCTCGATGCGCTGGCGCAGGTCGACCGCGACCACGCCGTCCTGCAACTGGCCGAGGATGGTGCCGAGCCGCTCGTGGCGCGCGCGCTCGGCATGGCCGTGGCGCGCCAGGTGGAGAGCGTCCTGCAGCGCCTGGCGCACCGCGTCCTCGGAGTACATCAGCACGCTGGCGATGCCGGCCTGCTCGGCCAGGTCGGCCACCAGCCCGGGCGACACCACGGCCTCGATGCCGGCGGCGCGCAGGGCCTCCACGCAGGCCGGCGCGTCCTCCGGGCCGCGGTAGCTGAACTGCGCGATGCCCATGCCGAACAGGGCATCGAGCTGCGCCAGGTGCTCCGACGGACCGTCGAACGACACCAGGCCCACGCGCGGCGAGAGGGCGCGCGCCGCGGCCAATGCGCGCATCAGGTCGAAGCCGCGCACCTCCACGATGGCCACCGGAATGTCCAGGTGCCGGCGCAGCCATTCGCCGCTGGCGCCCGCGGCCACCACCGCGTCGACGGGGCGCCGGGCATGCAGCGCGCGCACGGCCGCCACGGCATCGTCGAAGGCCTGCCCGACCAGCTCGACCTGCGCCTGCCCGGCCACCTCCGGTATCAGCCGCGCCAGCACGCGGCCCAGGCGGTGGCGGGCCACGGCCACGATGTGCAGCGGCCGCTGTGTGGTGGGGGAGTGAGGGCTCGGGGCGGCGGGCAATGTATTCATTTCAATGGATTTCATTGTCTCATTCATGAAATCCGATTGAAATCCAGACCCGGACGAGCGCCCGCCGAGGCAGCGCGAATTCCTTTCGAATCAATGACTTGGCAACGAGGGGTGCGCCCCTCGGGCCGATGGCACAGCGCTTGCGCAAACCCCGGTTCCAAGCTGAAAAACCAGGAGACCTCCGTGCACTTCCATCGCCTTTCCACCATCGCCTGCACGACCGCCGCCGCGCTGGCCTGTGCCTTGCCGCTGGCCGCGCAGGCCCAGGCCTGGCCCGCCAAGTCCATCCGCTTCGTCGTGCCGTTCGCGGCGGGCGGCGCCAACGACCTGCTGGCGCGTTCGGCGGCCGAAGGGGCGGCCAAGGTGCTGGGCCAGCCGGTCATCATCGACAACCGTCCCGGCGCGGGCGGCTCGCTCGGCGCCGACCTGGTGGCGCGCAGCGCGCCCGACGGCTACACCTTCCTGATCAGCGCCGCGGGCGTGATCTCCAACAGCATGATCAAGAAGTCCTTGCCGTTCAAGGACGAGGACCTGGTGCCCGTGGTCATGATCGGCCTGGCGCCCTCGGTGATCGTGGTGCCCAAGTCGGCCCCGTACGACAACCTGCGCGACTTCGTCGAGGCCTCGAAGAAGGGCGCGGGCTTCAACTTCGCGACCGCGGGCACCGGCAGCACGCCGCACTTCGTGGCCGAGATGCTCAACGTGAAGTACGGCGCGAAGCTGCAGGCCGTGCCGTACAAGAGCGGCTCGGAGAGCACGACGGCCGTGCTGGGCGGGCAGGTCGAGGGCACCTCCGAGGCCAGCATCATCGCGCTGCCGCACATCCGGGGCGAGGGCAAGTTCAAGCCGCTGGCCACCACCTGGACCCAGCGCATCTCGGCCTACCCGCAACTGCTCACGGCCGTCGAACAGGGCTTCCCCGAGCTGCAGATCGCGCACTGGGCCGGCCTGCATGCGCCGCGCGGCACGCCCAACGACATCCTGGACAAGCTCGCCGCGGCCGTCGACAAGGCCATGCGCGATCCCGCCACCGTGGCCAAGCTCCAGGGCCTGGGCATCGAGCCCGTGGGCGGCACGCGCCAGGAGTTCGTGAAGTTCACCGATGCCGAGCGCAAGCGCCTGGGCGAGATCGTCAAGGCGGCCCGGATGCAGGAGAAGTGAGCGCAGCGCGGGTTCTCCTTCCTTTTCCTTCCAGCCGATCCATGAATACCAAACAACAACTGCGCGCCCTGGCGCAGGCCCGCCGCGGCATCATCGTTCCGGGCGCCTTCAATGCCCTGTCGGCCCGCGTCGTCGAGGACCTGGGCTTCGAGGCGATCTACATCACCGGCGCCGGCGTCACCAACATGTGGTTCGGCCTGCCGGACCAGGGCTTCGTGGGCCTGGCCGAGATGGCCGACCACACGGCGCGCATCCGCGATGCGGTGTCGGTGCCGCTGATCGTCGATGCCGACACCGGCTTCGGCAACGCGCTCAACGTGCGCCATGCGGTGCGCACCCTCGAGCGCGCGGGCGCCGACTGCATCCAGCTCGAGGACCAGATCGCGCCCAAGCGCTGCGGCCACTTCGAGGGCAAGGCGGTCATCTCGACGGAGGAGGCCGTGAGCAAGATCAAGGCGGCCGTCGATGCGCGGCAGGACCCCGACCTGCTGATCCTGGCGCGCACCGACGCCTGTGCGGTGCTGGGCTTCGAAGCCGCGATCGAGCGCGCGCAGCAGTTCGCCGAGGCCGGCGCCGACATCCTGTTCGTCGAGGCGGTCACCAGCGCCGAGCAGATCCGCGCCTTGCCGCAGCGCCTCGACCGGCCGCAGCTCATGAACATGGTGATCGGGGGCAAGACGCCCGTCTTCGGCGCCGAGGACCTCGGCGGCATGGGCTATGGCCTCGTGCTGTACGCGAACGCCGCGCTGCAGGGCGCCGTGGTCGGCATGCAGAAGGCGCTCACGGTGCTGCGCGATGCGAGGCGGCTCGAGGAAGATCCCGCGCTGGTCGCTCCGTTCGCCGAGCGCCAGCGGCTGGTGGGCAAGCCCGAATGGGATGCCCTCGAGCGCCGCTACACATAACGCGGCCCCTACAGCATCGACTCGGGAATCACCAGCGACTGCCACTGCAGCTTGAGCCGCATCCAGGCATCGGCACCGGGTTCGCTGTCCGTCACCCGCACCGGCGCGGGCCCGTCGATGCGCCACCATTCGAGCGCGTCGCCGCCGTCGCGCGCGAGCCGCAGCTGGTACGCCGAGTGCGTCATCAGCTGATCGAAGAAGCCGTGCGCCTCCTCGGCCAGCGCGGGGCAGTCGATCAGCAGCCCGAACTCGGTGTTCAGCGCATCGGAGCGCGGGTCCATGTTGACCGAGCCGAGGAACAGCCGCCGGCGGTCGACGACCATGGCCTTGGTGTGCAGCCGCACCTGCGCGCCTTCGCCGATGCGGCCCACGAACAGGGCGCGGCCGGCTTTCGGATGGATCTCGTGGATCTGCATCCCGTTGCGCAGCAGCGCGGCGCGGTAGCGGCGGTAGCCGGTGTGGACCACGGGCTCGTCGGTGGCGGCCAGCGAGTTCGTGATCAGGGTCTGGCGGATGCCGCGCGCCGCGTTGCGGCGCATGCCCTCGAGTGCCGCCGCGCCGGGCACGAAGTAGGGCGACGCGGTGAGGATCTCGCTGCGTGCCTGCTGCGCGGCCTCGCCGAGCAGGCGGCGGCTGGTGTCGATCAGCGCGCCGCTCGCGAGCCGCCGCGTTTCCGAGCGGCCCCAGGCCTTGGCGGGCGCATCGGCAAAGGCCTGCGCGGTGCCGAACGCGAGCCGCACGCGGCCCGCCTGCAGCTCGTCGCCGAGCGTCACGCGCCCCAGCGGGTCGACCGTGCGAAACGGCACCGGCTCGGGCGTGTCGGGGCCGTCCACGCGCGCATCGAAGGCGCTTCGCAGTTGTTCGGGCGCATCGGCGGGCCGCAGCACCGAGGCCGCGGTGCGCACCTGCGGCGCGTTCCAGTATTCGTCGAACAGGCTCGCCATCTGCGGCACCGCGGCGCCCGCGACCAGCACGTCGTAGTCGAAGAAGTTCGAGTCGGCATCGCGCATGAAATACACGTCGCCGAGGTTGCGCCCGCCCGCCACGGCCAGCACGCCGTCGGCCACGAACAGCTTGTTGTGCATGCGCCGGTTCACGCGATCGAAGTCGAACAGCGCCATCCCGAAGCGGGTCGCGAGGCCGCCGCGCGTGGGGAAGGGATTGAAGATGCGCACCTCGGCATTCGGATACGCACCCAGGCCGTCGAGCAGCGCCGCGATGTCCTCGGTGTAGAGATCGTCGACCAGCAGCCGCACCCGCACGCCGCGCCGGGCCGCGTCGCGCAGTTCGCGCAGCACCAGCCGGCCGGTGGCGTCGTCGTGCAGGTGGTAGTACTGCAGGTCGAGCGAGCGCCGCGCGCCGCGCAGCAGGGCCAGCCGCGTGTCCATGCTGGCCAGGCCCAGCATCAGGCGGAAGCCGCTGGCATTCGCGGGCGCATCGGCCATCGAGGCAGCGGCGATGCGATCGAGCGGCGTGGGTGCGCCCTCGGCCGGCAGCGAGGTCGTGACGCTGCGCGGCCCGTCGTCGGCCGGCAGGCTCGCGCAGCCGCCCAGTGCCAGGCCGGCCAGCACGAGCACGGTCGGCCAGAAGCGACGCCGAGGTTCGAGGAGGAAGGACATGGCCGGGCGCGGGAGAGCGACGATGCGGCATTCAAGCACGCATCGGCAGCCCCGGCAGCAGCTTGTCGAGCGTGATCGGGTAGTTGCGCACGCGCAGGCCGGTCGCGTTGTGGATCGCATTGGCCACGGCCGCGCCCGAGCCGCAGGTGCCGAGCTCGCCCACGCCCTTGGTCTTGATCGGGCTCGCGAGTTCGTCCGAATCCTGCAGGTAGATCGCGTCGATGGCGGGAATGTCGGCATGCACCGGCACCAGGTACTCGGCCATGTCGTGGTTGACGAAGTAGCCGTGGCGCGCATCGACGATGGCCTCCTCGGTCAGCGCCGCCCCCACGCCGAACACCATGCCGCCGATGGCCTGGTTGCGCGCGGTCTTCATGTTGAGGATGCGCCCGGCCGCGAACACGCCGAGCATGCGGCGCACGCGGGTCTCGCCGGTGTCGATGTCCACGCCGACCTCGCAGAAGTGGGCGCCGAACGCCGCCTGCGCATAGCGGCGGTGCAGGTCGCCGGGCTCGACGCTGCCGAGCACGCTCAGGCCCTCGGCGCCCGCGAGTTCGCCGAGCTCGCGCGAACGGCGCCCGCTCACGACGCGGCCGGCCTCGAAGCGCGCGCCCGCCGCCTCGAAGCCCGCGCGCTGCAGCAAGGCGGCGCGCAACTGCTCGCAGCCGTCGAGCACCGCGGCGCCCGCGCTCGAGGCGCCGATCGAGGCGATCGATCCGGCGCCCGGCGGCAGGGCCGTGTCGCCGAGCCGCACGCCGATGCGGTCCATCGGGATGCCGGTCATCTCCGCGGCGATCTGCGCCAGCACGGTGTAGGTGCCGGTGCCGATGTCGGTCATCGAGGTCTCGATGCTCAGCCGGCCGCGGGCATCGAGCCGCAGCCGCGCGCTCGAGGGGCGCACCGAGTGGTGATGGATGGCGCTCGCCACGCCCATGCCGACCAGCCAGCGACCGTCGCGCACCCGGCCCGGCACGGGATCGCGGCGCGCCCAGCCGAAGCGGCTCGCGCCCTCGCGCAGGCACTCGACCAGCTTGCGGCCCGAGTAGGGCCGGCTCGGGCCGCGCTCGGGATCGCAGGGGCTGTCGTTGAGGATGCGCAGCTGTACCGGGTCCATGCCCAGCTTCTCGGCCAGCTCGTCGAGCGCCACCTCGAAGGCCAGCTGGCCGCTCGCGGTGGCGGGCGCGCGCATCGCCGCGGCCTCGGGCAGGTCGAGCGCGGCGAGCCGGTGCGCCGTCATGCGGTTCGGCGCCGCATAGAGCAGCCGGGTCTGGCGCGACGCGCCCTCGTAGTAGCTGCGGCCCGGCAGGTTGCTGGTCCAGGTCTCGTGCCCGATCGCGGTGAGCCGCCCGTCCGGCGTGGCGCCCAGGCGCACGCGCTGGATGGTTGCGGCGCGCCGCGTCGTGTGATTGAGCAGCTGCTCGCGCGCCAGCGCCGTCTTCACGGGCCGCCGCAGTTCGCGCGCCGCGAAGGCAGAGAGCACGGCATCGGCATGGGTGCGCAGCTTGGAGCCGAAGCCGCCTCCCACGAAGGCCGCGATCACGCGCACCTTCTCGACCGGCAGCTCGACCATCGCCGCCACGTCGCTCGCGGCCCAGTTGGCCATCTGGTGCGAGGTGTAGAGCGTCAGCGCATCGCCGTCCCAGCGCGCGATGGTGGCCTGGGGCTCCATCATCGCGGGATGCTGGTCGGGCGTGTCGTAACGCTGGTCGACCTGCACCGGCGCGGCGGCGTAGGCGCCCTCGAAGTCGCCGACGGCCGTGTCGGCCGCGCTCTCGCTGCCGGCGCTGGGGTCGTCGCCGGGCTTCACCGCCGTAGCCTGCGCGGCCTCGAGGTCGAAGCGGCCGGCGCCGGCCTCGTAGTCGATGCGGACCAGGAACGCGGCCGCGCGCGCCTGCTCCAGCGTCTCGGCGACGACGAAGGCCACGGCCTGCCCGTGGTGCTGCACCTCGGGGCCCGAGAGCTGCGAGACCAGGTTGGCGCGCCCTCGCGGCACCTGGCGCGGCACGTTCTCGTGCGTGTAGACCAGCAGCACGCCCGGCGCCTGCCGCGCTTCGCGGGTGTCGATGCGCGCGATGCGGCCCTTGGCGATGCCGGCCAGCACGATCCAGCCATAGGCCGCGCCCGCCACCTCCTCGTGGTACTCGTAGCTGTAGCGCGCCTGTCCGCTGACCTTGGCCGGGCCGTCGATGCGATCGAGCGGCCGGCCGACGATGCGCTCGCGGTCGAGCGGGCCGGGCCCGGCGGCGGTGGTGAATTGCATGGCGGTGCTCCTCGGTTCAGGTCCGGTCCATCGCCTGCGCCAGCGTTGCTTCGAGCGTGCGGCGCAGCAGCGGGATCTTGAAATCGTTGTGGCCGTGGCCGCGCGCGCCGTCCAGCAGTGCATCGGCGGCCGCGCGGCAGGCCGCGGGCCCGCCGTCGGTGCCCACCAGCCGCCGTTCCGCCGCCTCGTTGCGCCAGGGCCTGGCCGCGAGGCCGCCGAAGGCGAGGCGAACCTGCGTCACCGTGCCGCCCTCGCGCACGACCACCGCGGCCACCGAGACCAGCGCGAAGGCATACGAGGCCCGGTCGCGCACCTTGCGGTAGAGCTGCCGCCCGCCCACGGGCGGCGGCAACACCACGCCGGTGATCAGTTCGTCGGGCGCGAGCACGGTCTCGACCTGCGGCGTCTCGCCGGGCAGCCGGTGCAGCTCGGCGATCGGGATCCGTCGCGTGCGGCCGTCGGCCGCGACGGTGTCGACGCGGGCCTCGAGCGCGCGCATCGCCACCGCCATGTCGGAGGGGTGCACCGCGATGCAATGCTCGCTCGCACCCAGGATCGCGTGGATGCGGTTGAAGCCGCCGAGCGCCGCGCAGCCGCTGCCGGGCGCGCGCTTGTTGCAGGGCTTGGTGGTGTCGTAGAAGTAGAAGCAGCGCGTGCGCTGCAGCAGGTTGCCGGCCGTGGTGGCCTTGTTGCGCAACTGCGCGCTGGCGCCCGAGAGCAGGGCGCGCGCGAGCAGCGGGTGCTCGCGCCGCACGCGGGCGTCGGCCGCGAGGTCGCTGTTGCGCACCAGCGCGCCGATGCGCAGGCCGCCTTCGGCCGTGGCCTCGATGCGGTCGAGCCCGAGCCGGTTCACATCGACCAGGTGCGGCGGATGCTCCACGTCGAGCTTCATCAGGTCGAGCAGGTTGGTGCCGCCCGCGATGAACTTCGCGCCCGGATGGCGCTGCACGGCGGCAGCCGCCTCGGCCGGGCTCGACGGCCGCTCGTAGCTGAAGGCCCTCATGCCGCGGCTCCCGCCACGTCGCGGATGGCCGCGACGATGTTCGGATAGGCCGCGCAGCGGCAGATGTTGCCGCTCATGCGCTCGCGCAGCTCCTCGTCGCTGAGCGAGGGGCGGCCCGCCAGGTCGGCGGTCACGTGGCTCGGCATGCCGCCGCGCAGTTCCGCGAGCATGCCGACGGCCGAGCAGATCTGGCCCGGCGTGCAGTAGCCGCACTGGAAGCCGTCGTGCTTGACGAAGGCGGCCTGCATCGCATGCAGCGTCGGCGGCGCGCCCAGGCCTTCGATGGTCGTCACCGCGTCGCCCTCGTGCATCACGGCGAGCGTGAGGCAGCTGTTGATGCGCCGCCCGTTCACCAGCACCGTGCAGGCGCCGCACTGGCCGTGGTCGCAGCCCTTCTTCGAGCCGGTGAGCCGCAGGTGCTCGCGCAGCGCGTCGAGCAGCGAGACGCGCGCATCGATGGCGAGCGGCCGGGGCTGCCCGTTGACCTGCAGCGTGATGCGCGTCAGGCCCGCGGCATCGACCGGTGCGCTGACCGGTGCGGTGGCCGCATCGTCCGCGGCCTGGCCGGCGATCGGCAGCGAGGCGGCCGCCACGCCCGCGGCGCCGCCGATCAGCAGGCTGCGGCGCGTGGGGCTCGAGGGGGTGTCGACGTCGTCCATGGGCGGCACCGGTTCACAGGCGGGTGTCGGGCGCTGCCAGGGCCTGGGCGCGCGACATGGTCGGCACCACCACGCTGTTCACGCGCGAGCCGGCATTGACGTTCTGGTCGGGCGCATGGGCCGCCGCGACGGCCGCCTGGCGCACCGACTCCCGCGACAGCGTCGAGACCAGCGGATCGGCGCCGCGCGAGCCGCGCACCACGTTCTGGTCGGGCGCGCGCGCCGTGGCAACGGCCTGCGCCGCGACCGCGTCGCGGTCGAGCAGGCCGGCGCCCTGGTGGACGCCGTCGTAGCTTTCGGCCTGGGCCGCGAAGGCGGTGGCGCCGAGGGTCAGGGTGCAGAGCAGTCGGGAAAGGGTTCGCATGGCAGTGAGCTCCTGGGGAGGGAAGGAATCCGAACGGGCCAGGGCGCGTTCGGGCTGGGCTCACTGTAGAAATCGTGCTTTATGCGTTCTTTATGCGAGAGTTAACCCAGCGTTAAGGCGAAGGCAGGTGCACCCGCGCGATCAGGCCGCGCACCCGGCCCTCGTCGTCGCCGCGGTTGATCAGCTCGATGCGCATGCCGTTGCGCTGCGCGGCCATCTGCGCGATCGCCAGGCCCAGGCCGCTGCCCTCGGCCGCGGTGCCCGGCACGCGGTAGAAGCGGTCGAACACGCGCGCCAGCGCCTCGGGCGGAATGCCCGGCCCATGGTCGATCACGTCCAGCACCGGCCGGCCGTCGACCACGTGCAGCAGCACGTCGACCACGCTGCCTTCGGGCGCATGCCGCAGCGCGTTGTCGATCAGGTTGTCGAACAGGCTCAGCAACTCGGTGGGGGGCGCGGTCACGGTGGCGCTGGTGCGGCCATCGAAGCCGATGTCGATGCGGCGCCGGTCGGCGATCACCAGGAGGCGCGCGATGCTGTCGCGCACCGCCGAGGCCGCGTCCTGCGGCAGCGCCGCCTCGAGCGGATCGCCGCCTTCCTGCTGCGACATGCGCAGCAGCTGCTCGATCAGGTGCTGGGCGCGCGTCACGCCGCCCTTGAGCTGCAGGTAGTGCTCCTCGGCGCTCTCGCCGGGCACCTCGGCGCGCATGTTGTCGAGCTGCAGCCCCAGCGCCGCGATCGGCGTGCGCAGCTCGTGCGCCGCGTCCTGCACGAAGCGCCGCTGCGCGGCGAAGGCCTGGCGCAGCCGCCCGAGCAGGCTGTTGAAGGCCTGCACCAGCGGCGCGATCTCGTCGGGCACGTGGGACACCGACAGCGCCGACAGGCTGCGCTCGTCCTTCGCCGCCACGTCGAGCGCCACGCGGCGCAGCTGGCGCGCCGAGGTCCAGACCACCAGCCACAGCACGGCCAGCGACAGCGGCAACAGCAGTGCGATCGGCATGGCCGACTGCAGCGCGCGCCGCTCGACCAGCGTGCGCACGAAGCCGCCGTTCTGGATCACCTGCACGCGGAAGTTCCCGCCGTCCGCGCCCGGATCGGTGGCATAGACGCGCCAGATGCCGGTGTCGCCCGGCGCGAGGCGCACGGTGTGCAGCCCCGGCCGAGGCTGCAGGCCGATCGCGAGCTGCGGCCGGGAACTGGCCAGCAGCCGGCCCTCGGCGCTCCAGACCTGGATCACGAAGCTGCCGCGGCTGTAGAGCGTGGCCTCGTCGGTGGGCTTGAGCACCGGCAAGTTCTCCTTGCCGGCATAGGACTCGGCCAGCATCTGCATCTGGTCGTCCTTGAAGGTGACGATCAGCCGGTCGTAGCTGGTGTAGGTGAACCAGGCCACGCCGAGGGCCGCGGCCACGTGCACCAGCACCAGCCACAGCAGCAGCTTGTTGCGCAGCGAGCCCGGCGAGTACCAGGGGCGCTTCGGGGTATCGCTCACGGCGCTCACGGCGTTCATGGCGCTCATGAATCCACGATGCGCCAGCCGAGCCCGCGCACGTTGCGGATGGTGTCGGCACCGAGCTTGCGGCGCATGTTGTGGATGATCACGTCGACCGCGTTGCTCATCACCTCCTCGCCCCAGCCGTAGATGCGGCTCTCGAGCTGCTCGCGCGAGAGGATGGCGCCGGGCCGCTCGAGCATGGCGTGCATCAGCGCGAACTCGCGCGCGGTGAGCGTCTCGCGCGTGCCCTTGTAGAGCACCTCGCGGGTCGTGAGGTCGAGCTGCACGTTGCCGCTGCCGACGATGGAGTTCGAGGCGCCATGGCGTCGCCGCGTGATCGCCCGCATGCGCGCCAGCAGCTCGGGCAGCTCGAAGGGCTTGGTCAGGTAGTCGTCGGCCCCGAGGTCCAGCCCTTCGATGCGCTGGCCCAGGGCCGCGCGCGCCGTCAGGATCAGCACCGGCGTGTCGTCCCGGAGGCTGCGCGCGCGGCGCAGCACCTCGATGCCGTCGGCCTTGGGCAGGCCCAGGTCGAGCAGCACGCAGTTGTAGTCGCCATCGGCCATCGCACTCTGGGCGAGCAGGCCGTCGCGCACCCAGTCCACGGCCCAGCCCGAGCGCTCCAGGCCGCGGACCAGGCTCTTGCCGATCATCTCGTCGTCTTCCACAAGCAGTGTGCGCACGCAGGGCTCCCGTTGGTTCGCCAACGCGACAGTACCGTAGCGCCCCATCGTTAGGGAAGCGTTAAGCCGGCATTCGGCCGGCGGCGCTCACTGCGGCGGAATGCCGGCCTTGGCGACCACCTCGCTCCAGCGCCGGATCTCCTGCTCGACCATGGCCTTCATGCGGGCCGGCGAGGAGGGCGCGGGCTCGCTGCCGAGCGCGGCCAGCGCGGCCCCGACCCCGGGCGCCTCGAGGGCCGAGCGCACCTGGGCCGCGAGCAGGTCGACCACCGGCCCCGGCGTGCCGCGCGGCGCCGCGAGTCCCAGCCAGGAGCGGATCTCGAAGCCCGGCAGCACGCTCGCCACCGTGGGCAGCTCCGGCATCGACGGCCAGGCCTGCGCGCTGGTGACCGCCAGCGCGCGCAGCCGGCCCGACTGGATGTGCGGCGTCGCCACCGTCAGCGTGTCGGCGAGGATGTCGACGTCGCCGCCGATCACCGCCTGCACCGGCGCGCCGCCGCCGCGGTAGGGCACGTGCAGCAGCTTCGCGCCCGCGCTCACGCCCAGCAGTTCGCCGACCATGTGCTGGGTCGAGCCCACGCCCACCGAGGTGAAGCTGACCTGTCCCGGCGCCTGCCGCGCGCTCGCGAGCAGCTCGGCCAGGTCGCGGGCCTTGTGCTCGGCGCGCACCGCGATGACGAAAGGAAAGCTGGTCACGGTCGAGACGAAGGCGAAGTCGTTCACCGGGTCGTAGGGCAGCTTGCGGCGCAGCGCGGCCGACACCGTGTGCGCGCCCGTGAGCATGGCGAGGTTGTAGCCGTCGGGCCGGGCCTTGGCCACGAAGTCGGTGGCGATCAGGCCGCCGGCACCGCTCTTGATCTCGACGACCATCGGCTGCCCGAGCCCGTCCTGCATCTTCTGCGCGAGCAGGCGCGACACGATGTCGGCATTGCCGCCCGCGCCGAAGCCATGGGTCAGCTGGAGCGGGCGCATGGGGTAGGCGCCCTGCGCACGGGCAGGGGGCAGCAGCGCGAAGGCGGCGGCCAGCGCGAGCAGTTCGCGCCGGGTGGCGATGGCGGTGGTCATGGTCTCGTTGTCTCCTCGAATCAGGCGCGCGCGGGCTGGAAGCCGCGCCACACGGCGTCGTAGCCGGGCTGCAGGTTGTCCGCGGCGAGCGCCCGCGCCGTGGGCCGGAACACGTGGCGGCTCTCGAACATGAAGGCCAGCGTGTCGTCGAGCCTATGCGGCGCGAGCGCGGCGGTGCTGGCCCGCTCGAAGGTAGCGGCATCGGGGCCGTGCGGCAGCATGCAGTTGTGCAGGCTCATGCCACCGGGCACGAAGCCCTCGGCCTTCGCGTCGTAGACGCCGCGCACCAGGCCCATCAGCTCGCTCATCACGTTGCGGTGGAACCAGGGCGGGCGGAAGGTGTCTTCCGCCACCAGCCAGCGCGGCGGGAAGATCACGAAATCGCAGTTGGCCACGCCCGGCGTGTCGCTGCCCGAGGTCAGCACCGTGTAGATCGACGGATCGGGATGGTCGAAGCTGATGGTGCCGATGGCCATGAAGCGCGCCAGGTCGTACTTGCAGGGCACGAGGTTGCCGTGCCATGCGACCACGTCGAGCGGCGTGCCGGCCTGCGTGCCTTCCCACAGGTGGCCCATGAAGCGGTTGACGATGCGCACCGGGCCGGTGTCTTCCTCGAAGGCCGCCACGGGCGCCAGGAAGTCGCGCGCATTGGCGAGGCCGTTCGATCCGATCGGCCCCAGCTCGGGCAGGCGGAACGGCGCGCCGTAGTTCTCGCAGGCATAGCCGCGCGCCTCGCCGTCGGGCAGCTCGACGCGAAAGCGCATGCCGCGCGGCAGCAGCGCGATCTCGCCGGGCGCGACCTGCAGGCGCCCGAGCTCGGTGTGCAGCCGCAGCGCGCCCTGCTGCGGCACGAGCAGCAACTCGCCGTCGGAGTTCACGAGGTAGCGCCCGGCCATCGAGCGGTTGGCGCGGTAGACGTGCACCGCCGAACCGGCCTGCGCATGCGGCTCGCCATTGCCCGCGATGGTCACGATGCCGTCGATGAAGTCCGTGGCCTGCTCTGGCACTGGCCAGGGATTCCAGCGCAGCCGGTTGGCCGGCGTCTCCACCTCGGTGAACGGGCCGCTGCGCCAGTCGCCGTCGTCGATGCGCGCGAAGGCCTCGTGCATGGCGCTGGGACGCCGGCGGTACATCCAGGTGCGCAGGTTGCGATCGCGCGGCGCGGTGAAAGCCGTGCCCGACAGCAGCTCGGCATACAGGCCCAGCGGCGCCTGCTGCGGCGAGTTGCGGCCCACCGGCAGCGCGCCGGGCAGCGCCTCGCTGGCGAACTGATTGCCGAACCCGCTCTGGTAGCGGGGCACCGTTGCGGTCTCGCCCGTGCGCGCGTTCATGGCGACTCCTGCCACTGGGGCGTGAAGAAGGCGGCCGGCAGCAGGATCTTCGATTCCTGGCTCTGCAGCAGCGGCAGCATCTCCACCACGTAGGCCTGCCATCCCGGATCGGCCATCAGCCGCTCGCGCCGCTCGGCGCGCTCGTTCATGTCGAGGTAGGCCCACAGGTGGATCACCTGGTTGAGCGGGCCGGTCTCCGTGCGGTAGTAGCCGACCATGCGCCCGAGGATTCGATGCTGGATCGCCAGCCCCTTGGCCTCGTAGAGCGACAGGTAGGCGCGCCACTGGCCGGGGTGGGTGGTGTAGGTGCGTTGTTCGACGAGCATGGCAGCGGTCCCGCCCCTCACAGGCTGTGGCCTCCATCGATGACGATCCGCGTGCCGGTGGCCGTGCGCAGGTGCGTCACGCAGCCCAGCACGGCGAGCGCCACGTCCTGCGGGGTCACGATACGGCCCAGCGGCGTGGTGGCGGCCTTCTTCTGCAGCTCCTCGCGGTTGCGGCCCTGCACGAAGCCGGTGTCGACCGCCGCGGGCGACACGGCGAGGAAGCGCACCGGCGCGAAGGCGCGCGCCATCGACACGGTCAGCGTGTCGAGCGCCGCCTTGGCCGCGCAGTAGGCGAGGTTGCTGCCCAGGCCCGTGAAGGCCGAGACCGAGGACACGTTGATCACCGCCGCGTCGGCCGAGGCCTGGAGCAGCGGCATCAGCGCGCGCGTGATGGCGTAGGGGCCGCCGACGTTGGCGGCGAGGATCTGCTCGAACAGCGCGGGCGGCAGCGCCTCGAGATCGCCATGCGCGATGCGCTGCGTGAAGCCGGCCGAGTTCACCAGCACGTCGACGCGGCCGAAGCGCTGCTGCAGCGCGCCGGCCATGGCCGCGTGCGCCGCGGCATCGGTCAGCGGAATGCGCAGGGTGCCGTGGTCGGCGCCCGGCAATTCCTCGCGCAGCGCGCGCGCACGCTCGGCGCCTTCGTTGTAGCCGATGACCACGGTCGCGCCCGCGTCCGCCAGCGCGCGCACGCAGGCGGCGCCGATGCCGCTGCTGCCGCCGGTGACGACCGCGATCCGGCCGGCCAAGGGGGTGGCGGCGGCGTTCATCGGCGGCTCCCGCGCGGCGCTGTTGTCTTCATGGAGGTCCTCGGTGGTGGGGCGTTGTCGATGGATGAACCCGCTGCGAGTGCTGTCCGATAGACGGGACACGACGGGGGCGCGAGCGGGAATTGTTTTCTAATGGCTCGCCTCGAACCAGTCGTTTGTCCATCAATCGAACATGAAAACGCCCTCCGATGCCGGCTCGCTCAAACGCGGCGTGGCGATCCTCAAGCTGCTGGCCACCGCGGGCTCGCGCGGGCTGGCGCTGACCGAGCTGTCGGAGAAGTCGCAGATCCCGCATCCGTCGGTGCACCGCATCCTGGGCCAGCTCGCCGCGGAGCGGCTCGCGGTCTTCAACGAGGAGCTGCGCCGCTACAAGCTCGGGCCGCTGGCCTTCGAACTCGGCGTGGCCGGCTCGACCATGCACGACATCCGCGACCTCTGCGAACCCGCGATGGACATGCTGGCCCGCGAGACCGGCGACACCGTCTACCTGGTGGTGCGCAGCAGCTTCGACGCGGTCTGCATGCACCGCCGCGAAGGCGCCTTCCCGATCCGCGCGCTGGTGCTCGAGGTCGGCAGCCGGCGCCCGCTGGGCGTGGGCGCGGGCGGGCTGGCGATCCTCTCGGCCATCGGCGACGAGGAGCGCGCCCACATCATCGAACGGGTGGGGCCCGGCCTCGCCGCCTTCGGCAAGCTGTCGACGCAGGACCTGGCCCAGGCCTGCGAGGAGGCGCGCGCCCTGGGCGCCGCCGTGATCCAGAACCGCGTGAGCCTGGGCGTGAAGGCGGTCGGCGTGCCCTTTCGCGACTCGATGGGGCAGGCCATCGGCGCGCTGAGCGTCGCCGCGCTCTCGCAGCGCCTGGGCCAGCGCCGCATCGCGCAGGTGGCCGGCATGCTGCGCGAAGCCACGCAGTCGGTGGAGATCCTGCTGCGCAAGCGCAAGGCCTGAAAAGGCCGCGACTGCCGCTTCAGCCGCCGTGCTCGCGCAGGAAGGCCTCGCAGCGCGTCACCAGGTAGGCCGGCGTCTCGAGCATCGGGTAGTGCCCGGCATTGGGCAGCGTCTCGATCCGCGCATGCGGGTACAGGCGCGGAAAGGTGGCCTGCACGAAGTCGGGCGACACGCCCCCGTCGTGCTCGCCCACCAGCACCAGCAGCGGCGCGCGCAGCGCGGCCGCGCGGTCCGAGAAATCGGTGGCCGAGAAGGCCTGGAAGTAGTCCGCGAAGGCGCCGGGCTCGGACGTGGCGCGCTGGTGCGCGAGGATGCCGCGCGCCAGGGCGGGCGTGAGGCGCGAACCCAGCGAGGCATCGATCACGCCCAAAGCGGCGCGCTCGTCGGTGCCCGCCGCGGCGAACAGCGCCGCGACCTCGGGCGGCAGCGGCACGCCCGAGGCCGGCACCGGCGTCACGCAGACAGTGGCCGCGATGCGCTCGGGCGCATCGATCGCGATCCGCTGCGCCACCATGCCGCCCATCGAGTGGCCCAGCAGCGAGAAGCGGTCCCAGCCCAGCGCATCGGCCAGCGCGAGGGCGTCGGCCGCGATCTCCGCGATCGTGTGCCGGCCCTCGATGGCGCGCGAGGCGCCATAGCCGCGGTAGTCGGGGAAGGCGTAGGTGAAGGCCTGCTCGTCGAGCAGCGCATAGGTCGGCGCCCAGGCGTGGTGGTCGCCGAACCAGCCGTGCAGGATCATCACGCGCTGCGGGCCGTGGCCCCGGATCTCGTGGCCCAGTGTCATGTGTGTCTCCTTCGTGCCGGGGAATGGGGGGTGGCCTCAATCGACCTTGATGCCCGCGGTGGCGATCACCTTGGCCCATCGCGCCGATTCGCTCGCGATGATGCCCGCGAACTGGGCCGGCGTGCCGGCGATCGGCTCGACGGTCTGGTCGTTGAGTTGCCGGCGCACCTCGGGATC
The DNA here is from genome assembly GCF_059415325.1 of Variovorax sp. GW821-FHT10D07. Taxonomy (NCBI): domain Bacteria; kingdom Pseudomonadati; phylum Pseudomonadota; class Betaproteobacteria; order Burkholderiales; family Comamonadaceae; genus Variovorax; species Variovorax sp. GW821-FHT10D07. The sequence continues at coordinate 819,354 of NZ_JBWKMZ010000001.1, read as the reverse complement.
GGCCAGCACCTTGCGCAGCTCGGCCGCCAGCCGGTCGACCACGGCGCCCGGCGTGCCCGCGGGCGCATGCAGGCCGAACCACAGGGCGGCGTCGAAGTCGGCGATGCCCGCCTCGGCGAAGGTCGGCACCTGCGGCAGGGCCGCCATGCGTTGCCGGCCGATCACCGCCAGCGCCTTGACCCGGCCGGCCTGGATCTGCGCCAGCACCGGCGCCGCGGGCGTGAAGGCCAGGTCCACGCGGCCCGCGACCACGTCGGTCAGCGCCTGGGCGCTGCCCTTGTAGGGCACATGGGTCAGCTGCACCTGGGCCGCCTGGTTGAAGGCCTCGCCATAGAGATGGGTGAAGGTGCCGTTGCCCGAGGAGCCGTAGCTGAACTTGCCGGGCGCCGCGGCGGCCGCGGCGATCAGGTCCTTCACCGTGCGCGCGGGAAGATCGGCGCGCGCGATCAGCACCGAGGGCGCCTCGGCCAGCAGGCTCACCGGGGCCAGGTCCTTAACGAAGCTGAAGCGCAGGTTCGGGTACAGGCTGGGATTGATGACGTTCGCGGTGGTGCTCAGCAGCAGTGTGTGGCCGTCCGGCGCGGCATGGGCCACGGCCTCGGCGGCGATGCTGCTGCCGGCACCGGGCCGGTTCTCCACGATCACGGGCTGGCCCAGGCCCTGCGACAGGCGCGGGCCGAGGATGCGCACGATCAGGTCGCCGGTGCTGCCGGCCGGAAAGCCCACGATCACGCGCACCGGCTTGTCGGGATAGGCGGCGGAGGCGGACCCGCAGGCGAGCGCCAGCGTGAAGGCCGCCACCAGCCGCGCGAAGGACGCGAAGGGCGTGAAAGACGCGAGGAATGGAATCCGCATGGCGATGTCTCCTTCTTGTGATGGTCGACCGCGCCGCTTCGGCGCCGCCGTTCAGCGCGAACCGAGCACGTTGGCCAGCAGACTCGCGCCGTGGAGCACGGCGTTGGCTTCGTGATGGCGCGGCGCGCTCGCGAGGAACTGCTTGACGGCCTGCACGGCCGGCGCCGGAAAGGACAGCAGCCGCCGCACCAGCGCCTCGCCTTCGGCGCGCAGGCTGCCGGCGTCGACCACGCGCCCGACGATGCCCGCGGCCAGTGCCGCCTCGGCATCGATGGGCTCGGCGCCGAAGACCAGGTGCGCGAGCGCCTTGGCCGGCATGCGGTCGAGCAGCGGCGCCATCGCGATGCAGGGCGGAATGCCGCGCTCGAGTTCGCGCAGCGCGAAGCTGGCGTCGCGCGCGCACAGCGTGAGATCGCAGCGCGCCGCCAGCACCATGCCGATGCCCCAGGCACGCCCGGCCACCAGGCCCAGCACCGGCGCGCGGCAGCGGCCGAAGGCCTCGTACAGCCGCTGGATCGGCGCGGCGTCGTCGCGCAGCACATCGGCCGCATTGACGCCGGCGCCGGGCGCGGGCGGCGCCATCTCGCGGCCCAGGCAGAAGTCAGGGCCCTCGGCCTCGAGCACGATCACGCGGCTGGCGTGCGCGGCATCGAGCGCGTCGGCCAGCGCCAGCGCCATGTCGTTGGTCAGCCGGTTGCCGGCCTGCGGGCGCTGCAGGCGCAGGGTGCTCACCTCGTCGCGCACCTGGTGGACGATCCAGCTCGGGTCGGCCGTGGTCATCGCAGTACCTTCGTGCTTCGCACTGCGGTGCGCGCTTGTTTGGGGCGGCCCGGCACGGCGCTCATGTGCGCTCTCCCGCCGCCAGGCGCTCGGCCATCCAGTCGCATACCAGGCTCAGCGCGGGCTCGGGCCGGTCGAGGTTCACGTGGGCCGCGCCGCCTTCCTCCTCGGTGAACACGCGCAGCTGCTTGTGGCGCGAGCTCACCGCGTCGAGCAGCCGCTGCGCCTCGGAGGGCGGGGCATGGCGGTCGTTGGCGCCATGCACGATGAACAGGTCGCAGTCGATGCGCGCGGCCACGCCCTCGAGGCGGAAGTCCTCGAGCTTGCGGAACGCGCGCTCCCAGTCCGGCACGCCGAGGATGCGCAGGATCTGCTTGCCCGTGGTGCCCAGCGGCGCGCTGTTGCCCAGCTGCGTCGCGCCCTGGCCCGGCACGTAGCCCACGCGCCGCACCATGCAGGCATGGGTGTCGAAGACCGCGCCCATCACGGCACAGGCCCTGATGCGCTTCTCGAAGGCCACGGCGCGCGGCGCGTAGTAGCCGCCCCAGCTCGCCGCCACCAGCCCGATGCGCGCGGGGTCCACGTCGGCGCGGCGCACCAGCCAGTCGACGCAGGCCGTCACCGGCCGCTCGAAATCGTGGCGCGCGGTCAGGCCGTGCACGCGCAGCGCCGAGCCCTGGCCCGGGCCGTCGAAGGCGAGGGTGGAGATGCCGCGCCGCGCGAGGTTCTGCGCCACGTAGAACATCTCCTCCTTGTTCGCGTCGAGGCCGTCCGACAGCAGCGCCACCGGCCCCGGCCCCTCGCGCCCCACGGCGGGCACCAGGTAGGCCGGGATCACGCTGCCCTCGAACGGGATGTCGACCAGCTCGATCGCCGGGTCGCGATGCCGGGCGAAGCTCGCGAAGCACGACAGGTGCTTCGCATAGGCCTGCTCAGCGCGCGGGTCGTCGGGGTCGAGCAGCCCCTCGGCCCACTGGTGGTAGACCGAGGCGCGCAGCGAGAAGTCGCTGGCGCTCACGCGGTGGCCGCGCGCCAGCGCGTCGGCGGCCGACTGCTCGAGCTGGCGCCCGAGCTCGCTCCAGGCGCCGTGCCAGGCCTCGACGTCGCCCGAGGGCTGCACGCGCGCCGCGTCCTTCAGCCGGGAGCAGGCCCAGTCGATCTCGCCGAACAGGCCGCCCGCGGCGATGGCGCGCAGCACGGCAAGGGACCAGCGGTAGTTGTCGGGAAAGTAGAAGAACATGGTCTTTCGGGCGCGGGACCGGTGTCCCGCGATCCCGCCTCGGGTCGTCGATGCGATCGATTGTTCGCGCACCCCTTTCCCGAAACCATGGCTTTGTCCGATAGATGAACACGAGAATGGCGGTGCTATCCCTGCCCCGCCGCGAACAGTTCCAGGTGCCCGCTGCGCAGCTGGAACTTCTGCACCTTGCCCGTCGGCGTCATCGGCAGCGCGTCGACGAAGCGGATCGACTTCGGCACCTCGAAACGGCCCAGGCGCTCGCGGCAGAAGGCCAGCAGCTCGTCCTCGCCGCAGGCCTCGGCGGCGGGGCGCCGCACCACGAAGGCCGCGACCGCCTCGCCCCAGTGCGGATGCGGCAGGCCCACCACGGCCGCGGCGCCCACCGCGGGATGGGCCAGCAGCACCGCCTCGAGCTTGATGCTCGAGACGTTCTCGCCGCCGGACTTGATCATGTCCTTCTTGCGGTCGAGGAACAGCATCTGCCCGTCGGCCTCGAACATGCCGATGTCGCCCGTGTGGTGCCAGCCGAAGCGGCGCGCCGCGGCCGTCGCCTCGGGGTCCTTGAGGTAGCCGAGGAAGACGTTGGGACCGCGATGGACGATCTCGCCGATCTCGCCCGGCCCGAGCAGGCGGCCGTCGTCGTCCATCACCGCGGTCTCGACGCCCGCCACCGACATGCCCCAGCAGTTGCCGTCCTTGTCGGGATGGTCGCTCGCGCGGTAGACCATGGTCGGCGGGTACATCTCGGTCTGGCCGGTGCCCAGGCGCACGTCGGCGCACATCTCGCTGCGGATCTGCGCGAGCAGGTTCTTCGGTATCGGCGCCAGGCCGTACATGCACAGGCGCAGCGACGACAGATCGGTGGTCGGGCGCTGCGGATGCTTCATCAGCGCGTCGTACATCATCGGCAGGCACGACAGCCAGCTGATGCGCTCGCGCTCGATCGCCGCCAGCATGGCCGCGGGATCGATGCCGCTGGCCAGCCAGATCGTGGCGCCGGTCAGCAGCGCGCCCATGCTGATGGTGTGCTGCGCGCAATGGAACAGCGGCAGCACCGAGCCGACCACGTCGTGCTCGGTGGCCTCGAAGCTCTGCGCGCAGCTCAGCAGCGCGCCATGCACCGAGCGGTGCGAATGCATCACGCCCTTCTGCTTGCCGGTGGTGCCGCTGGTGTACATGATCAGCGCGAGCTCGTCGTCGCCGCCCGGCGCGCCCAGCGGCTGCGCGGGCGCGCGCGAGGCCAGCGCGTCGAAGGGCAGGGTGCCCGCGGCGGCCGGCTGCGGGCCGCCGATCACCACCGTCAGCAGGCCCAGGCGCTCGATCAGCGCACGCAGCGCCGGCACCGCGAGCAGCGGCGCGTCGATGAAGACGGCGCCGACCTCGGCATGGCTCAGCACGTGCTCGATCGCGGCCGCGTCGAGCTGCACGTTGACCGGCACCCAGACATTGCCGGACTTGTGGATGGCCTGGATCGCGCTCAGGTGCTCGATCGAGTTGAGGCACAGGGTCGCGATGCGGTGGCCCGTGAATCCCTGGTCGCGCAGCGCCTCGCCGACGCGCTCGCTGCCCGCGTCGAGCTCGGCGAAGCTGATGCGCCGCTCGCCCTGGATCACGGCCGTCTTGCCGGGATGGCGGCGGGCGCCGCGGCGCACGATGTCGGCGAGGGACACGCGCGCGATGGCCGCGCGTTCGGGGTCGATGGTCTGCATGCGAGGGTCTCCTGAAGGGGGGCGAAGCGAAGAGGTCACGGTTCCACGAAGAAGTCGATCAGCGGCTCGACGCCCGGCGTCACGAGGTAGGGCGCGAAGTCCGTGACGCCGGCCTCGCGCAGCACCTGCTCGTCGAGCAGCAGCTGTCCCGTGAGCTCGCGGCTCGGCCGGGTCAGGATGTGCCAGGCGGCGTCGGCCATGATGGCCGGCACGCGTGCCTGGCCCGCCACCTCGGGCGCCGCGATGCGCAGCGCGCTGGTGGCGATCACGGTGCGCGGCCACAGCGAATTGCTCGCGATGCCGCGTTCGTGCAGTTCCTCGGCCAGGCCGCGGCTCAGCATGCTCATCGCGTACTTCGAGGTGGTGTAGGCCGCATGGCGCGCGAACCACTTGGGGTTCAGGTCCAGCGGCGGCGACAGGGTCAGGATGTGCGGATTGGCGGCCTTCTCGAGGTGCGGCAGGCAGGCCTGCGCGCAGAGGTAGCTGCCGCGCGCGTTGATCTCGAACATCAGGTCGTAGCGCTTCATTGGCGTGCGCTCCACCGTCTCGAGGTGGATCGCACTGGCGTTGTTGACCAGGATGTCGATGCCGCCGAAGCGCGCCACGGCGGCATCGACGGCGGCGCGGACCTGCGCCTCGTCGCGCACGTCGACCACCACCGCGAGCGCCTGGCCGCCGGCCGCGACGATCTCCTCGGCGGCGCTGTGGATGGTGCCCGGCAGGCGCGGGTCGGCCGTCGCGGTCTTGGCCGCGACCACGATGTTGGCGCCGTCGCGCGCGGCCCGCAGCGCGATGGCCTTGCCGATGCCGCGGCTCGCGCCGGTGACGAAGAGGGTCTTGGATTTCAGGGAAGGCATGAACGCTCCGGAATCGCGATCGCTCGATCGCGGGATGCGCAGGCTATGCGCGCCGGGCGGGGCGGCGCTTGCGCAGACTGGCTGGCATGGCGGCGCGCGGCAACTCAGCCAATCGACGCAAGGCGCGCCGGCCCGCTGCGAGCGACGATCAGCGGGCCCACTCCCGGCGCGAGCCCCGCACCCGATGATCACGCTCTACCACTGCGCGAATGCCCGCTCGTTCCGCGTTCTCTGGATGCTCGAGGAACTCGGTGCGCCCTACCAGCTGGAGATGCTGCCGTTTCCGCCGCGCGTGCTGCAGCGCGACTACCTCGCGATCCATCCGCAGGGCACGGTGCCGCTGCTGGTCGATGGCGAAGTCCGCATGAACGAGTCGGTCGCGATCTGCCAGTACCTGGCCAGCCTGCATGCGCCGACGCCGCTGAACGTGGAGCGCGACGAGGCAGGCTATGCGCAGTACCTCAACTGGCTGCACTTCGGCGAGGCCTCGCTGACCTTTCCGCAGGCCCTGGTGCTGCGCTACGGCACGCTCGAGCCGCAGGAGCGCCGGCTGCCCCAGGCCGCGCAGGACTATGCGCAGTTCTTCCACGGCCGCCTGCGGACGATCGAGCAGTTGCTCGAGACGCAGGACTTCGCCTGCGCCGGCCGCTTCACGGCCGCCGACATCTCGCTCGGCTATGCGCTGATGCTGGCGCGCGTGCTGGGGCTGCACGAGCGCTTCGGCCCGGCGGTGCACGCGTACTGGTCGCGGCTGAGTGCGCGCGCGGGCTTCGAGCGCGCGATGGCGGTGCAGGAAGAGGCGGCCGCGCGGCTGGGGCTGCCATTGGTGCCGACCGCCGGCGTGGGCACCGGCAGGCGGCCGCCGGCGCACGACTGACCTGCGAGCAACGGATCGTCCGCCCGCTGCCTCGAGACCGGCGGCCGATTCCGACAAGTTATCAACTCATTCGCAACTCGAAGCATTTGCAAATGTTCTTCGCGCGAATGAAAACAAAATTTAAATAAACCCCTTAATTCCACATGCACTTGTACGCTCGCAATTGTTAATATAGATTCAGCAAATTAGCTTTTGAGAGAATATAATTTCCCTCATATCGATCATTTATATAGTTCATAATCACAAGAAATCCACAAAATCCTTATCCGGAGCTCACCCCATCCAGACTCAAGATTGATAATGCATTGCGATGGAAATGAGTATTCACTCTCATTTTTTAAATTTCATTTTTTATAAACAGACATAAGCGGCCGAAGCCGCGCGGGGCAGGGGATGAGGGAATCAGCAGCAAGATCAGGTGAGGGCGCATGTCGCGAGCCCGCCGACCTGCCGAGCGTACGCAGCGAGCGCTCCATGCGAGGTGTGGAGGGCCGTGCACCATGACGTCGAGCAAGAACACGAAGCCGTCCACGCTCCAATCCATTTCCTCCCTGGCCCTGATCTTCGGCGACGACCATGAGCGCGGTCCCTTGCGCACCGCGCTGGATTCGCAGGGTTTCACGTCGGCCGCGTTCGATTCGGTGCAGGCCCTGTGGGATTCGATCTCCCTGGGGCGTCGGTACGATGCCCTGGTCGCATGCGCGGACAAGGCATGGAACCAGCGACGCTGGGCCAGCTTGCGCGGCATGGTGAAGCTGCCGGTCCTGGTCGTCATATCGCGCGATGCGATGAACGTGGCCTCCACCTTCAACGACGAACCGCTCAACAGCGAACGCATCGAGTTCGTCACCGCGCCCGTCAATGGCGCTGAGCTGTCGATGCGGCTGCAATTGCTGCAATCGCGAAAGCAGGCCCCCGTCGATCTGCCGGCCGAGCAGGACCTGGTCTGCGGCGGCTACTACTTCAAGCGATTGCGGCGCATCGTGATGGTCGATGGCGAGGAGGTCCGCCTGCAGCCGCGCGAGTTCGACATCGCGCTCATCCTGTTCGAGAACCTCGGCAAGGTCATCACCCGTGAAGAGATCGAAACCCGGCTTTTCGATCGGCTCGCCAATCCCGGCTCGCGCGTGCTCGACGTGCACATGACGCGCCTGCGCAAGAAGCTCGAACTCGGGCCGCACAGGGGGGTTCAGCTCCTCACGATCTACGGGATCGGCTATCGCCTGGTCGTGCTGGGCTCGTCATTCACTTCGTAGCGCCCGGCGCGCTTCTCCATCGCCGCCGCGCTCGGCCCGAAAGCGGCGCGTGGGCAGACGCCACCCGAAGGCGCGCTGCCCACGCGACGAACGCCGACTGTCTCAGCGGTATTCGAGCGTGAAGGTCGCGGTGCCGTCGGCGCGACCCGGCCGGATCCTCGCGGCGGTCTGGTAGTAGCGGGCCGAGTAGGGCACGTCGTAGCTGCCGTTCTTCATCGGGCCGACCTGCATGCCCTTGCCGAAGCGCACCGGCTGGGCATCGCCACCCAGGAGCTGGATGCCCACGCCCGTCGCAATGCCCGCGCCGCCCTGCGTGATCCTCAGCACCCCCTGCCGGTTCGACGGGTCCTGCGTCGCATCCATGCGCAGGTCCACCCATTTCTGCAGGTTCGGATTCGCCTGGCACCGAAGCTTGATGCTGAACCTTCGATCGCCCGTCGTGGAGTCCATCCCCTTGAAGTTGCTGAGCGACACGCGCCCGAATTCCACCGGGATGTTGCGCGAGCCCGCATCGACGGAGCACGACGGCGTGATGATCGTGATGCCGCTGACATCCCCCGAGAGAATGGTCGTCAGCGCCGACCAGTAAGGCTCGCCATCGCCGTAGTAGCGGGTGTAGGTTCCGCCGGCCAGCGAGCCGCTGCCGGTGCTGTCGGCCGTCTTGATCAACTCCACCTGGAATGACGTGCCCGCAGCCAGTTGACCGGTGCCGTTGGGGGTTGGCATGGTGTGCGGGTAGTAGACGAGAAAGGAGCCGTCAACGACGCGCGAGAGCCGGATGCCGATGCCCTGCACTTGCGTGGAGTAGACGTTGAAGAAGCCCGGTATGGGCGAGCCCTGCAGCACCGTTCCGTAGACATAGCCGCCGCCCCGACAATTGAACATGAGATCGCCGGTGCCGCTGACCCAGATGGGAAAGCTTTGCGTCTTGATGGTTCCTCCGACCGCCAGTCCGTCGGGAACGTAGACGTTTCCCATGTTCATGTAGACGATGTGTTCGTACGCGCCCGGATAACGCACGCACGCCGCCCATGCGCCCTGCATGCCCGCCAGCCACAGCGTGGCGAGGGGCAGCACGAGGCGCGACACCCTCCACGCCATGGCTGCCGCTCGATGGGCCGATCGACGATGCCAATTTCTCATTCTGTTTTCCTCTCGGCGTTGATGTCCGCATCGCACTGTCCCGCGATCTCGCGGATCGGCGGCGAACTGATTTCTTCGGGCAGCGCGTAGGACACGCTGCATCGGTCGCCCGTGCGGCGGCCCCAGATCACCGTCAACGTCCCGGCCGGCTCGGCCCCGCTGACGAAGGCCTGGCCATCGGGACCGACGATGCCCATCTCCTGGCCCGCTTCGTTCTCGATGCGCGAACCGAAGGGCATGGGCTCGCCCTTGCCCCGCGTCAGCGTCAGCATCAGCCGATGGCCCACCGCGGTCTCGAAGGTCGCGCGCACCACGGCACCGCGCGTGGGCACCACCTCGGTCGCGGCGTTGCGGACTTCCACGGTGTCGCCGAGGTCCTGCGTGCGCACGGCCAGGCGGTTGATCCGATAGGGCGAAAGATTGGAGACGACGGCGATGCCTGCGCCGTCGGTCGCCACGCCGGGTTGCGATTCGATGCCCACGCCCGAGGCCTTGGGCAGATGCACCAGGGCGATGGTGTCGCCCAGCGGTTGCGCCAGGGTCAGGCCATCGCCATGCAGCAGCAGCCCGCCCGCCATGCCGAAGGTGGCTTGCCGATGGCCGGAACTCTGCGAAATCCCGCCCTCGAAACGCCCGATTCGCGACAGGTAGCTGAGGCTCGCATGGCTGGTCGACCCCTGCGCTTCGATGCGGTTTCCCGACAGGTTGTAGGTGAGGCGGGCGTCCTCGAGCGCGGTGCCGAACACGCTGGCCTGCTGGCTGGTGCCGCCGTTGCGCTCGTGCGATACCGAATACTGGACGCTGGCCGCGGAGCCGCCGAGCGGAACGCTCAACGTGAACATGATCTGGTTGTTCGGCGCACGACCCTGGCTGGTGCTGCGGTTGTAGTGGATGCTGTAGCCGAACTGCTTGAAGCTGCCCGAGTAGCCCATCTGCACCAGGCTGTCCTTGGCGCCGGTTCCCCAGTAGCTTTGCTGACGCGCCGAGGCGAACACCGAGCCCCAGTCGCCCAGACGTTGCGACAACTCCAGCCTCAGTTCGTTGCGGCGGTTGTGGAGGCGTTCCAGCGGGTCCAGTCCCTGCATGTCCGCGGCCTCCTGGAAAGTGCGGTAGCCGCTGGTCGAATAGCGATAGCCCGCCACGCGCACGGTGGTTCCCGCATCGAAGGCCTTGGCGTACAGGAACCGCACCGATTGGCCGTTGTAGTGCTGCTCGGCCAGCAGCGGCGTCGACACCGAGGCACGCGCGGCCGACAGGTCGGCGGACACGGCACCGAAGGCGCGCATGTTCTTGCCCACGCCCGCCATCGCCGACAGGTAGCGCCCCGAGGCGATCAGCCCGCCGTAGACGCTGTAGCCCTTGCCCAGGCCACGTGCCACCGTGCCTTGCGCGAAGCTCGGTTCGGCACGCGATGGCCGCTGCCAGGCCCGCAGCAACGACAGACCGCCGTCGCGGAAGTCGGGCGAGAAGGACAAGCTCTGGCCGCGCGCGCTGCGGTACTTGCCGAGCGTGGCCGAATAGCGCCATGTGCCTTCGCGCAGCAGCGTGGGCACCGCGGAGAACGCCTGGATGTAGCGGGTCTCGCGGCCATCGGCCTCGACGATGCTCACCTCGAGGTCGCCGCTCGAGGCCGTGGGATAGAGGTCGTCGATCACGAAGGCGCCCGGCGCCACGAAGGTGCTGTAGATGGTGTAGCCGTTCTGCCGCACCGTGATGCGCGCATGGGTCTGTGCAATGCCGCGGATGGTGGGGGCGTAGCCCTGCTGGCTGTCGGGCAGCATCGATTCGTTGGTGGCCAGTTGCACGCCGCGAAACGCAATGCTGTCGAACAGGTTGCCGGGCGTGCTGCCATCGCCGATCAGCAATTGCGCCTGCAGCGGCAACAGGTCGCGCTGGGCATAGGTGTTGACGGCCTGCCATCGGCCCGCGCCATCGATGCCGCGGTTGTAGGTCGAGAAATGGCGAAAGCGCCAATCGCCGAGGTTGAAGCCGCCGCGCAAGCCGACGAACAGGGTGTCGCGCCGAGGCTGCCTGTCGGGCCCGGGGAAGGGGCTGCCGTCGAACACGCTGCGCGGCGCGGCGAAGGGATCGGCGCTGCGACGGTAGGCGTCGCCACCGTAGCGGGCAAGGTTGACCTGGTAGTCGAGCATTCCGGCCGTGATGCCCCGGTCCCACATGCCGGGGTCCACGGCCCCGCGCGCCGAGCGCTTCATCGCCGCCTGCGGGATGTCGATGCGCAGGTGCATCTTGTCGACGTCGTAGCCGAAAGAGGCTTCGGGAATGGCCGCGCCCAGATCGACGCAGGCCTCGTCGGCCAGCGCCATCAAGGCCGGGAACACCGCCACGTTGACGCCCCATGCATCGAGCATGGCGCGCGTGAGGCAGGGCTCGGCGTCGTTCCTGCCCTCCTTGGCGTCGAAACGGATCGTGGCCTGCCCGGCGCGTCGCTCGTTGAGCGACACGTCGACGGTGTACGAGCCCGGCAGCACGCGATTGCCGAAGGCGAAGAGCGACAGGTCGGCATTCTGCTGGTCGCCACCGACGCCGAGGAAGCTCGGATTGAAGGACGACGCGGCGAACTGCTGCGCGATGACGGGAGCGCCCCACGCGCCGAGCACGGCGGCGCACAGGCCGAGGCGAAAGGGCACGCGCGCGCGCACCCGCAGGGGATGAGTGCGTGTCATGGTCTCAGCGCTGCGCACCGCCGCCGGACGAAGCCGCGGGCGCGCGAGCCGGCTCGGCCTTCAAGGGCACGGGTTCGGCGCCCTCGGGCACCTTGACGAACTCCTCGGGCGATTCGCTGCCGTAGTCGTTGATCGTGGTGAAGTTGATCTGCACGGCCCGCGGCGCCTTCAGCGTCTGGATCGGAAAGCTCAGCTCGCCGAACGGCGGCACCATGCCCGCGTCGAGTTCCTCCTGGTCCTTCCCGTCGGGGCCCTGCCCCTGGTTGACCGTCAGCTTCAGCAGGGTGATGTGGAAGGCGCTCGCATTGCCGACCTTGAGCACCGCGCCCTGTCCTTGGGCCGGTGCGCTCACCGTCCACTTGAGCAGCGCACGCGCCTCTGCAGACGAGCCCGGAAGGCCCGTGGGCCGGTAGAACAGCTTGAGCCGGCTGCGTATCGCCACCTGCAGCACGTTCTCCTGATTCGGCGTCTGGGGAATCTCCTTGACGTTGAGCCAGAACGCCGACTCGCGATCGGCCGGAAGCTCGCCGCCGACACGCATGATGCGCAGCAGGTTTTCCTTGCCGGGATCGAGCCGCGAGAGCGGCGGCGTGACGACCAGCGGGGTCTTGCTCCTGCCGTCGCCGGCATCGACCCAGGCCTGGACCACATAGGGCGAGGTCCCGGTGTTCTTCATCGGCAGGGAGGTTTCGCGCTGCGTCTCGTGGAGGATCACGCGCGTGCCGGAAAGCATCACGCTGGCGCTCGCCGGCCCCTGGAGGCAGAGCATCGCCAGGATGCCGAGCGCCCACCGAATTCGTTCATTGCTGCACATATCTGTTCCTCGGCGCGACCCACGTCGACGACGCGCGCGCGCAAGCATTCCGATGCGCCGGCAGCGGCGCCTCAAAGGAAAAAATCAACGGAAGATGAAGGCGCGAAAAGAGCGCGGCATTGCACCGCGGGACAGCGCGCCCATGACGGCATGAAGCCGCGAGGGCCTCATGCCGTGGTGCCTAATTAGTTATAGGCCACCGTGAATTGCGCGGTGCCATTGGCCGGGCCCGACTTGAGCACGGGATCGGCCGGGGAACCGCCCGTCAGCGGCAAGGTCGAGACATAACGCGCCTGGAATTGCAGCTTGTTCGTGCCTTGGGCCAGGGCGTATTCGCGCGAGGCCGAGCCCAGCGCAATCTTCTGGCCTTCCCAGTCGCCGATCTGGATGCCCACACCCTGGGCCGCCGGCGTTCCGGTGCCGGAGCCATCGATCGCCACCAGATCCACGTTGCGGCTGTCGGCCGTGCCCGAGAAGGTCACCTTGGCCTTGTTGCTGCCCGCGGGGCAATCGGCCAGGTTCAGGGTGAACTTGGCCGGGGTGGAACCCGTTCCCACGGTCGGAAACGCGGTGCGGCTCACCTTGCCCAGCGGCACGGTCAGGTTCTGGCTGTCGGGCGTCAGGGAGCAGATGCTGTCCGTGATTTCGCCGGTGAAGTTGATCTGGCCGTCGGCAGCCAGGGCCGCCTGCGACATGGCGGCGACGATTGCGATCGCAGCGAAGCGAGAGATGATTTTCTTCGACATTGTTTACCTTAAGAATGAAAACAGGAAATTGCCTGCAAAACCAATTGCAGACAGCCGAGATCCTATTCATTCATTCATCTTTATGGGTCGCATCGAAAAACAAAACCGCGTAATACGATTAATTCTCCAAGCCAATCCTTAGAATCATTAGCTGGCGCTAATTCAATTAAAAATCAGCTCCGCAGCCTGGAAATTTCCAGGCACGGGCTCCGCGGTGCTCATCGACGCAGGACGCGCAAATCCGCTGGGCGGCGCGCCAGCCAGGGCTACAGCGCGAGCGTGCCTTCCACGCAGCTCACGCAGGCACCGCCCACGCGCACCTTGCCGTGGGCATCGACGCGCACCTTCACGCGCCCATCGCGTCCCACGCAGCGCCCCTGCGCGGCCACGTAGGCGATGCCGTCGGGCGGCAACAGGCCGCGTTCCCACTGGAAGGCCGCCGCGCTGGCATTGCCGCTGCCGCAGACGGGGTCTTCCTCGACCCCGCTCGAGGGTGCGAAGGCCCGGACCTCCATCGCCACCTCGCCTTGCGCATAGCGGCCGTACACGATGAGGCCGGTGACGCCGAGGCGGCGCTCGAAGGCCGCGAGCCGCGCGAAGTCGGGCCGCAGGTCGATCACCGTGGCCGCGTCGGCCAGCGGCAGCACGACCCAGCGCGGGCCCACGTCCACGATGGCCGGCGCGGCCTCGGGGTTCGGCTGGCGGCCCAGGATGCGCCCGAGCTCCGCGAGGTCGTCGGCCGCCAGCGGCGCCAGTTGCGCGGAGGGCAGGGCGAAGGCCAGCTCGCGGCCCTCGGGGCCGTCCTCCACCGTCACGTCGACGAGGCCCACGCCGCACTGCTGCACCAGCCGGCCGCCGTCGCGCAGCGTGCCGCGTCCGGCTTCGAGGAAGGCATGCGCGCTGCCCAGGGTCGGATGACCGGCGAAGGGCAGTTCGTTGCGCGGCGTGAAGATGCGCAGGCGATAGTCGGCCTCGGGCACGGTGGGCGGCAGCACGAAGGTGGTTTCCGAGAGATTGGTCCAGCGCGCGATGGCCTGCATGGCCTCGGTGTCCAGGCCGTCGGCGTCGAACACCACGGCCACGGGATTGCCGGCCAGCGGCGTGGCTGTGAAGACGTCGACCACGGTGTAGCGATGGGGTTGTTTCATGCGGGGCTCCAGGGGATGTCGGTGCGTGGGTCAGTGTCGTGGATTCACTTCGCTGCGGCGTCCAGCACCGCCGAAAGGGCGGACAGCGCCGGCGCCAGGCGGTCGGGCGGCAGGTAGCCGAAGCCCAGGCGAAAGACGCGCTCGCTCTCGCCGAACCAGGCGCCCGAGGCCAGCTGCAGTTCGTGCCGCGGCAGCAGGTCCCAGAAGCGCGAGACGGCCGCGTCGTCGAAGCGATCGGCGCGCAGGCGCAGGCAGCACAGCGCGCCGCCGTCCGGGCGGATCCATTCGATGCGCTCGCGCTCGGCCTCGCACCAGGCCGCCAGTGCCGCGAGGCCTTCGGCGAGCAGCCGGCGGCGCGGCGCGAGCACGGGCTCGCGATGGCGCAGCAGCGCGGTGGCCAGCGCCTCGTCGAGCACCGAACCCGAGATCACGGTGTTCATCTTGGCCACGACCAGCCGCGCGCGCAGGTCCGCATCGGGCACCGTGAGCCAGCCGGTGCGCAGGCCCGGCGCGCCCAGCGCCTTCGACACCGAGGCGCCCGTGACGATGCGCGGATGCAGCGCGGCCAGGCTTTCCGGCACGGCCTCGTCGCCGTAGCCGGCCTCGCGGTAGGTCTCGTCGATGAACAGGATGGCCTGCGGCACCTGGCGCTGCAGCAGCGCGAGCAGTTGCTCGATGGCGGCGCGCGGCGTGCGCACGCCGCTCGGGTTCTGCGGCGAGGCGAGGCTCACGAGCCTCGTCTTCGGCGACAGGCTGGCCGCGATCGCGTCCAGGTCGAGCCGGTAGCCGTTCTCGAAGCGCAGCCCGACCTCGCGCACGGTGACACCCGCGCCGCGCAGGCAGTCGCGGCTCGGTGGAAAGCAGGGCGTCACGAGCACCGCTTCGTCGTCGGGCCGGCAGACCTCGAAGGCCAGCAGGAACAGCCCGAGCGCCGTGCCCTGGGTCGTGACGATCTGCTCGGCCGGCACGCCGCAGGCCTTGGCGATCTCCTCGCGCAGTTCGACCGAGCCGGCCGAGCGGCCATAGCCCAGCTTCAGGCCGCGCAGGGTTTCGAGCCCGGCCATGTCGAGCACGTCGCCGACCGTCAGGTCCTGCGAGGTGCTCTCGGCCAGGTTGAACGGCCGGTTCACGTCGAGCAGGGAAATGATCTCGTTGTAGGGAAAGCGGCCGCGCCACGCCGGCTGCGCCGCCGCGGGGGCTTCGTGTTCAAGCACTGTCATTCGTTTCCAGGTCGCCCGGGTGGGAGGGTCATCCAGAGCCCGGGGCGTATCGGGCAGCAGGGAATACGGGCCATGCTAGTGATCGCCGGGCCATCGGAACAGCCACAATTTCCGCGAAATCGGACCAGTACAGTTTGCGTGCCTTCGGAAGCCGGTTCGCCCACAATCGAACCTCGTCATGCACGAGCTCCCCATGAACACAGGCACCCTTCAGCGCAACAGGCAAACGGCCGGCAACATGCCCGCACCCCATCGCTACGAGCAGCTCGCGGAACTCATCGTCGACACGATCGACAACGGCACGCTCGCGTCCGGCGAGCGCCTGCCGTCGGTGCGCGCGGTCAGCGAGCAGCACGGCATCAGCATCTCGACGGTGCTGCAGGCCTACCGCCTGCTCGAAGACCGCGGCGTGCTGGTCGCGCGGCCGCAGTCGGGCTTCTACGTCGCCGCCACGCAGGGCGGAACGCTGGCGCTGCCCTCGGCCTCGCGCCTGCGTTCGAAGGCCTCGACCGTGTCGATCAGCGGCGCCGTCGCGGCCCTGCTCGAGCACGCCTCCAACCCGGCGCTCGTGCCGCTGGGCTGCGCGGTGCCCGACGCGGCCCTGCTGCGCTCCCACCGGCTCGACCTCGCGCTCGCGCGTGCCGCGCGCCAGCATGGCGATCGCCACAACGTCTACGGCACGCCGCGCGGTGACCCGCGGCTGCGCCGCGAGATCTCGCGGCGCGCGATGCGCATCGGGCATGCGCTCTCGCCCGACGACGTGGTCATCACCAACGGCTGCACCGAAGCCTTCACGCTCGCGCTGAGCGCCGTCGCCAGGCCCGGCGACACCATCGCGGTGGAGTCGCCGACCTACTTCGGCTTTCTCCACACGCTCGAGGTGCTCGGCCTCAAGGTGCTGGAGCTGCCCACCGATCCCGTCGAGGGCATCCACATCGGGGCCTTCGCGCGGCTGCTCGATGCCGCTCCGGTGGCGGCCTGCCTGCTGTCGTCGAGCTTCAGCAATCCGCTGGGCGTGTCGATGCCCGATGCACGCAAGCGCGAACTGCTGGCCTTGCTCGCGCGGCACGACGTGCCGCTGATCGAGGACGATGTCTACGGCGACATCCACTTCGCGCGCGAGCGACCCACGCCCTTCATCGCGCTCGACGACGGCGCGAACACCCTCTACTGCAGCTCATTCTCGAAGAGCCTCGCACCCGGCTACCGCGTGGGCTGGATCGCGCCCGGCAAGTACGCGCAGCAGGTGGTCGACCGCAAGCTCGCCTTCAGTCTCTGCAGCCCCGTGCTGCCGCAGGTCGCGCTCGCGGACTTCCTGGCCAGCGGCGCCTACGACGCGCACATGCGCCGATTGCGCCGCCTGCTCGAAGAAAACCTGCGGCACCTGACCCGCGCCATCGAGGCGAGCTTTCCGGCCAAGACACGCGTCAGCCGGCCCGCCGGAGGCTTCGCGCTGTGGGTCGAACTGCCGCGCGGCTTCGACTCGCGCGCGCTGTTCGACGCGGCGCTCGAGCTCGGCATCTGCTTCGCGCCGGGGGATGTCTTCTCGGCGAGCCGGCGCTTTCGCAACTGCCTGCGACTGAGCGCCGGCTGGAGCTGGAGCGAGCGGATCGAGGAGGGGGTTCGGCGGCTGGGGACACTGGCTCGCCGACAACACATCTGAATGTCGGCGGCCCTCAGCCTCGACGCAGCAGATCGAGGCCGGAGAACGGACCGCGCCCTTGCTGCAGCCTGCCGCCGGTCGACAAGCCCCCGAGCTCGATCGACACCCAACCCACGGTGGCGATCATCGACGCCACCTGCGCATTCGCATCCACGTGATCGCCCGACACGAAGATCACGCGTCGCCCGCCCTGCTGTTGCGGGTCTTCCGCGAGCAGTGCCGCCGGCAGCGTGTTGAAGGCCTTGACCAGCCTGGCGCCCGGAACGAGATCCGCCACGATCTCGCTCGAGCTGCGGCCACGAAGGTCGGCGACGACGAGCTGGCCGTTCCTCTCCAGGTACGGGTTGCTGGTGTCGATGACGATTTTTCCGGCCAGCGATCCCAGGGTCGGCAGGGCCTCGGGAAGATGACTCCATCGGAGTGCCAGGACCACCGTCGGTTCGGCGGCGGCCTCGGCTGCCGTGCCAGCGCGTGCCTTGGGGCCGAGCTGCCCGACGAGGTCGGCCAGCGAATCCGGCCCCCGGCTGTTGGCGAGGACGACCTCGTAGCCGGCCCGCGTGAACTGCGCCGCGAGCGCCTTTCCGATCCTGCCCGCTCCAATGATTCCGATGGCCATGGGTCCGTGTCCTTCCACTGTCGTGATTGAAACTGTCAGCGCGTCAAGGAATGAGAACGACCGAGCCCATGACTTCGCGCGCCGCGATGGCGCGGTGGGCCGCGGCGGCGTCCTTCAGCGGGTAGCTGCGATCGATGGCGGCGGTGATGCGGCCCGACCTGAACGCATCGAACAGCGCGTCGGCGCCCGCCAGCAAGGCTTCGCGGGTCATCAGGCAGTGGGAGGACGACAGCCCCGTGAGGAACAGCGAGCCCTTGGCCATCAGGAGGCTGGCATCGACGGGCGGCGTCGGGCCCGAACTGAAGCCGAAGCTCACCATCGATCCCAACGGCCGCAGGCAATCGAGCGACGGCAGGAATGTCTTCCGGCCGACGCCGTCGTACACGACATCGACGCCCTGGCCCGCCGTCAATTCGAGCACCCGGGCCACGAAATCTTCCTCGCTGTAGTCGATGACCTCGTCGCAACCGTTGGCGCGGGCCACGGCCATCTTGCCGGCCGAACCGACCGTGCCGATCACGCGCGCGCCGAGCGACCTGGCCCATCGGCATGCGATATGCCCCACGCCGCCCGTGGCGCCGTGATAGAGGAGGGTGTCGCCCGCCGCGATCGGCCGCGCCTTGAACAGCAGGCACCAGGCGGACAAGCCCTTGGACAGGATGGCGGCGACCTGCCGATCGTCGATGTCGTCCGGCACGGCGATGACATGGTCCGCCTGCACCAGGCACTCCTGCGCATAGGTTCCGCTGGCGCTGCGATAGGCGACGCGGTCGCCCGGCGCGATGTCCGTGACCTCCGCGCCGACCGCGACGACCACGCCGACGCCCTCGGTGCCGGGCACGAACGGCATCGGCGCGGGAAGAACGCCCGCGACGTGCCTTCGAGCACCTGTCCCATATCGAGGAGCGCAGCCGGGTCGCGGGCCCCGCCGATGCGCTGGTCGAGGAGATGCGCCATGCGGTGCGCACGCGCACCGATCCCCGTTACGTGCCCCTCGAACTCGAGATCCTGGCCGAGTCCGCCCGGAACAGGAGCGTGGCGAAGTTCTTCCAGCGCGCCGATCGAGCGATCCACGAAAAGATCGAAGGCGTCGTCAAGGCGATTCCGTCGTCCCGCGGGCTCTCCGCGGCCGAGCTGGAAGCGACCATCGACGTGATCGTTGCCATGTCCGACGGCCTGGTGTTCCGGGCCGTCGGCAATCCGAAGATGAACAAGGAGGAGGTCGGGAAGCTCATGCAGAGGGTCGTGCGATTCCTGGTGGAGGATCGGAAGTCCTGATGCGGCATCCGACGCGGTGGATCGCGCCGCCGCCAGGCGTCACCACGCAGGAGCGCGCCGCCCCTCCTCGGCGAGGAACTCGACCAGCGTCGGCAGCGACGCATCCATCGGCCGGTTGGCACGCACGCGCATCACGTAGCCCCATGAGCCGGCCATGCGCAGGCCCGGCGTCAGCGCCACCAGCCGGCCGCGCGCCAGTTCCTCGTCGACCAGCGGCGCGCGGCCCAGCGCGATGCCCACGCCCGCGGCGGCGGCCGCCACCACGGTGCTCAGGCCGCTGAGCACCAGCGGGTCGTGGCCCGCGCCGTCGGGCAGGCCCAGCCGGGGGCGCCAGGTGCGCCAGTCGGTCTCGGGGCTGTCGATGTGCTTCTCCTCGAGCCAGCGGTGGCGCGCGAACACGCGCGGGTCATCGCGTTCGGCGGGCTCGACCAGCGCGGGGCTGCACACCGGCACCACGGTCTCGGTCATCAGCGGGATGTCGCCCGGCGCCGCGAGATGCGGGCCCAGCGCGCGCACGTGCAGGAACGCGAGGTCGATGTCCTGCGCGTCCCATGCGGGGTCCTGGCTGGCATGCAGGAACAGCTGGATGTCGATGTCGGGATGCAGCTCGATGAAGCGCCCGATCCGCGGCGCCAGCCACAGCGCCGCGAGCGAGGGATTGGCCGAGATGTTGAGGCTGTTGCGCCGCCGGCCATGGGCACCGGCGCGCGTGTCGCGGCAGGCGGTCTCGAGCAGGGTCAACGCCTGTTGCACCGACACCAGCAGCGCGGCGCCGGCCTCGGTGGTTCGCGCGCGGCGCACCGTGCCGCCGCGATGCAGCAGGGTCACGCCGAGGTCTTCCTCGAGCGCGCGCAGCTGGTGGCTGATGGCGCTCTTCGTGACGTGGAGTTCGGACGCGGCGCGGCTCAGGCTGCCCAGTCGGGCAACGGCTTCGAAGGCGCGCAAGGCAGCCAGTGGTGGCATGGGGGAGGGTGGAGCGGCAAAGGGTGCAATCTATCTCAACCCAGGATTGAAAAACCATCGCTTTCGCCGCGTGGCGCGATGCATGACGATGACGGCCTTACAGGAAGAACCGATCGCACCACCATGTATTTCGATATTCGACTTTGGCAATTGACGGCGGGCCTGCGCCTGCGCATGGCGGGGGGCATCGTGCTCGGCCTGCTGGCGCTGGCGGCCGGCATCGCGCGCTATGTGTTCCTCGGCCAGCTGCTGGCGCGCGTGTTCGACGGCGCGCCCTACGGCGACTGGATCGCACCGGCGGCCTGGGTGGGCGCGATGGTGCTGCTGCGCGCGCTGTTCGACCATCTGCGCACGGTGCAGGCCAACCGCGCCTCGGCCGAAGTGCAGCAGGCGCTGCGCGCGCGGCTGTACGACCGCATCGTGGCACTGGGCCCGGCCTGGTTCGCCAACCAGCGCACCGGCGGCGTGATGCTGACGGTGGTCGATGGCGTGGAACAGCTGCAGACCTTCTTCGGCCAGTACCTGCCGCAGGTCGTGATCGCGGCCGCGGCACCGTTCGCCATCTTCGCGGTCATCGCCTTCTGGGACCTGCCGACCGCGCTCGTCTTCCTGGTCGCGGCGCTGTTCGCGCTGTTCGGGCCGATGGCCGTCCACATGCTCGACAGCCGCGCGAGCCTGGCGCGCACGCGCTCGCTCAATGCGTTCGGCGAGGAGTTCCTCGATGCCGTGCAGGGCCTGCCCACGCTGAAGTCCTACGGCCAGGGCAAGGCCTGGGGCGAGCGCCTCGCGGCCCGGGCGCGCAAGCTCTCGGACAACACCTTCTGGGTGCTGTCGGTGAGCCTGCTGACGCGCGGCATCAGCGACCTCGGCGTGGCACTCGGTGCCGCGCTGGCGCTCACGGTGGGCGCCTGGCGCGTGACGGCCGGCGACATGAGCGTGGAGGCCCTGCTGATCGTGCTGATGGCCGGCACCGAGATCTTCCGTCCGCTGCGCGAGCTGCGCTCCGTGCTGCACCGGGGCATGCTGGGCCAATCGGCCGCGGCGAGCATCCACGCGCTGATGGATGCGCAAGCGCCGACCGCTTCGCCCGACACGGCGCCGAACGCCGCCGGGCCCGCGCATCTCGCGCCCACCATCGAATTCGACGGCGTGGCCTTCTCCTATTCGCCGCAGCGCGCGGCCCACCAGGGCCTGTCGTTCCGCATCGCGGCTGGCGAGCGCGTGGGCATCGTGGGCCCGAGCGGGGCCGGCAAGTCCACCATCGTGCGGCTGCTGCTGCGCGAGTTCGTGCCGCAGGCGGGCACGGTCCGCGTGGGCGGCCACGACGTCAACGGCCTGGCCACGCAGACCCTGCTGGGCCACATGGCGCTGGTGAGCCAGGACATCACGCTGTTCCACGGCACGCTCGACGACAACCTGCGCCTGGGGCGGCCCGATGCCACCCACGAGCAGGTGCGCGCCGCGGCGCGGGCCGCCAACATCGACGACTTCATCATGGCGCTGCCGCAGGGCTACGCCACCCAGGTCGGCGAACGCGGCCTGCAGCTCTCGGGCGGCCAGCGCCAGCGCGTGGCGATCGCGCGCGCCCTGCTGCGCGACGCGCCGATCCTGATCCTCGACGAGGCGCTGTCCTCGGTCGACACCGAGAACGAGGCGCTGATCCAGCAGGCGCTGGACCGCCTGATGGTCGGCCGCACCACGCTGATCCTCGCGCACCGCCTGGCCAGCATCATCGGCGCCGACCGCTGCCTGGTGCTGGACCAGGGACGCGTGGTCGAAGAAGGCCGGCATGCGGTGCTGATGCAGCAGCGGGGCCTCTACCACCGCCTGATGCACGAACAGGCCGTGGGCCTGGCCGGCGCTGCGCCCGCGCCCGTCGAAGCGCAGGCTGCATCGGCACGGCGCGTTGCCGCGGAAGAGGAGGGCGATCGCGGCCCCGCGCTGCGCCCGCTCGATGCCGATGCCGAGAAGGTCGGCTGGAAGGCCACGCTCGCCACGCTGCTGTCGGTGGTGCGGCCCTGGCGCGGCACGCTGATCGCCACCATCCTGTTGGGCGTGGCGCGCGTCGCGGCCTTCATCGGCGTCGGCGTGCTCAGCGCGCTGGTGGTGGCCGCGATCCGCGACGACCGCGACACCTCGGCGCTGATCGTCGGCCTGCTGGTCGCGGCGCCGCTGGCCGCGCTGTTCCACTGGCTCGAGTCGTGGCTGGCCCACGCCATGGCCTACCAACTGCTGGCCGACATGCGCGTCAAGCTCTACGACAAGCTCGAGCGGCTGGCGCCGGCCTACCTGCTGCAGCGCCGCTCGGGCGACCTGGTCGCGCTGGCCACGCACGACGTGGAGATGGTCGAGTACTTCTACGCCCACACCATCGCGCCCGCCATCGTCTCGGTGCTGGTGCCGCTGTCGGTGCTGGGCTTCCTCGCGCTCTACAGCTGGCCCGTGGCGCTGGCTCTGCTGCCGTTCCTGGCCTATGCGCTGGTGTCGCCGATCCGGGGCCGCCGCCAGGTCGATGCGCTCGGCGACCGCGCCCGCCATGCGCTGGGCGAGATGAGCGCCCATACCGCCGAGACCATTCAGGGCCTGGCCGACCTGACCGCCTTCCAGGCCACCAGCCGCCGCCGCGCGCAGTTCCTCGAGGTGGCGGACCGCAGCCGCGCGCGGCGCCTGGACATCCTGAACGACCTGTCGCGCCAGACCGCCTGGTTCGAGATCGCGATGGGCCTCGGCGGCCTGGCCGTGGCCGTGGTCGGCGCGCTGCAGGTCGCGAGCGGCGCCTTGCCGGCCGGCATGCTGCCGCTGCTGGTGCTGATCGCGCTCGCCACCTTCCTGCCGGTGTCGGAGATCTCGCAGGTCAGCCGCCAGCTCGCCGACACCATCGCGGCCACGCGCCGCCTGCACGTGGTCGAGAGCGAGCCCGAGCCCGTGGTCGACGGCCCGCTGCCGCCGCCGACGGCCACCCACGGCCTGTCGCTGGCCTTCGAGCGCGTCTGCTTCGCCTATCCGGGCAAGGCGCGGGACACCCTGCACGAGCTCGGCTTCGAGGTGCCGGCCGGCGCCACCGTGGCCGTGGTCGGTGCCTCGGGCGCCGGCAAGAGCACCGTGGCCAGCCTGCTGCTGCGCTTCTGGGATCCGCGCCAGGGCAGCGTGAAGCTCGACGGCGTGGACGTGCGCGAGCTGCGGCTCGACGGCCTGCGCGAACGCGTCGCGCTGGTGTCGCAGGACACCTACCTGTTCAACGACACGCTCGAGGCCAACATCCGCCTGGCACGCCCCGATGCCAGCGGCGAGGAACTCGCGCTCGCGCTCGACCGCGCCGCCCTGACGGACTTCGTGCGCACCCTGCCCGAGGGCCTGGCCACGCGCGTCGGCGAACGCGGCATGCAGCTGTCGGGCGGCCAGCGCCAGCGCATCTCGATCGCGCGCGCCTTCCTCAAGAACGCACCGGTGCTGATCCTCGACGAGGCCACCTCGCACCTCGACACGCTGTCGGAGCTGCAGGTGCGCGGCGCGCTCGATGCGCTGATGCAGCACCGGACCACGCTCGTGATCGCGCACCGGCTGTCGACCATCCGCGATGCCGACCTGATCCTCGTGCTGGAGAACGGCACGCTGGTGGAAGCCGGCACGTACGACGAACTGCTGCGGCGGCAGGGCGTGTACGCGAAGCTCGCGAGCCACCAGGGGGCGGGGGCCGTGCAGCAGCAGTGGGCGCGGGCGTGAGAAGAGGGAAGAGGGCGCGCCGCGGCATGCAGGCTCGTCGCGAAATGAAAGAACCGCGCCATCGGAACGCGGACTATCGGGTGAATGCCGGAAGGGGCGCTCTCCAGCCGGCGTGAGGGCGCCGAACTAGCGCCCCAGTTCGATCACTTCGTAGCCCTTGGCGTTCGGCCGAACGCTGTCGATCGCTTCGGTGCCGCCCGGCTTGTCGCCGTCGACGAAGCGCTGGATCAGATAGCGATGCGCCGTCTCGAGCCGGCCACCGGGCGGGAACACCAGCAGGGTTTCGGTCTTGCCCAGGTACAACCAGCGCGGCGCATGGCGCTCGGCGAAATCGAAACGCTGGAAGCGCTGCCCGGCCGCGTCGTGGACCATGACCATGCCGCGCGGATAGCCGGCCGACATGAAATCCCCCATCACCACCAGCGCGCGGCGCGTCCGGCCGGCACAGCGGATGCGGACCTCCGAACCGCGCGAGTCCTCGGCCTCGCCATCGAACAGCAGCCGCTTGGACGCCTTGCCTTCGCGCAGGTGGTAGACATGGGAGTTCGCGATGGCATCGGTACGCGAGACTTCGACGACCCGCGGCGCGCCGGGCGCGCCCAGATCGCAAGACAGGGACGTGCCGGCGAACGCCAAGGCGGGACCGAGCAGGCTCAAGCCAAGGGCGAGGCGGATCATTGCGGGGCCTTCATGGCGTTGCTGCGCGACCCGCCTCGTTCATGCCGTCTCAAAACTTGAAGCCCGCGGGTTTCCGGGGCCCGCGCGGGCCCGGATAGTCAGGCACATAGGCGTCAGAATTGCTGATGACCAGCCGAACCTCGTTGCCGGGCAGGAAGTGCACGTTCATTGTCGACCCGGTGCGGTCATAGCGGTCGATCGGCACGGTCTTCTCGTGCCACGCCTCGTTCAGCGGTCCCTTGGGATCGGAGTTGCTCGTCCTCCAGCGCACGACCGCGGTCAGGCCGGGTGTCCATTGCCGCGGGTACACGATGCAGCACACGAAGCTGCCGCCGCCCCCATAGGCGAATGCGTTGGCGCCGAACTGGCCGTTGACCCAGTACTCGTGGATGTAGTCCGGCGTGTGGTTGTAGGCGCTCAGGTTCGCCGTGGCCTTGACGGACGCGGCGGTCTTTGCGTTCACGCCCGGACTGTCGGGGGCGGCTTGCGCGCAAGCGGCCATCGAAATTCCCAGCACCAGCCCTGTGATCGTCGTATGCATGCGCGCGATTCTCGTGCAGCGCGCTGGAAAACAGGGAAGAGGACGGCGCCTCAGCCATGCCACTTCGACGCATGGATGATGTTGCACATGTCCGCGCGATGGAAATGCGGATCCTTGTGCGCCAGCACGTCGTCGTTGAAGGTGCCGAAGGTGCTGTCGGGACGATGCTTGAGCCCCTGGTAGAAGGCCTCGATGATCCCGTGCTTGAAATCGGCCTCGCGCGGAAAGGCGCGCACGACCGCCTCGCGCTGCGCGTCGCTGTAGTCGTCGTAGCCACGGCCGGCCACGTCCATGCCGGCACCCGCCTGCACGAGCGCGATCTCCGCGCGCATGAACTGGGGGATGCCCGGCGTCGTGTGCAGCGCGACCGCATTCCACACCGTCTCGATGTCGCGCTCGGAAATCCCGTGCCCTTGCAGGAAATCGCGCGCGGCGTTCGCGCCGTCCACCTCGAAGCGCAGCTGGCTGGTCTGGTAGCGCGCGGTCAGGCCGATGTCATGGAACATGGCGGCCGCATAGAGCAACTCGGGGTCGTACTTCAAGCCCTTGCGATCGCCCGCCAGCACACCCCAGCAGTAGACGCGGGCCGAGTGATGAAAGAGCAGATCGCTTTCGGTGTCGCGGATGAACTGGGTCAGCTCGCGCGCGAGCCTGCTGTCGGGGATGCGGATGCCGGCGATGTCGTGGGGTGCCATGGGGTATCTCGAGTCGGTGGTCTGGCGCGAAAGCGGTGGGAACCGATCATGGACGGAACATCGTCCGCTGGGAATTGGCATCTCTGCAATGGCCTGTTGCAGCCCATTCAATATCCCGGAACACAAGACCCGGCCGCACAACCCGAGCGCCTCCCGTGCACAGGGCAGCGGGTGCTTCCCGCAGCGAAATCAAGGAGGAGGCCGAAGGCCGGGGGACATTCGCGGAGGGAAGTACCCGCTGTCCTGTGCACGCGCCCCGAACAGCAAG
The DNA here is from genome assembly GCF_059415325.1 of Variovorax sp. GW821-FHT10D07. Classification (NCBI taxonomy): domain Bacteria; kingdom Pseudomonadati; phylum Pseudomonadota; class Betaproteobacteria; order Burkholderiales; family Comamonadaceae; genus Variovorax; species Variovorax sp. GW821-FHT10D07. Next base: position 793,600 of record NZ_JBWKMZ010000001.1, on the reverse strand, counting down.
CCAAGGATCATTGCCGCTCCTGAACGAACCCGATAGCGATCGCCACCTCCATCCGCCGCGGTGGTTTCTCGAACGGCGCGCCGGCCTGCGCCGCCCGCATCGCGCTCTCGTCGAGCACCGGGTAGCCGCTGCTCTTCGCCACCGCCAGCGAGCCCGACAGGATGTTGCCTTCCTCGGTCAGCGTGAAGCGGATCGTCGGCGCGCCGACATAGCCGGCCTCGCGCGCCTCGGCCGGGTAGACCAGCTTGCCCTGGATCGCCTTGCGCAGCCCCGCGAGGTACTTGCGCAGGGCATCCGCGCCATCGTCGCGTGCGCGCACGGTCTGCTGCATGCGGTCTTCCTCGGCGGCATTCGCGACTGGCGGCGGCGCGGCCACCTGCTGCTGCGGCTCCGGCGAGGCGCGCACGGGCTCTTCGGCGCGTGCCACCTGCACCGGGCTCGGCGCGACCTGGCGCGGCACCGGCGCCCGCTCGCGCGTCTCCTTTCGCGCCACCGGCTTCGGCTGCGGCGTCGGAGGGGGCTGCTCCGCAGGCCGTGCCACCTGCTGCTGCTCGACCTGGCGGTTGCTCACCATGCCCAGCAGGTCGACCACCAGTTGCTCGCGCAACGGCGGCGCCGCCTCGGGCCGCGCGCGCACCAGCCACGGCAGCACCAGTGCCGCATGCAGCAGCACCGAGAGGCCGAGGCCGATCGCGAACCTCATCGCGTCGTCGGTTCCGTCTGCACGGCCACCTTGGCGAAGCCCAGCTGCTTCAGCACATCGGCCACGTCGATGAAGCGCTGCAGCTGCACCGTGCGGTCGGCGCGCAGCAGGAAGGGCGTCTGCTTGTCCAGCGCGGCGAGCCGGGTCTTGAGCGTGTCGGCGTTCAGGGCCTCGCCGCCGAAGTGGATCGTGCCCGCCGCATCGATCACGATGGTCTGCGTCTGCGAGGTGTCCGCTGGGCTCGCGCTGGCCTGCGGCAGGTTGACCGGAATCCGCCCGCTCGCGATGAAGCTCGAGGTCGTCAGCACGATGGTGAGCAGCACCAGCATGATGTCGACGAAGGGGAGCATGTTCATGCTGTCAATCGGCTTTTCGGTCACGCGCGATCTCCCATTCGAGGATCAACACCTGCACCTTGCGCAGCAGCGTGTTGTAGAGCACCACCGACACCAGCGCCACCCCCAGGCCCACGGCCGTGGCCTTCAGCGCGAGCGCGAGGCCGACCATGATCTTGCCGGTGTCGATGGAGGCGTCCTGGCCCATGTTGTAGAAGGTCAGCATGATTCCGAACACGGTGCCCAGCAGGCCCAGGTAGGGCGCGTTGCTCGCCACCGAGGCGATGACGAAGAGCTTGCGCGTGAGCACCAGCTCGAGCGACTTGATGTCGCGGATCGCGTGGGTGTCGATGCGGCTGTAGAGCCAGGCGCGTTCGATGCCGATCGCGACCACGAAGACGCTCAGCACCACCAGCAGTCCGATGACGCCGTAGTCGATGGCGCCGGCGAGCCAGTTCATGTTCATTCCGTGCTCCTCGTTGATGCGTCAGAACAGCACGCCGGCCTGCACCAGCACGCGCGTGCGGCTCTCGCGCGCGATCTCCTGCGGCCGCGAGCCGATGGCGCGCGCGACCTGCAGTCGCCCGAACAGCGCGCCGTAGCGGGCCTGGTAGCCCACGCCCACGTCCGACAGGCGCACGCCGTTGCGCGTCGTGTAGTCGGCGTTCTGCAGCCAGGCGCGGCCGAGGTCGGCGAACACGCCCACCGAATGCGTGAGCCCTTCGGGCGCGGGCAGTGCATAGCGCAGCTCGGCATTGAGCAGGTAGCCGTTGTCGCCGCTCACCCATTCGCGGTACGCCTTCACGCCGTTGGGGCCCGAGATGCTCATCTGCTCGCTGCCGTCGAGGTTCTTGTTGCGCAGCGCCTTCTGCAGGCTCAGCGCGCCGCTCGCGGTCCAGCCCTTGGCGAACTCCATGTTGGCGGCGAGCCGCAGGTTCAGGTGCGCGAAGTCGCCGGCCGTGTCGGCACCGGCCCGGTTGAGCGCCGCCTGCGCGGGGTTGTCGATGTCGAGGTGGCCGTAGCTGAATCCGGCGCTGACGCTGGTGTAGCCCGGCCGGCCCAGCAGCTGGCCCCAGCGCTCGTGCTGCACGGCGAAGGTCGCGACCCTGGTGGTCTTGCGGTCGACGCTCTCGACCGCGCCCACCTCGTCGCGCAGATGCCGCTGCGCGAGATTCAGGCTCAGCGACAGGTTCTGCTCGCGGCTGCGCAGCAGCGGATAGCTCAAGGTGGCCTCGACCGTGCGTGCGCGGCCTTTGGCCTCGAGGTCGTCGTAGTCGCCGCCCAGGTGATAGGTGGTGCGCGCGGCGGCAAGCTCCAGCCGCAGGCCGCTCGCGGTCAGCGGAAAGCCGTAGGCCACGCGGGCGTTGTCGAGGCCGCCGCCTTCTGTGCCCATCAGGTTGAGGCTCAGCCGGTCGGCGATGCCGAAGGGCGAGTTGATGTCGAGACCCGCGCTCAGCCGGTTCTTGCCGGTGTAGAGCGAGCCCTGGTTGTCGACCAGCACATAGCCCGCGAGGCGCTTGCCTTCACCCACCTCGGCATCGAAGTCCGAGCTGCCCGGCGCTTCGCCCGGCGAGATCGTGAGGCGGGGCAGGGTGGCGCCGGGCATGTCGCCGACCAGCAGCATCGCGCGCTCGAGCTGCGCGCGAGACACCGGCTGGCCCGCCTGCAAGGGCGCGAACGCATCGGCCACGGTCGCGTCGCGCACCAGCGAGCGGTTCTTGAGCGTGAGCTTGCCGTAGCTGCCGATCAGGACCCGGATCGTCAGCGTGCCGGCGCTTGCGTCCTGCCGCGGCACGTAGGCGCGCGCCACCAGATAGCCGCGGTCGCGCAGCAGCGCCGTGACCCGGCCCGCGGCCTGCTCGATCTCGGCCATCGACAGCGCGCGGCCGCGGTAGGTATCGAGCGCGGCCTGCAGCTCGGCGGGCGGAATCTCGTCGGCACCCTCGACCTTGAAGTCGCGCACCGTCAGCGTCTCGCCGGCCGGCAGCGCCAGCGGCCGCTCGGGCTGCTCCACGATCACCGGCGCGGGCGGCTGGCTAGTGGTGCCCGGCGGGCGCGGCGGCTGGGCTTCGCGCAACGCATCGCCGCTGCCGTAGTTGGGAATGGGCGCCACCTGGGCATGGCCACTGGTGGCGAGCGTGCAGAGCACCGAGAAGGCGGCGAGCGCGGGATGCGCCCGGCGTGAGGACGAGACGGGACGAAGGGGATTCATGTCGCAACGGGAACGGAGAGGAGAAGGGGAGGCGGGACCGGCCAGGCCGTCCCGCCGCGGGGCGGCGATGTCAGCGCGGCGTCGACGGCTGCGCCGCGGGCGCCTTGGCGCCTTCGTCCTCGAGTTCGAAGACCTTGCCGTCGATCTCGATGCGTTCCACGTTGGCGGAGAAGCTGCGCCGGTCGGCGAAGACGATGTTGTCGGCCAGTGCCGCGGCCCGTTGCGTCAGGCTTGCCGTGGTCTGGACGGCGGGGCGTTCCGGCTGGCGCTGGGCCTCCGAGCTCGTGGCGGCCGCGAGACGCGAACCCGTTTGCGCGCGTTCCTGCAGTGCCGCGGCACGCGCTGCGGCTTGCGCGGCGGCGACGGCGGCCGCCTGCGCTTCGGCGGCGGCCTGCGCCGCGGCCTCGCTCGATGCACGGGCGGCTGCTTCTGCAGCGGCTTGTGCCGCCGCGGCTGCGCGGGCCGCCGCTTCGGCTGCCGCTTGCGCCGCTGCTTCGGCCGCTGCATCGCGGTAGGTGCTGTTGGTGATGGTGCCCGAGCCTGTGTTGTTCCCGATCAGGCGGCCCGTGGTGTCGTTGCCGTGGATGACCGACCCGGTGGCATGCGAGTTGTCGACGTTGCCATCCTGCATGCGGCCCACCAGCCCGCCGGTGAAGTCGTAATCGGCGCCGCCCGTCACGTTGCCGCTGGCGCGCGAATTGAGGACCGAGCCACCGTCCATCTGCCCCACCAGACCCCCGGCCGCGTAGGAGCCGAACACGTTGCCGCTCGAGAAGGAGTCCGTGATGAGGCCCGAGTTGCCGCCGACCAGGCCGCCCGCGATCTCGCCCCTGACATTGCCCGTGGCATGCGATCCGGCGATGGTGCCGCTGTTCCCGCCGACCAGGCCGCCCACGCCGGCGCTGACCGGCCCGCCGTTCACGTCGCCGGTGGCATAGGAGTTGGTGATTCTCGCGTCGGGACCTCCATTGCTGCCGACCAGTCCGCCCACCGAAGCGCCGAAACCCGTGACGACGCCGCTCGCATGCGAGCCCGAGATGGTGCTGGCGTTGTTCCAGCCCACCAGGCCGCCGACGTTCTGCGAAGCGTTGCTCGCGCCGCCTCTCACATTGCCGCTGGCATAGGAGTCGACGATGCTGGCACCCCCGAGGTTTTGTCCGGCCAACCCGCCGACGTTGGAGTCTCCGCCCGTCACGTTGCCCGTGGCGTAGCTGTTGGTCACGGACGCGGTGGCGCCGCTGTTGATGCCGACGAGGCCGCCGACGGAGCTTGCGTTGTCCGACACCGACACGTTGCCCGTGGCGTGGGAGTCGGCGATGGTGCCGTTGATGTTGCCGCCGACCAGCCCGCCGATGTTTCCGTTGAGCAGGCCGGCGCTGGTGTCGGTGACCACCGAGACGTTGCCGGTGGCGCTCGAGCGAAGAATCTTGTAGGTCGCGCCGAAGTTCCTGCCCACCAGTCCGCCGATGTAGCTGAAGCCGCCCGTGTAGCGTGTCGATGCGCTCACGGCAGCGGTCGAGAAGGAGTCCGAGATGATGCCGTTGCCGACGATGAACTCCCCGGTGTCGGGGTTGAAGCTGGTCCCGTTGTATCCCACCAGGCCGCCCACGTTGACGACGCCCTGCACCTTCCCGGTGACGTAGGCGTGGCTGATGCCGCCGCCGAAGTTTTCCCCGACCAGTCCGCCGACCCGGCCATAGCCGCTGACGTCGACGCCGATCAGGCCGATGTCGCGGATCGTGCTGCCGACCTGCGCCGTGCCGATCAGGCCGACCGGCGTTTGCAGGTAGTCGTTGTGCACCGGCTCCAGGATGGTCAGGTTGCTGATGGTGTGGCCCAGGCCCGCCAGGGTGCCCGAGAGCGAGGACACCACCGTGTTGTCATAGGTCTTGCCCGAGGCATCGAGATTCCCCGCGAGCGCATAGCGACCCGCCGCGTCACCACCCACATCGTCGATCTTCTCCAGGTCGCTCATGCTGTGGATCAGCGTGTAGGCCTGCCCGTTCATCGCGAGCGTCGCATTGGCGCCGCTCAGCGTGACCGACGCGCCCTGGCCCATGTCGATGCGGTAGTCACCACCGTAGTTGAGCTTCAGCCCCGCGCGCGCGCCCGTCGCGGTGATCGGCGCATCGATGCGCACGTCCTTGGCCGCGCTCAGCGTGAGCGCGGTGTTGGCCGACCAGTTCACGCCTTGGCCGACGTAGAGGTGGCCATCGGCGCCGTTCCCGCCCGTCGATGAAATCGCCACGTTGTTGCTGCCCAGCTGCCTGCCGAGCTGGGCACCGCTGATGTTCGCGCCCGCACCGACGGTGAAGGCATCGGAAGCCAGCGTCCATGTGCCGGTATCGCCGTTCGCGGCCTTGGTCGTGACCGCGGCGTCGTCCGCCACGCGCACGCTGCGGCCCGAGGTCTCGACGGTTCCGCCGCCGCCGGTCGCGGGCGAGGAGGCATCGAGCGTTCCGCCCACGTTGGCCGTGCCGCCGTCGGCGCGCAAGACGATGCGGCCCTTGAGATCGTCCATCGTGCGCGCCTGCACGATGCCCGTGTTGTTGACCTGGCTGCCCAGCAGTTCGTCGGCGGCCTTCGCGGTGAGGATCACCGTGCCGCCGTCGGCCTGGATGGCGCCCTTGTTCTCAATCAGCGCACCGAGCGCGCCTTCGTCGATGCTGAGGCTCACCAGCGAATCGCCGTTGAAGTTGAGGCTGATCTTCTCGCCGCTGCCCAGCGCCACCGTGCCCTTGGTGGCGACGATCACGCCCTGGTTCGACACCGAACGCCCGAGCAGCGCGACATAGCCGCCCGGGGCCGCGGTGAGCGTGCCCATGTTGATGACCGAACCGCTGCCGCCGTTGCCGCTGAACACATAGCGCCCGGCATTGAAGTCCGCGTCGCTGAGGTTCAGCGTGCTGGCCACGAGGCCGGCCGTGTTCACGCTGCTGCCGCGGGTGAACAGCACGCCGTTGGAGTTGATCAGGAAGACCTTGCCATTGGCATTGAGCGCGCCCTCGATCACGCTGCGTTCGTTGCCGACCACGCGATTGAGCGTGATCGCCGAGGCATTGGGCTGGTTGAAATTGACGGTTTCGCCGGCGGCGATGCCGAAGCCCTGCCAGTTGATGCTCGCGCGTTGCGTGCTCTGGTCGATGCGGGTCACGCTGCCCGCCTGGCCGATGGTGGCGCTGCCGCTGGTGACGATGCCGCCCTGCGGCGCGGCCGTGGCGATGGATGAATAAGAACAAAGCAACGCGTAAATGGCCGCGCATACTTTCGAACTCAATTCGGGAACATGGCCAGTGTATTTTTTCGTGGTCTTCTTCATTTGTTCACCTGTCTCGTTATATTTTTGAGAGTATAGCGTCCGTGATTTTTTTCGCGCCATAGGACGATTTACCGGCGCCAGAGCCTTCAATTCAATGCCTATGCATTACCCGAATGCTATGCAACCTATATGCAAGCCTATATAGCGCGAAAGATTCACACGCAGTCATTCATCCAATTCTTCGAGGAGATAACGTGAAAAAGCTTTCGATCAGAAAAATTACCCTGAGCGTTTCGGCATCGGTGCTGATGCTGGGTTCGTCCGCCACCTGGGCGCAGTCGATCACCGTGGCGGTGGCCGCGAATTTCCAGGGTGCGATGGTCCAGCTCGTCAATGCCTTCGGGGCCTCGGGCCTGCCGTTCTCGGGCAGCAGCTTCACCGTGACCTATGGCGCGACGGGCGACTTCCAGACGACGATCAACACCGCGCTGGCCGCGCCCGGCGGCACCACGCCCTATGACCTGTTCTTCGCGGCCGACGACACCACGCCGGCGGCCCTGCGCACCGGCCATCCCACCGTGGTGCAGGTGCCGTTCCGCTATGCCGAGGGCAAGCTGATCCTGTGGTCCAAGTACGGCCCGAACGTGAGCACCAGCGGTTCGAACGGCTTCACCAATCCCGCGAGCTACGCCTATGCGAACGGCCAGGTCGCGATCGCCAACCCGGTCACCGCGCCGTACGGCACCGCGGCCCAGCAGGTGCTCAGCCGCGTCAACGCCATCACCTACCCGGGTGGTGCCTACGACGCCAAGTTCGCCCAGTACACGACCATCGGCACCACCTACACGGCGGTGAACGCGAGCACCAGCGCCACGACCTATCCCAACATCGGCTTCGTCGCCAAGTCGCAGCTGTGCGACAGCAGCACCGGCGCCATCCGCACGCCGCTGACCGGCACCTACTTCGAGTACACGCCGGCCACGGTGAACGGCAACCCGCCGCATGACCGCCTGCTGCAGGACGCCGTGGCGATCCGCGGCCGCGCCGGCTCGACCAATGCCGCGGTCGACGCCTTCATCGCCTACGTGGGCAGCACGGCCGGTCGCGCGATCATCCTGAAGAACTGCTACATCTAGGGCAGAGGCATCGCCGGCGGGGCGGGATCGGGCATCGCTGTATTTTGTAAGATACAGCGACTGCCTCGATCCAGGCAGACGGATACCGCCGATGACCATGATGCTCCCCGAACTGCTCCGATCCGCCGTCACCGAGGCAGGGTTGCCATTGGCGGCCCTGCGGCGCGCACGCTCCCTGTCGCAGCGCGCGGTCCGACAGATCGCTGCGGGTATCCGGCCCGGCATGACGCATGCACAGGCCACGGCCCTGGCGGCGGCGACGCTGCAGGCGCTGGAGATGGAACGCAACTGGCATCCGGTCGCGATCCGCTTCGGCGAAGACACGCTCAAGACCGCCAGGGACGCGTCCGACCCGGCTCGCGTGCTCGGCGAACAGGACATCTTCTTCATCGACATCGGCCCCGTGTGGGAAGGCCACGAGGGCGACGCCGGCGAGACCTTCGTGGTCGGCGGTGATCCCCAGATGGAAGACTGCGCGAGAACCGTGCGCGCGATCTGGCAGGAAGTGAGTTCGCGCCTGTGCACCGAGGGCCTCGACGGCGAGGCGCTGTATGCCTACGCGACGCAGCGTGCGCAGGCCAGGGGATGGCGCCTCAATCTGGGCCTCCACGGGCACCGTGTGGGCGACTTTCCGCCTGCGATCCCTGCGGCCGGGCGCGGTCCGGGACTCTGGGTGCTGGAGATCCAGATCGCGCATCCGACGCGCCCGTTCGGCGCGTTCTACAAGGACCTGCTCATCGCGGACGAAGCGGTGCACGAAGCCACCTGCTAGCGCACACACCCGATGATGTCTACCTTGCCCACGCCACCGAGGCAACGACTCGAAGCCACCGCGGATTCGGTCCTGTCGCTCATCCAGGCGCAGGCCTTCGAGCATGCGCTGCGCGCCCTGAATGCGGCGGTTCCGCACCGCTTCACCGCCATCTTCAAGGTCGACGGCGATCAGGTCAGGAACGTGCTGCTGATCGACAAGCTGGAGCAACCACGGCCCGAACGCTTCGCCGTGTTTCCGCTGGCCGACAGCTTCTGCCGGTTCGTGCTGCGCGACGCGTTCCTTCACGTCGAGGACTCCTCCCAGGAGGCGCTGCTCGACGGCAGTCCCTACCAGGGAATGATCCGCGCCTACCACGCGGTCGCTCTGACGCTGCTCGATGCGCGGGTCGTCGGAACGCTGAGCCACTTCGACACCGCGCCGCAGAAACTCGACGACGCGGATTTCGGCCTGCTCGTGCTGGCCGCCCGGACGCTGCCCGACTACCTGGTGAACGCGGCGATCTGGGACTAGCGCGCGATCAACCGAAGGTGAACGCGAAGGCCTCCACGCCCGCATCGAGAAACTCGATCTCGAAGCGCCGATCCGCCACCGCGCCGCGCTGCCGCACCAGCTGGTAGAGGCGCTGGCCGTCGACCACCCCGTTGCCTTGTGCATCGATGTCGACGCCGTGGTCGTCTCCGGGCGGCTTGCCGTCGAGGGTCACCTTGATGCGCACGGGATGCCCCGGCGTCGTCGATCCGAGCACGAGGTGCAGGTCGCGCGCATGGAAGCGGTAGGCGATGCGCCCCTGTGCCTTGTCGAGCACGGCGCTTTGCCCGCCCACGGTCCAGCGGCCGCCGAGCGCCCACTGGTTGGCTTCGAGCCGGGACGGCGCCGTGTAGCCGTGCGCCTTGGCGCGGACCGCGCCGCCGGGCGAAACGAAATTCTCGGCGCGCTCGTAGCCGATGTAGGTCTCGGGCGATCGCAGGTTCGCGCCGTCCGCCGCGGCCTGCGCGCCTTGCGCCTCGACCTTGACGAGCTCGGCGGGCATCGCGCCTTGCCCGGCTTCGGCCAGCAGCTGCTGGATGACCTGCTCCGACTCGTCGTAGGCGCCTTCGCCGAAGTGGTGATGGCGGATGCGCCCCTGCGCGTCGATGAAGTAGTGCGCGGGCCAGTACTCGTTCCTGAAAGCGCGCCAGATCGCGTAGTCGTTGTCGACCGCCACCGGGTAGTCGAGCTGCAGGTCCTTCACGGCCTTGCGCACGTTGTCGAGCTTCTTCTCGAAAGCGAACTCCGGCGCATGCACGCCGATCACCACCAGGCCCTTGTCCTTGTACTTCTCGGCCCATGCGCGCACGTAGGGGAGGGCGCGCAGGCAGTTGATGCAGGAGTAGGTCCAGAAGTCGATCAGCACCACCTTGCCGCGCAGGGCATCCATGCGCAGGGGCGGCGAGTTGAGCCATTGCACGGCGCCGTCGAGCGAGGGGGCCTGGTCTTCGACCGGCAGCGCCGCGACGCCGCCGCCCTCGGCCCGCATCGCGCTGTTGGCGGCCATCATGGCGTTGCCGGGCGCCATCATCACGGTGGAATCGGGGCCGGTCGTCACCAGCGTCGATTCATCCCTGGGCCGTACCTTGTCGATCAGCGCCTGCTCGACCGAGGCGGTTCCCGCCAGCGAGAGCTGCGCCAGCACACCGGTGTCCAGCCCCAGCGCGATGGCCGCCACGCCGCACAGCAGGGCCGCGCCGATGCCGCGGCGGATCCATTCGCCCGCGCCCAGCGACCGCTTCATGGCCTTGAACAGCCGTCCGCCCACCAGCAGCGCACCGGCCAACGAGGTGGCCGCGCCCGCCGCGTAGGCCAGCAGCAGCAGCGAGGTCCGGACACTGGCGCCACCCAGTGCCGCGCCGGTCAGCACCAGTCCGAGGATGGGGCCGGCACAAGGCGCCCACAGCAGGCCCGTGGCCACGCCGAGCAGCAGCGACGTGCCGAAGGCGGAGCGCGGCGATCCGCCCGCACCGGTGGTTTCGGCCGAGGCGGACAGCCGCTCGCCCCAGCCCACGAGCGGCCGTGCGAGGCGCTCGGACAGCCCCGGCAGCAGCAGCGCCAGGCCGAACAGCGCCATCAGCACGATCGCCACGACGCGCCCGTACTGGTTCGCCTGCACGGCCCAGCCACCGCCGACCGCGGCCAGCGAGGCCACGCCGGCGAAAGTCAGCGCCATGCCGATCAGCAGTGGCAGCCCGTTCTTCATGAACGGCCGGTCGCCACGCGCGAACACGAAGGGCAGCACCGGCAGGATGCAGGGGCTCAGGATGGTCAGGACCCCGCCCAGATAGGCGACGACGAACAGCAGCATGGTGGAAGGCCCGGGTGCGCGGGGGCGGAATCAGGCGGCGCCGGGCGCGAATTTCATGGCCAGGCCGTTCATGCAGTAGCGCAGGCCCGTGGGCTGGGGTCCGTCGTTGAAGACATGGCCCAGGTGCCCGCCGCAACGGCGGCAATGCACCGCCGTGCGGGTCATGCCGTGCGAGCTGTCGCTCGTCTCGCCGACGGCGTTCGGCAACGGCTGCCAGAAGCTGGGCCAGCCGGTCTTGCTGTCGAACTTCGTCTTCGAGGAGAAGAGATCGAGCGCACAGCCCGCGCAGGCGAAGCGGCCCTCGCGATGTTCGTCGTTGAGCGGGCTGCTGTAGGGCCGCTCGGTGCCGTCCTGTCGCAGCACCGCGTACTGGTTCGGCGTGAGCAGCTTGCGCCATTCGGCGTCGGTCCGGGTGACCTCGAACTTGCCGGGCTCCGCGGCCTGCGTGGCACCGGAGCGCCAGCCCCAGGCGGCGGCCACCGCGGCCCCGAGCGTCGAGGCCGAGGCGCCGAGGAAGAAACGACGATCCGAACGATGGGTCATGACAACTCCTGGACGATGGGGCGGATGGCGGCCATCGATATGTACTGTTGAATATAACGAAGCACGCGCGAGACGCCAGCTTGGCGCAACGCCGCCGCTTCGAAGGCTAGTTCGGCTGCCAGGGGCAAAAGGTTACGCCCCGGCATCCGGCTCGACGGGCCGGCCGCTTGCCGTGGACCTACCCCTTGAGCTCCTCGCCGATCTGGCGCCGCATCTCGTCGGCCAGCGGATGCAGCACGCGCGCCTCGTTCGCCCCCACCACGCCGTAACCCAGTCCGCGGTCGGCCCAGGCATAGCCCGTGTGCGGGCCGTCGATCCGCTTCATCGTCGGCGTGTCCTGGTCGACGGCCATCGGCCGCACCATCAGCGAGAGCCGCGTGGCCTGCGCGTCCTGGTAGATGAAGAGGCCGGCCGGGCCATGCTCGGTCATGACCAGGCGGCCGCCCACGAAGCCGTAGCCCGCGGCCGCGAGGTCGGGGATCGCGACCTGCCTTCCCAGTCGCGACGAGACCCAGCTGACGAGCTCCGCGCGCTGCGAAGGCCCCATCTCCACAGGGCGCGTGGCATCCGATGCGTAGATGTCGTAGCCGCGCGCCGCCTCGCGCCCCAGCGCGAAGATGCCGCTTGCCTCGGGGGCCTGCGCGCCACGCAGCGACCATCCCGCACCGCCGCCGACGCCGAGCGCGAGCACCAGCGCGGCCGCCATGCCCCAGGGCCATCGCCGCGCGGGCTCGCGCCGTGCCTGCGCTTCCTGCCCATCGTGCTCGGCCACCATGCGCGCGAGGTTCAACCCGGGCGGCAGCGGTTCCTCGGCGATGGGGGCCAGCGCTTCGCGCAGCGCGCGCCGGTGCCGTGCATGGGCCTCGACCTCGTGGGCGACATCGGCGTGCTGCCGCAAATACGCCCGCACCTGGTCATGGCGTCGCGGGTCGAGCACGCCATCGACGTAGGCATGCAGGTCTTCTTCGAGAATGGGTCGGGCGTCGGGTGGATCGACGTTCATTTGAGTCTCCGCAGGTGAGGGCGTGCCGCAGGCTCGGCATGCGACGGGTCGGCCGGCGGCATCGCCTCGACACCGTCGAGCATGCGATGCAGCCGCTGGCGCGCGCGGGCCAGGCGCGACATGACGGTGCCCACCGGAATGCCGAGCGCCGCGGCGGCTTCGGCATAGGACAGGTCCTCGACGGCGACCAGCAGCAGCACCGCGCGCTGGTCTTCCGACAGGCCGTCGAGCGCGCGCATCAGTTCGTGATGCCGCACGCGGTGTTCCTGCTGCGCGGGCATGCCCAGCGCCTCTTCGTCGATCTTGTCGATCTCGTCGATGGCCAGGTGCAGGCCGCGGCGCGACTGCTGGCGCATGCGCTGCACCGCGAGGTTGTGCAGGATCGCGAAGACCCAGGAACGCGTGTCCTCGGCCTCGCGCCGCTGCGCCCAGCGCGCGATCACGCGCTCGAGGCAGTCCTGCACCAGCTCGTCGGCCGATTCGCGATCCCGCAACAGCGCGCGCGCATAGCGCCGCAAGGCGGGAATCATCGGCTCGACGAGCAGGATCAGGTCGCTCATGGATGCGCGAAGCGCTGAGGGGTCAGGGGAAGGCCCGATGCCATCAAAGGTCCTGGATCTGCACCGGGGCCGAGGGCTTGCCGCCGACCTGCGGCGCGATCACCAGGTAGCGCCGAGTATCGCCCGCGGGGCCGTCCTTCACCTGCTGGCGGATCGGCCCGATGGCATTCACGATGGCGGCGCCCGCCGGGTTGGTCATGAAGCTGGCGAGCGGCTGCAGCGTGCCGCTGCCGTCGGGCTTGTCGGCCAGCGCGAGCACATAGGGCTGCTTCGGCTCCAGGCCCGTGGCCGAGGCCTGCAGCACCTGCAGCAGGCCCTGGTCGAACAGCGCGACGCTGGTCGGTGCGCCAGCCGGGGTTGCTTCCTTGCGCGGTCCGGCCGGCACCAGCGAGAGGTGGGCGACCTGGCCGGCCAGTCCCGGCGGCTGCAGGCCCTGCGTGCCGTCGCCCGCATCGGCCGGCACCGCGTTCGGTACATAGGCGATCGCCTGCGGCGCCTGGCCGATGGGCACGTTCGCGACCACGGTGTTGGTGGCCGTGTCGATCGCGGCCAGCGCATCGGCGTTCTCGAGTCCCACGTAGATGCGCTTGCCGTCGCCCGAGGGCCACACGCCGTGCGGCAGCTTGCCGACGGGAATGGTCGCGACCTGCGAGAAGTCGTCGGTGCGGAACACCTTGACCTGGTTGAGGCCGCCTACGGTCACGTAGGCGAAGCTGCCCTTGGCGGTGGTGGCGAAGTTGACGTGGTTCGTGATCGGCCCGGTGTCGAATGCCCTGATCGGCGCGAACGGCGGCTTCGCGTCGAACACCATCGTGCGGCCGATGTCCTTGAGCGTGAACCAGACCTGCTTGCCGTCGGGCGTGGCGGCGATGTTGGGACAGAACGGGCTGTCCTGCTTCACGCGGCCCACGACCTGCTTGCTGGCGGTGTCGATCACCACGGTCTCGGGATTGAACGAGGAGCAGATGTAGCCGTACTTCCCGTCGGGCGAGAAGATCTGCATGCCCGGGCCGTTGGGCGTGGCGATGCGCGTCTTCTCCTCGAAGGTGGCGGCGTCGAGCACCGCCACATGGCTCTCGCCGCGCACCGTGACCCACACCTCCTTGCCGTCGGGCGTGTAGAAGGCCTCGTGCGGCGAGCGGCCCACGTAGGTGGTGTGCTTCACCGCGTTGGTCGCGGTGTCGATGAAGCTCACCGAGTTCGAGCCGATCGACACCACCGCGAGCGTGCGATGGTCGGGCGAGAAGCCCATGCCGTGCACCAGCACCTGGCCGCGGTACAGCGGGCTGAAGTTGCCGGGTGCGGGATCGCCGAGGCGGATCACGCCCAGCAGCTTGTTGTCGACGGGATCGGTCACCGACACCGTGTTGGAGAACTGCTCGGCCGCATAGACGCGGTCGCGGTGACTCATCGCGATGTCGGCCTCGGCGGCGGCACGCGGCGCCTGGCCGGCCTGCGCGCAGGCGGCCGAGGCCAGCAGCGCAATGGCGGTCAGCCAGCGGGGGAAGAAGAGGAGAGAGGGGCGGTTCTTCATGGTGTTCTGGAGCTCGAAGGGAAGTGAAGGTGGACCTGGCGGCGCTACGGGCGAGCAGGCTGCGTGGGTGCGGGCATGGAGGGCGGCAGCGGCTGGTCGAGCGCCAGGCGCATCGCGGCGATCTCCTGCTGCTGCTCGACGATGATTTCCTGCGCGATGCGGCGCAGCTGCTCGTTGCTGCCGTGGCGCAGCTCGGCCAGCGCCATGTCGATGGCGCCCTGGTGGTGCGCGATCATCATCTCGGCGAAGTCGCGGTCCACGTCACCGGAGGACTTGATGTCCATGCCGGCCATCATCCGGGCCATGGCTGCGTCGTTCTCGGCGGCGAAGCCCGCCTGCGCGGGGTCGCGCGAAGTGCAGACGTCCATGAGCCGGGCCATCAGGCCGGCATCGCCGCCCTTGCCGGACGGCGTCGTATGCCATGCGCCGAAGGCCGCGGCCGCGCAGGCCAGCGCCGCGGCGCCGAGGAACAGGGCGCGAGGGCGCCGCAAGCGGGAGGGAAGCGTCATCAGCATCGAAAGTCCTCGAAAGAGAGGGTTGTTGCAGACGTAGACGCCGCCGCGGACCGCTTATTCCATGCGCTGGAACTTTTCTTTTGCGCAGGTTCGCCGGTTCGCTCGCGACGCGGTGTAACCGACGGCGCGATGCGTTCGAACTAGGAACAGGCGAGCCCGGCCGGCTCGTGCCGCACGGCCGCACGCCCATCAACGAAAGGTCCCGTCCCATGAACGATTCCCCGACACCCATCGAGCCCGCGTCCTCCGGTCGCTCCCTGTCGCGCCGTGCCGCGTTGTGGGCCGCCGCCGGGCTGGCCGGCCTGGCCGCCTTCAGGCTGGTGCCCAGCCTGGCCGCCGAAAGCGCCATCGTGATTCCCGCGCCCACGGTCGATGCCGCCGCCCCGACCGCGGCCACCGAGGTCGCGGTCATCGCCGGCGGCTGCTTCTGGGGCGTCCAGGGCGTGTACCAGCATGTGAAGGGCGTCGTCAGCGCGGTGTCCGGCTACGCCGGCGGCGACGAGAAATCCGCGCAGTACGAGATGGTCGGCACCGGAAGAACCGGCCATGCCGAAGCGGTCGCCATCACCTACGACCCCCGGCAGATCAGCTACGGACGCATCCTGCAGATCTATTTCTCGGTGGCCCACGACCCGACCGAGCTGAACCGGCAGGGCCCCGATCGCGGGACCCAGTACCGCTCGACCATCTTCGCGCAGAACGCGGAGCAGGCCCGTGTCGCCAAGGCCTATATCGAACAGCTCGGGCAGCTCAAGAGCTTCGGCCAGCCGATCGTCACGACCATCGAGATGCAGAAGCGCTTCTTCCCCGCGGAGGCCTATCACCAGGACTACCTGACGCGCAATCCCTCGCAGCCGTACATCGTCTTCAACGACCTGCCCAAGATCGAGAACCTCAAGAAGGTGTTCCCGGATCGCTATCGCGCCGCGCCGGTGCTGGTGGGCAGTCGCGCGGCCGGCTGACCGGCTCGCGCGGCCGCCCGTGATGGATCTGCCGGTCTACCTGCGCGACATGGACGCGTGAGCCGACGCATCGGCGGGCCGCATCAGCCCGATGGCCTCGCGCGCCAGCGCGTCGATCGAATCGGTCAGCACGATGTCGAACTCGCCGCGCCGCGCCGCCGGAACGGCCAGCGGCAGCTCGGTGCACCCGAGCACCACGGCTCGCGCGCCTTGCTGCGCGAGCGCGCGAATGCCTTCGGCCGCGGGTGCGAAAGCCTCGTCGATGCGGTTGGCCTTCACGGCCGCGATCGCGGGCACGCACAGGCGCTGCACCTCCTCGGGCGAAGGCTCGATGGTCTCGTAGCCGGCGTCGCGCAGGTGGCGCTGGTAGAGCCCCATCGCGATGGTCGCGGGTGTGCCCAGGATGCCGACCTTGCCCTCGGTCACGCCCTGGCGGCGCAGGTCCGCCACCACGGCCTCGACGATGTGCAGCAGCCGCGTCGGGCTCGCGGCCTGCAGTTCGTCGAACCACAGGTGGGCGGTGTTGCAGGGGATGGCGATGCAGTCGGCGCCGCCGGCCACCAGCGTGTCGATGCCGCGCAGCATGCCGGGCAGCGGGCTCGGCCCCTGGCCGAGGAAGGCCGAGGAGCGGTCGGGGATGGCGGGGTCGTTGCACAGCAGCACGGGGATGTGCTGCTGGTCGTTGTCGGCCGGCGTGAGCTGCACCATGCGCAGCGCGAAGGCGGCGCCGGCCAGCGGGCCCATGCCGCCGAGCACGCCCAGCCGCTGCGGTGGGCTCGTCACGTGGCGGCTCCGTCGCGCCAGGCCCGCGCGAGCCGGGCCGAGAGTTCGGCCGCCGCCTCGCAGGGATCGATCACGGGCACGCCCACCGCGGCTTCGAGCGGGGCACGCAGTTCGGCCATGCCGGCGCAGCCGAGCAGCACCACGTCAGCGCCGTCCTCGTCGACCAGCAGGCGCGCCGCCGCGATCATCGGCGCCAGCGCATGGGCGGCATCGCCCGACAGGTGCACCGGCAGGTCGAGCGGCCGTTCGGCCACCACGCGCTCGCGCACGCCCAGCGCTTCCCAGTAGCGCAGGTGGCGCGGGATGGCGGCACTGGCAATGGCGATCACGCCCACGCGCTCGCCGCGCGCCATGGCGGCACGGATGCCGGCTTCGCCCAGGCCGACGACCGGGCGCTCGCTGTGCGTGCGCGCGGCGGCGATGCCGGGGTCGCTGAAGCAGGCCAGCACGAAGGCATCGGCCTCGGCGGCATGCGCGGCCACGTCGTCGGCAGCGAGGCGCGCGCCATGCTCGAAGTCGTCCTGCGTGACGATGCCCGGCGGGCCCTCGTGCGCGGTGACGCAATCGAAGTCGCATTGCGCGGGCGGCACGGTGGCGCGGAATGCGCGTGCCACGGCCTCGGTCACCGAGACGCTGCTGTTCGGGTTCAGCACGCGCACGCGCGGCGGGTTGGCGCTGGTGTTCATGCCTTCTCCTCCCCGAGGCCGATCAGCGCCTTCAGCACACGGCCATGCGGGCGCTGCGCGGGCGCCACCGGTGCGCGGCGCCTGAGGTCCGGCGCGCCGCGGCGCAGGTACTGGCCGCTGCCGCGCTCGGCATGCAGCGTGTCGTCCTCGATCACCACGCGGCCGCGGCTCACGACCACCTCGGGCCAGCCCTGGATGGTCCGGCCCTCGTAGGGCGTGTAGCCGGCGTTGTCGTGCAGCATGGCGGCGCTGATGGTGGTCTCGCGCTCGGCGTTCCACACCGCGATGTCGGCGTCGGCGCCCAGCGCGATCGCGCCCTTGCGCGGCGCCAGGCCATAGAGCCGGGCATGGTTGGTGGCGGTGAGCGCCACGAACTGGTGGATGTCGATGCGCCCCTTGAGGAAGCCTTCGCTGAACAGCAGCGGCAGGCGCAGCTCGATGCCGGGCACGCCGTTGGCCATTTCCTTGAAGGTGGTGGCGTCGCCCTTGGGCAGCTTGCCGGTCTCATCGAAGCGGTAGGGCGCATGGTCCGACGAATAGGTGGCCAGGGTGCCGTCGATCAGGCCGCGCCAGATGGCTTCCTGCGCATCGGCATCGCGCGCGGGCGGCGAGCAGCAGAACATCGCGCCTTCCAGGCCCGGTCGGTCCATGTCGTCGGCCGTCAGGAACAGGTACTGCGGGCAGCTCTCGGCCAGCACGTTGGCGCCCAGGGTCTGGGCCTGGCGAATCACTTCCACGGTGTCGCCGC
Source organism: Variovorax sp. GW821-FHT10D07 (assembly GCF_059415325.1). NCBI lineage: Bacteria > Pseudomonadati > Pseudomonadota > Betaproteobacteria > Burkholderiales > Comamonadaceae > Variovorax > Variovorax sp. GW821-FHT10D07. Next base: position 775,508 of record NZ_JBWKMZ010000001.1, on the reverse strand, counting down.
CGGCCACGTGCACCAGCAGCAGCGGCACGTCGACCAGCCGCGCGAGCGCGATGGCGCGGTAGGCGGCCTCGGTCTCGGCCAGCGGGTCGTGCGCCACGCCATGGAACTTGGGCGCGGTGTGGCCGCGGTCGATCAGGCGCTGCGCGATCCAGCGGATCATGTCGTTGTTCTCGGCATGCACCATCACCAGCGCGCCCTCGGCCCGCGCCAGCGCGAGCACCTCGAGCAGCTGGTAGTCCTCGAGCTTCATGCGGTCGTAGGTCATGTAGACCTTGAGCGAGGTGATGCCGTCGCGGATGGCCGCGGGCAGGTCGGTCGAGAGCGTGGCATCGTCGGGATTCGCGAGGATCAGGTGGAAGCCATAGTCGATCACCGCCTTCTCGGCCGCGCGCCGGCTGTAGTCGGCCAGCACCTCGGGCACCGACATCTCGCGGTGCTGCGCCGCGAAGGGCAGGATGGTGGTGGTGCCGCCGAAGGCGGCCGACACGGTGGCCGAGTAGAAATCGTCGGCGCACATCATGCCCATGCCCGAGCGCTGCTCGACATGGCAATGGCTGTCGATGCCGCCCGGCAGCACCCAGCGGCCGGTGGCGTCCACGTCGCGGCGGCCCGGCGGCAGCGAGCCGCCGATGGCGGCGATGCGGCCGTCGCGCACGCCGAGGTCGCCCTCGACCACGCGGCCGTCGGTGACGATGCGCCCGCCGCGGATCGTGAGGTCGAAGGGTTCTTCGCCGATCAGCGAAGCGATGGTGGTGTCCATGAGGGGTTCCGTGCGCGCGTTCAGACCAGCGGCTCGCCCGCGCCCGTGCGCTCGACGATCAGGCGGTAGTGCTCGGGGCGGCGGTGCTTGGCGAAGTTGAACACGTGCTGGCGGAAGTATTCGCCCAGCGACATGTCGGCCTTCACGCAGATCACCTCGTCCTCTTCCGTGAGCGAGCGCGCCACGATCTCGCCCGTGGGCGCGACGATGGCCGAGCTGCCGATCATGTGGTGGCCGTCCTCCGAGCCGCACTTGGCGGCCGCGGCCACCCAGATGCCGTTCTGGTAGGCATTGGCCTGCAGCGACACCAGGTGCGTGGTGGTGCGCAGGTGCACCGGCTCGTTCCAGTGGATGTTGAGCGAAGGCGTGTTGTAGCCCAGCACCACCACCTCGGCGCTCTGCAGCGCCATCACGCGGTAGGTCTCGGGCCAGCGCCGGTCGTTGCACAGGCACATGCCGAAGCGCGTGCCCATGGTGTCGAAGACGCGGAAGCCCAGGTCGCCGACCTCGAAGAACTTCTTCTCCAGGTGCTGGAACGGTGCCTCGGGCTTGTGCTCGGAATGGCCGGGCAGGTGGATCTTGCGGTACTTGCCGACGATGGCGCCCGCGCGGTCCACGATGATCGCGGTGTTGTAGCGCGTGCCCTCGGGCGTGCGCTCGGCATAGCCCAGGTAGAAGCCCACGCCGAGCGCCTTCGCCTCGTCGAACAGCGGCTGCACCTGCGCATTGGGCATGGCCGGCTCGAAGAAGCGGGCCTCGGCCTCGGCCTCGTCCATCCAGTAGCGCGGAAAGAAGGTGGTGAGCGCGAGCTCGGGGAACACGACCATCTCGGCACCGCGGCCCTTGGCGTCGCGCATCAGCTCGACCATGCGGCGCACGACCGCCTCGCGGGTGTCCGCCAGATGTACCGGGCCCATCTGGGCGACGGCCAGGCCCAGGGTACGTTTGCTTGTCATCATTGCTTCCTCAATCAGCGTTGGTGGTTGTAGGGGTCAGGCGCCTCAGGCGGCCTTGGGATTCGGGCGGCGCTGGCGTTTCTCCAGCCGCCCCAGCAGCACGACCAGCGGCCACAGCAGCGCGAGATAGATCAGCGCGGCCAGCACGATGGGCGTGGGGTTGTAGAGCATCGATTGCGCGGAGCGCGCGGCATACAGCATCTCGGGCACCGACACCACGCTGGCGATCGTGGTGAGCTTCACCACCTCGATCATGTTGCTCACGAGGTCGGGGAACACGTTGCGCACCGCCTGCGGGATCTCCACGAACAGCAGGCTGGCCGGGCGGCCCATGCCGGTGGACAGCGCGGCCTCGCGCTGGCCGCGCGGCACCGACTCCAGGCCCGCGCGCAGGATCTCGCCGAAGTAGCTCGAGTTGTTGAACATGAAGCCCAGCGCCACGCAGGCCATGGGCGAGAGCTCCAGCCCGAGGTAGGGCAGGCCGGTGTAGAGGAAGATCAGCAGCACCAGCGGCGGGAAGGCGCGGAAGAAGTCGATGTAGACCACGAGCAGCGCGCGCACCAGCCGGTTGCGGATCACGAAGCCGGCCAGCGCCAGCACCATGCCGGCCACCAGCCCGAGCGGGATCACCCAGGCCGACAGCAGCAGCGTGTTGAGCAGGCCCTGCAGGATGTAGGGCCCGACCTCGCGCACCACGCCGAGGTTGAAGAAGTACTGGAGGATGAGTTCCATGGAGGGCTCCGTTCGGCGGCGTCAGTGGCGGCCCGCGCCGTGGCGCCGCTCGATGTAGCGCCCGGCGACCACCACGGGCAGGAAGATCACGAGGTAGCCCAGCGCGCCCATCATCAGCGGCGTGGGATTGCCCGCGAAGCTGGTGGCCGAGGTGGCCTGGTTCAGGATCTCGTTGAGCGCGGCCACCGAGCCGTAGGCCGTGCCCTTGGTGATGGCGATCACGCGGTTGGTCAGCGGCGCCACCATCAGCCGGCACGACTGCGGCAGCAGCACGTGCACCATGGCCTGCGTGTGGCTCAGGCCGGTGGAGCGTGCGGCCTCCATCACGCCGCGCGGCTGCGACTCGATGCCGGCCCAGAACACCTCCTCGGAGAAGGCCGCGAGCACCAGCGTCAGGGCCAGCCAGGTCGAGGCGAAGGCGCCAAGCGACAGGCCCAGGAAGGGCAGCGCGTAATAGAACAGGATGATCAGCACCAGCGGCGGCAGCGCGCGCAGGATGTCGACCAGCGTCGACACCAGCAGCGGCAACCCGCGCACCGGCAGGCTGCGCAGGTAGGCCAGCACGATGCCCAGCGCCAGGCCGGCGGCGATCACGGCCAGGCCCAGCTCGATCGTCACGCGCGCGCCGTCCAGCACCTGGGGCAGGTAGCGCGCGGCGATGTCGCCGTTGAAGAAGGTGAAGACGAGCTTGTCGAACTGCATGCGGCGCTTCCGGTCGGTCGCTCAGAGCGCGCGGCTGCCGATGCTGGCGATGAAGGCCGCGGTGCGCGCATGCACCGGCGCCTCGAACACCTGCGCGGGCGAGCCCTGCTCGACGATGGCGCCGCCGTCCATGAACACCACGCGGTCGGATGCCGCCTTGGCGAAGCCCATCTCGTGCGTCACCACCACCATGGTCATGCCGTCGGCGCGCAGCTCGCGCATCACCTGCAGCACGCCGCCGACCATCTCGGGGTCGAGCGCGCTGGTCGGCTCGTCGAACAGCACCAGCGCGGGCTTCAGCGCGATCGAGCGCGCGATGCCCACGCGCTGCTGCTGGCCGCCCGACAGCTGGGTGGGGCGCACGCGCGCCTTGTGCTCCATGCCGACGCGCGCGAGCGCCTCCATGGCGCTGTGCTCGGCCGCGTCGCGCGCCATCTTCTTGACCTTGCGCAGCGCCAGCGTCACGTTGCCCAGCACGTCGAGGTGCGGGTAGAGGTTGAAGGCCTGGAACACCATGCCCACGCGCTCGCGCAGCCGGTTCAGGTTGGCGCCGCGCGCATAGATGTCGTGGCCCTCCACGCGCACCTCGCCGCGGCTCGCGTCCTCCATGCGGTTGCAGCAGCGCAGCAGCGTGCTCTTGCCCGAGCCCGAGGGCCCGATCACCGAGACCAGCTCGCCCGCCTGCACATCGAGGTCGATGCCGTTGAGCACGGGAACGCTGCCAAAGGATTTGTGCAGGTTGCGGACTTGCAGGAGCGGGGAGGACGTCACGGCGATGCTCGGCTGATGGGGGACGGGGTGGACGGGGAGGGCAGGGGCGCGCTTACTTGCAGACCGGCTTGGCGCTCGTGGCCTCGTAGCCGAACAGGCCCGGGATACCGTGGCCGGCCGGCGAGACCACCGTGGCCGAGTCGGCCGCGGGCTCGGCGCCGAACCACTTCGTGTGCAGCTTCTGCAGCGAGCCGTCGAGCTTCATGCACTTGAGCACGTTGCTCACCTGGTCGCGCCCGGCCTTGTCGTCGATGCGGAACGGAATGGCCCAGACCGAGCCGGTCTTGATGACGAAGGTGGTCTTGATCGCCGGCGCGCTCTTCACGGCCCAGGCCGAGGGCGTGACGCCCGCGAGGTTGGCGTCGCCGCGCCCCGAGATCACGGCCTGCACCGCGTCGGCGTTGGTGCCGTAGACGGCGATCTCGTAGCCGTACTGCGCCTGGTTGTTGCGCGCCCATTCCTCGGGGCCCGAGCCCTTGTTCACGGCGATGGTCTTGCCCTTGAGGTCTTCCAGGCGCTGGATGTCGTTGCGCTCCTTCTTCACGACCAGCGTGAAGTTGTTTTCGAGGTAGCCCTCGGTGAAGAGCACCGACTTCGCACGCTCGGGCGACACCGTGGTCGGCGCCATCAGGAAGTCGAACTTGCCCGCGTTGAGCGCCGGGATCAGCGCCGAGTACTGCGCGCCCTCGATCTCGATGCGGCGGCCCAGGCGCTTGGCGATCTCCTCGCCGAGCTCGACGTTGAAGCCCTGGTAGCCGCCGCTGAGCTTGGGGAAGGCATGCGGTGGGAAGTTGGGATCGACGCCGGTGCGCAGCGGCGCGGGCTGGGCGGCGGCGGTGCCGGCGGCACCCGCGATGAGGGCGAAGGCCAGCGGCGCCAGCAGGGACTTGAGGTGACGGAACATGGGCTTTTCTCCAGAAATAGTCGCGATCAAAACGGCGGGGTTCGCGGGGAGCGAACTGCACCGCGTTGGTGTGCGGTGGCGATGCGACGAATTATTTCGAGCGAGAAAAGCGGCGTCGATTGATGCTTTGTGCGGCGTCCTTACGCGCTGGTTAACACCTGGCCCCGGGCTGGTGCGCCATGTTTCGGCGTGCCTATATGCGGTGCGAAGCGCATGCTATTGGGGCATTCCCTGGCTTCGAGCGCCAGGCCCGACGACAGCGACCGTCAGTCTTCCTGCGCTTGCGGCGCGGCGAGCCCGCGCTGCATCAGCACGCTGCGCAGGGTGCGCACGAAGGCTTCGGCGGCCGGCGAGAGCGGGTCGGTGCGCAGGTGCACGAGGTGCGCGACCAGCGGCTCGATGCCCTCCACCGGCAGGATGCGAAAGCGCGCGTCGGGCCAGGCCTGCAGCGAGAACTCGTCGACCAGCGCGATGCCCGCGCCCAGGTGCGTGAGCGCGCAGGCGTTCTGCGGCGAGCCCACCTCGAGCATGGTGCGCGGCGCCTCGTCGAGCGACGCGAAGAAGTGGCGCACCAGTTCGCCGAAGGGCGTGCCGCGCGGGTACGACATCAGGTCGTAGGGCAGCAGGTCCTGCGCGCCGACCGCGTTGCGCGCGGCCAGCGGATGCGTGTGCGGGCAGATGCACACGATGCGGCAGCGCGCGACCGGCATCGTGATGAGGTTCGGATGGTCCACCGCCTCGAGCGAGATGCCGAGGTCGAAGTGCCGGCTCAGCAGGCGCTCGCGCAGCAGGTCCTGGTTGAGGCACTTGAAATGCACGCGCGTCTCGGGGTTGGCCTGGTGGTAGTGCGCGATCGCCATCGGCACCAGCATGTGGCCGATGCCCGGGCTCGACACCACGCTGATCAGGCCCGAGCGGCGCGCCATGAGCTCGTGCGAGAGGTCGCTGATGCGCTGCACGCCCTGGTAGACGTCCTCGACCTCGTGGTAGAGGCGCCGCGCCTCGGCGGTGGGCGACAGCCGGCCCTTGATGCGCATGAAGAGCGGAAAGTTGAGCTGGGTCTCGGTGTGCGAGAGCACCCGGCTCACGGCGGGAACGGACACATGCAGCAGGCGGGCGGCATCGCTCACGGAGCCGGTGGCCATGATGGCCCGGAACACTTCGATTTGACGCAGATTCATGGCGCGGAACTTTAGCGCTACATCGCGCCGGCCACCGGGACCGCGCCGCGGGCGGCTATTCCTGCAGCGCCGCCTGCGTGTGTTCGATGTGCTTCTCGAGCAGCTCCACCGCCAACGGGATGTTCTTGGCGATGCAGGCCTTGAGGATCTGCGAATGCTCGGACTGCGAGGACTTGCGCCCCACCTTGTGCGACTGCAGCGCGCGCAGGTGGCGCGCGATGCCGCGCACGCTTTCCTCGATCATCTTGAGCAGCTTGTCGCGCCCGCAGGGGCGATAGAGCGTCAGGTGGAACTCGAGGTTGAGGTCGGCCCACTCCTGGGGCGATTCGCTGCCGTCGTAGCGCGCGATGATCTCGCGCGCGGCGCGGTGGTGCGCGGGGCGCAGGTGCGGGATCGCGAGCTTGAGCGCGCGGGTCTCGAGCGCGATGCGGATGTCGAGCGCCTCGACCAGGTCCTTGATCGACTGCGACGCCACGGTCGAGCCCGCGTGGGCGCGGTGCTCGATCAGGCCTTCGGCCTCCAGCCGCTTGAGGGCCTCGCGCACGGGAATGCGGCTGACGCCGAAGCGCTCGGCCAGCGCCTGCTGCTTGAGCTGCACGCCGATCCCCAGTTCGCCGCTCAGGATCAGTTGCCGCAAGGATTCCGTGACGGAATCGGCCGAGAGGATCTGCTCGCCGGTCGGTGCCTGGGCCACCATTCGAACTCCCTTGTTGTCGTCGCCATGAACTGCGGGGGATTCTACGGAAGATCCCATTTCGGATCCCTTGGGCAGGGGTGCCCGGGACATCCTGTATAGCCGGCGGCGGCCGCAACGGTTAAAACCTAGATCCTGGATTGGATCCAATCTGGAACGCTTCTTGCTCGCCGTTTTTCCGAAGTCCGGAGGGGGCCTGCCAGACGCCGAATGTGTGCTTTGCGCCCCACATTGGATCCAATCCTGAATTCAATCATGGAGCCATTTGTAGGTATTTCCCCTTGATTTGCCCTCGTGCCCGTTGCGGTGGAAGCGAATGGCTGCCTAACATCTGTACCTGTCTATACATCAGTAGACAAAGCCCAATCATCTTTCTGGAGAGTTCATGTCCGAGTCGAGTTATCTGAGCGGCGCCTGCGTTTGGTCGGGTGCCGAGATGGGCCAAAACCATCGGTGGGTCAAACAGTTTCCCGCCGTCGTTCTGGATCAAATCGATACTGCGTTGCAAAAGACCGAGGGCCTCGACTGGCGCAGGATCGACCGCCAGAACTTCCCGCTGCCCGATGCCAAGGCCTTCTTCGACGAGGTGCGCGAGGAGCTCGAGAACGGCTCGGGCATGGTCAAGATCCGCGGCCTCGAGGTCGGGCGCTACCAGCAGGAACAGCTGCGCCGGATCTGGTACGCGCTGGGCGCACACCTGGGCACGCCGATGTACCAGAACTACCGTGGCGAGGTGATGCGCGAGATCAAGGACGAGGGAATGGGCGTCGGCGCCAAGCTCTACGGCGCGACCGTCGACGAGCACGGCAAGCAGTTTCTCTCGTCGGGCGCGCGCACGCTGTCGCCGGGACAGCTGCGCTTCCACACCGACCGCTGCGACGTGGTCGGGCTGCTGTGCGTGCGCCAGGCCTCCGAAGGCGGCGTCAGCAAGCTCGCGAGCAGCGCCACCGTCTACAACCGCATCCTCGAGCGCCGGCCCGATCTGCATGCGCTGCTGTGCAGGCCGATTCCGCGCAGCCGCTTCGGCGAGGAAGCCGGTGGCGAGCACGTGGCCTACGACCTGCCGATCTTCGGCGTGCGCGATGGCAAGCTCACGAGCCACTTCTCGCTGACCTACATCGAGAACGCGCAGATGCTGCCCGACGTGCGCAAGCTCGGCGAGGCCGAGCACGAGGCGATCCAGCTGCTGATGGCGGTGGCCGAGGAGGAGTGCTTCGAGATGCGCTTCGCGCCCGGCGACATCCAGCTGCTCAACAACCACGTGATCTACCACGGCCGCACCGCCTTCAAGGACAACGTGCAGACCGGCGAGGACCGCATGCTCATGCGGCTGTGGCTGTCGGTGCCCAATTCGCGCGCGCTGCCGCCCGACCATGCGGTGCTGTGGGGCGATGTCGGTTCGGGCAAGCCGCACGGCGGCATCGCGCAGCCCGCGGCGGCGCTGCCGGTCTGAAGCGGCACCGCGCCGCCCGATGCCCGCGCGGGCCCGGGCTCTCGGTCTTTCTCTTCGCTGCAGGACTCCTTCGCCAAGGAGTGCTGCCTTCTGCAACCTGCATGAGTTCTCTAGAGGTTTCTATGAATCGATGGATGCGATGGCTGGCCGTGGCGTTCCTGGTCTGCACGGCCGGCGCGGCTTCGGCGCAGGACTGGCCGAGCCGGCCGATCCGCTTCGTCGTGCCCTGGCCGCCCGGCGGACTCAACGACACCATCGCCCGCGCGTTCAACGACCGCGTCGGGCAGGCGCTGGGGCAGCCGGTGGTGCTGGACTTCAAGCCCGGTGCCGCGGGCCGCATCGGCGTGTCGGACGTGGCGCGCTCCGCGCCCGACGGCTACACCGTCGGCATGGGCAACCTCGGGCCGCTGACGATCCATCCGGTGCTCTACAAGCAGATGCCCTACGACGTGAAGAAGGACCTGCTGCCGATCGCGATGTTCGCCGCCTCGCCGCTGGTGCTGGTGGTGCCGGCCACCTCGCAGTTCAAGTCGGCGCGCGAGCTGGTCGAGGCGGCGCGCGCGAAGCCCGGCGCCTACAACTTCGCCTCGGTCGGACTCGGCAGCCCCGCGCACCTGACCTTCGAGCTGGTGAACGCCAAGGCCGGCATCCAGATCGTCCACGTGCCCTACAAGGGCACCAACGAGGCCCTGCCCGCGGTCATCGCGGGCGACGTGCACGCCACCTTCGACACGCTGTCGAGCCTGCAGCCCTTCATCAAGGCCGGCAAGCTGCGGCCGCTGGCCGTCACCACGGCCGAGCGCGTCGCGCAGTTCCCCGAGGTGCCGACGCTCAAGGAGCTCGGTCTGCTCGATGATCCGGTGCTGTCCTGGTATGCGCTGATCGCGCCGGCGCGCACGCCGGCCGCGATCGTCGCGAAGCTGTACAAGGCCTATGGCGAGGCCGCGCAGACCCCGGAGATCCAGAAGCTGCTGGCCGCGCAGGGCCTGATCTACCTGCCGATGTCCTCGGCCGAGTTCCAGGCCGGCATCGACAAGGAGACCGCCCGCTGGGGCCGGATCATCCAAGACCACCGCATCGAAGTCACGCCCTGAACACCACGCATCTCTCGCCACCCGGACCGCTTTTTTTTCCCCTCGATTCCAACCAACCCAACGGAGCCCCGACATGAAATCCCTCAAGCGCCAGCGAACCACTTCCCACGCCAGGCCGCTCGCCTCGGCACTCGCAGCCCTCCTCGTGAGCGCCGCCTCGTTCGCGGCTTCCGCGGCACCGGACTACGGCAAGTGCGAAGTCACGGGCCAGCGCGGCTCGGTGAAACTCGAGACCGTGGTGCCGGGCGCTCTGTCCGTGCGGCCCGTGCTGCCCTCGCCGGGCTGGTGGAACGGCGACTCGATCGACACCATCAAGGACGGCTTCGAGTACTGCATGGCCGCCAACATGGCCTACCGCGCCGGCCTCGACAAGGTGGTGGTGGTGAACCGCTCGTTCGCGCAGATCCTCACCGGCCAGGCGCAGGGCTTCGACATCGCGCTGAGCCAGATCACCATCACCGACGAGCGCAAGAAGGTGGTGAACTTCACCGAGCCCTACTTCAGCTCGGACCAGGGCATCCTCGTGAAGGCCGGCGTCAAGGTCGACAAGGAGAGCATCAAGAAGCTGCGCCTCGGGGTGAAGCAGGGCACGACCATCCTTGGCTACCTCGCCGACAACGTCAAGCCGGTGGAACAGCCCAAGGTCTTCGCCGAGGCGGCCGCGATGTACGCAGCGCTGGCGGCCGGCCAGGTCGATGCCGTGCTCTACGACACGCCCAACCTGCTGGCGCGCGCCAAGCAGTCGAACGGCCTGTTCGAGGTGGTCGGCCGCTACGACACCGGCGAACGCTGGGGCGGCCTGGTCAACAAGGACTCCGCGAACATGGCGACCTTCAACAAGCTGATCGACGAGATGAAGCGCGACGGCACCTTCGCGCGCCTGGCGAACCAGTACCTGACGCCCAGCCTCGGCGCCGATCCCACCAAAGTGCCCGTCTTCAATCCCTGAGACCGAGATCCGACCATGAACAGTGCAACGCAGCAGTCCGCCGGCCTGCCTTCGCCCGTCGCGGGGCAGGAGCGCCGCCTGAACATCGGAGGCATGCCGAAGGTGCCGCTGATGCTCTTCCTCTTCGCGCTGGCGGGCGTGATCCTGGTCGTCGCGGCCAGCTGGTACACCCTGCAGTCCCTGCGCGAGGCCCTGCGGGGCAGCGCCTGGGACGGCTGGTGGATCACGGCCGGGGCCGGGGTCCTGGCGCTCGCGTCGCTGGCCGTGGTCCGGCCGCTGTGGCGCGCCTTCCAGCGCTGCCGCGGCGTTCGCGCGGCGGCGCTGCGCATGGACATCGTGGCGGCGCGCATCGAGCGCTCCGACGCCTGCGTGCAGAGCTGGATCGCGCTCGGCCACACGCTGGCGCAGTTCATCGTGGTGCTGGGCTTCCAGTTCCTGCTGGCCAACAACCAGGCGGTCGCCAAGACCTTCTTCCTGGTGCCGCTGATCGTGAAGACCTTCCCGCTGGTCCTCGATGCGTTCTGGGTCAACGTGAAGATCTTCCTGATCGCCGAGGTGCTGGTGCTGGTCTGGGGCCTGATCGTGGCGCTCGCGATGTTCGCGCCCGGGGCCGCCGGCAAGCCGCTGCGCTTCATCGCCACGGCCTACGTCGACGTGTTCCGCTCGATCCCCGCGGTGCTGGTGATCTACCTGGTCGGCTTCGGCCTGCCGTTGACGGGCGTGCCCATCCTCAAGGACCTGTCGCTCACGACCTATGTGGTGATCGCGCTGACGCTGACGGTCGGTGCCTACGTGGCCGAGATCTACCGCGCGGGCATCCAGAGCGTGCACTGGAGCCAGACGGCCGCTTCGCGGTCGCTCGGGCTGTCGCACATGCAGACACTGCGCTTCGTGGTCGTGCCCCAGGGCGTGCGCCAGATCATTCCACCGCTGCTCAATGCCTTCATCGCGCTGCAGAAGGACACCGCGCTGGTCAACGTGGTCGGGGTGGTCGACTCCTTCAACCAATCGATGATCGTGGCCTCCAACTACTACAACCTGTCGGCCGCGACCACCGTCGCGCTGCTCTTCATCGTCATCTCCATCCCGCAAACGCGCTTCGTGGAGCGCATGGCCCGCCGCGATCGCGCCCGCATGCGCGCTGGCAACGCATAAACCGAGTCCCCACACATGTCCTTCATCGAGATCAGGGAAATTTCGAAGTCCTACGGCGAGCTGCCGGTGCTCAACCGGCTGGCGATGGCGGTCGAGGAGCACCAGGTGGTGAGCCTGATCGGTCCCTCGGGCTCCGGCAAGTCGACGCTGCTGCGCTGCATCAACGGCCTGGAGCCCATCGACGCGGGCGAGATCCGCGTGCACGGCGACCGCATCACCGGGCCGGGCGTCGACGTCAACTCGCTGCGCCGCGACATCGGCATCGTGTTCCAGGGCTACAACCTGTTCCCGCACATGACCGTGCTGCAGAACGTGACGCTGGCGCCGATCCAGGTGCTCAAGCAGTCGCGGGAGGAGGCCGAGGACCGCGCGATGGCGCTGCTCAAGCGCTTCAGCCTCGCGCACAAGGCGAAGGAATATCCCGACCGCATGTCGGGCGGCCAGCAGCAGCGCGTGGCGATCGTGCGCGCGCTGGCCATGGACCCGATGGTTCTGCTGCTCGACGAGATCACCTCGGCACTCGACCCCGAGCTGGTGTCGGAGGTGCTCAACATCGTGCGCGACCTCGCCAACGAAGGCATGACCATGCTGCTGGCCACGCACGAGATGGGGTTCGCGCGCGAGGTCTCGTCCAAGGTCTGCTTCCTGTGCGACGGCGTCGTCTGCGAGGAGGGACCGCCCGAGCAGATCTTCGCCGAGCCGCAGCAGGACCGGACCCGTTCCTTCCTGCGCAGCATCCGAGAGGCGAAGCGCATCTAGATGAGCGACCGAAGCGCCCGCCGGCCGCGCCGCGACGCTCCGGACGAGGAGGGCGGCCGTGGCATGCTCGAGGGAATGACGACGACCCTGCACGAGCGAATCAAGGCCCATGTGACGCAGGGCATCCTCGACGGCACCTGGCAGCCGGGCCAGAGGCTGCCTTCGGAGCTGGAGCTGGTCACGCAGTTCGGCGTCTCGCGCATGACCGTCAACAAGGCGCTGCGCGAGCTCGCGAACGCGGGCCGGATCGTGCGCGTGGCGGGGGTCGGCACCTTCGTGGCGGAGAAGAAGCCGCAGTCCACGCTGCTGCAGATCGCCAACATCGCGAGCGAGATCCGGGCCCGCGGCCACGAGCACCGGTGGCGTGGCCTGTCGCGCGAGCGCGTGGCGGCCGCGCCCGACATCGCGGCCTGGCTCAACATGCTGCCGGGCCAGTCGATCTTCCGGCTGCAGAGCGTGCACCTCGAGAACGGCGTGCCCGTGCAGCTCGAGGACCGCTACGTCAACCCGAAGATGGCGCCGGCCTTCCTCGACCAGGACTTCTCGGACATCACGCCGGGCGAGTACCTGCTCTCGCTGGTGCAGGCCGATCTCGTCGAGCACGTGGTCGATGCCGTCATGCCGACGGCGGAGCAGGCGCGCATCCTCGAGATGAAAGCCACCGAGCCCTGCCTGCAGCTGACGCGGCGCACCTGGCTGCGCGAGGTGCCCGTGACCTGGGTGCGCTGCCTGAACCCGGCCTCGCGCTACAGCCTGGGCAGCCGGTTCCGGCCCTCGCCCTGAACCGCGCCGGGCCGGGACACACGATGCGACTCGACGAACAGGTGCAGGCGTGGCTCACGCGCACGCCCGGGCTGATCGAGACCCTGTTCGACCGGCTGCCCGACGTGCTGTTCTACGTCAAGGACCAGCAGGGCCGCTACCTCTGGGCCAACCAGACGCTGATCGACCGCGCCGGCCTGCAGGACGGCGAGAGCGTGGTGGGCAAGACCGCGGACCAGCTGTTCCCGGCCAGCGGCCTCAGCACGGTGGCGCAGGACCTCGAGGTCATCGACAGCGGCCGGCCGATGCGCGAGCTGCTGCGCCTGTACCAGACCTGGCGCGGCGACCGCTACTGGTGCCTGAGCTCCAAGTTCCCGCTGCTCGATGCCGACGGCCGCATCGTCGGCCTGGCCGGGCTGTCGCGCGACCTGCCGCGCCCCAACGAGCGCCATCACAGCTACCGGCGGCTGCGGCGCTTCCTCGACTTCATCGACGCCGGCCTCGATGGGCCGGTGCTGATCGCCGAGGCGGCCGCCCATGCCTCGGTGTCGATGGACACGCTGGCGCGCCTGGTGCTCGAGGTCTTCCACGTGACGCCCAAGCAGTTGCTGATGAAGAAGCGCATCGACAAGGCCTGCCAACTGCTCGAGGAGACGCCGGCCTCGATCACGGAGGTGTCGGCCGCCTGCGGCTATGCCGACCACAGCGCCTTCTCGCGCCAGTTCAAGGTGGCGACGAACATGACGCCGGCGCAGTACCGAGCCTCGCGCCGCGACTATGCAGAAAACCGCAACCCGGTGCGCCGTACGTTCTAGCTGCGCCTGAGCCCGGCGCTCAGAATTCGCGGCATGAACTGCCTGATCGTTTATGCCCACCCCGAACCCGCATCGTTCAACGGCGCACTGAAGGACGTCGCGGTCCGAGAGCTGGAGCGCGTGGGCCATTCGGTGGTCGTCAGCGACCTCTACCGCATGGGTTGGAACCCGGCGCTGGGCCCCGACGATTTCGAGGGCGGGCGCGCGAACGCCGACTACCTCGATCTTTCGAAAGAGCAGGAACACGCCTTCGCGGCCGGCACGCAGCACCCCGCGGTGGCGGCCGAGCAGGCGAAGCTGGCGGCGGCCGACTTCGTGCTCCTGCAGTTTCCGCTGTGGTGGTTCTCGATGCCCGCCATCCTCAAGGGCTGGGTCGATCGCGTGCTGAGCCGCGGCTTCGCCTACTCGGCGGGGCGCAAGTACGAGACCGGGCATTTCAGGGGCAAGCGCGCGATGCTCAGCATCACGACGGGCACGGCCTCCACGCTCTACGAGCCGAACGGCATCGACGGCGATCTCCATCACGTGCTCTGGCCGATACACAACGGCATCCTGGCCTATACCGGCTTCACGGTGCTGCCGCCCTTCGCCGCCTGGATGCCCGCGCGGCTGTCGCCGCAGGAGCGCCAGGCCTGCCTCGACGCCCATGCCGAGCGCCTGCGCGGCATCGAGCGCATCGAGCCGCTGTTCTTCCATCCCTGGAGCGACTACGACGAATCGCAGCGGCTCAAGCCGGGCGTGGCCGCGCGCTCGGGCGTGCAGTGGAATCCGCGCGCCGGGCAGGGCTTCGAGGCCTCGGCATCGGCCCTCGCGGCGGCGTCCGACGCTTGACCGGCCTGTGCAGGAAACCCGCATGTCCTCCTCCAACACACCCCGCGTCGTCATCGTCGGCGGCGCCATCATCGGCAGCTTCTGCGCCTGGTCGCTGCGCCAGGCCGGCTTCGCGGGACCGATCACCGTGGTCGAGAAGGACGCCTCGTACCAGTTCTCGTCGACGGCGCTGTCCGCGGCCTCGATTCGCACCCAGTTCGGCACGGCCGCGAACATCCGGATGAGCCTGTACGGCGCCCAGATGTTCCGCGACATCAAGGCCGTGTTCGGCGACCAGGCCGACATCGGGTACCGCGAGCGCGGCTACCTGATCCTCGGCGGCCACGACCAGGTCACGCAGCGGCTGGAAGCCGTGCGGATGCAGCGCAGCCATGGCGCGGACATCCGGGTGCTCGATCCCGACGAGCTGGCCGCGCGCTATCCGGGCGTGGACTTCGGCGACGTCGGCATCGGAACGCTGGGCGTGCAGCACGAAGGCTGGTTCGATGCCTGGAGCCTGCTGTCGGAAGTGCGCCGCGCGGCGCGTCGGCTCGGTGTGGACTACGTGGAGGCGACGGCCAGCGGCTTCCGCACCAGTGGCGCGCGCGTGACCGGTGTCGAGCTGTCGAACGGCGAAGTGCTGGCCTGCGACTTCTGCGTGCTGGCCGCGGGCGCGCTGTCGGGCCGTCTGGCCGCCTTGCTGGACATCGCGCTGCCCGTGGTGCCGAAGAAGCGCACCGTGTTCTCGTTCAAGACGCCGTTCAAGGCGAGCGAGCTTCCGATGCTGTTCGATTCGAGCGGCATCTGGGTGCGGCCCGAAGGGGAGGGCTTCATCGGCGGCATCCAGCCGCCGGCCGAGATCGACGGGGACGCCGACGGCGACTTCGAGCCGCACCACGACCTGATGGAGTCGCTGTTCTGGCCCCTGCTCGCCAAACGCATCCCGGCCATGGAGGAACTGCGGCTGCAACGCGCCTGGGCCGGGCACTACGAGGTCAACACGCTCGACCACAACGGCGTGGTCGGCCCGCATGACGAGCTCGGCAACCTGATCTTCGCGACCGGCTTCTCGGGCCATGGCGTGATGCACGCGCCGGCGGTCGGCCGCGGCGTGGCCGAGCTGATCACGACGGGCGCGTTCCGCAGCATCGACATGAGTCCCCTGGGCTGGGCGCGCATCCGCAGCGCCACGCCCTTGTTCGAATCCATCGTTTACTGAAAAGGAGATCGCCATGAGACTGGCAGGCAAGGTGGCAGTGGTGACGGGCGCCGCGCGCGGCATCGGGCGCGCGACGGCGGAACGGCTTCTGGCCGAGGGCGCGAAGGTGGTCGTGTCGGACATCGACGCGCAGACCCTCGAGAAGACGGCCGCCGAGATCGGCCCGGCGGTCAACGTCTTCGCGGTGCGCGCGGACGTCTCGAAGAAGAGCGAGGTGGTCGGCCTGGTCGAGGCGGCGGTCCGGCATTTCGGCAGCCTCGACATCATGGTGAACAACGCCGGCATCGCGCCGGTGGTGGAGTTCCTCGACGTCACCGAGGAGATGCTCGACCGCGTGCTCGACGTCAATCTCAAGGGCGCCTTCTACGGCACCCAGGCCGCGGGCCGCGAGATGGTCGCGCGCGGCAAGGGCGGCGTGATCATCAACATGTCCTCGATCAACTCGGGGCTGGCCAATCCCAACGTCGCGCCCTACGCGATCTCCAAGGGCGGCATGAACCAGGTGACCTCGACCGCGGCGGTGGCCTTCGCGCCGCACGGCATCCGCGTGGTCGGCGTCGGGCCCGGGACCATCATGACCGACATGGTGGCCGGGGCCTTCGTGCAGAGCGCGGGCAACCACGCCATCCTCTCGCGCACGCCGCTGGGCCGCTATGGCCAGCCCTCCGAGATCGCCTCGGTCGTGGCCTTCCTGGCGAGCGACGATGCCTCCTACATCACCGGCGAGACCATGTACGTGGACGGCGGCCGGCGCGTGCTGAACTACGTGGTTCCGGTGAAGGCCTGAGCGATGACGCATCCCTTCGCCAAGCTGCATCACCTCTGCATCGTGGTGCACGACATCGACCGGACGCAGGCCTACTACGAGTCGATCGGCATCGGCCCCTGGACCGAATACCCGCCGCTGGCCGAGTACGAGGAGCTCGAGGCGCCCAGCAAGCCCGGCTTCCTCGCGCTCAAGTACCGCGTGTGCAACCTGCCGACCGTGCAGCTCCAGCTGTGCCAGCCCGGCGACGAGCCGACGCCGCAGCGGCTGCACCTGGACAGCAAGGGCGAGGGCGTGTTCCACGTCGGCTTCGAGGTGCCCGACGCCGATGCCGCGCAGGCGCAGGCCACGGCACTGGGCCTGCCGGTGCTGATGCGCGGGCGCCGCGCGAACCGCACGGGCTTCACCTACTACGACAGCGCCGAGGGCGCGGGCGTCACGCTGCTCACGCGGGCGACCCACCATCCGGGCAAATAGCAGCGAGGAACGGGCCATGCGGATCGATCTGAATTCCGACCTGGGCGAGGGCTATGGCCCGTGGACGATGGGCGACGACGCGCGGATCCTCGACTGCGTGACCAGCGCGAACATCGCCTGCGGCGGCCATGCGGGCGATGCGGAAACCATGTACCGCACCCTGCGTCTGGCGGCGGAGCGCGGCGTGAACGTCGGCGCCCATCCGGGCTACAACGACCGCGAGGGCTTCGGGCGGCGCGTGATCCCGATGCCGCCCGCCGAGATCGGCCGCATGGTCGCGGCGCAGGTCGGCGCGCTCGTGGCGATGGCCCGGCTCGCGGGCACCGAGGTGCGCTACGTCAAGCCGCATGGCGCGCTCGGCAATCTCGCGGCCGCGGACATGGGCGTGGCCCAGGCCATCGTCGCCGCGCTCGAGAAGGTCGACCCCGCGCTCGCGATCCTCGCCATCTCGGGCACCTGCCTCGAGCAGGCCGCGCACGCACAGGGGCTGCGCGCCTTCTCGGAGATCTTCGCCGACCGCGCCTACCTGCCCACTGGCCAGCTGGTGCCGCGCGGCCAGCCGGGCGCGGTCCTGCACGATGCCGAGGCAGCCGCGGACCGGCTGATCGGCTTCGTGCGAACCGGAAGGATGCCGGTGCAGGGCGCGGCGCCGATCGCGTTGAAGGCCGACTCGGTCTGCGTCCATGGCGACAACGCCGAATCGGTCGAGATGGCGCGGCACATCCGCAAGCGGCTGACGGCCGAAGGGATCGTGCTGGCCTCGTTCCTCGACCAGCCGTAGGCCCGCCGATGCCGAACCCCGAATGGCCGCGCTACACGCCGGTCGCGGACCACTCGCTGCTGGTGTCCTTCGGCGACGCGATCGCCGACCCGGCCAACGCGGCTGTGCTCGCGCTCGACCGGGCCCTGGCCCATGCGCCGCCCGAGGGCCTGCTCGAATGCATCCCGGCCTTCGTCAGCCTGCTGGTCGTCTTCGATCCGCTGGTCACCGATCACGTGCGGATCCGGGAGGCGGCCGAGACGCTGCAGCGCGATCCGCCGGCCGGCCTGCCGGCGGGAGAAGCGCGCGAGGTCGAGGTCTGCTACGACGACGACTTCGCGCCCGACCTCGAAGCGGTGGCACGGGCTTCGGGCCTGGGCATCGATGCGACGATCGAGCTTCACCTTCGGGGCGACTACCGGGTGCGCATGTACGGCTTCGCGCCGGGCTATGCCTACATGTCGGGCGTACCGACGGAGATCCAGGTGCCGCGCAAGCCCTCGGCCCTGCGCGACATCGCCGCGGGCAGCGTGCTGATCGCGGGGCCGCAGTGCCTCGTCACCACATTGCGGATGCCCACGGGCTGGTCGATCGTCGGCCGCTCGCCCACGCGCATCCTGACGCGCGACGACAGCACGCCCTTTCTCTTCGGCGTGGGCGACCGCGTGCGCTTCAAGCGCATCGACCGCGCGCAATACGAAGCAAGGCTGGAGAACGAAAGCCATGGCTGAAGCCAGGCTGCGCGTGCGCGCCTGCGGCCCGCTGGTCACGTACCAGGACGGCGGCCGACCGGGCATGCTGCGCTTCGGTGTGCCCGCCTCGGGCCCGATGGACCGGCTCGCGCATGCCGCGGCCCATGTCGCGCTCGGAAACCCGGTGGATGCCACCGCGATCGAGATCTCCCTGGGCGGGCTGGAGCTGCTGTGCGAGGCGGGCGAGGTGAGCTGCGGCATCGCCGGTGGCGAGTTCCAGGTCCGCCATTCGGGCGCGGCGACGGGTTCGTGGTGCGTGCGAACGCTGCGCGCGGGCGACACGCTGTCGATCCGTCCGGGCCGCTGGGGCAGTTGGGCCTATCTGGCGTTCAGCGGCGAGCCCGTGTGCGGGCATTGGGCCGGGCACAGCGCCACGCATTCGGCCTCGGGCCTCGGCGGCGGCAGCCTGGTGCCCGGTGCCGAGATCGTGCTGCGCGACACGCGGGTCGTGCAGGAGCGCGAGGGAGACCGCACGGCACCCGCACTGGCCGGTCCGCGCCCGCTCGTTCGCGTCGTGCTGGGGCCGCAGACCGACAGCTTCGAGGCGGCCTCCGTGGCCGCGTTCCTCGACGCGGGCTTCTCGGTCACGCCCGCCCGCGACCGCATGGGCATGCGCCTCGCGGGGCCGACGCTGACCTTGAAGGATGCCCTGTCCATTCCCTCCGAGCCGATCGTGCGCGGCTCGATCCAGGTCGGTGGCGATGGCGTGGCCTCGGTGCTGCTGGCCGACCACCAGACCACGGGCGGCTATCCGAAGATCGCCACCGTCCTGTCCTGCGACCTCGATGGCCTGTCGCAGCTTCGGCCCGGCGACGGGCTGCGCTTCCGGGCCGTGGACCCGGCGGAGGCGATCCGGCTGGTGCGCCTGGAAGCACCGCCGAGAAGCCGGTTCCTGCAGGAGATGGCCCAGCCGCCGGGCAGCCTGCCGAGCCGCCTGATGGCCGAGAATCTGATCAGCGGCTTCGTGCTCGCATAGCGCGCCTCAGGCGCCGAGCCAGCGCCCCTCGGGCCAGGCACCGGCATCGATCGCGCGCCGCGCCTCCCGCGTGAGCACGTCGACCGCGCAGCGCACATGCCGCGCGATCGGCCGGTTGACGGGCAGGGCCAGCACGATGGTCCGGCGGATGCCCGGATCGGCCAGCGGCGCGCCCCTGAGCTTCTGCGTGCGCAGGTCCTCCGCGACCGCGATCGGCGGCAGGATGGTCAGGCCATGGCCGCCGAGCACCAGGCTTCGCTGCACGCTCAGCGCGTTGGTCTCGGCCGACAGGTCGAGCGTCACCTGGGCCACGGCGCAGGCATGCTCGACCAGCGTGCGGATGCCGTGCGGCGCGCTCGGCAGCACCAGCTTGTGGCCCGCGAGCTCGGCCAGCGCCACCGGCCGGTCGGGCCGCAGCTTGCTGCTCTTCGGGCCGATGACCCACAGCGCCTCCTCGATCAGCGGCGTGGTCTGGATGTTGGGCGAGCGCTCCGCGCCATAGAGCAGCGCGGCATCGACCTCGCCCGATTCGAGCCAGCGCAGCAGCGTGCCCGCGTAGCCCATCGCGATGCGCACGCGGATGCCCGGGTAGTCGGCCGCCAGCGTCGCCACCAGCGGGCTCGAGAGGATGTCGATGGTGCTCGGCAGCAGCCCCAAGGTGACCAGCCCGCCGATGCTGTTGTCGACGGTGCCGATCTCGGCCCGGGCCCGGTCCAGCTCGAGCAGCGCGCGGCGCGCATAGCCCACGAGCGCCAGCCCCGCATCGGTCAGCACCATGCCGTGGCGCTCGCGCTCGAACAGGGGCGCGCCGATGTCCTCCTCGAGCAGGCGGATCTGCCGCGACACCGCGGGCTGCACCAGGTGCAGCACCTCGGCCGCGCGCGTGACGTTGCCGGTCTCGGCCACCGTGAGAAAGGCGCGCAGTTGCTTCAGGTCCATGTGGCTGCCTCCATGCACAAACGTGATCGTGGAATCTCGATTTTCTATTTCACATTCCCAGGCATCAAATTCTATGATTTCTGGCACTTTCACCAACCCACCCCGATTCATGAACCAGACCACCCAGGCCGCGCCCGACTGGCAGCAGGCCGCCTTCCGCGTGCTCAAGGCGGGCGGCGTCAGGCAGATCGCCTACGTGCCCGACGCCGGCCATTCGCACGTGATCCGCAGCGCCATCGCCGACCCCGACATCGAGGACGTGGTGCTGACCACCGAGGAGGAGGGCGTGGCGCTGGTGAGCGGCGCCTGGCTCGGCGGCCAGCGCGCCGTGCTGCTGATGCAGAGCAGCGGCGTGGGCAACTGCGTGAACATGTTCTCGCTGCTGCAGGCCGCGGACTTCCCGTTCTTCACGCTCGTGACCATGCGCGGCGAATACGCCGAGTTCAATCCCTGGCAGGGCCCGATGGGCAAGGCCACGCAGGCCGCACTCGAGCTCATGGGCATCCACGTGCTGCGCGCCTCGAAGCCCGAGGAGGTCGAGGAAGTCGTCAGCGCGGGCTTCGATGCCGCCTTCGAGGCCGGCGAGAAGGTCGCCGTCCTGCTGGGACAGGAACTGATCGGCCGCAAGAAGTGGGAGCGCAAGTGATGAACACGAAGACCCCGGCGCAGCGCGCCGACCGCCGCGAATTCGTGGCAAAGCTGATCGCCGCCATCCCCGATGCCCTGATCGTCACGGGCCTGGGCTCGGCCTCCTACGACGTGTTCGCCAGCGGCGACCGCGAGCGCAACTACTACCTGTGGGGCGCCATGGGCGGCGCCGCCTCGCTGGGGCTGGGCCTGGCGCTCGCGCAGCGCGACAAGTCGGTGGTCGTCATCACCGGCGACGGCGAGCAGCTGATGGGCATCGGCAGCCTCGGCACCATCGGCGTCAAGCAGCCGAAGAACCTCAGCATCGTGATGCTCGACAACGGCCATTTCGGCGAGACCGGCATGCAGCGCAGCCACTCGAGCCTGGGCGCCGACCTGGTGGCGGTGGCCAAGGGGTTCGGCATCGCCGATGCGTTCTCAGTCGACAGCACCGAGGCCTGCGAGGACCTGGCCGAGCGCATCAACGCGCGCCGGCAGACCACCTTCGCGCAGGTGTTCATCGATGCCAACGAGCCGCCGCGCGCGCTGCCGCCACGCGACGGCTCGTACATCAAGAACCGCTTCCGCGCCGCGCTGGGCTTCGCGCCCTTCTGACGGGCACGCCATGCAACGCTATTCATTGCACATCGGGGGCGAAGCCTGCGAGCCGCACGGCGGCACCTGGTTCGACACCCAGAACCCTTTCACCGGGGAGAGCTGGGCGCAGATCCCGCGCGGCGACGCGCAGGACGTCGACCGCGCCGTGCGCGCCGCGCACCAGACGCTGACCAGCGGGCCCTGGTCGGAACTGACCGCGACGCAGCGCGGCGCGCTGATGCGCAGGCTCGGCGACCTGATCGCGCGCGACGCGGCCAGGCTGGCCGCCACCGAGGTCCGCGACAACGGCAAGCTGCTCGCGGAGATGCGCGGGCAGCTCGACTACCTCCCGCAGTGGTTCTATTACTACGGCGGCCTGGCCGACAAGGTGCAGGGCAGCACGCTGCCGCTCGACAAGAAGGGCTACTTCGCGTTCACGCGCCACGAGCCCGTGGGCGTGGTGGCCGCCATCACGCCCTGGAACTCGCCGCTGCTGCTGCTGGCCTGGAAGCTCGCGCCGGCGTTGGCCGCGGGTTGCACCGTGGTGGCCAAGCCCTCGGAGTTCACCTCGGCCTCGACGCTCGAGTTCGCGCAGCTGTTCGAGGAAGCCGGCTTCCCACCGGGCGTGTTCAACGTGGTGACGGGCTTCGGCGCCGAGGTGGGCACGCCGCTGGTCGAGCATCCGCTGGTGGCCAAGATCAGCTTCACGGGATCGGATTCGACCGGCCGCCTGATCAACGAGCGGGCCGGGCGCCTCTTGAAGCACACGGCCATGGAGCTGGGCGGCAAGTCGCCCAACGTGGTGTTCGAGGACGCCGACCTCGAGCAGGCCGCGTTCGGCGCGATCTCGGGCATCTTCGCCGCCACCGGCCAGACCTGCATCGCCGGCTCGCGCCTGCTGGTGCAGGACAGCATCCACGACGCCTTCGTCGAGCGCCTGCTCGCGGTGGCGCGCACCGCGCGCATGGGCGACCCGATGAGCCCCGAGACGCAGGTCGGCCCGATCACCACGCCGCCGCAGTACCGCAAGGTGCTCGAGTACATCGACATCGCGCGCGCCGAGGGCGCGACCGCCGTGCTGGGTGGCGAAAAAGGCACGGCCCCCGAATGCGGCACGGGCTGGTTCGTGCAGCCCACCATCTTCACGGGCGTGCGCAACGACATGCGCATCGCCCAGGAGGAGGTCTTCGGCCCCGTGCTGTCGGTGATCCGCTTCAAGGACGAGGCCGATGCGCTGCGCATCGCCAACGACGTGCGCTTCGGCCTGGCCGCGGCGGTGTGGACGCAGGACATCGGCCGCGCCATGCGCATGTCCGAGAAGCTGCAGGCCGGCACGGTGTGGATCAACACCTACCGCGCCGTGAGCTTCATGGCCCCGTTCGGCGGCTACAAGGACTCGGGCCTGGGCCGCGAGAACGGCATCGACGCGGTCCGCGAGTACCTGCAGACCAAGTCGGTGTGGATCAACAGCGGCGCGGCGACGGGCAATCCCTTCGTGATGCGCTGAGCGCGCCGAGGCTCACAGGAACAGGAACACCGCCGCCGCGACAGCGGTCGGCCCCAGCGCACCGAGCAGCAGCCCGCCCGCGCCGATGGTCTCGTCGGCGAAGCCGCGCTTGAGCAGCGCCACGCCCGCGGGATTGGGCGCGTTGGCGATCACCGTCAGTCCGCCCCCGGCCACGGCGCCCGCCACCAGCATGTACTTCGATTCGTCGGAGATGCCGACGATCAGCGAGCCCAGGTAGGTGAGGGCGGCGTTGTCGGTGATGGCGGTGAGGCCCAGGGCGCCGAGGAACAGCGCGACGGGCGCGAGCGCCGAGACGATGGGCTGCAGCCACCACTGCTGCATGCCGCCCAGCACGACCAGCCCGGCGAGGAAGAAGCCGACGAGCAGCGCCTCCTTGAGGATCGGCGGGCTCTGGTGGCGCTCGTAGGCCTGGGCGAAGCCGAGGAACATCAGGAATAGGCCGAGGAACACCACCGGATGGTGGGCGAACAGCACCACGCCCGCGAGCAGGCCCAGGTGCACCGCGACCACGGGCAGCGGAACGCGCGCTTCGGGCGCCGCGCCCTCGTCGCCCGCCGCGGGCTGCAGATGCTTGCGCAGCACCCAGGTCGCGACGGTGGCGTTCAGCAGCACCGCGAGCGCGGCCTTCCAGCCGAAGGTGGCGAGCATGAAGGCGCTGTCCCATTGCCAGGTGGTCGCCACCATCAGCACCGGCGGCGCGGCATAGGAGGTCAGCGTGCCGCCGATCGAGATGTTGACGAACAGCACGCCCAGCGCCAGGTACTTCACGGCCTCCGGCACGCGCGGGCGGAAAATCTGCGGCGCGAGCATCAGCGCGGCGATGGTCATGGCGGCGGGCTCGGTGATCAGCGAGCCGAGCAGCGGCACCGCCGCGAGGCCCAGCCATGCGCGCGCGACCGGCGTGGGCACGGGCGCGATGCGCGCGAGCGTGTCGACCAGCGACATCGCCGTGCGCAGCACGGGACGCGAGGCCGCGATCACCATCACCACGAAGACGAACAGCGGCTCGGTGTAGTTGCGCGACTCGGCATAGTCGAGCGCGGTGCCGCCGCCGGCGAACAGCGCCATCGACACGACCAGCACGATGGCCCAGAAGCCGAACACGACCTCGACCTCGCCGAGCAAATGGAACAGGCCGGCATGGCGTGGATGGCGGTGGGAGAGGCGCTCGAACTGCCTGGCGCTGAAGGTGTGGAGCAGGGCGACGGCAAAGATGGCCGCGGCGATCCATTGGATCGGGGTGTGGGACATGGGATTCCTCGACGAGGCGAAACCGCGAGGCGGCCCGACCTGCGCAAATCCTGGAATGCCCGAAACGGCATGCCACCCAGCGCGCATTTTACCCGAGGGCCTCAAAACCCCGGCCGCGAAGGGCCGGTCGCGACGCTCGCCGTCATCTGAACGTCACGAAGCATTCCTAGCATCCGCCTCGACATGCCCCCCGGGCGGCGGCCTTCGCCGGGCGTATCGACTTCATGCGGCATGCACCTCCTCTTCCTTCCTCCCTGGCAAGCTGCGTGCTCGCGGCGTGCATGGCCTTTGCGGCCGTGAATGCGCGCGCGCAGGCCGAGGCGATGCGCTTCGACATCGCGCGGCAGCCGCTGACCGCGGCGCTGGAGCAGTACGGCCTGCGCACCGGCCTGCCGGTGTTCTTCGATGCCGAACTGGTGGCGGGCCGCGACGCCTCGCCGGTGCAGGCCACGCTCACGCCGGCCGAGGCGCTCGCCTTGCTGCTGCAGGGCACGGGCCTGGTCGCCGACTACGCGGGCACCGGGCCCGGCGCCGCCTTCGTGCTCAAGCCGCTGCCCGACGAGGCGGCGTTGCGCGAGCGCGCGCTGGCGTCCCGCGCGGCGCCGGCGGACCCGCAGCCCGGCTACGACGGCCTGGTGCAGACGCGCATCTGGGAGGCCTTCTGCGGCAATCCGCGCACCTTGCCCGGCGGCTACCGCGCGGCGATGCGCTTCGTGGTCGACGGCAGCGGGCGCATCGCCAATGCCTTCCTGCTGCACACCAGCGGCGACCGAGCGCGCGACGGCGCGATCCTGGAGACGCTGCGCCAGGTGCGCATCGACCGCGCGCCGCCGCCCGAGATGGCGCAGCCATTGACGATGCTGATCCTGCCGCGCGCGCAGACACCCGGGCTCGAGTGCCCCGGGCGGCACGGAGGGCCCGATCGATGAGCGTGCCCGAGAACGCGCTGCCGGCGCTGCGCAACTTCCTGGTCTCGCGCTACGACGAGCTCAAGCAGCGGCTCGCGCGGAGGCTCGGCAATGCCGAGCAGGCCGGCGACGCGCTGCAGGACACCTGGCTGCGCCTCGAAAGCCGCGACGACATCGACGGCGTGCGCGACCCGGCCTCCTACCTGCTGCGCGTGGCGGTCAACCTGGCCTACGACCAGCTCGGCCGGCAAGGCCGGCTGGCCAGCGCCGAGGAGATCGAGGCGCTGCTCGACGACGCGCCCGACCCCGCGCCCGGCCCGGCGCAGATCGCGGAGGACCGCTCCGAGATGGCGGCGCTCGCGGCGCTCATCGCGCGCATGCCGGCGCGCCGGCGCCAGGTGCTGGTGATGGTGCGCTGGGAACACCTGCCGCAGCGCGAGGTGGCGGCGCGGCTGGGCATTTCGCTGCGCACGGTCGAGAAGGAACTCAAGGATGCGCACGACTTCTGCGCCGCCCGCATGGGGCGCGCGCTCGCACCGAAGGCTTCGCATGAAAAATAAAACGCGGTTCGCCGCGCGCCTGGCCGTCTTATGGATATGAACATTCCCGCCGAGTCCGGCCCCGCCGATCAGCCGCAGCGCGAGGCGCAGGCCTGGCTGCGCCGGCTCACCTCCGGCGCGGCCACGCAGCGCGACCTCGAAGGGTTGCGCCGCTGGCAGGCCGCGAACCCCGTGCATGCGCAGGCCTTCGCGGAGGCGCGGCGCCTGTGGAAGGCGCTGGACCCCGCCATCGGCCAGATGATGTCGGAGCATCCCGCCTTGCTGGCCGCGCACCGCCAGGCCTCGGGCCAGCCCGCGCGCAGTCCCGCGCTGCCGCGCCGCGCCTTCCTGGGCGCGGCCGCCGGTGCCGCCGGCGCGGCGGGTGTGGCGCTGGCCGTGTACCCGCCGCTCGGGCTGTGGCCCGCGCTGGGCGAATGGAATGCCGACTTCCGCACCGCCACCGGCGAGCAGCGCACGGTGGCGCTGTCCGAGGGCGTCGACCTGGTGCTCAATACGCAGACCAGCGTGCAGCGGCGCATGCGCGACGGCCGCACGGTGGGCATCGCGCTGATCGAGGGCGAGACGGCGGTGGACCTGTCCGCGGCGGGTCCGGGCTTCAGCGTCACGGCCGGCGCGGGCCGCGTCGAGGCGCAGGCGGGGCGCTTCGAGGTGCGCTACCTCGATGGCAGCGCCTGCGTCAGCTGCGTCGAGGGCAGCGTGCGCGTCGCGCATGCGATGGGAACGCAGGTGCTGCAGCCGCGCCAGCAGCTGGTGTACGACGCGGGCTCGATCGGCGCGCCCGAGGCCATCCGCGACGCCGATGCCTCGGCCTGGCGCACCGGCGTGCTGGTGTTCCGCCAGACGCCGCTGTCGCGCGTGATCGCCGAGATCAACCGCTACCGGCCGGGCCGCGTGCTGCTGCTGGCGCGCGGCCTCTCGGAGCGCGCGGTGAACGGGCGTTTCGCCATCGCCGCGCTCGACACCGTGCTGGTGCAGATCCAGCGTTCGTACGACCTGCGCGCGCGGGCCCTGCCGGGTGGCGTGCTGCTGCTTAGCTGAGTCGTGTGACAGCTTGATTGGCCCCCGCGTCCGATCAGGTTTGAGAAAGTTAGCGGTTTTGTTTGCGTTGCCCGGTCTGTCCTGTGAGAGGCATGGATTCCTGCCATGCCAGTGCATTGCATTTCTTACCGGGCGCCAGATGAACACACACGAGGGACACCGCAGCCGCCAGCCGGCCGTGGTGCGAACGAGGAACTTCCGCATTTCGCCGCTGGCGCAGGCCATGGCCCTCGCGCTGGCGGGCGCCGCCTCCGCGGTCGCGCCGCCGGCCCATGCGCAGCGCGCCTTCAGCGCGGGCTGGATGGCGCAGAAGAACATGGCGCAGAACATCGCCATCGCGACCGGCCGCCTGCCCAACGGCACGCCGGCATCGAACCTCACGAGTCCGCAGGCCCAGCAGCAGCGCGCCAGCGAGCAGCTGCAGCGCTCGATCGGCAACCTGAACCTCGCGGCGCAGGCGATCGCGGCGCAGCAGGCCGCGCAGGCGGCCGCACGGCAGGCGGCATTGGACGATCCGTCTTCCGCGCCCGATGGCCTGGCCGATGGCGGCTTGAAGGTCGACACCAATTCGCTGACCGCGGGCTGGCTCAATGCGCAGGCGCCCGTGCAATCGCAAGGCGGCGATGGCCGTACCACGGTCACGATCCAGCAGACAGGCGACCGCGCGATCCTCAACTGGGAGACCTTCAACGTCGGCAAGCGCACCACGGTCGATTTCAAGCAGCAAGCCGATTGGGCGGTGCTCAACCGCATCAACGATCCGCAGGCCAGGCCTTCGCAGATCCAGGGACAGATAAAGGGCGACGGCACGGTGCTGATCGCGAACCGCAACGGCATCGTGTTCAGCGGCTCGAGCCAGACCGACACGCGCAACCTCGTGGCGGCGGCTGCGAAGATCAGTGACGAGCAGTTCAAGGCACGCGGCATCTACAGCGAACAGGCCAGCGGCGCCTACACGCCGAGCTTCACCGAAGCACTGGGGGCCGTGAAGGTGGAGGCGGGCGCGCAGCTCACGACCCGCACGCCCGCCTCGGTCACGCGCGGCGGCGGCTATGCCTTGCTGCTGGGCGCCGAGGTCGACAACGCGGGCACCATCACCACGCCGCGCGGGCAGGTGCAGCTCGCCGCGGGCGATGCCTTCGTGGTTCGCGCGGGGCAGGGCACCGACGCCAACCAGTCCTCGACCACGCGCGGCAACGAAGTGGCGCCGCTGTTCGATGCCGGCAGCACGGCCGGCCAGGTCAGCAACCACGGCCTGCTGCGAGCGAGCGAGGGCGACATCACGCTGACGGGCCGCAAGGTGGTGCAGGACGGCGTCGCGGTGGCCACCACCACGGTCGACACGCGCGGCACCATCCACCTGCTGGCCTCGGCCTCGGACAAGGACAGCAGCATCACCGTCACGCAGAAGGCGCTCAACGCGATCCTGCTCGACGACCAGAACGGCCGCACCGCGCTCGACAGCCAGCGCGATGCCCTGATCGCCGAATCGGCCAAGCTGGACTTCGCGCGCCGGACCACCGCGCAGGGCGTGTTCGACAACCTGTCGCTGCAGGACGACCGGCGCGACCAGTCGCGCATCGAGATCGTCTCGGGCGGCGGCGTGCTGTTCGAGGGCGGCTCCACCACGCTGGCCACGGGCGGCCAGCTCGCGGTCAGTAGCGGGGCGGCGGGCGGCCGCAGCACGGTGGCCGACGGCGCGCGGCTCGATGTCTCGGGCGCGGTCGGCGTGCAGGTGGCGATGGCCTCGAACAACATCGAGATCAACATCCAGGGCAACGAGCAGCGCGATGCGCCGCTCAACCGCGACACCACCTGGCTCAACAACGCCAATGTGTGGATCGACCGCCGCCAGCTGGTTCACGTGGCGGCCGGCGTGGGCGGCTACGACAAGGAGCGCTGGTACACGGCGGGCGGCCTGCTCGAGGTCGGCGGCTACCTGGGCCTGCAGGGCCACACCATCGGCGAATGGTCCGCGCAGGGCGGCAGCGTGAGCTTCACGGGCGGCGAGGTGGCCACGCAGCGCGGCTCGAACATCAACCTGTCGGGCGGCACGCTCGACGTGCAGACCGGCACGATCCGCCAGAGCTGGCTCAAGGGCGCGGACGGGCGCCTGTACGAGGTGTCGAAAGCGCCGGCGGACCTGAGCTACACGGGCCTGTACAAGGGCTTCGAGGACGAGCACAAGCGCTGGGGCGACAAGGCCACGGGCTTCTTCTACAACCCGCTGATCGGACCGCAGCAGCGGCTCGAGAGCGGCTACACGGTCGGCCGCGACGCGGGCCGGCTGGTGATCGCCACCAGCGCCGCGACGCTCGGCGGCGACATCACGGCCGATGCCTTCCAGGGCCCGCGCCAGGCGCAGAAGGCCGATGCGGGGCTGGAGGACGGCTACGACCAGTCGCACAACGCGGTGGCGCATGCCGGCCAGCTGATCCTGGGCCGCTACGACTCGGCGCTCAACACCGATGCGAAGAACGGCCCCGTCGGCCTGTTCCACAACCTCACGCCGACGCTGGCGCACATCGTGTTCGACGCCGAGCCGGACGGCGCGGCCGCCGACCCGCAGGGCACGCTGCGGCTGGACGCGGACGGACTGACGCGCATGGGCCTCGGCGCCATCGTGGGCAGCGCGAAGGAGGACATCGCGGTGCAGGCCGCGCTCGCCGTGACGCCCGGCGGACAGATCGCGCTGTACGCGCCCACCGTCAAGGTCGATGCCGGCCTGACGGCGCGCTCGGGCCGCATCCTCCTGGGCGACGTGGTGCCCATGGTGTCGCCGGAGAACGGCATCTCGAGCGACGTACAGCTGGGCGCGCCCGCGGGCACCACGCCCGGCGTCGTCATCGGCGGCGGCGTCACGCTGGACGCGCGCGGCATCTGGAGCAACCTGCAGCAGGACGCGGACGACCGGCGCTACCTGCCTTACCTCGACGGCGGCACGGTGGCCGTGCGCAACACGGGCGACGTGACGCTGCAGGCCGGCGGCGTCATCGACGTCTCGTCGGGCGCGATCCTGCGCGCCGACGGCAGCCTGCAAGGCGGCACGGGCGGCGACGTCACGCTGGCCGCGGGCTATGTGGTGAACGCGGCCGCGGCCGGGCCGGGCGGCCTGCTGCGCGTGGACGGCGAGGTGCGCGCCTATGGCGTGAACGGCGGCGGCACGCTGACCATCGAGGCCGCGCAGGCGATCGGCCTGGGCCTGGCGCCGGTGGGCGGCAACGGAACGCTGGCGGCGGGCCAGGCCTCGTCCGCGGGACTGCGGCTGGCCAACGACTACCTGGTCGAGGCGGGCAGCGCGATCCCGTTCGGCTTCTCCGCGACCGTGACCCGGGTCGCGCCGGGGCAGAAGATCGGCGGCCCCCTGGTGCCGATCATTTCGGCGCAGAAACCGCTGACGCTGGCCGCGGACTGGGTGGTTCCGCCGGGCGTGGCTTCGGCGCAGTTCAGCACCGCGCCTTTCTTCGCGGGACCGGGCACGCGCGTGCCCAAGGGTGCGGTCATGACGGCCCTCAACCTCGCGGGCAGCGCCACGGTCACGGTGGCGGCCGATGCCTTCCCCGACGGCATCCCGGTCAAGCCGGTGACGACGGTGTACGCGGCCGGCGCCATCGTCGCGCAGCCGCTGGTGATCGCGGCCGGCACGCTGCTGCAGCCCGGCACGACGCTGCCGGTCGACGTGGCGGTCAAGCCGGTGCTGACGCTGCGCGGCGCGCTGTTCGAGAGCGGCTTCGCCCACTACGAGATCCACGGCCATGACGGCGTGACGCTGCCCGCCGGCGCGACGCTGGAGGTGGCCATGCCGGTCTACCGCTGGGACGGCAGCCGGCAGGCGCCGGCCACCGGCACCGACCCCGCGCAGGCCCTGCAGCGCTGGACCCCGCCGCTGTACGAGGAACATCCCGACAGCGCCCGGCTCGCGCAGCGCCTCGGCGCCGACCTGGTGCTGCTCGCCGGCTCCGCGTACGACGCGAGTTCGCCGATCGTGCTGGGCGAGGGCTCGACGCTGTCGGTCGATCCCGGCCAGTCCATCTCGCTCTTGAGCAGCGGCGGCCAGGTCACGCTCGAGGGCCGCGTGAACGCCTGGGGCGGCGCGATCGCGGTGAACACGCGCTACCCGTTCTTCCACGGGGCGGCCAGCAGCTTCGTCGATGGCCGGTCGATCTGGGTCGGCGAGCATGCGGTGCTCGATGCCGCGGCGCGCGCCTACGTGGCGCACGACAGCGAAGGCCGCGCCTACGGCGTCGCGCCCGATGGCGGTTCGATCACGCTCGGGCCCACCGACGACTTCGTCGTCATCCGCCCGGGAGCGCTGCTCGATGCCTCCGGTGCGCAGGCGACGGTCGACCTGGCCGCGGGCAGCGGCCCCGGCGCGATCGCGCAGCCGACCGTGCTGGCCGGCGCGGGCGGCAGCATCGCGCTGGAGTCGAACACGGGCATCTACATCGACGGCGATCTGCGCGCCCGGGCCGGCGGCGCCGGCGCGGCAGGCGGCGCGCTGACGCTCCTCATGGACGGCCGCGCCTACAGCGGCGCCGACTACGACGCCACCGGCACCTTGCCCGAGGCGGTGCAGCACATGCACGACATCACGCTGACGCAGGTCCGCCCCGGCAGCCGCCTGCCCGCCGACCTGGCACCGGGCCAGGCCGACCGCAGCCTCGCCGTCGGCGACACGCGGCTGGGCATGGACCAGGTCGTCGCCGGCGGCTTCGACGCCCTGACCCTGGGAACGCAGGACCTGTTCGTGTTCCAGGGCGACATCGACCTGTCGCTGGGCCGCAGCCTGAACCTCAAGGGCGGCGTCTACACCGTGGACGCCGCCACGCCCGACGCCCGCGTGAACCTGCGCGCGCCCTATGTGCGCCTGGACGGCGGCTACCCGATCCGTCCCGACGACCAGCCATGGGCCGGCACGGTCGGCTTCTATTCGCCCGGGCTGATCAACAAGGACGGCGCGCTCATGGCATCGAGCGTCAGCGGCAGCAGCGCGCTGACCATCGAGGCCTCGCTGATCGACCTCTACGACACCCTGCTCTCGGGCACGGGCGGGATCCAGGGCGACGGCGGGGGCCTGCTGAACGTGCCGTCTCGACCCGTGGACCTCCCGGGTTTCGCCAGCCTGAACCTGAAGGCATCGGGCGACGTGCGGCTGGGCAACACCCGGCTGTACGCGAGCGGCGACATCGCCATCGAGTCGGCGCAGCTCTATCCGATGAGCGGGGCCAGCGCGACCATCCTCGCGGGGCGCATCACCGTGCCGAACGAATTCGGCAACCCGATCGAGCAACTCGATTCGCGGCGCACGCTGACCCTTCGCTCCAGCGGCCAGGATGCGCCGATGCCGGCCTCGGTGTTCGGCAAGCTGCTGCTGCGCGCCGGCACGGTGGACCAGGGCGGCACGCTGCGCGCGCCGCTGGGCACCATCACCATCAACGACAGTCCGTCGCCGCTGGGGGCGCCGCTGAACGAGAAGACCACGGACGACACCACGGTGGTGCTGCGGCCGGGCAGCGTGACCTCCATCAGCGCCGCGGGCCTGGTCATGCCCTACGGCGGCACCACCGACGGCCTGGACTACCGCGGTGCCCCCGCCTTCACGGGCCTGCCCGGCGGCGTCAAGGACGGCGGCGAGCTGCTCTCGGGCATCAGCCTGGGCGGCCAGCACGTCGTGGTCGAGGCGGGCGCGACGCTCGACGTGTCGGGCGGCGGCGACCTGCGCGGCCAGGGCTTCGTCACCGGGCGCGGCGGTTCGGTCGATGTGCTGGCCACGCCGCTGTACAACGCCAATCCCGCGGGCAACCGCTACAGCGCGGCCTCCAACCAGGTCTATGCGGTGCTGCCCGGCTATGCCTCGGCCTATGCGCCCGTCATCGCCGACAAGGGCGCCGGCGATCCGGCCATCGGGCGGCAGATCCAGATCGGCGCCGGCGTGCCCGGCCTGCCCGCCGGCACCTACACGCTGCTGCCCTCGAGCTATGCGCTGCTGCCGGGCGCCTTCCGCGTCGAGGTCGCCACCGGCCCGTCCGCGACGCCGGGGCTGGCGCGGCAGCCCGCCGTGGCCGTGCCCAACGGTTCGTGGCAGACCAGCGGCGTGCTGTCGCTGGCCGGTACCGGCATTCGCGACAGCCTGCCCACCGCCGTGCTGGTGACGCCGGGCGCCGCGGTGCGCCGGTTCTCGCAGTACAACGAGACCAGCTACTCGGACTTCGCCATCCAGCAGGCGGCCCGCTTCGGCCGCGTGCGGCCGCTGCTGCCGGCCGACGGCAAGATCCTGCGCTTCGACCTGATGCGCTCGGACGCGGGCGGCGACGCGCTCAGCTTCGAGGGCCAGGCGCTGATGGGCGGCGCGCCGGGCGGCGGGGCCGGCCGCGTGATCGTGACCGGCAACGCGGCCATCGACGTCACGGCCGATGGCGCCACGCCCGTGCCGGGGCGCATCACGCTCGCGGCGAGCGACCTCAATGCGATGAATGCCGCGTCGATCTCCATCGGCGGCTGGACCAGCTATTTCGACGGCAACACCAACCAGAGCGACAGCCCGCGCGTCTACTTCACGATGGGGGGCGCGGGCACGGTCCACGTGGGCGAGGGCGCGGCGCTCAAGGCCGGCCAGATCTTCCTGATCGGCAACGACCTGTCGGTCGACACCTCGGCCGTGCTCGACACCCGAGGCTTCGCCGACCCGGCGGCCGACTCCAGCCTGGGCTATCTCTATGCCAACTTCCTGGCCCCCACGGCCAGCGGGCCCGCGGTGCTGGCGGTCGCCAACGGCTTCCTCGACTTCCTGCCCGCGCAGGGCACGGGCCGCATCCGCGTGGCCGACGGCGCCAGCCTGCTGACCACCGGCACGGTCGCCTTCCTGGCGCCGGGCGACCTGAGCCTGGGCAACGTCAACCTGGGCGCGCGCTTCGTGACGGTGGCGCAGCACCAGATCAACATCGGCAACGACGCGGCGCTGGCGCAGGCCGATGCCGCCGGCGTGCTGCCCACGGGCTGGCGGCTGACGCAGGACGTGCTCGCGCGCCTGCTGCGGCCCGCCACCGACAGCGGCCTGCCCGCGCTGGAACGGCTGGCACTGACCGCCGACACCCTCAACTTCTACGGAACGGTCACGCTCGACACCGGGGAGTCGAAGGTGCAGCTGGCCATCAACACGCCGGCCTTCTACGGCTGGGGCAACGCGGGCGACGAGGTGCGCCTGGTCACCGACACGCTGGTGTGGAACGGCGTGCGCTCGGGCCTGGGAACGACCACGTCGCCTTATGCGAGCGCGGACCCGGTGGCGACCGTGCCCGGCGGTCCGGGCTCCGGCGCGGGCCACCTCGTGCTGGACGTCAACACGATGATCTTCGGCTACGACGCCCATGCCCGCGCGCAGAGCCAGACCGCGCTCGACCGCGTGGCGCTGGGCTTCGCCGACGTCACCATCGACGCCGCCCAGGCGGTGACCGCCAACAACAAGGGCTCGCTGTCGGTGGGCCTGACGCGCGATGCCTCGGGCACGCTGCAAGGCGGCGCGCTCGACATCCGCACGCCGCTGCTGACCGGCGCCAGCGGCTCGACCATGCGCTATGCGGCCGGTGGCGACATCCATGTCGCGCTGCCCGAGGGCGCGACGGCGGGCCGCACGAACGAGGTGCAGGACCTGGGCGCCTCGCTGGCCTTCAGCGGCCGCAAGGTGACGCTGGACACGGCCATCGCTTTGCCCACGGGCAAGCTCGACGTGCAAGGCACGGGCGACATCGTCTTCGGCGCGAATGCCGCCATCGACCTGAGCGGGCGCCACGTGACGTTCTACGACGTGGCGCGCGATTCCTGGGGCGGCGCGCTGACCGCGACCAGCACGGGTGGCAGCATCGCGCAGCAGGCCGGATCGACCATCGACGTCTCCGCCGCCGCGAGCGACGCGGGCTCGATCCAGGCGAGCGCGCTGGCCGATGGCGCCACCGTGCAATGGAACGGCACGCTGCGCGGCAGCGGCGGGCAGGGCTTTGCGCAGGGCAGCTTCATCGAGCAGGTGGGCGCGCTCGACAACGCCGGCTTCGCCGCCCTGAACACCCAACTCAACGACGCCGGCTTCACCGCGCTGCGCGGCTTCCGCATCGCGCATGGCGACCTGGCGGTCGGCGACGGCGTGCGCGCCAACAAGATCGCGATCGTGCTCGACGACGGCAGCCTGACGGTGAACGGCAGGCTCGACGCATCGGGCCGCGGGCCCGGCAGCATCGCGCTGACCGCCAGCGGCGACCTGACGCTGGGGGCCTCGTCGGTGCTGGACGTGCATGCCACGCAACTGGCCGTCGACAGCAACGGCCAGCCGATCGACGCCTCGAACCGCGCGCACATCGCGCTGAGCTCGACGCGCGGCAGCGTCACGCTGCAGCCCGGCGCCACGCTGGACCTGAGCACGCCCGACGGCATCGCGCGCGGCCAGGTGGAGATCGGCGCGCCGCGCCGCGGCCCCGATCCGGCCGATGCGTCCCGCGACAACGACATCGCGATCCAGGCGGCCGGCCCCTTGAACATCCGCGGCGCCGCCTCCATCGCGGTGGTGGGCTTCCGCACCTACACGCTGGCGGACGGCACGGTCATCGACCAGCAGTTGCTGGACGGCATCGACGTCGACAGCCGCCGCTTCATCGACGCGGCATGGGCCAACGACGGCCTGCAGGGCCGCCTGGCCGGCCTGCGCGCCTACGGCGCGGCCTATCACCTGCGCCCCGGCGTCGAGCTCGACGGCACGGGCAGCCTGTCGACCGAGGGCGACATCGACCTCTCGGGCTACCGCTACGGCCCCGGTGCCGACCCGGCCCTGCGCGGCTCGGGCGAACCGGGCGTGCTGGTGCTGCGCGCCACGGGCGACCTGAAGATCAACGGCAGCATCAGCGACGGCTTCGCGCCGCCCGGTGCCTCGCCCGACGACAACGGCTGGGGCGTGCAACTGCCGGTCGGCACCTTGACCAGTGCGGTGAACATCCCCACGCCCGTGACGGTGCAGGCCTTCACCTTGTTCCCGTCCGATGCCACCTTGAATTTCGCGATCACGATCACCGATCCGGGCTTCTTCTACAGCATCGCCGTCAACCCCAACGCGACCCTGCCGGCGGAGGCCCAGGTGCTCGAAGCCTTCTTCTCCTACGACACGGTGGCGACCGCCAATGTGTACAACGCCGACGGCTCGGTGCTGTACCGCAAGGGCGAGGTCATCCCCGCGCAGACCGTGCTCAACCAGGGCCAGACCTTCGGCGCCGGCTTCAACGTGGGCATGGGATCGGTCGTGCTGTCGGCCATCACCATCCCGGCGGGCACGCCGCTGGGCTTCCTGACCAACGGCGCCTTGCTGACGGAGGACTACACGCTGCCGGCCGGCTCCATTCTTCCCGTCAACACCGTCGTGCAGGGCTACGTGGGCGGCGCCATCGCGCCGACGCGTCCGGTGGGACCGGACGGCACCCAGGGCCGGCAATGGGCGATGGCGCCGATGCTGGCGCCGGGCATGCAGTCGTGGTCGATGCGGCTGGTGGCGGGCGCGGACCTGGGCAGCGCGGACACGCGCGCGCTGCACACGGCGAGCCAACTGGCGGGCATGGGCAACATCACGCTGGAGGACGCGCACCTGATCGGCCTGGCATCGCCCGTGGTCTCGATCGGCAGCAGCGTGATCCGCACCGGCACCGGCGACCTCGAGCTGCTGGCCGGCGGCAACTACGTGCAGAAGTCGCCGTTCGGCGTCTACACCGCCGGCACCGCCATCGACGGCGCGGCGAGCGCGCCGTTCAACCTGGACCGCGGGCTGCAGACCGACGGCACCGTGCTCGGCGCGGCCAACGGCGCCTACGAGCCCACACTCGACAGCACGCGGATGTGGATGCCCGCGCAGGGCGGCGACTTCACGCTGGCCGCGCAAGGCGACATCCTGGGCTTCCAGGCCCGGGACAGCCAGTCGATCGGCACCTGGCTGTGGCGCCAGGGCGGGGCGGGCCTGGACCAGCCGACCGCCTGGGGCATCAACTTCGGCACCTACTCCTTCAACAGCGCCGCGCCCTTTCCCCAGTTGCTGGAGCTGCCCGCCTTCACGGGCGTGGGCACGCTGGGCGGCGGCAACGTCACGGTGCGCGCGGGCGGCAACATCGGCCTGCCCGACGGGGCGACGCTGGGCGAAGGCAACCGCAGCCTCGTGGTGGCGGCGGCCGGCAGCGGCCGCGTGGTGGACGGGCAGTTGCTGCAGACCGGCGGCGGCGCGCTCGACGTGAGCGCGGGCGGCCAGGTCAACGGCGGGATGTTCGTGGGCCTGCGCGGCGATACCACCGTGACGGCCGGCAGCGTGGGCAGCGAACGGCTGCAGGGCTATGGCTATCGCTTGCGCGACCAGCGCCCGCTCGACCCCTACACCCCCTATGCCAGCCGCTCCAGCGGCGAGGCCAGCTTCGCGCCGGGCGACGGCGCGGTGCGCGTGCGCACGCTGGGCGACCTGGCGGTGAACACCTTCACCGATCCCGGCCGCGACACGCCCGTCAGCGAAACCGCGGGCACCAACGCGGACGGCATCACCGGCTTCGGATCGACCTGGTTCACCCTGTGGACGCCGGCCACGCAGATCGACCTGGTGTCGGCCGGCGGCAACCTCACGCCCATCGTCAAGAGCGGCAATGTCGTGCCCTCGGTGCTGCGCGCGGCGGCGCTGGGCGGCAGCATCTACTACGCGACCGGCGGCGAGGTGCTGCTGATGCCGTCCTCGCACAGCGCGCTCGAGCTGCTGGCGCGCGACCTGATCAGCGGCGATGCCGCCAACAACGTCTCCAACGGCTCCTCCCCGATCGCCATCCTGGGCGCCTCGGCGAACAGCATCGCCACCCCGCTGAATCCGGCCTGGCGCCTGGGCGGGGAGCTCGACAGCCGCGGCCGCAAGGTGCTCGACTCCAACTACTGGGGCAACGCCGATACGCCGCTCGACCGCGTGGTCATCGAGGGCACGATGTTCATGTTCGGGCCCAACAACGTCGTCGACGACAGCACGCTCGGCGGCCAGGGCACGCGCATCTATGCGCTGAAAGGCGACATCGTCGGCATCCAGTCGGGACGCATCTACATGACCGACGCGCTCGCCACGGGCGGCCTCTCGATGCCGTACTACCAGTCCGCCGGTCCGCTGCGCATGGTGGCCGGCGGCGACATCGTCGACACCCGCGGCCTGATCGTGCAGAACGGCGCCAACGACGTGTCGATGATCGCGGCGCAAGGCAGCGTGCTGTTCACCGGCTGGACGATCGCCGGCCCCGGCTCGCTCGAGGTCTCGGCGGGTGGGCAGATCTACCAGGGCAGCCAGGCCAGCCTGACCAGCCTGGGCCCGCTGGTCCCCGGCGACACGCGGCCGGGCGCGGGCATCACGCTGCAGGCGGGCCTGGGCGCGGGCGCGCCGGGCGAGGGCACGGTCGACTACACCGGCTTCGCGCGGCGCTACCTGGACGCAACCCGGCTCGCCGCCACCGGCCAGCCGCTGGCCGACCAGCCCGGCAAGGTCGCGCGCACCTACGAGGCCGAGCTGGCCCAGTGGCTGGGCCAGCGCTACGGCTATGCGGGCCCGGGCGGGGCCGATGCCCTGGCCTACTTCCTCGCCTTGCCCGCCGAGCAGCAGCGCATCTTCGTGCGGCAGGTCTATTTCGCCGAGCTCACGGCCGGCGGGCGCGAGTACAACGACGCCGACAGCCCGCGCTATGGCAGCTACCTGCGCGGGCGCGACGCCATCGCCACGC
The DNA here is from genome assembly GCF_059415325.1 of Variovorax sp. GW821-FHT10D07. NCBI lineage: Bacteria > Pseudomonadati > Pseudomonadota > Betaproteobacteria > Burkholderiales > Comamonadaceae > Variovorax > Variovorax sp. GW821-FHT10D07. The sequence continues at coordinate 736,857 of NZ_JBWKMZ010000001.1, read as the reverse complement.
TGTTCCCCGACACCGACGCGGCCGGCCAGCCGATCCGGCGCGCGGGCGACATCACGCTCTACCAGGGCGTGGACAGCAACGCGGGCATCCGCACGGTCGTGGGCGGCGGCATCCAGACCCTGGCGCCGGGCGGCCAGACCGTCGTCGGCGTGGAGGGCGTGACACCCTCGATCAAGGAGGACGCGGTGCCCGCGGGCCTGCTGACCCAGGGCGAGGGCAGCATCCAGATGTACAGCCAGGGCAGCATCCTGCTGGGCCTGTCGCGCATCATGACCACCTTCGGCGGCGACATCCTCGCGTGGTCGGCCACGGGCGACATCAATGCCGGCCGGGGCTCGAAGACCACCGTGGTCTACACGCCGCCCAAGCGCGAGTACGACACGCTGGGCAACGTGAAGCTCTCACCCAACGTGCCGAGCACCGGTGCCGGCATCGCGACGCTCGATCCGATTCCGGAAGTACCGCCGGGCGACGTGGACCTGATCGCACCCTTGGGCACCATCGATGCGGGCGAGGCTGGGATTCGCGTCTCGGGCAACGTGAACCTCGCGGCCTTGCAGGTGGTCAACGCGGCCAACATCCAGGTCAAGGGCGAATCGGCCGGGCTGCCGGTGGTGGCGTCGGTCAACGTGGGCGCGCTCACCAACGCGAGCGCGGCCGCCTCGCAGGCCGCGATGGCGGCGCAGGACACGGTGCAGCGCGAACGCAAGTCCGCACGCCAGGCCTTGCCCTCGGTGTTCACGGTGCGGGTGCTCGGCTTCGGCAACGAGCCCGCGGCCGGTCCGGGCGGTGGAGGCGGTACACAAGGCGGGGAGGGCGGCGGGCCGGTGCCGCGCAAGCCGGCGGAGCAGGCCAGCTACGACCCCTCGGGCTTCATCCAGATGCTGGGGCATGGCGCGCTGACCGACGCGCAGATCGCGCGGCTGACCGAGAACGAACGCCGCGGCCTGCCGCGCGGACGCTAGCCCGGCCACCCGCCATGAACTCGCCGATGTCCGTGTCCTGCGGCGATGCCGCAGGGATCGACCGTGCGCCGTCGCCGGACTTCCAGGCGCTGCTGGTGACGAACTACGCGCAGCTGCACCGCCGGCTCGCACGCCACCTGGGCAGTGCGGACGCGGCCAGCGAAAGCCTGCACGATGCCTGGCTGCGGCTGGCCGGCACGGCCTTCGCGGGCGTGCAGAGCCCGCTGGCCTATGTCTACCGCGTCGCCTGCAACGCGGCCATGGACCGGCTGCGCGCGGAGCGTCCATGGCAGGGGGCGGACGGCGCGCAGGAAACGCTCGAGCACCTGGCGGACCAGTCGCCCGGACCGGAGCTGATCGCCGAGGCGCGCTCCGACCTCCAGGCCGTGGAGCGCGCGATGCGCGTGTTGCCGCTGCGTCACCAGCACATCCTGGTGGCGCTGCGGGTGCACGAACTCACGCGCGAGGAAGTCGCGGTGCGCCACGGCCTGTCGCTGCGGCGGGTCGACACCACGCTACGCCAGGCGCTGCTGCACCTGCCGCTCGCGCGTTGCGCGGCCTAGGCTTCAGAGGAAGGGCACGCCGCCGGTCACGGGAATCGTCGCGCCGGAGATGTAGCTGCCCTCGTCGGAGGCCAGCAGCACGTAGACCGCCTGCAGCTCACGCGGCTGGCCCGGTCGCTTCATCGGCGTCTGCGTGCCGAACTCCCTGACATTGCCGGCCGGCAGGGTCGAGGGAATTAGCGGGGTCCAGAACGGCCCCGGCGCCACGCAGTTCACGCGGATGCCCTTGTCGGCAAGCAGTTGCGCCATGCCGCCCGAGAGGTTCTGGATCGCGCCCTTGGTCGCGGCATAGGCCACCAGCGTGGCATTGGGCTTGTCGGCATTGACCGAGGCGGTGCTGATGATCGAGCTGCCGGGCTTCATATGGGGCACCGCGGCCTTGCAGAGGTAGAAGTTCGCGTAGACGTTGGTGCGGAAAGTGCGGTCGAACTCCTCGGCGCTGATCTGCTCGAGCGACTTGTGCGACATCTGGAAGGCGGCGTTGTTCACCAGCACGTCGATGCGCCCGAAGTGCTCGAGCGTGGTGGCCACGAGGGCCTGGCACTGCGCCTCCTCGCGGATGTCGCCGGGCGCGAGCACGCACCGGCGCCCGGCGCCCTCGACCAGGCCGCGGGTAAGCTCCGCATCGGAGTCCTCTTCGGCCAGGTACGAGATCACCACGTCCGCGCCTTCGCGCGCGAAGGCCAGCGCGACGGCGCGGCCGATGCCGCTGTCGCCGCCGGTGATCAGGGCGGCCTTGCCCAGCAGCTTGCCGGCGCCCACGTAGGAGTTCTCGCCGAAGTCGGGACGCGGCGACATCTCGGATTCGAGGCCGGGCGGTTGCTGCTGGGGGGTCGAGAAGGGCGGCCTGGGGCCTGCTTCGCGGGGATCGGTCATGGCGGGTCCTCTGTGGATGTCAAGGGAAGAAAAGGGGGAAGTTCTCAGGGGCGCGCCGCGGGCTCCGACCGTCCCGCGCACTTGGCCATGTCCCTGCCCATCGCCACCTTCTGCGCGGCCTCGGACGTGAGGTTGCCGGCCTTGGCGCGTTCCGCGAGACGGGCATAGAACGCGGCCACGCGCTGCAGCTCCTGCTCGTCGAGCGCCTCGATGCCGATCATGCGGTTGCTCGCGCGCTGGCTGGTGGCGAGCAGTTCGTCGAGCTTGAGGTGCACGGCCACGCTGTCCTTGTTCTGGCTCTGCTGGATCAGGAACACCATGAGGAAGGTCACGATCGTCGTGCCGGTGTTGATCACCAGCTGCCAGTTCTCCGAGAACTTGAACAGCGGCCCGCACAGCGCCCAGGCGGCCACCGCCATCAGGGCGACGCAGAAGGCGGTCGGCGTGCCGGCCCAGCGCGTGACGCGGCTGGCGAAGCGATCGAAGCGCGCGAGCCAGAGCGACTTGCCGGCATAGGCGACGGTGGCGGTGTTGGGCATGCCGCCCACGGGGCCATCGTCGTCCTCTCGAGGGTGGGGGCGTGGGAAAGGCTGGATATCTGACATATGGGCGAGTGCTCCTGCGATCCGTCGCAGCGTGCGTGCGCAGGCGGCCTGCCCGCGACATCCTCGCGCGCATCCTCTTGCAGGAGTGCGCCTGCGCCCGCGGCGCGCGCGCCGCCGACGGCATGTCGGCGCGGGGGCGACCTGCTCCTACGAGATTGTTCGCAAAGAAGAGACGGAGCCGCCGGCTGGCCGGCTTACCGTCCATCGAACCCAACACTGCAAGGAGCCTCAGATGGCAAGTTCGAAGAATGGCGGCGACCAGCCCCTGGTCGCGCCGGCGGGTGGCGCGAACCCACCGGTCGATTCGCTCACCGAAGGCCTGGACGACGCCGCGGCGGCCGCGCCGAAGGAAACCGGCGAGACCGACCGGGAACAGGCGATCCGCGAAGCCGCCTATGCCGCCTACGAGCGCCGCGGAAAGACCGAGGGCAATGCCGAGCAGGACTGGCTGGACGCGGAGGCCGAGGTGAAGGCCCGGTCCGGGTCCTGAAGACCGGTGGCCGCGCGGTCGTCGCAGCTTTGCGGCGCTGGCCCGCGCCTTTGTTTACAACCCGATTTCCGGAGCACTTTCATGACCCTTCACAACGATGCCTCGCCGAAGATCGATGCCAAATCCGCCGCGGACGTCGCGCAACTCGCCCGCAAGCTGGACGCCACCGTCGAGCAGGTCGAGGAGGCCATTCGTGCCGTCGGCCCGAATGCCTCGGACATCGAACTCCACCTCAAGGGCTCGCGCAGCACCACCAATGCGGAGCGCACCGACGCCACCGGCAAGGACTGACGATGACGCCGGCCGCGGCGTTCAGGCGACCGGGCTGCGCGCCACGCGCACGGGAATCGCCTTCGCCGCGGGCACCATGCTCTGGCGCGCGAAGTGCTCGAGCGGAATCAGCGGATTGCACTCCGGGTAGTAGCCGCCCACGCAGCCCTCGGGCAGGTCGTAGGGCGTGACGCGCAGGCCCGTCACCCGGCGCTCGGCGTCCTCGAACCCTTCGGCGTTCACATCGACCATGTCGCCCTCGGCCAGCGCCAGCCGCGCCATGTCGCGCGCGTTCATCAGCAGCACGCGGCGCGTGCCGTGGATGCCGCGGAAGCGGTCGTCGAGGCTGTAGATGGAGGTGTTGAACTGGTCGTCGCTGCGCAGGGTCATGAGCCGCAGCACCTGCTGCGATGGCGCCGCGCCCTCGCGCAACAGGCCGTAGCCCTTGAAGTTGGCCTTGCCGTTCTTCGTCTTCCACACGCGCTCGCGCGCGGGCAGCGGCCGAGGAAAGCCCGCCGGATCTTCGAGCCGGGCATTGAAGTCGTGGAACACCTCGGGCAGCACCTGCGCGATGTGCTCGCGGATGCGCGCATAGTTCTCGGCCCAGGCCTCCCAGGGCACGGCCGGGTTCGGCGGCAAGGTGGCAAGCGCGATGCGCGCGACGATCGCGACCTCGGAACGCAGCGTGTGGGCGGCGGGCTCGGCCACGCCGCGCGACGCATGCATCACGCCGGTGGAGTCCTCGACCGACACCGACTGCTCGCCGCCCGCCTGGCGGTCGATCTCGATGCGGCCCAGGCAGGGCAGCAGGTACGACACCTCGCCGTGCACCAGATGGCTGCGGTTGAGCTTGGTGGCGATGTTGACCGTGAGCCGCAGCTTCTTCCATGCGGGCTCGATGCGGTCGGTGTCGGGCACGGCGCGCGTGAAGTTGCCGCCGAGCGCGACGAAGGCGCGCACCGAGCCGTCGAGCACGCCGCGACAGGCCTCCACCGTGTTGAGGCCCTTCTCGCGCGGCGGCTCGAAGCGGTAGAGCTTCGCCATCGCGTCGAGCGGCGCGAGCTCGGGCTTCTCGGTGATGCCCACGGTGCGCTGGCCCTGCACGTTCGAATGGCCGCGCACCGGGCAAATGCCCGCGCCAGGGCGGCCGATATGGCCGCCGAGCAGCAGCAGGTTCGACACCATCTGCACGTTCGCGACGCCCTCCACATGCTGGGTCAGGCCCATGCCGTAGATGCCGATTACGGCGCGCGACTCGGCGAAGGTGGTGGCGGCCTGTTCGAGCGCCTCGCGCGTCAGGCCCGATTCCGCGGCGATGACGGTCCATGAGACCTCGCGCAGCCAGGCCACGAAATTCTCGAAGCCCTCGGTGTGCGCGGCGAGAAAGTCGGCATCGAGCACGCGAGGTGCGCCGGCCGCGAGCGCCGCGTCATCGGCCACCACCAGCGCCTTGCACAGGCCCGCGAGCGCCGCGAGGTCGCCGCCGTTGCGCACCTGCAGGTACTGGGTGCTGAGCTGCGTCTCGGCGGGCGTGAGCATCTGCACCGGCGACTGCGGATTCGCGAAGTGCACCAGCCCGGGTTCGCGCAGCGGATTGAAGGTCACGATCTTCGCGCCGCGCTGGCGGGCTTCCTGCAGCTGGTGCAGCATGCGCGGGCTGCTCACGCCGGTGTTGTGGCCGAAGATGAAGATCGCGTCGCAATGTTCGAAGTCGTCGAGCCGCACCGTGCCCACGGGCACGCCGATGGTCTCGGGCAGCGCCACCGAGGTGGTCTCGTGGCACATGTTCGAGCTGTCGGGCAGGTTGTTGTTGCCGTACAGGCGCGCCAGCAGCTGGTAAAGGTAGCTGGTCTCGAGCGAGGCGCGGCCCGAGGCATAGAACACCACCGAGGCCGGATCCTCGCGGCGCAGCGCGCGCAGCTCGGCGCCGATCTCCGCGAAGGCGTCGTCCCACGAGATTTCGAGGTAGCGGTCGCTCGCGGCGTCCCAGCGCATCGGCCGCGTGAGACGGCCGCCGGCTTCGAGTTCGTGGTCGCTCCAGCCGAGCAGTTGCGTGACCGTGTGCTGCTCGAAGAAGGCCGGCGGCATGCGCTTGGCCGTGAGTTCCCAGGCCGTGGCCTTGGCGCCGTTCTCGCAGAACTCGGCCGTGCGCGGATGGCCGGGCTTGGCCCAGGCACAGCTCACGCAGGCGAAGCCATCGGGCTTGTTCTGCTGGAGCAGGGCCCGCGCGCCCAGGATGGGAATGTGCTCGCGCAGCAGGATGCTGCCCACCGCCTTCAGCGAACCCCAGCCGCCGGCCGGGTGTTCGTAGGTCTCGAAGCTCGCCGCGTCGTTCACTTCGTCGAGCGCTGGCCGGGACCGGGATGGGGCTGCCGCGCGAGGTCCTCGCGCCGCCGAAGACGCTTCATTTGAGTTTCTCGGCCAGGTACTGGCGGACCTCGTCGGCCGAATTGCCGACGGCCTTCACCGCGTCGCGAAGCTGGGTCTCGGTGCAGCCCAGGCTCTGGGTCCACGAACGGACTTCATGGGGTTCGTGCAGCGCGATGAGCTTGCGATCGAGCGCGGTCTTCTTGGGATCGTCTGTCATGGGACCTCCTGAGGGATTGACTCGATGAGCAGCGAAGGCGCCCGCCACTGGCTAGGCCTTCTCGCCGTTGCGCCGGGTCTGTGCGGGCGGCTTGGCGCCCTCGGTGCCGGGCGGAGGCGCATCGTGGCCGCGCTCGCCCGGATCGCCCGAAGGCTTGCCGGCCTCGCGGCCCATGCGGCTGCCGTCCAGCGGCGTGTCGATGCCGACCTCGCGGTTCTGCTCGATGTTCACGGGCGACATGGGCTTGCGCGTGGCCATGCTCAGCCCTTGGCCTTGTACTGGTCGCGCAGGTCGCGGATCTGGTCATGGTTGCGCTGGGCACCGTCGGCCTGTCGCTGCACGACGGCGAGCACTTCGGCGGGCAGGTCGTTCTTCAGCGCCTTGCGGTAGCGCGCGACGGCCGAGTCCTCGCCGCGTTCGCACTCCTCGAGCATCGACAGGGCGCTGTCGGCACCCAGCGTGCCCTTCACATGAACCCAGCCGCGGTGCAGCGCGCCGCTGACGCTGCCGCCCTGGTCCGCCTTGCCGCCGAGCGCGCGGATCAGGGTGGCCAGCTCTTCGGCGGCCGCGGCGCATTGGACCGCGCGGTTCTCGAAGACCTGCTTGACCTGCGTGTCTTCGACTTCGTCGGCGCAGGCGCGGAATCCGTATTCGCCGTCGCGCGAGTTCTCGAGCAGGTCGTTGAGGATCGACAGGACTTCGTCGCTGGTGATGGATGCGGTGGTCATGGTGTAGCTCCTGGGTGGGTTGGTTGACTGATCGATGCCTCACGGTGGGGCTCGGGCCCGGGGCGCCGTGTAGGTGCCCGCCGCGCCAGCTCGTCGTGGCGCACCGACGGCCCCGGCATGCGCAGGGCGCCTGGACGTCGCGGGAACCGGAAACGCGCCTACGCCTGCCGCGCCGCGCGCGGCCGATAACTTGGCCCACGGGGCCAGGATTCGACTTCGATCAGGAGGTGGCAGGAATGCGTGCGAAGACCCTCAGCGACCGGCAGCAGCGGGTGCTCGTCAGCATGAAGCTGCTGGCCACCTTCTGGCAGCGGCGGCTGCCGGCCGAGTCCACCTCGCGCGACGAGATCGAACAGCTGCTCTCGCTGGAGGCCGCGGGCCTGGTGCGCGCGACCTTCGATCGGCCGCTGCGGGAGCGAACGGGCGAGTTCTACATTCCGCGCGCCATCGTGCTCGAAGTGACCGCCGAAGGGCTCTCGGCGTTGACGCGCGCGCAGCGTCAGCAACCGGGCATCCTCGGGGAAGCGCAAGGCCGCCGACCCGCGCGGTCGAGCCGGGGGCCCAAGGCCGGAACGCGCGCGGAGTCCATTCCCGGACCCTCGATAGTGAAATGACATGGCGCAAGCCCCGCGGTCTTGGCTATCATCCGCGCCCGTCGGAGGTCTCCCCATGCCGATGGATTTTTTACGCCGTATCGAGGATTCGCAGTTTCCGCTCGCGCTTCATGAAGAGGCCGACATCCGCAACGCCATCGTTCTCGAGGCCGCGGGCCTGATCGAGGCGCGGCTTCCGCCGCCGGGTGTTCCATTGACCCAGGCCCCCTCGATCATCTTTCGGGTGACGCCGGAGGGCAGGGCCGCCCTCTCGAAGGCCAAGCGCCCGGATTAAGCCCGCACGCGGCGGGCTCGATCCAGGGCGCGACGACTCAAGCCGCCGCCGTGAGTTCGGCCATCAGTTCTTCCTTGCGCGCCGCCATCAGCTCGCGCATCGTCACGAGGTCCAGGCCCTTAGCCGCGCGTGCCTTGGGGAACATCTCGTTGCGCTCTTCCTTGACGTGGTGGTCGATGTATTCGCCCAGCACCTTGACCTTGGCATCGAACATCTCGTCGATCTCCTCGGCGTCCTGGATCTGGGCGATCAGGTCCTTGGCGCTGGCGTGCTCGACCTCGGCCTCGTCGAGCAGGTCGGTTTCCTTGATCGCTTCGCGCACCGCCGGATAGAAGATCTCTTCCTCGATCTGGGTGTGCACCGTGAGTTCGGCGCAGATCTGCTGCGCCAGCTGGCGCTTCTTCGCGCTCGCGCTCGCGGCCTTCGAGCCGACGAGTTCGTCGTAGGCCGTGAACAGCTTCTTCACGTTCTTGTGGTCGGTATCGAGCAGGCTGCAGGCATCGGGTTCGGCGCGTTTGGTGGTCATGTGGGGCTCCTGGTTGGGTTTCGTGGGAGCCATGACACTCGGTTCGGGGTTGCCCGCATCGCGTAGGCCTGCAGCGCATCGCCACGCAGGAATGACGCATCCCGCGAGCGCGCCGCCTCAGGCCATGTTGGGCTGCCCGTTCGAGGCCATGAGTCCGCCGTCCACCGGCAGCGCCACGCCCGAGACGAAGCTCGCGTCGTCGCTCGCCAGGAAGGCCACGACCGCCGCGATCTCCGAGGGCTCGGCCCCGCGCCCCAGCGGAATGCGCTCGCGGAATTTCGCCATCAGCTTGCGGTCGCCCTTCATGTCCTCGGTCATCGGCGTGAAGGTCAGGCTCGGGCAGACGGCGTTGACGCGCACGCCGTCCTTGCCATGGTCGAGCGCGAGGGCCTTGGTGAAGTTGACGATCGCGCCCTTCGAGGCGTTGTAGAAGCCGAGCGCCCAATCGCCGCCGAGCCCCGAGACCGAGCCGGTGTTGACGATGCAGCCGCGGCTCGCGATCAGGTGCGGCATGGCCGCGCGGCAACCGTGGAACACGCCGCCGACGTTGGTCGCCATGGTCTTGGCCCAGCCGTCGAAGGGTGCCTCGGTCACGCTGCCCTCGACCGCGATGCCCGCGTTGTTGAACAGCACGTGCAGCGCGCCGAAGCGCTTGATGGTGGCGGCCACCAGCGCCTGCACCTGCTTGTAGTTCGACACGTCGGTGACCTTGACCAGCGTGCGCTCCGGCGGCAGGTCGGCGGCGACGCGCTCGAGTTTGGCCTTGGTGTCGCCCGCGAGCACGACGCTGGCGCCCTCCTGCGAGAAACGACGGGCCGTGGCCTCGCCGATGCCGGAACCGGCGCCCGTGACGATGACGACACGATCGATGAAACGTTGCATGCTGCTGCTCCTGGACGTTGAAGCGCCGCAGCTTGTGCAGGCGAAGCGGCGCGCGGTGTCGGTGCGCGGCGATTGCGTTGTCGGACACACGCCTGCGGGGCGGTGGCTGGCAAAGGTCGCGCGGTGCCTGCTCAAGCGCGTTGCCGGCAGGCTGCGTGTCCCTCGGATTGTGGCCCGGGCATCATGCGCGCGACGAAGTCGATGAACGCCCTGACCTTGGCCGGAACGTGCTCCCTGCCCGGGTAGTAGACATAGAGCGGGAAGGTCTCGTCGGGCCAGTCCGTCAGCACCGGCACCAGCGTGCCCGCGCGCAGGTGCGCTTCGATGCCGAGGTCGATCACCTGCGCGATGCCGTAGCCCGCGAGGCAGGCGCCGATCTTGGTGCCCGCATCGGTGACCGTCAGGCTGCCGCGCACGGCCACCTTCAGCTTCTCGTCGCCGCGCCAGAACTCCCAGTCGAAGAGCCGGCCGGTGGACGGGTCGATGGCATGGATGCATTCATGGCCGCCATCGACCAGATCCTGCGGCGACGCCGGCCGGCCGCGTTGCGCGAGGTAGGCGGGCGCGGCCACGGTCAGGATCCGCGGGCTGTAGAGCCTGCGGCAGACCAGCGTCGACACCGACGGCGCTCCGAACCGGATGGCGAGATCGAATCCGTCGCTCACCAGGTCCGGGAGATCGTTGCGCGTCTCCAGCTTCAGTTGGAGCGCGGGGTGGCGCTGGAGGAACTCGGCCAGCTCCGGCGCCAGCACGAGGCGGGCGAACACCGCATCGCAGGCCACGCGCAGCGTTCCGTCGACGACCGAGGTCTGAGCCGACGCACCGACCGTCGCCTCCTCGATGCCCTGAAGCAAGGGCAGCACCTTCGCCAGCAACGCGTGCCCCGCATCCGTCACTTCGACCTGCCGGCTGGTGCGATGCACGAGCTTCGCGCGCAGCCGGTCTTCCAGCCGCTGGATGGCGCGGCTCACCGCGGGCTGTGTCCGGCCCAGGCGCGAGGCGGCACCACTGAAGCTCTTGCAGTCGGCGACCGCGGCCAGCACCAGCAACCCGCCTACGAGTCCTCCATCGAGGTCTTCCATGATCCATGTGTTCCTGTAATGGCAGCGATGCCCGATTCGCGGTAGCGGGGAAGGGGAGGAGCTTTCACCATACGAAGCTTCCATCCCTTGAAGAGATTTCGCAATGACCCAGACCCAAGCCGTCGCCGCCCTGATCGACGACTATTTCCATCTCGCCTACGAGCCGAAGAGCCGCGACTTCCACCAGGTCTTCCACCCGAGCTGCCTCGTCCAGTGGCTTCAGGACGGCGAGCTGCAGACCCTGTCGTCGACCGACTATGCGGCGCTCATCCGCGGGAGGCCGAGCCCCGGTTCGACGGATTCGCCGCGCGAGGAGGCGATCCTCTCGATGGCGCACATCTCGGACAGCCTCTCGACGGCCATCGTGAAGGTGCGGATCGGCCAGAAGCTGTTCAACGATCACTTCGTGATGCACGAGGTCGAGGGCCGCTGGTCGATCACGAACAAGTCGTCGTTCGTGGCGCGGACCTTCGACTGAGACGCGCGGCGGCATGCCTGCCTCAGGCGCGCCGCGCCTCCGACCGATTGGCCCGGCGAATGACCTGCGGCGGCTGCCCATAGGCCCGCAGGAAGGCCCGGCGCATGCGGTCGGGGTCGCCGAAGCCGGTGTCGCGCGCCACGGTCTCGATCGGCAGCAGCTGCGACTCGATCATCAGCCGCGCGGTCTCGGTGCGCAGCCGCTCGATCGCCTTGGCGGGCGTCTGGCCGGTCTCCTCCCTGAACACGCGGCCGAACTGGCGCGGGCTGAGGCTGGCGGCCTCGGCGAGCTCCTCGAGCGAGAGCTCGTTCGTCAGATGGCTCTTCGCATAGGTGAGTGCCTTCTGGATGCGGTCGGTGCGCGGTCGCAGCTCGAGCAGCGCGGAATGCTGCGACTGGCCGCCGGTGCGCCGGTGGTACACGACCATGCGCTTCGCCACCAGCTTGGCGACATCGGCGCCGCAGTCCTCCTCGACCAGGGCCAGGCCGAGGTCGATGCAGGCGGTGGCGCCGGCCGAGGTCCAGACGCTGCCGTCCTGCACGAAGATGCTGTCCTCCTCGAGCAGCACCTCCGGGTGATGGCGCCGCATCTTGAGCACGTGGGCCCAGTGGGTGGTCGCGCGCTTGCCGTCGAGCAGCCCGGCCTGCGCGAGGTTGAAGGCGCCGGTACAGGCCGCCCCCATGCGCCGCGAACGGCGCGCCGACTTGCGCAGGAAGGCCAGCATGGCGGGGGAGCCCTCGGTCACGACGGTATCGCCGACCACCAGCACGGTGTCGTAGCGCGCGTTGCCGAACGGCACCGTGCCGACCTCCACGCCGCACGAGGACCGGACCGGCCCGCCGTGCTCGGACAGCAGGGTGTGGACATACAGCGGCTCGGCCAGCGACATGTTGGCGTACTCGAACACCGAGACCACTGCCAGGGTGAGCAGCTGAAAACCGGGATAGATCACCACGCCGACACGAATCATCCGACACCTCGTTGCACGGTGCGCACAGGGCGAGCCCATGGCGCAAAAAGACGGAAACCTGACCTTAACGCCATCGAAGTTTAGACCGAAGATCCATGCCTGTCACCCCGCGAGGGGCCCCACTTCAGGAGCACGCATTGACTTCCCCCCACCTCGACCCGGCGAGAAACACGGTCGCGCATTTCCGCCAGCTTCACCGCGCCGCCACGCCGCTGGTTCTGCCCAATGCCTGGGACGCTGCCTCGGCCCGGCTGTTCGAGCACGCCGGTGCCGCGGCCATCGCCACCACCAGCGCGGGGCTCGCCTGGTCGCTGGGCCATGCGGATGGCCGGGCGCTGCCGGTCGACGAAGCCGTCGGTGCGGTCGCGAGGATCGCCAGGGTGCTCACGGTGCCGCTGTCGGTCGACATCGAGAACGGCTATTCGGACGACCCGAAGGCCGTCGTCGATCTCGTGCAGCGGCTGCTCGACCTCGGCGTGATGGGCATCAACATCGAGGACGGACGGGACGCCCCGGCGATCCTGGCGGCCAAGATCGAGGCGATCCGGGCCTTCCTGCACCGGACGAACGCCGACCTGTTCGTGAACGCGCGCACCGACGTCGTCCTCGCCGGGCTCGCGGAGCCCTCGGAGCGCGTGGAGGAGACGATCCGGCGCGCGACGCTGTACTCGGCCGCGGGTGCCGATGGCCTGTTCGTGCCGGGCCTGCGCGAGCCGACGGAGATCGAGGACGTCGCCCTCGCCACGCGGCTGCCGCTGAACGTCATGGCCTGGGGTGGCCTGCCCGGTGCGGCCGCGCTCTACAAGCTCGGCGTGCGGCGCCTGAGCGCGGGCTCCGCGATCCCGCAACTGGTATGGGGGCAGGCCGAGCGCGCCGCCCGGGGCTTCCTCGAGACCGGCCACTCCGATCCGCTCTCGGCCGACGCGAAGCCGTTCGCCGAGGTGCAGCAGCTCTTCCTTGCATCGCGCTGAAGGAAAAGCCATGGACAAGCGATTGCTGGTGCTGGCCCTCGGGATGTTCGCGCTCGGCACGGACACCTTCGTGATGGCCGGCATCCTGCCGCAACTGGCGCACAGCTTCGACGTCGACATCGCAGTGGCCGGCCAGTTGACGACGCTCTATGCGATCGCCTATGCGCTGCTGGCGCCGACGATCGCCGCCGTCGCGGGCAACGTCCCGCGCAAGCAGCTGATGCTGGCGGGGCTCGGCATCTTCGTGCTCGCGAACCTCGCCACGGCGCTCGCGCCCAGCTTCGCGGTCGCGCTGGTGTCGCGCGTGTTCGCCGGACTGGGCGCGGCCATGTACTCCCCGACCGCGACCGGGACGGGCGCGAGCATCGTGGCGCCGAACCGCCGCGGCCAGGCGATCGCCGTGATCGTCGCGGGCCTGACGGCGGCCACGGCGCTGGGCTCGCCGATCGGCACCGTGCTCGGGGGGCTCGGCGACTGGCGCTGGACGATGTACTTCGTCTCGGCCGTGGGGCTGGCGGCGGGCCTGGGCATCCTGGTGCTGCTCAGGCAGGTGCCGCTGACGCCGCGGATCGGTCTCAGGGCGCGCCTGGCGCCGCTGAAGGATTCGCGCATCGGCTGGACCCTGCTGACCACCTACCTGGGCATGGCGGGCAACTTCCTGGTCTACGTCTACTTCTCGGTCGTGTTCGATCGCGTGCTGGTCAACGCGCTGGTGTTCGGTGCGCTGCTGGTGGTCTGGGGCGCCAGCGGCACGCTCACCAACATCGCGCTGGCGCGCGTGCTCGACAGGACCAGTCCGACGAAGGTCATGTTCGTGGTGCTGGCGGCCCAGGCGGTGGACATGGCCTTCCTGCCCTGGACCAGCGCCTCGCTAGGGCCCGCCGTCGTGGCCGTCGCGATCTGGGGGGCGACAGGGTGGGGCATCCAGGGGCCGCAGCAGTATCGGCTCGTCAATATCGCGCCGCCCATCGCGCCGGTGCTGCTCGGCCTCAATACCGCGGCGACCTACCTCGGCGTGACGACGGCCGGCATCCTGGGCGCCGTGGGCATCCATCTGCTCGGCGCCCACTACCTGAGCCTGCTGAGCGTGGGCGTCTTCATGCTCGCGATCTTCACCTCGCACATGGCCGGCCGCCGGATCGCCGGGCACCGGACCGAGGGGGTTGCGAGCGCCGCGCTGCCGGCGCGCTCATGACGAGGGGCGCGTCGCGGAAGCCGCCGGCTGCTGCTTGTTCCGGGCCGATCGCGATGCTTCGCTGCGCGCCAGCCACAGGCCGCTCGCGACGATCAGCGCGCCGCCGCCCAGGGTCCAGGCATCGGGCACGGCCTGCCAGAACAGCCAGTCGAGCAGGATGGCCCAGGCCAGCGCGCTGTACTCGAAGGGCGCGATGGCGGCGGCCTGGCCATGGCGGAACGCCTCGGCGATCGCCAGTTGCCCGAGGAAGCCGCTGAGGGCGAGGCCCGCGAGCATCCATGCGTGCTCGGCGCGGATCGGCACCCATTGCGGCGCCGCCAGCAGGCTGCCGCCCAGGGCCATGCCGACGGTGGTCCAGAACACCAGCGCGGCGCTCGGCTCGGTGCGGCTGATGAGCCGGCCCAGCATGTTCGACAGCGCATAGCAGACCGCGGCCACCAGGATCGCGATGGCGCCCGCCGAGAGGAAGGCGCCCTGCTCGGGCCGCAGCGCGATCACCACGCCCGCGAAGCCCAGCCCGATGGCGATCCAGTGCCGCGCGTGGATCGATTCGCCGAGCATCGGCACGGCGATCAGCACCATCAGCAGCGGCGCGATGAAGGTCAGCGTGTAGGCCTCGGCCAGACCCAGCGTCTTGAGGCCATGGACGAAGAGCACGAGCATCGCCATGTTCAGCGCGGCGCGCAGCAGGTGCAGGCGCCAGCGCAACCGGCGGTTGAAGACCCCGGCCGCCTCGCGGCGCCACGCGACGTAGAGGCAGACCAGGGGCAGCGCCGTCAGGCCGCGCAGCGCCATCACCTGCGCCGGCGGATAGTGGCCGGCCAGGGTCTTGAGCAGCGCGTCCATGCAGCCGAAGAAGGCGCAGGCCAGCAGCATCGCGGCGATGCCGCGCAGGGTTCCGGTCGATTGCATCGGGTGGGTCGTCTCGCGACGGGGCGGGTGCTCGCCGCCGTCGGGCTTTGCGGATGTTTGGCGCATTCTGCCTGCGCGGCGAAATCCTACCCATGGTTTCGACCGCTGCCCACGGGCCGCGCGAGGCGGGTGCGTAGCCTCTTGTCTTTGTCGCAAAGGAAGCTCCGCATGGCCCACAAGAAAGTCGCCGACCTCGTCATCGAAACCCTGCAGAAGGCCGGCGCCAGACGTTGCTACGGGATCGTCGGCGACACGCTGAACCACGTGACCGACGCGATCCGCCGCAGCGAGATCGAATGGGTGCATGTGCGCCACGAGGAAGCGGCCGCCTTCGCCGCCGGCGCGGAGTCGTACCTGACGGGCGAGCTGAGCCTGTGCGCGGGTTCGTGCGGGCCGGGCGGGCTGCACTTCATCAACGGCGTCTTCGAGTCGAACCGCAACCGCGCGCCGGTGGTGCTGATCGCGAGCCAGATCGTGACGGCCGAGCTCGGCATGGAGTTTCCGCAGGAGGTGGACTTCAAGTCGCTCTATGCGGGCTGCAGCGTCTTCTGCGAACAGGTGCAGTCGGCCGAGCAGGCGCAGCGCGTGGTGGCGCTGGCCGCGCAGGCGGCGTTGTCGCGCCGCGGCGTGGCCGTCGTCATTTTGCCGAGCGACATCGCGCAGACCGAGGTGAAGGAGGGCCTGGGCTTCTCGGTGCACCGCGCCGCGCCGGTGATCCGGCCCAACGATGCCGAACTCGCGCAGCTGGCGGCCCTGATCGGCAAGGGAAAGAAGATCGCGATCTATGCGGGCCATGGCTGCGAGGGCGCGCACGAGATGCTGCTGGCGCTCGGCCAGTGCCTGAAGGCGCCGATCGCCCACACCTCGCGCGCCAAGGATTTCGTGGAGTACGACAACCCCTTCAACATGGGCATGACCGGCATCTTCGGCGTGGAATCGGGCTACCGCGCGCTGCAGGAGTGCGACACGCTGCTGCTGCTGGGCGCCGACTTCGCATGGAGCCAGTTCTATCCGGCCAAGGCGACCATCCTGCAGATCGACGTCGACGGCAGCCATCTCGGGCGCCGCCATCCGGTGGCGCTGGGGCTGGTGGGCGACATCGCGCACACGGTCGAGGCGCTGATTCCCCTGCTCGAGGAGCGCGCCGACCGAAGCTTTCTCGACGACTGCCTGCGCCATCGCAAGGCTTCGCTGGAGACGCTGCGCCGCGACGAGCGGCCCGGCAAGGCGGGGCTGATCCATCCGCAGCACCTCACGCGCGTGATCGACGAACTGGCGGCCGACGATGCCGTCTTCACCGCCGATGGCGGCAGCCCGATGGTGTGGTCGCTGCGCCACCTCACGATGAACGGGCGCCGCCGCACGCTCGTGAGCCTGCTGCACGGGACCATGGCCAACGCCATGCCGCAGGCGCTGGGCGCGCAGAAAGCCTTCCCGGGCCGGCAGGTGATCTCGCTGTCGGGCGACGGCGGCATCGCGATGCTGCTGGGCGACCTGATGACGGCCGTGCAGGAGAAGCTGCCGATCAAGGTCGTGGTCTACAACAACGCGAGCCTGAACTTCGTGGAGCTCGAGCAGAAGGTCGAGGGGCTGCTCGACAACTACACCGACCTGCTGAACCCCGACTTCGCGCGGCTGGCGGAGGTGATCGGCTTCTACGGGCAGAAGGTGGAGCGTGCCGAGCAGCTGCCCGATGCCGTGCGCGCCTTCCTCGCGCACCCCGGGCCGGCGCTGCTCGACGTGAAGGTCAACCGCACGGAACTGGTGATGCCGCCGAAGGTGGAGTTCAGCCAGGTCGCGGGCACGATGCTGTATTCCGCCAAGGCGGTGCTCGGCGGGCGCTCATCGGACGTGGTGGACCTGATCAAGGACAACTTCACCGAATGACGCCGGCCCTGTCCATGCTGCACGGCAACGTTCTTCTGTCCCATGGCGAGACGCTGCTGCGCCTGTTCGTCGCGGCCGCGCTCGGCAGCCTCGTCGGCCTGGAGCGCGAGCGATTGCTGTGGGCCGCGGGCATCCGCACGCACATGCTGGTGAGCGTGGGTGCCTGCCTCTTCATGCTGGTGTCGGCCTATGGCTTCGCGGACAGCCTGCGCGGCGAGCACGTGGTGCTCGATCCGTCGCGCGCGGCCGCGCAGGTGGTGTCGGGCATCGGCTTCCTCGGTGCTGGCGCGATCCTCGCGCGCGGGGAGATCGTGCGCGGGCTCACGACCGCCGCGAGCATCTGGACCGTGGCCGCGATCGGGCTCGCGGTCGGCGGCGGGCTGTACTTTCCGGCCGCCGCCTCCACCGTGATCATCCTGGTGATCCTCGCGGGCATCAAGCCGCTGGAAGAGGCCTACCGCGCGCGCAGCCAGAGCTGCCGGCTGCGCGTGGTCGCGACACACGGCGCGGTGAGCCCGGAGTCGCTGGAGCAGGGGCTCGAGCTGCAGCCCGCGCGGTTGCGGCGTTTCCTGGTCGCGGTGCGACCGGGCGGTGAGCTCGACGACATCACGGTGCAGCTGGTGCGCGTGTCCTCGGCCGACATCGGCAATTTCGTGCGGCGGCTCGAGACGCTGGAAGGCGTGCAGTCGGTCGAGGTGGTGACGCGCGGCGGCGGGCACGGCGCCGAGGCCAGTTGAGGCGGTCGCGCGGACTCAAGCCGACGGCTGCGCGGCGAGTTGGTGGGTGCGCAGCGAGGGCTCGAGCGAGAGCGCACGCCTCGCCGCCTGCGCCCGCGCGGCATCGAGCTCGACCAGCAGGCTGATCTCTCCCGCCACGCTGGTCGCGATCGGCACGCCGTCGCAATACAGCACGCGCGAGCCCGCGACCCGCGGCACCTTCGGACCGTTCACGACGGTGCCCAGCAGGTTGGCCGGGTCGCTGGCCGCGAGCGCGATCAGCGCGCCGTCGCCCGGCTCGCGGCGCACGCGCCGCATCGATGCCACCGCCTCGGGCAAGGCGAACTGCTCGCCCGACACGCCGGCGATGAAGCGACCGCCACGGATCTCGCCACGCGCCTCGAGCCGGCGGCACACGCGCACCAGCTCGCGCCAGGGCGGCAGCCACGCGGCTTCGCGCTCGAGCAGCCGCCAGCAGACGACGCCGTAGCGGCGCAGCAGCAGGTGCACCACCTGTTCGATGGCCTCGGCGGAGCTGGCCACCATCGCTTCGGCGGCGGCGGGCGGCCGCACCAGGGTCCAGCGCCCGGCGTCCTCGATGCTGAAGAGCGGCGCGCGCCGGCGGCGCCGCAGGTCGGCCGAGGCGCGCTTGGCGGCCGGCACCAGCAGGGCGCGCAGGCCAGCGTAGCTGTCGCAGCGCGCGCGGCCCTTGGCGACCAGTTCGGTCAGCGCCTCCTCGATCTCGACCGGCAGCAGCCGGGTGCCATGCGCGATCTCGTCGAAGAAGCAGGCGCCGTGCTGGGCCAGGTGCGTGGCGACGCGTGAAGCGCGCGAGCCCAGGTTGTCGTCGTCGGCAGGTGCGGGCGCGAGCGTGGTCCACAGCGCCGAACTGCGGCGCGGCAGCAGCACCACCGGCGTGGCGCGCAGCGACAGGCTGCCCGCGCCCTTGCGCCCCTCGGTGGCCGTCGGCCGCAGCCGCGTCCACAGCACGCGCCCGGCGGTGCACAGGTCGTCGAGCCAGGCGCCCGCGTAGTCGCTCACGCGCGCGGGCAGCAGCTCGGCCTCCCACAGCGGCGCGGGCGCTTCATAGCCTTCGAGCTGCGAGAGGATGCCCGACAGCGCTTCCGGGCCACTCACGCGCGAGCCCGCGCCGATGTGCTGCCATTCGAAGAGGAAGCGCACGAAGTCGCGCGGCTCGACCGGTTCGATCTCGCGGCGCAGGCGCCCGAGCGTGTAGCGGTGGATGCGTGCCAGCAGATGGCGCTCGCACCATTCGGGCTCGGTGCCGCCGGGCGTGAAGCGGCCCTGCAGCACGCTGCCTTCGGCCTGCAGCGCGAGCAGGGCGCCTTCGACCTCCGCGGCCGACAGGAAGAGCGGCCCAGCGAGCTGCGCGACGGTCACGGGGCCGAGCCCGCCCAGGCGCGAGCGCAGCAGTTCGCGCAGCGCGATGTCGCGGTCGGCGGGCTGCTCGGCGTCGTCCGGCGCGACGATGGCGGGCTGCATCGGCGTATCGGGCGCCACGGCGCGCAGCAGGCCGAGCCGCTCGGCCGTCACCCACAGGCCGCGCGCTGCGCGCCCCTTGCCTTCGAAGATCAGGCGCGTCGCGCGGCCGGCCTTGGCCAGTGCCGTCAGCCATTTCTTCCAGTCCGCCTGCTGCGCCACCTCGTCGTCGTTCAGGGCACCGAGCATGCCTAGCGCCTCGTGCATCTCGTCGGCGCCGCGCGGCTGCGGCCATGCCTCCTCGCGCACGCTCGCAATGGCCTGCGCGTCGAGCTGGCCGACGTCGTCGGCGCTCTGCGGATCGGTGTAGCGCCGGTTCTGCACGGCCTGCGTGCGGCGCTCCTCCAGCGGCGCGTCGTCGAGGAAGGCATAGGGCCGCGCGTTCAGGGCCTCGAGCGCGAGCGGCGAGGGCGCGGGCAGGTCGCGCGCCAGCACGCGCACCGCGCCGGCCTCCATGCGCCGCAGCAGCGCGAGCCAGCCGTCGGCGTCCATCGCGTCGTGCAGGCAGTCGTCGAGCGTCTGCGCGACCAGCGGATGCTCGGGGATCTCGCGCTCGCCGACGATGTTCTCAGCGCACGCGACCTGGTCGGGAAAGACGGCCGCGAGCAGGTCCTCGGAACGCATGCGCTGCAGCTGCGGCGCCACCTTGCGCCCGCCGGTGAAGCGCGGCAGCGCGAGCGCGGTGGTGGCGTTCCAGCGCCAGCGCACGCCGAACAGGGGCGCGTCGAGCAGCGCCTGCACCAGCACGTGCAGCGCCGAGGCCGAATGCAGGTAGCGCGCCACCTCGTCGAGCGGGAAGCTGTGGCTGGTCGAGAGCGACAGCACGATCGCGTCCTCGGTCGCCGCGGCCTGCAGCTCGAAATTGAAGGTGCGGCAGAAGCGCTTGCGCAACGCCAGGCCCCAGGCGCGGTTGAGCCGGCTGCCGAAGGGCGCGTGGATCACCAGCTGCATGCCGCCCGAGGCATCGAAGAAGCGTTCCATCACGAGCGTGTGCTGCGTGGGCAGGTCGCCGAGCACGGCGCGCGCCTGCGCGAGGTGCGCGACGATCTGGCGCGCGGCCTCGTCGTCGAGGCCGATGGCCTGCGTCAGCAGCGCCATGGCCGCGTCGTTGCCGCCCGATGCGAGCGCCTGCGATACCTCCTCGCGCAGCCGCGACACGCCGAACGACAGCTCGTCGCTGCGCCCCGGCGCCTCGCCGAGCCAGAACGGGATGTTGGGCGCCGCGCCCTGCGCGTCCTCCACCCGCACGCGGCCGGGCTCGATCTTGAGGATGCGGTAGCTGGTGTTGCCGAGCTGGAACACGTCGCCCGCGAGGCTCTCGACCGCGAAGTCCTCATTGACGGTGCCGATCTTGTCGGCCTGCGGTTCCAGCACGACCGTGTAGTCGCCGGTCTCGGGGATGGTGCCGCCGGAGGTCAGCGCGGTCATGCGCGCGCCCTTGCGTTCGCGCAGCAGGTGGTGCACGGCGTCGCGGTGCACATAGCCCGCGCGCTGGCCCTGCCGCGTGGCGAAGCCCTCGGACACCATGCGCACCACCTCCATGAAGCGCGCCTGCGACAACTGCGCATAAGGCCAGGCGCGGCGCACCAGGGCGAACAGTTGGTCCTCGTTCCATTCGCGGCAGGCGGTCTCGGCCACGATCTGCTGCGCCAGCACGTCCAGCGGCGCCGGCAGCACGCGCAGCGCATCGAGCTCGCCGCGGCGGATGCAGTCGAGCAGGGCGGCGCATTCGACCAGCTCGTCGCGCGACTGCGCGAACAGCCGCGCCTTCGGCACGCCGCCCACCGCATGGCCCGAGCGTCCGGCGCGCTGCAGGAAGGTGGCGATGGCGCGCGGCGAGCCGAGCTGGCACACGAGGTCGACATCGCCGATGTCCAGGCCCAGCTCGAGCGAAGCCGTGGCGACGAGCACCTTGAGCTCGCCGCGCTTGAGGCGCTGCTCGGCGGCCAGCCGCGTTTCCTTCGACAGGCTGCCGTGGTGCGCGGCCACCGCCTCCTTGCCGAGGATGTCGCCCAGGTGCCGCGCCGCGCGCTCGGCCATGCGGCGCGTGTTGACGAACACCAGCGTGGTCTTGTGCAGCCACACGAGCTCGGCCACGCGCGCATAGACCTGCGTCCACTGGTCGCCCGACATCACGGCCTCGAGCGGCGTGGGCGGCAGCTCGAGCGCGAGGTCGCGCTGCTTGGCATAGCCGATGTCGACGATCTCGCAATCGGCCGTGCCGTCGGCGCGCAGCGCGCCCGCGCCGACCAGGAAACGCGCCACCTCGTCGATGGGCTTCTGCGTGGCAGACAGGCCGATGCGCACCGGCCGCGCGCCGCCTTGCGCCGTGCAGAGCTCCTGCAGCCGCTCCAGCGACAGCGCCAGGTGGCTGCCGCGCTTGCTCGCGGCGATGGCATGGATCTCGTCGACGATCACGCTGCGCACCGTCGACAGCATCTTGCGGCCCGAGGCGGAGCCCAGCAGCACGTAGAGCGACTCGGGCGTGGTCACCAGCACGTGCGGCGGCCGGCGCAGGCTCTGCTGGCGCTCGCGCTGCGGCGTGTCGCCGGTGCGCACAGCGGTGCGGATGTCGACCTCGGGCAGCCCCAGCGCCGCCAGCTCGGCGCGAATGCCCGCGAGCGGCGCGTCGAGGTTCAGGCGGATGTCGTTGGACAGCGCCTTGAGCGGCGAGACGTAGACGACGGCGGTCTCGTCGGGCAGGCCGGCGGGATCGAGGCCGCGGCGCACCAGGTCGTCGAGCGCCGCGAGGAAGGCCGTGAGCGTCTTGCCCGAGCCGGTGGGCGCGGCCACCAGCGTGTCGCGCCCGGCACGGATCGCCGGCCACGCCTGGGCCTGGGCCGAGGTGGGGCCGGGGAAGGTTCGCAGGAACCAGCGGGCGACGGAGGGGTGAAACGAGTGCAGGTCCACGGGAAGTGCAGGCTACGACAACGATCGCGGGGGCGCAACGCGCGCGCCGTAGACCCTGCAGGTCGGGACGTTGCGGGGCAACTCAAGAGGGTTCGAACGCGACCGGTCGCGATGCCTGGTGCGCTCTCGCGAAATTCCCGAGCGAGGAAGCGTCCTCACGAGGCCCCGTCGCGCACCATGTCGATCAGTGCACGCAAGGCACCGGAGACGTGGCGGTGTCCCGGATAGTAGAGACACAGGCCCGGATAGGCGGGACACCATTCATCCAGCACGCGTTCGAGCCTGCCGTCGCGCAATGCCTCCAGGGCGAGGTGATCGGGCACGAAGGCGATGCCGATGCCCTCGATCGCGGCATCGACCATCAGCGGCTGGTCGGTGAGGGTGATCGGCCCCTTGACGTCGATGCTCTCCTCGACGCCATGGCGGGCGAACTCCCAGCGATAGAGCGCACCGCTCTCGAAACGGAATCGGATGCAGTCGTGCTGGTGCAGGTCCTGCGGCACGGCAGGCCGACCGCGCGCCGCGAGGTAGCTCGGCGAGGCAACGGCGGCAAAACGCACCGGCCCGCCCACGCGCACCGAAATCATGTCCTGCGGCACGGCTTCGAACAGGCGAATGCCCGCGTCGAAGCCGTCGGCCACGACGTCGCCGAGCTTCCCGTCGCAGACGATGTCGAGATGGACCCGCGGATAGGTGCGCACGAAGCGCGCGAGCAGGGGCCGCAGCACCAGGCGAACTGCGCCTTCGCTGGAATTGATGCGTATCGTGCCGCTCGGGGTGTGCTGAAACTCGTCGACCTCCTGCAATGCCTGCGTGAGCGACGACAAGCTGGGCCGCAGCTTGACCGCCAGCCGCTCCCCGGCATCGGTCAACGACATGCTGCGCGTGGTCCGGTTCAGCAGTCTCACGGCCAGGCGCTGCTCGAGCATCTTGATGGAGTGGCTGACGGCCGATGCCGTGATGTCCAGCTCCCGGCCCGCGGCACGAAAGCTGCGGTGCGCCGCGACCGAAAGAAAGACATTCAGGGCGAACAGATCGCAGCCCTTGAATTGATGAACGGGATTCATCGGAGCAACAAGCGTTGGTGGGATTGTCCGAATGGTATGGCCTTCCTAGACTGGCTCGCACAGTCACACGAAAGGTATTCGAACCATGTCCCAGAAGATCTTGATCACGGGTGCGAGCTCGGGCTTCGGCCGCGGCTCGGCCATCGAACTGGCCCGGCAAGGCCACCAGGTGGTGGCCGCCGCCGAAACCTGGCCGCAGGTCCGCAGCCTGCGCGCGGATGCCGCCGCCGCCGGGGTCGAGATGGAGGTGATCAAGCTCAACCTGCTCGACGGCATCGACATCGCGCACGCGGGCTCCTTCGATCCCGACGTGCTGGTGCTCAACGCCGGCGTCATGGAGGGCGGCTCGATCGCCGACATCCCGATGCAGCGCGTGCGCGAGTCGTTCGACATCAACGTGTTCGGCCATCTGCAGCTGGTGCAGGCCATCCTGCCCAGGATGGTGGCGCGCCGCGCGGGCAAGGTGGTGTGGACCTCGTCGATGGGCGGCATCCTGGTGGTGCCTTTCCTCGGCATCTACTGCGCGACCAAGCACGCGATCGAAGCCATTGCCGGATCGATGAAAGCGGAGCTCGCGCCCTTCGGCATCAAGGTCGCGACCGTCAACCCCGGCGTCTTCGGCACCGGCTTCAACGACACCGGGGCCGAGAGCTTCGTGCAGTGGTACGACGCCGACAAGGCGGTCGTGCCGATGCCCGACTTCAGCGGGAGCCTGCTCGATCAGGCCGATCCGCAGGAAATGATCGACGCGATGGTCGAGATCATTCCCGCCGACGAGCACCTCTATCGCACGATGCGTCCGCTGGCGACGATCGATGCCGCCAGGCAGTGGCAGGCGACGGAGTGGTCGCAGAATGCCTGACATCGCCATCGACCATGCCCACCGCGTGGTGGCCCGGGGCCGGCAGGCCGCACAAGAGGCCGGCGTGAACGCGGTGTTCGCGGTCCTCGACCGCGGTGCGAACCTCGTCACCTTTTCGCGCATGGACGATGCGTGGCTCGCCTCGAGCGAACTGGCCATCGCCAAGGCCCGCGCCTCCGTGATGTTCAGGATGCCGAGCGAAGCGCTGAATGCGCCGCTGCAGGTGGGGATACCGGCGCCGCACTTCGACCACATCCACGCGGGCGGTCTGCTGCTGATGGGCGGCGGCTTGCCGCTGTTCGATGGCGACGGTGTGTTGATCGGTGCGCTGGGGGTGTCCGGCGGAACACCCGATCAGGATGCGGCACTCGCACGCGCGGCGGTGGCGTGATCGACGCGGGAGGGCATGCAGGCGTCGATGCCCTCGCGTTCAAGCCTCGGGCGGCACCGCGCCATAGGCATCGGTGATCAGGTGCGCGAGCGCGCGCGAGGCTTCGTTCATGTTGCGCTTGCTGCGATGAACCAGGCCGATGTCCCGATGAAAGGTGTCTTCCTCGAGGTCGATGACACGGACCGCCGCGGGCCAGCGGCGGTTGCGCATCGTCTGCGGAACCAGCGACGCGCCCAGGCCGAGCGCGACCAGGCGGATCAGCGCATCGAGTTCGTCGGCCTCGCAGACGTCCCTCACCGCAATATGTTCGCGCCGCAGGAACCGGTCCACCTGCCGGCCGGCCAGCGATGCGCGGTCGTAGCGGATGAAGGGGATCGTCATGAGCAGCTCCCGCCAGCCGATGTCCGGCGCATCCCTCGGAACGATGAGCCGGAAAGGCTCCTGTGCCAGCGTGGTCCATCTCAGGTCGCTGTGCAGGGAGAAGGGCGGCCGGATGACGATCGCCATCTCGAGTTCGCCGGCATCGACGAGCTGGGCCAGGTCCATCGAGAGGCCCGGCACCAGCCGGGTCCGGACCTCCGGAAACTGCCGATGGAAGCGCGCGATCGCCTCGGGCAGCAGGTGCGATTGCGCCGAAGCGATCGAGCCGATGCTGAATCGGAACGAGGTCGGCGTTCCGATGTTGCCGGCGCACAGGTCCGAATACATGCGGAGGAGCTGCTCGGCCTGGCCGACCATCTGGTGCCCCCGATCGTTGAGGCGGGCGGTGCGGCCGGCGCGGTCGAAGAGGTCGTGGCCCACCTCGGCCTCGAGGCGCTGCATCTGGGCGCTGATGGCCGACTGGGTGAGTCCGATCTTGTCGCCGGCGGCCGAAAAGGTGCCCTCGCTCGCGACCGCCAGAAGGGTCTTCAGTTCTCGGATCATGGAAGCGATCTGCTGTTCTCGAGCGCCGGGGGCAAGCCCGGGCCTCTCGGCTTCATACAAAAATTATTTGTCTAAAGCCGCAATATTAATTGCTTTTTTTATTGCATCGGCATGCCTATCGTTCGGGCCTGTACAACCACACCGAGGACCCCCGATGCTTGCCCCCCGCACCAACCCCGCGATGCTGTCGCCGTTCCATGTCGCGTTTCCCGTGCATGACCTCGCGCTCGCGCGCCGGTTCTATGGCGAGACCCTCGGCTGCCCCGAGGGCCGCAGTTCCCCGGACTGGATCGACTTCAATTTCTACGGCCACCAGATCGTGGCCCATCTCGCGCCCGAAGAGGCCGGAGTCGCGCAGAAGAACGATGTCGACGGCAAGGGCGTTCCGGTGCGCCACATGGGCATCGTGCTTCCGCGCGCCGA
Organism: Variovorax sp. GW821-FHT10D07; assembly: GCF_059415325.1. Lineage (NCBI taxonomy): Bacteria > Pseudomonadati > Pseudomonadota > Betaproteobacteria > Burkholderiales > Comamonadaceae > Variovorax > Variovorax sp. GW821-FHT10D07. Next base: position 711,189 of record NZ_JBWKMZ010000001.1, on the reverse strand, counting down.
TTGGGACGCGATGGCGGACCGGCTGAAGACGGCCGGCATCCGGTTCATCATCGAACCCTACATCCGCTTCAAGGGCGAAGCGGGCGAGCAGGCGACGATGTTCTTCCTCGACCCATCGGGCAACGCGATCGAGATCAAGGCCTTCGCCAACATCGAGATGCTGTTCGCCAAGTAGTCGCGAAGGTCGCGCACAAAGAAAAACGGGCTAGACGCCTGAACGTCTAACCCGTGGTTCTAGAACCGAAATTCTGGTGCGGCTGGCAGGAATCGAACCCACGACCCCTTGGTTCGTAGCCAAGTACTCTATCCAGCTGAGCTACAGCCGCGAAGCCTTCGATTATAGCCCGGAAATCGGCACCTACCCTTGCGGGCCGGCCCGTGCACCACGCCGACGATCTGGCGGCTGGCGCCCAGCGAGGATTCGCCGTCACCCCTGCGACTGTCTGCCCGAGGACCGGCCGCTGCCCGGCCAGGTGGCAAGCGCTTGATCGGCGACGGCCTCCAGCACGTCGCGGCTGAAGCCCGCCTTGGCCTGCACCGCCATGCCGTGGCACACGGCGCAGACATAGGCCGCCAGCGCATCGCACTTCGCATCGGAGGGCAGGTCACCCTCGCGCTTGGCGCGCTCGAAGCGCTCTTGCAACGTCGCTTGAGCTGCGGCACGGGCCTCGACCAGTGCTCGACGCACCGGCTCCGCGTCGTCCGACCCGGCCAGCACGCCGTGTATCGCCAGGCAACCGGTGCGTTCGGGGTCGCGGGTGTTCAGTTCCGCCGTGTTGTAGAGGATGTGCGCGGCAACCTCGCGCGAGGTCGGCAACTCGAGCGCGGCGGGGAAGAACGCGAGATAGTGGGCGTAGTAGCGCTCCAGCGCCTGCCGGAACAGGGCTTCCTTGTTGCCGAACGCCGAATAGAGCGCCGGGCGTTCGACGCCGATGGCTTGCGTCAGATCGGTGTACGAGGTGCCCTCGTAGCCCTTGCGCCAGAACATGGTCAGCGCGGCGTCCAATGCCTGCTCCACATCGAATTCGCGCTGACGTCCCATGAGTCGCACCACCTTGGTTTTTTCGTAACGATCGATATTAAACCGCTTGACGCTTCTCGTCCATTTCCATATCGTTCGTTACGATACCGATCGTTATGAATTCCCGATGCCCGGGACACGGCGCGCGGTTGTCTTCGAAAGAGCATGTCATGCAGCAATTCTTGAAGGGCAAGCTTGCCCTCATCACTGGCGGTTCGCGGGGGCTGGGCGCCGCGACCGCGGAAGCGTTGGCCGACCTCGGTGCCGACATCGCGATCACCTACGTGGCCTCTGAAGAAAAGGCGAATGCGGTGGTGGAGAAATTGAAAGCCAAGGGCGTTCGGGCCCTGGCCCTCCAAAGCGACCAGGCCGACACGACCGCAGCGAAGCCCATGGTCGACCAGGTGCTGTCGCACTTCGGCCGGATCGACATCCTCGTCAACAACGCCGGCATCGCCGTGCAAGGCAAGACCGTCGACGATCCCGCACTCGACACGGTCAACCTCGACCGGCAGTGGCAGGTCAACGTGATGGGAACGGTGGCCACCACGCGCGCGGCAGCACCGGTGCTTTCCGATGGCGGGCGCATCGTCTTCATCGGCTCCCTGCTGGGCACCCATGTTCCGTTCGCCGGAGCAGCCGACTACGCGGGAAGCAAGGCGGCCCTGGTCGGCTACGCGAAGGGCGTGGCGCGCGACCTCGGCAGTCGCAACATCACCGCCAACGTCGTGCAGCCGGGCGTCATGCCGACCGACATGGCGACCGAGGTCCTCGGCGACGGAGTGCCGGAGGCGCTCCTGAATCTGCATCCGATACGCCGCATCGCGACGCTCGAGGAAGTGGCGGCCCTGGTCTGCTTCCTGGTCGGACCGAACGGCGCCTACATGACGGGCAGCGTGATCGACGTGGCCGGCGGCCTGGCCGTCTGAGCTTCAGCGGCTCTGCCAATGAAATTCGAACTGAACAACGTGCAAGGACCAGACATGAGCAAGAAATTTGATGCGAAATCGACCGCCCAAGACGTGCTGGCGGGTGCCGATCTGAAGGGCAAGCGCTTCCTCGTCACGGGAACATCGGCGGGGATCGGTGTCGAAACCGCGCGTGCGCTCGTCTCGCGTGGCGCCAGCGTTGTGGGACTGGTCAGGGACCTGGCCAAGGCCCGGGCGGCAACGGCATCGGTACGCGATGCGGCGGCGCAGGCCGGAGGCAGCTTCGAGCTGGGCGAACTCGATCTCGCATCCCTGCGAAGCGTGCGCGCCAGCGCCGACAGACTGCTCGCCGACGGTCGTCCGTTCGACGCCATCATCGCCAACGCCGGCGTGATGGCCACGCCCTTCGGTCTGACGGAGGACGGCTTCGAGATCCAGTTCGCGACCAACTACCTGGGCCACTTCGTTCTGATCCATCGGATCGAACCGCTTCTCGTCGACAACGGTCGCCTGGTCATGCTGTCGTCCCAAGCGCACCGCGTTGCCGATGTGGACCTCGACGATCCGAACTTCTCGGAACAGCCCTACGACCCGTTCGTCGCGTACGGTCGATCGAAGACGGCGGAGACCCTGTTTGCGGTGGCGTTCGACAAGCGTCATCGCCATCGTGGCGTCCGGGCGGCTGCGGTCATGCCCGGCAACAGCCTGACCGAACTGCCGCGCAACTTCTCGGCAGAGCAATTGCAAGGCCTGTTCGAAACCGTGGGCAAGGCGCGTGCCGAAGCAGGTCTTCCTCCAGGGCAACTGAAAGCTGTCGGGCAGGCAGCGGCGACTTCGGTCTGGGCGGCAGTCGTGGCCGACGCGGACGAGATAGGAGGCCGCTATCTCGAGGACTGTGCCGTCGCTCCAGTGAACGATTCGCCTAATCCGTTCGCCGACGGTGTCAGGTCCTATGCACTCGACGCTGGACGCGCCGAGCAACTTTGGGCCAGGACACAGGCACTTCAGGCCGATCGGATTGCAGGTGCCGTGCCCATCGGTACGTAATGCATCTCATGGGCAAGGGCGCAAAGACGGCCAAGGTGGCCTTGCCCTCGCTGGCCCGCTCGCCGAAAAGCTCCGCCTCGCCAGTCCGCACTGGATGCGTCACACGCACGCGACCCATGCGCTGGCGCGGGGGGCCGAGCTCACCATCGTTCGCGACAACCTGCGGCACGCCTCCCTGCAGACCACGTCGATCTACCTGCACGCCGATGAAGTCGCGCGTTCACGGCAGATCGACGAAGCATTTCCGTCTCGGGACTGATTGCTGAGCGTCACGGCCAAACGGGCCAGAAGCACACCCACCAACAGAATCATTGATTTTACATAACACTCATTGGATGAATTCGGCGTCGGGAGGGCATCGACCTGAAACGCAATGGTTGATCCAATAAGAAGTCCGGCATATGATGGCCCGAGCCCACTCTCAGCCACCAGCGCTTCGCCCGATGGATCTAGACACGCCCCCCGATCAAGCCACTTTCCGCAGCGAGGTCCGCCAGTTCATCAAGGACCGGCTTCCCGCCGACATCCGCGAACGCCTGCGCCTGGGCCATCCGCCGCGCAAGCAGGACACCGTCACCTGGCAGCGCATCCTCAACGAGAACGGCTGGGCGGCGCCGCACTGGCCGCGTGAGTACGGCGGCGCCGAGCTCGGCCAGGCCGAGCGGCTGATCCTGCTCGACGAGTTGTTCCGCGCGTCCGCGCCGCTGCCGCAGGTGTTCAACGTGGGCATGCTCGGGCCGGTGCTGCTGAAGTTCGGCACCGAGGCGCAGAAGCGCTTCTTCATGCCCAAGCTCGCGAACCTCGACCTCTGGTTCTGCCAGGGCTTCTCCGAGCCGGGCTCGGGTTCCGACCTGGCCTCGCTGCGCACCTCGGCCAGGCGGGAGGGCGAAGGCGAGGACGAACACTACGTCGTCGACGGCCAGAAGATCTGGACCACCACCGCGCACCTGGCCGACTGGGTGTTCGCGCTGGTGCGCACCGACGGCACGGGCAGCAAGCAGCACGGCATCTCCTTCCTGCTGATCGACCTGCGAAGCCCCGGCATCACGATCCGCCCGATCACCTCGATCGACGGCCAGCACCATCTCAACGAGGTCTTCTTCGATGCGGTGCGCGTGCCGGTCGACAACCTCGTCGGCGAGGAAGGCCGCGGCTGGGACTGCGCCAAGTATCTGCTGATGAACGAGCGCACCGGCATCGCCAACGTGGGCCTGTGCCGCGAGCGGCTGGACCATGCGCGCGAGCTGGCCGGCCGCCTCACGCAGGCAGGCCGGCCGCTGCTCGACAGCCCGCGGCTGCGCGCCGAGATGGCCGTGCTCGACGCCGAGATCCGCGCGCTCGAGGTCACGAACTGGCGCTTCCTGCTGTCGAACGACACGGCGCGGAAGAACCCGGGCTTCGCCTCCGTGCTCAAGCTCAAGGGCACCGAGCTGCAGCAGGAGATCGCGCAGCTGCTGCAGCGCATCGCCGGCCCCGCGGCAATGGAGCGCCGCGCGCACGACGGGGCCGGCGCGGAGCACTGGGCCGGACCGCTCGCGATGCGCTACTTCTACAGCCGCGCGGCCAGCATCTACGGCGGCACGAGCGAGGTCCAGAAGGACATTCTTTCAAAGACGATCCTGGGATAGGCCCGCATGAACTTCGAACTGAATGAAGAGCAGCAGGCGCTGCAGGCCAGCCTCTCACGCCTGCTCGGCGATGTCTATGGCTTCGAGCAGCGCCGCGCGATCGCCGCCACGCCCGCGGGCTGGAGCGAAGCGGTGTGGCGACAACTGGCCGAGCTGGGCCTGACCGCCCTGCCCTTGCCGCAGGCCCACGGCGGCTTCGGCGGCGGCGCCGTCGACCTGCTGCCGGTGATGCAGGAGCTCGGCCGTGCGCTGTCGCTCGAGCCCTTTCTCGCCACGATCGTGCTCGGCGCCACCGCGCTGCGGCTCGCGGGCGACGACGTCCTGCAGGCGCGGTTGCTGCCCGGCGTGGCCAGCGGCGAAGTCCGCCTGGCCTGGGCCCACGACGAAGCGGCCGGGCACCAGGCCCCGCTGTGGATCGAGACCGTCGCGCGCCGCGATGGCGAGCGTTGGCGGCTCGACGGCGCGAAATGCAACGTGCTGCATGCCCCGGCCGCTCACCATGTCGTGGTGAGCGCGCGCGTGGCCGGCGCGCCCGACGATGCGCAGGGCCTCGCCCTGTTCCTGGTCGATGCCGAGGGCCCGGGCGTGCAGTGCCGCGCCCATCGCCTGGTCGACGACACGCCGGCCGGCGAACTGCGCTTCGAATCCGTCACGGCGCTGCCGCTGCACGATCCGCACGATGCCGCCACCGCGCTGCGCGCGCTCGAGGGAACCCTGGCCGCCGGCACCGCCGCGGTCTGCGCCGACGCGGTCGGCCTCATGGAGTCGGCCTACCGCCTGGCCGTCGACTACCTGAAGACGCGCCGCCAGTTCGGCCGACTGATCGGCGAGAACCAGGCATTGCGCCACCGCGCCGCGGAAATGCTCGTGAGCCTCGAGATGTGCCGCAGCATGGCGCTGGTGGCGGCGGTCGCCGCCGACGATCTCGACGCACCCGGCGCGCGCGCTGACCTCGCGCGCGCCAAGCTCATGATCGGCCGCCACGGCCGCAGCCTGTGCCACGCCGCGATCCAGTTGCACGGCGGCATCGGCATGACCGAGGAATACGCGGTGGGCCACTGCCTGCGCCGCCTCGCGCTGCTCGACCAGCTCTTCGGCGATGTCGACGCGCAGTCGGCTCGGCTGGCGGCGATGGCATGAGCGGTTCCACTTTCGAGACCTTGCGCTGGGACCTGTCGGGCCCGGTGCTCACGCTGACGCTGCACCGCCCCGAGCGCATGAACGCGATGACGCGCGCCATGCGCCGCGAGCTGTGCCGGGCGCTCGACCTCGCGGATGCACAGGACGCGGTGCGCGCCATCGTGATCACCGGCGCGGGCCGTGCCTTCTGCGCCGGCTTCGACCTGTCGGAAGGCGCGCAGGCCTTCGACCCGGCCGCGGCCGCGCGCGACGCCGAATCCGGCGAGGAACCGGGCCGCGACGGCGGCGGCGTGCTCGCGCTGCGCCTGTTCGCGAGCACCAAGCCGCTAGTCGCCGCCGTGAACGGCGCGGCGGTCGGCATCGGTGCGTCGATGCTGCTGCCGATGGACATCCGCATCGCCTCGCGCGACGCGCGCTTCGGTTTTGTCTTCGCGCGCCGCGGCATCGTGCCCGATGCCTGCGCGAGCTGGTTCCTGCCGCGCGTGGCGGGCATCTCGAAAGCATTGGAATGGAGCATGGGCGGCCATGTCTTCGATGCCGAGGAAGCCCGCGCGGGCGGCCTCGTGAGCGAGCTGTGCGAGCCCGGCGAGCTGCTGGCGCGCGCGCAATCGCTGGCCGCCGAGATCGCCGCGCATGCGGCGCCCGTGTCGGTGGCACTCACGCGGCAATTGATGTGGCGCATGCTCGGCGCGGCGCATCCGATGGAGGCCCATCGCCTCGAAAGCGCCGCGCTGCGCTCGCGTGGCGCTTCGGCCGACGCGGCCGAGGGCGTGGCCTCGTTCCGCGAGAAGCGGCCCGCGCGCTTTCCGGATGCCGTCAGCACCGGCATGCCCGCGCCCTACCCCTGGTGGACGGAGCCGCCGTTCGCCTCCATCGGAGACACGACGACATGAGCCAGGTGATCCTCGACGGGCGCGCCATGGCGCGCGACCTGCTGACCCGGCGCGCGCTGCAGGCCGCGCGCGGCCTCGATGCGCTCGGCGTGCGCGAGGGCGACGCGGTGGCGCTGCTGCTGCGCAACGACTTCGCCTTCCTCGAGGCGCAGCAAGCCGCGGCCGCGCTCGGCGCCTACGCCGTGCCCATCAACTGGCACGGCAAGCCCGAGGAGGTTCTCTACATCGTCGAGGACGCGCGCCCGCGCGTGCTCGTGGGCCATGCCGACCTGCTCGCACCGGTGTGCGACCGCATCCCCGCGGACATCATCGTCGTGACAGTACCGACGCCACCCGAGGCAATTCGCGCCTTCTCGTTGACCGAGGAAGACGCCGCGCCACCGACCGATGCGCTCGAATGGAACGCCTGGCTCGAGGGCTTCGCGCCCTGGGACGGCCCGCCGATGCGCAGCCGCGCCACCATGATCTACACCTCGGGCACCACCGGCCGCGCCAAGGGCGTGCGGCGCGAGGCCGCCACGCCCGAGCAGGCGCGCGCCTATGTCGAGCTGCTGCGCAGCGTGTACGGCCTGCAGCCCGGCGTGCGCGCGCTGATCGCGGGGCCGCTGTACCACGCCTCGCCCAACGCCTACGCACGCCAGGCACTGCCCGCCTGCGAGCTGCTGGCGATGCAGACCAAGTTCGATCCCGAGGCCGTGCTCGCCGCGATCGAGCGCCACCGCATCAGCCACATGGTGGCGGTGCCCACGATGTTCGTGCGCATGCTCAAGCTGCCCGAGGCGGTGCGCCGCCGCTACGACCTGGGCTCGCTGCGCTGGGTCACCCACACCGGCGCGCCCTGCGCGCCCGAGACCAAGCGCGCGCTCATGGACTGGTGGGGACCGGTGGTGTACGAGACCTATGGCGGCACCGAGGTCGGCACCGCCACGCTGAGCACGCCGCAGGACTGGCTGGAGTTTCCGGGCAGCGTGGGTCGGCTGACGCCCGGCGCGCGCATGGCGCTCTACGGCGAGGACGGCCGCCTGGTCGCACCGGGAGAGATCGGCGAGATCTTCGTGCGCGTGCCGGCCTATGCCGACTTCACGTACCACAACCATCCCGAGAAGCGCCGCGAGGTCGAGCGCGACGGGCTGATCAGTTGCGGCGACGTGGGCTACGTCAAGGACGACCACCTCTACCTGTGCGATCGCCGCGCCGACATGGTGATCTCGGCCGGCGTCAACATCTATCCGGCCGAGATCGAGGCCGTGCTGCTGCAATGCCCCGCGGTGCGCGACTGCGCGGTGTTCGGCATCCCCGACGACGAGATGGGCGAATCGCTCGCCGCGGCCATCGAGTGCATGCCCGGCGCCGCGCCCGATGCGGAAGCGATCCGCGCCTTCATCGCCGAGCGGCTGGCCCGGTACAAGGTCCCGCGCCGCATCGATTTCCACGCGGCGCTGCCACGCGAGGACAGCGGCAAGATCTTCAAGCGCCGCCTGCGCGACCCGTTCTGGCAAGACGCCGGCCGCAGGATCTGAGATGGAGCCCGCCACGGAAGCGATGGCGCAACGGCTCGCCGCCGCGCTGAGCCGCCATGCGGGACTGCACGGCCGCGTCGAGGCGCTGCGCCGCCTCACGGGCGGCGCGACCAAGACCACCTGGTCCTTCGAGCTCGCGACCGTCGACGGCCCTGTCGCGCTGATCCTGCAGCAGGCACCCGCGGCCACACCCGAGAGAAAGGAATCGTCGGCGCCCAAGCTCGATGCCGCCGACGACGCGCGGCTGATGATCGCCGCGCGCAGCCACGGCGTGCCGGCGCCCAGGGTGCGCGCCATCCTCGACCTGCACGACGGCCTCGGCCGCGGCTACGTCACCGAGCATGTGGAAGGCGAGACGCTGGGGCGCAAGCTGGTCTCCGATCCCGCGCATGCCGGTGCGCGCGCCGCGATGACCGAGCAGGCCGGGCGGATCCTCGCGACGATCCATCGCATGCCCACCACCGGGCTGGATTTCCTGCAGCGGCTCTCGCCCGCGCAGGAACTCGCGGTGTACGCGGGCCTGCTCGACGCCACGGGCTTCCGTCATCCCGCGCTCGACTTCGCGCTGCAATGGGTGCGCCGCCATCTGCCCGCGGACGATGCCGACGCGCTGGTGCACGCGGACTTCCGCACCGGCAACCTGATCGTCGGGCCCGAGGGCATCCGCTGCGTGCTCGATTGGGAGATCGCGCGCCGCGGCGATCCGATGCAGGACCTCGGCGTGCTGTGCATGCGGACCTGGCGCTTCGGCGCCGCGCCCGAGGTCGGCGGCTTCGGTGCGCGCGAGTCGCTCTACGCAGCCTACGAGCGCGCCGGCGGCGCGCCTGTCGATCCCGCGCGCGTGCGCTTCTGGGAGGCCTTCTCCAACCTCAAGTGGGCCATCGGCTGCGTACGCCGCGGTCTCGCCACGCGCGACGACGGCACGCCCGCGAGCCTCGAGCTGTGCGCCGTGGGCCGGCGCATGGAAGAGCCGCTGTGGGACTTCTTCCAGCTCGTTGATCGTTGAAGAAAGGAGCCGCGGCCATGTCCGACAGCGTACCGCCCGCCCCCACCCTGCTCGCGGCGACCGCGCGCTATCTCGAGGACGAGCTGATGCCCTCGCTCGAGGGCTACCACCGCTTCCAGACCCGCATCGCGATCAACGTGCTGCGCATCGTCGAGCGCGAGCTGCGGCTCGGCGCCGCGCACGACGCGGCAGCGCGTCAGCGCCTGCTCGCATTGCTGCAGGGCGATAGCTTCCCCGCCTCCCCGTCCCTCGCGCTGGCCGATGCGCTGCGCGACGGCCGGCTCGACCCCGACGCGCCCGGCGTCGCGACGCACCTGCGCGCCGCGCTGGCCGAGGCGCTTGCCATCAACAACCCCCGCTGGATCACCAAGGACCTCCTCCCATGAACTTCACCGAAGAACAGATCGCCTTTCGCGACAGCGTGCGCCGCATGGTCGAGCGCCACGTGGCGCCCATCGCCGCCGAGATCGACGAGAACGACCGCTTTCCCGAGGAGCTGATCCCGATCTACGGCGACATGGGACTGCTGCAGCTGTGGGTGCCCGAGGCCTACGGCGGCCCGGGTGCCAACCTCACGATGGTGTGCATCGCGCGCGAGGAGATCTCGCGCGTGTCGGAATCGTGCGCGCTGATGGCCGGCATGAACACCATGTTCGCACTGCCGCTGATGCACTTCGGCACCGAGGAACAGAAGCAGCGCTTCCTGCCGCTCCTGGCCGAAGGCCGCACGGTGACGGCGATCGCGCTGTCGGAACCCGACTGCGGCAGCGACGTGGGCGGCATGCGCACGCGCGCGGTGGCCGACGGCGACAGCTACGTGCTCAACGGCCAGAAGCAGTGGTGCACCTTCGGCAGCCGCGCCGACTACATCCTGGTCTTCGCCAAGACCGGTGAAGGCGGCGGCGCCGACGACATCAGCCCCTTCATCGTCGACGTGAAGAACAGCAAGGGCCTGAGCTTCGGGCGCAACGAGCGCAAGATGGGCATGAAGGGCACGATCAACGTGCCGATCTACCTCGACAACGTGCGCGTGCCGGCCGAGAACCGCCTCGGCGAGGAAGGCAAGGGTTTCCGCTCGGCGATGCGCGCGCTCGACCTCAACCGCCCCGCCATCGCCGCGGCCTCGGTCGGGCTGGCGCAGGGCGCGCTCGACGCGGCGCTGGCCTACGCCAAGCAGCGGCGCCAGTTCAAGCGCGCCATCATCGAGTTCCAGGGCATCCAGTTCATGCTGGCCGACATGGCAATGCAGATCGAGGCCGCGCGCTGCCTGGTCTACGAGACCGCGCGCCTGGCCGACGCCGGCGACTGGGCCGCGCTGCCCAAGTTCGCGAGCATGGCCAAGTGCTTCGCGAGCGACGTCGCGATGAAGGTCACGACCGACGCGGTGCAGGTCTTCGGCGGCTACGGCTACGTGAGGGACTATCCGATCGAGAAGATGATGCGCGACGCCAAGCTCAACCAGATCTTCGAAGGCACCAACCAGATCCAGCGCGTGGTGATCGCACGCGAACTCATGCGGTGAAGCCGGGCGCGGGCGCCGCGCCCGCGCCGGCCCCGGCTCAGGCCAGCAACTGCCGCGCGATCATGTTGCGGTGGATCTCCGAGGCGCCCTCGTAGATGCGCAGCACCCGCAGGTCGCGGTACACGCGCTCGACGATGGTGCCGCGGCAGTAGCCCGAGCCGCCGAAGATCTGCAGCGCCTTGTCGGCGATGCGGCAGGCCGCCTCGGTGCAGATCACCTTCACCATCGAGGCCTTCATGCGCGCATCCTCTCCGCGCATGGCGCGCCACACGGCCTCGAACAGCACCATGCGCGCGGCATGCAGGTCCATCGCCATGTCGGCGATCATGTGCTGGATCGCCTGGTGCTCGGCCAGCGCCTGCCCGAAGGTGACCCGCGTACGCGCATGCTCGATGGTCTCGTCGAGCGCGATCTGCGCCGGGCCGAGTGCCTGGCAGCCCACGTTGAGGCGGCCCTCGTTGAGCCCCGACATCGCGTACGAGAGGCCGCGGCCCTCCTCGCCCAGCAGGTTCTCCACCGGGATGCGGCAGTCGGTGAAGGTGATCTCGCAGAGGCTGTCGTCCATCCAGCCCATGGTCGGCATGGTGCGCGCCACCTCGAAGCCCGGCGTGGTGGTGTCGAGCAGGAAGGCCGAAATGCCGTGCTTGCCGGCCGCGCGGTCGGTCGAGGCCAGCACGGTGATCGAGTGCGCATGGTTGGCGTTCGAGATGAAGGTCTTCGTGCCGTTGAGCACGTAGTGATCGCCCTCGCGCCTGGCGGAGGTCAGCATCCGCGCCGCGTCGGAGCCCGCATGCGGCTCGGTGATCGCGATGCAGTTGCGCGAGCGGCCCGAGGCGATCTCGGGCAGCCACTTCTTCTTGAGGGCCTCGCTGCCGTGGTCCACGATGATGTGCACGCCGGGCCCGATGGCCGAGCGCACGAAGGGCCAGAACTGCGGCGGCAGCCGCGCGAGCTCGAGTTGCACCGCCACGCTCGTGAGGTGGTCCACCGGCATGCCGCCGTAGGCCTCGGGGATCGCCATGCCGTAGAAGCCCATCTCGCGCAGCGTGCTCTCGACCTGCTCGGGCACCTCCCCGGTCTCGTGGTAGCGCGGTTCGAGCTTGAGCAGCGCGTCGACGGCGTCTCGCGTGGCGACGCGCATCTCCTCGGCGTCGGCGGGCAGGTTGAAGTCCATCATGTCTCCTTTGGTAGAACCATTGATTCTACGCAAGCGAATTCGATCCTGCACGTTCCGTCGGCGACATCGCGAGGATCGCCTTGCCGCAGGTGCGGCGCTGAGCCAGGGCGGCCAGCGCCTCGGGCAGTCGCGCGAAGTCGAAAGCCGTGGCTTCGAGCGGGCGCAGCCGCCCTTCGCGCCACCAGTCGCGGATCTCCTGCGCCAGCCGGCTCGCCAGGGCCGGCTCGCGTTTGCGCACCTCGCCCCACAGCACGCCGATGGCCGAGGCATTGGCCAGCAGCAGCCGATTGGCCGGCAGTTGCGTGAGCGTGCCGCCCGCGAAGCCGACCACCAGCAGGCGCGCGCTGAAGCCGAGGCAGCGCGCGCTTTGCGCACCGACCTCGCCGCCCACCGGATCGAAGACGAGGTCCACGCCCCGCGGCACGAGCGCGCGCACCGCTTCGACCCAGTCGGCATCGCCGTAGTCGGCCACCGCATCCGCGCCCAGTGCCCGGCAGAGCTCGCGCTTGAAATCGCTGCCCGCCGTGGCGATCACGCGCGCGCCCATGGCCTTGCCCAATTGCACGGCCGCGCTGCCCACGCCGCCCGCGCCCGCATGCACCAGCAGGGTCTCGCCGGCGGCCAGGCGGCCCGCATGGCGCAGCGCATACAGCGCGGTGGGATAGTTGCCTCGCAGCGCAAGCGCCACGCCGGGCGGCACGTCGGCCTCGAGCGCCACCGCCTCGGCGCGCGGCACGAGCGCGCATTCCGCGAAGCCGCCGAAGCGCCCCGATGGCGTCGCGGCCGCCACGCGCAGCCCCGCGTCGGCCCCGCCGACCACGGTGCCGACCACCTCCATGCCGGGCGTGAACGGCAGCGCGGGTCGCACCTGGTAGCGGCCCTCGACCAGCAGTGTGTCGAGGAAGTTCAGGCCCGCCGCCTCGACCTTCACGAGGTACTCGTCGGCGGCCGGTGTCGGCGTGGGCACGTCGGCGAGGCGCGGGCCGGCCGGATCGCCGATCGCCTCGACGCGCCAGGCCTTCATCGCAGCTCGGCGCGGCCGTGCGTCAGCACCAGCACGTCGCGCTCGAGCGCGCGTGCGCGAAACGCCACCTCGTTGCCGTTGCGCCAGCTCTCGAGGCGGATCGTCTCGCCCGGATAGACCGGTGCCGACAGGCGCGCGCGCATCGCCACCAGCCGCGCCGGATCGAGGCCGGCATGCGCCTCGAGCAGGCCCCGGCCCGCGATGCCCCAGGTCGCGAGGCCGTGCAGGATCGGTTTCGCGAAGCCCACCTTGGCCGCGAAGGCCGGCTCGGCATGCAGCGGGTTGAGGTCGCCCGAGAGCCTGTAGAGCAGCGCCTGGTCGGGCCGCGTGGGCAGGTCCAGCACATGCTCCGGCGCGCCCTCGGGCGTGGCCGGCGCCGGCGCGGCGGCTTCGTCGCTGCGCCCGTCGGCCCGGGAGAAGCCGCCGTCGCCACGCAGGAAATACACGCTCTCGACGGTGGCGAGCGCCCGGCCCTCGACGTCGGCCAGTTCCTTCTCCACATGCAACACCGCGCCCTTGCCTTCGCCCTTGTCGACCACGCGCGTCACGCGCGTGCGGCCGAGCACCGTGCCCGATGGCGGCAATGGCGCATGCAGGCGCAGCGCCTGTTCGCCGTGCACCAGCTTCATGAAGTCGATGCCGATCTCGCGCCGCTCGCGCATCCAGAAGCCCGGCGAGGCAAGCACCGCCGCCATGGTCGGCAGCGCCGCGAGTTCCTTCTCGTAGACGAAGCGCAGCTGCCGCTCGTCGAGCGGGTCGGCGCCCAGGCCGAGGCCGAGCGCATAGAGCATGGTGTCCCTCGGTGCGTAGTCGTGGCGCACCTCGCCGGATTGCCAGTCGCGGGCCTTCTGATAGTCGAGCATCGTTGCTTGCCTTGTCGTGTCGGTGAATCTGTCGGGGTCGCCGTGCTTCACGCTGCAGGCGGCCAGCGGAACTGCGCGGGCTCGCGCGCCGCGAAGCGCCGCACCGCCTCCTTGGCGTAGTCGCTGTTCGAGGCCAGCGCCTGGCCGGACGATTCGATCTCGAGCAACGTCTGGAGATCGCTGCCGAGCGAAGCCTGCAAGGCGCGCTTGGCGATGCTCATCGCCACCGGCGAAGCGCCCGCGAAGCTGCGCGCGATCGCCTGCGCGCGCGCGGCCAGCGCCTCGGCGGCCACGACCTCCATCGCCAGGCCCAGCCGAAGCGCCTCGGCGGCATCGATCTCGCGCGCCGAGAAGATCAGCTCCTTCGCGCGCTGCAGGCCCACCACGCGCGGCAGCGTGTAGAAGGCCCCCATGTCGGGCACGAGGCCGATGCGCTGGAACACCATGCACAGGCGCGCGCGTTCCGAGAGCAGCACGATGTCGCACATCAGCGCCAGGCTGAAGCCGGCGCCGTAGGCCACGCCGTCGACGGCGGCGATCACGGGGCGGTCCAGCGCCATCAGTTCGGTGCAGATGCGCGTGTAGCGCGCCATGCCGGCGCGCCGCTTCTCGGGCGTGCGCGGTCCGCCCTGCCCCATGGCCTTGACGTCGCCGCCCGCGCAGAACGCGCCGCCGGCGCCGGCGAGCACCAGCACCCGCACGGCCTCGTCGGCGCGGATCGCGGCCAGGCATTCGCCGAGTTCGTCGGCCATCGTCGGGTCGAGCGCGTTCTTCGCCTCGGGACGGTTGAGCGTGAGCGTCGCCACGCCATCGTCGAGCCGGTAGTCGAGGGTTTTCATCGCATCACCGCCTCGCGCACCGAAATCGGCACGCCGTCCACCATCAGGTCGCAGTACTCCGACATGCCCAGCGCGCTACGCCCTTCGCAGCGGTACTCGGTGATGCCCTCGGTGATGCGCGTGTAGTCGCCGGTGCCGCCGGCCGCGCGGCGATGCCGCAGCGGCACCAGTGCGCCGACCTTCCCGGTCAGGGTGTAGCTGCGCTCGGCCGTGCGGACCTGCGCGGTGAAGGCGCGCGGATAGTGCTGTGCGTCGTAGTCGGTCTCGATGCGCCCGTCGACCACCGGCTCGTAGCGGCCGTCGCGCAGCACGTTGCCGCTCACGTGGTTCGGTTGCCCCTTGCGACCCTTGATCGACAGCAGCACGCCGAAGTCGTCGCCGAAGGTCACGGGCAGCCACTTGTACCAGTAGAAGCTGTGCCAGTGGCGCGGGCCCCAGGACTTGTCGCGGTAGCCGTGCCCGGCGATGTCGAAGCGCTGGCCGTCCACCGCGATGTGGCCGGCCACCGCCATGTTCTGTTCGATGTGGCCGCGGTACACCGCATGCTCGGGGTCCAGCGCGATCGGGCTGCCGTCGAGCGCGACGATCTCGCCGCCGTGCATCGGCGAGACGCCGCGGAAGTCGAGCGCGATCGAGGCGGGCCGCTTCGGATAGCGCTTGAAGGCGCTGCTCGGGTCGGCCATCGCATGCGGGTCGTCCATCAGCAGCAGCTCGCCCTCGTAGTGCACGCGCAGGTGCCTGAAGGGCTCGATCACCTCGAAGCGCATGCCGCCCGCGTCCAGCGCCTCGTTGTGCTCGATCTTCGGGCGCTGGTGCATGAAGCCCACGCGCCCGTCGGGCAGGTAGACGCAGCAGCTGAGCTCGGCATGCCCCTCGTGCGGCCGGTTGCCCAGGCGCATCCAGGCCCCGATGCCGCGCGCGCTGTCGAAGGCATTGAAGTACGCGCTCTCGTTGTAGTTGGACACGGCCTCGGGCGCGTGGTTGTACTCGTCCTGCGGATCGAGCTGCAGCTTGCTGTGGGGCGGCATGTACATGGTTCGCCCCGTACCTACAGGCTGATGTGGAAGCCGCCGTTGACCCCCAGGTGCTGTCCGGTGATGTAGGAGGCCGCGTCCGACATCAGGAAGCACACCGTCTTGACCACCTCCTCGGGCGTGGCCCAGCGGCCCAGCGGAATCTGCGCGAGCATGCCGTCGCGGAATTTCTCGCCGCGCACCACCTCGGTCATCGGGGTCTCGACCACGCCGAAGCAAATCGAGTTGGTGCGGATGTTGTAGCGGCCCCATTCGCGCGCCGCCGTCATCGTGACGCCCAGCATGCCGGCCTTGGCGGCCGCGTAGTTCACCTGGCCGATCGAGCCCTTGCGGCCGGCGTCGGAGGAGATGTTGACGATGGCGCCTCCGCTGGTGTCGCCCGCCTTGGCGCGCGCCACCATGTGGCGGCCCACGGCCTGCAGCCAGTAGAAGGTGCCGGTGAGGTGCACGTCGATCACCTCCTGCCATTGCTGCGGCGTCATCTTCTCGATCATGGCCGGGCGCGTGATGCCGGCGTTGTTCACCAGGCCGTGCACGCCGCCGAAGCGCTCCACGGCCGTGGCGACGGCGCGCGCGGCGAGCTCCGCGTCGGTCACGCTGCCGACCACCTGCTGCACGCGGTTAGCGGGCAGCGCCGACATCGCCGTGCCCAGCGTGTCGGGGTTGAGGTCGAGCGCGACGACGTTGCCGCCGAGCTCCACGGCGAGCGTCGCGATCGCCTTGCCGATGCCCTGCCCGGCGCCGGTCACGACGATGGTGCGGCCTTCGAGATTGACGAGGTTCTGCATAGGTCTCCGTTGGATGATGGATGGGGGTTGAACTGGGTATGCGAGGCGATGCGGTTCGCTCAGGCGGACGCCATCGAGGCCTTCGCGCGCTCGGCGTCCTGCAGCTGACGCCAGGCGATCTTTCCGGTCGGCGACTTGGGCAGCTCGCGCACGAACTCGACCAGCCGCGGGTACTTGTAGGCGGCCATCTTCTGCTTCGCCCATTCGATGACGTCGGCCTCGCGCACATGGCCCGCATGCGCCTCGCGCAGCACCACCACCGCCTTCACGGTCTCGCCGCGGTAGGGATCGTGCGCGGCGATCACGCAGGCCTCGGCGATGGCCGGATGCTCGTGCAGCATCGCCTCGACCTCGGCCGGCCAGACCTTGTAGCCCGAGGCATTGACCATGCGCTTGAGCCGGTCGACGATGAAGAAGTAGCCGTCCTCGTCGCGCCGCCCGAGGTCGCCGCTGCGCACGAAGCGCCGCCCGTCGATCTCCAGCAGCGCCGCGCGCGTGGCCTGCTCGTTGCGCCAGTAGCCCGTGAAGACCTGGGGGCCCGACATCACGATCTCGCCCACCTCGCCGGGCGGCAGCTCGCGCAGGGTCTCGGGGTCGACGATGCGCAGGTCGGTGCCGAACAGCGGCATGCCCAGGCACTGACGCTTGAACGCCTGCGGTGGGTTGCCCGAGACATGCGCCGTTTCCGACAGGCCGTAGCCCTCGAGGAAATCGAGGCCGGTCAACTGCTTCAGGCGCTCGCACACGGCCTCGGGCATGCCCGCGCCGCCGCCGCCGATGCGGCGCACGGAGCTCAGGTCGTACTCGGCCAGCCGCGGGCTCGCGAGGAAGTCGATCACCATGGTCGGCATGGCCGTCCAGTGGCTGACCCGGTGCCGCGCGATCAGCGCCGCGGCCTGGTCGCGGTCCCAGCGCTTCATCAGCACCAGCGTGCCGCCGCCGTAGATCGGCGCGTTCAGCAGGTTCTGCATGCCGGTGATGTGGAAGTACGGCAACGCCACCAGCTGAACCGAATGCGGAACCATGCCCATCCAGTGCGCGACCGCGACCGTGCTGGCATTGAGCGTGCGGTGCGTGTGCATGCAGCCCTTGGGCACGCCGGTGGAGCCCGAGCTGTAGAGGATCAGCGCGAGCGCATCCGGCAGGTGCTCGAGCGGGGCGGCGGGCGCGCGGGCGGCCGCCAGCACCCGGCGCAGGCCGATGGTGCGCGACGCGCCGGATGCCGCCTCGGAAGGCTCGGCGGCTTCCACCAGGTCGTCCACCGGCCCCGGGCTGCCGACGATCACCACGCGGCGCAGCCGGTGCGCGCCCGGCACGGCCAGCAGCTCCGCCACGTTGTCGGCCCCGCAGAAGGCCACCACCGCCTCGCTGTCCTCGAGGTAGTGCGGCAGCTCGTCGCGCTTGTTCATCGGGTTGACGGGCACCACGACCGCGTTGATGCGCAGGATCGCGAAGTAGGCCGCGATCCAGCCACGGCCGTTGGGCAGGTAGAGCAGCACGCGGTCGCCCAGCCGCACCGCCAGCTCGTTCTGCAGGAAGGCGGCGATGCGCTCCACCTGCTCCACCAGTGCCGCGTACGACAGGCTGCCGAAATCGTCGACCACCACCGCGCGCTGCGGAGAACGCATGGCCGACACCAGCAGGTTCGCGCACAGGTTGGTGGGCGGAACGTCGATGTCGCGCGGCAGGGCGCGCGGCCAGTGCTTGGAGTCGTGCGGGGTCATGGCTGTCGTCCTTGGTCTTCGCCGGGCCGCGGCATCGCGCGAGAGACAGCGCCGCCGATTTGCCTGTTGATTTATTTTGGTTGAACCAATGATAATCAGCCTCGCGACACAGCGTCAAGGCGGGACGGCGATGATCCGGCCGGCGCGACGCACCCTGAGCCCGCAACGGGCGATCACACGGAGCCATTGGAATGAGCATCAAGCGACAGGCCTGCATCGCGGGCGCTTTCGAACACCCCACGCGCAAGGCGCCCGACAAGACGGTGCCGCAGCTGCATGCCGAATGCGCGCGCGGCGCGCTGGCCGACGCCGGCCTGTCGCTGCAGGACGTCGACGGCTATTTCTGCGCGGGCGACGCGCCGGGCATGGGCCCGCTGAGCATGGTCGACTACCTCGGCCTCAAGGTGCGCCATGTCGACAGCACCGACACCGGCGGCTCCGCCTACCTGGTGCAGGTCTCGCATGCCGCGCAGGCCATTGCCGCGGGCAAGTGCAACGTGGCGCTGATCACGCTGGCGGGACGCCCGCGCAGCGAGGCCAGCGGCGTGGGCACCGGCCCGCGCAACGTGACGGCGGCCACGCCCGACGTGGCCTGGGAAATGCCCTATGCGCCGGTCACGGTCAACATGTACGCGCTGGCCGCGGCGCGCCACATGCACGAGTTCGGCACCACCAGCGAGCAGCTCGCCTGGATCAAGGTCGCCGCCGCCGCGCATGCGCAGCACAACCCGAACGCGATGCTGCGCGATCCCGTCACGGTGGAGGAGGTGCTGGCCTCGCCGATGATCTCCGACCCGCTGCACAAGCTCGACTGCTGCGTCGTGAGCGACGGCGGCGGCGCGCTGCTGGTGGTGCGCCCCGAGATCGCGCGCTCGCTCGCGCGGCCCGTGGTCAGCGTGCTCGGTGCCGGCGAGACCGTGAAGGGCCAGGCCAACGGCCAGCTCGACCTCACCTACTCGGGCGCCGCCGTCTCGGGCCCGATCGCGTTCGCCGAGGCCGGCGTGACGCCGGCCGACATCCAGTACGCATCGATCTACGACAGCTTCACCATCACCGTGCTGATGCAGCTCGAGGACCTGGGCTTCTGCCGCAAGGGCGAAGGCGGCCGCTTCGTGGCCGACGGCAACCTGATCTCGGGCGTTGGCAAGCTGCCGTTCAACACCGATGGCGGCGGCCTGTGCAACAACCATCCCGCCAACCGCGGCGGCATCACCAAGGTGATCGAGGCCGTGCGCCAGCTGCGCGGCGAGGCGCATCCGAAGGTGCAGGTCCCCGGCTGCGGTCTCGCGCTCGCGCAGGGCACGGGCGGCCTGCTCGGCTCGCGCCACGGCAGCGCCACCCT
Source organism: Variovorax sp. GW821-FHT10D07 (assembly GCF_059415325.1). NCBI lineage: Bacteria > Pseudomonadati > Pseudomonadota > Betaproteobacteria > Burkholderiales > Comamonadaceae > Variovorax > Variovorax sp. GW821-FHT10D07. The sequence continues at coordinate 691,692 of NZ_JBWKMZ010000001.1, read as the reverse complement.
GATCCTCGAAAGGAATTGAAGATGAGCACCCCCTATCAGGAACGCGCGCTGGCCGCGCCGATCGTCGACGCCGCCACCGAGGCCTACTGGAACGCCGCGCGCGAAGGTGTGCTGCGCATCAAGCGCTGCACCGCCTGCGCCAAGGTCCACTGGTATCCGCGCGCGCTGTGCCCCTACTGCCTGGGCGACACCGCCTGGGAAGACGCCAGCGGCCTCGGCACAATCTACAGCGTGAGCGTGACCCGCCGCGCCGGCCCGATCCCCTATGCGATCGCCTACGTCACGCTCGACGAAGGAGTGACGATGCTCACCAACATCGTCGATGCCGATCTCGATGCGCTGCGCATCGGCGATCGGGTGAAGGTGTGTTTCAAGCCGGCGGAAGGCGGGTTCGCGGTGCCGATGTTTGCGCCGGCTTGAGCACGACCAGACGAGCGCACGATTGAGAGCTCCCGCAAAGTGACCCGGTCGGGCCGGATGACCTAAGCGAACAGCCCGGCAATTTGCGACATGGGCAGAAACAGCCGCAATGGCGTTTGCTGGAACGGCTGGAAATCGAAATGCCGATAGAAGCTCTCGGCCTGCTCGTCCTTCGCATCCACGACCACCGCCATGGCTGCGATCTGCTGTGCGGCCTCCAGGCTGCGTCGCATTGCGTCCACCAGAAGAAACTCTCCCACGCCCTGCCCGCGGGCCGAGCGATCCACGGCCAGGCGCCCGAGCAGCGTGACGGGCAACTGTCCATAGCGCGGCAGCCGCTTCATCAGATCCGCCGGTAGCTCTCCGGCAGGAATGATCGAGGACGAAAGGGTGTAGAAGCCGAGCACCTTCGGAGCGCCTGGTTGCGTGAGCACGAAAGGCGCGGCCACGCGCTTTTCGGCGTCCTGCCGCGCCTGTTCGCGCAAGTAGCGATTCAGGTCCTCGTTGCCGCAATCGAACGACTTGCGGTCATGCGCCTTCTCGAGTGGGCCGATGTGCTCCGGTGCGAGGATGAGCGCCAATCACAACCCCGCCTTCCGACGATAGCCTTGAACCGCCTTCTTCAGGCGTGGGCCCGGCTCGGGAGGCGCCAGCAAAGCGGTGACGAAGGCGATCTGCTCCTCCCGGCTCAAGCGAATGACTTCGTGCTCCTGCACGATCTTCGTTGCCGCCTCCTGCGTACTGTCGATGACGAGTTCGCTCAGGGTGCGCCCCGTCAGGGTTGCCGCGCGCTGGAAGAAGTCCTTCTGGTCACTGGACACGCGTGCTTCCAGCCGCGCGTTGCGCGGCTTTTCTTGGGTTTCGGGCGTATTCAGCATGGATGACCTCGCGAAGGATCGGGATGACCTGCATCGCGGAATGTACGCCATTTGTCCGTACACGTCAAGGCGATGCCCCGCCCTCGATGCCCAGTGACGCGGGCTTGTCCAACTAATCCGTCCTGATGTTGGCCTCCCGAATCACCGAAGTCCACGTCGCATACTCCTCCGCGATCCGCGCCCCGAGCTGCTCGGGCGTGCTGCCGGTAGCCGCCGCCCCGGCGGTCTCGAACTTCTCCTTCACCTCGGGCAACGCCAGCGACTTCACGATCGCGTCATTGAGCCGGGCCACCACCTCGCGCGGCGTGCCGGCCGGAGCGAACAGGCCGAACCAGACCTCGGGGTTGAAGCCCGGCAGCGTGTTGGCGATCGGCGGCGCGCCGGGCGCGAGCGGCGAAGGCTGCAGCGAGGACACGCCGAGCAGGCGCACCCTGCCCTCCTTGATGAAGGCATTCATCTGCGACGAGCTCGTGCTCAGCAGCACCTTCGACTCGCCGGTCAGGATGGCCTGGGTGGTCGGGGCCTGGCCCTTGTAGGGGATGTGGGTCATCTCGACGCCGGCGCGCCGGCTGAAGAGCTCGGTGGCCAGGTGGCCGAAGGAGGCCGGCCCGGCGGTCGCGAAGTCGAGCTTGCGCGGATTGGCCTTCGCGTAGTCGATCAGCTCCTGCACCGACTTCGCGGGCACCGAGGGATTGATCGCGAGGATCATCGGCTGCAGCGAGACCAGCGACACCGGCGCGAAGTCCTTCAGCGGCGCGTAGTCGGCCTCCTTCGAGACCTGCGGCGAGATCACCAGGCCGTTGTTGGGGAACAGCAGGGTGTAGCCGTTGGCCGGCGCCTTGGCGACGAACTTGGTGCCCAGCACGGCCGAGGCGCCGGCCTTGTTCTCGATGATCACGGGCTGCTTGAGGAAGCGCTGCATCGGCTCCTGCAGCACGCGCGCGAGCACGTCGGTGGTGCCGCCCGGCGGATAGGGCACGACGATTGTGATCGGGCGGTTGGGAAAGTCCGATGGCGCGGACTGCGCGATGCCGGCCTGCGGCAGCGCGAGCGCGCCGGCCGCGAGCAACGCCGCCCAGAAGCCCCGGGCCGCGGCGCGCATCGGGTCCTTCGCCTTGCCGGCGACTCCCGGCAGGCGCATCCAACTGTTCATCATGTCTGTCTCCTTCGTTGTGTGTCTCAGCCGCGCACGTGCAGCGCGCGGCTCTCGCGCAGCGCCGCGATGCGCTCCTCGCCCAGCCCGAGCAGGCTGCCCAGCAGCGCGGGGCCATCGGCACCGAGCTCGGACACGCTGCCGCGCGCATGCGCCGCGGTGCGGGCGAAGCGGAAGGCGGGGTTGGGCACCTGGAAGGCGCCGGCGCCGTCGTCGATGGTCTGGAAGGCCTGGCGCTCCACCAGCGGCGGCAGCTTCATCGCCTCGCGCACGGTGAAGTAGCGCGAGCACGGCACGCCCGCGGCATTCATCTCGGCCTCGCACTGCGCGGCGCTGCGATCGGCGGCCCAGTCGTCGAGCAGCTGCATCAGCGCGCCCCAGTGGTGCTCGCGCTCCTGGCTGGTCGCGAAGCGCGCGTCGGTGATCCATTCGGGATGGCCGGTGCCGCGCGCCAGCGCCTCGAAGTTGTTCTGGCTCACGGGCGCGATCAGCAGGAAGCCGTCCTTCGCCTTGGTGGGGCGATAGAGCGGGCGGCGCCGCTCGGCCGGGAACTGCGCCTCCTGGCACTCGTAGACGAGCAGGCCCAGCATCGCGTCCATCAGCGCGAGGTCGATGTGGTCGCCCTCCCCGGTGCGCGCGGCGCGGAACAGCGCGCTCTGGATCGCGCCGAAGGCCAGCGAGCCGCCGAGCACGTCGGCCACGAAGATGCCGTTCTTCAGCGGCCGCTCGACGTCGCCCTCCTGGTAGTCGAGGTTGGCCATGTCGTAGCCGCTGGCCGCGTGCAGCACCGGCGCGTAGGCGCTGCGGCCCGACCAGGAACCCTCCTGCCCGAAGCCCGAGATCGAGCAGTACACCAGCCGCGGGTTCAGCGCCGAGAGCGTCGCGTAGTCGAGGCCCAGGCGCTGCATCACGCCGGGGCGATAGTTCTCCACCAGCACGTCGCACTGGGCGACCAGTTCCCGCACCAGCGCGACCGCCTCGGGCTTCTTGAGGTCGAGCGCGAGGCTCTTCTTGCCGGCGTTGAGCTGCGCGAAGTAGGTGCTGCGGCCCTGGCGCCGCGGCGGCCGCAGCCGGATGTGGTCGCCCTCGGGCGGCTCCACCTTGATGACCTCGGCGCCGAGGTCGGCCATCAGCCGCGTGCAGTAGGGGCCCGACATCATCGCGGTGAAGTCGAGCACGCGCACGCCGTCGAGCACGCCGGGCTTCGCGGCGGTGGGGTTGGCGGTCGGCTCAGCCAAGGTTGCTCTCCGTCACGGCGAGGCCGGCCAGGCGCGCGCCGCCGAGCGCGTCGAGGTAGTCGGCATGCGCCGCAGCGCCGCGCGCATAGCGCGCGAGGTAGGCATCGAAGGCCGCGTCGTCGGCACTCGCCTTCACGTACTCGCGCAGGTGGCGTTCGTCGGCGCGGTACAGCGTGGGCGAGGCGCTCGGATGGGCGCCGTAGGGCGCCTCCACCACCGCGTCGACCATCACGCTCGGCAGCTTGGTCAGGTGGTTCGAGCGGCGGATGGTGTCGGACGACACGATGCGGTCCACCGAGACGATCACGTGGCGCGAAGCCTGCGCGAGCATCGCGTCGAAGAACGGCGTCGCGAGGTACTGCACGTTGCCGTGCTCGTCGGCCTGCTGCGCATGGAGCAGGCACACGTCGGGCTTGATCGCGGCGGCGGCGAGCATCTTGCGTTCGCCGGGCTTCGAGGGCAGCGGCCAGTAGTGCTCGGGCGTGTGGCGCGGCAGGTCGGTGCCCAGGTCGGGTATCGCGGTCCAGGGCATGTCGCAGATGCCGGCGCGCAAGCCTCCGGCGATGCCGGGCCCGTCGAGCTCGTACACCTTCAGCGTGCCGGCCTCGGCGCGGCGGCGGAAGTGCGGCGCGAGGCCGAACTGCTCGAAGCTGATGAACACGCAGGCGGTGCTGCGCGCGCAGCCAGCGCCGATCAGCATGTCCGGTGCGATCGAGCCGGGCGCGGGCACCAGGTCGAGGTCACGCGCGCCCTTGCGGATCAGCGCGCGCACCAGCGCCATCGGCTGGGCATTGAAGATCCAGCCGCCCAGGCCGACGCGTTGGCCGTCCTGGATGACCGACACGGCCTCGTCGAGGGTGGTCAGCTTGCTTCTGTTGTTGGGGCTCATGGCTCGTCTCTTCAGGGGAACTTGCGGCGCAGGGTGCCGCGCGTGTCGACGCGGGTGCGCAGCAGGCGCAGCTCCTCGGGCTCGGGCATGCGCGTGACGGGCGGCGTGCCCTCGACCACCAGCTCGAAGCCGGTGGCCTTGCGGATCTGCTCGAGCGTCACGCCCGGATGGATAGAGCGCACGCGCATGGCCTTGCTCACGGGCTCGAAGTCGAACACGCCCAACGGCGACACCACCAGGCGCGGCCCGCCCGGCGGCAGGCCGGCCTCCTCGCGCGAGTTGCCGCCTTCCATGTGGCCCGGTCCGCAGAGGAAGTCGACGCGCGGCACGAAGGCGCCGGGATCGTGGCGCGTGAGCGCGACGTAGAAGCGCTTGGCGAGCCCGCACAGCGCGCTGATGCCCACCGTGCCGGGGCCGCGCACCTTGGGCCGGGCCTGGTCGCCGACCACCACCGTGTTGATGTTGCCGAAGCGGTCGACCTGCAGCGCCGAGAGGATCGCGAAATCGAAGAAATGGATCTTCCAGTCGATGAAATCGATCATGTTCGGCAGGTCCATCCAGGCCTCGGAGGACTCGATGTTCTCGGAGTCGGCCGTGGACAGCAGGTGGTCGCGCACCGGGTTCACCATGCCGCCCGGGCCCGAGATCCACCACAGCCGCGGCGCCTGCATCTCGCGCGCGAGGTTGCAGGCGGCCAGCTGGATGTCGGAGTTGGTGCCGATGATGACCTTCTCGCCATCGGCGAAGTCGCGTGCCAGCAGCACGGCGAGCAGCTCGCCGGTCGACGGCTTGTCGTCGACCGGTGTTCTTTGCTTGATATTTGGTTCAACCATTCATTGATCCTAGGAATCAACCATGGCACTGTCAAGCGGGATTCACCTGCCGGGCGCGCAAGAACGAAGGACCGCGCGCCTTGCGGCGGGCGGTCCCTGGCGGATAGGGTGAAGGGCGGCGGCGCGCGCCGCGTCGCCTCAGCGCGTGGTTTTCGCAGCGCGGCTGGCGGACTTGGCCGCGGCCTTCACGGCCGGTTTCTCGGCCGGCGCCTTGGCCGCCGCCTTGCGCGGCGCGGCCGGGGCTTCCTGCGCGGCGTCCTCGCCCACCTTCGACAGGTAGCTGCGCTGCAGCCGCTTGAGGCTGGACTCCATCTCCGCCGCGGCCGCGTCGGCGTCCTTGGCCGCGAGGTGCTTGAGGAAACGGCGGCGCGAGGGCAGCACGTAGGCGTTCTCCTCGTGGCCGATCTGGCCGATGAACTCGGCCAGCACGTTGAGCACGCCGTTCATCACGATCACCATGATCGGATTGCCGGTCATGCGCGCGAGGATGCGGTGGAACTCGAGGTTGGTCGCCGCGCGCGCGGGGAAGTCGTCGCGCCGCAGCGCCTCCTCGGCCGCGTCGATGTTGGCGGCCAGCGCCTCGAGGTCGGCGGGCGTGGCGCGCGCGCAGGCCTCGCGCACCAGGATCGACTCGAGCCAGATGCGCGCCTCGGTAAGCTGCGCCGGCTGGATCGCGCCCATGTGGTACATGTCCATCAGGCCGGTAGCGATCGCATCGCCGCTGCGCCCGCTGATGAAAGCGCCGCCGCTGGCGCCCTTCTGCAGCCGGATCAGGCCCGCATGCTCGAGCGAGCGCAGCGCCTCGCGCAGCGTGTTGCGCGACACGCCGAACTGCTCGGACAGCGCACGCTCCGACGGCAGCCGCGTGCCGACCTTGAGCCGGCCCTGCGACAGCTCGCCGCGGATCTGCTGGGCGATCTCCTCGAAGGCACGCGCGGAACGGATGGGCTGGAACTTGGCGCTCCGTGCGTCGGCCGCGGGCGGCGACGGTTCTTTGGCGTCCATGGGGAATCCTCCGTTGGAAAAACTAAAAGTTGGACCTTTGAGCCAAATGATAAGGGGCGGCGTTGCGCAGGCCGCTGCAGCCGAGCCCTCGCGACCATTGCCGTTGCCGAATCTCATTAATGGTTCTACCATTCAATTTTTCCGAGACTCAGGAGAGACACGTCCATGCCCCCGACCACCCTTCCCGGCGACGAAGAGCGCGCCCTGCTGCGTGACTCGGTGCGCGGCTTCCTCGAGCGCCACTGGCCGCCCGCCACCGCCGTGCCATGGGCACGCGAACCCGCGCGCGTGCAGGCGCTGTGGCAGCAGCTCGCGGCCCAGGGCCTCGCCTCCTTGGGATCGGATCCCTCGGAGGGCGGCCTGCGCGAGATCGCGCTGGTCATGGAGGAACTGGGCCGCGCGGGCTGCACCCTGCCACTGCACCACGGCACGCTGCTGAACCTCGCGGCGCCGCGCACGCCGCAGGGCGAGGAGCCCGCGCTGCTCGCGCTGCAACGCGCCGGCGAGGCGCGCGTGGTGCTGTGCTTCGGGGCCTTCGACGGCGACCGCGGCGCGGGCCAGGCGCGCATCGACGACGACGGCAAGCTCCATGGCGAACTCGCCTTCGTCGAGCATGCCGACAGCGCCACCCACCTCGCGGTGGTGGTGGATGACCCCGCGCTCGCGCTGGTCGACCTGCGCGCGGTGGGCGTGCGCATCGAGGCCACGCCCGCGATGGGAACGCAGGGGCTGTTCCGCGTCGCGCTGGACGGGATCGCCGCCACCGTCCTGCCCTTTTCCGAAGACAAGCTCCGCGCGCTGCACGCAATGGCCCGCCTCGCGCTGTGCGCGCGCGCCACCGGCGCCGCCGAACGCGCCTTCGAACTCGCCGTGGCCTATGCCGGCGAGCGCCGGCAGTTCGGTCGCCCGATCGGCAGCTTCCAGGCGATCCAGCACAAGCTCGCCGACGGCCACATCGCGCTGCTCGGCGCTCGGCTCACGCAGGCCGGCGCCGCGCGCCAGCACGACCTCGGCGCCGACAACTGGCGCGTGTTCGCCGAAGCGGCCTGCGCGCTGGCCGCGGCGACGCTGCGGCGGGTGTCGCTGGAGACGCAGCACACTTTCGGCGCCATCGGCTACAGCGAGGAGCACGAGGCACCGCGCCATTTCAAGCAGGTGCACCTCGACGTGCTGCGCCACGGCGGTGGGCGCCGCGCGCGCGAGGCACTGGCCGATCATTTCCTCGGCGAGACGCCGCGCACGCTGCCCGAATACGACCTGGGCCCGGCCGGCAACGCCTTTCGCGAGGAGGTGCGCGCCTGGCTGCGGACGCACTGGTCGGGCGAACGCAAGGCCGCGCACGAGGCGCTGGACTTCAAGGCGCGCGAGTACGACCGCGAGTTCGCGCGCGCGCTCGGCCGCACCGGCTGGATCGGCCTTTCGTGGCCGCAGCGCTTCGGCGGCCAGGCGCGCGGCGCCTTCGAGCAACTGGCCTTCGTCGAGGAGATGGAACGCGCCGAGGCGCCGCGCGTAGGCGCGCCGGTGCAGGCCGCCATGCTGCAGGTGCACGGCAGCGCGGCGCAGCAGGCGCGCTACCTGCCCGAGATCCTGCGCGGCGAGGCGATCTACGGCATGGGCTACAGCGAACCCGACGCGGGCTCCGACCTCGCGTCGATGCGCACCCGCGCGGTACGCGACGGCGACCACTACGTGATCGACGGCCAGAAGATCTGGACCACCACCTACTGGGGCGACTACATGCTGCTGGCCACGCGCACCGACCCCGAGGCGAGCCCGCCGCATGCCGGCCTGAGCCTGTTCATCGTGCCGATGGACACGCCCGGCATCACCATCCGCACCTCGACCACGATGTACGGCGGCAGCTTCGCCAATGTCTTCTACGACGGCGTGCGCGTGCCGGCCGAGGCGATGGTGGGCGAGCTCCACGGCGGCTGGAAGGTGCTGGTCGGGGCACTGGCCACCGAGCGCGGCTTCATCGGCGGCGGCATCGTGATGAAGGTGGCGCATGCCTTCGAGCAGCTGTGCGAGCACCTGCGCGGCGCGACCGGGGCCGACGGCCGGCCGATGCGCTTCGATCCGCTGGTGCGCGAGCGCATCGCCGATCTCGCGGGGCAGATCGAGGCCGGGCGCCGCATGATGATGCACTGCGCCGAGCGCGTCGACGCGGGCGAGACGCCGCTGCACGACGCGGCCGCGAGCAAGGTCTATTCGGGCGAACTGATGGAGCGCTTCGGCGAGGTGGCGCTCGACCTGCTCGGCATGGAAGGCACGCTCGGCGAGGGCAGCCCCGGCGCGGTGCTGCGCGGGCGCATCGAGCAGAACCTGCGCCATGCGCTGATGTGGGTGATCAGCATCGGCACCAACGAGATCCAGCGCAGCCTGATCGCGCAGCGCGGGCTCGGCCTGCCGCGCTGAACGGGCCCCGGGCCGGCGCGGCTCAGCGCGCCGGCTTCTTGCGCTCCATCTCGAGCAGCAGCACGTTCAGGGCATTGAGGTGCTTGGCCAGCGCGGCGCCGGCCTTGTCCGCATCGCGCTCGCGCATCAGGCGCAGCACCTTGCGGCGCACCTGCACCACGTTGCTGTGCGGCGTCTGCAGCTGCGCGATGAGGCCGCGCAGGATCTCCGACAAGGCGTCGATCAGCATCACGATCACCTCGTTGTGGGTGGCGCGGCCGATCAGGCGGTAGAACTCCGTGATCTGGCCGCTGTCGCGCACCGGCCGGCCCTGCTTCACCAGCTCGGCGAAGCGCTCGATGTCGGCCTCGATGGCGGCGAAGTCCTCCTCGGTCGCTCGTTCGCAGGCCAGCCGGATCGCCAGCCCGCACAGCAGGATGCGGGCCTCGGTCAGGTCCGACACCGGCACCTGCTTGAGCGCCACCATGTCGCGCACCGCCTGCGTGATGCCCTCGGGATGCGACTGCTTGATGTAGAAGCCGCCGTTGATGCCGGTCACGGCCTCGACCATGCCGGCCATCTCGAGGCTGCGCAGCGCCTCGCGCACGCCGCTGCGGCTCACGCCGAACTGCTCGGACAGCTCGCGCTCGCTGGGCAGGCGGTCGCCGGCGCTCAGCGCGCCCTCCACCACCTGCTGGCGGATCTGGTCGCAAATCGCCTCGAAGGCGCGGCGCATGCGCACGGGCGCGAAGACTGGTGCGGATTCCGACATGGCTCCTTTCCTCCTCTGGATCACGAACGTCGATGGCTGGATGCCGAGCCGATAGTGTGCCTGTGCCTGCCCTGGCACAGGCTCCAATTGACCATCATCCCTGGTTTCGCTATGGTTCAACCAATTACATCATAAACCATCCGACCAGGAGACAAGCCTCATGACCCACTCCCGCCGCCACGCGCTGGCCACCGGCCTCGGCCTGCTGGGCGCCTCGGCGCTGCCCGCCTTTCCCCTGGCCGCGCGCGCCGCGCCGGGCTATCCCGACAACGTCATCAAGTTCATCATTCCCACGCCGGCCGGCGGCGGGCACGACACGATGATGCGGGTCATCGGCCAGAAGCTCACCGAGTCCTGGGGCCAGCCCTGCATCGTCGAGTCGAGGGCCGGCGCGAGCGGCGCGATCGCGGCCTCCGCGGTGGCGCGCGCCACGCCCGACGGCTACACGCTCGGCGTTAGCTACAGCGCGCTGATCAGCAACCTCGTGCTGCAGCCCGCTCAGCAGCCCTACAAGCTCGCCGACCTCGCGCCCATCAGCATGCTCGCGCTCACGCCGATCGCCATCGGCGTGCGCGAGTCGCTCAACGTCAGGACGCTCGACCAGCTGGTGGCGCTCGCCAAGTCCAGGCCCGGCAAGGTCTCGTACGGCTCCTACGGCCCCGGCTCGGGCGGCAACTTCGTGGGCGAGCTGCTGAACATGGCCGCGGGCATCGACACCGTACACGTGCCCTACAAAGGCGAGGCGCCGGCGCTGCAGGACCTGATCGGCGGCCAGATCGACACCGCCGTGGTGTCGCTGGGCGGGGTCTCGCGCTACCCGGGCAAGATCCGCGCGCTCGCGGTCGCGAGCCCGACGCGCTTTCCGCTCTATCCCGACGTGCCCACCTTCGCCGAGGCCGGCTTCCCCGACGTGAACATGCCGGGCTTCGGCGCGCTGTTCGCGCCGGCTTCCACGCCCAAGGCCATCATCGACAAGCTCGATGCCGAGATGGCGCGCATCGTGAAGCTGCCCGACGTCGCACCCAAGCTGCTCGAGCTGGGCTTCGAGCCCGCCGGCTGGGGCCCGCAGAAGCTGTCGAGCTTCCTGGCCGAGCAGCTCGCGCTGACGCAGAAGCTGGTCGCGACCGGGCGCATCAAGGTCTGAGCGGGCGCCGCATGCGGCGCAGCGGGCCTGGCCTATAGTGCACGCATGACCTTGCCCAGCGGCGAAGCTGCCGACTACGCATCCTTCATCGAGGCGCTCAAGGAGCGTGTCGCGGCGGCCCGCCAGTCCGCGGCCCGCGCGGTCAATCACGGCCTGATCGCCTTGTACTGGGACATCGGCGAAGCCATCCTCCACAAGCAGCAGGCGCAAGCCTGGGGCGAGGCCGTGGTGGAACGCATCGCCCGGGACCTGCGCGCGGCCTTTCCCGGCACACAAGGTTTCTCGGCACGCAATGTCTGGGACATGCGGCGCATGGTCGAGGCTTACAGCGAGCCCGGATTTCTGCGACAGCTTGTCGCAGAAAGTTCCAAGGACAAGGCCTCGGGCCGAAGCATCGAACGCTCCGCCGACAAGCAGAAACCCGGGATCTTCGGCGGCAACGAACCTCTGCGACAACTCGTCGCAGAAATCCCCTGGGGCCATCATCTCCAGATCCTGGGCAAGACCGACGACCCGGCGCAGCGCCTCTACTACCTGCGCGCCAGCGCGGCGCTGGGCTGGAGCCGCAACATTCTGCTCAACCAGATCAAGGCCGGCGCCTGGGAACGCTCGCGCGCGGAGGGCAAGAGCCACAATTTCCCGCGGGTGCTGCCACCCGCCATGGCCGAGCAGGCCGAAGAGGTCCTCAAGAGCAGCTACAGCCTCGAGTTCCTGGGCATCCGCCAGGCGGTGAAGGAACGCGAGCTGGAAACCCGGCTCCTCGACAGGCTGCGCGACTTCATCCTCGAACTGGGCTACGGCTTCTGCTTCATCGGCCGCCAGCACCGCCTCGTGCTGGGACGCAAGGAATACTTCATCGACCTGCTCTTCTACCACCGCTTCCTCAAAGCCCTGGTCGCCGTGGAACTGAAGGTCGGCTCCTTCGAACCCGAGTACGCGGGCAAGATGGACTTCTATCTCAACCTGCTCAACGACAGGGAGCGCGCGCCCGGCGACGCTCCGTCGATCGGCATCATCCTGTGCGCCGAGAAGGACAACCTGGAGGTCGAGTTCGCCTTGCGCAGCAAGACCAATCCTATCGGCGTGGCGGAGTACCAGTTGCAGGCCGCCCTGCCGGCGGAATTGCGCGGCAAGCTGCCTTCGGTGCGCCAGCTCCAGCAGGTGGTGCGCGGTGCGCTGCCGCCTCCGGTCGCTACACAGAAGCGACGCGACAAAGACTGAGCGGCGCCGCCGGTTCGCTACGAGGTCACTCCTCGACCCAGCGCGCGGCGTCGCCGACGGCCGCGCGCGAGGTGCGGAAACCGTTGGCCGGGCGCGCCGCGAGCGGGCCGGCGCATGCATCTATATGATTTGCCTCGCCCGCCGCCGATCGCCCCGCGCTTGAATCCCAGCAATCCCACCGCCCCGAACGCAGCCTCGCTCTGGAGTCCGCTCGCCCAGCCCGCCTTCCGCGGGCTCTGGGGCGCCGGCAGCCTGTTCTTCGTCGGCAATGCGATGCAGAACATGGCGGCTTCGTGGCTGATGATCGAGCTCACGGCCTCGTCCTTCCTCTCGGCGCTGGTCCAGACCGCCTCCTTCCTGCCGATGTTCCTGCTGTCGCTGCCCGCCGGCGTGCTGGCCGACACCATCGACCGCCGGCGGCTGATGCTGCGCATCCAGGGCGTCTACGGGCTCGCCGCGCTGACGCTCACGCTGCTCGCGCTGGCCGGCTGGATCGGCCCGGGCGGGCTGCTGTTCTTCACCTTCCTGCTCGGCGTGTGCACGGCGCTGCAGTCGCCCTCGTGGAATTCCGCCGTCAGCGACACGGTGGCGCGCACCGAACTGCCGCTGGCCATCACGCTGGTGTCGATGACCTTCAACGGCGCGCGTGCCGTCGGCCCCGGACTCGCGGGCGTGCTGTTCGCGCTGACCGGCGGCGCCGCCGTGTTCGCGGTGGCGGTGCTGACCGCCTTCGGCATGAGCTGGGCCACGCGGCGCTGGCCGCCGCGGCCGCCCTCGCCCGGGCGCCTGCCGGCCGAGCGGCTGTGGGGCGGCATGCTCAGCGCGCTGCGCTATGCGCGCCATTCGCCCGCGATCTTCGCGCAGCTGGTGCGCACGGCCGGCTTCAGCGGGCTCGGCTCGGCCCTGTGGGCCCTGCTGCCGGTGATCGCGCAGCAGCGGCTCGGGCTGGGCGCGGCGGGCTACGGCCTGCTGATGGCCTGCCTCGGCACGGGCGCCGTCGCCGCCGGCTTCTTCGTCGGGCGCATCCGTTCGCGCTTCTCGCTCGATGCGCTGGCCGCCGGCTGCTGCCTCGTGTTCTCGAGCGCGATGCTGGTGGGCGCGCTCTCGACCTGGCGGCCGCTCGTGTGCGCCAGCTTCGTGCTCGGCGGCGCGGCCTGGATGACGATGATGTCGACCTTCAACGCCGCGACCCAGACCAGCGCGCCGTCTTGGGTGCGCGCGCGCGCCGCGTCGATGCACACGCTGTGCTCGCTCGGCGCCTTCGCGCTCGGCTCCGCGCTGTGGGGCGCGATGTCATCGCTGATCGGCCTGAGCGCGGCGCTGTGCCTGTCGGCCGCGGGCATGCTCGCGAGCATCGCGCTGGCGCGGCCGTATCCGCTGCGCATGGGCGCGGACGACGAGGTCACGCTGGCGCCGCTGCACGAGGAGTTCTCGGTGCAGCACGAACCCGAGTTCGAGGCCGGGCCGGTCGCCGTCGAGGTGGTCTACCGCATCCGCGATGCCGACGCGCGGCGCTTCCTCGATGCGGTGCAGCAGCTCGCGGTGCCGCGCAAGCGCGACGGCGCCACCTTCTGGCGCGTCTACCGCGACCTCGACGACCCGAGCCGCTACGTCGAACGCTTCATCGTCACCTCGTGGGCCGACTACCTGCGCCAGCGCGCGCGGGCCACCGTCGCGCGCCACGAGCTGGAGGCGCTCGCGCGCAGCTTCCAGGTGCCGGAGGAGCCGGTGCTCACGCGACACTACCTGGCCGAACGCAGCCCCTGAGCGCGGGCCGCGCCGCCATCCAGATCAGTCCTCCACCCAGCGGGCAGCATCGCCGACGGCCGCGCGCGAGGTGCGGAAACCGTTGGCCGGGTGTGCCGGGTCCTCATAGCCGAAGGAGATTCCGCAGACCACCTGGCGGTCGTCCGGGATGTCGAACCAGCGGTGCAGGAACTTCGCGCGCGAAGCGAGCGCAGCCTGCGCGATGCTCGCCACGCCGCGGCTGCGCGCGGCCAGCATGAAGTTCGACACGTAGGCGCCGCAGTCCAGCGCGCCATAGGCGCCGAGCGCGGCATCGGTGTGGATCAGCGCCACGTGCGGCGCGCCGAAGAACGAGAAGTTCAACAGGCCCTGGCGCGCCGAGGCCTCGCGGTCGCCATGGGCGATGCCCACGCTGTCGTAGAGCTGGAAGCCGCATTCGCGGCGGCGCTCGCGGTAGACGCCGCGGTATTCGGCGGGCGGCGCGATCTCGAAACCCTGGTCGACCAGCGCCTCGGGCGTGGCCATCGCCGCGCGCAGGCGCTCGGTGGCGGCCGCGCCGGTCACGACCACCTGCCAGGGCTGCGAGTTGCACCACGAGGCCGTGCGCTGGGCGGCGCGCAGGATCGCGTCGACGACGTCGCGCGGCACCGGGTCGGCGAGGTAGCCACGGCAGCTGTAGCGCGCGTCGAGCACGGTGTCGAGGGCCGCGGCGAGATCCGGCGCGGGAACGGGCGGGGAAGTGGTCATGGCTCGGGCAACGGGATGAAGACGAGGGAGCCTAACCGTGCCGGCGCGCTCGCGCTGGCGACGCGGCGAAAGACATGCGCGACGGCGGCCACCTCGCTCGCTTCGACCATCTATGGTTGATCCATTCACAAGGTTATTGAGACAAAAGCTTTGCATCGCGCAGGCTCGAATTTAGCATTGGTCCTACCAATCTGGTCATCCAAGGTGGTCCACCACGCCGGATGGCCCTGCCCCACAAGGAAAACCGCAGCCATGCTCTCGCAAGAAGACAACGAAACCCTCGTGCGCGTCGGCGCCGGCACGCCCATGGGCGAGCTGATGCGCCTCTACTGGATCCCCTTCCTGCCCAGCCGCGACCTCGAGACCGACGGCCAGCCGCAGCGCGTGCGCCTGCTTGGCGAGGAGCTGATCGCGTTCCGCGACAGCGAGGGCCGCGTCGGCCTGATCGACCATGCCTGCCCGCACCGCGGCGCGCCGCTGGTGTTCGGCCGCAACGAGGACTGCGGCGTGCGCTGCATCTATCACGGCTGGAAGTTCGGTGTCGACGGCCGCGTGCAGGACACGCCGGCCGAGCCCGCGCAGAGCCGGCTCAAGGACACGGTCACGATCAAGAACTACCCCTGCCGCGAGCGCAACGGCATCGTCTGGACCTACATGGGGCCCGACCGCGAGAACCCGCCGCCGCTGCCGAACCTCGAGTGGAACCTGGTGCCCGAGGAGAACGTGTACGTGAGCTTTCGCGTACAGGAATGCAACTGGCTGCAGGCCGTGGAGGGCGAGATCGACTCGGCCCACGCGCCGATCCTGCACGGGCGCATCGACCAGCAGGGCGCGATCAGCGACTGGACCGCGAAGAAGGACCTGCGTCCCACCTTCGAATGCAAGCGCCAGGACTTCGGCATGAGCGTGGCCTCCAAGCGCGTGCTCGACGAGAACACGCATTACTGGCGCGTCAACCAGTTCCTACTTCCCTTCTACACGCTGGTGCCGCCGCAGTCGAACTACCCCGAGCTCAGCGGCCACGCCTGGGTACCGCTGGACGACCACCACACGCTGTGCATCATGTTCTCGTACACGCCGGCGCAGAAGTTCTACGAGAAGACGCGCAAGCTGTTCGACAACGGCCACGGCGGCCGCGAGACCGGCCACCCGAGCATCAACGCCTATGCGCCGCGCCCGGCCACCGAGCCCTTCGCGAAGTACTGGACGAAGTTCAACCTGCAGAGCGCCTTCCTCTTCAACTACGACGCGCAGACCAAGACCTGGTTCTCGGGCCTGCCCGGCCTGTGGGTGCAGGACGCGGCCTGCCAGTCGGGCGTGGCGCCGATCTACGACCGCTCGAAGGAGCACCTGGGCATGAGCGACACCGGCATCGCGATGACGCGGCGCCTGCTGCTCGAGACGGTGCGCAACCTGTCGGTGCGCCAGCAGCGCCCGCCGCGCATCGAGGACCCCGACCTGCCGATGGTGCGCGCGGTATCGCTCACGCTGCCGGCCGGCGAGGCCTGGAGCGAATCGGGCCGCGAGCTGATGACCGCGCGCCTGGGCGCCGACTTCGGCTACACGCCATGAGCCTGGGCAACCCCGCGCCGCTGGACCTGTGCCTGCGCCAGATCCGGCTGGAGGCACGCGGCATCGCGTCGTACGAGTTCGTGTCGGCCGACGGCCGGCCGCTGCCGCCGTTCACGGCCGGCGCGCACATCGACCTGCACCTGCCGCGCGAGATGATCCGCAGCTATTCGCTGCTCAACGCGCCCTCGGACGCCGTGCGCTACGTGGTGGCGGTGCAGCGCGACGCGCAGGGCCGCGGCGGCTCGGCCTGGATGCATGCGCAGCCGCGCGTGGGCGACCGCATCCGCGCCAGCCTGCCCGGCAACGACTTCGCGCTGGCCGAGGAGGCTGCGCACTCGGTCTTCATCGCCGGCGGCATCGGCATCACGCCGATCCTGTCGATGCTGCACCGGCTCGAGGAACTGGGCCGGCGCTGGCAGCTGCACTACGCGGGCCGCTCGCCCAAGGAGACCGCCTTCGCCGACACGCTGCGCGCCATGCAGGGCGGACGCGGCCGCGGCGAGGTCGAGTTCTGCTTCGGCGACTCGCGCGCCGAGCGGCTGGACATCGCGGCCATCGTGCGCAACGCGCCCGCCGGCGCGCACCTGTACTGCTGCGGCCCGGCGCGCATGATCGATGCCTTCGTCGAGGCCTGCGCCGGCCGGCCCGCGCACACGGTGCACTTCGAGCGCTTCGCCGCCGGCAGCGCGGCCGCCACCGAGGGCGGCTACGAGGTGGTGCTCGAGCGCAGCGGCCAGCGCCTCGCGGTGGCGCCGGGCAAGACCATCCTCGACACGCTGCTCGACAACGCGATCGACGTGCCCTATGCCTGCAGCGCCGGCGTGTGCGGCACCTGCCGCACGCGCGTGATCGCGGGCGAGCCCGACCATCGCGACGACTACCTGGATGCGCAGGAGAAGCAGTCGAACGAGGCCATCATGATCTGCTGCTCGGGCTCGCGCTCGAAGACGCTGGTCCTGGACCTCTGAGGCAAGGGAGCAGTCCATGACGACCCGGCTCGACACCACGGCGGAACCGCAGGAGGCCAGTGCCTCCAACGCGGCGGGCGCGGGCAACGGCGCCATCGCCGGCATCCTCGCCTATCTGCGCGACCGGCGGCTGCAACCGGGCGACCGGCTGCCCTCCGAGCGCGATCTCGCCGAGCGCCTCGGCGTCGGCCGCAACGCGGTGCGCGAGGCGCTGGCCACGCTGGTCACGCTGCGCATCGTCGAATCGCGGCCCAACTCGGGCATCTACCTGCGGCACGTCGAGCGCGAAGGCAGCTTCGAGGCGCTGGTGATGCTCACCGACATGGGCGCCGTGCCCACGCCGGTGGAAGTGACAGAGACGATGGAGGTGCGCGGCCACCTCGAGGTGCTGGCCGCGGGCCTGGCCTGCCAGCGCCGCACCGAGGCCGACCTCGCGCGCATGGAAGCCGTGCTGCAGCGTACCGAGCAGGTGCTGGCCGAGGGCGGCAACATCGCCGCGGCCGACACCGAGTTCCACGTCGCGCTGGTCGATGCCACCCACAACTCGGTGCTGGTGCGCGTGCTGCATGCCTTCTACCGCTTCACCGGCCGGCGCCGCGAGGCGATGTTCGCCGACACGGTACAGGGCCGCGCCTCGCTGCTCGACCACCGCCGCCTGCTCGGCCACATCCGCGCGCGCGACGCGGCCAAGGCGCAGTTGCTGATCCTGCGCCACATGGACCGCGCGCGCAGCTACTGGTCGAGCGTGCTCGGCGCCACGGATTGACACGACACCCACGAACCCAAGGAGACACCCGATGACGACCACTTCCCTCCACCGCCGCGCGCTGCTGGGCGCCGCCTGCGCCACGCTCGCGCTCGGCGCCCTGCCCGCCTGGGCACAGGGCGGCTACCCGAACAAGCCTATCCGCATGATCGTGCCCTATGCGGCCGGCGGCAGCACCGACCAGCTCGCGCGCGCCATCCAGCAGTCGATGAGCGAGACGCTGGGCCAGACCGTGATCGTCGAGAACAAGCCCGGCGCGGGCGGCACCATCGGCACCGACTACGTGGCCAAGGCCGCGCCCGACGGCTACACGCTGGTGTTCGGCAACACCGGCCCGAATGCGGTGGTCTCGCTGATGCGCAAGGTGCCCTACGACGAGCTCAAGGACCTGCGCCCGATCTCCACCGTGGCGATCACGCCGATGATCCTGGCCGTGCCCGCCGACAGCCCGGCGAAGACGCTGAAGGACTTCCTCGCCTATGCGAAGAAGAACGGCAACGCGCTCAACGTCGGCTCGGTCGGCAACGGCTCGCTGTCGCACCTGACGGCCGAGTACTTCAACGAGGCCGCGGGCCTGCGCATGCAGCACATCCCCTACAACGGCGGCGCGCCGATGATGACCGCCTTCGCCGGCGGCCAGCTGCAGGCCGCCTTCGTCACCGGCCTGGACGGCGCCACGCTGGTGAGCTCGGGCCGGGTGCGCTACCTGGCCGTGGGCACGCCCAAGGCCACCGACACCGTGCCCGGCCTGCAGGCCATCGCCGACGAGGTGCCGGGCTTCCGCAGCTCGGCCTGGTTCGGCGTGCTCGCGCCGAAGGACACGCCCGACGAGATCGTCACGAAGCTGCACGACGCGATCGTGACCGCGGTCGCGCGGCCCGAGGTGCGCAAGATGTTCTCGGTGCGCAACGTCGAGGCGCGCAGCAGCACGCCGCAGGAGCTCGAGAAGCTCATCCGCGACGAGATGGGCCAGTGGGGCCCGGTCGTGCGCAAGGCCAACATCCAGATGTGAGAACCGCCTCCATGCTTGAAAACCTGGAATCCGATTTTCCCGAGCACCAGCCGCGCCCCGCGGGCGCGCCGCAGGCGCTGGCCGGCATCAAGGTGGTGGACTTCACCCACTTCATCGCCGGCCCCTTCGCCACCATGATCCTGGCCGACATGGGCGCCGACGTGATCAAGATCGAGGCGCCCGGGCGCGGCGACGACTTCCGCCAATACCCGCCGGTGCACCCCGAGCTCGCGCAGGGCGCGCCCTTCCTCTGGTCGAACCGCAACAAGCGCAGCGTAGCGCTGGACCTGAAGACGCCCGAGGGCCTGGAGGTGGCGCGCGCACTGATCGCGAGCGCCGACGTCGTGGTCGAGAACTTCTCCACCGGCGTGATGGAGCGCTTCGGACTCGACTACGAGAGCTGCCGCAAGGCCAACCCCGAGCTCGTCTACTGCTCGGTGTCGGCCTACGGCCGCGAGGGCGCCTTCGCCGACCGCCTGGGCTTCGATCCGATCGCGCAGGCCGAGAGCGGCTTCGTCTCGATGAACGGCTATGCCGACCGACAGGGCGTGCGCGCGCTGTCGCCGGTGATGGACATCAGCACCGCGATGATGGCGGGCAACGCGATCCTCGGCGCGCTGGTGGCGCGCGAGCGCACGGGCCGCGGGCAGGCGGTGGAGGTGGCGCTGTTCGACAACGCGGTGCTGATGACCGGCTATGCGACGCTGCAGCACGTGTTCAGCGGCGCCGAGCCGCAGCGCCACGGCAACACCAGCCCCGACACCTGCCCCTCGGGCGTGTTCGAGGCCCAGGACGGCTCGTTCTACATCAACTGCGGCAACAACAAGATCTTCCAGCGCCTGATGACGCAGGTGCTCGAGCGGCCCGACGTGGCCGCGGACCCGGCCTATGCCAGCGGCCGCGAGCGCTCGCAGCGGCGCGAGCTTCTGTTCGCGCTGCTCGGCGAGGCCTTCGCGAAGCAGCCCTGGTCGCACTGGCAGTCGCGCATGCGCGCGGCCGGCGTGCCCTGCGGCCAGGTGCGCTCGGTCGGCGAGGCCATCCGCTCGCCCGAGGCGCGCGAACGCCGGCTGGTGACGCGCATTCCGCATCCGCAGGTGGGCTGGGTGCCGAACATGGCGCTGCCGATCCGCTATTCGCGCACGCCGATCGCCGACCCGGTGGCCGCGCCCACCGTCGGCCAGCACACGCAGGAGGTGCTGCGCGAGGCGCTGGGCTACGACGAGCAGCGCTTCGCGGCGCTCGCGCGCGCCGGCGCCTTCGGCCCGCCCGCCGAGCGGCACGAACCCGCCGGCACGCCGGCATGACCAGCCGCACGCTGCGCGGCCGGGTCGCCGTGGTCGGCATCGGCGAGACCGCCTACTACCGCCACGGCCAGTCGCCCGACGCGGAGTTCAAGCTCGCGCTCAAGGCCATCCTCGCCGCCTGTGCCGATGCGGGCCTCGATCCGCGCGAGATCGACGGCTTCGCCTCGTACAGCGACGACCGCAGCGAGGCCTCGCGGCTGGCGGCCGCGCTGGGCATCCACCGCCTGCGCTCGGCCACCATGCAGTGGGGCGGCGGTGGCGGCGGCTGCGCGGCCGCGGTGGCCAACGGCGCGGCCGCCATCGCGGCCGGCCTGGCCGACTGCGTGATTGTGTTCCGCGCGCTCGCGCAAGGCCAGCACGGGCGCTTCGGCCAGGTCGGCGGCATCGACACCATCTCCGGCGAGAAGGCCTACCTCATGCCCCATGGCGTGCTCTCGCCGCCGCAGCGCTTCGCGATGCGCGTGCGGCGCTTCATGCACGAACACGGCGTGCGGCAGGAGGCGCTGCGCGCCATCGCGCTCGCCTCCTACCACCATGCGCAGGCCAATCCACGCGCCGTGATGCACGGCAAGCCGCTCGACGCTGCGAAGTACGACGCCTCGCGCTGGATCGCCGAGCCCTTCCACCTGTACGACTGCTGCATGGAGAACGACGGCGCCGCCGCGATCGTGCTGGTGGCGGCCGAGCGTGCGAAGGATTTCGCGCACAAGCCCGCCTACCTGCTCGGCGCGGCCTCGGGCTCGGGCTTTCGCGCCGGCGCCCATCCGCACAATGCGCCGCGCTATGCGAGCGCGGGCTTCGACACCGTGGCACCCGATCTCTACGCCATGGCCGGCATCGCGCCGGCCGACGTGGGCGTGGTGCAGAACTACGAGAACTTCACCGGCGGCGTGGCGATGGCGCTGGCCGAGCACGGCTTCTTCGAACCCGGCGAGGCCAATGACTTCCTCACGCTCGAGAACCTCGTCGCCCCCACGGGCCGGCTGCCGCTGAACACCAGCGGCGGCAACCTCGCCGAGTGCTACATGCACGGCTTCGAGCTGGTGCTCGAGGCGGTGCGCCAGGTGCGCGGCAGCTCGACCAGCCAGGCGGCGCGCAGCGACGTGGCGCTGGTGATCGGCGGCCCCATGGTCACGCCCGCGAGCGACCTGCTGCTGGGATCGGAGAACGTGCTGTGAACGAGACGAACGACGAGAAGCGCTACCTGCCCGCGGGCCTGCCGATCCCCGTGTCGGAGCCCGACGGATTGTCGGAACCCTACTGGCAAGGCCTGCGCGAGGGCGTGCTGCGCGTGCAGCGCTGCGCCCACTGCGGCACCTGGCAGTTCGGCCCCGAGTGGATCTGCCACCGCTGCCATGCCTTCGATCCCGCCTGGGTGGACGTCGCGCCGCGCGGCCGCATCTACAGCTGGGAGCGCGTGTGGCATCCGGCGCATGCGGCACTCAAGGAGCATGGCGCCTACCTCGTGGTGCTGGTCGAACTGCCCGGGGCCGGCAACGTACGCATGGTCGGCAACCTGCTCGGCGATTCGATGCAGGCGGTGGAGATCGGCGCCGAGGTCGAGGGCGTGTTCGAACACCATCCGGATGCGCAGCCGCCGTACGCGCTGCTGCAGTGGCGGCGTGCCTGAGTCCGCGCGCACCGAAGGCCCGAAAGGCCATACCTGCGACCTGCTCGTGATCGGCGCCGGCGCGGGCGGCATGAGCGCCGCGCTCTCGGCAGCGCTCATGGGCCTCGACGTGGTGCTGTGCGAAGCCGGTGAACAGGTCGGCGGCACCACCGCCACTTCGGCCGGCACGCTGTGGGTGCCCGGCAATGCGCAGGGCGCTGCCGCGGGCTTTGCCGACTCCGCCGCCGAGGCCGCGCGCTATCTCGACGCAATCCTCGGCGAGGACGATCCGCGCGGGCTGCGCGCCGCCTATCTCGCGAGCGCCCCCGAGGCGATCGCCTTCCTCGAGGCCCGTTCGGAACTGCGCTTCGCCTCGGCCGGCCGCCATCCCGACTATCTCGCGCTGCCCGGCGCTGCCGTGGCGGGACGCGCGCTCTCGCCGCTGCCCTTCGACGGCCGGCGGCTGGGCCGCGACTTCGAGCGCATCCGCGCGCCGATGCCCGAGTTCATGGTGCTCGGCGGCATGATGGCCAACAAGGCCGACGTGCAGGCCCTGGCCTACCGCTGGCGCAGCATCGCGAACTTCCGCCATGCCGCGCGGCTGGTGCTGCGCCATGCGCGCGATCGGCTCACGCATGCGCGCGGCACGCGCCTGGTGCTGGGCAATGCGCTCGTCGCGCGGCTGTACTTCAGCCTGCGCCAGGCCGGTGTGCCGGTGCGCTTCGGCATGCGGCTGCGGCAACTCGATATCTCGGCGGGCCGCGTCACGGGCGGCGTGTTCGACCACGAGGGATCGACGCGGCGCATCGCGAGCCGCCTCGGCGTGGTGCTCGCCACCGGCGGTGTCGGCCATCATGCGGCGTTGCGCGCCCAGCTGGCGCCGGCCGGCGTGTCGCCGCGCACGCTGCGGCCGCAGTCCTTCGAAGGCAACCGCGGCGAGGGCCTCGATGCCGCGCTGCGGGCCGGGGCGCGGCTCGAACGCCATCGGGGCGACTTCTTCTGGCAGCCCGTCTCGCTGGCACCGCGCGCCAACGGCGAACCCGGCCTGTTTCCGCACCTGTACCTCGACCGCGCCAAGCCCGGGCTGATCGCGGTCGACACCGACGGGCGCCGCTTCGTCGACGAGAGCGCTTCGTACCACCACTTCGTCGAGGCCTTGCTAGCGCGCATGCGCCCCGGCGCATCGACGCCGCCGGCCTGGCTGGTCTGCGACGCGGCCTTCGTACGCGCCTACGGCCTCGGCACGATCCCGCCCGACACGCGCGCGAGCGCGCTGCGGCGGCACGAGGCATCGGGCTATCTCGTGCTCGCGCACGACATCGACGCACTGGCCACGCAGCTGGGCATCGATGCGCGCACGCTGGCCGCCACCGTCGCGCGCCACAACCGCCATGCAGAAACCGGCGAGGACCCGGACTTCGGCAAGGGCAGCACCGAGCTCGGCCGCTTCAACGGCGATGCGGCGCATGCGCCCAACCCCTGCCTCGGCCCGATCGCGCAAGCGCCGTTCTGCGCGCTGGCGGTCTGGCCCGGTGAAGCCGCATCGAGCGCGGGCCTGGCCACCGATACCGACGGGGCCGTGCTCGACACGAACGGGCAGCCCATCGCGGGCCTCTACGCCTGCGGCAACGACATGGCCTCGATCATGCGCGGCGCCTATCCGGGGCCGGGCATCACGCTCGGGCCCGCGATCGTGTTCGGCTGGCGCATCGCGCGGCATGTGGCACGACGCAACCCCCACACACCTTCCTCCCCACGATGAATCCCACCTCCACTCCCCACGAGGCCAGCGGCCCGCTCGCCGGCCTGCGCGTGGTCGAATTCGCCGGCCTCGGGCCCGCGCCCTTCGCCTGCATGCTGCTGTCGGACATGGGCGCCGACGTGATCACCATCGACCGCCCCGCGCGCCGCCTCGGCGACCGCAGCGACATCACGGGCCGCGGCCGCACCGTGGTGCTGGCCGACCTCAAGGACCCCGGCTCGCGCGAGGAGGTGCTGGGCCTGCTGGCACGCGCCGACGTGCTGGTCGAGGGCTTCCGGCCCGGCGTGATGGAACGCCTGGGCCTGGGCCCCGACGAGGCGCTGCGGCGCAATCCACGGCTGGTCTACGGCCGCATGACGGGCTGGGGCCAGCACGGCCCGCTCGCGCAGGCCGCGGGCCATGACATCAACTACATCGCGCTGACCGGCGCGCTGCATGCCATCGGCCCGGCCGGCGGCGCGCCGATGCCGCCGCTGAACCTCGTGGGCGACTACGGCGGCGGCAGCCTCTACCTCGTCGTCGGCCTCCTGGCCGCGCTGCTCGAAAGCCGGCGCTCGGGGCAGGGCCAGGTGGTCGACGCGGCCATCGTCGACGGCGTGAACTCGCTGATGAGCCTGTTCGCCACCAGCGCGATGCGCGGCACCTTCTCCGAGGAACGCGGCACCAATGCGCTCGACGGCGGCGCTCCCTACTACGGCAGCTACGCCACTGCCGACGGCCGCCATGTCTGCATCGGGCCGATCGAGCCGCAGTTCTTCGCCGAGCTGTGCGAGCGCCTGGGCGTCGACCCCGCGCTGCGCGATGCGCAGCACGACCGCGCGCGCTGGCCCGCGCTGCGCGCCGAGTTCGAGCGCTTGTTCCTCACCCGCTGTCGCGACGAATGGGCCGCGCTGTTCGACGGCAGCGATGCCTGCGTCGCGCCCGTGCTCGCGCTGAGCGAAGCGCCCGCGCATCCGCACCAAAGTGCGCGCGAGGCCTTCGTCGATGTGGAAGGCGTGCGGCAGCCGGCACCGGCGCCGCGTTTCTCGCGCACGCCGTCGCGGGTGCAGGGGCCGGCGGCGCGCGAGGCGACGCCGGCTGCGCGGGTTCTCGCGCGCTGGGACTGAGCGGGCGTCGGCGCTTCAGCCCTCGCCGAGCCAGGCGAGCAGGTCCGCCACCGGATCGATCACCTGCCGCATACCGGCATCGCGCAGGCCCGCGGCGAGCCCGATACCAACCACGCCAACCACGAAAACCGGCTGCCGCCCACCGAAGCCCTCGCAGCGCTCGCGCAGCGCATCCAGCCCGATCTCGGGCTGCGCGGCGATGACGGCCGGCGCGAGATCGATCACCTGCCAGCCGTCGATCACGCACGCATGGCCGGTCGCCTCGAAGGCTGCCTCGTAGAGCGCCGTCATGCCGCGGTCGAAGGTCACGATGTCGAGCCGATGCCCGAGCTTCCGGTGCAGCGCCAGCACGCTGCGCGTGAAACCATGGGCCGCATCGCCGAAGCGCTCGCGCACGATCTCGTAGCCCGTGTCGACCGACGACATGGCCACCACCCGGTCGAAGCCTTCGCTCAGGCCCGGCAATGCACGCGCCAGCGCCGCCTCGGCCCGCGCGTTGTCGGCGGCTGAGCCGATGATCCGTGGCGCCGCCTCGACTTCGGCTGCAGCCCAGCACCCGGACGGCCAGCCGCCACGCGCGATGTGGCGCCGCAGCGTGGCCGTGATCTCGCGGCTCGAGTTCGGATTGAGGAACAGCGTCCTCGCCGTCATGGCGTGGCCGGAAAGCGATGCCGCCAGAACTGCGCGATGTCGCGCCGCCGGCAGAACCAGACATCGGGGAATTCGGAGGCCGCGAGCAGGAACTCGCGCAGCGCCTCCGTGCGCCCGGGCCGCCCGGCCAGACGCAGGTGCAGGCCGATCGACATCATCGACGCCTGCCGGCGACCTTCGCGCCGCAGGCAGGCGAGCGTGCGCCGCAGGTGGTCGGTGAAGTCGTCGGGCGTGTCGAAGCCCGGCGCCGAGGCGAAGCGCATGTCGTTGCAGTCGAAGCTGTAGGGCAGCACCAGATGCGGCTTGTCCCCGACGCGCGTCCAGTACGGCAGGTCGTCGTTGTAGGCATCCGAGTCGTACTGCAGCCCCTGCTCGACGGCCAGCGCGCGCGTGCGCGGGCTGACGCGGCCGGTGTACCAGCCGACCGGGCGTTCGCCGCACAGGCGTTCGAGCACGTCCAGCGAACGGGCCATGTGCGCGCGCTCGGTCGCCTCGGGCACCTCGTCGTAGTCGATCCATCGCGCGCCGTGCGAGACCACCTCGTGCCCGGCCTCGACGATCGATCGCGCGGCCTCGGGATGCTTCTCGAGCGCGCCCGACACCGCGAAGTAGGTGGCCGGCACCCGGCATTCGGCGAGCAGGTCGAGGATGCGCCAATGGCCGGCCCGGCTGCCGTACTCGTAGTGCGACTCCACCACCAGGTTGCGGCGCCCGGCGCGCGCCGTCGCGCCCGACACGTCGCTGTTGAGCACCTCCGAGAAAGTATCGCCCTCGAGCACGCAGTTCTCCGCGCCCTCCTCGTAGTTGACGACCACGCTGAGCGCGACGCGTCGCCCACCCGGCCATTCGAAGTCCGGACGCGCGCGCCCGTAGCCGATGAAGTCGCGCACCGCCTCGCTCATCGCTGCACCTTCGCCTTCGCCACGCAGACCCCGATCAGCAGCAGGCCGAGGGTGCAGTAGATCGAGATCGACAGCGGGCTGTCGAAGCGGTCGAGCAACCAGACGCAGATGCTGGGCGCGAGCGCGCCGCCGAAGACCCCCGCGAGCTGGAAGCCCAGCGATGCGCCCGTGCACCGCACCCTGGACTCGAACATGTCGGGGATGAAGGCCGCGAGCGGCGCCCACAGCGAGGCCTGGCAGACCATGCCGATCACCGAGGCGAGCACCACCAGCGAGGGATTGCGCGTCTCCAGCAGCGGGAAGTACGCGAACGACCAGACGATCGAGGCGGCCACGCCGAGCAGCAGCATGGGCTTGCGGCCGAAGCGGTCGGACAGCGCGCCGAACAGCGGGATCGCGACCACGCCGACCGCCGCGCCCCACAGCACGGCGTTCAAGGCCACCTGCCGCGGCAGGCCGAGCCGGTTCGGCACGTAGATCAACAGCAGCAGCGAGAACACATACCAGATGACGCCCTCGCCGGCCCGCACCCCGATCGCCAGCAGCACCTGGCGCCAGTGCTTGCGCAGTGTCTCGGCCAGCGGCGCCTCGGCCTTGTGGTCGCTCTTCTCGAGGCTCTTGAAGACCGGGGATTCCTCGATCGTGCGGCGGATGAAGTAGCCGATGCCCACGAGCAGGATGCTCGCGAGGAAGGGCACGCGCCAGCCCCAGTCCATGAACTGCGCGTCGGTGGTGACCGTGTTCATGAAGCCGAACATCGCATTGGCGATCAGCACGCCGATCGGGCTCGCGACCTGCACCAGGCTGCCGTAGAAGCCGCGGCGGCGCCCGCTGGCATCGAACTCGTTGACCATCAGCGCCGCCCCGCCCCATTCGCCGCCCAGCGCGAGCCCTTGGGCGAAGCGCAGCACCGCCAGCAGCAGCGGCGCGAGCAGCCCGACGTGCTCGTAGGTCGGCAGCAGCCCGATCAGGAAGGTCGACAGGCCCATGACCAGCAAGGTCGAGACCAGCACGAAGCGCCGCCCGAGCTTGTCGCCCAGCGAGCCGAAGATCGCGGCCCCCACCGGCCGCGCGACGAAGGCGATGCCGTACGACAGCAGCGACAGGATGGTCGCGACGAAGGGATCGGTCTGCGGGAAGAACAGCTTCGGAAACACCAGCGCCGCCGCCGTGCCGAAGACGAAGTGGTCGTAGAACTCCAGCGTGGTGCCGACCAGGCTCGCGGCGGCGACACGACGCGGACTGGTCGAGGATGCGGGCCGGTCTTCGGCGCGCGGGGCCGTGTTCGCCGTGGCGGATGTCGTCATGGGGATGCTCCTGATCGATGGACGGCGCCATTGCAGCACCGGCTCAATGCTTGGACAATCAGAATGATCCGAACGATTATTCGCCAAAGATGAATATTACGCTGCGCCAGATCCGCGCCTTCCTCGCGGTGGCCGAGGTCGGTGCCTTCGCGCGCGCGGCCGAGCGCATGCACCTCTCGCCCTCCGCGTTGTCCACGCTGGTCAAGGAACTCGAGGAGCAGATCGGGCTGCGGCTGTTCTACCGCAGCACGCGCGTGGTCCAGTTGACCGAAGCGGGCGCCGAGTTCCTGCCGCTGGCGCGCAAGGCGCTCGAGGACCTCGAGGCCGCCGTCGCCGGGTCGCGCGCGCTGGCCGAGGTCAAGCGCGGCCGGGTCACGGTGGCCGCCTCCATCGTGATCGCGGCCACGCTGCTGCCCTGGGTGATCCAGTCGTTCCAGCAGCGCCATCCGGGTATCCAGTGCATCCTCAAGGACGGCTTCGAGGAGACCATCCGCGACCAGGTGCGCCGCGGCGAGGTCGACCTCGGCGTCGGCACGCTGGTCGAAGGCGAGCCGGGGCTGACGGAGGTCACGCTCTACCAGGACCATCTGGTGGCGCTGGTGCCCGATGGCCATCCGCTCGCGGAGCGCGGCGCCGTCACCTGGCGCGAGCTCGCCAAGCATCCGCTGATCAGCCTGTCCGACCAGAGCCCGTCGCGCGCGCTGGCCGACGCGGCCTTCGATTCCGTCGGCCTGCGACCGGTGCCCGCGCATGTCGCGACCTTCTCCTCCACGCTGATCAGCATGGTGGCCGCGGGCATGGGCGTGGCCGCGCTGCCGGTCAACGTGCGCCAGCTCTCGCGCCGCACCGGCGTGCAGATGCGGATGCTGGTGCGGCCGACGGTCAAGCGGAACATGGGCGTCTATTCGCGCAGCGACGCGGAGCTGACGCCGGCGGCGAACGCCTTCCTGAAACACATGCAGGCGTTCGTGAAATCGAAGGGGAGCCTGCCGGACGAGGCGGCCGAAGCCGCCGCGCATTGAAAACCGCATCGAAGAGCGAAAGACGTTTCCGCTGTGTCAATCTGTTCCAGGCCGTTGACGCCCGCGCGACCCCGTCGCTACATTCGTTCGACCCCCTCCCCAGAGCACACCCATTGCACGGCCCCCTCCCCTACGTCCTCGCAGCCATCGCCATCGCGGTCCTCGCGGGCGACCTGGCCGCAACGGTCGTGGTGCTGCGCAGTGATTTCTACTCGGGCCGGCAGCGCGCATGGCAGCTGGCCCTGGTATGGCTCATCCCCATCGTCGGCGCCGCCTGCTGCCTGAGCTTCGCGGCCATCCACAGGCGCGCGATCCCCAAGCCTTCTGATGCATTCCCCGGCTCCGATACCTACAACCTGCCCGGTGGTGAAGCCAACAGTTTCTGAACCCGTGCGGCGCCTTGCCAGTGCCACCCTTCTGCTCGCGATGTTCGCCTGCCCGCCAGCGCTGGCGCAGACGCCTTCGCGCGATCTCCCGCCATCCATCGGGCCCGACCACAGCGCATCGCTGACGGTGGAAGACTTCCTGCGCGGCGCGCAGGTGCTCGGCGAGGTCGGTCCCGAGCGCGCCGAGCAGAACGCCGACTACGTGGCGGCGATCCGCGGGCTGGCGAACATCGGCGACAACTACCGCACCGATGTGCTCAAGGCCAGGGCCGCGGGCACCACGATCGACAGCTGCCCCGGCAAGTCCGCGAAGATCACCACCGACACGCTGATCCCCTTCCTGCTGAGGCTGCCGCCCGAACAGCGGACGATGCCGATGGAGCAGGCGTTCCGGCTGCACATGCGCGAGCTCTACCCATGCCCCGGGAAGGGCGCAACGCGGTAACCGCAAGCTCGCCCGATCGAGCGCCTACTCGGGCTTGATCCCCTGCTCGCGCACCACGCGCGTGAACTGCACGATCTCCTGCGAGACCAGCTTGTCGAGCGCCTCGGGCGACCCGCCGATCACGCGCCCGGCCTGGGTTTCCATGCGTGCCTTGACCTCGTTGTCGGCCAGGGCCGCGAGCGTGGCCTGGTGCAGCTTGTCGACCACGGCCTGCGGCGTGCCGTGCGGCACGAAGGTGCCGATCCAGGTGTCGGATTCGTAGCCCGGCACCGATTCCGCGATGGTCTGCACCTCGGGCAGCAGCGGCGAGCGCTCCTTCGAGGTCACGGCGATCGCCTTGAGCTTGCCGCTGCGGATGTGCGGCAGCGCGCCGCTCAGGGTGCCGAACACCGCGGGCACCTGGTTGCCCACCACGTCCGCGATCGCGGGTCCCGCGCCGCGGTAGGGAATGTGCTGCAGCGAGAGCTTGGCCATCGACTGCAGCAGGCCGCCCGCGAAGTGGCCCGGCGAGCCGATGCCGCCGGTCGCGTACTGGCGGTACCGCGGATCGCGCTGGCCCAGCGCGATCCACTCCTTGAGATTGCTGGCCGGCACCGACGGATGGACCGCGAGCACCTGCGGCAGCGCACCGATCAGCGTGACCCCGCGCAGGTCGCGCTCGGTGTTGAAGGGCAGCGAGGGGTACAGGGCCTGGTTGATGCTGTGCGAGGAGACGGTGAACAGCACCGTGTAACCGTCGGGCGCGGCCTTCGCGACGTAGTCGGTGGCGATCGATCCGCCAGCGCCGGGCTTGTTCTCCACGATGACCGTCTGGCCGAGCTTCTCGCTCATCTTGGCGTTGAGCGAGCGCGCGATGGTGTCGGAGCCGCCACCCGGCGCGAAGGTCACGATCAGGCGCACGGGTTGGCGCGCGGGATAGTCGGGCTGCGCGCCCGCCAGCAGGGGCATGGCGATCAGCGCCCAGGATACGAGCCGTGTGGCCCTGAGGATGTTCATGGTGTCTCCGTCGATTTGTGCAGTCGACTGTAGGGACGGCCTCCCGAACTGAACACTACGAAATCCTGCTACCGGTATAGCGCCGACCGATGGCGCCGCACGCACGCGCTCAGCTGCCGGCCACCAGCCGCGCCCCGTCCCAGCGGCGGGAGCGCACCAGCTCGCGCACCACGCTCACGATCAGTGCGTGCACGCAGGCGGCGGCGGGCTGCAACCGGTTCAGGCGCGAATGCGCGAGCGTCGCGCGGCGCACGATCTGCGGCTCGATCGGGGTCTGGCGCAGCAACTGCGCGGCGGCATGCCAGGCCAGCGCCGAATGCGGGATCACGGTGCCCGCGCCGCCCTGCGCGACCATGGCCAGCACGGTGTGGATCGAGCTCGCCTCGGCCTTGATCTGCGGCGCCACGCCCGCCTCGGCGAAGGCGCGGTCGACCAGGTCGCGCAAGGTGGTGACCTGTGTCGTGAGCATCAGCGGCACGCTGGCCACCGCCCGCAGGTCGATGCTGCGGCCCGCGCGCACCAGCGGCTTGCGGCGCGGCTGCACGAAGTACAGCGGCTCGTCCACCAGCGGCACGGCCTCGATGCCGGGCAGCGCCACGTCGTCGACCAGCACGCTGAGCTCGACGCGCTCGTTGATCAGGTGCGCCGCGAGGAAGGTGCTGGGGCTCTCGTAGACCTCGAGCACGATCTGCGGATGGCGCTCCTCGAGCGCGGCGATCAGCGGCCCGACCAGCACCATCGCGATGCTCGACGGCAGCCCGAGCCGCACGCGCCCGCTCAGGCCCGCGTCCGACGCCTTCACCACGTTCTTCGTGTCGCCCGCGAGCTTGAGGATCTGCTGCGCATGGCGGTACAGCGCCTGTCCCGCATCGTTCGGCGTGACGCCCTTGACGCTGCGCTGCAGCAGCTGGGTGCCGAGCTCTTCCTCGAGCTGGGTCATCTGCTGGCTCAGCGCGGGCTGGACGATGTGGACCAGCGCCGCCGCGCGCGAGAGCGAGCCGCTGTCGACGATCGCGACGAAGTAGCGCAGCTGGCGTATTTCCATGGCGAGAAGGGGTGATGGCCGCCCGGGCGCGGGGGCAGGCCGATGGTGGAAAGAAGGGGGCCGAACTCAGCCGAGCCCGTGTTGGCTCACGACACCGTCGGCGAGCCAGGCGTCGATCCGCTCGCGACCATAGCCGAAATCCCGCAGCACTTCGACCGTGTGTTCCCCGAGCAGCGGTGGCGGCAGGCGCACGCTGCCCTCGCGCAAGCCGTCGATGCGCACCGGGTTGCCGACCTGCCGCATGGGCCCGATGACGGGATGGGTGAACTCCTCGACCAGCCCGCAGTGCTGCACCTGCGGATCGGCGAACACGTCGGCGATGTCGTTGATCGGCCCCGCCGGAATGCCCAGCGCGACCATCTGCGCGGTCCAGGCCGCGCGCGGCTGCGTGCGCAGGCGTTCCTCGAGCAGCTCCTTGAGCGCGATGCGGTGCTGCATGCGCGCCGCGTTGTTGACGAAGCGCGGATCCGACAGCAGCGCCTCCAGGCCGAGCAGGCGCGCGATCTTCACCCATTGCTCCTGCGTGGCGCCACCGATGTTCAGCGGCCCGTCCTGCGCCTCGAACACGCCGTACGGCGCGATCACCGGATGCACGTTGCCCACCGGCGCCGGCACCTCGCCGAGCGACAGGTAGCGCTGCCCCTGCACGCTGAGCAAGCCGACCAGGCTCGCGAGCAGCGAGGTCTCGACCTTCTGGCCCTGGCCGCTGGCCTGGCGCTGGATCACCGCCGCCAGGATGCCCATGGCGGTCCACATGCCGGAGGTGAGATCGCCGATCGCCACGCCCACGCGCTGCGGGCCGGACTCGGGCGTGCCCGTGAAGCTCATGAAGCCCGAGAAGCCCTGCGCGATCTGGTCGAAGCC
Organism: Variovorax sp. GW821-FHT10D07; assembly: GCF_059415325.1. NCBI lineage: Bacteria > Pseudomonadati > Pseudomonadota > Betaproteobacteria > Burkholderiales > Comamonadaceae > Variovorax > Variovorax sp. GW821-FHT10D07. Next base: position 659,535 of record NZ_JBWKMZ010000001.1, on the reverse strand, counting down.
CGGCCAGTGGCCCTTGGGGCCGTCGCTGCCGAAGCCGGTGATGCTGCCGTGGATCAGCCCGGGGTTCAGCGCCATGAGCTCGGCCTGGCCCATGCCCATCTGCGCCATCACGCCAGCGCGGAAGTTCTCCACCAGGATGTCGGCCTTCGCTGCCATCTCGCGCACGATCGCCAGGCCCTCGGGGTGGCGAAAGTCCAGCGCCAGGCTCTTCTTGTTGCGGTTGCCAGAGAGGTAGTAGACGCTGGTGTCCTCGGCGAAGGGTCCCCACTGGCGCACCATGTCGCCGTGCGGCGCCGGCTCGATCTTCACGACCTCAGCGCCGAAGTCGCCGAGGATCATCGAGCAGAACGGGCCGGACAGCGCCCGCGAGAGGTCGAGCACGCGGAGGCCCGCGAGGGGCAGCGCTTGGGTCATGAGCAGCTTTCTTGAGAGGCGATCGGCACGGTGCCGGTCAGGGTTGCTAGCGGCCGATGAATTCGGGATGGGTCTTCTCGCGGAAAGCGCGCAGTCCCGTGCGGTAGTCCTGCGTGTCCGCGAACGCATAGCTCGCCAGGCGCTCTTCCCGCGTCACGGGACTCGGGTCTTCCATCAGCCGGCGCAGCTGCCGCTTGAGCGCGCGAACCGCCAGCGGCGCGCTCTGCGCGACGGCCTCGGCGGCCGCCTGGGCGCGCCGCTCGACATCCGCATCGTCGACCACGTCGGTCAGCAGGCCCTTGGCCCACGCGGTCTGTGCATCGAGCATGCGGCCTTCGAACAGCAGCTCGGCCGTGAGCGCGGGACCGGCGAGCCGGTAGAGCCATTCCATCTCGCCGAGCGCGAGCGGAAAGCCCAGCAGCCGGATCGGGATGCCGAGGCGGGCGCCGCGGCCCGCGATACGCAGGTCGCAGACCGAGGCGATCTCCAGGCCGCCGCCCGCGCAGGCGCCCTCGATCAGCGCGATCACCGGCACGGGCAGGTCGTGGATGGCGCGCAGGGCACCGGACACGCACTGCTCGTGAAACTCCGTCACCTGCTCGCGCGTGGCACGCACCTGCTCGAACTCCGAGATGTCGGCGCCGGCCGCGAAGTTGCCCGCCGCACCGCGCAGCACCACGCAGCGCAGCGTCTCGCTTTGCCGCAGGTCGGCGAACACCGCCCGCAGCGCCTCCCACATCGCCACCGTCAGCGCATTGCGCCGGCCGGGGTTCTCGATGGTGACCGTGGCGATGAAGCCCGATTGCGACAGCCCGATGCGGCCAGGGGCGCGAAGGCCTTGTTCTTCATTCATGTGGCACGGATCCTAGGATCCGCGCGCGGCGCCGAAAACTACAACGTATTGATACCACCATAGGTTTTTCTGATGGCATCGTCGCTGGGCGCGCGCTCGGGCCGGCTACGGGCGGCGCCGTTCCATGAACGCCACCACCTCGCCCATGATCCCCTTGCGGAAGGCCAGCACGCACACCACGAAGATCAGGCCCGTGACCATGGTCACCGACTCGCCCAGCGTGTTGAACCACTCGATGGTGGTGAGGCGCGCGAGCAGGCTGCCGAACTCGCCGAGCTTGTTCTCCAGCAGCACGACCACGGCCGATCCCACCAGCGGGCCCGACAGCGTGCCGAGTCCGCCCACCAGCGTCATCAGCACGACCTGGCCCGACGCGGTCCAGTGCACGTCGGACAAGGTGGCGAAGCCCAGCACCAGCGTCTTGAGCGAACCCGCGAGGCCCGACAGCGCCGCCGAGATCACGAAGGCCAGCAGCTTGAAGCGGCTGACGTCGTAGCCCAGCGAGAGCGCGCGCGGCTCGTTCTCCTTGATGCCCTTGAGCACCTGGCCGAACGGCGAATGCACGGTGCGCACGATCAGCAGGAAGGCCAGCACGCACACGGCGAGCGCGACGTAGTACATCGTGAGGTCGTTGCCCAGGTCGAGCAGGCCGAACAGCTTGCCGCGCGGCACGCCCTGCAGGCCGTCCTCGCCACCGGTGAACCTCGCCTGCAGCGCCACGAAGAACATCATCTGCGCGAGCGCCAGCGTGATCATCGCGAAGTAGATGCCCTGGCGGCGGATCGCCAGCGCACCGAAGACCCAGCCGAGCAAGGCACCGGTGAGCGTGCCCGCGAGCAGGCCGAGCTCGGGCGTCAGGCCCCAGGCCTTCATGGCCTGGCCCGCGACATAGGCCGAACAGCCCAGGAACGCCGCGTGCCCGAAGGACAGCAGGCCGGCGAAGCCCAGCAACAGGTTGAAGGCGGCCGCGAACAGCGCGAAGCACAACAGCTTCATCACGAACACCGGATAGGCGCCGAGGAAAGGCGCGAGCAGCAGCCCGGCGAGCAGCAGCGGATAGAGGACGAGAGAGATCTTCTTCATGACCGCGGACTCACTTTTCTTTGCCGAACAGGCCGGCCGGGCGCACCAGCAGCACGATGACCATGATCACGAACACGACCGAGGACGAGGCCTCCGGGTAGAACACCTTGGTGAGGCCTTCGATCACGCCCAGGCCCAGGCCGGTGAGGATCGCGCCCATGATCGAACCCATGCCGCCGATCACGACGACGGCGAACACCACGATGATGAGGTTCTGCCCCATCAGCGGCGAAACCTGCATCACCGGCGCGGCCAGCACGCCGGCGAAGGCGGCCAGGCCGCAGCCGAAGGCATAGGTCAGCGTGATCATCAGCGGCACGTTGACGCCGAAGGCCTCCACCAGCCGCGGGTTCTCGGTGCCCGCGCGCAGGTAGGCGCCCAGCCGCGTCTTCTCGATCGCATACCAGGTGGCGAAGCACACGGCGAGCGAGGCCACGACCACCCAGGCGCGGTAGTTGGGCAGCACCATGAAGCCCAGGTCGCTGGCGCTGGCCAATGCCGTGGGCGTGTCGTAGCTCAGGCCCGAGACACCGTAGACCGAGCGGAATGCGCCTTCGATCAGCAGCGTGAGGCCCAGGGTGAGCAGCAGGCCGTAGAGATGGTCGAGCTTGTAGATCCAGCGCAGGAACAGGCGCTCGATCAGCACGCCGAGCAGGCCGACGACCAGCGGCGCCACGGCGAGCATCGCCCAGTAGCCGATGCCGAGGTAGCTCATCGCCATCCAGCTGAACACCGCGCCCACCATGAACAGCGCGCCATGCGCGAAGTTGATGACGTTGAGCAGCCCGAAGATCACAGCGAGCCCGAGGCTCAGGATCGCATAGAACGACCCGTTGACCAGGCCCAGCAGCAGTTGGCTCAGCAGGGCCTGCACGGGAAAACCAAAGACAGTCGTCATCGCCTCAGACTCCCAGCAATTCGTTGAGCACGGGCATCCTGGCTTCGAGCTCGTCGGCGCCGAACTTCAGGACGATGCGGCCGTGCTCCATCACGTAGAAGCGATCGGCCAGCGGCGCCGCGAAGCGGAAGTTCTGCTCCACCATCACGATGGTGTAGCCCTTGGAACGCAAGGTCGTGATCATTCGCGCCAGCGCCTGCACGATCACTGGCGCCAGGCCTTCGGAGATCTCGTCGAGCAGCAGCAGCTTGGCGCCCGTGCGCAGGATGCGGGCGACCGCGAGCATCTGCTGTTCGCCACCCGACAGCCGCGTGCCCTGACTGTGGCGGCGCTCCGCCAGGTTCGGGAACATCGCGTAGATCTCGTCGACCGACATGCCCTGCCCCGCACCCTTGAGCTCGGGCGGCAGCATCAGGTTCTCCTCGCACGACAGGCTCGCGAAGATGCCCCGCTCCTCGGGGCAGTAGCCGATGCCCAGGTGCGCGATGCGGTGCGTGGGCATCGCGATCGTCTCCCGGCCATTGACCTCGATGCTGCCCTTGCGCGCGCCGGTCAGGCCCATGATCGCGCGCAGCGTGGTCGTGCGGCCCGCGCCGTTGCGGCCCAGCAAGGTCACGACCTCGCCCGGCTGCACAACCATGTCGACGCCGTGCAGCACATGCGATTCGCCGTACCAGGCCTGCAGGCCCTTGATCTCGAGTGCGGCGGTCATCAGTGGGCTCCCTGCAGTTGGCCGTCGGTGGTGCCCATGTAGGCCTCCATGACCTGCGGGTTCTTCGAGACTTCCGCGTAGGGGCCTTCGGCCAGCACGGCGCCACGCTGCAGCACGGTGATGGTGTCGGCGATGGTCGAGACCACGCTCATGTTGTGCTCGACCATCAGGATGGTGCGGCCCGCCGACACGCGCTTGATCAGCTCGGCCACGCGGTGCACGTCCTCATGGCCCATGCCCTGCGTGGGCTCGTCCAGCAGCATCAGCTCGGGCTCCATCGCGAGCGTGGTCGCGATCTCGAGCGCGCGCTTGCGGCCATAGGGCAGGTTCACGGTCTGCTCTTCGGCGAGTTCTTCGAGGCCCACCTCGGCGAGCAGCTCGCGCGCCCTCGCATTCAAGGGCTCGAGCGACTTCTCGCTCTTCCAGAAGTGGTACGAGGTGCCCAGCCTGCGCTGCAGCCCCAGGCGCACGTTCTCCAGCAGCGTGAGGTGCGGGAACACGGCCGAGATCTGGAACGAGCGGATGATGCCGCGCCGCGCGATCTGCGCGGGGCGCTCGCCCGTGATGTCCTGGCCGTTGAAAAGGATCGTGCCGCTGGTGGGCTCGAGGAACTTCGTGAGCAGGTTGAAGCAGGTCGTCTTGCCTGCGCCGTTGGGGCCGATGAGCGCGTGGATCGAACCGCGCACGACCGAGAGGTCGACCTTGCTGACAGCAGTGAAGCCCTTGAACTCCTTGGTGAGCTGGCGTGTTTCGAGAATGATGTCCGTGCGATACGACATGGAAAAGAGAGTGGGGCAAGGAAAAATAGCCGTGCGGCCGCGCGCCGCGCGAAACGCGGCGGCGGCACGGCTTCGGCGCGGATCAGCTCTTGGGCATCAGGTGGCAGGCGCCGGGCTTCGTCGGCGCATAGGCTTGCTCGCCCGGGATCTTCGAGACCACCTTGTAGTAGTCCCACGGCTGCTTCGATTCGCTGCGCTTCTTGACCTGCATCAGGTACATGTCGTGCACCATCGCGCCATCCGCGCGGATGTAGCCCTGCGCGAACATGTCGTCGATCTTGAGCGACTTGAGCGCGGCCATCACCTTGTCGGCGTCGGTGCTCTGCGCCGCTTCCACCGCCTTCAGGTAGCTCAGCGTGGCCGAGTAGTCGCCGGCCTGGAAGGTGGTGGGCATCTTCTTGTGCTTCTCGTAGAAGCGGGTCGCGAAGGCGCGCGACTTGTCGTTGAGGTCCCAGTACCAGCCATCGGTCAGGTACATGCCGCTGGTGGTGTCGAGGCCGAGGCTGTGCACGTCGGTGATGAACACCATGAGACCCGCGAGTCGCATCTTGCTGCTGATGCCGAACTCCTTGGCCGTCTTGATCGAGGTGATGAGGTCGCTGCCGCCGTTGGCGAGGCCGACCACCTGCGCGCCCGATGCCTGGGCCTGCGTCAGGTAGGACGAGAAGTCGCTCGCGTTCAGCGGATGGCGCACGCTGCCCTTGACGGTGCCGCCGCTGGCCTGGACCACGTCGATGCTGGCCTTCTCGAGCGAATAGCCGAAGGCATAGTCCGCGGTCACGAAGTACCAGCTCTTGCCGCCCTGCTCCACCATGGCCGTCGCCGTGCCGCGCGCCTGGGCCGAGGTGCTGTAGGTGTAGCGCACGAGATAGGGCTGGCAGGCCTCTTCCGTCAGGCTGTCGGCGCCCGCGCCGGCGGAGATGAAGACCTTCTTCTTTTCCTTCGAGATGTTGCTGATCGCCAGCGACGCCGAGGAGTTGGACCCCGCGATGACCAGCTCGACCTTGTCCTGGTCCCACCACTGGCGCGCCTTGTTGGCCGCGATGTCGGCCTTGTTCTGGTGATCGGCGGACAGCACCTCGATCGGCCGGCCCAGCACCTTGCCGCCGAAATCCGCGATCGCCATGCGGACCGCGTCGAGCCCGCCGGCGCCGTCGAAGTCGGAGTACGGCCCCGACATGTCGGTGACGAAGCCTATCTTGAAGCGATCGGGCGCGGCTTGCGCGCTGGCGTTCTGGATCCAGGGCAGTCCCGCGAGGACGGCCAGGGCGATGGCATGCATTCTCATTGTTTGTCTCCTGGGCAGCCGATGCTTCGACTGCGCTTTATGTTGATCGGGAAGCTAGGGATCGAGCCTCTTGCCGGACTCGTTTCGTTCGAAAGCGCTGGCCGTCGTCAGGCTGCCTTCCAGCCCGCGGGCACCCGTGCGCGCTCGATCCTCGCGAGGTCGCAGACCGCATCGGCGATGCCCGAGAAATCGATCTTTCCGTACTCGCTGGCGCGCGCCAGGCTGAACGATTCGAAGACCGCGGCGGCCACCGGCATCGGCACCCTGGCCGCGTGCGCCGCGCCCATCACCAGCGCCATGTCCTTGTGCGCGAGGTCGATCGTGAAGCCCGGCGTGGTGTCGCCCACCAGCACCTTGTTCGGGAAGTTCAGGCGCAACTGCCCGTTGGTCGCCGAGGTGCCGTAGAGCACCTGCAGGGTGCGGGTGATGTCGAGCCCGAAACGCTGCGACAGCGCGAGCGCCTCGGCGTTGACCTGGCACAGCGTGACCGCGACGTAGTTGTTGACCAGCTTGGTCCGGCCGCCCGTGCCGACGTCGCCGCAGTGGTAGACGGTCGAGCCCATGACATCGAGCAGCGGCCGCACGCGGGCGAAGTCCTCGTCGGTCGCGCCGACCATGAACAGCGATTCGCCGCGGTCCGCGTGTTCGGCCAGGCGGCCGACGGGCGCATCGACCACGGACTGCCCGGCCGCGCGCGCCGCCGCGGCCAGCCGGTCGGTGGCCAGCGGGTCGATGGTGCTCATGTCGAGCAGGATGTTGCCTTTGCGCGCGTTGGCGAAGATGCCCTCCGCGCCCAGGGCCACCTGCTCCACTTCGGTCGAGCTGGGCAGCATCGTCGCGACGATCGAACACTCGCGCGCGATCTGCGCGATGCTCTGCGCGCTCGCCGCGCCGGCATCGACCAGCTCGTTGACCGCCGCGGCGTTCAGGTCGTGGACCACCAGCGGGTAGCCCTGTTTTCGCAGGTTCAGGGCCATGGACTTGCCCATGCGCCCGAGCCCGATGAAGCCGATTTTTTCCATTCGATGTCTCCGGTGGTTCCTGGTATCAATGCCCGATGTAGGCGGTCTTGGTCAGCGTGTAGAAATCGGCGGCGTAGCTCCCCTGCTCGCGCGGGCCGAAGCTCGAGCCCTTGGTGCCGCCGAAGGGCACGTGGTAGTCGAGGCCCGCGGTCGGCAGGTTGACCATGGCCAGTCCGCTCTTCACGTTCAGGCGGAAGTGGGTCGCGTGCTTGTGGGACTGGGTGCAGATCCCGGCCGACAGGCCGTATTCGGTGTCGTTGGCCAGCGCGAGCGCTTCCTCGTAGCCGCGGGCACGGATCACCGTGGCGAACGGGCCGAACACCTCCTCGCGGTTGATGCGCATGTCGTTGCGGGTGTCGACGAACAACGCGGGCGCCATGAAGAACCCGGGTGTCGAACGCTCGAGCACGGCACCGCCTTCGATGAGCCGGGCGCCCTCGTCCTTGCCGACCGCGATGTAGCGCTGGATCATGTCGAGCTGGCGCTGGTTGATCACCGGGCCGATGTCGGTGCCGGCCGCCAGGGCGTGGCCCACCTGAACTTCGCGCATGCGCGCGCGCAGGGCCTCGACGAAGCGGTCGTGGATGCCGTCGGTGACGATCAGCCGGCTGGAGGCGGTGCAGCGCTGGCCGGCCGAGAAGAAGGCGCCGTTCAGCGCGCACTCCACCGCCTGCGGCAGGTCGGCGTCGTTGAGCACGACGAGCGGGTTCTTTCCGCCCATCTCGAGCTGCACGCGCACCATCTTCGCGACCGCGGCCTGGGCCAGCTTGCGGCCGGTGGCGACGCTGCCCGTGAAGCTCAGCGCATCGACGCCGTCGACGATGGCCGCGCCCGCGACCGCGCCATGGCCGTTCACCAGGTTGGCGACGCCCGCGGGCAGGCCGTTGCGCTCCAACACCCGGAAGAGTTCGCTCGCCACCGCGGGCGTCTCTTCGGAAGGCTTGAGCAGCAGCGTGTTGCCGAAGGCGAGCGCGGGCGCGATCTTCCATGCGGCGATGGCGATGGGGAAGTTCCACGGCGTGACCAGGCCCACCACGCCGATCGGCTCGCGGCTGGTCTGCACGCCGATGTTCGGGCGCACCGACGGGAGGTTCTCGCCGCCGTAGCGCACGGCCTCGCCGGCAAAGAAGCCGAAGATCTGGCTGGCCCGCGTGACTTCGCCGATGCCTTCGGCGCGGGTCTTGCCGGCTTCGCGCGAGACCAGCTCGCCGATCTGCTCGCGGCGCGCGAAGAGTTCGTGCGCCGTGCGTTGCAGCAGGTCGCTGCGGACCTGCGTGGTCGTTGCCGCCCAGGCCGGCTGGGCGGCGCGCGCGGCCGCCACGGCCTGGCGGACCTGTGCCGCGTCGGCGAGCGCGAAGTGGCCCACCACGTCGTGCGTGTCCGACGGATTGATGCTGGCGATCGATTCCTGGCCGGCGATCCATTCGCCGCCGATGAGGTTCTTCTGAATGTCCATGGTCCTGTCTCCTGGGCTGCCGGGTCACTCGCGGATGCGGGTGCCGGTATGAAGTGGGCGGATCATAAATTTGCATTTCACATGCCGTCGAATTACCATTTCTGATCGGTAAATCACTTTTTTTGCTGGCAGGAAACGCGATGGATACGCGGCAGATTCGGGCCTTTCTGGCAATCGCGGACACCGGCAGCGTGACGCGCGCCGCCGAGCTCCTTCATGTGGTGCAGCCCGCGATCTCGCGGCAGCTCAAGCTGCTGGAGGACGACCTCGGCGCGCTGCTCTTCGAGCGCAGCCGCGGCGGCATGGTGTTGACGGAGGCGGGCCGCACGCTCGTGGAGTACTCGCGGCGCGCGCTGCGCGAGCTCGACAACGCGAGGTCGGAAATCCAGCCCTCGGGCCCGTCGATCGCGGGCATCGTCCACGTGGGACTGCTGCCGAGCAGCTGCGAGCTGCTGGCCGCGCCGCTGGTGCTGGCGCTCAAGGAGCGCTACCCCGGCGTGCAGGTGTCGCTGTCGGTGGGCTACACGGACCATCTCGCGCGCTGGCTCGAGACGGGCGAGCTCGACATGGCGCTGCTGTACGACGCCCCGCAACGGCCGAGCGTGAGTCTGGAGCCCTTGCTCAAGGAGGTGCTGTGCCTCACCGCGCCGGCGGCGCACAGTCTCTCGCTGAAGAAGCCCGTGAAGGTCCGCGCGCTGGGCCAGGCGCCGCTGGTGCTGCCGAGCCAGCCGCACATCCTGCGCGGACTCGTGGAGCATGCATGCGCGGTCGCCGACGTGCCGTTCAGGATCGCGGCCGAGACGAATGCGCTGTCGGTCCAGCGCGACCTCGTCGTTCAGGGCGTGGGCTTCTCGGTGCTGCCGGCGGTCTCGATCCGCAGCGAGCTCGAACGCGGCCTGCTGTCGGCCGCCCCGATCGCGGCGCCCGAGTTCGCGCGCAGCATCTACCTGGCGCTGCCGACGACGCGCCGCACTTCCACCGCGGGCCAATGCGTGGTCGGCGAACTCAAGCGCTGCATGGAGGCCGCGGTCGAGAGCGGCGAATGGACCGGGGCGAAATGGATCCGCTCATCGGGCGAGCACGGACGAACCTAGTCGCGCCCGCCGTGCGGGGCCTCATGCTCAGAAGCCCTTCGTCTCCCCCGATGCGGCGTGGAAGAAGATGTTCGGCTTGCGATAGACCGCGAACACCACGGCGCCGGTCCTCGAGCTGTTGTCGTGGAACGAACCGGGCTTGCGCCAGATGTAATCCCCCGCCTGCGCCAGGCCGTCGTGGTCTTCCACCGAGCCCGACAGCACCAGGGTCTGCTCGAGCTCCGGGTGCTTGTGGAAGGGGATGTAGGCGCCCGGGTCGAGCTTGAGCAGGCAGGTCATCTCGCCCTGCTCGGGGTTCTCGTAGAGGACCTTGATCATGACCTTGTCGAAGCGCGTGGGCTTCCACTCGATGCGCTCGGGCTGGACGTAGATCGATCCCCCGATCGTGGGTTCCTGCTTGTGCGGCTTGCCGGCGATGGTGTTCATGGTGTCTCTCCTTCGAATGAATGAATGGATGGGGCGGCGCTCAGTGCGCGTCGCGGAACTCGGGCGACCACTTCATCGTTCGCTGCTCGACATGGCGAATGGCGGAAACGAGCACGATGCCCAGCACGGACAGCACCGTGATGGTGGCGAACATGTCGGTGGCGTTGAGCGTCGACAGCGAGGTGATGATCAGGTAGCCCATGCCGCGGTCCGAGCCCACGAACTCCGAGATCACGACGCCGATCAGCGAGAACGCGACCGCGTTCGGCAAGGCGGCGAACATCCAGCCCGAGACGAAGGGAATGCGCACGCTCCACAGCAGGTTCGAGCGCGAGGCGCCCAGGGTGCGGCAGAAATTGATCACGTGCGGCTCGATGCTCTGGCCGCCCTTGAAGGTGTTGAAGAACACCAGGAAGAAGACGATGAACCAGGCCGTCACCACCTTCGACGCCAGCCCCAGGCCGAAGATCATGGTGATCAGCGGCACGAAGGCGATGCGCGGCAGCGAGTTGGCGCCGGTGATGAACGGCGCCAGGATGCGGGCCAGCCTCGGGCTCTGCGACAGGCCCAGCCCGGCGATGAAGCCCGTGACCACCGAGACGACCAGGCCGATGGCCGTGGCCAGCACCGTCGATGCCAGGTGCGGCCAGATGAAGCCTGCCTTGCTCCCGAGCGTCCATTCGTAGATGCGCTGCGCGACCAGCGAGGGCCGGCTGATGAAGAAGGGGTCCATGAAGGTGTTGCTCACGAACCAGGGCACGCGGGTCAGCCCTTCCCACAGCGCGAGGAAGCCCGCGAAGATCGCGCACTGCCAGGCGAGCACGCCGAGGGCCTCCCGGCGCGCGGCCTTGCGCGCGGCGGCCGCGAAGTCCCGGCTGCGCAGGGCCGCCGCATCGTCCTGCGCGCCTTGCAGCGCGCGAGCGGCATCGTGTTCAGGCGACATGTGCCACCCCCTGTCCCTTGGTGCGCCCCTGCGCGGCCTGGAACTCGCGCCCGAGCACGGCCCAGATCGCGCGCACGTGATGGCTGAAGTCGTCCGAGTCGCGGAGCCCGAATACGTCGCGCGGCCGCGGCAGGTCGACACGGTGGTCGAGCACCACCCGGCTGGGCGGCGCCGACAGCACGATCACGCGATCGGACAGGCTCACGGCCTCGTCGAGGTCGTGCGTCACCATCACGACCGTCTGGCCCAGCTTCTGCCAGATGTCCAGCAGTTCCCGGTGCAGCGTCATCTTGGTGTTGCTGTCGAGCGCGCCGAAGGGCTCGTCGAGCAGCAGCACCTCGGGCTCGCAGGCGAGCGTCATCAGCAGCGCGACGCGCTGGCGCATGCCGCCCGACAGCTGGTGCGGCAGCATGTCCTCGCAGCCCGAGAGGTTCGCGAGTTCCAGCAGCCTGCGGACCGTTGTGCGGATCTCGTGGTTCGGCACGCCGCGGAACTTCAAGCCCAACCCGATGTTGCGGCCCACGGTGTGCCAGGGCAGCACGGTGTCCTTCTGGAAGATGTAGCCCAGCCGGTCGGGAATCGTTCCGTGCCGCACGGCACGCCCGCCGATCTCGATGCGGCCCGCGCTCGGTGCCATGAAGCTGCCCATCATGTTGAGCAGCGTGCTCTTGCCGCAGCCGCTCGGGCCCACGACCGCCACGAACTCGCCCTTGGCCACGCGGAACGAGACGTCGCCGATCGCCCAGGTCTCGCGCGTGGAACTCAGATAAGCCTTGCTCACGTGCTGCAGCTCGATCATGCGAGGCCCCGCGCGCGCTTGACGAAGCTCATGTTCACCATCTTCTCGTAGGGCACCTGCTTCATCTCCTGCGGCGTGATCTGCCGCCCGCCCATCACGTCCATCAGGCGCGCGTAGTGCTGCGGCGTGATCAGGTTGTCGCCGCTCCAGATCTTCTTGAACACCGACACCGAGTCGATGGAAAGCTGCCGGCCGTAGCCCGGCAGGTACTCCTCCTCGATCAGCGACACGATGTCGCCCGGCGCCGTCTGGCGGATGAAATCGGAGGCCTTGACGATGCCCGTGACGAGTGCCTGCACGGCCTCGGGGCGCTTGTCGATGCTGTCCTGCATCACGTAGAGGCCGACGCCCGGCACGTCGCCGCCGAAGGTGGAATTCCAGCTGGCGTCGTCCGTCACGTCGAACAGCGGAACGCCCCAGCCCTCCTCCTTCGCCTTGTTGAGCATCGAGTAGGTGGCCGTGCAGCAGTCGACCGACCCGCTCTTCACGGCGCCGAGCATGGTCGAGAAATCGCCCAGCGCCCGGACCTGCACCTTGTCCTTGATGCCCGCGCGGTCCGCCAGGTACACGGCCATGAGCCAGGTCGCCGACTGGGGCTGGGTCACGCCGATCGAGCGGCCCGCGAGCGACCTGATGTCCTTGAGGCCGCCCTCGTGGAGCTTCTTCGTGGTGAGGATGTTGGCGAACGCGATCCGGTTGTCGAAGCCCGCGACCAGCACCGCCTGCTTGCCCGCGATGGTCAGCGAGACCGGATCGTTCACGCCGGAGGTCGCGGCGAACAATTGCCCCGCCGCGAGCATCTGCTTCGCGCGCGGCCCGCTTTGCGCGTTCAGCGGCCGCACGTCGAGGCCGGCCTGCGCGAAGTAGCCCTTCTTCGCGGCGACATAGGCCATCGCGTAGAGCGGATCGATGCTCGCCACGCCGTAGTCCGCGGTGCCCAGCTTCGCCGACTGCGCGAGGGCCGTCCCCGGCATGAGGAACGACGAGAGCGCGGGCGCGATCGACGCGCCGGCGATGCCGCCGAGAAAACGGCGGCGGCTCCTCGACGAAGGGCTGCGGGCATGGCGGGGAGATGGCATCGGGGTGCTCCTGCTGGCGGGTGGACGGGGACCGTCTGGCGGCATGCCGCGCGACGTGCATTCAGTGTGCGAGGCGGTGCGTTCGCGGGCCAATACTTATGGCGACGGGCGTGATGCCGCGGCGGCATCAGGGCGCATCACGGCGCATCAAGGCGACATGGCGAACTGCGCGGGAAAGCTGCGCCGCGCTGCATCGACGAATCCGCCGACGAGCGGATTGGTGTCGTGCGCCCGCCAGGCGATGGCGATCTCGGCGCGTTCCTCGAGGTCGTTCAGCGGCCGGTATTCGACGCCGTCGGTGTGCAGATGCCGCGCGGCCTCGGGCACGATGGCGACACCCACGCCCGCGCCCACCATGCCCAGCATGGCCTGCGAATCGCCCACGTCGTGCATCGCGCGGGGCTCGAAACCGGCGTCTCGGCAGAAGCGCAGCGTGAGGCCGCCGAAGCTCTTGCCCGGACCCGCGGGCAGCGAGACGAAATCTTCGCACGCGAGGTCGCCGACCGCGAGCGACTCGCTGCGGCACAGCGGGTGCCCCTCGGGCAGCGCGACGACGAAGCGCTGCCGCTGGATGACATAGCTCGCGATGGCGACGTCGGGCTTCAGCAGCCGCAAGATCGCGACGTCGATGTCCTCGCGCAGCAGCGGCTCGAACTGCTGCAGCACCTGGAACTCGTTGAGCTTCACGTCGACGTTCGGGAACTCGCTGCGGAAGCCGCGCACGAGCATCGGCAGGAATTCGCTGGCCACCAGGCTGATGAATCCCACCCGCAGGTGCGCGCTGCAGCCGGCGGCCGCGCGTTGCGCGAGCCCCGGCAGTTGCTGCATCAGTCCGAGCACGGTGCGCGCCTGCTTGAGCACGGCGTCTCCCGCGGGCGTCAGCGCGACGTGCCGCTTGTCGCGCTCGACGAGCAGCACGCCGAGCCGGTCCTCGAGCTGCTGGATCTGCCGGCTCAGCGCGGGCTGGGCCACGTGCAGCCGGTCGGCGGCCCGGCGAAAGCTAAGCTCGTCGGCGACCGCCACGAAATAGCGCAACTGTCGAACATCCATGTGAAGGCGCTCCGGGATATCGAACGAACAATGCAAGAAGCGCGCCGAACGCGCGGCCGCCCTCCTCGCGCGGACCGGGGGCTGCTTCGTCTATGACAAGATCGGGCCATGGACCTGGAATCGTCGAAACCGCCGTCTGCCGGCGCAGCCCGCCCATCGAAGAAAAGCAAGGGCGACAGCGCGCCGCTGTCGCCCGCGGCGCTGGGACTGCGCATCCGCGCGCTGCGCAAGAGCAGGCAACTGACCGTGGAAGCCCTGGGCGAACTGGTCGGCGTGCACAAGACGCACCTGTCGCGCATCGAGCGGGGCCTCAAGGCGCCTTCGCTGACCATGATCTCCAAGCTGGCCAATGCACTGGGCTGCGGCATCGGTCACTTGGTGGGCGAGGTGATCCACGAAGAGGCGATCGTCGTGAGCCGCGGGGAGGAGCTGCATCCGCGCTTCATGGCCGACGAGCAGCACCAGTTCGCGGCCCTGCTGCAGGATGCGCGCTCGAGCAGCTTCGGCGCCTTCATCCTCTACCCCGGCACTTCCGACGGACCGATACAGGCCCAGCACGAAGGCCATGAGCTGCTGTACGTGCTCACGGGCAGCGTGGACATCCATTTCCAGGATCGTGTCGAGCGGCTTCGCGCCGGGGACTGCATCCATTTCCCGGGCTACCTCACGCACCGGATCGTCCGCGTCGGCCGCGCCAAGGCCAGCGCGCTGCTCGTGATGTCCGCCACCTGACCATCTCCCCGTTCGCGGCGGGCTGCGGACTAGCCCCGGCCGATGTACGGCATCTTGGTGGCGAGGAGGGTCTGAAACAGGATGTTGGCCTCCAGCGGCAGGCCGGCCATGTGCAGCACGGCGTCGGCGACGAGGTTCACATCCATCAGCGGCTCGCTCGCGAGCTGGCCGTTGGCCTGCAGGATGCCGCGCGCGAACTGGTCGGCCATGTCGGTGGCCGCGTTGCCGATGTCGATCTGCCCGCAGGCGATGTCGTAGGCCCGCCCGTCGAGCGAGACGGCCTTGGTCATGCCGCTGACCGCATGCTTGGTCGCCGTGTAGGCGATCGCGTTGGGCCGCGGCGCATGGGCGGCGATCGAGCCGTTGTTGATGATGCGACCGCCCATCGGGCGCTGGTCCTTCATCGTCCGGAATGCCTGCTGCAGGCAGAAGAACATGCCGTTCAGGTTCACGTCGACGACCTCGCGCCACTGCGTTGCACTCAGCGCGTGCCACTCGACCGGCGGCGCGGAGATGCCGGCATTGTTGAAGAGCACGTCGACCCGGCCCCAGCGTGACCTGACCCGCTCGAACATCTCGCCGACCGCATCGGCGTCCGTCACGTCGGTCGGCACGACCAGCGCGCGGTCCGGCACCGCCGAGCGGGCCGCCACCTCGGCGAGCACCTGTTCGCGGCGCCCCACGAGCGCCACCCTGTAGCCGGCCTTCAGCATGGCGAGCGCCACCGCCTTGCCGATGCCGCTGCCGGCGCCCGTCACCACCGCCACCTTGGGCGGGTTGCCTTCCGTCTCGTTGCGCGATTCGTCCAATGCCGTCAAAGCCGTTCTCCTTCTGCGGGCCAAACCGTCCTCCGACCGGAGGACCTTCGTTGCGGCAAAGAATATCCGTTTTGGTCAACGTGTTGACTAGTAGACACCCTGTGTTTAATACTCGCGCCCAATTCGGCCCGCGCACATCCGCTCGCACGCCGCCCGCATTCGTGAAGGCAATTTCGCCAGCAACCGGAGAGAAGGCATGTTCGACATCGATCGCCGCAGGTTTACCCTGCTTGCCGCAGCAGCGGGCGCGGCCCCCCGACTCGCGTTCGCGCAGAACGCATGGCCGTCCAGGCCGATCCGCATGGTGGTGCCCTTCGGCGCCGGCATGTCGATCGACGCGCTCGCGCGGCTGCTCGGCGACGGGCTCGGCAAGGCGCTCGGGCAGACGGTGATCGTCGACAACAAGCCCGGGGCCGCGGGCCTGATCGGCACGGCCGATGCCGCGCGCAGCGCACCCGACGGCTACACGCTGCTCGCGGGCGTGACCTCCGTGATGAGCATGAGCCCGCACGTCTACACGAAGATGCCCTACCAGGCATTGCAGGACTTCACGCCCATCGTCAGGACCGCGAACTTCGCGTTCGTGCTGCTGGCCGGAATGGCCCAGCCCTACAAGACCCTGCCCGAGCTGATCCAGCAGGCGAAGGCGAAGCCGACCTCCATCGACTACGCCTCGGTCGGCGTCGGCACCGCGCCGCACATCCTGATGGAGATGTTCGCCAGCCTGGCCGATGTGAAGCTCACGCACATTCCCTACAAGTCGCCGTTCCTGTCGGACCTCATGGGCGGACAGGTGGCGATCGGCTTCGAGCCGACCACGACCGCGATTCCCCTGATCCGCAGCGGCAAGGTGCGCGCGCTGGCCATCGGCAGCAAGGCCAGGAATCCGCAGCTACCGGACGTGCCGGCGCTGTCGGAGTTCTTCCCGGGCTTCGAGGGCGACAACTGGCACGGCCTGTTCGCGCCGCGCGGCACGCCCGACACCGTGATCCAGCTCGTGAACACGGAAATGAACCGCGTGCTCCAGACCAACGAGATCAAGAGCCGGCTGGCCGACCTCGGACTGCAACCCGGTGGCGGTTCGAGCAGCGAGTTCAGGGACTACTTCCGCGCCGACTACGCGCGCTGGGGCGAGGTCATCCGGCAATTCAACATCCGCATCGATTGATCGATGCGCCCTCCCCACTCCCGAAAGAAGCAATGAACCCAGAGACACAACGCTCGGAACAGGACATCAAGGAAGCCTATTACCGCGAACTGCGCGCCAAGGCGCCGGGCATCGCCTACAGCGAGCTCGAGCAGCTGGTCCTGGCCGCGCGCATGCTGGCGGCCGAGGGCCATTGGGCCAACGGCATCGCGGGGCAGATCACCGCGCGCGCCGAAGCGCCGGGCACCTACTACACGCTCAAGTTCGGCATCGGTGCCGACGAAGCCACGCCCGACGGCTTCATGGTGACCAACGACGCGCTGCAGGCGCTCGATGGCCGCTCCCTGCCCAATCCGGCCACGCGCTTCCACACCTGGGTCTATCGCGCCAACCCCGAGGTGAAATGCATCATCCACACCCATCCGCCGGCCGTGCAGACGCTGGCCATGATCGGGCAGCCGCTGATCGTCGCGAACATGGACGCCTGCGTGTTCCACGACAACTGCAGCTACCTGGAGGAGTGGCCCGGCCTTCCCATCGCCGATGAGGAGGGGCGCATCATTTCGCAGGCGCTGGCGGGCCGCAAGGCGCTGCTGCTGGCCCACCACGGGCTGCTGACCGCGGGCACGAGCATCGCCGAGGCGGCCACCCTGGCCATCTGGATGGAGCAGCAGGCGGCGAACCAGTTGCGCGCGTCGGCGGCGGGGACCATCCGTCCGGTGCCGGACCACCTGGCGAGCGAAGCGCGCGACTTCCTGCTGAAGCCGCAGGTCATCGACATGGCCTTCCTCTACTTCGCGCGGCGCGTGCTGCGCGACGATCCCGATTGCCTCGCGGCGAATCGGCAGCCCGCATGAGATTCGCGGCCAACCTGTCGACGCTGTTCGCCGAGTTGCCGCTGCTGGCGCGCGTCGAGGCAGCGGCGTCTCTCGGGTTCGCGGGCGTCGATATCTGGTTCCCCTACGAGGTGGACGCGAAGGTGCTGCGCGCGGAACTGGCGCGCCACGAGGTGCAGTGCGTGACGATGAACACGCAGCCCGGCAACGTCGACCGGGGCGACTGGGGACTGGCTGTCGACGCCACGCGCCGGGCCGAGTTCCTCGCGTCGGTGGAGATCGCCGCCGCCTACGCGGCCGAGATCGGTTGCCCGCGGATCCATGCGATGTCGGGCGGCGTGCCGCAGGACGTGACCCGCGAGGCATCGTGGGAGGTCTTCGCAAGGAACATCGACGACGCCTGCGTCATCGCCGCGCGCCACGGTCTCAGCATGATGATCGAGCCGCTCAACGCGATCGACCGGCCGAACTTCCTGCTCACGCGGCAGGCCCAGGCCATCGCGCTGATCGAACAGCTGGGCCGCGACAACCTCAAGATCATGCTGGACCTGTTCCACCTGCAGCGCGGCGAAGGGAACCTCATCGAGCGCATGCGTCAGAGCCTGCCGCATGCGGCGCATGTCCAGATCGCGGACGTGCCCGGTCGGCACGAGCCGGGCAGCGGCGAGATCAACTTCGCGATGGTGTTCCGGACCTTGAAGCAGCTCGGATGGACGGGCTGGATCGGCTGCGAATACTTTCCCAGCGAGAGCACCCTGGCCAGCTTCGGGTGGCTGGAAGCGCACGGCATCGAGCTGCGGGCGCGCTGAGAACAGCAGTTTTTTCCAAGCCGCGACGGCGCGTCGCTTCTACGCTGCGGTCACTTCCAACCCCCTCCTCACGGAGCCAGTGACCATGCAACGCAACGACGACACGCCATCCAGGACCGACCTCTTCCATCGCCTGCACACGGGCCCCGCGCCCCTGATCCTCGTGAACGCCTGGGACGCCGCCAGCGCCCGCCTCATCGAGCGCGCGGGCGCGAGCGCCATCGCCACCACCAGCGCGGGCATCGCGTGGTCGCTCGGCTACGCGGACGGCGAACTGATCGCGGCCTGCGCGCGCATCTGCCGCGTGGCGCGCGTGCCGGTGAGCGTGGACCTCGAACGCGGCTACGGCGACAGCACGCAGGCGGTGCGCGACGTGGCGGCCGCGCTCATCGATCTGGGCGTGGCCGGCATCAACATCGAGGACGGTACGCGGCCCGGCACGCGCGAGCTGGTGCCGCCCGACGTGCTGTGCGAGCGCATCGCCGCGATCCGCGCGCTCGATGCGCGCTTCTTCATCAATGCGCGCACCGACACCCACATCGTCCCCTGGGACGACCCGGCGGCGCGCTTCGAGGAAACGCTGCGCCGCGCCGCGCTCTGCGCGGCGGCGGGCGCGGACGGCATCTTCGTGCCCGGCCTGTCGAGCCCCGAGGAGATCGAAGGCCTGTCCCGCGCGGTGGCCCTGCCGGTGAACGTGTACGCGGGCTATGCCGGCGCGCCCACGGCCGAGAGTCTTGCGCGGGCCGGCGCGCGCCGCATCAGTCTCGGCTGCGGCCCGCTGCAGGCGGCGCTGGGCCTGGTGGGCCAGCTCGCGAGCGAGGCCTTCGCGCACGGCCGCTTCGATGCGATGGACGAACGCATGCTGTCGGTCGGCGAGCTCAACGCGCTCTTTTCACCCACCGCATGAAAATTCAGTTTTCATTAATGCGAATCACTCTCATTCAGTGCTATAGTCGAGCCAAGTCACCAACCAGCTTCATCCCGAAGCGACCACCGCCACCATGCAAGCTCTCCTCTCTCAAGGAAGCCAACCGTCCCCGTCGGGACTGACCAGCCACCGCCCGACCCTGCGCGTACGCCGCGCGGCCGCGCCGCAGCCCGTCGCCCTGACGGTGGAGGCCTTCGTGCACGAGCCGGTGCTCGCGGACGAAGTCGCCCGCGAAGCCGCCGCGCCGGAGGAGGTTCGCCCATTCGACGACGCCGCGCTGGTGACGGCCAGTCTCGACAGCGCTGCGCTGCTGCGCGGCCAGAAGGTGGTCGAGATCTCGCACAACGGATTCGTGTACAGGCTGCAGGCCACCAAGCTGGGCAAGCTCATCCTGACCAAGTAGTTTCAGTTTCATCGTGGGGCGACTCCGAGACTCAACGGTCTCCAAGGGTCGTTTTTTGCTAGCCATCGGTTCACCGGCCAGCCATGCATTTTTTTCCCACGCCGACGAACATCGACCGGACGCACGCGCATGGATGAGCACGCCGCCGCTCCCGACCTGAAGCAGACCGGGCTCAAGGCCACCCTGCCGCGCCTGAAGGTGCTGGACCTGTTCCGCACCAGCAAGCAGCGGCACATGGCGGCGGAAGACGTCTACCGCCAGCTGCTGGCCGAACAGACCGACCTGGGCCTGGCCACCGTCTACCGCGTGCTGGCCCAGTTCGAGCAGACCGGCCTGCTCAAGAAGAGCCAGCTCGGCAACAACAAGGCCGTGTACGAGCTCAACGACCGCGAGCGCCACCACGGCCACCTGGTGTGCACCAAGACCGGCGACGTGCTCGAGTTCTTCGACCCCGAGATCGAGAACCGCCTCAAGGTCATCGCGGCGGAACTGGGCTTCGAGCTCTCCGACTACGTGGTCACGGCCTTCGGCGCGCGGCGCTAGTGGCCGGCCCTCGCGACGTGAGGCGACCACGCCCCAGCGGGTCGTACCCCCGCATCAACCCCTTGTTACATGCTCGCGAGATACTCGGGAGGTGAACGCCCCGTCCCTTTTTCTCCCGTCCCACCACGACCCGCTGATCGTCGCGGCCTCCCTGCTGATCGCCACCCTGGCCTCCTTCGTCGCGCTCGACCTGTCGCGGCGCATGCGCGGGCCCGGCGGAAATTTCCAGCCGCTGTGGTGGAGCGTCGGCTCGGTGGTGCTGGGCACGGGCATCTGGTCGATGCATTTCGTGGGCATGCTGGGCTTCACGCTGCCGATCGAGCTGGGCTTCTCGGGCTGGTACACCTTCCTGTCGTGGGTCGCGGCGGTCGCGGCCTCCGGGGTGGCGCTGTGGGTCGCGAGCCGGCCCAACTACAGCCTCGGACGGCTGGGCGTGGCCTCGCTGGTCATGGGCGGCGGCATCTGCGGCATGCACTACATCGGCATGGCGGCGCTGCAGATGGCGCCCGGCATCCTGTGGCAGCCGGTGATCGTGGGGCTGTCCGCGCTGATCGGCATCGGCGCCTCGGCGGTGGCACTGCTGATCATGCGCAACCTGGTCCGCGTGAGCGCCGCCCGGCGCCCGGCCGTGCAGCTGCTGGCCGCGCTGGTGATGGGCGTGGCGATCTGCGGCATGCACTACACGGGCATGGCCGCGGCCAATTTCGCGCCCGATTCGGTCTGCCTGAGCGCCGGCGAGCTGCATGGCACGGGGCTGACGGTCATCGTGGTGCTGGCGTCGTGCGTGCTGCTGCTGGGCACGCTGCTCGGCTCGATCCTCGAGGCGCGCATGCAGATGGTCACGCAGCGCCTGGCGCTGTCGCTCGAGGACGCCAACGCCGAGCTCACCCACGCCAACCGCGAGCTGCAGCGGCATGCCTTCACCGACGCGCTGACCGGCCTGCCCAACCGCGTGCTGTTCGAGGACCGGCTGGAACACGCGCTGGCGCGCATGGCGCGCGTCAACCAGCCGCTGCTGAAGGAACGCGTGGCGATCCTGTTCGTCGACCTCGACGGCTTCAAGCCGATCAACGACTCCTTCGGCCACGCGGCCGGCGACGAGATCCTGCGTGCCGCGGCCAAGCGGCTGATGGACGTCGCGGGCGACGGCGACACGGTGGCGCGCATCGGCGGCGACGAGTTCCTGCTGCTGCTCGAGGGCGTGAGCGATGCGGCCGAGGCCGCCCAGGTGGCCAACCGTGCGTTGCGCAAGCTGGCCGAGCCCTTCTCGCTGCAGGACAAGCCGCTGCAGATCGCCTGTTCGATCGGCATCGTGGTCTACCCCGGCCAGGGCGAGCCCGACAAGCTCGTGGCCAATGCCGACGCCGCGATGTACATCGCCAAGCGCGCCGGCGGCGCGAACTACGTGATGTTCGAATCACACATGGGCTCCGACGTGGCGGCGCAGCTGCGGCTGCAGAGCGACCTGCGCCGGGCCGTCGACCTGAACCAGTTCGAGCTGCACTACCAGCCGAAGATGGACGGCCGCGACGGCTCGCTCAGCGGCGTGGAGGCGCTGGTGCGGTGGAACCACCCCGAGCTCGGCCTGATCGGGCCGGCGCAGTTCATCGGCCTGGCCGAGCGCTTCGGCATGATCGTGCGCCTGGGCGACTGGATCCTCGACGAGGCCTGCCGGCAGATCGCCCAGTGGCGCACGCAGGGCCTGTCGATGCCGGTGGCGGTGAACCTGTCGGTCATGCAGTTGCGCGAGGTGGATTTCGTCGAGCGCGTCGAGCGCGCGCTGGCCCGGCATGCGGTGCCGGCCTCGCTGCTGCTGTGCGAGATCACCGAGTCGGTGGCGATGGAGGACATCCGCGCCACGCACCGCACCTTCGAGGGCCTGGCGGCCGTGGGCGTGTTCCTGTCGATCGACGATTTCGGCACCGGCTACTCGAGCCTGAGCCAGTTGCGCCGGCTGCCGGCGCGCCAGGTCAAGATCGACCGCAGCTTCGTGCAGGACCTCGAATCCAAGGAGGATTCGCGCGCCGTGGTCGACGCCGTGATCCGGCTCGCGCATGCGCTGGGCCTGAGCGTGGTGGCCGAGGGGGTCGAGAACGAGATCCAGCGCGACATCCTGCTGACGATGGGCTGCGACGAGCTGCAGGGCTTCCTGTACTCGCGCGCGCTGCCGGCCTCGCAGCTGTTCGACTGGCTCGCGGTGCGCGCCGCGGCCTGAGCGCGGCTTGCCCTGAGATCTAAGAGGCGTCGAGCACCTCGCGCACGCGCACCGCCAGCTCCTCGATCGTGAAGGGCTTGCCGATCAGGTGCACGCCCGCGTCGAGCACGCCGTTGTGGACCACCGCATTGCGCGTGTAGCCGGTGGTGAACAGCACCTTGAGTTCCGGCCGCCGCCGCAGCGCCTCGTCGGCCAGCTTGCGGCCATTGGTCTCGGGCATCACCACGTCGGTGAAAAGCAGCTGGATCTCGGGATGGGCATCGATCAGCTTCAGCGCCGCCACGGCGCCATCGGCCTGCAGCACGCGGTAGCCGAGCTCGGTGAGCGCCGCGACCGTGAGCTGCCGCACCGCGGGCTCGTCCTCCACCACGAGGATCAGCTCCTCGGTGCCGCCCAGCGGCGTGTCGGGGGCGGCCTCGGCCTTCTCGTCCTCGGCGGGCGCGCCGAGCAGACGCGGCAGGTAGACCTTCACGGCCGTGCCCTCGCCGACCTCCGAATAGATCTTCACGTGGCCGCCCGACTGCTTGACGAAGCCATAGACCTGGCTCAGGCCCAGCCCCGTGCCGCGGCCCACCTCCTTGGTGGTGAAGAAGGGGTCGAAGGCCTTGGCGACCACCTCGGCGGGCATGCCCGAGCCGGTGTCGCTGACGGCGATCATCACGTACTGCCCGGACGAGAGGCCGAGGTGCTCGACGGCATAGCGCTCGTCGAGGTGGGTGTTGGCGGTCTCGATCGTGAGCCGCCCGCCGTCGGGCATGGCGTCGCGCCCGTTGACCGCGAGGTTGAGGATCACGTTCTCGAGCTGGTTGGGGTCGGCGTGCGTGCGCCACAGGCCGCCGGCCAGCACGGTCTCGAGCTGGATCGCGCCGCTGAGCGAGCGGCGCAGCAGGTCCGACATGCCCGCCACCAGCCGGTTGGCATCGAGCGACTCGGGGCGCAGCGGCTGCTGGCGCGAGAAGGCGAGCAGGCGCTGCGTCAGCAGCGCGGCGCGCTTCGCGCCGTCGCGCGCGGCCTCGACGTAGCGCCGGGCGCGAACGTCGTCGGCCGCGAGCTGGCGCCCCAGCAGGTCGAGCGAGCCGATCACCACCGCGAGCATGTTGTTGAAGTCGTGCGCGATGCCGCCGGTGAGCTGGCCCACCGCTTCCATCTTCTGCGCCTGGCGCAGCGCCTCCTCGGTCTTGAGCCGCTGCGCGACCTCCTCGGCCACGCGGTGCTCGAGCGAGTCGTTGAGCTCGAGCAGCGCGCGCTCGGCGCGGTGGCGCTGGGTCACGTCCTGGAACAGCACCGCGACCTGGCGGCGCTCGGGCGGCTCGACGCGGAAGGCGGCCAGCTCGAGGAAGCGGCCGGTGCGCACCAGCTCGCGCTCGAAGCGCACCGGCTCGCCCGTGAGCAGCACGCGGCGGTAGATGTCGACCCAGCCGTCGGCCTCGTCGGGCACCATCTCGCGCACCCGCTGGCCCACCACGTCGGCGATGCCGGCATTGGCCAGGTAGGCCGGGTTGGCCGTCACGTGGACGTAGTCGCTCATCGGGCCGTGCGGGCCATCGAGGAATTCGATGACGCAGAAGCCCTCGTCGATGGTCTCGAACAGGGTGCGGAACTGCCGATGGCTCTCGCGCAGCGCGAGCTCGGAGGCCTTGCGCTCGCTCAGGTCGAGCATGGCGCCGATCATGCGCAGCGGCCGGCCCTGCGCATCGCGCAGCACGGTGCCGCGGTCGAACACCTCGGCATGGCTGCCGTCCTTGCGCAGGAAGCGGTACTCCTGCGTCCAGGCGGTTCCGCCGCCGTCGATCACGGCATGGATGCCGGTCTCGACGCGCGCGCGGTCCTCGGGATGGATGTGGTCGAGCCACCAGTCGGCGCTGGTCTCTTCCTCCGTGTGGCCGAACAGCGTGGTCAGCGCCTGGTTCCAGACCACGTGGCCGTCGGACAGGCGCCAGTCCCAGACCGCGTCGTTGGTGGCCAGCACCGCGAGCCGGTAGCGCTCCTCGGTCTCCGTGCGCTGGGCCTGGCGCCGCGTCGCTTCGTCCTCCTTGTCGGCCAGCCGGCGCCGGGCCAGCACCTGGGCGGTGGTCTCCCAGACGGTGCACAGCAGGCCGCGCACGGCGCCCTGTTGGTCGCGCAGCGGCGCATAGGAGAAGGTGAACCAGGTCTGTTCCTCCAGCCCGTCGCGGTTCACGACCAGCGGCAGGTCCTCGCGATGGACCGGGCTGCCGGCCAGCGCCGTCTCGACCAGCGGCCCGACCTCGGACCAGATCTCCGCCCAGACCTCGGCCAACGGCGCGCCCATGGCCTGGGGATGCTTGCCCCCGAGGACCCGGGCGTACGGCTCGTTGTAGACCATGCCCAGGCCGTCGCCCCAAGCCAGCCACATCGGCAGGGCCGAATCGAGCATCAGCGACACCGCGTAGCGCAGCGTGCCGGACCAGCCCTGCGGCGGACCGAGCGCCGAGCGCGCCCAGTCGTGCTCGCGCAGGAAGGCGGCGGCGAGCGTGCCGTCGGGCCGGAAATGTCCCCCGTGCTGCAGTGCGGTGCCGGGCCCGCCGTGTGTCTCGCCGTTCTTCATGAGTGCGTCCGCGTGCTGGGCGTATCCCTTGGTGCGCCTGTCCAGGGTCGGTATCGTAGGGGCGCCGCGGGCTGTGCCGCGTCGGCGGGCAGGCCGTCTCGCGACCGGTCCGGGGCGATCTAGGGGCCGGACGTCGGCGGCGGCACCGCCCACGGGTTCGCGGATCCCGGCGGTCTCAGCACGGACGGCGCGGAAGGATCGGAGGACGGCATCGTCATGCTCGGCGGCGAAGCCATCACCGGACGGACCGGTGCCGGCCGGGGCATCACGGGCAGGGGCGACAGGCCCCGGATCTCCGACAGCCCCGCGGTCGCATCGCCCGCCCGCCGCCCGAACTCCCGCTTGATCGCCCGGTCGATCAGCGGATAGGGAAACATCGCGAGCTTGCCCGTGAGGCAGTTGATCATCAGGCTGTCGAAGGAGCGGCCGAACGATCCCTTCTCGAATTCCCTGGCATGAAGCTCGAGGATGCGGATCGCGTCGTTGCACTTGAGCACGTCGGCCTTGCCCTTGCCGAGCGAGGCGGCCAGCTTCCTTGCCTCCGGCAGCGTGGCGTAGGGCTGCTGCACCAGCGCGGCCGGTGCGATGGCCGGTGCCGTCGGCGCCGGAGGTCGCGCCGGCGCCGCGGCCAGGGGCAACAGCGACGAAGGTGCAAGCGCCGGGAACGAAGCCGCCGGTGCGCTCGGCGCGCGCGGCAAGGGTGCCAGCGTGCGATGCGGCGCCGGAGCCGGGGCGGGCGGCGTCGAGAGCCTCGACAGCGTCGACGCGAGCCCCATCATGCCGACCAGGCACATCACCACCACCCACGGATTGCTGGCGGACGCCGCGTTGCCCGTAGGCACCGGCCGCGCCTTGGGCCGCGCGGGCGCGAACGCCACGAAGCGCCGCCACGCCGGAATGGCCGCTTCCCATGCGCGCCAGCGCTCGATGTTCGAGGGGTTGGTGACGATGTGCAGCCAGTGGGGGAAGTTGCGCACGGCCTGCTCGGCCAGCGGCAGCGACTTCGCGAGCCGGCGCACGCCCGGCTTGTCCGGCGAGCGCAGCTGCCGGATCGGTTCGCGCAGGCGCTCGCGCGTGCCCTCGGGCAGGCTGTCGTACGCATCCAGCTCCTGGATCGCGTGGTCGATGATGACGCCGGAACGGCCCAGCCTCGAGAGCGACGCCGCTTCCTCGCGCCAGCGGAAGGCGCCGACGGCCGGGGCGAACACCTTCTCGTGCCCGGGGCGCCAGCCGTTGGCCAGCCACGAGGCCACGCCCAGCTCGAACAGGAACCGTGCATCCATATCCAGCAGCCGCGGGTCCTCGAGCGCGGCATCCAGCGCCGCCCGCGCTTCGTGCCGGTCCAGTGTCCCGGCCGCGGCGAGGCGGGCCATGAGGGCATCGAACACCGCGCGGGCGTAGTCGTCGGACCGCTGCATCCGGGACGGCGCAGCGGCGTTGTCGACCGGGCCGCTCGCAGGTGCCGCCGGGGTCGGCGCAGCCTCCTCCGGCGAAGCAGGTGTCTGGTCCGGCGCATCGCGCGCGGCGGCATCGCGGTGCGCGAGCCAGGCCAGCACGAGCTCATAGCGCTCGCGCAGCGCCTGGAACCGCGCGGGCTCCGCGGCGACGTCGATCTGCTTGAGCTGCGCGGCATAGGCGCGGCGTACCGCCTTGCCGTCCGTGTCTTCCGAAAGGCCGAGCGACTGCAGGGCCGCGAGCACCTGCGCGTTCATGGCCGGGCACGCCCGTCAAGGGGACACGGGCGCACCGCGTCCCCGGATCCCCGCGCCTGGCACCCCGCCATCCGGCTGCTGGCGATGCCCCGTTCCTTGCCGACCGTCATCCTCGCCCCTCGTGTTCCGCTTTCGTGGCGAATGTATACGAGCGAGGCGATGGCCAGCGCTCGCGCCGGGTCGAAGCGTCGGAGGATCTGCGCGGGACCTGGGCTTGCCCGGGCCGCCGAACGCCGGGTCAGGGATTGCCGTCGGGCAGGAGCACCAGCTTGCCGAAGGTGCGCCGCTCCTGCAGATCGGCCAACGCGCGAGGCAACTCGCTGAAAGCGTAGCGGCCGCCCACGTCGGCGTGCAGCTGCTGGTGCCTGAAGCCGGCCAGCACGTCGTCCAGCGCCTGCCCGATCAGCGGCAGGTCGCGCTCGTGGCTCCAGTAGATGCCCAGCGCCGACGCGCTCTTGAGCAGGAGACGGTTGGCGCGGATCTCGGGAATGCGTCCGCTCGAGAAACCCACGAGGCACAGGCGCGCGCCATGGGCCAGGCACTTGACGCTGCGGTCCGTGATATCGCCCCCCACGGGATCGATGACCACATCCACGCCCTTGCCGCCGGTGGCCTGCATCACCTGCTCGACCCAGTCGTCCTCGCGGTAGTCGATGCAGACCGAAGCCCCGCGCTCCCTGCAATGCGCGAGCTTGTCCTGGCCGCCCGCGGTGGCGATGACGCGCGCACCGGCCCGAACCGCGAGCTGGGTGGCCGCCAGCCCGACCCCGCCGGCGGCCGCGTGCACCAGCACCGTCTCGCCCGCCTGCAACCGGGCCCGCGCGAACAGGGCGATCCACGCGGTCGGCCAGACCACCGGCAGCACGG
This sequence comes from Variovorax sp. GW821-FHT10D07, assembly GCF_059415325.1. NCBI lineage: Bacteria > Pseudomonadati > Pseudomonadota > Betaproteobacteria > Burkholderiales > Comamonadaceae > Variovorax > Variovorax sp. GW821-FHT10D07. Next base: position 632,063 of record NZ_JBWKMZ010000001.1, on the reverse strand, counting down.
CGGCCTCGGCCAGCGGGACTTCCTCGGGCACGCGCACCAGCCACGAGGCCTCGGCCACGGCGAACTGCGCGAAGCCGCCCCACATGACCTTGGTGGCGACCCGATCGCCGGGGCTGAAGGCGCCACCGCCCGAAACGCTCTCGACGATGCCGCTGATCTCCTGGCCCGGGGTGAAGGGCAGCGGCGGCCGGATCTGGTAGGCGCCGCGCGTCATCAGCACGTCCGAGAAGTTGAGTCCGGCAGCGGCCACCCGCACCAGCACCTGGCCCGGCTTGGGATGCGGCAGCGGCATCTCCATGAGCTCCGGCGGCTGCGTGACGTCCCTGACGATCCACGACTTCATACGGCCCCCCGCGCGCGCAGTTGCGCAAGATCCGCCGGCGCGATGCCGATGCCCTGCAACACCTCGTCGGTGTGCGCACCCAACAAGGGGTCGGCCTGGACCTTCGCCGGATCTCCCGAAGAGAACACGGCCGGCTGCAGCACGAACGGCCAGGGGCGCTCGGCGTCCTGCGCCTGGGCGACCCGCCCTCGATCCTGCCGCGCGGACTGCGCATGGGCCTGCTGCAGATCCCAGACCGGGCCTGCGGGAACGTCGGCCTCCAGGCAGGCCTGGACCACCTCGTCCACGGTCCGCTCGCGCGACCATGCCGTGATCGCCGCCTTCAGCGCCGGCTCGTTGCGCGCGCGCTGCAGGTTGTCGACGAAGCGCGGGTCCTCGACCCATTCGGGCTTGCCGATCAACGGCGCGAAGCGGCGGAAGAACCCGTCGTTGCTGACCACGATCACCACCCAGCCGTCGCGGGCCTCGAAGCAGTCCACCGGCGAGGTCACGGGATGGCGGTTGCCCACGCGCTGCGGCGCCGTGCCGCTGGCGAACAGACGGCTCGCGCTGGTGAGCTGCAGGGCCAGCATCGCATCGAACATCGACAGGTCGATCTGGCGCCCCTGGCCATCCCGCTCGCGGGCGAACAACGCCGTCATCAACGACCAGGCACCGAACAGGCCCGTCACGAGGTCCGCCACCGAGTCGCCCACGCAGGTGGGCTCCTGCCCGGGACGGCCCGTGGTGCTCATGAGCCCGGACATGGCCTGGATGATCAGGTCATAGGCCGGCCGCCCCTTGAATTCGCCCTGCTGTCCGAAGCCCGAGATGCTCAGGTAGACCAGCGAGGGATTGCGCGCCTTCAGCGTCGCGTAGTCCACCCCCAGCCGCTGCGCGACGCCGGGGCGGAAGTTCTCGACCACCGCATCGGCGGTATCGATCAGCGCATACAGCATCTCGCGCGCGCGCTCGTCCTTGAGATTGAGCGTGACACTCTTCTTGTTGCGGTTCAGCAAGGAGAAGTAGACGCTGCGGCCGTCGACGAAGGGGCCGAAGTGGCGCGAGTCGTCGCCGGTCACGGGCGTCTCGATCTTGATCACCTCGGCCCCCACGTCGGCCAGCAGCGCGGTGCAGTAAGGCCCCGACATCACGCGCGACAGGTCGACGATCCGCAGGCCGTTCAGAAGTTGTTGTTGGGTCATGAGAGGGTCATCCCAGAAGAAGGCTGTCGTCGCTGAGTTCCTTGCCGCTGCGCTGGGAGAACAGCGCCAGCAGGTCGGGAACATCGAGCCGCTCGCGTTCGCTGCCGGCGATATCGAAGACGATGCGCCCCTGGTGCAGCATGATGGTCCGGTCGCCGTGATCGAGCGCCTGGCGCATGCTGTGCGTGACCATCAGCACCGTGAGCTTGAGCTCGCGCACGAGATCGTCGGTGAGCTTCATCACGAACTCCGAGGTGCGCGGATCGAGCGCGGCCGTGTGTTCGTCGAGCAGCAGCAGGCTCGACGCGTTGAGCGACGCCATCAGCAGGCTGATCGCCTGGCGCTGCCCGCCCGAGAGCAGGCCCATGCGGTCGTGCAGCCGGTTTTCCAGGCCGAGGCCGAGCCGGGCCAGCGCCGCGCGGATGCGCTCGCGCCGAGGCGCCGTCACCGCGTGACCCAGTCCGCGCGCATGGCCGCGCGCCAGGGCGATGGCCATGTTCTCCTCGATCGTCAGTTCCTCGCAGGTGCCCGCCAGCGGGTCCTGGAAGACACGGGCGATGGCCCCGGCGCGACGCGCGACCGGCCAGCCGGCGATGGCTTCGCCATCGATCGTGACGGCCCCGCCGGTGGGGGTCGTCTCTCCCGCGAGCACATTGAGCAAGGTCGACTTGCCGGCGCCGTTGGAACCGATCACCGTGATGAACTGCTGCTGGGGGATGTCCAGCGACAGGCCGCGCAGCACGTGGTTCTCGAGCGCGGAGCCGGGATTGAAGACCACATCGAGCTTCTCGACCCTGATCATGCTTTTCTCCCGCGCAATGCACCCGCCAGGCCCACGCCGGGCGCAACCAGTGCCAGGGCCACGAGCGCCGCGGTCACCATGTTCAAGTCCGAGGGCGTGAGCCCGATGCTGTCGACGTCCAGGGCCAGCGCCACCGCGATGCGATAGAGCACGGCGCCCACCAGCGCGGACAAGGTCGCGCGCACGATGGTCGTGTTCCTGATCAGCACCCCGCCGCCGATCACGGCGGCAAAGCCGACGACCACCACGCCGCCGCCCATGTTGACGTCGGCCGAGCCCTGCGTCTGCGCGAAAAGCGCACCGCCGAGGGCGGACAGCCCGTTCGCCATGGCGAGCCCCAGCCAGGTCATCCGGCCGGTGTGGATGCCGTAGGCGGCCGCCATCCGCGGATTGGCGCCGGTCGCCCGCAGGGCCAGGCCGGTTTCGGAAGCGAGGAAGCGGTTGAGCAGCAGGACGATCGCCACGCACAGCAGGATGAGCACGAGCGGCACCGCATAGGCACTGCCGACGAAGTGCGCGCCCAGCCCCGTGAACACCGTGTCCGTGCCCAGCAAAGGCGTGTTGGGCCGCCCCATGATGCGCATGTTCACCGAATACATCGCGACCGAGGCCAGGATGCCGCTGAGGATGTGCAGGATGCGCAGCCGGACGTTGAGGAAGGCCGTGAGGGAGCCCGCGAGCATGCCGGCGACGAAGGCCAGCAAGGTGGCCAGGTAGGGATTGGCTCCCGCGACGATCGATGCGGCGGCCACGGCACCGCCGAGCGGGAAGCTGCCCTCCACCGTGATGTCGGGGAACTTCAGCAGGCGAAAGGTGATGTAGGTTCCGAGCGCGACGAAGCCGAAGATCAGCCCCGTCTCGAGCGCGCCCAGCAAGGCGTAGAAATTCATCCCGCCCTCCTCAGCGATTGACGATGTTGGCCTGGCGGGCCACGTCGTCCGGAATGCTCAGGCCCGCGGCCTGCGCGGCGCGCTGGTTCACGACCGTGCGAAACACCTGCGGCGTTTCCACGTCGATATCGCCGGGCTTCGCGCCCTTGAGGATCTTGACGACCTGGCGGGCCGCTTCCTCGCCGACGGCGTTGTAGTCGAAGCCGATCGAAGCCACCGCGCCGCGCTCCACGGTGCGGGTCTCGGCCGTGAACACGGGAATCTTCTGCTCCTGACCGATGCGCACCGCCGATTCGAGCGCCGCGTACACAGTCGGATCGTTGGGAATCCAGACCACGTCCGTCTTGCCCACGAGCGAACGCATGGCCGAACCGACCTCGTTGGAGGTGGGCGCGTTCGCCTCGACCAGCGTCATGCCATGGGCCTTGAGCAGCGGCTTGAGCACCTCGATCTGGTAGCGCGAGCCATCGAGCCCGGTGTTGTAGATCACCCCCAGGCGCCTGGCCTGCGGCATGAAGGCCTTGATCAGGCGCAGCTGCCGCTCGATCGGCGCGAGGTCGGAGATGCCGGTGGCATTGCCGCCCGGACGCTTCAGCGACGGGACCACCTTGGCGCCGAGCGGATCGGTCACCACGGTGAAGACCACGGGCACCGTCCTCGTGGCCGACAAGGCGGCCTGCGCCATCGGCGTGGTGATGGTGACGATCACGTCGGGCGCATCGCCGACGAACTTGCGCAGGATCTGCGTGGCGATGCCCGCGTTGCCCTGGGCCGACAGGTAGTCGAGCCTGAGGTTCTGGCCTTCGACGTAGCCCGCGCCGCGCAGTGCGTCCACGAGCCCGGTCTTGACCTGGATCAGCTGGGGAATGTCGACCATGTTCGCGATCGCCACGTGCCTGGTCTGCGCCGAGGCCATCGACGCGCCGACGACGAGCCCGAGGGCCAGGAAGTACCTTGTCCATTTCATGACGTGCTCCTTCAGAGTCAGGCTGCCAGCGAAGGCAGGTCCAGTTGGCGCTCGCGCGCGGTGCGCGCGGCGATCTCGTAGCCCGCGTCGGCGTGGCGCATCACGCCGGTGGCGGGATCGTTCCAGAGCAGCCGCGCGATGCGCTCGTCGGTGCCTTGCGCGCCATCGGCCACCAGCGCCATGCCCGCGTGGATCGAATAGCCCATGCCCACGCCGCCGCCGTGATGGATGCTGACCCAGTCGGCCCCGCAGGCCGTGTTGAGCAGCGCATTCAGGAGCGGCCAGTCGGCCACGGCATCGGAGCCGTCGAGCATGCCTTCGGTCTCGCGGTTCGGGCTGGCCACCGAGCCCGAGTCCATGTGATCGCGGCTGATGGCGATCGGCCCGCTGAGCTCGCCGTTGCGCACCATTTCGTTGATCGCGAGCCCGGCGAGATGCCGCTCGCCCAGGCCGAGCCAGCAGATGCGCGCGGGCAGGCCCTGGAACCTGACGCACTCGCGTGCCATCGTGAGCCAGCGGCCCAGCGCCTGGTCCCGCGGGAACAAGGCGCGCAGGCGCTCGTCCGTCTTGTAGATGTCCTGCGGATCGCCCGACAGCGCGACCCAGCGGAAAGGCCCCTTGCCCTCGCAGAACAGCGGCCGGACATAGGCCACCACGAACGACGGAAAGTCGAAGGCCTGCGCCACGCCTTCATCGAGCGCGACCTGGCGGATGTTGTTGCCGTAGTCGAACACCACGGCGCCGCGCGCCTTGAAGTCCAGCATCGCGCGCACATGCAGCGCGATCGATGCGCGCGCCGCCTGCTCGACCGCGCGGGGGTCGCTCGCGCGCGCCGCCTCCCAGCGCGCCACGTCCCAGCCGGCGGGCAGGTAGCCGTGCAGCAGGTCGTGCGCGGCGGTCTGGTCGGTCACCACGTCGGGACACAGGCCGCTGCGAACGATCTCGGGCAGGACCTCGGCGGCATTGCCGCACAGCGCGATCGATAACCCGCGGCGCTGCGCACGCGCCTCGTCGACGAGTTCGAGCGCATGCGCGAGATCGCGCGCCTGCACGTCGAGGTAGCCAGTGCGCAGGCGCATGTCGATGCGGCTCTGCTGGCACTCCACCACGAGGATCGCGGCCCCCGTCATCCGCCCGGCCAGGGGTTGCGAGCCGCCCATGCCGCCGAGCCCCGCAGTGAGCATCCATCGGCCCTCCATCGAGCCGCCGAAATGCCGACGCCCGACCTCCGAATAGGTCTCGTAGGTGCCCTGCACCGTGCCCTGGCTGCCGATGTAGAACCAGGAGCCGGCCGTCATCTGGCCGAACATCATCAGGCCCTTGCGCTCGAGCTCGTTGAAGTGGTCCTGCGTGGCCCATTTGGGCACGAGGTTGGAATTGGCGATCAGTACGCGCGGCGCCATCGCATGGGTACGGAACACGCCCACGGGCTTGCCGGATTGCACCAGCAGGGTGTGGTCCTCGTCCAGCCGCTCGAGCGTTTCGACGATGCGATCGAAGGCCTCCCAATTGCGCGCCGCGCGCCCCACGCCGCCATAGACGATCAACTGCGCGGGATTCTCCGCAACGTCCGGATCGAGGTTGTTCATCAGCATGCGCAACGGCCCTTCCGTGCGCCAGCTGCGGGTTCGAAGTTCGGTCCCGCGGTCGGCGCGAACGACCCGGGGCAACGATGTCTCGTGAGGCAATTTCTTCTCCTGTGCGGTCCATGCCAAGGCGGCCGATTCAGCGTCGCCACCAATTCCATTGCTCATGGATCCGGAGAAAGATGGCGTGCCTGAAAACGATGGGAATTACGCCTGTTCTCCCTAGAATGCGGCGTGTCCGCGACGATTATGAAAATTGCGTTGCACGGCCGAAAGCGATTTTTCCTCCTTGGTGGATGACCAACGCTCATGCATTGAATGCGAACCCACACGCCCTCCCTTTCGTGCCTGCTGGCGTTCGAGGCCAGCGCCCGGCACCACAGCTTCACCCGCGCGGCCGACGAGTTGTGCGTGACGCAGGGCGCGATCAGCAAGCTCATCAAAGCCCTGGAGGACGAACTCGGCACGCTGCTGTTCGTGCGTGAAGGCAAGCGATTGACGCTCACGCCGGCGGCCGATGCGTACCTGCGGCGCATCCAGCCGCTGCTGCACAAGCTCGAGGCCGCGTCGGTCGAGCTCAAGGCCGGTGGCCGCAGCAGCGGCCGTTTCAACCTCGCGGTGCTGCCCAGCATCGCGGCCCGGTGGCTGATGCCGCGCTACTCCGATTTCTCGGCACGCCATCCCGACGTCATCCTGAACCTCACCACCCACCTGTCGCCGTTCAACTTCCACATCGAGGACATCGATGCGGCCATTCATTTCGGCGCCAAGTCCTCATGGAGCGGCGCCGAGATGGAGTTCCTGCTGCAGGACGCGGTGGTGCCGATCTGCAGCCCGGATTTCCTGCGCCGCTACGGCCCGTTCGACGAGCCGCGCCGGCTGCTGGACTACACGCTCGTGCACCTGGCCTCGCGCATGGACTCGTGGAACTTCTGGCTCGGCAGCCTGGGCGTGGAGATGGGACACACGCCGCCGGGACCGGTGTTCGAGCACTACCTGATGATCGTGCAGGTGGTCACCGCCAGCCTCGGCATCGGGCTCGCGCCCTACTTCCTCGTGGCCGACGACATCGAGCAAGGGCGGCTGGCCGTGCCCTATCGCCACTTGGCCAGCGAGGACCTGGCTTACTACCTGGTCTATCCCGGCGAGAAGAAGGACTATCCGCCGCTGCGTGCGTTCAGGGGCTGGCTGGCGCAGGAGCTGGTGGCGACGCAGCGCTCGATCGACGGCTTCCGTGCAAGCTGCCCGCATCCATCGCTCAGGACCTCGACGCCATCGTGACGGGAAGGGAGTCCCGGCGCCGCTGCGCCCACGCCACCACCTGCCCCAACGGCGCCGGCCGCATGAAATAGAACCCCTGCAGCAGCGGACACCCAAGCCGCGTGAGCGTCTCGAACTCCTCCTGGCTCTCGACGCCCTCGGCCACCACCTCGATGTCCATCGAGCGCCCCAGCCGCACCACCGCCTCCACCATCAGGCAACTGGCCGGCGAGGAATCGAGGCCGAACACGAAGCTGCGATCGATCTTCACCTGGTGCACGTGCTCGCCGCGCAGCGAGGCCAGCGAGGAGTAACCGACGCCGAAATCGTCGATCGCGACCGCGACGCCGGACTCGGCCAGCGCGCGCAGCCGGGCGCGCGCGGTCGAGGTGTCGAGCGCGACCTCCTCGGTGATCTCGATCTGCAGGCGGCGCGGCGGCAGGCCGTGCGCCGCGAGCACCTGCGCGGTGATGACATCGACCGGCAGCTGCGACATCTCGCGCGGCGATACGTTCATCGCCACCGGCAGCTCGGCGAAGGCGCCGCCGATGCCACCGAGTTGCACCAGGCCATGGCAGACCTCCTCGAGGATGTGGCGCAGCAGGCGCTCGGCCAGGCCCGTGCTCGCGGCCGCGAAGATCACTTCGCCGGGCGCGACCCAGCCGTGCTTCGGATGCCGCCAGCGCAGCACGGCCTCGAGGCTGTGCAGGCGCTGCCCGCGGTCGGCGAGGATCGGCTGGTACCAGGCGCAGATGGCGCGCGTCGCCATGGCCTCGACCATGTCGCGCTCGATGTCGCGCCGGCGCAGCAGGCGGCCATGCAGCACCTCGTCGAAGCGGTGGCAGCGGTTGCGCCCGCGCCGCTTGGCCTCGTAGAGCGCCTCGTCGGAGAAGCTCAGCATCTCCTCGGCCGAGCGGTCGAGGCTGGTGCAGATGCCCACGCTCACGCCAAGCTGCCCGCCGTAGTGCGAGGTGGCATGGCCGATCGAGTCGATGAGCCCCTGCGCCACGTGCTCGGGCGCATCGGCCGCGCCTTGCGGGCGATAGAAGACCGCGAACTCGTCGCCGCCCCAGCGGCCGACCACCGCGTCATGCTGCGCCAGCCGTTGCTGCAGCCACCGGCCGACGTCCTGCAGCACGCGGTCGCCGGTCTTGTGGCCGAAGGCATCGTTGATGGCCTTGAAGCCGTCGAGGTCCAGCATCAGCGCCGCATGCGGCGCCACGTCGGCCTGCGCGACCTCGAAGCGCGCGGCCGCCTTCGCGAAGCCCTCGCGGTTGAGCAGGCCGGTCAGCGAATCGTGGTTGGCGCGAAAGTCCAGCTCGCGCGTCGCGCGCGTGGACTCGGCATGGGTGCGCTGCAGCTCGGCCGCCATGAACAGCGCCTCGTTCTTCAGCCGGCTGCTGGCGCGAAACGCGCGCTCGCCGCGTCGCGAGGCGTAGACCAGCGTGCACAGGTAGACGAAGACCATCGCCGCGAGCGCGTTGTGATGAAAGCCGCCGGCATGGAGCAGCCACGCGGTGACCGCGGCCAGCGCGGGCGTCACGAAGACGATCGGCACCGGCGCATAGGCCGCGCTGAAGATCACGGAGCCGGCGCAGACGCCGCAGACGATGGTCAGGAAGAACAGCGTTTCCGATGGGTTCTCGCTGTCACAGAACAGCGGCAGCAGCGCCCACACGCATCCCGACAGCAAAGACGACGAGGTGATGCGGCGAAATCGCCTCGCGAGTTCGCGCTCGTCCATGCCGGCCACGGCCTGCTCGACCGCGCGCAGCGACCGGCAGACATGGGCCCGGTAGGCATTGGACAGAACGACCAGCAGCAGCCAGGCGGCCGGCCCGGCCCAGTGCACCGAGGCATAGAGCGCGACGCCGGCGGTCACGCAACCCACGGCCATGCCAGAGGGCACGACGGCACGCACGCTGCGCTGCACCGACAGTAGCTGATCGCTCCTCACCCGCCGCGAGAGTTCGTCGGACGACGGGCCGCTCGAGGGGTCGTGACCTGATGGGAGATCGACCATGGTGGGCAACTGGTGGCGGGAGTCCTCACCCCCTTAACCCATTGCGCACCGGATGCCAGGCGTCGCCCTTCGTCCTTTTGCCCTTCGGGGCGTCGGCCTGCGCCGACAGGGGCGGCTCGGGCCGCGTCGCCAGAGGCACGACTCGAATCCAGCGCCGCGACTCAGACCAGCTGCAGCACCTGCGCCAGCGGCCGGCGCGGCTTGCGCGGCCAGTTCTGGGGCGTGGCGTAGCCGATGGCCAACAGCAGCACCGGGATCTCGTCGGCCGCCAGCGCGAAGGCCTCGGCGACCGCGGGCGCATCGAAGCCGATCATCGGCGCGGAGCCCAGCCCCATCGCCTGCGCCGCGTAGATGAGCGCGCCGGCGCCGAAGGTCGCGCTGCGCACCGCCTCGTCGCGCTGGCGCTGCGGCTGCTCGAAGTAGAGGCTCTTGGCCGCGCCTTCCCAGCCCGGGACCATCTCCGCCGGCATGAAGCCGGCCGCGACGGCGCCCGCGAGGCGATCGGGCAGCGTGCGATGGTCGGCGAGCTGGCCGCAGACGATGAAGGTCACGGCGGCTTCGCTGACCTTGGCCTGGTCCCAGGCCAGCGCGCGCAGCCGCGCCTTCTGTTCAGGCGTGCGCACGGCGACGAAGCGCCAGTTCTGCAGGTTGAACGAGGTCGGCGCGGTCGTGGCCAGGCGCACCAGTTCCTCGATGCGCTCGTCGCTGATGCCGCGCGCGGGATCGAACAGATTGGTGGTGCGGCGCTCTTCGATGGCCTGGAGGATCGGGTACGGATGGGACATGGGAATCTCCTTGGAGGAAGCTTGCGGACGAGCCCCGTCCTCCGCCCGCGCGCGGCGGCGCGGGCGGCTGGAACGGGACGAAGGGGATCGGGGAAGAAAGAAGCGCTAGACGATGCTGTCGACCACGCCACCATCGACGCGCAGCGCGGCGCCGGTGGTGGCCGAGGCCTGCTCGGAGCTGGCGTAGAGGATCATGTTCGCGACCTCTTCCACGCGCGCGGCGCGGCGGATGATCGACGAGCCGCGGTGCGTGGTGACGAAGTCCGCCGCGACCGCCTCCAGGCCGCGGCCCGAGGCCTCCACCCCGGCCTGCAGCATGTCGGCCACGCCTTCGGACAGCGTGGGTCCGGGCAGCACGGCGTTGACCGTCACGCCGGTGCCGGCCAGCCGCTTCGCAAGGCCGCGCGAGACGGCGAGCTGCGCGGTCTTCGAGAAGCCGTAATGGACCATGTCGGCCGGGATGTTGAGCGCCGACTCCGAGGACACGAACACGATGCGGCCCCAGCCGCGCGCGACCATGCCCGGTGCATAGGCGCGCGCGCAGCGCACGCCCGACATCACGTTGGTCTGGAAGAAGCGGTCCCATTCCGCATCGGGCGTGTCGAAGAAGTCCTGCGGCCCGAAGACGCCGAGGTTGTTCACGACGATGTCGAACTCGGGATGACGCGCCTGCAGCGCCGCGCAGGCCTCGGGCGTCGAGAGATCGCCCGCGAAGCCGTGGGCGCGCGAGGCCGCGTCGCCCAGCCGCGCGAGCGCGGCCGCCACGCCGGCCTCGCTGCGACCGTTGATCACGACCTCGGCGCCCGCGGCCAGGAAGCCCTGGGCAGTGGCGAAGCCGATGCCGTTGGTGGAGCCGGTGACGAGCACGCGGCGGTGGTTGAAGTGGATGTTCATGGGGTTCCTTGGTCGATGGCCGCGATCGTATTTCTGCATCGATCCATTGATAATCCGGCTCATCTCCAAATCACCTTTCGACATCCTCGAACAATGGACCGGATCGACGCCCTGCGCCTGCTGATCGATGTCGCCGAATGGGGCAGCTTCTCGGGGGTCGCGCGCCAGCGCGCCGTCGCCACCTCGACCGTGACCCTGGCCATCAACCAGCTCGAGCAGGAGGTGGGCGCACGGCTCATGCAGCGCTCGACGCGGCGGCTGGCCTTCACCCACGAGGGCGAGGCGCTGGTGGCGGATGCGCGCCGCATCGTCTCGGAATGGGATGCGGCGCTGGGCGGCCTGCGCCAGCAGGGCGAGCTGTCGGGCCCGGTGCGCGTCACCGCCACCAACGACTTCGGCCGCTCGCAGCTGCGGCCGCTGCTCGACGCCTTCCAGCAGCGCCACCCGCGCGTGCGCATCGGGCTGCATCTCAGCGACAGCACCATCGACCTGATCGAGACCCACATGGACCTCGCGATCCGCTTCGGTCCGCTGCCCGACTCGAACCTGCAGGCCCGCCTGCTGGTGCCCGGCGAGCGCCTGGTCTGCGCCGCGCCGGCCTACTGGAACTCGCGCGGCCGCCCGGCGCACCCAAGCGAACTGGCGCAGCACAACTGCCTGGTGCTCGCGCGGCCCGGTGCGCCGCTCGCGGCCTGGACCTTTCGCGACGGCGGTCGGCCTTTCAACGTCAAGGTGTCGGGCGACCGCGAGGCCAGCGACGGCTCGGTGCTGCGCGAATGGGCCGTGAACGGCGTGGGCGTGATCTTCAAGAACCGGCAGGACATCCGGCACGAGCTCGAGGCCGGTGCGCTGGAAGGGGTGCTGGGCGGCTACGTGGCGGGGCCGATTGACCTGTTCGCGGTCTTTCCGGGCGGTGCGCCGAGCCGGCGCGTGGCGGCCCTGGTGGATTTCCTCGCGGCCGCGCTGCGATCGCCGCCAGCCTGAGCCTGCCGAGGCTCGGCGCTCAGAGCGCGAAACTCAGAACTGGCCCTGCGCGTCGCCCGTTCGGTCGTGCACCCATCGCATGGCCTGCAGCTGGGCTTGCCGCAGCGCCTCCTCGGCACTGCCGTGCCCGAGGTCGTCCGCGGGCAGTTCATCGGCAATGAAGGCGGGGCCGCCCGCATAGTCGAGCCGCGCCAGGTAGCGGCCGCTGCCGTCGGGTTCCGCACGGCAGATGAACGCGTGTTCCCACAGGTCGATTCTTTCCTCGAAGCTCATTCGGATGGTCCTCTCGTTGTCCAGGTCTTCAATGACTGGAAACGAGTCTATGGACGGCGCAGCCGCGCCGCGTAGGAGCCGCCCGCGTGGGTGGGTGGGTCGGCAGGCGAGACGCGCGAATGCGACAAGCCCGGCTCAACGCGCGGGCGGCCACTGCCGAGCCGTGTGCAGCAGCGTCAACACCCAAACGGTTTGCGCGACATCGTCCACCTCGTAGACCATGCGATAGCTCTCGTGCGGAATCAGCTCCCGGGTCCCGGCGATCCGCCCTCGCTTGCCGAGCAATGGAAAGTCGATCAGCCGGGCAGCGGCGGCGCCGAACAATTCGTCCATCGCGATCGCCGCGTGCACGTTGTCGGCGGCGATGTAGGCCAGGATGTCTTCCCGATCGCCTTCGGCCTGACGGGTCCAACGAACCCTCACGCGTCAGCCTTGGTGCTCCGCTCGAGCAGTTGCTTGCGCCGAGCGGCGAAGTCGGCCTCGACCTCGTCATGCGAGCGTCCATCTCCAGCTCGCATGTCGCGGCGGCCGGCTTCCACCTTTCGCGCCACGAAGGCTTCATGCTCCTGCGCCTCGCGCTGATTGCGTACGAACTCCCGCATCAGATCGCGCACCACCTGGGATGCCGGACGGTCCAGCGCCTGGGCGGCGGCCATGAACTCGTCGCGCAGCTCGGGCTCGAGCTTCATCGTGAATACGGCTTCCTTGGACATGGCACTCCTTGTACTGACCAGGTATATACATCGTCATTATCACGACAAACCTGGTCGGAAGCGTTCCTCGACCCCTCACGTCCTTTCAGGTCGAAGCACATCCCTCGCGAAAAACGAAATTTACTGTCTGCGAACCACCCCGGGATACACAGCGATACGCAGCCCCCGCCCCCGGGCACTCCCGCGAATGAACATCCGCGCCATCGATCGCCAGGCACCGCGAACGACACCGGCGCGACAGGCCTTCGGCCCGATGCCATCCACCACCATTCGCAAGGAGTTCCCATGACGCTTTCCTCCCCGCTCGAGCGCCGCTCGTTCCTCGCCAAGGCCGCCATCGGCCTCGCCACGGCCCAGTTCGCGGCGGTCGTTCCCGCGTTCGCGCAGTCGAACACGCCGTCCGCCGGCGGCACGCCGCGGCGCCTCGAGCCGCTCAAGCACATCGATGCGGGCGTGCTCAACGTCGCCTATTTCGAGGCCGGCCCCGCCAACGGCGCGCCGGTGCTGCTGCTGCATGGCTGGCCCTACGACATCCACATGTTCGTCGACGTCGCGCCGCTGCTCGCGGCCGCGGGCTTCCGCGTGATCGTGCCCTACCTGCGCGGCTACGGCGCCACGCGCTTCCTCTCGGCCGACACGCCGCGCAACGGCCAGCAGTCGGTGGTGGCGGCCGACATCTTCGCGCTGATGGACGCGCTGCAGATCCGCAGCGCGACGGTCGCGGGCTGCGACTGGGGCGCGCGCACGGCCTGCATCATGGCGGCGCTGCAGCCCGAGCGCGTGAAGGCGCTGGTGTCGGTCAGTGGCTACCTGATCGGCAGCCAGGAGGCCGGCAAGAACCCGCTGCCGCCCGAGGCCGAGTTCCAGTGGTGGTACCAGTACTACTTCGCGACCGAGCGCGGCCGCCTGGGCTACGACAAGAACCGCAACGCGTTCTCGAAGCTGATCTGGCAGCTCGCCTCGCCCCAATGGAACTTCGATGCCGCGACCTTCGAACGCAGCGCGCGCGCCTTCGACAACCCCGACCACGTCGCGATCGTGATCCACAACTACCGCTGGCGCCTCGGCCTGGCCGAGGGCGAGGCCAGGTACCAGCCGCTCGAGGACCGGCTCGCCAAGGCGCCCGTGATCACCGTGCCGACCATCACGCTCGAAGGCGATGCCAACGGCGCGCCGCACCCCGAGCCCGCCAGCTACGCGAAGAAGTTCTCGGGCTTCTACGAGCACCGGCAGGTCGACGGCGGCATCGGCCACAACCTGCCGCAGGAAGCGCCCCAGGCCTTCGCGGCCGCGGTGGTGGACGTGGCGCGACGCGCGGGCTGAGCGGGCGGGCCGCCGACTCGGCGGCCCAAAGTGCCAAAAAGTAGACACTTCCGTTTTCAATCGTTGATGATTTGTTAAATCTTTAGTTACACTGTCGGCTTCGAGGGTCAGACGGCGCAGACCGGTCCCGCCCTGAGGGGGTACGCGAGTACCCCTTTATTCATTTGTTCGTGTCCGGCTTGCCGCCGCCTTGCGTCCACACGCGGGGAGGCTGTGCGTCGGCACCAGCCACTGACTCCTCGAAATGCACGTACTGTCGATCTTCGGGACCCGTCCCGAGGCCATCAAGATGGCCCCCCTCGTCGCCGCCCTGCGCCGCGAGCCGCGCGTGCGCAGCACCGTGTGCGTGACCGGCCAGCACCGCGAGATGCTGACCCAGGTGATGTCGCTGTTCGACCTCGAGGCCGACCACGACCTCGACGTGATGCGGCCCAACCAGTCGCTCAACGGGCTCTACGGCCGCCTGATCGCGGGCGCCGACGCGGTGCTCGAGGCCGAGCAGCCCGACTGCGTGCTGGTGCACGGCGACACCACCACCGCCGCGGCCTGCGCCATGGCCGCCTTCCATCGCCGCATTCCGGTCGGCCACGTCGAGGCCGGCTTGCGCAGCGGCGACATCCGCTCGCCCTTCCCCGAGGAACTCAACCGCCGCTTCGTCGATTCGGTCAGCAGCTGGATGTTCGCGCCCACGCCCTCCTCGCGCGACGCGCTGCTCGCCGAGAAGCCGCCGGGGCGCATCTGGGTCACGGGCAACACGGTGATCGACGCGCTCGCGGCCACCGTCGAGCGGCTCGAGTCCGACCGCCCGCTGGCCGCCACGCTCGAGAAGCGCCACGGCTGGGTCGATGCCAGGCGCCGGCTGGTGCTGGTCACCGGCCACCGCCGCGAGAACTTCGGCGAGGGCTTTCGCAACATCTGCGCCGCGCTGCGCGAGCTGGCGCAGCGCGACGACGTGCAGATCGTCTACCCGGTGCACCTGAACCCCAACGTGCACGACGTGGTGAAGGCCCAGCTGTCGGGCCTGCCCAACGTGCACCTGATCGCGCCGCTGGGCTACCTCGACTTCGTCTGGTTCATGCAGCGCGCCTACCTGATCCTGACCGACTCGGGCGGGGTGCAGGAAGAGGCGCCCTCGCTGGGCAAGCCGGTGCTGGTGATGCGCGACGTGACCGAGCGCCCCGAGGCCGTGGCCGCCGGCACCGTGCGGCTGGTGGGCACCTCGCCCGAGCGCATCGTGGGCGAGGCACGCCGCCTGCTCGACGACCCCGCCGTGCACGCCGAGTTCTGCCGCCGCGGCAATCCCTACGGCGACGCGCGCGCGAGCCAGCGCATCGTGGACGTGCTGTGCGAACGGCACACCGCCGAGTTCGTGCCCTGAGCGCCGAACGCCGCCCCTCTTTTTTCAAGTTTTCCTGCCGAGTCTCTCCATGCCTTCTCTGTTCTCACGACGGATCGCCCTCCTCGCACCCACGGCCCTGCTCGCCCTCGGTGGCCTGAGCACCTCCTTCCTCGCGCACGCCAGCCCCGCGAGCGACGCGCTGCAGCGCCTGCAGGGCGAGACCTGGGTCAACCGCAGCTTCGCGCTGTCGGACCTGGGCATCGGCGACACCGTGCTGCTCAACGGCTTCGACAGCCGCCAGGAGTTCTACCTGCCGGTGCCGCGCGGCCTCGCGCTGGCCGAGGCCAGCATCGACTTCAGCGGCCGCTATCACAAGGCCGAGGGCGGCAGCACCTCGATGCTGCTGACGGTCAACGGCCGGCCGGTGCAGGCGCGCCGCATCGAGGCGGCCGAGGGCGACGCGAGCCAGAACCTCAAGGTCGACACCGGCGTCGCGCGCAGCGCGAACTTCGTGCGCCTCGGCGTCCAGTGGTCCAACAACGTGGCGCGCCGCGTCTGCGAACTCGAGCGCTCGACCGGCAACGTGCTCGCGATCTCGCCCGAGACACGCTTCAACTACCGTTTCAACAGCGGCGCGCTGACCAGCCTCGCCGACGCCTGGGCCACGCTGCCCGCGCGCCCGGTCCTGCTGGTGGCCTCGCGCAATCTCTCGAAGACCAGCTACGACAGCGCCTGGCGCCTCGGCGTCGCGCTCGAGCAGGCCAACCGCCGCGTGCAGATCCAGGCCTTCCCGGTGGCCGGCGACATCGTCGACACCTCGGGCTGGCAGGTGCCCGCGGGGCTGGCCGCGCTGCCGGCCTTCGCCGGTCTCGCCAGCGGCAATGCGCGCTACGAACTCAAGAACGAAGCCGAGGTCGGCGCGCTGCTGGTGCTCGGCGCCACCGCGGCCAGCGGCGATGTGCTAGTGGTCGATGCGGCGCTGCGCCAGCAGATCGCCAAAGCACTCGAGGCGCTGGCCGTGCAGTTCGCGGGCGACGCCGACGCGCTGCGCGCCTTCGCGCTCTGGCGCGAGCAGCAGACCGCGCTCGCCGCGGATGCCGCCAGCGCCGGCCAGGTGCGCCTCGCCACGCTCGGCGCGCATCCGGTGATCGTGGTGCCCGAGAACGCGGGCGCGCAGGCGGCCGGCGTCTTCGCCGAGACCTGGCGCAACCTGCTGGTGTCGCGCCAGGCCGGCGTGCGCACGGCCGACGCGCCCGATGCGAGCGAACGTCCGGCGATCCGCCTCAACAGCCTGGGCGCCAGCGAGGCCGGCTTCGACGTGGTGTCGCGCGGCGAGTGGACCGCCACCCTGCCGCTGGGCGTGGTCGCGGCCAACGGCCGCATGCCTTCCGAGCTGGTGATCGACGTGGCCGCCGCGCCCGGCGCTTCGTCCACGCGTCCCGTGGCCTCGGTGTTCTGGAACGACGTGCTGCTGTCGGCCAAGCGCCTGGAGGCCGATGGTCGACCCGAGCGCCTCGATGCGCGCATCCCCGGCTATGCGCTGGGCCTGAGCAACGTGGTGCGCGTGTCCTTCCAGCGCCAGCCCTATTCGAACGACTGCCAGGAGATGCCGCAGGGCTTCCCGGTCAACGTGCTGCCCACCAGCTTCGTGCGCGCGGGCGATGCGCAGCCCGACGGCAGCTTCGTCGGCCTGCTGCCGCTGATGTCGGGCAACCCGCAGGTCGCCGTGCCGCAGGCCTGGCTGGCCGACGCGCCCGCGAGCCTCGCGCGCCTGGTGCGCATGGCCGTGGCCGCCGGCGTGACGCCGGTGCGCTCCGAGCTGGTGGTGACCCAGTCCGGCGCCTTCTCGCCGAGCAAGCCCTTCCTCGCGCTGCAGGTGGCGGTCGACGGCGCCGCCTCGAAGGTCGAGGTCAAGGACGCGAGCCTGCGCATCCATGGCCGCAAGGCGCCGTGGCTCGAGGTCGACGACCTGTCGCAGCTGAGCGCCATCGAGGTGAGCCGCGCCCATGGCCAGGACGGCATGCAGTGGCAGCCGATCGGCGCGCGCCCCGTGGTGCCGGCCAAGCCCTTCGTGCTGAACCGCGGCGACATCGCGATGCTCGGCGTCGACGGCCCCGTGAGCTGGCTCGACAGCGGCAATCCCGCGGACGCGAGCGCGCGCCGCGGCGGCGAAGGCGCGTTCTTCGAATGGCGCTCGTACGCCGCCTGGGGCATGCCGGTGATCGGCGTGGCCGTGTTCGCGCTGCTGCTGCTGATCCTGCTGGCCTGGCGCGCGCGGCGCCGCCATGCGGCCAAGTCGCAGCACTGAGGACCCGACCGAAGCCGCATGTTCGAGCTCTACGGACCCTTCCTGCTGGCCGACTACTACCGCGGTCTGGAGATCGTGACCGCGGTCGTCGGCGTGGTGATCCTGCTGTCGAGCATCGACGACCTGTTCGTCGATGCCTGGTACTGGGTGCGCGAGATCTACCGCTCGCTGACCGTGCGCCGCCGCTACCGGCGCCTGACCGCCGCGCAGCTGCGCGCGGCGCGCGAACAGCCGATGGCCATCATGGTGCCGGCCTGGCTCGAGTACGACGTGATCGCGCCGATGCTCGCCAACATGGTGTCGACGCTTGAGTACAAGAACTACGCCATCTTCGTCGGCACCTACCGCAACGACGCGCGCACCATCGCCGAGGTGGAGCGCATGCGCCGGCGCTACCGCCAGCTGGTGCGCGTGGAGGTGCCGCACGACGGCCCGACCTGCAAGGCCGACTGCCTCAACTGGGTGGTGCAGGCGCTGTTCCAGCACGAGCGCACCATGGGCGAGCCCTTCGCGGGCGTCGTGCTGCACGACAGCGAGGACGTGCTGCATCCGCTCGAACTCAAGTACTTCAACTACCTGCTGCCGCGCATGGATTTCATCCAGCTGCCCGTGACCTCGCTCGAGCGCCACTGGTTCGAGCTGGTGGCCGGCACCTACATGGACGAGTTCGCCGAGTGGCACAGCAAGGACCTCGTGGTGCGCGAGAGCCTGTCGCGCATGGTGCCCTCGGCCGGCGTCGGCACCTGCTTCTCGCACCGCGCGCTGCAGACGCTGGCCGCGGAGCTCGACAACCAGCCCTTCAACACCGCCAGCCTGACCGAGGACTACGACATCGGCGCGCGCCTGGGCCGGCTCGGCATGAAGCAGATCTTCGGCAAGTTCGACGTCGAGTACGTGACGCGGCGCACCGCCTGGTTCGGCGCCGGCCGCGAGAAGCTCGGCTCGCTGCGCATGCCGCTGGGCGTGCGCGAGTACTTCCCCGACACCTTCCGCACCGCCTACCGCCAGAAGGCGCGCTGGACCCTGGGCATCGGCCTGCAGGGCTGGGAGCAGATGGGCTGGGCCGGCTCGCTGGCCACCAAGTACCTGCTGTTCCGCGACCGCAAGGGCTTGTTCACCGCCTTCGTGGCCATCCTCGGCTATCTGCTGATGCTCAATTTCCTGCTTTTCTTCTTCGCCGACGCCATGGGCTGGTGGACCGTCTATTACCCGTCGATCTTCCAGTCGGGCGGCTGGCTCATGACGGTGATGGAGCTCAATGCCGTGGCGCTGCTGCTGCGCTTCGCGCAGCGCTTCCATTTCGTGTCGGCGCTCTATGGCTGGGAGCACGGGCTGCTGTCGATACCGCGCATGGTGATCGGCAACTTCATCAATGCCATGGCCGCGGCGCGCGCGTGGAAGCTGTTCCTCTCGCACAAGCTGTTCGGCAAGCGGCTGGTGTGGGACAAGACCATGCACGACTTCCCCTCGGCCGACCAGCTGGTGCAGCAGCGCCAGCGGCTGGGCGAGGTGCTGCTGTCGTGGCGCGCGATCGACGAGACGCAGCTCGACAACGCGCTCACGATCCAGCGCGGCACGGGCCGCAAGCTCGGCAGCATCCTGCTCGAGCAGGGCTGGCTCGACGCGGGCACGCTCGAGGAGGCGATCTCGTTCCAGCGCGGCGATTCGGTGCTGGCGCCGCTCGCGCCGCAGGGCGCGCAGGGAGTGCCGGCATGAAGAGGTTCGACAACCGCACGCTGCTGGCGGTCGCGCTGGCCGCGGCTTGGCCCGCGGTGCCCGCGTTCGCCGCCGTGCATTCGCTGCCGGCCGCGCCTTCGCCCTCGACTTCGACTTCAACCGCTTCCGCGCCCGGCGCCGCGCCGGTGCCGACGCGCACCGCGCCGCGCAAGCGCTCGTCGCACGGCCGTGCCTGGCAACTGGCCGACCAGGCCTTCAAGGCCTATGGCCGCGGCGACTTCGAGACCGCGCTCGCGCGTGCCGACGTCGCCTTGCGCCTGCAACCCGCGGCGCAGCGCGTGCACCTGCTGCGCGTGTATGCGCTGCAGAAGCTGGGGCGCAACGACGAGGCCGCGCGCGCGGCCGAGCGCGCCATCGACCAGGGCCATGGCAACGCGGCGCTGCGCACGGCACTGGCCAACCTGCGCGCCACGCCCGCCGACGGCACGCCCGGCACCGAGGCCTACCGCGCGGGCTTCTCGCTCGCGGCGCAGGCCTACCGCGACTACGCCGAAGGCCGCGATGCCGAGGCGGCGAAGTCGGCCGAACAAGCGGTGCGCGCCGATCCGAGCCAGGGCCCCTGGGCACTGCTGTGGCTCGACGCGCTCGCGCGGCAGCAGCGCCACGACGAACTCGTGCAGGCGGCAGCCACCGCGCTGGACCTGGGCGCGCCGAACGCCGCCGAGATCGCCGCGCGCGTGCGGCAGGGCAGCCGTTCGATCGCGCAGCGGCATGCGCAGAAGGCCTACGACGCGCTGTCGCGCCAGCAGCCGCGCGCGGCCGTCGACGAGGCCCGCGAGGCGGTGCGCCTCGCGCCCGATGTCGCGAGCCACCGCCAGTTGCTGATCGATGCGCTGCAGGCCGTGCCCGACATCGAAGGCGCCGAACAGGCCACCACCGAGGCAATGGCAGCGCAGGACGACAGCGCGGCATTGCGGCTGCAGCGCGCCTACCTGCGCCAGCAGCTGTCGCGCGGCGGCGAGGCGCAACAGGATGTCGATGCCGTGGTCGCCGACGCGAAGGTCGACGAGGCACAGCGCCGCGACGCACGCCTGATCGGCGCCGATCTCTCGCTGGCCGCGCGCGACGGCGAGCGCGCGCGTACGCTGCTCGCGCCGCTGCCGCCCGACGACGCGCAGGTGCGCTCACGCCGCCAGCGGGCCGAGGATGCCGCGAGCGGTTGGGGCTCGCCCGCCACGCCGCCCGTTACCGCCTATGCGCCCGTGAAGCTCTGCAACGACACGCCCGAGGGCCCGACCTGCGCGCTCGCGCCCTGGGACTCGCCGAAGGCCGGCGATGCCGCCACGCGGGCCTACGCGGCCTATGCGCAGAAGCGCTATCCCGAGGCCATCGCGCTGGCGAAGCAGGCCGCGGCCGAACGGCCCGACGACGCATCGCGCCAGAAGCTGCTGACCACCACGCTCGCCGCGGGCACGACCGCGGAACGCCAGCAGGCGGTGCAGCGGCTCGACACCGCGATCGCCGCGCAACCCGCGGACGCCACCCTGTTGCGTCAGCGCGGCTACCTGCACATCGCCAACAAGGACCCGGCGCTCGCGCTGCAGGATTTCGTCGCGGCCCGCCACACCGGCCAGGCCCCGCGCAGCAACCTGCTCGACGAGGCCCAGGCGGCCGCCGGCACCGGCGACCGCGCCGGTGCGGCCGCCACGCTGCGCCAGGCCGTCGACGACGAGGACGTGGGCTGGCTCTCGCTCGACCGCCAGCAGCTCCACGACCTGCGCAGCACCATCGCCAGCTATGCGCGCGAATGGGGCGTGAACAGCACCGTGGGCTACCGCGGCGCGCATGCCGCCTCATTCGGACTGCCCGGCCAGCCGGTGGCCGTGCCCGGCAACGCGAGCTTCAACACCACCGAGGTGTTCTGGCGCCCGAGCGGCATGCTCAACACCAACCGCAGCATCTTCGACGTCTACGGCCGCCTCTCGACCACCCTGCACGCCGGCACCGACGTGACCGCCGCGCAGCTCGTGCAGAACCCCTGCGGCGGCATCGGCATCACGCCCGAGCAGCGCACCCGCGGCATCGCCGGTCTGCCCTCGACCAGCGGCGCCCTCGGCGTGCGCTACACGCCCGACACCGCGACCGGACTCACCTTCGGCCTCGAGCGGCAGTTCATGCTGGGCAGCGCCACGCGTTCCGGCGCCATCGATCCCGCGCCCGCGAGCCTGCGCTGTCAGCTCAACAACCGCTCCGCGGCCCTCGACTACCGCGCAGACACGGGTTCGGGCGGCTGGCAGGCCTACCTGCTCTACGGCTTCTACGAGGGCACCGGCCGGCGGCTCGACACGCGCAGTTGGTTCACCATGGAAGGCTACCTGCAAGCCGGCTACACCCTGCTCGACATGCCGGCCGCCTACACCGTGCGCGACACCGCCGGCAACGTGCTCGCCGACGGCAGCGGCCGCCTCAAGCGCGGCCAGGGCTTCGCCGCGGGCGAGGTGCGCATCGGGCGCAGCTTCGTCACCGACTACAACGACCGTCTCGTGTTCTTCCCCCACGTCACGCTCGCCGCGGACTGGTTCTCCAACCGGAACCGCGCGAGCGGCGTACCGATCGCGGGCTTCGACAGCGTGGCCCTGTCCGACCGCGGATCGAGCTGGTCGGCCGGCGCGGGCGTGGGCATCAACCTGCGCTACTGGTTCAACGAGGACCGCTACAACGCTCAGCGCTCGCATGTTGATGCGAGCTTGCAGTACCGGACCACGCTGGGAGGGGTGGCGGGGCGGGCGAAGGGGGTGTTCTTGAACCTGACGTTGTCGTACTAGGCACGGGTCAGGGCGCAACGCCCCAGTCCTCGCGCAGCCGCTTCGCCTCGGGTGTATCGCCCACCACCCACGGATCGATCGCGAACGCGATCACGCGCTCGGCGCCATAACCGCGCGCGATCTCCATCTGCCGTCGCACGCGCTCGGGCGTCGCGGCACGCGCCTTGAAGCCCTCCTCGCCACCCGGCGCGACGGGCAACTGCTCGAACAGCTCGACCACCAGATCGAAGGCCACGCCACGCCGCTGCAGCAGCGCGCGCAGCGGCTCGAGCCCCGCGAGGTTGTCCATGCCGCCCACGCCCACGCCGTCCTGCAGCATCGGACGCAGCGACACGCGGTCGAGGATCTGCGACCAGAGTTCCGCGAGCGAGCCCTCGGTCGGCAGCCGGCTGAAGAAGGTCGACACCGCGAGCGGCTGGCCGCCCGTGCGGCGGGCGACCGTTGCGATGCCGTCGAGCCAGTCCACCAGTTGCTGCCGCCGCTCGGCCGTCGCCCAGTTGTACTGGTCGATCTCGTAAGGTAGGTACCAGCCGCGAAAGCCCGGCAGCTTCGGCCAGCGGGCCGATTCCATGAACGGCAGGCAGCGATCGCGCGCGGTGGCCAGCAAGGACGGCAACACCGCCGGGTCCTTCGACCCCATGGCCTTCCACCAGCCTTCGTCGTAGGGCAGGCCCATGCGGATGCCCATGCCCTCGCGCGCGGCCTCCTCGAACAGCATGGCGAGCAGGCTGTCGGGCGGCGCCCAGTCGAACGCGCCGCCGTACAGGGCGCTCCACTGCAACACGATCTCGTCGCAGCCCAGCGCGCGCGTGATGCGCAGCCTGCGCCGCCATTCGTCGATGGAGAGCGATTCGTGGCTCTTCCAGGGCTGCAGGAAGCTACCCTGGAACCTCGGCGGCGGCGCGGTGCAGGCGCTCAGCAGCGCGGCCGCGGCCAGCATCAGGCAACTGCGTCGGCGAAGCAACGGGAGCGGCGGAGGCACGGGGATGGGAGGCATCGGCCCACAGTATCGGCGCGTCGCCGCGCGAGGCTTCGCGCCGCGGCGGCGGGCCGCGGGCGGCTGTGGTCTTGAGGACACATTTGTCCACAAAGGTCAAAAGGCATAGGAAGGTTTGCAGCGACCTCAACCTATGATGAGAATAGTTTTCATTCATAACAAGCTCGCCAGAGCCCGGCCACGCTGGCCCACCAGCGTCGTGCCGTCCCGATTCCGACCTCGCCCCGCCCCCGCACCGGCTCGCCGGTGCCTGCCTTTTCTCGCCGATTCCTGACCGATGCCCTCGTCCGCCGCTTCCTCGTCCCGCACCGCTTCTTCCCTTCCGCCCTCCTCCCTCCGCCCGCTGGCGCGCCATTGCCTGGCCGCCTGCCTGGCCTTCGCGGCCGCGAGCGCCGCGGCCCAGACCGCCACCGCGCCCGCGCAGGGCCAGCTTGGCGAAGTCGTCGTCTCGGGCGAAGCCGAAGCCATCGGCGGCCTGCAGAAGACCTATGCCGGCGGCCAGTTCGCGCGCGGCGGCAGCCTCGGCATCCTGGGCATCACCGACCTGATGAACGTGCCCTTCAGCACCACCAACTACACGGCCGAGCTGATCCAGAACCAGCAGGCGCTGAGCGTGGCCGACGTGGTGATGAACGACGCCTCGGTGCGCCCGCTGACCTCGCGCGGCGGCTTCGGCGATGAATTCCAGATCCGCGGCTTTACCGTGCCCAATGCCGACATCGGCCTCAACGGCCTGTTCGGCCTCACGCCCACCACGCGCGTGCCGCTCGAGATGATCGAGCGCGTCGAGGTGCTCAAGGGCCCGGGCACGCTGGCCAACGGCGTCGGCCCCAGCGGCAGCGTGGGCGGCAGCATCAACGTGGTGACCAAGCGCGCGGCCGACGCGCCGCTCACGCGCCTGACCACCACCTACATGAGCAAGGGCCAGCTCGGCACGCACCTCGACGTGGGCCGCCGCTTCGGCGACGAGAACCAGTGGGGCGTGCGCGTCAACGGCGTGTTCCGCAACGGCGAAGGCAACATCGACAACGGCAAGCAGAAGCTCGGTCTCGGCTCGCTGGGCCTCGACTACCTCGGCACGCGCCTGCGCTGGTCGCTCGACGCCTTCGCGAGCAAGGGCGAGACGCGCGAGTTTCGCCCGCAGACCAGCTTCGCGGCCGGCATCACGCGCATTCCCGAACCGCCGTCGGCACGCCTGAACTTCTACCCGGGCACCGAGCTGAGCGACAACGTCAAGACCGCCATCTCGCGCGTCGAGTACGACATCAGCGACAGCACCATGGTCTACGGCAGCGTGGGCTACACCGACCTCGACTACCAGCAGGTGTTCCCGAGCGGGCGGCCCAATTCGCTGGGCAACTTCAACGTCTCGAACGCCTACTACGACTTCTACAGCAAGACCACCGCGGCCGACGCCGGCGTGCGCACGAAGTTCAAGACCGGCAGCGTGGGCCACACGGTGGCGCTGGGCGTGAACCTGCTCGACCAGGAGTCGGGCTTCTTCTATGCAACCTCGCGCACCACGAATCCGTCGAGCCTGTACTTTCCCTCTGCGCTGCCGCTGGTGACCACGCCGCGCACGCCCGCGGTGAAGTCGGCCGAGCTCAAGCAGTCGAGCGTGGTGCTGGCCGACACCCTGTCCTTCGCCGACGGCCGCTTCCTCGCGACACTGGGCCTGCGCGACCAGACCATCGAGCAGGAGAACTTCTCGCAGGCCTCGGGCGCGTCGACCAGCCGCTACAAGGCCAGCGCGACCTCGCCGCTGGTGGGCCTGGTGTTCAAGCCGGTGCAGAACGTCTCGGTGTATGCCAACTACACGGCCGGCCTCACGCGCGGCGGCACGGCCGGCCCGGGCACCGCCAACGTCGGCGAGACCTTCGGGCCGCAGAAGTCGAAGCAGTACGAAGCCGGCGTGAAGGTCGACTGGGGCCGCCTCACGACGCAGGCCGCCGTCTACCAGATCACGCGGCCCAATGCCCTCACCGACCCGGCCACGCTGGTCTACAGCTTCGGCGGCGAGCAGCGCAACCGCGGCCTCGAGCTCACGGCCTACGGCGAGCTCCAGCAGGGCCTGCGCGTGATGGCCAGCGCGGCCTTCAACGACGCCAAGCTCACGCGCACCGCGGGCGGCACCAACCAGGGCAAGGACGCGGCCGGCGTGCCCGACCGCACCTTCAACCTGGGCCTGGACTGGGACACGCCGTGGGTGGCGGGCCTGAGCCTGAACGGCCGCGTGATCCACACGTCTTCCGTGTATGCCGACGCCGCCAACGTCCTGCGCGTGCCGGGCTGGACGCGACTCGACATCGGCGCGCGCTACGCCACGAAGATGGGCGGCAAGCCCGTGACCTTCCGCGCCAACCTCGAGAACGTGTTCGACAAGAACTACTGGGTGACCAGCACCTACGTCACCGTGGGCGCGCCGCGCACGCTGATGCTGTCGGCCACCGTCGATTTCTGAACCTGAACCAAGGAGCTTTACGCATGAACCGCATCACCGCCATCGCCACCGCCGCCTTCGCCCTGCTGGGCTTCGCGGGTGCCGCGCAGGCGCACCAGATCTGGATCGAGCAGCCGGCCGGCGAGAAGACCGCCGTCGTGCGCTTCGGCGAATTCGGCGAGAACCTGCGCGAGGTCTCGCCGGGCCTGCTCGACAAGTTCGGCAAGCCCACCGCTACCCTGGTGTCGGCCAAGGGCGAGCAGAGCGTCGACGCGCAGAAGACCGCCAGCGGCTTCGCGTTGCCCTTCGGCGCCGCGGCCGGCGAGAGCATCGTGGCCGAGGACGCGGGCTATCCGCTGTTCAACCGCAAGCAGGGCGACAAGCAGACCGTCGGCCGCTACCACCCGGCCGCGCGCCTGGTCACCGGCTTCGCGCCGCTGCAGCCAAAGCTGGTGCTCGACATCGTGCCCGCGGGCCATGCCGGCGAGTTCAAGCTGTTCTTCAAGGGCCAGCCCAAGGCCAAGACCAAGGTCGCGCTGGTCACGCAATCGGGCTGGGCCAAGGAAGGCCACACCGATGAACAGGGCCTGGTGAAGTTCGACCTGCCGTGGCAGGGCACGTACGTGGCCGAGGTCAGCGTCAGCGACGCCGTGGCCGGCGAGCGGCCCGGTGCCAACGGGCCCGAGAAGTTCGACAGCGTGAGCTATGTGACGACGCTGACCTATGTGAAGGCGGACGGCATCGCGGCGCTGCCGGCGGGGCCTGCGGCGGCGCCGAACAAGTAAGTCGACGGGACCGAGGGCCCGCGGCCCTCGTGCCTCCGACCGCCAGTGCGCTCCTACGAGGTGAGCGCCAGGCGGTCGTCGTCCGCAGCCCGCGGCGAGACCTCCTTGGAGATCGCCTTGCCTACTGCCTTGGCGACGATCTTGAAGTCGTAGGTCGCCTGCATGGTGATCCAGCCCTGGGCATCAGCCTCTTCACCGCCGAAATAGCGCACCAGGCGCAGGGCCGTGTCCGGCGTGATGCCGCGACGCTCGAGCACGATGTCGTTGATGCGCGAAGCGGGCACGTGCAGCGCCTTCGCCAACGCGTTCGCCGTCATGCCGAGCGGCTTCAGGTAGTCCTCGCGAAGGACTTCACCCGGATGGACCGGGCGCATTCCATTCTTCATGTCGCACTCCATTGCGTAAGAACAATCAGCCAGCCCAGGCTGGTCTGATCAGTGCGGGTCGTCGATCCTGACGTCGTGGGGCCCCGCTGGACCCCATTTGAAGATCAACCGCCACTGCTGATTGATCCTGATGTGCCATGCATCGTCGTAGAACTTCAGGTCATTGCCGGGCGGCATCTTCATGAAGGTCAATGACGGCGCGGAGTCCAGTTGCGTCAACTTGCGCGCCGCGACATCCCTGATGTTCGCGAACTTGGCGCTCTTGCCGGTCGTGAAGAGCGCTTCGGTATCGGGGCAAGAAAACGACTGGATCGGCATCGGTGAATCGTATACCGTTTAACGGCAGACGGTAAACTTTTGCCCCGATCTCCCTGGTGTCATGTCGCCTCGGCATTCTCCATCTCCCGCACCCACCGCCACAAGGTCGACCGGCTCACGCCCAGCTGCCGCGCGGTCTGCTGCCGGTTGCCGCCGTTCGCGGCCAGCAGTTCGCGCCATTGCGACTTCGCGGGCACACCGCTCACCTCGACCGGCGCGGCGCTCTCGTCCGCGAACAGCTCCGGGCACTCGTGCCGCAGCTCCTCCCAGCGAATCTCCTCGATGCGCTCGAACTGCATGAGGAACACGGCGATGCGCTCGCCCACGTTCTCGAGTTCGCGCACGTTGCCGGGCCAGCCGTAGGCCAGCAGGCGCGGCATCAGCGGCGCCAGCGCACGCCGCGCATCGAGCACGCCATGGCCCTGCCGCTGCAGGCAGCGCTCCACCAGCACCTGGGCCAGCAGCGCGACGTCCTCGCGACGTTCTCGCAGCGACGGCAGCACCAGGCGCAGCGTGTTGATGCGGTAGTAGAGGTCCTGGCGAAAACGCCGCTCGGCGATCATCTGCTGCAGCGGCTGATGCGTGGCGGCGATCACGCGCACGTCGACGGGGATCGGCGCGGTCGCGCCCAGGCGAGTGATCTCGCGCTCCTGCAGCACGCGCAGGAGGCGCGTCTGCAGGTGCAGCGGCATGTCGCCGATCTCGTCGAGGAACAGGGTGCCGGTGTGCGCGGTCTCGAACAGGCCGCGCTTGCCGCCGCGGCGCGAACCGGTGAACGCGCCCTCCTCGTAGCCGAACAGCTCGCTCTCGAGCAGCGCCTCGGGAAAGGCCGCGCAGTTCACCGCCACGAAGGGGCGGCCCGCGCGCGTGCTCTCGTTGTGGATCGACTGCGCGAAAAGCTCCTTGCCCACGCCGCTCTCGCCCGCGATCAGCACCGTGAGGTCGTTGCGCGCGAAGCGCTGCGCGGTCTGCACGGCGCGCGCGAACGCCGGGCTGTGGCCCACCAGGCTCGCGAAGCGGTGCCGCGCCGCGCTCTGGCGGCGGCCGTGCTGCATGCGCAGGCTGGTGTCGGCTTCCTGGATCGCGCGCGCGTCGTAGAGCGTGAGCGCGGCGCCGACGATCTCGCCGTGCTCGCGAATCGGCGTGCGGTTCACCACCCAGTCGCGCTGCGCGAAACGCTGCACCAGGGCACGTTCCTCCAGGCCCTGGTCGAGCGTGGCCCGCAGGGACAGCTCGGGCTGCATCACCCCGAGCGAGCGGCCCAGCAGCCGCGCGGGCGCATGGCCCAGCAGCAGCTGCATCGGCGGGTTGACCGCGATGATGCGGTTGTCGCGGTCGACCGCGAGCACCGCCTCCTGCAGGTTGTGCAGCACGCCGTTGAGCTGCTCGTAGCGTCCGGCCTCGAGCCGCGCCACGCGCGCGAGTTCCATCGCGTCCTCGAAGCCCTTGCGGATGCTCGCGAGCGAATAGGCCAGCAGGCCGTGCAGCCCCGCCTGCTGCGCCAGCTCGACCACGAGGCTCGAACCCACGATCACGTCGAAGCCCTCGCGGCGCAATGACTCGAAGCGCTGGCGCGCGTCGTCGGGCGTGCGGTAGGCGTACTGGCTGACCTCGATGTTGAGCAGGTCCTTGACCTCGTCGAGCTCGGGAATGGTCTGGCCGTACATCACCACGCCCACGCGCTTGGCGATGCGCCGCGCCTTGATCAGCGCCTGCATCAGGTCGAAGCCGCCGAGCTGGATCGTCGCCACCGGCGCCTCGAGGCCGGCGCGCAGGATGCTCGCGTTCGAGCCCGCGCTGACGAAGGCATCGACCAGGCCGCGCTCGAGGCGGTCGCGCGCGATCGCGAGCGCATCGCCGAAGGTGCCGTCGACCACCTCGATCTCGGCGCGGCCGACGTACTCGGCCACCACGGGCAGCGCGAATTCGCGGATCTGGCGGTAGCTCAGGAAGCACAGGCGCGGCAGGCCGCGGCGCGCGGGCGAGGCCGGGTCGGAGGGGAGCGGACGTTCCATCATGCGTTGCATTGAAACATGCCAAGCGCTTCATTGATGTCGCACAAGACACAGTGAAAACCCGAGCCTCTTGAGAAATCTCCTTTCACATCAACGACTTGCCTCCAGGCCAACGCGCTGGCACATGCCGTGCAACACGAAGGTCTTTCAGGAGACACACGACTTGGCACTCGAACACATCACGGTGCTCGACCTGACGCACATGCTGTCGGGCCCCTACGGCACCATGCTGCTGGCCGACCTCGGCGCGCGCACCATCAAGGTCGAGCCGCCCGGCAGCGGCGAAGGCACCCGGCGCCTGCTGGAGAACGATCCCGACTACGCGCGCGGCGGCATGGGCGCCTACTACCTCACGCTGAACCGCAACAAGGAGAGCGTCTGCGTGGACCTCAAGAGCCCCGAGGGCAAGGCCGTGTTCCTCGACCTGGTGCGCCGGGCCGACGTGGTGTTCGACAACTTCAGCGTCGGCGTCACGCAGCGCCTGGGCATCGACTTCGAATCGCTGTCGCAGGTCAACCCGCGCATCGTGACCTGCTCGGTCACGGGCTTCGGCCAGACCGGCCCCGAGACGCAGCGTCCGGCCTTCGACCAGGTGGTGCAGGCGATGGGCGGCGGCATGTCGATCACCGGCACGCCCGAGAGCGGCCCCACGCGCAGCGGCATCCCGATCGGCGACCTCGGCGGCGGCCTGTTCGGCGCGATGGGCGTGCTGGCGGCGCTGGCCGAGCGCGAGCGCACCGGGCGCGGGCAGCACGTCGACATCTCGATGCTCGACGCGCAGATCTCGCTGCTCAACTACATGGCGACCATGCACCTGATGTCGGGCCACGTGCCCGCGGGCATCGGCAACGGCCACTTCGTGCACGTGCCCTACAACAGCTATCCCACGGCCGACGGCCACATCATCATCGCCTGCATCGGCGATCCCTTCTTCGAGCGCTTCGTCGAGTTCATCGACCTGC
The DNA here is from genome assembly GCF_059415325.1 of Variovorax sp. GW821-FHT10D07. Taxonomy (NCBI): domain Bacteria; kingdom Pseudomonadati; phylum Pseudomonadota; class Betaproteobacteria; order Burkholderiales; family Comamonadaceae; genus Variovorax; species Variovorax sp. GW821-FHT10D07. The sequence continues at coordinate 601,984 of NZ_JBWKMZ010000001.1, read as the reverse complement.
CGGCGTTGCGCGACCCGGCCTACCGGCAGCAGCCGGTGCGCTTCGCGGCCAAGGCCGAGATCGACGCGCTGATCGCCGACGAGTTGCGCAAGCAGCCGACCGCCCATTGGCTCGAACGGCTGCGCGAGGCGCGCATTCCATGCGGACCGGTCAACGACTTCGCGCAGGCGCTGAGCGACACGCAGGTGCTCGCGCGCGACATGGTGGTCGAGGTGCCGCTGCACACCGGCGAGACCGTGCGCATGCCGGGCAACCCGATCAAGCTCTCGGCCGCCGCGCCCCAGGCCTACGGCAGCCCGCCGTCGCTCGGCGAGCACACGCGCCGCGTGCTCGGCGACTGGGTCGGCTATTCCGACGCGAAGCTGGACGCGCTGCGCCAGGCCGGCACTATCGCCTGAAGATGCCGATGGAAGCCATCCACATCACCGACGTCGCGCCGCGCGACGGCCTGCAGAACCAGCCGGTGCACCTTGGCGCCAACGACAAGCTGCGCCTGGTGCAACTGCTCGCGGCCGCCGGCGTGCGCAGCGTCGAGGCCACCAGCTTCGTGTCGCCCAAGGCCGTGCCGCAGATGGCCGACGCGGCCGAGCTGCTGCCGCTGGTGCACGTGGCGCTGCCCGAGCTGCGCTGCTCGGTGCTGGTGCCCAACCTCAAGGGGCTGGAGCGCGCGCATGCCGCCGGCGCGGCCGAGATCGCGGTCGTGCTCTCGGCCACCGAGACCATGAACCAGCGCAACATCAACATGGGCCTGGAGCAGGCCACCGAGGTCGGCGAACGCACGCTGGCCGCGGCGCAAGCGCTGGGCCTGCGCACGCGCGCCTACGTGGCCGTGGCCTTCGACTGCCCGTTCGAGGGCGAGACGCCGCTGGCCGAGGTGCTGCGCCTCGCGCGGCGCATGCAGGCCGCGGGTGCCGGCGAGATCGTGATCGCCGACACCATCGGCTCGGCCTCGCCGGGCATGGTGAAGCAGCGCATGCGCGTGCTCGCCGAAGCGATCGCGCCCGAGCGGCTCGCGATCCACCTGCACGACACGCGCGGCATGGCGGTCGCCAATGCCTGGGCCGCGCTCGAGGCCGGCATCCGCCGCTTCGACGCCAGCGTGGGCGGCATCGGCGGCTGCCCGTTCGCGCCGGGCGCGGCCGGCAACCTCGCCACCGAAGACCTGGTGCTGATGGCCGAGCGCAGCGGTTTCGCGACCGGCATTTCGCTCGACGGCCTGCTCGAGGCGATCGACTTCGCGCAGGAACGGCTGCAGCGACCGCTGGGCGGCCGCGCGATCGCCTGGCTGCGGCGCCAGCGCGAGAAGACGAATTCATCCAACAACACATCCCCGGAGACAGCCAAGACATGACGAACCCATCGACTCCCTTCACCGCGCATCCCACCCGCCGCACGGCGCTCGCCGCGCTGGCGGCCCTGGCCGCGACCGGTGCCTGGGCGCAGGCACCGGCCGCCAAGTTCCCGACCAAGCCCGTCACGCTGGTCGTGCCCTACTCCGCGGGCGGCGGCACCGACATCGTGGGCCGGCTGATGGCGCAGCGCCTGTCGGACCTGTGGGGCCAGTCGGTGGTGGTGGACAACCGCACCGGCGCCAACGGCGTGATCGGCTCGAACTTCGTCGCGCGCGCGCCGGCCGACGGCCACACGCTGCTGCTGGTGGTGGGTTCGCACGCGGTCAACCCGGTGCTGATGAAGAGCCTGCCCTACGACACCGACAAGGCCTTCACGCCGATCACCAACATCGCGAACTCGCCCTCGGTGCTGGTGGTGCAGGCCAACGGCCCCTACAAGACGCTGCGCGACGTGATCGAGGCAGCGCGCAAGGAGCCGCTGGGCGTGGGCTATTCCGAGGGCCAGACCCGGCTGACCGGCGAGATGATCCGCCAGGCCGGCAAGCTGCAATCGACCGGCGTGCCCTACAAGGGCGGCGCGCCGATCATGGTCGACATCATCGGCGGCCACCTGCCGATGGGCGTGACCAGCGTGCTGACTGCCCTGCCCCATGTGCGCTCGGGCGCGCTGCGCGTGGTCGGCGTGGCCGACACCCAGCGCATGGCGCTGTTCCCCGATGCGATGACCTTCAAGGAGGCCGGACTCGACGGCGTGGAGTCGCTGAGCTGGTACGGCCTGTTCGGCCCGGCCGGCCTGCCCGCGCCCATCGTGGCGCAGATCAACCAGGACCTGAAGAAGGTGGCGGCCGACCCGGCCGTGCTCAAGCAGATGGAGGACCAGGGCGCGCACATCACGCTCACGCCGCCGGCCGAGTTCCGCAGCTTCCTCGCGGCCGAGACGAAGAAGTGGACGCTGGTCGCGCAACGCGGCGGCATCCGGGCCGAGTGACGATGGCCAGCCCCCTTCTGCGCGAGAAGCTCGAGCGCCGCGAGTTCATCGTCATCCCCGGCCTGCAGGACATGATCGCCGCCACCATGGCGGCCAAGGTCGGCTTCGACATCGTCTACGGCTCGGGCTTCTGGCTCACGGCCTCGAGCCTCGGGCTGCCCGACGCGGGCATCGCCACCTACACGCAGATGCTCGACCGCATGGCGACGCTGGTACGCAGCAGCGGGGGCGCGGCCGTCATCGCCGATGCCGACACCGGCTACGGCGGCCTGCTCAACGTGCACCACACGGTGCGCGGCTACGAGGCGGCCGGCGTCACGGCCATCCAGCTCGAGGACCAGGAGTTTCCGAAGAAGTGCGGCCACACGCCGTTCAAGCGCTGCGTGCCGGTGCAGGACATGGTCGACAAGATCCGCGTGGCCGCCGAGGCGCGCGAGGATAAGAAGAACTTCCTGATCATCGCGCGCACCGATGCGCGCGCCGAGCTCGGCGTGGACGAGGCGCTGCGCCGGCTCGATGCCTATGCGCGCGCGGGCGCCGACATCCTGTTCTTCGAGGCGCCACAGTCCGAGGACGAGATGCGCCGCGCCTGCGAAGCCTTCGAGCTGCCGATGATGGCCAACATGTCCGATGGCGGGAAGACGCCGATGCTGGGCGCGCAGGCGCTGCAGGAGATCGGCTTCTCGCTCGCCATCTACCCGTCGATGACCAGCCTCGTGGCCGCGGCCGCGATGGAGCGCGCGCTGCGCCACCTGAAGGCGAGCGGCGGCAGCCTGGCACCGGGCGACGATCTGTTCGACTTCAACGAGTTCTGCCGGCGCATCGGCTTCGAGGAGGTCTGGGACTTCGAGAAACGCTGGGCGCGATAGCGCGCTCCTTCACACCGACAACAACGGAGACAAGAGATGAGAAATGCATGGAAGCTCGCGCTGCTCGGCATCGCGGCCGCGGCCCTGGCCGGCTGCTCGACGGGCGCGCTGCAGGTGGCCGACGTCGGCAGCTACCACGTGGGCGGACGCGCCGTCACGCTCTCGGGCCTGCCCGAGAAGGAGCTGGTGTTCACGCCCGGCGCGCCGCCGCTGAAGTTCGACCCCAACGGCGACTTCGAGGTCGAGGGGCTCTATGCGCGCTACACGCGCCTGGCGAACCCGAAGGGCCGCTATCCGCTGCTGCTGTGGCACGGCGGCGGCCTCTCGGGCGTGACCTGGGAGACCAAGCCCGACGGCCAGCCGGGCTGGGAGAACCACTTCCTGCGCGCCGGCTGGGACGTGTACGTGAGCGACGCGGTCGAACGCGGCCGCGCCTCGTGGGCGCGCTATCCCGAGATCTTCAAGAGCGAACCCTTCTTCCGGCCGAAGAAGGAAGGCTGGGAGCTGTTCCGCATCGGCGAGACCGGCTCCTACGACACCGATCCCGCGAAGCGCCGCGCGCTGCCGGGCACGCAGTTCCCGGTGGCCAGCTTCGACCAGTTCGCGAAGCAGTCGATACCGCGCTGGAGCACCAACGACGCGGCCACGCAGGCGGCCTACGACGCCTATGTGCAGAAGGCCTGCCCCTGCGTGATCGTGGTCCACAGCCAGGGCGGCAACTTCGCCTTCAATTCGGCGCTCAGGTACCCCGACAAGGTCAAGGCCATCGTCGCCGTCGAGACCTCGGGCTCGCCGAATCCCGAGACCACCGACTTCGCGCGCCTCAAGGGCGTGCCCATGCTGTGGGTGTGGGGCGACAACCTCGAGCGCTATCCGTTCTGGGCCCGTATCACGGCGCAGCAGGAGAACTTCCGCCAGCGGCTGATCACGGCCGGCGGCACCGGCGACCGACTGCTGCTGCCCGAGCTCGGCTGGCGCGGCAATTCGCACATGCTCATGATGGACCGCAACTCCGATGCGATTGCCGAGCGCGTCGACCAGTGGCTCGCGAAGCAGGGCCTGAAGCGCTGAACGACAACCAAGAACGAACGAAGGAGACAAGCGATGAATGCCTGGAAGAACACACTGGCGCGCCTGCTCGCGGCCGCGCTGCCGCTCGCGCTGGCCATGGGCGCCGCGAACGCGCAGCAGGACTACCCGAACAAGCCGATCCGCCTGATCGTGCCCTTCACGCCCGGCGGCGTGACCGATACCGGCGCGCGCGTGGTGGCCGACAAGCTCGGCGCGCGCCTGGGCCAGAGCGTGGTGGTCGACAACCGGCCCGGCGCCTCGGGCAACATCGGCACGCAGATGGTGGCCAGCGCGGCGCCCGACGGCTACACGCTGCTGCTGGGCTTCGACGGCACGCTGGTCATCAATCCGCATGTCTATGCCAAGGTGCCGTTCGACACCCTCAAGGACTTCGTGCCGGTCAGCAAGATCGGCGACGCGGTGCTGATCATCGTCGTGCACCCGTCGGTGCCCGCGAAGACGCTGTCCGAGCTGGTGGCCTATTCGAAGACCAACCCGGGCGGCGTGTCCTACGGCAGCGCGGGCACCGGCAGCACGCCGCACCTGGCCGGCGAGCTGCTCAAGGCCCGTACCGGCGCGAACTTCGTGCACGTGCCCTACAAGGGCGGCGGCCAGTCGATGACCGACCTCGTCGGCGGCTCGCTGCCGATGCTCTACACCGCGGTGGCCGGTGCCTATCCCTTCGTGCAGAAGAGCCAGATCCGGCCGATCGCCGTGTCGAGCGCGCAGCGGCTGGCCTCGCTGCCCGAGGTGCCCACGGTCGCCGAATCGGGCGTGCCGGGCTTCGAGTCGAGCTCGTGGATCGGCATCCTCGCGCCCGCGAAGACGCCGCAACCCATCGTCGAGCGACTGCAGCGCGAGCTGCATGCGGTGGTGCAGTCGCCCGAGGTGCGCGAGCGGCTCGCATCGCTCGGCATCTCGGCGCTGGGCAACACGCCCGCGGAGTTCGGCCAGCAGATCCGCGCCGACCTCGCGAAGTACGACCAGATCGTGAAGGCGGCCAAGGTCCGGGTCGATTGACGCCGGGCGCGGGACACGGCACCGCACAATGCACGGGCACGCATCCTCGTGCGACCGCCGCCGCCCCATGAACCCGATCGAGATCCGCGCCCTGCCCGCGCATGCCCTGCTCGCCCGCTACGAGGGCACGGGGGCCTACACCGACTGCCACGCGCTCGCCGTCGACGGCCGCGTGCCGCTGGCCGCCTACGTCGAGGCCTTCTACACCTCGCCGGCCTTCAGGCCCGAGCGCTGGCTGCTCGGCGTCGTGCTCGGGCGGCGCGCGAACGATGCCGATGCGGCCGCGCTGGCCGCGGGCCATGTCGACACCTTCTCGGCCTGGCGCGTCGAGGCGCGCGCGGCCGACCAGATCGTGCTGGCGACCGGGCGCACGCGCAGCTGGCTCATGGTGGCACCACGAGCGGACGGTGCGGCGCCGCAGACCACGCTGTTCTTCGGCTCGGCCGTCCTGCCGCGCGCGCAGGGCGGCCTCGGCTGGACGATCGATGCGCTGACGGGCTTCCACAAGCTCTATTCGCGCGTGCTGCTGCGCGCTGCGGCGAAGCGCGTGAAGGCCAGATCCAGCATCTGATCGCACCCGCGGCCCCTCGGCCGGCCCTGGACCGGCGACGCGTCAGGAGCCTTCGCGCCGTGCGGCCAGCCACTCGCGCGGCGACACGCCCAGCTTCTGCGCGAACACGCGCGACAGCGCCGAGGCATTGGCATAGCCGAGCTCGTCGGCAATGGTCTTCACCGAGGCACCGCAACGCAGTTGCGCCTGCGCGATGCTGAGCCGCCAGAGCGCGAGGTAGTCGGCGGGCGTGGTGCCCACCACCTCGCGAAAGCGCTGCGCGAAGGCGCTGCGCGACAGGCCCGCCTCGCGCGCCATCTGCTCGAGCGGCCAGGGCTCGCCGGGCCGTTCGTGCAAGCCGACCAGCACGCGCGCGAGCCGGGGATCGCCGAGCCCCGTCAGCAGGCCCGGCGGCAGTTCGCTGTGCTCCGGATGATCGAGCAGCCAGCGCAGCAGCTGGATCAGCACCACCTCGAACAGGCGGTCGGCCAGCAGCCGGTGGCCGCACTGCACGCGCGTGGTCTCGGAGAACAGCAGCGCGAGCGACTGCTCGAGCCCCTCGACCTCGCGCAGCGGCAGGCGGATCAGCGGCGGCAGCGCGCGCGCCAGCGGATGGGTCTCGCCGCCATCGAAGTCCAGCGTCGCGCAGACGAAGTCCGAGCCTTCGACGGGCGCATTGTGGAAGTGGTGGGACAGCGGGCGCGGATAGAACAGCAGGCTTGGTTCCTTCACGACCAGCTTGCGCGGCGCGCCACTGCGCGCGGCATGCGTGACCACCATCTCGCCACGGCGCAGCACATGCAGGAAGCCGCGCCCCGGCTCGGCCGCGAAGCTGGTGGTGCCGCACAGCGGGCCGTTGTGGAACAGGTGCGCGCGCACGCGGAAGCGCTCGAGCAGCGAGGACAGCCTGTCGATGGGAGGTGGTGCGGCCATTCGGACGAAAAGATATGTTTGATGGATAAAACGATCCGAATCATACGAGGACCGGCAGCAAACTTCCTTCACCGACACAACCCCTGAAGGAAAGCACCATGTCCCGCATCCCCCTCGTCTCCCCCGCCCAAGCCACCGGCGACGCCCAGGCCCTGCTCACACAGATCCATGACGCCTTCGGTGCCACGCCCAACATGTTCCGCGCCGTCGCCAACTCGCCGGCCGCGCTCCAGAGCCTGTGGGGATCGTTCGGCGCACTCGGCGGCGGCGTGATTCCCGCGCAGCTCGGCGAGAAGATCGCGGTGGCGATCGCCGACCGCAATGCCTGCCACTACTGCCTGGCCGCGCACACGGCGCTGGGCCGCAAGGCCGGCGCCTCGTCGGCCGAGATGACCGCCGCGCAGCACGGCGAGTCCGCCGATCCGCAGACCGCCGCCGCGCTGCGCTTCGCGCTCGCGGTGGTCGAGCAGCGCGGCCAGATCGACGCCGCCGAGGTGCAGGCGCTGCGCGACGCGGGCTTCGACGACCGGCAGATCGTCGAGCTCCTCGCGCACGTGGCCTTGAACCTGTTCACGAACTATGTGAATGTCGCCTTCGACGTGCCCGTCGACTTCCCGGGCGTGAAGCTGCGCGCGGCCGCCTGAGCGGCGGCGCCGGGGCCTTGCCATTGCACTGGAGCCAATCACCCATGTCGAGAATCCATCCCTCGGCGCCCGAACTGCAGGTCGAGCGCTGGCTCAACACCGAGGTCCCCGTCACGCTCGAATCGCTGCGCGGCAAGGTCGTGGTGCTGCATGCCTTCCAGATGCTGTGCCCGGCCTGCGCCACGCACGGCCTGCCGCAGGCGAAGAAGACCCGGCAGCTGTTCGCCGCGAAGGACGTCGCGGTGATCGGGCTGCACTCGGTGTTCGAGCACCACGAGGTCATGACGCCCGCGGCGCTCGAGGCCTTCGTGCGCGAGTACCGCTACGTGTTTCCGATCGGCATCGACCGGCCCTCGCCCGACAGCAGCATTCCGCAGACCATGCGCGTCTACCAGTTCCAGGGCACGCCGAGCGTGGTGCTGATCGACAGGCAGGGGCGGCTGCGGCTGAGCCACTTCGGCCTGCTCGACGACATGTCGCTGGGCGCGGCCATCGGCCAGCTCGCGGCCGAGGACGTCGCCGCGCCGTTGATCGCCGATGCGGTTCGCGAAGAAGAAACGGCCGCGGGCGAAGGCTGCGGCGACACAGGCTGTCCGGTTGGCTGACGTCGCGCACTGGCGCGCGTCCGACAGCCGCGCCCGTGTGGCCTGTTAACTTGGAGTTCCCCGCACCGCGGTACTACAGACAGAGAGGGACACCATGCCGACCGGAACCAGCCAGGGACAGAACCACCAGAAGCCCGGCATCGTGATGTGGAGCGCGATCGCCGCGGTCGCCGTCGTGCTGGTCGTCTACGCACTGACGTGGGTGAGCAGCGAGCGGGACAAGCCCGCGCCCGCGACGCAGGGCGCGCCCGTCGCCACCGCGCCGGCCAAGGGCAAGTAGCGGGCCGCGCTGGCGCCCAGGGGCGCCGAAGGCCCGCGCCCACCGACCACCTTCGACCACTCCTCGCGAGGCCACTGCACACTCTTGCATTACCCCCATTGGCCGATGGTCAGGCCCGTGCGGTGCCCCCACAATGACCGAGGCGCACGCCACGCCCGCGGCCTCGTCGGAGCAGAACATCCGAATCCAACACACCGACACGCGCCGCGGGATCCCACTCCGCTCCACGTCAAGGAAAGCTTTCAGATGTACTTCGAGAACAAGACCGCATGGGTGACCGGCGCTTCCTCCGGCATCGGCGAGGCCCTCGCACTCGCGCTGCTCGAGCGCGGCGCGCGCGTGATAGCCTCCGGCCGCCGCCCCGAGCCGCTGGCCGCCCTCGCGGCGCGCGCCCCCGAGCGCGTGCTGGTACTGCCCTTCGAGGCCACCGACTACGACGCCCTGCCGGCCATCGTCGAGCGCGCCGCCGGCTGGCAGGGCCAGATCGACGTGCTGATCAACAACGCCGGCATCGCCCAGCGCAGCCTCGCCATCGACACCGACCTCGCCGTCTATCGCCGGCTGATCGAGGTCGACTACCTCGCACCCGTCGCCCTCACCCAGCTCGTGCTGCCACGCATGGCCGAGCGCCGCAGCGGCCACATCGCCGTGATCGGCTCGGTGGCCGGCAAGGTCGGCGCACCGCTGCGCACCGGCTACAGCGGTGCCAAGCATGCGGTGCAGGGCTACTTCGATGCCCTGCGCGCCGAGGTCGAGCAGGCCTACGGCATCCGCGTGAGCGTCGCGCTGCCGGGATCGGTGCGCACTGCGGTGTCGATCAATGCGCTCGGCGCCGACGGCAGCGCGCGCGGCCGTTCCGACGCGAACATTGACCAGGGCATGGAGCCCCAGGTCGCGGCCGGCCTGCTGCTCGACGGCATGGCTTCGGGCCAGCGCGAGATCGAGATTGCCGCGGGGCTGGAAGCGGCCGCGCTGCAACTGCGCCGGCACGACCCCAATCGCCTGTTCGACATGGCCGCGCAGGAAGGCGCGCGGCTCGCGACGCAGCGTGAACAGCAGGGGGCGGGGGCGAGCTTCGATCCGGCGGATGTGCGGGCGGCGGGGACGTACGGGCAGGATGCCTTGAAGGCAGCTTGAGCGTTGCCGGGCCGGAAGGAGTGGGGTCGGTCTTCCGATCACGCTCCTCCTTGTTTTTTCCCGCGCGCCCCGATTACCTCGCGCCGCCCTGGATCGGGTTGAGGCCGCGGGCACGAAGGCACGAACGCCAGGAAATCTCTCTCAACCGTGTTGAGAGTTTCGAAATCGGCTGCTTCGAGCAGCCGTCAACCTCAATCCCGTGAGGTGTAGAGATTCGGGAAATACCGCTCCATCAACGACTGCGGCCTCAACGGCGCCGTGAACCCGAACCGCTCGTAAAGCCCGTGCGCATCGCCCGTCGCCAGCGTGAAGCGACGCAGCCCCTGCAGCGCGGGAAAGCCCATCACCGCCTGCATGAGCGCCTTGCTGTACCCCTCCCCCGATGCTCGGGCAGCACGAACACGTCGACCAGGTTCGCGAAGGTCGCGTGGTCGGAGATCACGCGGGCGAAGGCCACCTGGTCGGCACCGATGAAGCCGCTGAAGCACAGAGAGTGCTCGATCGAGCGCTGCATGGTGGCCAGCGGAACGCCTCGGCCCCAGGTCGAGCTCTCGCTGAGGAAGCGGTGAACCAGGGCGACGTCGATCGCCGCTTTGTCGGTGGTGATGCGCAGTTCGGTCATGGTCGTTCGAGGATAGCGCAGGCCTGCTGATCGAACGCTCGTCAGCCCCCCGCCAGCACCACCACCCCATCCGCCGCCTTCACCCCCTGCCCCTTCGCGAGCACGAACAGCGGATTGATCTCGGCCGTCTCGAGCCGCGCGCCCAGTTGCCCCGCCATGCGCGAGAACGCGACGATCGCGTCGACCAGTGCCTCGACATCGGCCGGCGCCCGGCCACGGTAGCCGTCGAGCAGCGGCCAGGTCTTCAGCTCGCGCAGCATCGCGGCGGCCTCCTCGCGCGCCAGCGCACCGCCCGGCGGCACCATGCGCAGCACGGTGTCGCCGACGAGCTCGGCGGTCACGCCGCCCATGCCGATCAGCAGCGCGGTGCCGAGCGCATCGCGGTGCAGGCCGAGGATCATCTCGGTGCCGCCCGTGACCATCTCCTGCACCAGATAGCCCTCGGGCGCCTGGCCGGTGGCGGTCGCCACGTCGTCGTGCATGCGCGCCACGCGCGCGGCCACCTGCGATGCGGGCACGGCCACGGCCACGCCGCCGACCTCGGTCTTGTGGGTGATGCGGCGCGAGAGGATCTTGAGCACCACCTTCTCGCCCAATGCAGGCGCGGCCTCGGCCGCCTGCCGCGCATCGCACACCGCGACCTCGCGCACGCCCGGCACGCCGAAGCGCGCGAACAACGCCTTGGCCTCGGCCTCGTCGAACGAGCCCTGCGCGGGCAGGCCCGCGAGGTCGACGATGGCGCCGGTCGACGCGGTGTTCACCGGCGCCGCGCCGCCTTGCATCAGCATGCCCTGCAGCGCCACGGTGCAGCTCTCGGGCGCGCTGAAAGCCGGCACGCCGCGACCGTTGAGCAGCGCGGCCACGGCCGGCGCATGCGGGCTCACGTAGGCCAGCACCGGCTTGCTCGTGCCCGGCAGGCAGTCGCGGATCGCATCGGCGACGAGGTCCGGCATGGCCAGCGCCGAGGAGCCGACGATGACCACCACCGCGTCGTAGCCCGGGCTGTCGAGCAGCGCGCCGAGCGCGCGGCGCAGCAGTTGCGGCTGCAGGCCGGCCAGGGTCACGTCGATGGGATTGCGGTCGAGCACCGAGGGGCCGTCGGCCTGCAGCGTGCGCAGGACCTCGGCGGTGGCCGCGTCGGGCGGCGGCGCCTCGAAGCCGGCGACGCCGAGGCTGTCGGCCACCAGCGTGCCGGCACCGCCGGTCGAGGTGAGGATGGCCACGCGGCGCCCGCCGAGGCGGCGGCCCGTGGCCAGCGCAGCCGGCAGGTCGAGCAGGTCGGAGAAGTCGCGCGCGCGGATCGCACCCACCTCGCGGAACAGCGCGTCGTACATGCGGTCGGCACCGGCCAGCGCACCGGTGTGCGAGGCCGCGGCCTGCGCGCCCGATTCGGAACGGCCGATCTTGAACACCACCAGCGGCTTGCCCGCGCGCCGCGCCTTGGCGGCGGCGGCGCGGAACTTCGCGACGTCGCGCACGCCCTCCATGTAGAGCGCGATCACGCGCGTGGCCTCGTCCTCGGCCAGGTGGTCGACGAAATCGGCGAGGTCGAGGTCGGCCTCGTTGCTGGTCGAGACCAGCTTCGAGAAGCCGATGCCGCGCGCCGCGCCGCGCGAGAGCAGCGAGCCCAGGATGCCGCCGCTCTGCGACACCACGGCGATGCCGCCGGCCACCAGGTCGTCGGCCTCGAGCGCGCCGCTGGCCGACAGCGTGATGCCGTCCGTGAGGTTCACCAGCCCGATGGTGTTGGGCCCGAGCAGTCGCATGCCGCCGGCCGCCTCGAGCAGATCGCGCTGGCGCTGCTGCCCCTGCGCGCCGGTCTCGGCATAGCCGCTCGCGAGCACGATCGCCGCGGCGCAGCCGCGCGCCGCGAGTTCGTGCACCGCGGCCTGCGCGCGCTCGGCCCCCAGCAGCACGATCGCGACGTCGGGCGCCTCGGGCAGCGCGCCGATGTCGGGATAGCAGCGCAGGCCCGCGATGGTCTCGGCCTTCGGGTTCACCGGATAGATCGCGCCCGCGAAGCCATGCTTCTGCAGATAGGCGACGGGCCGGCCCGAGGTCTTCGCGAGATCGGCCGAGGCGCCGATCACCGCCACGCTGCGCGGGCGGATCAAGCGGAAGATGGCATCGCTCATCGCGCGCCCTCCTTGGCCGCCGACTTCGCGAGGAAGGCTTCGACCGAAGCGCGGTGCTCGTTCGAGGTGTAGCAGATCGCCTGCGCCTGGCTGCCGAGGCCGAAGACCTGTTCGGCCTGCAGCTCGAAACTCTGGTTCAGGATGCCCTTGGCCAGCGCGACCGCGGTGCGCGAGCCCGCGCCGAGTTCGCGCGCCCAGCCCGTCGCGTCGGCCAGCAGCGCCTCGGGCGTGCTCAGGCGGTCGGCGATGCCGAGTTCGATCGCCTCGCTGGCGCGCACGGTGCGGCCCGTGAAGATCAGCGCCTTGGCGCGCGCCAGGCCCACGCGGCGCGGCAGGAAGTACATGCCGCCGCCATCGGGAATCAGACCGCGCAGCACGTAGTTCCAGGCGAAGCTGGCATGCGGCTCGGAGGCGATCACGAAGTCGCAGGCCATCGCGAGGTCGGTGCCCAGGCCGGTGGAGGCGCCGTTCACCGCGGCGATGGTGGGCTTGGGCAGGTCGTGCAGCGCGCTCAGCGCATGGTGGGTGCGCTGCTGCCGCGCCCAGCCGTTGTAGGCGATCTCGCCGGCCGGTGCCTGCATGCGCTGCTGCATCGCGCGGATGTCGCCGCCCGCGCAGAAGGCCTTGCCCGCGCCGGTGAGCACCAGCGCGCGCACGCTGTCGTCGCGGTTCACGCGCTCGAGCGCGGCCATGAGTTCGCCGCGCATGGCGTCGTCGACGGCGTTGCGCACCTCGGGTCGGTCGAGCGTGAGGATGGCGACGCCGTCCTCGGTGCGAAGCTGGATGGAAGAGGTGGGAGTGGTCATGTCGGCAAGGGGATGGAAAAACAGGGAAGGCTCGCTCAGTCGAGCTGGATATGCGCCTCGCGCACCAGCTGGCCCCAGCGGGCCTGCTCGGCGGCGACATAGCGCGTCAGTTCCTCGGGCGGCGAGGCGATCACCACGATGCCCTCGTCGGCGATGCGCTTGCTGAAGGTCTCGCTGCGCGCCGCCTTGCGGATCGCGGCATTGAGCCGCGCCACCACCTCGGTGGGCGTGCCGGCCGGCGCATAGAGCCCGTACCAGCTCTCGGCCACGTAGCCGGGCACGCCGCTCTCGGCCACCGTGGGCACCGGGGCCATGGCCGGCGAGCGCTGCGGCGAGGTCACGGCCAGCGCGCGCAGCTTGCCGCTCGCGATATAGGGCGCCACGCTCGCGGCGGTGGTGAACATCAGGTCGATCTGGCCGCCGAGCAGGTCGGTCAGCGCCGGCGCCGAGCCGCGGTACGGCACGTGCGTGAGGTCGACCTGCGCGAGCCGCTTGAAGAGCTCGCCCGCGAGGTGCGCCGAGGTGCCGTTGCCGAACGAGCCGTAGCTGAGCTTGCCCGGATGCGCCTTCGCGAACGCGAGCAGGTCGGCCACCGAGCGGAAGGCGCGGTCGCTGCGCACCACCAGCACATTGGGCGAGCGGCCGACCAGGCTCAATGGTGCGAAGGCCTTGGCCTGGTCGTAGGGCAGCCTGGGCTGCAGGCTGGGATTGACCGCGTGCGCGAAGGTCGCCATCAGCAGCGTGTAGCCATCGGGCGCGCTCTTGGCGACGTACTCGCTGCCGATGATGGTGCCGGCGCCGGGCTTGTTCTCGACGATCACTGACTGCTTCAGTTCGGCGCCGATGCCCGCGCCAAGCACGCGCGCGATCACGTCGGTGCCGCCGCCGGCCGCGAACGGCACGACGAGGCGGATCGGTTGCTTCGTGGGAAAGGCCTGCGCGGCCGCGTTGCCCATCGCCATGGCGAAGACCAGGCCGGTTGCCAGGCTCATGAGCACGCGCCGCGCGCGCTCGTCGATTCGAAATTGCATGCTGTCTCCTTCTCGGCGCGAACGGAAAAAGCTCGCCGCGCCATAGGGGAAAAGCATAGGCACGAGGGCCTGCGCATACACTCCCCCAATTCCAAGCAATGGAATCGAAACCCAGGCCGGGATGGAGACCACATGGAGCCCGCATGAGCCGCATGACCCCCTCGCTCGAGCAGAAGCCCGGCATCTCGCCAGCCAACCGTTCGCTGGAACGCGGCGTGGAGATCCTGCGTGCCTTCCGTCCGGGCTCCGAGCTGCTGGGCAATGCCGAACTCGCCGACCGCACCGGCCTGTCGCGTTCCACCGTGAGCCGACTCACGCAGACGCTGGTGGGCGCGGGCATGCTGCAGGTCGATGCGGGCCAGCGCGCCTACCGGCTGGCGCCCGCGGTGCTGAGCCTCGCGCATGCGATGCGCTCGGGCTCCAGCGTGCTGTCGCTGGCCGCGCCGAAGATGCGCGCGCTGGCCGAGTCGCGCCGCATCAACGTCGGCCTGGCCGCGCCAGACCGCGACGAGATGGTCTACCTCGAGTCGATCCGCTACAACCGCCGCGTGTCGCTGCGCAACGTGGTCTCGGGCCAGCGCGTGCCGATGGAGCTCACCTCGCTCGGGCGCGCCTGGCTGGCCACGGCCGGCGAGCCGCGGCGCAAGGCGCTCTATGCGCTGTTCAAGCAGCGCCGACGCGAGCAGTGGCCTGCCCTGCGCGAGCAGATCGAGGCCGCCATCGCCAGCGTGAACGCGCGCGGCTTCTGCGCCGCCGCCTGGCAGCCCGAGGTGGTGGCGCTCGCCGCGCCGATCCGCCTGCCCGCCGCGCAGCCCGACGAAGCGCCGGGCGCCTCGGGCTATGTGCTCAACCTCAGCGTCTCCAGCAGCGAATCGCTCGCGAGCGTGGTGCGCGAACTCTCGCCAGCGCTGCTCGCGCTGGTGGCCGACGTGGAACGCGCGCTCGCGCGCGGCTTTGCATGAACCCCGAAGGAAGCATCGAATGACCGACACCCTGCGCCAGCCCTATCCCCCGATCGAACCCTACGAGAGCGGCATGCTCGACGTGGGCGACGGCCACCGCATCCGCTACGAGCGCGTGGGCACGCCCGGCGCCAAGCCCGCGGTGTTCCTGCACGGCGGCCCCGGCGGCGGCATCTCGCCCGAGCACCGGCGGCTGTTCGATCCCGCGCGCTACGACCTGTTGCTGTTCGACCAGCGCGGCTGCGGCCTGTCGGAGCCGCATGCGGGCCTCGAGGCCAACACCACCTGGCACCTGGTGGCCGACATCGAGCGCCTGCGCGCGCTGGTGGGCGCCGAGCGCTGGCTGGTGTTCGGCGGTTCGTGGGGTTCGACCCTCGCTCTGGCCTACGCGCAGAAGCACCCCGAGCGCGTCAGCGAGCTGGTGCTGCGCGGCATCTACACCGTCACGCGCGCCGAGCTCGACTGGTACTACCAGTTCGGCGTGTCGGAGATGTTCCCCGACCGGTGGGAGCAGTTCCAGGCCCCGATCCCCGAGGCCGAGCGCGGCGACATGATCGCGGCCTACCGCAAGCGGCTGACCGGCGACGACCCGGTGGCCCAGATCGAGGCCGCGCGCGCCTGGAGCGTCTGGGAGGGCCAGACCATCACGCTGCTGCCGAGCCCCGCGCTCGCGGCCTCGCATGCCGACGACCATTTCGCGCTGGCCTTCGCGCGGCTGGAGAACCACTACTTCGTGCACGACGCCTGGCTCGAGGACGGCCAGCTGCTGCGCGACGCGCACCGGCTGCACGGCATCCCGGGCGTGATCGTGCACGGCCGCTACGACATGCCCTGCCCCGCGCGCTACGCCTGGGCCCTGCACAAGGCCTGGCCCGAAGCGGAGTTCCACCTGATCGAGGGGGCGGGGCATGCGTATTCGGAGCCCGGGATCCTCGATCGCCTGCTGCGGGCGACGGATGGGTTTGCTGGGCGCTGAGGCGGAATCTCTATAATGTGCAGAATTCTGTACAAATCAACCTCAAGGAGCCGGCCATGGCCATCTCAGCCGCTGACGTGATTCCGCTGTCGCAGGCCAGGGCGAACCTGTCCGAACTGGTCGACGAAGTGAAGGCCGGAGCCGAGAAGATCATCACCAAGAATGGCGAGAGCTATGTGGCCATCATCGATGCGCAGCGGCTCGACTACTACCACCAGCTGGAGCGCGAACGCATCCACCTGCTGCTGATCGAAGATGCCAGCCGGGGCCTGGCCGACGTCGCTGCCGGCAAGGTCAAGGACGCGCGAAGCGCTCTGTCCGCCATCCAGCGTCGCCGCGCGGCCAAGACCGCCCGGTGACCGACGACGCCGCACCGTGACCGCGAAGAGCACCGTCAAGCTCACAGCGAACTTCGAGCGAAACCTCGAAGAGATCGAAGCCTTCCTGATCGACGCCGAGGCGCCGCACGCTTTCGACACGCTGCTGGAGGAACTGGCGGACACCGTCATCCCCAACCTCGAGAGCTTCCCTAGCATGGGGCGCTTGTTCCTCGAGCGACCGGCCCGCTCTGTGGAAGTCGCCAATGGCACGGCACGGCTGATCAAGCAGCTCGGCGCACTCGCCAAGGACGGCGAGCTGCGCGAGTACGTGATGACGCACTACCTGCTGCTCTATGCGCGAATCGATGGCCGGATCCATCTGCTCTCGATTCGCCACCAGCGGCAGCTCTCCTTCGATTTCATGGCCTTGTGGCGGCGCTGAGTACATCGGACCACGCGGCCCCGGGCCAACGAGTCAGTCTTGGCCTTCGGCCCCCGCAGCCTTCACGATCCGCCCCCACTTCTGGTGCTCCGCCGCGATGAATCGCTTGTACTCGGCCGGCCCCAGGTACTGCGGATCGGCCCCCACCTCGGCCAGCGCGGCCTTGATGTCGGGCGCCTGCCAGGCCTTCTCGAGCGCGGCCGAGAGGCGGTCGATTGCGGACTTGGGCACGCCCGCGGGCGCGGCCACGCCGAACCAGATCGAGACGTCGTAGCCCGGCACGCCGGCCTCGGCGATCGAGGGCACGCCGGGGAAGGCGGGCGACTTGCGCGGGCTGGTCACGGCCAGCGCGCGGATCTTGCCGGCCTTGACGTAGGGCGCATGCGTCGAGGCGGTGTCGAACATCATGTCGACGCGGCCCGCGAGGAAGTCCGACAGCGCGGGCGCGGAGCCCTTGTAGGGCACGTGCAGCATCTGCGTGCCGGTCATGCTCTCGAACAGCGCGCCCGACAGGTGGCTCGAGGCGCCGATGCCGGCCGAGGCGTAGGTCAGCTTGCCGGGGCTGGCCTTGGCCAGCGCGATCAGCTCGGCCACCGTGTTCGCCTTCACCGAGGGATGCACCACCAGCACATTCGAGGCCGAGGCCACGTTGCCGATGGGCTCGAAGTCGGTCAGCGGGTTGTACTTGAGCTTGCGGTAGATGAAGGGGTTGATCGCCATCGTGCCGGTGGTGGTGAAGAACAGCGTGTAGCCATCCTTCGGCGCGGCCAGCGCCACCTCGGCCGCGATCGCGCCGCCGGCACCGCCGCGGTTGTCGACCACCACGGGCTGGCCCAGCTCCTTCGAGAGCCGGGTCGCGGTGAAGCGCGCCATCGCGTCGGTGGCGCCGCCCGCGGGGAAGGGCACGACGAGCGTGATGGGCTTGTCGGGAAAGGCGGCGGCCGCGGAGGCGGCGAGGCCCAGCGCAAGCAGGCCGCCGAGGGCGGCGCGCCGCGAGAGAAGAAAGAGGAAGGAAGCGGTCATGGCTGTCTCCTGCCGCTGGTGCGGCATGCGTTGTGATGAATCGGGAGAAGAAGAGAAAGACTTCAGTCGTTCGCGGGGTCGCGCGGCGGCGCGGCCGACACGAGCTCGTAGAGCGCCGGGTAGTAGCGGTCGCCCCAGCCCGCGTCGATCGTGCGCCGCAGCGTAGCCGCGGTCTCGCGCGCCATTGCGGCCTCGAGCCCCACGGCCTGCGCGAGCTCGAGCGCGAGGCTCACGTCCTTGAGCGCATAGCGCGTCGCGAAGCGGCCCTCGGGATAGTGGCGCGGCAGCAGCGCCTCGCGGCCCTGCACGCGCGCGGCGCGGCTGTCGGCCGAGCCCAGCTCGATGGCATCGAGCAGCACCGCGCCGTCCACGCCATGCGCGCGCGCCACGGCCATCGCCTCGGCCAGGGCCTGCACGGCCTCGAACAGCACGGTGTTGTGCAGGATCTTGACCACCTGGCCCGCGCCGGTGCCGCCGCAGTGCGTGATGTCGCTGCCCATGCAGCGGAAGTGGGGCATCAGCGCGCCCACGTCCTCGGCCGTGCCGCCGGCCATGATGCTCAGCGTGCCCGCGATGGCGGCCGCGGGCATGCGCGCCACCGGTGCGTCGACGAAGCGGTGGCCGGCCTGCGCGAGCCGCTCGGCCATGCGGCGCGTGGCCAGCACGCTGGTGGTGCCCATGTCGACCACGGTGCGGCTGCCCTCGCTGCCGTCTCCGTCCTGCCAGGCCTCGGCCAGCGCCTCGACCACCGACTCCGCCGCCTGCGCGCTCGCGAGGCAGAGGAACACCACCGAGGCCTCGTTCGCCAATGCGCGCAGCGAGTCCGCCGGCACCGCGCCGCGCTCGGCCAGCCGCCGCATCGGCACGGCATCGAGGTCATGGCACAGCACGCGCGCGCCGCTCTTCGCCGCGAGGTTGGCGCACATGGGCTCGCCCATCACGCCGAGGCCGACGAAACCCAGGGTCTGCAGCGTCATCTCAGAGCCCCACCATCACGGTCTTGGCCTCTTGATAGGTGCGGATGCCGAAGAAGCCCTTCTCGCGTCCCGAGCCGCTTTCCTTGAAGCCGCCGAAGGGCACCGACACGCTGAGCGTCTTGTAGGTGTTGATCCAGACCGTGCCGGCCTCGACCGCGCGCGCCACGCGCCAGGCCTTGGGAAAGTCGCGCGTCCACACGCCCGCGGCCAGGCCGAAGAAAGTGTCGTTGGCCTGCGCGACGAGGTCCTCCTCGTTGTCGAAGGGCATCACGCACAGCACCGGGCCGAACACCTCCTGCTGGCAGATGCGCGCATCGTTCGTCACGCCGCCGATGAGGGTGGGCAGGTAGTAGGCGCCATCGGCCAGCGCCGGATCGGCCGGGCGGCTGCCGCCGGCCAGCACCTCGGCGCCGTCCTCGCGCGCCATGTTCACCATGGCCTCGACCTTGTCGCGGTGCACGAAGGACGACAGCGGCGCCACCTGCGAGCGCGCATCGTCGGGCGGCCCCACGCGCAGCGCCTTGGCGGCCTGCACCAGCCGCGCGACGAAGGCGTCGTGGATGCCGCGCTCGACGAACAGCCGCGTGCCCGCGATGCACGACTGGCCGCTGGACGAGAACACGCCGTGCAGCACGCCCTGCAGCGCCTTGTCGAGGTCGGCATCGGCGAACACGATGTGCGGCGACTTGCCGCCGAGCTCGAGCGCCACCGCGGCCATGCGGCCCGCGGCCTCGCGCGCGATCGCCTTGCCGGTGGCGGTGCCGCCGGTGAACGAGATCAGCCGCACCTCGGGATGCGCGACCAGCGCCGAGCCGGTCTCGGCGCCGAGGCCGGTCACGACATTGAGGATGCCCGGCGGCAGGCCGGCTTCCAGCGCAAGCTCGGCCACGCGCAGCGCGATGGTGGGCGTGAACTCCGAAGGCTTGAGCACCACCGCGTTGCCGGCCGCGAGCGCCGCCGCCACCTTCTGCGACTCGAGCGTGAGCGGCGAATTCCAGGGCGTGATCGCGGCCACCACGCCGAAGGGCTCGTAGAGCACCATCGACAGGTGGTCGCCGCGCGAGGGCGCCACTTCCGCCGGCATGGTCTCGCAGATCGAAGCGAAGTAGCGGTACGCCGCCGCGCCGCCGGCCGCCTGTGCCACGCATTCGGCGCGCAGCTTGCCGTTCTCGCGCATCTGGCGCTCGGCCAGCTCCTCGGCGTTGGCCTCGATCAGGTCGGCGATGCGGTGCAGGATCGCCGCGCGCCGGTGCGGCAGCATCGCGCGCCACTCGGGCCGGGCCTGCGCGGCCTTGGCGGTGCGCACCGCGAGGTCCACGTCCTCGCGGCTCGCGCTGCCGATCAGGCCGTTCCGCGCACCGTTGGCGGGATTGATCGATTCGAAGGGCGTGCCCTGGCCTGTTGTCCAGGTGGCGCCGATCAGGAAGGGCCTGACGCCCGCGCTTTGCGTGCTCGCGCTCATGGAAGTCTCCTTGGGGCCGTGATGGCCGCTGTCTCGGTGGATAGGAAGAATGGATGCATGGTAGGAAGGGCGCGCGGCTCGCGACACCGCTCGATTCCAAGCAGTGGAATGGTGTGAGAGGACCGGCGCAGGCTACGCAGCAGAGCGCGCGGCGACAAGGCGCCGGCGCTGCATGGGCTTGCAAGCCCGGCTAACAGATCGCGGGGCCGCCACTAGACTCGGCGCTTCGATTTCGCAATGGAGAGCGCCGCATGCGCCAGGACCTGCTGGATGGACTCGTCGCCTTCATCGTGGCGGCGGAAGAGCGCGGCTTCTCGGCCGCCGCGGTGCGCCTGGGCGTCACGCCCTCGGCCGTGAGCCAGTCGATCCGCAGCCTCGAGCGGCGCCTGGGCATCGCGCTGTTCAACCGCACCACGCGCAGCGTGAGCCTCACCGAGGTCGGCGAGCGCTATCTCGAGAAGGTGCGGCCGGTGGTGTCGGAGCTCGCCGCGGTCTCCGAGGAGCTGGGCCGCGAGGCCGACCATCCGAGCGGCCTGCTGCGGCTCAACGTGCCGCGCGCGGGCTACACCATCGGCCTGCAGCCGGTGCTGCGGCGCTTTCTCGATCGCTTCCCCGACGTCAAGCTCGAGCTGCGGATCGAGAACCAGCTGGTGGACATCGTGGCGCAGGGCTTCGATGCCGGCATCCGCTTCGGCGACCTGGTCGAGAAGGACATGATCGCGGTCAGGATCGGGCCGCGCATCGAGGCGCACGTGATCGCCTCGCCCGACTACCTCGCGCGCCACGGCACGCCCGTGCATCCCACCGAACTGCTGGCGCACGACTGCATCGGCTTTCGCCACGTCAGCACCGGCCAGGTCGAGCGCTGGCAGTTCGCGCGCGGCGACGAGACGCTGCAGCTCGCGGTCGACGGCCGGCTCGTGCTCAACGACTCGGCCGCGCTGGTGCGCGCGGCGCTCGACGGCATCGGCGTCGCCTACATGATCAACGGCTACATCGAGCCGCTGATCGAGCAGGGCCTGCTGGTGCGGCTGCTGGCGGACTGGAGCCCGGTGCTGCCGGGCCTCACGCTCTACTACCCCGACCGGCGCCGCGTGCCCGCGAAGCTGCGCGCGCTGATCGACTTCCTGCGCGCGGAGCTGCCCGCGGCCTCGGCGGTGCCGCCGCCCGAGCTGCGCCTGGCCTGAAGCCGATCAGATGACGCGGCTTGCCGCGAGCCGGTCGATCCGCCCGGCATCGCAGCCGAGCTCCTCGGCCAGCACCTCGCGCGTGTGCTGGCCCAGGGTCGGCGGCGCGCGCCGGTAGGCCACCGGCGAGGCCGACATCCGGATCGGATTGGCCACCAGCGGAATGGCGCCGGCCGTGGCGTGCTCGACCTCGATCTTCATGCCGCGCGCGATCACCTGCGCGTCCTCGAACACGCGCGCGAGGTCGTTGATCGGGCCGCAGGGCACCTCGGCCGCCTCGAGCACGGCCACCCATTCGTCGGTGGAACGCGTCAGCGTGCATTCGCGCAGCAGCCGAATCAGCTCGACGCGGTGCGCGATGCGCGCGAGGTTGGTCGCGAAGCGCTCGTCGGTGGCCAGCGCCGGCCGGCCGATGGCCGTGCACAGCCGCGCGAACTGGCCGTCGTTGCCGACCGC
The DNA here is from genome assembly GCF_059415325.1 of Variovorax sp. GW821-FHT10D07. NCBI lineage: Bacteria > Pseudomonadati > Pseudomonadota > Betaproteobacteria > Burkholderiales > Comamonadaceae > Variovorax > Variovorax sp. GW821-FHT10D07. The sequence goes on along the minus strand of NZ_JBWKMZ010000001.1, from coordinate 580,136 downwards.
GATGATCACGTCGCCGTCCGCGGTCGGGAAGTCCTGGTACGGCACCACGTTGGGATGCGCATTGCCGAGCCGGCCCGGCGAGCGGCCGCCGTAGAGGAAGTTCATGCCCTGGTTCGCCATGCAGGCCACCTGCACGTCGAGCAGCGAGAGGTCGATGTGCTGGCCCTGGCCGCTGCGCTCGCGGTAGGCCAGCGCGGCCAGGATCGCGTTCGAGGCGTACAGGCCGGTGAACAGGTCCGCCACCGCGACACCGACCTTGAGCGGCCCGGCGCCCTGCTCCGATTCCGTGCGGCCGGTGACGCTCATGAGCCCGCCCATGGCCTGCACCAGGAAGTCGTAGCCCGCGCGCGGCGCGTAGGGGCCGGTCTGGCCGAAGCCGGTGATCGAGCAGTACACCAGCCGCGGGAACTCGGCATGCAGCGTGGCGTAGTCGAGGCCGTACTGCGCGAGGCCGCCGACCTTGTAGTTCTCCACCAGCACGTCGCACTGTGCCGCGAGCTCGCGCACCAGCTGCTGGCCCTCGGGCGTGGTGATGTCGATGGTGACCGAGCGCTTGTTGCGGTTGGCGCACAGGTAGTAGGCCGCGTCGGGCGTGGGCTGGCCGTCGCGGTCGTGCAGGAAGGGCGGGCCCCAGCTGCGCGTGTCGTCGCCGCTGCCGGGCCGCTCGACCTTGATCACGTCGGCGCCGAGGTCGGCGAGCATCTGCGAGGCCCAGGGCCCGGCCAGCACGCGCGACAGGTCGAGCACCTTCACATGCGAGAGAGCGCCGTCCATCGCTTCAGGCCGCCAGCATGTGCAGGCCCGAGCCCAGGTGGGCCGCGCCGTCGATCTGGATCAGCTGGCCGGTCATGAGGTGCGCGGCCGGCGTGGCGAGGAAGGCCACCAGCTCGGCCACCTCCTCCACGCTGGTGGCGCGGCCCATCGGCGTGGCGTCGACCAGCCGGTCGAGCATCGCCTTCGCGGCCTCGCCGGCCAGGCCCTCGGTCAGCACCGCGCCGGGGCCGATGCAGTTGAGCGCGATGTCGTCCCTGGCCCATTCGAGCGCCAGCGTGCGCATCAGGCCCAGCACGCCGGCGCGCGCGGCGATCGAATGCGCGATGCCCATCGAGCCGCGGTCCACGCCCGACAGCGAGATGTTGACCACCGAGCCCTTGCGCGCCTTGAGGAAGGGATAGGCGGCCTTGGTCACGACGAAGATGGCCGACAGGTTGACGTCGATCACGGCGTCCCAGCCCTTGCGGCTGATGCCGGTGGCGGGCGCGAAGAACTGGCCGCCCGCGTTGTTCACCAGCAGGTCGATGCCCTGGCGCTGGCCGACGCGCGCGACCAGCGCCTCGATCGCCTCGGTGTCGCGCACGTTGCAGGTCTCGAAGCCGAAGCGGCCCGCGAGGCCCTCGGCCAGCTGGCCGGTCTCCTCGAGCGCCTCGGCGCGGCGGCCGGTGCCGAAGACGTCCATGCCCAGCGCCATCAGCCGTAGCGCGATCGCGCGGCCGATGCCGGAGCCGGCGCCGGTGATGAAGGCCGAGCGTCCCTGGTGGACGCCGGGCCGCATGACCCGCAGCGCGTCGGCGGCGGGAAGGGAAGAAGTGCTGGCCATCGAAGGCTCCTCGGATCGGAAGGATGGAAGAAGGGGAAGGAACGCGGCTTCAGGCGAAGCGCAGGCCGCCGCCCACGTGCGGCGTGGCGCTGCGCGGCAGCCGCTGCCCGTCGAACAGCGCCGGGAACGCGGGCACGTGCTCGCCCGAGGGCAGCGCCTGCGAGACCGCGCCGGGACGCAGCGCGCGGATCATGGCCAGCGCCTCCTCGGGCGGCCGCACGTTGCCGGCCGGTATCTGCAGCGCCCGCATCTGCGCCAGCACCTCGTCGCGCCGGCGCGGCAGCGTCCAGGCCTCGACCTGGGCGTCGAAATGCGCGGCGCGCGCGATGCGCTCCTTGATCGGCGCGTCGTCGGCGCCCACCAGCGGCCGCAGCCGGCGCCAGTAGGCGTCGAGCCCGCCGAGGATGTAGACGTGGCCGTCGGCGCAGCGGTAGATGCTCGATGGCGCGGAGGCACGGTCGCGGTTGCCCATCGGCGGATCGAGCGCGTCGCCCTCGCTGACCGCGAGCATCGCCGGCCCGATCAGCATGCTGGCCGCGACCTCCATCATCGACAGGTCGACCAGGCAGCCTTGCCGCGCGGGGTCGAGCATGGCCATGGCGCAGCTCATGCCGGCGTACATGCCGCAGAACATGTCGATCGGCCAGCTGGTCGACAGGCGCGGCGAGCCGTCCTCGTCGCCGTTGAGCAGCGCGAAGCCCGACTCGCACTGCGCGATGGTGTCCATGCAGATGCGCGCATCCTGCTGGCCGTAGCCCGAGATCAGCACGATCACCAGCCGCGGGAAGCGTTCGCGCAGCGTCGGCCCGTCCAGGCCCAGGCCGGTCAGCGACGCGGGCGCGAGGTTGCAGACGAAGGCGTCGGCCTCCTCGAGCATGGCGTCGAGCGCCGCGCGGTCGGCGGCCTCGCGCAGGTTCAGCACCCGGCTGGTCTTGCCGGTGTTGAAGCTGCGCGCGTAGTAGCTGCCGAAGCCGTTGCCCGGCAGGGTGCGCACGCCGTCGCCCTGCGGCGACTCGACCTTCGTGACCTCGGCGCCGAAGTCCGCGAGGTACTGGGCCGCCGTGGGCCCGGCGATGAACTGCGACAGGTCGACCACGCGCCGGCCGGCCAGCGGGCGCGGCAGGCCCTGGGCCCGCGCCTCAGGCATGCACCACCCGCGTGGCCTTGTGGATGGTGCGCGGCAGGGTGCCGGACTCGACCACCTCGACATGGAAGCGCACCTGCAGCTTCTCGCGCAGCCGCTGCGACAGCCGCTCGCCGAGGTCGGCCGGCGCGCCCGCCGCGCGCTCCACGCGCAGCTTCACGCCGGTGAGGAAGCCGGTGTGCGGGTCCTTCACGCTGTCGTCGAGCACCAGCAGGTACTCGTTGCTCAGGCCCGGGAAGGCGCGCACGATGTCCTCGACCGCCGAGGGGAACAGGTTCACGCCGCGGATGATCAGCATGTCGTCGGCGCGGCCCAGCACGCCGCCGGCCAGGCGCGCATGGGTGCGGCCGTCGGGCGCGGTGCGGCTGTCGCGCACCACCATGTCGCCGGTCCACCAGCGCACCAGCGGGCAGGCCTCTTTGTCGAGGTGGGTCAGCACCAGCACGCCGCGCTCGCCGTCGGCCACCGGCTCCTTGGTGTCGGGATGCAGCACCTCGACGTAGATGAAGTCCTCGGCCAGCGTCGGGCCGAGCTGCGCGGCGGTGTCCCAGCCGATCGGCTGGCATTCGAGCGCGCCGTAGCAGTCGAACATCTTCGCGCCCCACTGGCGCTCGATGCGCTCGCGCGTGCCGGGGATGCTGGCGCCGGGCTCGCCGCCCACGCAGACCATCTTCACGCGCGAGGTCGTCAGGTCGCGCCCCAGCTTCTCGGCCGCCTCGGCCATGTGGGCCATGAACGAGGGCGTGCCGATCACGCACTGGCTGCCGTACTGGAAGATGGTCTCGATCTGGCGCTCGGTGTCGCCCGAGGAGGCCGGGATCACCAGCGCGCCCAGGTGCTGGGCCGCAAGCGTGGCGCCGAGGCCGCCGACGAACCACGCGTAGTTGAACATGCACTGGAAGATGTCGCCGCGCCGCAGGCCCTGCGCATAGAGGTAGCGCGCGTAGAGGTCGGCCCAGCGTTCGATGTCGGCCTGGGTCCAGAGCACCGGCGCGGGCCGGGCCGTGGTGCCGGAGGAGAAATGCACCCGCACGGCCTCGCCGGGTTCGACGGCGGCCAGGGCGCCGAACGGGGGCTGCGCCTCGAGGCCGGCGACGTAGTCGGCCTTGCGCGTGAACGGCAGCCGGCGCAGGTCGGCGAAGCTCTTCAGGTCGCCGGGCTCGAAGCCGACCTCGGCGAACACCTTGCGGTAGTGGCTGCTGGTGCGCCCCACGCGCTCGAGCTGGCGGCGCAAGGCATCGAGCTGGAAGGCCTCGATGCGGTCGCGCGACCAGGTCTCCCTCTCATCCCAGATGGTCTCGGAAAAGGGCTGTCTTTCTTGCTGCTTCATGGTTTGGATCCTTGAGAAGCCCGCGCAGCGCGAAGGCTGCCAGGGCATGTGCGATGTCGTCCACCGCCTCGGCGCTCTGCAGCCGCCGCTGGCTGTACCAGACGGTGGCCCAGTTGAGCGCGCCGAAGAAGGGCTTGGTGATGAGCTTCGCCGGCTGGTCGACGAACAGGCCCGCGCGCACCCCGTCGTCGATCACCTCGACGAACATCTGTTCGTAGTCGTCGCGCATCTTGACCACCGAGCGCAGCCGCTTGGCGCCCGAGGAGGCGCCCAGCAGGTGCCGCTCCAGCCCCTGCACCGCCACCTTCTGCATCGGCAGCTCGGTCAGCAGGATCTGGGTATGGCGCAGCGCCATCGCGGACAGGCGCTCGAGCGGGTCGCCCGCGCCGCGCGCGATCGGCTCGACCTGCTCGTTGAGCCGGTTCATCGCGGCGATCTGCACGTCGAAGAAGAGGTCGGCCTTGCTGCGGTAGTGGTGGTAGATGCGGCCCTTGGTGGCGCCCAGGCGCTGCGCCACCGCGTCGATCGACGTCGCCGCATAGCCCAGCTCCATGAAAAGTTCCGCCGCCGCCTGCAGGATCTCGTTGCGCGACTCATTGCCGCCCGGATCCACCACTGCCTGTTGTGCACTCGCCATCGCCAACCTCTTCTCTTTCGTGATTCACTTCACCCGATCTTCCGCCTCCTTGCGCACGGCACGTGACAACACCAGCCGCTGGATTTCGGACGATCCCTCGTAGATCTCGAGGATGCGCTGGTCGCGGTACAGCCGTTCCGCGACCGTCGGCTTGCAGTAGCCCATGCCGCCCCAGATCTGGACCGCATTGTCCGCCGCCCGGTGGGCCACCTCGGAAGTGAAGAGCTTGGCCATGGCGCCGAGGTTCGAGACGTCGGCGCCGGCGTCGTAGGCGCGCGCGGCCTCGTACAGCATCATGCGGGCGGCCGAGATCTCGGTGGCCATGTCGGCCAGCTTGAAGCCGATGCCCTGGTTCTCGCCGATCGGCTGGCCGAAGGTACGGCGCTCGACGGCGCGCTGCGAGGCCTCGCGGAAGGCCGCGAGCGCCAGCCCCATCGACTGCGCCGACACCATGATGCGGCCCACGTTGAGCGTCTGCAGCGCCAGGCGCAGCGCACGGTTGAGCTCGCCGATGCGCGCGCTGTCGGGCACCACTACATCGACGCGCAGGTTCGAGGTCTGGGTGCCGCGGATGCCCATCTTGTCGGACAGCTCGTCGACCACCGCGCCGGGCTTCTCCTTGTCGACCATGAAGGCCGAGATGCCGCGCCCGCCCGCGGCCGGGTCGGTCTTGGCGAACACCACGTAGTAGCGCGAGGCGCCGCCGTTGCCGATCCAGTACTTCTCGCCGCGCAGGCGCCAGCCATCGCCCTCGCGCACCGCCGTGGCCTCGATGGCCGCGGCATCCGAGCCCGCCACGCGCTCCGACAGCGCGAAGCTGGTGGCGCGGCCCTGCGTCATCTCGCGCAGGTAGAAGTCCTTCTGCGCGTCGGTGCCGGCCAGCAGGATCGGGAAGGCGCCGAGCTGGTAGGCGCACATGATCGCGGCGGTCGACGCGCAATGCATGCCCAGCGTCTCGACCGCGGCCACGGTGGCGGTCAGGCTCTGGCCCTCGCCGCCCCACTGCGTGGGCAGGAACAGGCCGGTGAAGCGGTGCGCCACCAGCGCCTCGATGGTCTCCCACGGATAGCGCTGGTCGCGGTCGAGCTCGGGCGCCAGCGGCGCGAAGCGTTCGCGTCCGAGGCGGTCGGCCAGTTGTTGCCAGCGGGTGGCGGCGTCGTCGAGCGAGGGGGTCCAGATCACGGTCACTTGGGAGTCTCCAGGGTGGTCAAAGAAGGTGTGGCCGGGGCGGCGCGCGCACGGAACAGGCGGCCCAGCGGACGCGCCAGGCCCATCAGCCCCTGCGGGAAGAAAGCCAGGATCAGCACCAGCACGCTGCCCAGCACGATCTTGTCGACGTAGCCGCCGAGCGAGAAGAACTTCTCCTGCACCAGCACCAGCGCCGTCGCCAGCAGCGGGCCCAGCAGCTGCCGGCGTCCGACCAGCACCACGGCCGTCAGCATCAGGATCAGGAAGTAGTTCTCCAGGATGTCGGCGCTGACGTAGGCGCGCTGGTAGGCATAGAGCCAGCCGGCCAGCGCGCTGATCGGCGCCGAGAACAGGAACACCTGCAGCCGCACGCGCGCCGGATCGATGCCGCCGATGGTCGCGAGCCGCGGGTTCAGGTGGGTCATGATGGCCGCCGCGCCGAGCTGCGAATGGCGGAAGCGGTCGACCAGGTAGATCACCGCCACCAGCAGCGCGAAGGCATAGGGCCAGAGCTCCTTGTCGTTGCGCGCGGTCAAAGTCAGCGGCCCGATCGAGAGATCGAGCATCGGCAGCCCGCGCACGCCGTCGGAGCCGCCGAGGAAGGCCCAGTTGGCCGCCAGCGTCATCGCCACCACCGCCATCGCGTAGGTGACGAGCGAGAACACGAACTCGCGCAGCCGCAGCGTCACCAGCCCGATGGCCGCGGCGAACACCAGCGCCAGCGCGATCGAGGCGCCGAGCGTGGCCCAGGAACCCGCACCGGCGCGCGTGGACAGCAGTGCCGTGGTGTAGGCCCCGACCGCGAAGAACACGGTGTGGCCGAGGCTGACCTCGCCGAGGTCGGAGACGATCACGTCGAGGCCATAGGACAGCACGGCCAGGATCGCGATCAGCACGGCCGCGCTGTAGACCGAGGCGCCGCCGCCGAGCCAGCCCGGCGCGAACAGCACCAGCACGGCGACGATGGGCAGCGCGGCGCGCTGCGGACGCAGGCGGGCCATCAGTGCACTCCTCCGCGCGCGCCGGCGCCCAGGCCGCCGGGCCGCAGCACCAGCACCGCGATCAGCACCAGGAAGGCCGCGGCCGTGGTGTAGGCCGGCGAGACCAGCGCGCCGAACAGCGCCGTGAAGATGCCCAGCGCCACGCCCGCCACATAGCTGCCCGCCACGCTGCCGATGCCGCCGAGCACCACCACCACGAAGGTCATGATGACCTCCTCGAAGCCCATCGAGGTGAGGATCGGCGTGCGCGGCGCGACCATGCCGGCCGCGAACGCGACCGCCGCGCCCTCGAACGCGAACACGCCGTAGTAGACGCGCCGCACGTTGACGCCGGCGAGCTGCGCCAGCTTCGGGTCCTCCGCCACCATGCGCACCAGCCGCCCGGTGCGGGTGCCGTCGAGCGTCCACTTCAGGCCGATGAAGACCGCGATCGCGGCCAGCACGATGGCCGCGTCCTGCCAGGTCAGCCAGAGATCGCCGATGTCGATCTCGCGCTGCGACAGCGCGGTCTCGAGGATCTGGCCGGTGGAGCCGAAGATCAGCGCCGCCGCGCCCTGCAGCACGTAGCCGAAGCCCAGCGTCATGATCATGATCGAGACCAGGTTCTGCTCGAAGGTGGCGCGCAGCATCACGCGCTGCATCGCCACGCCGAAGGCCGCGCCCACCGCCATGGCGATCGGCAGCGCCAGCGCGTAGGGCACGCCGGCGCGCGTCACGGCCCACCAGCTGACGAAGGCGCCGAGCATGTACATCTGGCCGTGGCCGAAGTTCACCAGGCGCGCCACGCCCAGCAGCACGGTCCAGCCGATCGCGACCAGCGCGTAGGCATGGCCGAGCACGATGCCGTTGATGAGTTGTTGCAACAGGTTCATGCCGCGTGGGCTCCGAGGTAGGCTTGCGCGATGCGCGGGTCGTTGCCGAACTCGGCCGCCGGTCCCTCGAGGACCACGCGGCCGCGCTCCAGCAGCACGAGGCGGTCGACCACCTCCATGGCGGCGCGCACGTTCTGTTCGACCAGCAGGATGGAAAGGCCCGAGCGGGCCAGCGTTCGCATGGTCTGCAGCACCTGCGAGACCAGCATCGGCGCCAGGCCGATCGAGGGCTCGTCGAGCAGCAGCAGGCGCGGGCCCATCATCAGCGCGCGCCCGATGCCCAGCATCTGGCGCTCGCCGCCCGAGAGCTGCGCGCCCAGGTGGCCGCGGCGCTCGTGCAGGCGCGGGAACAGGCCGTAGATCTCCTCGCGCGTGTAGACCTTGCGCCCGGGCGCGGCGAGCGGCGCGAAGGCGGTCGAGAGGTTCTCCTCCACGCTCATGCGCGAGAACACCAGCCGCCCCTCGGGCACCAGCAGCAGGCCGGCGCGCACGCGATCGTGCGTGGGCCAGGCATCGATGCGCTCGCCGTTCAGCACCACCTCGCCGGTCACGCGCGGATCGCCGCGCGACCAGCCCGCGAGCGCGTTCACCAGCGTCGACTTGCCGGCCCCGTTGGCGCCGATCACGCCGAGGATCTCGCCGCGTCCCACGCGCAGCGCGTCGAGCGCCACCGCGCGGTTGCCCGCGTAGGAGACCGCGAGGCCGCGCACCTCGAGCACCGTGTCCTGATCCGTGCGGCTCATTGCGCCTTCCCCAGGTAGGCCTCGCGCACGCGCGGATCCCGCTGGATCTCGGCCGGCGTGCCGTAGGCGAGTTGGCGGCCCAGGTCGAGCACGCAGATGCGGTCGGCCACGGCCATGATCAGTTCCATGTGGTGCTCGATCACCACCAGCGCCACGCCCTCGCGCTTGAGCGCGGACAGCAGCGCGACCAGCGCCGCCATGTCCTCGCCGCCCAGGCCCGCGGCCGGCTCGTCGAGCAGCAGCACGCTGGCGCCCGCGCCGTAGGCCAGCGCGATCGACAGCATGCGCTGCACGCCGTAGGGGATCTCCTTCGGGCTCATCGCGTGATAGAGCGCCGGGATGCCGAAGCGCACCAGCTGGCGCGCCGCGAAATCCTCGGCCTCGCCGCGCCGGCGCGCGGCGCCGACCGGATTGAGCACGCTCGACCACAACCCCGAGTGCGCCTGCGCGCCGAGCACGGCGACGAAGTTGCCGAGCACGCTGAGGTCGTCGAAGAAGGCGTTCTGCTGGAACGCGCGCTTCAGGCCCAGGCCCGCGAGGCCATAGGGCGGCACCGCCGTCACGTCGCGCCCGTGCAGGCTCACGCGGCCGCCGCGCCGCACCATCGCGGTCACGGCGTCGTAGCACGAGCTCTTGCCGGCGCCGTTCGGGCCGATGATGCCCAGCAGCTCGCCGGGCGCCACCTCCCAGCCCACGCCGTCGAGCGCGACCAGCGCGCCGTAGCGCACGCCCAGGCCTTCCACGCGCAGCGCGGGCGGGGCGGTGGCAGTGGCGCTGGCGTTGGTCGGGTTCATCGCGTCGCTGTGCATGCCCGGCTCACTGCTGCACCACGATCTTGCGGCCGTCGACCCTGAACAGGTAGTGGTGCGACAGCAGCTGGCCGTTGGGCTCGAAAGTCAGGTCGCCCATCACCGTGCCCTTGAAGCTGCCGCCGCGGATGCGCTTGGCGATCGCCTCGCGGTCCAGCGTCTTGAGCTCGTTGGCGGCCATCGCCCACACCTGCAGCGAGGTGGCGCCCAGCGCCATGAACTTGTCGGGCGTGTACTTGAAGAGCTCCTGCGTCTTCGCCACGAAGCGCTGGTTGGCGGGGTTCGAGACGAAGGGCTCCACGGCCGGGAAGTAGATGTCGGCGCTGACCAGTCCGTGCGCGGCATCGCCGGCCACGTCGATCACGCTGGGCGCGACCGTGCCCACCGCGGCCACCAGCGCGCCCGGCAGCCGCGACTGCCTGGCCTGGCGGATGATCGCGGGCATGCCCAGGCCCTCGTTGGCGTTGATCGCCACCGTGATGTCGGGATTGGCGGCGCGCACGTTGGTCAGCGCCACGCGGAAGTCGGCCTGCGCGAACGGGAATTTCTCCTCGGCCACCTTCTCGTAGGCATAGCCGAGCTTCTTGAGCTCGCCCTCGATCGATTCCTGCGCGCCGTTGCCGTAGGCGTCGTTCTCGGTCAGGAAGGCGACGCGCTTGGCCTTCACCACCTTCGCGATGTAGTTCGCGATCACCGCGCCGTCCTGCGAGTTCGAGCTGTTGAGCCGCACCGCCAGCGGATTGCCTTCGCCCGAGAGGATCGGGTCGGCCTTCGACACCGCCGTGATGTCGAGCACGCCGGCGCGCGCGATCACCGGCTGCATCGCGAGCGTGACCGGGCTGTTCCAGCCCTCGATGATCACCGCGACGCCCGAGCTCACGAGCTCGGTGGCGCGCGAGACGCCCACGGCCGGCGTCGATTCGTCGTCGCGCGAGACGATCTCGATGCGCCGGCCCAGCACGCCGCCGCTCTCGTTGATGACCGCCGCCATCGCCTGGATCGCCTGCGTCACGTGCTGCCCCTGCGGGCCCGCGCCGCCCGACAGCGGGAAGATGGTGCCGACCTTGACGGTCGGCGGCGTCTGCGCCTGGGCCGGCGCGAGGCCGAACAGCGCGAGGCCCAGGCCCGCCGCCGTCATCAGGTTCCGAATCAGCTTCATGGTGTGTCTCCAGCTCGTTATGGAAGGGAAAGGCTCTGCGTCGTCTATCGGCCGGCCGGCTTCTGCACGACGATCGCGCCGTTGCTGACCGTGAAGGCATGGGTGGGCAGCTGCAGCTGCCCGTTGGGCGCGAAGCTCACGTCGCCGAACACCGTGCCCTTGAAGCTGCCGCCGCGGATGCGGCGCGCCAGCGGCTCGCGCTCCAGCGTCTTGAGTTCGTTCGCCGCCATGGCCCAGAACTGCAGCGCGGCCGCGCCCACCGCCATGAACTTGTCGGGCGTGCGCTTGAACATCGTCTGCGAGCGCGCGACGAAGCGCTTGTTGACGGGATCGGAGGCGAAGGGCTCGACGTCCGGAAAGTAGATGTCCACGCCGGCCACGCCGTTGGCGGCCTCGCCCGCCACCGAGATCACGCTCGGCGCCACCGTGCCCAGCGCCGCGAGCAGCTGGCCCGGCACGCGGCCCTGCTTGAACTGGCGCAGGATCGCGGGCATGCCCAGACCCTCGTTGGCATTGATCGCGACGGTCACGTCGGGGTTGGCGGCGCGGATGCTGGTCAGCGCGATGCGGAAGTCCGACTGCGTGAACGGGAACTTCTCCTCGGCCACCTTCTGGTAGTCGTGGTTCAGCGCCTTGAGCCCGGCCTCGATCGCCTGCTGCGTGCCGATGCCGTAGGCGTCGTTCTCGGTCAGGAAGGCGATGCGCCGGCCCTTGAAGCCGGTGGCGATCGCCTGCGCGACCGCGGCGCCGCCCTGCGAGTTGGAGGCATTGAGACGGATCGCGAGCGGGTTGCCTTCGCCGGAGAGCACGGCATCGGCGCTCGCGAAGGTCGTGATGTCGAGCACGCCGGCGCGCGCGATCACCGGCTGCATCGCCAGCGCCACCGGGCTGTTCCAGCCTTCGATGATCACGGCCACGCCCTGCCCGATCAGCTCGTTGGCGCGCGACACGCCGACCGCCGGCGTCGATTCGTCATCGCGCACCAGGATCTCGATCGGCCGCCCGAGCACGCCGCCGGCCTCGTTGATCAGCGCGGCCATGGCCTGGATCGCCTCGGTCACGTGCTGGCCCTGCGGCCCCGCGCCGCCCGACAGCGGAAGGATCACGCCGACCTTGATCGGCGCGGGCGACTGCGCCATCGCGCCCGCTCCCGAAGCCAGTGCCGCCGCGGCGATCGCGGCCATCGAAAACATGCGTCGTGTCGGATCCATCTCGTCTCCTTGCGCGGTGCGCGACCTCGGGCCAGGCGGCACGCGTCGTGCCACGGAGCGAACATACCATTGAGTATTTAATCGGGTCAACGCCATCGCGATGAAAGAACCCTAGGCGAATACCCTATGGGACAGGTGGCATGGGATGCGAATCCATCGCGGTCTCGTTGCAACGATACCCATCGGTATGTATCATGAACCGACGCATCTTCCCAACTGCACAAGGCAAGCACTCATGAACACAGAAGGAATCAGCGCGCTCGTCACCGGCGGCGCATCGGGCCTGGGCCTGGCCACGGTCCATCGGCTGCACGCGGCGGGCGCCAGCGTGGTGATCGCCGACCTGCCCTCCTCGCAGGGCGAGGCCATCGCGAAGAGCCTCGGCGAACGGGTCCGCTTCGCGCCCGCCGACGTCACCAGCGAGGTCGACATGAACGCGGCCTGCGACGTGGCCGAGTCCTTCGGTCCGCTGCGCGTGCTGGTGCACTGCGCGGGCCGCGGCGGCCCGGTGCGGCTGGTCGACAAGGACGGCAGCCCGGGTTCGCTCGAGACCTACGAGAACATCGTGCGCATCAACCTGGTCGGCACCTTCAACACGCTGCGGCTGGCGGCCACGCGCATGGCGCGCAACGAGCACACGGCCGAGGGCGAGCGCGGCGTCTGCGTGTTGACCGCCTCGGTGGCGGCCTACGAGGGCCAGATCGGGCAGATCGGCTATGCCTCGTCGAAGGCCGGCGTGGTGGGCCTGACCATCGTGGCGGCGCGCGACCTCGCGAGCAAGGCGATCCGCGTGTGCACCATCGCGCCCGGCATCTTCGACACGCCGATGCTCGCGCGCGTGTCGGAAGCGGCGCGCCTCTCGCTCGGCGCCTCGGTGCCGCATCCCTCGCGGCTGGGCACGCCCGACGAATACGCGCAGCTCGCGCTGCACATCGTGAGCAACCCGATGCTCAACGGCGAAACCATCCGGCTCGACGGCGCGCTGCGCATGGCGCCGCGCTGAATCGCCCGCCCTCCCCGTCCACCCTTCTCCCCAAGAGGAAGCACCCATGACCGAAGAAGTCCTCGTCGACAGCAGCGACGGCATCCTGACCATCACCATCAACCGCCCGCAGGCGCGCAACGCGGCCACGCTCGCGGTGGCGCGCGGCATCGCGGCCGCGCTCGACGAGCTCGACCGGCGCGACGACCTGCGCATCGGCATCCTCACCGGTGCCGGCGGCACCTTCTGCGCCGGCATGGACCTCAAGGGCTTCCTGCGCGGCGAGCGCCCGAGCATCGAGGGTCGCGGCTTCGGCGGCCTGACCGCGAAGCCGCCGGTGAAGCCGCTGATCGCCGCGGTCGAGGGCTATGCGCTGGCCGGCGGCTTCGAACTGGTGCTGGCCTGCGACATGGTGGTGGCGGCCGACAACGCCCAGTTCGGCGTGCCCGAGGTCAAGCGCGGCCTGGCCGCGACGGCCGGCGGCCTGGTGCGGCTGCCGCGCCAGCTGCCCTACCGCATCGCGCTCGAGCTCGCGCTCACGGGCGACATGTTCCCGGCCGCGCGCGCCTACCACTACGGCCTGGTCAACCGGCTCGCCGCGCCCGGCGAGGCGCTGGCCGAGGCGCGCCGGCTGGCGCAGACCATCGCGGCCAACGGCCCGCTGTCGGTGGCCGCGAGCAAGCGCGTGGTGGTCGAGTCGCAGGACTGGCCCGCCGCCGAGCTGTGGGAACGCCAGGCCGCGCTGACCGAGCATGTGTTCAGCTCGGCCGATGCGCGCGAGGGCTCGGCCGCCTTCGCCGAGAAACGCAAGCCCGTGTGGCAGGGCAAGTGACGCCATGGCCACCGACACCCGATTCGACGGCCCCGGCCCCGATGCGCAGTACCTGCAGGCGCTGCAGGAAGGCCGGCTGATGCTGCAGCACTGCGAGGACTGCGCGGCCGTGCGCTTTCCGCCCGCGCTGGTGTGCCGCGCCTGCGGCAGCCCGCGGCTGCAATGGCGCGCCTCGCCGGGACGGGGCAGCGTGTATTCGCTGACCACCGTGCGCGACCGCGCGGGCGACTACAACGTGGCGCTGGTCGACCTCGAGGGCGGCGCCCGCATGATGAGCCGCGTGGAGGACACAGCGCCCGATGCGGTGCGCATCGGGCAGCACGTGCGGGCACGCATCGTGCCCGGCGAGGAGCCCTTCGTGGTCTTCGCGCCGGCCGAGGGAGACGCGCCATGAGCCGCGCGACGCATTCCCTGCGCGGCCGCGGCGCCATCGTCGGCATCGGCAACACGCGGCGCTGGAACGCGCCCGGCCGCACGCCCTTCGACCAGCTGCAGGAAGCGGCCGTGCTCGCGCTCGAGGACTGCGGCCTGCGCATGTCGCAGGTCGACGGCCTGTTCTGCGCCATGTCGACCTCGGGCCTGCCGGTGCTCAACGTCGCGGAGCGCCTGGGCATCAAGCCCCGGCATGCCGACGGCACCATGGTCGGCGGCGCTTCCTTCCTGTTCCACCTGCAGTCGGCGCTGATGGCGCTCGAACTCGGCCTGTGCGAGGTCGCGCTGATCTGCTATGGCTCCAACCAGCTCACGGCCGGCGGCAAGCTGGCCTCGATGCCCGATCCGCAGCCCTACGAATCGCCGTTTCGCCCGCGCTATCCGCTGTCGAGCTATGCGCTGGCCGCGGCGCGCCACATGCACCAGTACGGCACCACGCGCGAGCAGCTGGCCGACGTGGCGGTGGCCGCGCGCGACTGGGCGCGGCTCAATCCCGACGCCTTCGCGCGCGATCCGCTGAGCCGCGCCGAGGTGCTGGCCTCGCGCATGATCAGCGACCCGCTGACCAAGGCCGACAGCTGCCTGGTGACCGACGGCGGCGCGGCGCTGGTGCTGACGCGCGCCGAGCGCGCGCGCGACATGCCGCGGCCCGCGGCCTACGTGCTGGGCACCGGCGTGGCCGTGAGCCACCGCCAGATCTCGGCCATGCCCGACCTCACGACCACCTGCGCGGTCGAGTCGGGCCAGCGTGCCTATGCGATGGCCGGCGTGGGCCCGAAGGACATCGACCACCTGATGGTCTACGACGCCTTCACCATCAACACGCTGCTGTTCCTCGAGGACCTGGGCTTCTGCGCCAAGGGCGAGGCCGGCGCGATGGTGTCCTCGGGCGCCATCTCGCCGGGCGGGCGGCTGCCGGTCAACACCAACGGCGGCGGCCTGTCGTGCAACCACCCGGGCATGTACGGCCTGTTCACCGTGATCGAGTCGGTCGAGCAACTGCGCGGCAGCGCCGGCGCGCGGCAGGTCGAGGGCGTCGAGATTTCGCTCGCGCACGCCAACGGCGGCGTGCTGTCGAGCCAGGCCACCGCCATCCTCGGCACGGCCGCCACCTTGTGAGGATCGCATGACCATCGACCCCGAACGGCTGCTGGCCGCCCAGATCCCGCGCATCGAGCAGCACTACGACTGGCAGCAATGCATCGTCTACGCGCTGGGCATCGGCGTGGGCCTCGACCCGATGGACGAGGCCGACCTGGCCTTCGTCGACGAGACCCGGCTGAAGGTGCAGCCCACCATGGCCAACGTGATGGGCTACCCGGGCTTCTGGATGCGCGACCTGCCGCTGGGCCTGGACTGGGTGCGCACGGTGCACGGCGAGCATTCGACGCGCATCCACCGGCCGCTGCCCGCCAAGGCCTCGGTGCGCGGCACCAGCCGCATCGTCGACCTGATCGACAAGGGCGAGGGCCGCGGCGCGCTGATCTTCGTCGAGCGCGAGATCGCCGACATGCACAGCGGCGAGCTGCTGGCCACCGTGCGCCAGACGGTGTTCTGCCGCGGCGACGGCGGCTTCGGCGGCGAGCGCCGCGCGCAGCCCGCGCCGCACGCCATTCCGGCGCGCGAGCCCGATGCCGCGATCGAGCTGCCGACCTCGCCGCAGTCGGCGCTGATCTACCGGCTGTGCGGCGACTACAACCCGCTGCATGCCGTGCCGGCGATCGCGCGCGAGGCCGGCTTCGCGCGCCCGATCCTGCATGGCCTCGCGACCTTCGGCGTGGCGGGCCACGGCATCGTCAAGCGCTGGTGCGACGGCAACCCCGCCGCGCTGCGCGAGATGGGCGGGCGCTTCTCCTCGCCCGTGTTCCCCGGCGAGACGGTGCGGCTCGAACTCTGGCGCGAGGGACCGACCCGCGCCGCCTTCCGCGCCAGCGTGCCCGCGCGCGGCGTCGTGGTCATCGACAACGGCCATCTCGAAACCGCCTGAGGACACACCCGATGAGTGGACTGCTTTCGAAAATCCGCGTGCTCGACCTGAGCCGCGTGCTCTCGGGCCCCTGGGCCACGCAGATGCTGGCCGACTTCGGCGCCGACGTGATCAAGGTCGAGCGCCCCGGCATCGGCGACGACGTGCGCCAGCAGGGCGCGCGCCTCAAGGACCGCGCGGGCGGCGAGACGCAGGAGCGCTCGACCTTCCTCGCGCTCAACCGCGGCAAGCGCTCGATCGCCATCGACATGGCAAAGCCCTCGGGCCAGCGGTTGATCCGCCGGCTCGCGGCCTGCGCCGACGTGGTGGTCGAGAACTTCAAGGCCGGCGACCTCGCGCGCTACGGGCTCGACCACGCCTCGCTGGCGCGCGTCAATCCCAAGCTGGTGTATTGCTCGATCAGCGGCTTCGGCCAGTCGGGCCCCTACAGCGCCATGCCGGGCTACGACCTGATCTTCCAGTCGATGAGCGGCGTGATGAGCCTGACCGGCATTCCCGACGGCGAGCCCGGCGCGGGACCGCAGCGCGCGGGCTACCCGGTGTCGGACACCACGGCGGGCTTCTACGCCACCATCGGCATCCTGGCCGCGCTGCACCACCGCGACACGGTCAGCGGGGTGGGCCAGTACATCGACCTCGCGCTGCTCGACGCGCAGGTGGCCGCCACCTCCTCGATGGCGATGAGCTACCTGGTGGCCGGCCAGTTGCCGCAGCGCGTGGGCATCCGCTCGCAGCTGACCTGCCCCTACCAGGACTTCGCCTGCGCCGACGGGCCGATGATGATCGCCGTGGGCAACGACTCGCAGTTCGTCTCGCTCGCGCGCGTGCTCGGCCATCCCGAATGGCCGGCCGACCCGCGCTTCGCGACCACGCCCGAACGCGTGGCGAACCGCGAGGCGCTGGTGCCGGCGATCGCCGACATCCTGCGCCGGCAGCCGCTCGCCCACTGGCTGCCGCTGCTGCGCGAGGCCAACGTGCCCAGCGGGCCGATCAACGACTTCCGCCAGGTGTTCGACGATCCGCAGATCCGGCATCGCGCGATGGTGCGCGAGATCGAGCATCCGCTGTCGGGCTCGCTGTCGGTGGTGGCCAATCCGCTGAACTTCTCGGCCACGCCGGTCGAATACAAGCGGCCGCCGCCGCTGCTGGGCCAGCACACGCACGAGGTGCTGCGCGAGCTGCTCGCGGTCGGCGACGCCGAGCTCGCCGAGTTGGGTGCCGAAGGCGCGATCGCGCAGGGAGAACGGCCATGAGGGCGGTGCTCTGCAAGCAGTTCGGGCCGCCCTCCTCGCTGGTGGTGGAGGAGGTGCCCTCGCCCATGGCCGGCCCGGGCCGGCTGGTGGTGTCGGTCAAGGCCTGCGGCGTCAACTTTCCCGACACGCTGATCATCCAGGGCCAATACCAGTTCAAGCCCGAGCTGCCGTTCTCGCCCGGCGGCGAGGTCGCCGGCATCGTCAAGGTGGTGGGCGAAGGCGTCACGCAGTTCAAGCCCGGCGACCGCGTGATCGCGGCTACCACTTGGGGCGGCTATGCCGAGGAGGTGGTGGCCGAGGCCGCGCGCACGCTGCCGATGCCCGATGGCATGGACTTCGCGACCGCCGCGGCCTTCACGCTGACCTACGGCACCTCGCACCATGCGCTGAAGGACCGCGCCGTGCTGCAGCCCGGCGAGACGCTGCTGGTGCTCGGTGCCGCGGGCGGCGTGGGCCTGGCGGCGGTGGAGCTCGGCAAGGCGATGGGCGCGCGCGTGATCGCGGCGGCCTCGAGCCCGGCCAAGCTCGCCGTGTGCCGCGACCATGGTGCCGACGAGCTGATCGACTACGCCGCCGAGGACCTGCGCGAGCGCATCAAGGCGCTGACCGGCGGCCGCGGCGTCGACGTGGTCTACGACCCGGTCGGCGGCGACTACAGCGAGCCCGCGCTGCGCGGCATGGCCTGGCGCGGCCGCTTCCTGGTGGTGGGCTTCGCGGCCGGCCGCATCCCGAGCCTGCCGCTGAACCTGCCGCTGCTCAAGGGCTGCGCGGTGCTCGGCGTGTTCTGGGGCGCCTTCACGCGCAACGAGCCCGAGCGCAATGCCGCCAACCTGCGCGAGCTGATGCAATGGGTCGGCGACGGGCGGCTGCGGCCGCATGTCTCGGCGCGCTATCCGCTCGAGCGCGCGGCCGATGCGCTCGACGACCTGGTGCAGCGCCGCGTGCACGGCAAGGTCGTGCTGACCACGGAGGACTGAGGCCATGGACAAGGTGCTGGTGGTGGGCGCGCTCGGCGTGGTGGGGCGCGCCGCGATGGAACGTTTCGCGGCCCGGCCCGGCCTGCGTGCCGTGGGCCTGGCGCGCAGACGGCCCGACTTCGCGCCCGACGCGACCTGGGTCTCGGCCGACCTGCGCGATGCACGGGCCACGCGCGAGGCGCTGGCGCCGCACCGCGATGCCACGCACCTGGTCTATGCCGCGCTCAACGAGCAGCCCGACCTGCTGCAGGGCTGGCGCGCGAGCGAGAACATCGAGCTCAACAACCGCATGCTGCGCCACACGCTCGATGCGCTCGAGGGCGCGCCCCTGCGACACGTGACGCTGCTGCAGGGCACCAAGGCCTATGGCGTGCACACGGGCCGGCCGATGCGCGTGCCCGCGCGCGAACAGGACGCGGTGCGCGACCACGCCAACTTCTACTTCGACCAGCAGGACCTGGTGGCCGAGCGCGCGGCGCGCGCGGGCTTCGGCTGGACCGTGTTCCGGCCGCAGATCGTGCTGGGCGTGGCGACCGGCAGCGCGATGAACCCGGTGGCCGCGATCGGTGCCTACGCGGTGCTCGCGCGCGAGCGCGGCCAGCCGCTGGCCTGCCCCGCCCATCCGCACCTGCTGACCGAATGCACCGACGCGCGCCTGATCGCGAAGGCCATCGAATGGGCCTGGCACGAGCCGCGCGCGCACGGCGAGGCCTTCAACATCGCCAATGGCGACGTGGTGGTCTGGGCCAGCCTGTTCGAGCGGCTGGCCGCATTCTTCGAGATGCCGCTCGGCGAAGCCAGCGGCACGCGCCTGCGCGAGGAGATGCCCGCGCAGGCCGCGCTGTGGCAGCGGATCGCGCAGCGCGAGGGCCTGCGCGAGCGCGATCTCGATGCGCTGATCGGCCTATCGTGGCAGTACGCCGAGGCGACCTGGGCCGCGCGGCGCCCGCTCGCGCTGCCGCCGCTGGTGTCCACCGTCAAGCTGCGGCAGGCCGGCTTCGGCGACTGTATCGACACCGAGCAATGCATCGTCGAGCACCTGCAGGCGATGCGCGACTTGCGCTACCTGCCCGGCTAGGCAGGCAGCGCCGGGGACTCACTCCGCCTTGATGTTGAGGCGCGTGATGAGCTCGCCCCACTTCTGGCTCTGCTGCTGCGTCACCTCGATCAGCTCGCCGGGCGTGCTCGCCTTGGCCTCGTTGCCGATCTTGTGCATCGCATCGGCGAAGCGCTTCGAGGTCGTGACCTTGCGCAACGCCGCATTGAGCTTGTCGATCACCGGCTTGGGCGTGCCGGCCGGCGCGAACACCGCATACCAGGTCTCGCCCACGATCGAGGGATAGCCGAGCTCCTTGAAGGTCGGCACCTCGGGCATCAGCGGCTGGCGATCGGCGCTGAGCACCGCGATCGCGCGGTACTTGCCCGCGTTCACGTTCGGCAGCGCGCTCGTGAGCGCCTCCACGTTCGAATCGACGATGCCGCCGATCATGTCCATGGTGGCCGGCGCCGCGCCCTTGTAGTGCACCTGCGTCATCTTCACGTCGAGGCCGGTGGCGATCAGCTCGCCCAGCAGGTGGACCATGCTGCCCTGCCCGTTGGTGGCGTTGTTGATCTTGCCGGGGTTGGCCTTGGCATAGGCCACGTACTCGGCCACCGTCTTCGCGGGGAAGTCCTTCTTCACCACAAAGGCGAAGGGCACGGTCGCGACCGCCGCCACCGGCGCGAAGTCCTCGAGCTTGTAGGGCAGCTTGTCGATCAGGTGCGGCGTGGTGGTGAAGGTGCTGCCGGCCGACAGCAGCAGCGTGTGGCCGTCCTTGGGCGCGCGCGCCACATACGAGGCGCCGATCGCGGTCGCCGCGCCGGCCTTGTTGTCGATGATGAAGGTGCCGCCCATCGCCTCGCCGAGCTGCACAGCGAGCTGGCGCCCCACCACGTCGCTGGTGCCGCCGGGCGGGAACGGCACGACCAGCGTGACGGGCTTGGTCGGCCAGTTGGCCGCGGCATCGGCCTGCGCCGCCGCGGCCAGCGGCAGCAGCGGCAGGGCCAGCGCGGCGGCCAGCGCCAGGGTCTTCGATCGGATTCGCATGTCTCTTGTCTCCTTCGTTCTTCGTCGGTTCGCGCGTGTCGATGCGCGCGCTTCAGACCGTCGCCACCGGCGTGACCGGCGAGCCCACCGCGCCCGGCAGCCGCAGCGGCGGCGCGGTCAGCAGGAAGCTCGAGCGCTTGTGCGCGCGCAGCCATTGCGCGAGCTCGGCGAAATACCAGAGCTCGCCCAGGTGCAGGCCGAGCTTGAAGAGGCAGTGCGCATGCAGCGGCAGTCCCGGGTAGGAACCGTTCGCGCCGGGGCGGGCCGGATAGGCCTCGACCGCGAAGTTGTCGGCGCAGATCGCGACGATGCCCGAGTCGGTGATCCACTGCAGCAGCTTCTCGTCGCGGCCGTCGAGCACCGCGCACGAGCGCGCCAGCACCTCGCCGTCGGGCTGCTTGTTCATCTCGAGGATCAGGTCGGCGAAGCCGGTGTACAGGCACAGGAAGTCGCCCTGCTCCACGCTCGCGCCCTGCGCCTCGAGCGCGGCCATCAGGCCGTCGTAGCCCACCACCGCGCGCTCGCGGCCGTGGATGCGCTCGAGGTCGACCAGCACGCCGCGGCCCTGCACGCCGGCCGTGGCCATGCGCTCGATGCCGATCGAGCGCGCGCCCCAGCCGCGCTCGGCGTCGTCGGGGCCGACGATCTCGATGCCGGCGCGAAAGCCGTTGTAGTAGACCTTCTCGGGCCGGCCGTCGCCGTCGGCGTCGAACATCTGGCCCACGTGGCCGAGGCCGTCCCACTGCGTCGAGTACTGCAGGAACATCAGCACCGCGTCGTCCGAGATCACGTCGCAGAAGCAGTCGTTCACGTTCGACAGCCGGTAGTTGAAGTTGAAGCTGTCGCCGCGCTTCTCGTAGACGAACTTCGGCGCCTTGCGGTGCTGGAACAGCGTGTTGCCGCCCGGATGGTCGAGCGGCAGGCTCAGGCAGAACGCCGTGCCGTGCTCGACCTCGCGGAAGGCGCGCAGGCGCGTGGCCGGTGTCAGCAGGTTCATGCGGCCGATCTGGTCGTCGGGGCCGAAATCGCCCCAGTTCGATCCTTCGGGGCGGTGTTGCCAGCGTGGCTTGTCCATGGGCGGAGCTTTCTTGAAGAGAGAGGCCAAAGAAGGGCTGCGCGCGTGGAGTCGTGTCCCGTCTGCCGGCAGCAGACGAAACATACTATTAGGTATGGCACGCAGTCAATCGAGGCTGACCCTCGGGCTCGAGGACAGGTTCTATATCGATCCCTTGACCATCGAGCGCCGATCATTGCCATTCTTCTCGATAGATACCAATCAGTATGTACTGGCAGGGGATGGCTCGTGCGAGAGCGGTCCGTCACCGATACGGATGCGATGGCAGTCGCCGCCGATACCATCGGTCCATGCCGAGCGATTCCTCCTCTCCTCCCCACGCCCCGGAATCGCCCGAGGCCCTCTCGGCGACTGCGCGACAGACGCTCGATGCGTATCTCGCGCGAATCGATGGCCAGGACTTCTCCGGCGCGTCATTGCTTTCCGCCGCCGACATCGTCCGCTGGAGCCTGGACCTGCGATCGCTCCCGATACCGCGGCGGCTCGATGGCCTGGTGCTCGACGATCCGCAGACGAGCAACCATCACCTGCTGCTGGCCGCGCCGCCGCTGGCCGGCGCGGTCCTGTACCTGAGCCATGACGGCGACTCGCGCGTGGTGTTCGCCGACGTCGAGGACTTCCTCGATGCGGTCCGGCGCGCCGCCGCCGACGATGGGGAGGTCGAGGACTTCCATCCTTCGGTATCGCCGCTCGCGGACGACCAGGCGGGCGTGGGCGCGCTGATCCGCTCGCTGCTCGCCTCCGCGGACGACGAGGATGCGGCCGTCGCCTTCATTCCCTCGCTGGACCTGCGCGATACCGGGCTGTTGCGCGAACTCGCGTCGCACGAGAACTTCTTCGTGACGGAAGCGCTCGCGGTGGAGATAGCGAAGCGTCCATCCGCAGCGCTGCGCGACATCGCATCGATGTGCGCGGCGCACGCGCACCCGCAGGCGGCGAATGCGGGCAAGCGAGCCGTGGCGGCGGTGGCGTCGCTCTAGAGCCGGTCGACGCTGACCGACGACGCGCAGTGGTCCAGCGTCCGTCGCAGCACCGTGTCGACCCGCCGCAGGCTCAGGTCGCAGCGCCGGGCGACCTCCTCGCGCGTCATCTCCTCGATGCGCAACCCGATCAGCACCGAGCGATGGCGCTGCGGCAGGTGCTGCAAGGCGCGCTCCACCGCCGCGAGTTCGGAACGCGCATCGGCAATGGCCTCGGGGCCCGGCGAGAGATCGGCGAGGTGCTCGAGCTCGGTCTCGGCATCGCTCGCGTACTGCCACGGCCTGTCGGCGCGCAGCCGGTCAGTCGCCGCGTTGCAGGCGACGCGGTAGACATAGGCCTCGGGGCTTTGCGCCGCCTGCGCGGAGGTTCGATCGCCAAGGCGGATCCACGCATCGTGCAGGCTGTCGCTGGCCAGGTCGGGGCATCCCAGGTGGTGCATCAGGCGCCGGTGCAGGCGCGCGTAGTTCGCCACCAGGAACACCTGCAGATCGGGGCCGATGCCCGCCGCGCCGCGGTCCTCTTCGCGCCCGAAGGCCAATGGCTCGAAGGACGCGGCCCAGCGGCCACCGGATGCCGGACGCGCCGCGCTCGCATGAAGGGAGGGGGTCATGGTGGTGATGCTCGGGTGAAGAAGGCATGCGGCGGCCGGGCCTGCCGGTCGCGGCAGCCCGAATCCACCGAAGGCGCGCCGGTCCGGCGCGCTACAGGCCGAGGTTGGCGCGCTCCCGCGGCGTGAGTTGCCTGCGTGCCGAATCGGGCAGGTCGCCGACGCCCAGCACGCGCACCGAACTGGTCGCGTCGTAACTGGCGGGTTCCCTGCGCGGCGCGTTCACCGGCGCATCGGGACTGCCCGCCGGGCTCTCGTTGCCGAAGCCCAGCACGCGCACCGTGAAGACCGAGGGCAAGGCCTGCCGCGCGGCCGTGCGTTCGCGCTGCACCGTGTCCTGCGCCGCCATCGCGGCCTGCGAGGCGGCGGCGCTGGCATTGGTCAGCGCACCCACGTTCACCGCGGCCACCACGGGAATGCCGGCGCTCTTTCCCTGCACCTGGATGTTGGCCGCGTTGACCACCTGCAGCGCCGCGAGGTTGACGTTGCCCGACACGCGGATGCCCGCCTCGCCCGCGTCGATGGTGCCCAGCGGCGCGATCAGGTCCACGTCGCCCGGCGGCACTTCGGGAATCGGGTTCAGCGTCGCGATGCCCGCGCCCGTGCTCGGCACGTTGGGCGAAAGTTTCACGTTGCCCAGCGTGTCGTACTCGCGCTTGGGCGGCGTGTAGACCAGCGTGGTCTTGGCGCCGCGGCCGGCGTTGATGTCGCCCGTGGCCGACCACGCGAGGATGTCGCCGCCGAAGGTGGTCATGATGCGCGACAGGCCCAGCAGGATGCTGCCCTCGCTGTACATGTCGATGCTGCCCTCGCCCTGCGTCACGAGGCCCGCGGGCGTGACGCCCGCGAGGCTCGATGGCGTGATGCCCTCCACGCCCACCAGCGTCGTGCCGCCGGGCGCCAGCGTCTGGATGTCGCCGCCCGCCACGGTGCGCACGCCGGCATTGGTGTTCGCGCCCTGGTACAGCGTGATGCCACCGTCGTGCACGATGACCCGGCCCTGCGCATCGACGCCCGGGAACAGCGCCGCGATGGCATCGCGCCCGCGCAGGTAGCTGCCGAAGCGCTTGCTGCTCGCGTCGTTGTATTCGCGCCCGCCGGCCGTGAGCTCGGCATAGAACACCTGGCGCACGAAGATGCGCTGCTGCTCGGGCGCCAGGGCCTCGAAGTAGGCCAGCGCATCGGCGGCCGACGCGGCCGCGTAGCCGAAGCGCTCCCGCAGCCATTGCGCCAGTTCGGCGTCGTAGGTCTTGGCCACCTTGCCCGGCTGGTCGGCCAGCGCGCGCGAGGCATCGCTGGCATGGGCCGGATCGAGGTAGCGCGCCGCGAAGCCCGCGAAATCGCTCGCGCCCTGGCCGGGCAGCCCGGCGCCCAGTCCGGCCTGCAGCACGATGCTGGCGCCCGGGCGCAGGTCGCCGCTCTCGATGCCGCCCAGGCTGGTGAGGCTGGCGCTGTTGCCCTGGTAGATCTGCCGCCCCGCGCTGACCTCGAGCGTGCCCGGCCCGGCGATGTCGAAGTTGCTCTGGATCACGCTGCCGCCGGCCGCGATCATCGACACGTCGGTGGTCGCGTCGTGCACGATCAGGCCGCGGCTGCCGACGATGTCGCCGCCCGCGAGAACGCGCACCGGCTTCGAGGCCTGGTAGTACAGCGGCCCCGGCGAGTTCGGCGCGCTGGTGTCGGTCACCAGCTCCAGGCCCAGCTGCAGCCCGAGCACGTCGCCGTGCACCGCATAGACGTGGATCGGCGTGCCGTTGCCGGCCGCGCTGTCGTCGGTCAGGGTGTTGGGCCCGAACACGAACGGCGTGCCGCCGATGCCCATGTAGCCGTGGGCGCCGTAGTAGTCGTACAGGTGCTCGTAGATCGCCGTGTAGTCGAACGGGTCGATGTACGAGAAGGGATAGGGCGCGGTCCAGTAGTTGCTCGCGACGATGTAGTCGCCGACGGTGCCGGTCTGGACCACGCGCCAGGCCGGGTTCAGCGGCGTCGCCAGCGTCGCGCGCGAGCTGCCGAGCAAGCCGATCTGCCCGGTGTTGTTGGCCGGGTTGTTGGCCGAGTCGCCCACCACGCTGCCCTTGGCGAGCAGGTCGAGCGCGCCGCGCGGCGAGGGCAGCATCAGGGTGGCCGAATTGGCCGGGGCGTTGTAGATGCTGCCGCCCGCGGCCACCGCGCGCATCACCGGCGGCAGGAACTGCGTGAGCGTGGTGCCGAAGGCCGTGAGGTTGCCGCCGGCCGAGAACAGCTCGGCGCCGCTGTCCTCGGACCACAGCGTGAACCAGGTCGCGCCCGCGCCGCCGGTGGGATTGCCGTCCAGCGGCACCGCGGTGTCGACGTGCTGGCCCACACGGCCCGGGTCGATCAGCGTGTTGAGCGCCAGGTCGCCCAGCGTGCGCACCGACACCGTGCCGTCGCCGGGCGCGAAGTTCAGCGCATCGCGCGTCTCGGCCGCATAGGCGGTGCGCGGATCGAGCGTGCGCGGGTCGGTGTTGCGCGCGCCGTAGTTCTTGAGCTCGAGCGTGCCCGCATGCTGCGCGTCGACCAGGGTGTCGCCGCGCAGGTTGGCGTACACGCCGGCGTAGATGCCGCCGCCCGCGCTCACGCGCAGCGTGCCGCCGCCGGTCTGCTGCAGCCGGCCGTCGACCACGCGCCCGCTGCCGCCCACCGCGACCGCGATGCCGTCCAGGCCGGGCTTGGAGGTCGAATCGTTCCAGCCATGCGGGCTGCCGATGTTGCCGCCGGCGCGCACCGACACGTTGCCGCCGCCGAGCGCGCCGATGCCCGAGAAGGCCGGCAGCGTGAGCGAGTAGTTGAAGCCGTCGCTGTCGACCGCATAGCTGCCGAAGTTGATGCCCCAGCCGGTCTTCTGGCCCAGCGCATCGCCGCCCTGGCGCCAGAGCCATTCGCCGACCGATTGCGTGCCGGCGTCCTGGAAGCCCGTGATGTCGCCCTGTGTCCAGAGGTTCAGGTCGCCGCCGCCGCCCGTGTACCACATGCGCTGCGCGCCGAGGGTGGCGCCGTAGGCGTCCTGGTAGGGACCGAAGGCCGTGCCGTCGGACTGCAGCGAGCGCGGCGCGTTGTAGCCCGAGTCGGGGCCGGTGTCCGCCAGCTGCGTGCCGGCGGTGTAGACGCCGAACGGCGACTTCTGCACGTAGCTGCCGCCGGCATAGAGCCCGAGGTCGCCGGTGCCGGTGCGCACCACGCTCACCGCGGCGAAGGGCGCATCGCCCGGCATGCCCGCAGTGCCCGCGTAGTGCAGGTCGTCTAGCACCAGCGCGCCCTTGCCGCCGAGCCGCGACGACGGCAGCACGACGCGGCTGTCGGCGCTCTGCAGGTCGGCGCCGCTGACCAGCCGCATCGACCAGGACTGCATGCCGGGCGCGAGCATCGGCGCCGTCGCCCACATGCGGCCCTGCGTGCCGTCGGCACCGGTCGGGCGGTCCGCCCAGCCGTTGTCGTCGGGCGTGGCGCCCGGTGGCGCGAAGCCGTCGTTGATGCTGCCGCGGATGTTCAGGTCGCCCGCGGCGCGCAGCACGATCGTGCCCGGCTCGCCCGCGCCGCGCCGCGCGGGATCGGCCTGCGGGCCGTAGCGCAGGCCCGAGAGATCGAGGTCGCCCTCGGTGCTCAGGTCGCCGCTGGCGCGGATCTCCACGCCGGGGCGCAGATGGAAGGCATCGCCATAGGCCGTGAGCCCCGCGAGCCGGCCGCGCAGCCCGGCGTTGGCCCAGGCCGCGTCGATGAAGGCGGCGTTGCGCCGGTCGACCTGGTTCAGGCCCACCTTGCCATTGGCGCCGACCGCGCCGCCGGCCGCGTCGCCGTTGTCCTGCGTGACGGTGCCGTTCGCATCCGTGGGCGTGTAGGTCCAGAAGGCATCGAGCGCGATGCTCGCGGCGCCCTTGATCGACAGCGCGCCGCCGGCCTCGATCCTGAGGTCGCCTGCGGTCTCGCCGAGGCGCGGCGCCGCGAGGCCGAGCTGGCCGCGCGCCACGTCGTCGGCCGCGCGCAGGTCGACGCTGGCGCCGCCGGCCAGCCGCAGGGTGCCGGCCGTGGTGGCCAGCGACACCCGGGCCCGGTTCGAGGCATCGATGGCCTGGCCCTGGCTGTCGACCGCGAGCCGCGTGCCGTGCGCGTCGAGCACCGCGCCGGCACCCAGCGAGAGATCGTCGCGCGCCGCCAGCGCGATGCTGCCCACATCGGCGCCCGAGGCGTCGATGCGGCCGTCGATGGCCAGGCTGCCGCCATTGACCGTGATGCTGACTTCGTGGGCACGCAGGCTGCCCACGCGCAGGTCGCCGCTGCCGAGCGTGAAGTCGCGCGCGCCGAAGAAACCCGCGCCGTCGAGCTGCGTGTTGTAGGCCGCGAAGTCGGCATCGCCGAAACGGTCGGCCGCCAGCGTGAAGCGGCCGTCCGCGAAGCCGCGGCCCTCCTGCGTGCCGCCGCCCTGCCCGCGCAGCGTGCCGCCGAGCCGGACCTGCCCGCCCGCGCCGAGCGCGCTCGCGCTCAGCGAGCCGGCGTCGTTGTGGGCGGCCGAGACGTCGATGCGCGAGCCCGCGCCCTGCTCGATGCTGCCGCCGGTGCTGGTCAGCGTCACGCTGCCGCCCCAGCTGTAGCGCGTGAGGTCGAAGAAGGCGATGCCGCGACCCGCCAGGTCGATCTGCGCCTGGTCGCCGAGCGCGATGTCGCCCTCGGCCTGCACGTCGAGCCTGCCGCTGGGCAGCGCCACGGCGGTGTCGAGCGACACCGAACGCCCCTGCAGCGCGATGCGGCCGCCGAGTTCGTCGAAGGCGGCCGTGTCGGCGACCGCCACGCCTTCGGGCGTGGCGATGCGCAGCGCGCCGCCCGCGGCGTAGCGCATCGACGAGCCGGCCTGGCCCGCGAGCAGCGGCGTGTTCATGCGCAGGTCGCCGTCCACCAGCCGGCCGTCGGCGCCGCGCGCATGGCCGACCGAGAGCGAGCCGGCGCTGTTGGACACGATGCTGTCGCTGGCATTGATCTCGACGCCGGCGAAGCCCAGCGCGACGCGGTCGAGCGTGGCCTGCGCCTGCGGCCGGCTCAGTGCGTCGTAGCCGAACTGCACGCTCTGCGCATCGATCACCAGCCGGCCGCTGCCGGTGCCCGGGCCGCCGGCCTGCACCGGCGCGGGCAGCGCGCTGGCGTAGGGGCTGGCGACGGTGCCGGCACCGGTCGCGACGCCGTTCCACACCAGCGAGCGGGTCGCGATGCGCACCGTGTCCGCGCTGTCGCCCCAGCCGTAGAAGGCCGGCGTGTTGAGCACCAGCTGGGCCTGCGCGTTGCCGGTGTCGAGCGAGAGCGAGCCGAAGAAATTGAAGGCCCCGCCGGCCGACAGGCTCAAGCGCTCGAGCGCCGGAACGCCCGCGTCGGCGACCGGGCGCAGCAGCCGGTCGAGCACGTCCTGGGTCAGTTGCCAGCCCGCGGGCAGCGCACCGGCGGCCCGCGCCGCGGCGAGCGAATCGGCGGTGCCGATGTTGATCTGGTTCTGCGACACCGAGAGGTAGCGCGCGCCCAGCCGCGCATCGCCGAGCACCAGATCGCCGGGCGCGGCGAAGGCGATGGTGCCTTCGGTCAGCAAGGTGGCGCCGTCGGCCACGGTGACGCGGCCCGGCCCCACCGACGGCAGGAAGTCGAGCCAGCCGTTGCCCACCGCCAGCACCGCGGGCGTGTCGCTGGTGGCGCTGCTGCGCAGGTTGTTGGCATAGATGTAGCCGAGGTCGGAGTCGATGCCGGGGGAGCCGAAGCCGCGCGTGTCGAGCGTGGCGCCGCCGTCCACCGTGACCTCGTCGCGCCCGAGCAGGAAGATCTGGCCCGCGCGCAGGGTGGCGCCGTCGCGCACGTGCAGCGCGTTGCCGCCGTTGTAGACCTGCGTGAAGTACAGGCGCGCGCCGTCGCCCGACGAATCCAGGCCGTTGAAGTAGGTGTACCAGCCGCCCAGGGCCAGCGTGCTGGCGCCGAAGGCGCTGAGCTCGCTGGCCGCGAGCGAGATCGCGCCGGGCACCGGCGCCGCGCCGGGACCGGTGATCTCCATGTCGGCATTGCCGATCACGAAGAGCTGGCCCGGGATGCCGCCGGCCGCGGCGTCGAAGCGCGCGCTGCCGCCGAAGCGCAGCGGCGCGGCCACCTCGTCGCTCTGCCGGAAGTCCAGCAGCAGGGTCTTGCCATCGGACGGCAGGCGCGCGCGCCGGCCATCGAACTGCGCCGCCTGCGAGAGCGCGAAGTCGGCATAGCTGGTTTCGTTGAACTGGGTGTAGCTGCGCACCGCCTGGCCGGGCGTCAGCAGCAGTTCGCGCGGCAGGGATTCGCGGATGCCGGTGCCGGCCAGTTGCAGCGTGCCCTCGGTGCGCCAGGAGCCGCCGGGCACGGCCACCAGGCCCGACTGGCGCGCCGGCAGCAGTGCGTCCTGCGGCGCGCCGAGCTCGACGCGGAAGGCACCGGGCAGCAGCGCATAGCTGGCCGGCAGCAGCGTGTAGGTGCCCGCGGGCAGGCCCGGCACGCCGGCACCCACCGTCACCTTCTGGCCGACGGCGGGGTCGCCCGCGCCCTTGTCGGCGAGGGTCGGCGCATAGGCCGCGGCATAGCCGGGCACGACCGCATACACCGCGTTGCCGGCGCTGCTGTAGCGGTTGAGCGCCGGGTTGGCGTTGTACAGCGGCGTGGCCAGCACATTGACCGAGCCGCCGCGGCCCGAGACGAAGCCCTCGCCCATCAGTTGGCCGCCGCCCGAGAGATCGAGCACCGCGCCGGGCTCGACCTGGATCGACTTGCCGGCGATCGCGATGTTGACCTGCGCCTGCGCGAGATCGAACAGCGTGCCGCTCGCGCCCTGGTAGGTCAGGCCGTCCTGGGTGCCACCGAAGGGCATGACCAGCCCCTGCGCGCTGACCGAGGTCAGGCTGCCGTCGCGCAGCACCACCTTGCCGTCGAACAGGCGGTTCGCACCGGCCGCGGTCTGCCAGGCGATGTTGGTGAGCGGGCCGCCGAGTTCGTTGAGCGCGATGACACCGAGCGGCGCGCGCACCACGCCGCCCTGGTCGACCGTGCCGCCCGCCAGCAGCAGGGCGCCGAACACCGAGGCCGGCACCGGCGCGGCATTGCCGTTCGAGCGGATCGCGAGCACGCTGTCGGGATCGATGCCGCCGCTGGTGCCGCTGCCCCTGGCGCCCGCGAGCAGGCCGCCGTACTTGCCGCTCATCGGGTAGAGCTGCGCCGCGGTGGCCACGATGTCGCCGCTCGATGTCACCGCGCCCGCGAAGCGGATGTCGCCGCTGCTGGTGAGCGCCGTCGTGTCGAAGGCCAGCGCCGAGGCCGTGTGCGCCGGCACCATCGGCCCCGCGCCGCCGAGGTACACGCTCATGCCGTCGAGCACCTGGCCGTAGATGTCGATCAGGTCGCCCGAGAGCGACAGCAGGCTGCCCTTCGAGGTGCCGGGCCCGGCCGTCGGCCCGACCAGGCCGGGCTGGTAGCGGCTGCCGTTCGGCGTCCAGTCGACGCCACCGTCGAGCCGGATGTAGGGCGCCGCGATGCGGACCTGCGCCGTGGGCGTGCCGTCGGCCATGGTGAACACGCCGCTCTTGAAGTTGAGGCTGCGCCCGAGCGAGAGATCGACGTCGCCGTCGAACACCATCAGGTCGTGCGCATACAGCGTCAGCGCATCGAAGCCGCCGGCCTCGATCTGGTCGACGCCCAGCGCCGCATTGCCCCAGCGCAGCGCCGCATCGGCCTGGCCGGGCCGCAGCGTGGACGACAGCGCGGTCGGCAGGTGCCGCTGCGACAGCGTGATGCGGTGCAGGACCTGGTCGTCGTCGGTGGCCGTGTCGTAGATGCGGTTGTTCATCTCCAGCGTGAGCGTGCCGCCCGCCGCGCCGGCACCGCCGGCACGCGCCAGCAGCTGGCCGTCGAGGAACATGCCGTCGTAGGAGCGCAGCGCGATGCTGCCGCCGTCGCCCGCGATCTGCACCGGATGCGCGGGCGCCGACGCGGCGCCGCCGGCCGCGAGATCGATGCCGGCCTGGCTGCCCGAGGCATCGAGCACGGCGCCCGGCCGGATCACGATGAAGGCCTGCGCCAGGCCCAGTTCGATGGACCCGCCATCGGGCGCGATGCCGTAGGGCCGGCCCAGCGTGTCGCGCGCCACGTAGGGCCTCGCCGCCACGTCGAGCCGCGCGTCGTCGCCGATCCAGATCGAGGTGCCCGGCCCGCCCGCCGCCAGGTTCAGCGACGCGACCGAGATGCGGCCGCCCCAGGCGTTGAGCGTGCCGTCGATGGTGACCTGGCCGCCGCTGCTGAGCAGCGCGATCTCCTGGCCCGGATCGACCGTGACCACCGCGCCCGCGCCGATCGACAGCGGCACCACGTCGGACACCGCACCGATGGTGGTGCCCGCGACCTGCGAACCCAGCGCCAGGCTGGCGCCGCCGCGTTGCGCGAGCTTCGCGTGCAACGGGTCCTCGGTGTAGAGCGGCGGCGTCCACAGCTGCAGCGCGCGCGCCGTCTCGGTGCCGGTCGGCGGCAGCGGCGCGCTGCCGTCCCAGCGGTAGACCGGCATGCGCACCTCGAGCTGCGTGCCGTCGAGCACGGCGACGCCGTCGTGGCCCGTCACCGCGTAGTGCGAGAAGCCGCTGCGGAACAGCGAGGGACCGAGGCCGAGCACCGGCTGCACCGCGCTGTCGCGCTGCAGCACCACGCCCGGCGCGAGCAGCGTGCCGGCCGCGAGCCGGATCGGCGCGCTCGCGACGCTGCCGGGTGCGTAGTGCTGGGTGCTGGGCGGGATCGGGATGCCGTCGGGGAAGGCATCGGCCGGCACCACGTCGCCCGCCGCGAACTGCGAGATGTAGTAGAGGCTGATGCCGGCCGGCACCACGCTGCCGGACTGGAACAGGCTGGTGGCGCCGCGCGCGTCGATGCCGTAGGCGACCTGGCCCGGGCTCAGGCGCCACGCGGCCGCCGTGACCACCACCGAGGTGCCGTAGCTCAGCGCGGGCACGACCGTGGCCTGCACCTGCTCGCCCGGCGCGAGCCGGCTGACGGTGATCTGGTCGACCGGCACCGTCTCGCCGGGCTGGATCACGTAGTCGTGCAGCAGCCGCAGGCTCACCTGCGCGCCTTCGCCGGCCATCAGCTCGCCGGGGTTGCGCAGCACCTCGCCGCCGATGCCGATCGCCGTGCCCGACTCGATGCTGAGGCTGCCGCCGCCCGTGACGCCGTAGCCGCGCAAGGTGCCACCGAGTTGCAGTTCCGCATGGCCCGGCGCCCGGTTGCTGCCGTCGTTGAGGTTGACGCTGGCCGCGAGCGCGATGTCGCCGCCCTTGCCGCCGGTCAACGCGCCGTTCTGGCCGACCGAAGCGCCCGAGGAGACGTCGACCACGCTGCCCGCGCCCAGCCGCACGTCGCCGATGCTGCGGATCGACACGCTGCCGCCGTCGACGTAGGGCGCGAACGCGATGTCGCCGGTGTCCTGCTGCAGGTTGCTCCACAGGCCGCGCGCATCGAGCATCACGCCCGCGCTGACCGTGACCTGCGTCGTCTTGCCCGTGGCGGCATAGATCGCCTGGTCGACGGTCCGGCCCGTCGTCAGCGTGACGGCGCGCACATTGCCCAGCGCGATCTCGCCGCCGCGCGCCGTGAGGTCGGCATTGACGTCGACCTGCGGCGCGTAGAGCCGGATGGCGCCGCCGGGCGTCACCGCGAGCTCGCCGTCGACCGTCACACCGTTCTTCGCGGCGGCCATGAGCGTGCCCAGGCCGAAGCCGTCGACGAGGCGGCTGTCCACCACCACTTTGCCCTGCAGTTCCTCGGGCAGCGGCGCGGCCTGGCTGCCGCCCTGCAGGCTGTCCGCGACCGCGGCCGTGTCGGGCGCGAACACGATCTCGTTCGAGGTCGGCGCCAGGTTGTGGAAGATCCCCAGCGGGCCGTTCTTCGCGTCGGTGTTCAGCGCCGTGCGCCAGTCGCCCAGCATCCACTGCGCCGCGCGCGCGGCCGCGAACTGCGATTGCCCGTAGCCGTCGAGCCCCGCCTGCGGCTTCTGCACCTGCCGCGGCCCCTGGTAGGCGGTGGCCGTGACCTCGCCCTCGAGCACCGCCGCGCCGGTGGCCACGATCAGTTGCCCCGCGTCGCGGCCGATCGTGTAGCCGCTCTCCAGCCGCTGCTGCGGCCCGATCAGCGGGTTGTAGTAGTAGGCCGTGTTCTCGTCGCCCCAGCGCGGGTGCGCGTCCTCGTAGCCCTTGTACAGGCCCTGGTACTGCACGTCCGCCGGCGCATCGTCGACGCGGTAGAGCCGCCCGTCCGCGCCCTTGAGCCAGCTCTGGCGCAGCATGCCGGTCTGCACGTCCAGCGTGCCGCCCGAGAGGTTGAGGTTCGAGCCCTTCTGCGTGACGAGCTCGCCGCCCGCGAAGGCGATGCTGCCGCCCTGCGCGGCCCATTCGCCGATGCCGTGGCCCTGCAGGCCCAGGTAGCCGCCGACCTCGAGCAGGCCGCCTTGCGTGTACCAGCGTTCCTTGTCGTAGCCGCCGACACCGGCGGGCACGTAGAGCAGCTTCCGGCGGTCGATCCACACGTTGGCGTTGTTGAGCCGGGTGGTGTCGCGGTTGAGCGGCGCATCGCGCTGCTCGTTGCCCTGCACGTTGATCTCGACGTTGTTCGAGGCCATCGCCACCTGCACGCCGACCGCGCCGGAGACGTCGAGCCGGGCCTGGCTCGCGACGTTGCTGCGGCCCTTCGCGCTCACCGCGACCTGGCCGCCGGTGGCCAGGGTCAGCGAGCCGCCCTCGAAGCCGACATCGCCGCCCGAGACGATCTCCACGCGCGACAGGTCGCGGCGGTCGTCCATGCGCGCCAGGTTGTCGAACACGCCGGGCGTGACCGGCACCGTCAGCCGCGCCAGGTCCTGCTTCGCCGACTCGGCGATCAAGGCGTCGCGCTGGCTGTCGAGCGCGCTGCCGGCGCTGTCGTCGAGCACGATGGCGTTGGTGGCGTGCGCGCCGATGGTCACCCTGCCCAGCGCATCGCTGGCCGAGTTCAGCAGGTGGATGCTGCCGCGGGCATTGACGGTGGTGGTGGCGAGCGCGACGCCGTCCTGCACCACCTGGCGGCCCGCGAGCGTGATGTCGCCTTCGGGCGCCTGCAGCAGGCCGGTGTTGCTCACCGCGCCCGCCGTGCTGTCGACCTTGAACTGCGGCGAGACCTCGTTGCCGCGCGTGGTCGCATAGGCATTCGCCGTGGTGGCCTGGCCGGCACGGATGAGGAAGGAATCGCCGGCCGCCAGCTGGACCTGGCCACGCGGCGTGCCGATCTGCCCGGCATTGCCGACCTCGGTGCCCAGCAGCAGCACATAGCCGCCGCCCTGCGTGACGGAGGCGGGCGCCGTGGTCGCGATCCGCGCGCCGGCCTCGACCTTCACGCTGCCCAGCGCATCGGTGAAGCTGGGTGCATAGGTCCCGTCCTGCTGCGCGCTGTAGATGCCGCGCGCCTTGAACTGCTCGTCGCCGATCTTCGCGGCTGCCGCCACCAGGTTGCGCGTGTCGACCTGGCTGCTGCCCGAGAACACCACGCCGTTGCGGTTGGCGATCAGCACCGTGCCGTCGCCCTTGATCTGGCCCTGGATCTGCGAAGGCCGTGCCTGCGGATCGTTGACGCGGTTGAGCACCGCCCAGTCGGGCTGCTGCTGGAACTGCACCGTCGTGTTCCTGCCGACGTTGAAGCTCTCCCAATTGAGGATCGCCTTGTCGCCGGTCTGCTGGATCGCGACCTGCGTGCGGCCGCCGACCTGCGATTGCACGGGCGCATTGGCATTGAGCCAGCCCGCGGTCAGCGAATCGGTATCGACCTTCAGGCCGCCCTCTGCGAGGCCGTCGGGCACCGACGAGGGATCGTTCTGCGCGGCCTGACGCGCGGCCGCCTGCGCCGCCTGCTGCGCCGCGATTGCCTGCGCGGCCAGGTTGAGGTTGCCGATCGAACGCTGCAACTGCGCGCTGGCCTGCTGCTGCTGCGCCTGCGGGTTGGTCAGCGTGGAGGCCGGCATGCCGTTGGGCAGCCGGCCCGTGGCCATCGCCGTGCTCTGCGCCATGTTCTTCTGCGCCATCCAGCCCGCGCTGAAGGCGTGCTGCGCATGCGCGCTGCCGCCCGCACCCGCGGCGATCAGGAGCGCGGCGACGGCCGATGCCGGCGGCGTCAGGCGCCAGCCCAGCCCCTGCGAGGCCGGCGCAGACGACGCGGGCGGCCTGCCGAGGGCCTTGCGGCGCGCCGCTGCATGGAACGATTTCATGAGGGTACTTTCCTGGAACTGTTTGAAAGGGTGACGAAGGACGCCGGCCCCGGGCACGCGACGCATGGGAAAAGGACATCCATGCCTCGATGACGTGCCTCGTCGAAAGAAGTCGCAATGCTTCTCGAACTTTTTTTCTGGAATTTCGCGCGGCACCCGCGCCTGGGGCCGCCGCTACCGCGGTTGAAGAGCGGCGAGGCCGCTCAGCTCATCAGCACGATGTTGCCCGGCAGCGCCGTCAGCTTGGCGCCGTACAGCTCGCGGATCATCGTCAGCGCCGTGTCGGTCTGATGGATGGTGAAGCGCATCTGGACCGGCCGGCGTCCCATCTCGGCATTGCGCAGGATGACGCGGCCCGGCCGGTAGCGGTTGATCTCGTCGATCACCTCGGCCAGCGGCACGTCGGTGAAGATCAGCGCGCCGCTGCGCCAGGCGCTGACGCTCGCCGGATCGACGGCCACCGCGGCGCGCGCGCCCTGCGCGTCGTAGACCAGCTGCAGGCCGCGCTCGAGCACGCGGTGCTGGCCCGCCAGGTCGACGTCGACCGTGCCCTCGAGACAGCTCACGCACACCTGCGGGCCGGTGTGGCGCACGTTGAAGCGCGCGGAACGCGCCAGCAGCCGCCCCGCGCCCGCATACACCGCGAACGGCCGCTGCGGGCCCGCGAGGATCTCGGCCTCGCCCGCCACCAGCTCGATGCCGTCGCCGGCCTCGCCGGCTTTCAGGTTCATGCGGGTCTGCGTGTTCATCTGCACGCTGACCTGGTCGGACAGCGCCACCTGCCGCTGTTCGCCGGTGCCCGTGCGGTAGTCGGCGCCCAGTTCCGCGACCGACGGCCACAGCCCCAGCGGCGGCCTGAAGGCCAGGAAGGTGGTGGCCGATGCCGCCACCGCGCCCGCGACGAAGGCACGCCGGCCGGGCCGGTAAGCCGGTGCGGCCACGCGCCGCGACCGCTCGGGAAACGCCGCCGAGGGATCCGCCTGCACCGCCCGGGCGGCGGCCGGCTCCAGCGCCTCCCAGGCCTTCTTCACTTCGCGCCAGGCCCGTGCGTGCTCGGCGCTCTGCGCGCACCACTGGCGCAGCGCTTCGGCATCGGCGCGCGTGGCCCGGCCCGAGCGCAGCCGCGCCCACCAGGCGTCGGCCTGTTCGCGGATCGAGGCGTGGGCGTTGCGGTCGGCGCTCATGAACATCAGTATCTCCGACGGCCCGCGACGTTCGAACGCTCGACCGCATCGGACTGCGCCATGCGCTCGCGGCAATGGCGCATGGCGTGGCGCAGCTCCTTTTCCACCGAGCTCTCGGAGATCCCGAAGCGCTCGGCGATCTCGGTGTTGAGCAGCCCGTCCATGCGCGCCGCGATCAGGATCGCGCGGCGCCGCGGCGGCATCTCCGCCAGCACTTCATCGAGCGTCGCGAGCTCGCTGCGCGCCGCGACTGTGCGCAGCGGATCGCCCACCTCGTCGGCGATGTTCATCAGCGCCTCCACGTCGCCATCGGTCAGCAGCACGCTGTTGTGGCGGTGCGTGTCGATCGCGATGTTGGCGGCCATGCGCAGCAGGTAGGCGTCGGCATTGCGCACCGAGCCCGCCGTGGCCGTCGCCTCGAGCCGCACCCAGGTTTCCTGCAGCGCATCGGCGGCGTCGTCGCGCGAGCCCACGATGCGCTCCAGGCTGCGGCGCAGCTCCGCATAGCGCGCGGTCAGGCGCAGGCGCAGCGTGGAGCGAAGCGAATCCGGCATGGCGTGGCTCAGGGTCCGACGATCCGGAACGCGTCCGGCGTGCGCGCGGCGGTCAGGGCCGCGCCCTCCCCTTGGCCCTCGATGGCGGACGGGCATTGCGGGCGCGCCGAGGGCCCTTCGGGCAGCAGCAGGATCGAGACCGGCTGCGCCATCGCGGCGGGCGGCGGCGCACCCACCGCCATGCGCCGCAGCACCCGGGCGATCGCCGCGTCGCGCGCTGCCTGCCCCGTCGTGTCGAGCAGCCGGAAGCGCTCGACCATGCCACGCGCATCGAGGCGAAGCTGCAATGCCAGCCGGTACGGGCCGGGCCGGGTCTGCGGCGACGCGCACAGCGCATCGCGCAGGCTCTGCTGCACCCGCGCGATGTAGGCCATGAAGTCGGGGTTCCTGCCGGTGATGCCCGGGATGTCGGGGCTTCCCGTCGTCGCAACCGGCGGCACCGCGGTGGCCGGCACCGGATCGTCCGTTGGAGAGATCACGACGGACTGCGCATCGGCATGGCGCGCGCGCAGCCCCGTTCCCGCCAGCAGTTGCCGCAGCGCTTCGTCCGCGCCGAAGCTGCCCCGCACGGCGCCGGCCTGGCGCTTCGCATCGGTGCTGTCGATCATCACGGCGAGGCCGGTCAGGCGGCTGTAGGCGTTGAGCGCGCTGCCCAGGTCCTGGGCGGCAATGTCGAAGAGGAATGGATTCGTGATCACGGCATCGGATGCCGCCGGCCCCTGGGCCCGAGCCTCCACGGCGACCAGCAGCGTGCCCATGGACGCGAGGCAGCCCCACAGCAGGCACCCTGTCAGTGCCAGCACACTGACCGATGCCGGGTTAGCTGTCATCTGCTATCGCACACGTCCGGAAGTTGAAATGAAGTGCCCGAGGCAGACCGCTCAGCAAGTTGTCGGCGAGGCTAGTTCGATTTGTTTACATGTACGTGACAGAACGGCGACAAGCCGCTTCGCTCGCCGCACGGCAAGCGCGACGAAAACGACGAAGCACCCGCTCACGCCGGGTGCGACAACCGCTCGCAGTGCTCGATCAGCAGTTCGGTCAGCACGCGTATCTTCCTGGCCGGATGCTGGCCGGGCGGCCGGATGACGTAAGCCCCCGCGGGGGGCGGTGGATAGCGCGTCATGACCGGCACCAGCGCACCGGCGGCCACGTATTCGTGCGTGAGCCAGTCCGGCACATAGGCGATCCCAAGGCCTGCCACCGCGGCGGCGACCAGTGCCGTGCCGTTGTCGGCCTTGAATCGTCCCTGCGGTCGGACCGTGATGATCCGGTCGCCGTCCATCAGTTGCCAGGCCTCGGTGCCCTGCATCAGCGCTTCATGCGCACCGAGTTCGTCCGGGGTCTCGGGCGACCCGTGCGCGCTGATGTAGCTCGGGCTCGCCACGAGCTTGCCGTAGATCGGTCCGACGCTTCTTGCAATGAGGTTGGAGTCCTCGAGATAGCCGACCCGGATCGCGCAGTCGAAGCCTTCGGCAATCAGATCGACGAATCTGTCGCTGTAGCAGGTCTGGATGTGGAGCTGGGGATGGCGCTTCGCCATCTCGGCGAGCATGGGCGCGAAGTGCGTCGGGCCGAAACTCAATGGCACCGCGATCCTCAGGCGGCCGCGAAGCTCGCCCGCGGGCAGGATCGTCTCCATGGCCGTGTCGATGTCGACGCAGACCTTGGCCGCGTAGTCGCGGAACGTGCTGCCGGCTTCCGTGAGCGCCGCGCCGCGTGTGGATCGCGCGAGCAGTTGAACACCCAGTTCCGCTTCGAGCCGAAGCAGTCGCCGACTCACCATCGACTTGGAGATGCCCAGTCGCACCGCCGCCGGCGACACCCCTCCGGCACTGGCCACTTCGACGAATGTACGCAGGTCCTCGATGTCCAAGCTGGCGTTCCTCCAATCGCGACACAGTTCGCCGAAGAATGGTACTACCGGGCGAAGAGGGGGATCGCAATACTCCCTGCGGACGGCATCGCCACGAGCGGTGCCGTCGTCCAGAACCCCTTCCGCTGACAGCGGCAACACAGGAACCAGCAATGACTTCTCGCAACGGCCTCTCTTCGCTTCTTCGTCCCGAAGATTCGGTCCTCGTCCTGATCGACCACCAGCCCTACCAGCTCGCAAACCTGAACAGTCACGAACCGCAGATGGTCATCAACAACACCGTCGGCCTCGCGAAGGCCGCCAAGGCCTTCGGCGTCCCCACCATCCTGACGAGCGTGATCGCCGAACGCGGCGGCCTCCTCTTCCCCCAGCTCACCGAGGTCTTCCCCGGGCAGGAGGTCATCGACCGTACGTTCATCAACACCTGGCAGGACAAGGCGGTGGTCGATGTGGTCAAGGCCACGGGCCGCAAGCAACTGATCATCGCGGGCCTGTGGACCGAGGTGTGCGTCGCGATGCCGACGATCCAGGCGCTCGGCGAAGGCTGGGACGTCACCGTGGTCACCGACGCGTCCGGCGGCGTCTCCGTCGAGTCGCACCAGGTCGCGATCCAGCGAATGATCGCGGCCGGCGCGAACATGCTCACCTGGCTCGCGGTCGCCTCGGAATGGCAGCGCGACTGGGCGCGCACCGAGAGCGCCGCTGCATTGACCCAGGTGATCACGCAACACGCGGGAGGCAGCGGCATCGCATACCTCTGGGAGCAGCAGTTGCTCAACACGCCGGTGCCTGCCAAGGCGGCCTGACGGAAACAAGGGGGATGGACGCGCTTCCGTCTAGGCGTTGCGAAGGCTGAACGCCGGCTCGAGCCACTTCATCCCCGAAAGGCCTGGGCGCTCGCGCATGGACCGCGGCCAGGCCGAATGGCGCGGACAGCATCGGGACAACCGAGGAGCCAGCTGTCGGAAAATGCGGCGAAGGCCACGCCGTGGCCGCGACGGCTTCGTGACGAATCCGTGCTTTCGACCGCCCTCGCCCCTTCGATGCCATGCGTGACTTTCTCTATTACTCGCTGATGCTCCTGCTGGGATTCGCCTGGTACCGCTTCGGGCAGAGCCTGCTGAAGAAGGGCAACCGCGACGAGAACGACGAACTCACCAAGGGCTTCGTCGGACCGGTCGGCTTTCTCGTGGCGGGCGCCATCGCGTGCTATCTCTTCGTCTCCACCTTGCGCGCGCTGATCCGGGGCGAGGTGCCGTGCCTCGGCAAGGCCTGCTCGGGGCAGGTGTATGCATTGGCGACGCATGCGGGGGAGTATTGGTCGAACGTCTTCTACATGGTGTGGCTCGTTCTCGCGCTGGGGTATGCGCTGTACGTGACGTTCAAGATCTGGTTCCGGGTCTGATACCCGGCCTTGGACGAGAATTGCGCGCCGCGCCGATGCATGAGGCCGGCGTGACCCGTCATGCAAGGAATCGACCCATGCGCCTGTACAGGCTGTTCATCCCGATGATCGTTTCGACCGCCGCCTTGTGCGCGGGGGGCGCGAGCGCGGCCGAACTCTGTTCCCGGGCTTCACCGCACGCGGGCGCCGAGGTCACCCACACGCACGGCTTCGACTTCATCGTCGATCCCCAGCCGGTTCCGAATGCGTTCACCGGTTGCCAATACGGCTGGATCGGCGATGGCAATGCGCCGTCCACCATGGAGAAGGTCATCACCGCCTACTTCGTCGCTGGCCGCGTGCAGTGGTACGAAGCGCGCTGGCCCGATCGCCCGCTGCATCGTTGCGTGTACGAAGGCGGTGTCATCGCGCCCGGCAAGTCCGTCAATGCTTCGGCATGTCCGGTCAAGGAAGCCGATGCCCAGGTGCCGCGTTGAAGCTGCAGCGACATCGATACCATCGACGGCAGATCCATTCGTCGCGCCCCACCTGCACAACTTCGACAGATGCATATGAAGCAAGGTCTATGGTTCGCGCTCGCCGTGCTCGTCTCGTCGACCCACGCCACGGAAAACCGCGGTGCGGAACAACAACTCGCCTACTGTGTCGCGCTGGCCTCCCGGACCGTGGAAGACATCTCCAAAGACGGAACGCGTGCCGCCGCGATGCGCTGGATGCGCTTGTCGGCGCGCTACATCGACAGGCTCGAGGAACTGGCTCCCACGACCGCCCAGCGCCGCGCCTTGCTGGATCGGGCGCTCGAAGACATCGGCGCCGAGAATGCGCGGCTTCGAGCTTCGGAGCGGCCACTCTTCGAATCCATTCGAAGCACCGATCAGGCGCTCGCTGCCTGCGACGAATTGGCTGCAGCAAGGCCCCGCCGATAGCTCCTCACATGTTGAGAATCCCGGATTCCGTGTACGCACCAGACGAAAAAGCGCGAGCGACACGTCGACGGACATGGATCGGCGTGCAGCTGCTCGTCACACTTCCATTTCTGTTCGCGCTGGGCATAGCCACCGAGATGCTGTTCGCACAACCTGGCAAGGGCTACAGAACATCCTCCGGAACCTACGTTGCCTGCGAAGCCCTGGCACCAAGGGCCAAGAGCTACTCGCCTCCGCGTTGCGCCCGCTTCGGATCGATAGGCACCAACCCCGCCGGCTTCGCGTTGGCCATCGCATCGCTGGGCCTGCTCAGCGCCGTCATCTGGGTGAGCTGCAGACCTGGCCGCGGGTTCCGCTTCTCACGGTAGGCCAACACCGATCGTGCAGCGCCATCCGATCGATGTTCGTTGCTACGATCCCGCACCCAGTCGCCGCGGCCACCCAAGACGCACGCCGAAGGCGCCCGATGCGGATCGGCGGCCGTGTCGCTGCGTGCTCGCTCACCACTGCCGCACCACCATTGCGTGTCTCCTCGCGATCGTTGAACCCGTCGTCGGGTGTCGAGCCCACATCGCCAGGCGGCGTACACCACCCTGCGATTCGACCGCACGATACCAAAGACGGCCTCGAGGAGCGCCCCGCGCCGGCGAGCTCAGAAGGCGCTCTTGACCACGCCCCCATCCACGCGAAGCGCCGCGCCCGTGGTCGCCGACGCGAGCGGACTCGCCACATAGGCCACGAGCGAGGCCACCTCCTGCGGCGAAGCAAAACGCTTGATCAGCGAGGTCGGGCGAACATGGTCGAAGAACTCCGCCTCGACCTGCTCGAAGCTCTTGCTGCTCGAGCGTGCCATGCCCTCGACGAAGTCGCCGACGCCACGCGATTTCGTCGGGCCGGGCAGCACGCTGTTCACCGTGATGTTCGTGCCGGCAACCGATTCCGCGAGCCCGCGCGACACCGCGAGCTGCGCGGTCTTCGTCACGCCGTAGTGGATCATCTCGGTCGGTATCTGCACCGCGCTTTCGCTCGAGATGAAGATGATCCTGCCCCAGTTCGCCCGCTTCATCTCCGGCAGCACCAGGCGCGCGAGGCGCACGCCGCTCAGCACGTTGACGTCGAAGAAGCGCAGCCAGTCCTCATCGGGAATGTCCTCGAAGGCCTTGGCCTCG
Source organism: Variovorax sp. GW821-FHT10D07 (assembly GCF_059415325.1). NCBI lineage: Bacteria > Pseudomonadati > Pseudomonadota > Betaproteobacteria > Burkholderiales > Comamonadaceae > Variovorax > Variovorax sp. GW821-FHT10D07. The sequence goes on along the minus strand of NZ_JBWKMZ010000001.1, from coordinate 537,848 downwards.
AAGATGCCGAGGTTGTTGACGAGGATGCCGATGCCGGGATGGCGGCGCACGAGTTCCTCGGCGGCGTCGGCGCGGCTGAGATCGCCGGCGTAGCCGACCACCGTGCCCTGCGTCTGCGAGCGGATGCGCTCCACCGCCTCGTCGACCGCGGTCTGCGACCGGCCGTTGACGATGACGCTGGCGCCCTCCTGGGCCAGCGTGTGCGCGATCGCATAGCCGATGCCGGCCGTGCTGCCGCTGACCAGGGCCAGCTTGCCCTTCAGTTGAAGATCCATGTCGATGCTCCTTGTGTCGATGACGAGATGGGTTGCCTGTCAGCCCAGGAAATTGACCAGCGCGGGAATGACCTGGTCGGGCGCCTCTTCCATCAGCCAGTGGCCGGATCCCTTGACGATCACGCCCTGCACGTGGGTCGCGACCATCTTGCCCTGTTCGATCAGGAAAGTGCCACCGGCCTTTTCCCCGGAGAGCACCAGCATCGGCATGGGCAGCGGCGTCTTGCCCAGTTCGGCGAACTCGGCCGCGTCCTGCTCGAAGGCCTTGAAGTACTCGAAGCCGGCGCGCATGCCGCCGGGCTGCGAGTAGGCCTTGGCGTAGAAGCGGCGATCGGCCTCGGGCACCGAGCGCTTGGGGTCGGCCGCGAAGTCGTTCCAGAAATGCTCGAAGTAGATGCGCTCGCGCCCGTGCACCAGCGCCAGCGGCGTCGCGCCGTGGAAATGGAAGTGCCAGAGGTCGCGCAGCAACCAGACGTTCTGCCATTGGCCGATGCCGGGCAGGAAGGCGTCCATGAGCACCACCTTGTCGGTCTCCGAAGGGAACTGCGCGGCATAGGCGTAGGCCACCATCAGGCCGATGTCGTGGCCGACGATGCTCACGTTGCGGATGCCGAGCGACTTGACGAGCTCGTGGATGTCGACGGCCATGTTCTTCTTGCCGTAGCCGCTCTCGGGCTTCGACGAATTGCCCGCGCCGCGCAGATCGGGCACGAGCACGGTGTGCGTCTTGGCCAGCAGCGGCATCAGCGGGTTCCACATGTGGCCGGTCTCGGCATAGCCGTGCAGCAGCACGATGGCCGGCCCGGTGCCGCCGATGCGGTAGTCGATGCGGGTGCCGTTCACCTCGGCGCTGCCTGCGCGAAAGCCTGGCACCGCGTCGACTGCGGGCGCGGCGTGCACCACGGGGCCGAAGCTCAGCGCGGCGCCGAATGCGGCGGCACCGGCGATCAGCGCACGGCGGGTGGGGGCGGAATGGGGGGTGTTCATGTCTGGGCCTTTCGGTCTGTTTTTGGGGTGAAGCGAATTTATGATTCAGCTTCACTTCCAGAAAGGCCCCAAAAGTGGTTTACTCATTCAGCTTTTGTGAATGATTGGAGCCTGGGGCCATGGACCGATTGCGTGCGTACGAGGTGTTCGTGACCGTGGTCGCGCGCGGCAGCTTCGTCAAGGCGGCCGACGCGCTCGATACCTCACCGGCCAACGTGACGCGCTACGTCAACGAGCTCGAAGCCCACCTGCGCACGCGGCTGATCAACCGCACCTCGCGCCGCCTGTCGCTCACCGAGGGCGGCGAAGCCCTGTTCGACCGGGCGAAGTCGATCCTCGAGGAGGTGGCGGAGACCGAAGCACTCGCGACCACCGCGTCGCTGCAGCCGCGCGGGCGGCTGCGCCTCAATGCGCCGCTGAGTTTCGGCAGCCTCGTGCTGGCGCCGCTGTGGCCGAAGTTCATGGCGAAGTACCCCGATGTCGAACTCGACATCGCGCTCATCGACCGCGTGGTCGACATCGTCGAGGAGGGCTACGACCTGGCGATCCGCATCTCGCGGACCACGTCGGGCAATCACATCGCGCGCAACCTGGGCCGTTCGCAGAACCTCGTGTGCGCCTCCCCCGACTACCTGGCGAGGCATGGCATGCCCGAGGTGCCGGCGGACCTGTCGCGGCACCTGTGCCTGGGCTATACCTACGGCGCGACCTCCGACGAGTGGCAGTTCGCCGGCCCCGGCGGGTCGCTGGAATCCGTGCGCGTGCGCTGGGCGCTGCGGGCGAACAACGGCGAAACCGCTCGTGCGGCGGCGCTTGCCGGCGCCGGCGTCATCTGGCAACCGAGTTTCGTGATTGGTGAGGACGTGCAGGCCGGTCGACTGGTCGAGGTGATGCCCGGCTATCGCATGCCGCCGATCGACATCCTCGCGATCTACGCCAGCCGTCGCCATCTCAGCGCGAAGGTGCGGGTGATGGTCGACTTTCTGGTCGATGCCCTCCAGAGTTCGCCGCGGGGATCGAACTGAGTCTGAAGCGGTCGACGCCAGGCATTCGCTGATCATTTCGGCGGGTGCCTGAAGGCCGATCGTCTCGTGCGGCTCCCTGTTCAATTAGCTCGCTATTTCCTCGCTATTGCGACCCAATTGCATCTCCATGTCGCCGCTCTCTGCGTGAACTAATTTCGGCTTGACGAATGGACAAGCCTCGCGCAATCTCCACCGAAGGGAGCGGCCGTGGAGAGAGGGGTCGACATGATGGTTCGTATTCGCCTGCAGTACGCGCGCCTGGCTCTTCAACGCGAGATGCTGGCCATGTTCTTCGCATACAGCTCTGTCGGCATCTGGGTGATTTTCTGGTTCGGCGACTAGCGGCATTTCGAAGAAATTTCCCCCGACGCGGCGGCAAGAATGTGCGAATGGCGCTTCGCACTCCATGGCCATGGGTGGCCGAGGTCGCGACACCCCGAAACTTCCTGCCTCACCGATTTCGGTGATCGATCCATCGCGAACTTCGCGGGCGCCTGATTGACCCCACGACCTCCGCCATTCCCCACTGAAATCCGTTGTCAGCCAATAGGCCTAATTGGCAATTTCTCCATTGCATCGAGATAGCCACTGCAAGAAAAAGTAAGGTGCAATTGCAATAACGGCACTCGACACTGCGACTCCCCGCATGGGGTCAACTCATCTGAAGGAGCTTTCGCAATGTCGACTCTTCCCGGCCATTACACAATTCTCTCGTTCGTCGGCGGCGGCATCCGCGGCCTGCTCTCCGCCACCATCCTCCAGCGGCTGTACGACGCCAACAAGGCGCTGCTGGACGAAACGAGAATGTTCGCCGGCTGCTCGACCGGCGCGATCATCTCGAGCGAATTGCTGGGCCACAAGACGCCGAAGGACCTGATCGACATGTTCACCGGCGATGAACTGAACTTCTACAACGCCATGAACCCCGACCCGAGGACGCCCGCCTACTCGATCGACAAGGTGCTGGGCAGCCAGAAGGCCATCCACTTCGACACGAAGATCGCCGACGCGCGCAAGGACGTCCTGCTCGTCTCGTTCAACGTCGGCCAGGTCGAACCCGACCGCGACAACAAGATGATGCCCACGCCGTGGAAGCCGATGATGTTCACGAACATGCTCGGCAGCGACCGGGACCGGCTGGACGGCCTCGACGGCAACGGCGACACCCCCATCGCGGTGGCCGCGACGTCCAGCGGCGCCATGCCGGGACAGTTGGGGTCCCTCGACGGGAACGTCGATGGCGCCTTCTTCAACCACGACCCGACGGTGGCGGCGATCGCGCTCGCGGTGCGCAGCGGCTACGCCCTCGACCAGATCGCGGCCATCACGATCGGCACGGGCTACATGCCCTACTGGCTGCAGAGCGACACCCACGACTGGGGCGCCCAGCAGTGGATGGAAGGGGACGGCAATCCCTTCGACAACATCACGCCGTTCCTCATGAACCAGAAGCGGTCGTCGCCCGTGCTCGACCTCAGCCTGAACGGGACCTCGTCGGAACTCATGCCCCACATCGCCAAGATGCTGCTGGGCGATCGCTACGTCAACATCAATCCGCGGCTGCCCTGCTTCATCCCGGAGAACTCGACCAATACCCAGGCGATCTCGCTGCTGCAGCGCCACGGCCAGACCGTGGACATCACCGACGCCCTGGCGTTGATCGAGAACTACTGGAGCAAGAACGTGGTGACGACGGGCACCACGTCCCGACCCGTTGCCAAGAGCCCTGCCGCCGCGACGCCCAAGGCCGCGACCCCGCCCAAGGCCAGCCAGACCACGCCCGTCAAGGGCGCGCTGTTCTTCATCCGGCACAAGGGCAGCATCGTCCGCGTGCTCGATGTGAAGGACGCGTCCTACCAAGCCGGCGCGCAGGTGATCGCCTACAGCAAGAAGTCCATGGCCGACCCCGATGTGAAGAACCAGCTCTGGGAATTCGTGCCCTCGGTCGAGGCCCCGGGATGGTGGTACCTGAAGACCGCCATGGGCACGAACTTCGTCATGACGCTGGCGGGCGACGACACCGGCGTGGCCTCCAGGGTCACGGTTCAGGCGCGGCAGGACGACATCCGGGATCGCCAGTTGTGGAATCTTGTGTCGACCGAGGAACTCGGCTACTTCTTCATCCAGAACAAGTACCAGGCCAGCGACGTGCCGATCGTCAATACCGATTCGTACGTGCCCACGGTGATCGGCGTGGAGATCGACCACACCGAGGACTGCTACGGCGTGGCGCTGGACTACCAGAAGGACACGCCGATGGCGTTCTGCTTCCTGCCTCCGACCAACGAAGGCTGAGAGCCCGCGGCGCGCTGATGGTGCCCGCTAGAGCACCATCAGCATCTCGTGCCAGGACATCCCGCCATGGTCGGAAGGCGAAGGCCTCACATAGCCGTACCCCTGCCGGGCATAGAGCGCCACGTGGCGCTCCTTGCACATCAGGTGGATCGTTTGCTTGCCGGCCTGCCGCATCCGGTCGACGAAGGTCTTCATCATCACGCTGGCATACCCGCGCCCCTGGAACAGGGGATCGATGACCACGGACATGATCACGACGTTGGGCGCCGCGGCGTCGTGGCCGACCAGCTCCTTGAACGCCTCGTCCGACATCACGACCTCGTGCGCGCACCCGCCGTTGATGAAGCCGATGAGCTGCCCCTCGAGCTCCATGACGAGGAAGCCCTGCGGGTACTGGTCGATGCGCGTGCGGATCTTGGCCAGGGTGGCGGCTTCGTCGCCCTCGTAGGCGCCGATCTCTATCGCGTAGCAGCGTTCGGCATCGGAAGGAAGGGCCTGGCGGAAAACGGGTTCTGGCATGGATGACGGGTTGGAACGAGGCATGCGCCCATCATGCCGTCCGGCGATGGCGCGCGCGCAGGGTGTCCGATGGCGCCTCGCCGAATTGCGCCTTGTACTGCTGCGCGAGGCGGCTCAGATGAAAGAAGCCGTGGGCGAACGCGATGTCCGTCACCGTGTCGTCGTCCGCGCCGTCCAGCAGCCGCTCGCGCACCTGCGCGAGGCGGATCTGACGCAGGTAGGCCGTCGGCGTCATCCCCCGGTGCGCCTGGAACGCCAGCTGCAAGGCACGCACGCCCACGCCCAGCGAAGAGGCGATGTCGGACACCGTCAGCGACAGGTCCGCGATGCGGTCGTGAATGAACGACTCGGCCAGGGTCGCGAGGCGCGCGGGCCGCGATGCGGGCCGCTCTCCGCGCATCCAGCCGGTGTAGTTGTGCGGATGCCCGTGCAGCAGGGACATGAGAACGAACTGCTCGAGCGAACGGTACGCCGGGGCCGGCAGCGCCGCGGGCAAGGTGTCGACCAGGTCCCACACGCCGGACCATGAACGCTCGAGCGCCGGCGTGAACGGCACGGGGTCGAACTTCAGCCCGTCGTCGAGCGGACGGCCGACGAGGCTGGCGCAGCACGCCTCCAGCGTCGCCGTGTCGGGCCGGAAGGTGATCTGCTCGAAGCTGGCACCGAAATCGAAGCGGGTCGGCCGGCCCGCCGATACGGGGATCGTCGTGCCGGCGCGCCAGGTGGCGCTGCGGTTGCCCTGGGACACGGTGCCTTCGCCGGCGGTGCAGCGCATGAACAGGAACAGGCCGGGGAACTCGCCCGCGTCGACCTCCACGCGCGCGCCGTAGGCGAGCTGGACCAGCGCCAGCGGCCTCGCCTCGGTCGCGCTCAGCCGGGTGTCCAGGGCCTTGGCCCGGCGATCCAGGTGGAGCTCGTGCGGGCAGTACACGGCGCCCACGGCGTGGATGGCTTCGTCGAGATCATGGGTCCGATAGTGCATGGTCGCCCCTTCCACAGACGGCGCGACAGCTTCTGCATGCTGCCGCCGGGCCCGCATTCTAGGGGTGCGTTCCCTCGCGCTCCCTCGCTGAGCGACGCGATGCGGGAACGCCCGGAGCCCCCGTCCTGCGCATCGCGGATAGCGCTTCGCATTCCGGATCGCGGCGCGGCGCGTCTTCCTGAAGACTGGCGCCAGCCGAGCCGACCGTGCCCCACAGGCCGGTCGCGCCCCCATCCATCCATGCACAGGAGTCCCTTGATGAGCTCGATCCACGACCTCGGTCTTTCCGAAACCTACGGTGCCTTCATCGACAACGCGTTCCAGCCGGTCGACGGCCCGACCTTCGAGGCGCGGCATTCGGGCACGGGCGAGCAGGTCGCGCGCATCGCGCGCTGCGGCGCGGCCGAGGTCGATGCGGCCGTGCGGGCCGCCGCCAGGGCCTTCCCGGCCTGGCGTGCCACCGCGCCCGAGGAGCGCTCGGCCCTGCTGCTGAAGCTGGCGGCGGCCGTGGAAGCCGACCAGCAGCGCCTCGCGCGCATCGATTCGATCGACATCGGCCGGCGCCTGTTCGAGACCGGCCTCGATCACCAGTTCGCGATCTCGCAGTACCGCTACTTCGCGGCCGCGGCCCTCACGCACGAGGGATTCGGCCGCCCGATCCCCGGCGGCTACCTGATCGCCAGGCGCGAGCCCTATGGCGTGTGCGGCCAGATCATTCCGTGGAACGTGCCCGCGATCATGGCGGCCTTCAAGATCGCGCCGGCGATCGCGGCGGGCAACACGGTGGTGCTGAAGCCCGACGAGAACGCCTCGCTCAGCACGCTGGAGCTGTGCCGGCACATCGCGAAGATCTTTCCGCCGGGCGTCATCAACATCGTGCCCGGCTTCGGCGAGGAAGCGGGCGCCGCGCTGACCGCGCACCCCGGCGTGGCGAAGCTGGCCTTCACGGGCAGCAGCGAGGTCGGGCGGATCATCTCGCGCGCCGGCGCCGACCGGCTGGTTCCGGTGTCGCTGGAACTGGGCGGCAAGAGCCCGAACATCATCTTTCCCGACATCGAGGACATCGACGCGGTGGTCGACAACGCGATGTTCGCGACCCTGTACTGCAACGGCCAGTCCTGCCTCGCGGGCACCCGGCTGTTCGTGCACGACGCGGTCTACGACGCCGTGATGGACCGCCTCGTCGCCGGCATGGAGCGCGTGCGGGTCGGCGCAGCGCTCGCGCCCGACACCGTGCTCTCGAACCTCGTCTCGCCCGAGCAGGGCCGGCGCGTGATGAACTACATCGACATCGGCAAGGCCGAGGGCGCGCGGCTGATGACCGGCGGCCAGCGCGTCGACGTCGAGGGGCAGGCCCACGGCCACTTCATCGCGCCGACCGTGTTCGAGGCCGACAACCGCATGCGCATCGCGCAGGAGGAGATCTTCGGCCCGGTGCTCAGCGTGATCCGCTGGAAGGACCACGACCGGATGATCGAGGAGGCCAACGGCGTGCGCTACGGCCTGGCCGCCGGCCTCTACACCAGCAACCTGCGCAACGCCTGGGACACGGCCGAACGGCTGCAGGCCGGCTCGGTGTGGATCAACCACTACTTCAACCTCGCGAGCGGCTCGCCCTTCGGCGGCTTCAAGGAGAGCGGGATCGGCAGCGAGTACTGCCACGAGACGCTCAACATGTACACGCACCTCAAGGCCGTGACGATCCAGACCCAGGTGGCCGCCCCGTGGTTCGCCCCCAGGGCCTGAGCCCGCGGCACGCAGCACTTCGCCCTCCCCCACTCCCCACATCCGAAGAGGTCATCCCATGCAGATCACAGCCGCCGTCATGCGCGAGAAGGGTGGCAAGTTCACCCTCGAGGACATCGAACTGGAGGCGCCACGCGACGACGAGGTGCTCATCCGCATGAAGAGCTGCGGCGTCTGCCACACCGACACCCTGCCGCGGGACCAGGTGGTGCCGGCGCCCTTCCCCGCGGTGTACGGCCACGAAGGCGCTGGCATCGTCGAGCAGGTCGGCAGCCGCGTGAGCAAGCTGAAACCCGGCGACCACGTCGTGATGAGCTGCAACTTCTGCGGCCATTGCGATACCTGCCAGACCGGCAAGCCCATGTACTGCCGGCACTTCTTCAAGGCCAATTTCGGCTTCGCGCGCATGGACGGAACGCCCACCATGCACCAGGGCGGCGACGTCGTGCACGGGGCCTTCTTCAACCAGTCCTCGTTCGCGACCTATGCGCTGGGCACCGAACGCAGCGTGGTGAAGATCCCGTCCGACGTGCCGCTCGAGATCATGGGGCCGCTGGGCTGCGGCGTGCAGACCGGCGCGGGCGCGGTCATCAACTCGCTGCGCCCGCAGGCCGGCGATTCGATCGCCATCTACGGCGCGGGATCGGTCGGCCTCTCGGCGCTGCTCGCGGCCAACGTGACCGGCTGCGCGATCCGCATCTGCGTCGACCCGAACGAGGCGCGCCTGCAGTTCGCGCTCGAGCTCGGCGCCACCCATGTGGTCAACCCGCGGACCACCGACCCGGTGCGGCGCATCCAGGAGATCACCGGCGGCGGCGGCACCCAGTTCTCGCTCGAGACCTCGGGCAATCTCACGGCCCTGCGCCAGGCCGTCGATTCGATCCAGATCATGGGCGAGTGCGGCATGATCGGCGCACCCGCCTTCGGCAGCGAGATCGGCCTCGACACCTGGGGCCTGCTGCTGGGCCGCAAGATCCGCGGCATCTGCGAAGGCGACTCGGTGCCCGACCTGTTCATCCCGAAGCTGGTCGAGCTGTATCGGCAGGGGCGCTTCCCCTTCGACAAGCTGATCCGGTTCTATGCCTTCGACCAGATCAACGAGGCCGTGGAAGACGGCGAGCAGGGCCGGACCATCAAGGCCGTGCTGCGTTTTCCCGACTGACGCAGGCTGCAAGCTTTCGAGGACCGATGTTCATGGCATTGAATCGACGAGGCGCCTTCAAGCTGGCCACGACCCTGGCGCTGCTGAGTTCGAAACCCACGGCCGCGGGCACCGGCCAGGGCGCGGGCACGCGCGCCGCGGTCGACACGCAGGCCGGCGCGCTCGAGTTCGAGCTCGGCATGCCCACGGCGCGCACTGTGGACAGTCTCTACCAGGCGCTCGACCATCAGAGCGCCGTGATGAGCTATCTCTGGGCCATCCCGATCGTCGGCATGGAAAGCGCGCGGCAGATGCTGGTCGACAACGCGGGCGCGCGCAGCGGCGACTTCGTGCGGGTGTCGGGCTACCGCGACGTCAGCGCGATGCTCGGCTCGAACGTCACCACGCCCTATGTCTTCGCCTTCTTCGATCTTTCGCGGCAACCGCTGGTGCTGCACTATCCGCCGGGCGCGACCGCGGGCTCGCTGATCGACTGGTGGGACCGTCCCCTGTGCGATGTCGGCATCACCGGGCCCGATGCGGGCCGAGGCGCCGTGTTCGTGCTGCTCGGTCCGGGGCAGCAGGCGCCGGGCGAGCTGCCGGCCGGCGCGCAGCTGCTGCGATCGCGCACCTTCAAGGTCCTGCTGTTCTGCCGCGGACTCGATGCCGACCTGGCGCAGGTGGAAACGGTCTTCTCGGCCCTGCGGGTCCATCCGCCCGGCCAGCAGCCTGCCGCGGCGAGTACACGCCTGCTGCGCTTCAAGCCCGAGGGCGAACTGACGAGCATGGCGCATCCGCAAGGCCTCGCCTACTGGCAACGGCTGGCGAATGCGCTGCGGGGAGAGCCCGTGGAGGATCGCGACCGCTTCTTCGCCGCCCTGCTCGCGCCGCTCGGCATCAAATTCGATCGCCCCTTCGCGCCCGATGCTCGGCAACAGGCCGTGCTGGAGAAGGCCGCGATCGTGGGCGAGGCGACGGCCAAGGCCATCGCCTTCCGCAAGCGCATCCCCGGCATGCGCTATCGGCCCGACACCCACTGGGAATACCTGATCGCGCCCGGCTTCGACAACGCGCAGGACGTGCCCGGCGGCACGCTGTTCGAGGAGCGCACGGCCTTCTTCTACGAAGTCACCGGCACCTCGGCGGCCGTGCTGACGCGAACGCCCGGCGTCGGCGCGGCCTATCTCGCCGCCTACTACGACGCGAAGGCGGCCCCGTTCGACGGTGCGCGCAGCTACCGCCTGCGCGTGCCGGCGGAGGTGCCCGCCAGGCTGTTCTGGTCGGTCACGCTGTACGACACGCAGACCCGCGGCCTGATCCAGAACGCGCAGCAGATCGTCGACCGCTCCTCGCGCCAGGACCTGGCGAAGAACGCCGACGGATCGGTCGACATCGTGCTGGGCCCGACGCCTGCGCCGGGCCTCGAGAAGAACTGGATTCCCACCACGCCAGGGCATTCCTGGTACGTCTATTTCCGTCTCTTCGGCCCACTCTCGGCCTACTTCGACCGCACCTGGGTGCTGCCCGACATCGAGGCGCTGTAGCGCGCCGCTTCAGGACCGATCGACCGCGCGCTCGGTCTCCTCGAGAAAGCGCAGCAGGCCCTCGATCTCCGTCGACTTGTCGAACACCGCATCGGCGCCCAGCAGCAGCGCGCGCTCGCGCATGTCTTTGGTCGCGAAGTTCGAGAAGATCACCATGCGCTGGCGCGGCAGGCGATCCCTGCAGCCCATGAGGACGCCGAAGCCGGTGCCGTGGCGCAGGAAGAGATCGACCACGGCCACGTCCCATTGGCCATCGGCATCGTGCAGCCAGGCCACGGCCTCGGCCTGGGTCTCCGCGCTGCCGACCATGTGCACGGGCGCGAGCTCTTCCAGCGTCGCGATCAGGCTGTCGCGAATCAGGGGGTTGTCCTCGACGAGGTAACCGGTCAGGCTCATGGTGTTTTCGCCATCGTGTGGGTCCGGCCTTCAGGGCGCGAACGATCGCCGCAGCCGCTCGCCCGCGAAGGCCTGCGCGTCCCTGGCCTTCTCGAGCACCGCCGCGGCGCCGAAGAACTCGTGCGCCACGCCCTCGAACTCCTTGCGCGCGACCTCCACGCCCGCGTCGATCAGCGCGCTTTCGAGCCTCGCGCCATCGCTGCGCAGCGGATCGAGCCGCGCATTGACGATGGTGACCGGCGCCAGCCCGGCCAGCGGCGCATCGACCAGCGACAGCCGCGGGTCGTCGAGGTCCTGCTCGGTGCGCGTCACATGGGTGAAGAACCAGTCCATCATCGCGCGGTTGAGCGGCTTGGCGATCGCGTTCTCGAGGTAGGACTCGGTGTTGCGGCTGGTCTGCGTGACGGGGTAGACCGACAGCACGTGGCGCGGCGCGCGCAGGCCGGCGTCGCGCGCGGCGATCGCCGTGGCCACCGCGAGATTGCCGCCGGCCGATTCGCCCGCGAGCGCGAGGCGGGTGGCATCGCCGCCGAATGAGGCCGCGTGCTCGATCAGCCAGCGGTAGGCCGCGAGCGCGTCGTCCCATGCGGCCGGAAACTTGTGCTCGGGCGCGAGCCGGTAGTCGACCGACAGCACCATCGCCCGTGCGGCGGCGGCGAGCCCGCGCGCGCCGCCGTCGTACACCTGCCGGTTCGCGATCACCCAGCCGCCGCCATGGAAATACAGGACGACAGGAAAGGGCCCCTGCCCCGCGGGCGTGTAAAGCGTGGCGGCCAGCGGGCCGGTGGCGCCATCGACCGACAGCTCGCGCGTGGTGACGCCGGGCACCAGGGTCTCGCGCACGGCCGAGCGGTTCTGCTGCTCGAGCACCTTCTTCACGGCATCGGCCACGGTCGGCTGCCGGCGTGCCTCCTCGGGCGTGAGTTTCTCGATCGCCTCGGGCTCGAGGGATTCGTGGGCCTTGGCCACCGCGATCTGGTCGTCATCGGCGCGCAGGGCCGCCACGACGTTGGACACCGCATTGATCACGGGATTCGGCTTCTTGTCGCTCATCGGTCGCTCTCCTGGGAATGAAGTTGAAGCAGGTTGAGCAACTTGTACGACGCGAGGCCCCCCGGTGGCTTGTCGGACGTGGGCGCGCCACGTCGTGGGGCTTCCAGACCCCCGCCGTGGCGCGGCCCGCGCGAGGACCGGGGATCAGCGTGGCGGATCGGCGAGCCCGAGCAGGCCCAGCGCCTGCCGGTGCGTGCCCGATGCCGGGTCCGCGAGATCGGCCAGCACGCTCATGTGGTTGCGGTTCGCGGGCCGTTCGGCGCCCACCACCACGCGGGGGCCCCAGGCGCTGGCGATCAGCTCGGCCTGGCGGTGGAACTCCTCGCTCTCGTCGCCGCCGACCACGGTCACCAGCGTGCCCTGCTTCGGCGCGGGCATCGCAGCCGGACTCAGCCGCAGCGCCGAGGCCTCGGTCAGCCCGATGTCGGCCGCGAGGAAAGGCGCATGCCGCAAGGGCTCGAGCTCGTAGACGCCCGAGATCGGCAGCGCCGCTTTGACGAGATCGCGCGGCAGGTCGGGCCCGACCCGTTGCCAGTCGCAGGCCAGCAGCATGGTGGCGAGGTGGCCGCCGGCCGAATGGCCCGCGACGACGATGCACGCGGGATCGCCGCCATGCGCCGCGATGTTGCGATAGACCCAGGCCAGCGCCTGCGCCATCTGCCGCGCGATGTGCTCGATGTCGACCGCCGGACACAGCGCGTAGTTGAGCTGCACGAAGGTGGCGCCGGCATCGGCCAGCGGCGGCGCGAGGAAGGCATGGTCGCGCTTGTCGAGCGCGCGCCAGTAGCCGCCGTGGATGTAGACGAAGACCGGCGCCTTCCCGGCACCCGATGCGGCCGGCAGGATGTCGAGCCGCTCGCTCTCGTCGTCGCCGTAGGCCAGGTCGCGAATCCACTCGGGCCGCTGCAGTGCCTGCGCCGATGCATCGGCCCAGTACTTCAGGATCGACGGGTGTTCGGGAATGCGCGCGCGGTTGTTGTACTGCGCATCGAGCCATTCGGGCGCAGGCGGCGGTGTCGACGCGGCCGCCGCCTCGGCCGCCGCGCGCTTCGCCGCCGAGTCGCGCAGCGCCGCATCGACCAGCGCGTCGGCCATCCACAGCGCGGTGCGTTCGACCTCGCGGTCCTCGAGGCCCCAGATGTCCTTGAGCACCACGTAGGGCTCGATGCCGTAGACGATCGAGAGGGCATGGTGCAGCCGGTCGCGCATGCGCGGGCTCAAGAGCGGCGACATCGGCTCGAGCGCGTGCTCGAGGATGCGCACGCGATGGCCGCGCCGGTACGGTTCCTCGGCCAGCAAGCCCGCGCGCTCGAGGCCCCACTGCTCGAGCGAGAGCTGCGCCGCGGCGCGCATCGGTGCCTCGAATTCCTTGAAGCGCGGAAAGGTCTGGCAGAACAGCTCGTGCAGCCGCTCGCGGCCGTTCGGGTTGTCCGACGCCATCTGGCGCACCGGGCCCAGCGAGCTGTCGACCACCGCGGTGACCAGCGCGCTGCGGCTCGGAAAGTAGCGGTAGGCGGTGGCGCGCGACACGTTCGATCGCGCCGCCGCTTCGGCCACCGAGGGGATGTGGCCCTTCAATCGAATGATGTCCATCGCGGCCTGCAGCAGCTCGCGGAAGGTGGCGGCGCGAACGCCGCGTTCCGGCGCGCGCGGCGCCTCGCTCGGTGTGTGCTTGAGTCTTGCCATCGGGTTTGTACGGGGTTCGGAAATGCGGAAGTCGTCTTGTGGAGATGGTGACACGGCTCGTATGATCCGCGCACCCAGATTTGAGACGCAAGTCTCAAAAATCCCTAGATGACTTCCGGAGCCACCGAGGCGATCGGCGCACAGCGCGACGACCTCGGGGCCATATGGAGACAAAGTCGATGCGCTTCGCAAGCTGGAGTTGGGGTGGCCGCAACCATGCGGGCACGATCTCGGCCGACGGCCGGGAAGCCACGCCATTGGCGGTGGGCGACGCCTCGCGCGGCGTGCTGCCGCTGATCGAGGCGCTGGCACGCAACGAGCCGCTGCCGCAGCCCTCGGGCACGCGGCTGCCGGTCGAGGTGATCACCTTGCGCGCCCCGCTGCCGCGCCCGCTGCGCGGCCTGTTCTGCGTCGGGCGCAACTACCGCGCGCATGCGGCCGAACTCGCGGGCTCGGTGTTCCGCAGCAGCATGCCCGAGAGCGATCCGTGGCCGATCGTGTTCGGCAAGCTCGGCGAATGCGTGATCGGCCCGCACGATCCGGTGCGGCTGCCGCGGTCCTCGGTGTCGGTGCAGATCGACTACGAATCCGAACTCGCGGTGATCATCGGCCGCGGCGGGCGCGACATCCCGCGCTCGCAGGCGATGGAGCACGTGTTCGGCTACACCATCGTCAACGATGTCACGGCGCGCGACGTGCAGATGCGCCACCAGCAGTGGGACCTCGGCAAGAGCTTCGACACCTTCTGCCCGATGGGCCCGTGGATCGTGACCGCCGACGAGATGGATGGCCGCGCCACGCGCGTGCGCGGCTGGGTCAACGGCGCGCTGCGCCAGGACGGCCTGACGCGCGACATGATCTTCGACATCCCGACGCTGATCGAGACCTGCTCGCGCGGCATCACGCTGCATCCGGGCGACGTGATCGCCACCGGCACGCCCTCGGGCGTGGGCATGGGGCTGAACCCGCCGCAATGGCTGGGACGGGGCGACACGGTGCGCATCGAGATCGACGGCATCGGCGTCATCGAGAACCGCTTCGAGGCGCTGGCATGAGCTTCCAGCTCATCGACCGCATCGCGGTGGAGGACGAGGGCGAAGGCCCGGTGGTCGTCTGCGTGCATGGCCTGGGCGGCAGCTCGAACACCTACACGCCGCTGATGCCCGCGCTGGCGCGCCATCGCGTGGTGCGCATCGACCTGCCCGGCAGCGGCCGCTCGCAGCGCGCCGAAGGACCGCTCACGATCGAGCGCTACGTCGAGACCGTGCTCTCGGTCTGCGAGCGCCTGGGCATCCAGCGCGCGCACTGGATCGGCCATTCGATGGGCACCATCGTCTGCCAGCACATCGCCGCGGCGCATCCCAGGTGCGTGGCGAGCCTCGCGCTGTTCGGCCCGCTGATCGCGCCGCCCGACGCGGCGCGCACCGCGATGAAGGCCCGCGCCGACAAGGCGCGCGGCGGCGCGGCGGGCATGCACGAGATCACGCAGGCGCTGCTGCAGGGCGCGATCTCGGCCGACACGCGCCAGCGGCTGCCGGTGGCGGTGGCCTTCGTGCGCGAGAGCCTGATGCGGCAGGAAGGCGAAGCCTATGCGCGCAGCTGCGAGGCCCTGGCCGGCGCGCAGCCCGCGGCGGTGGAGAACATCGAGGCCGCGGTGCTGCTGGTGACCGGCGACGAGGACGGCGTGGCGCCGCCGCAGGCCGTGCGCGCCATGGCCGACCGGCTGCACCGCGCCGCGAGCAAGCGCGTGGTGGTGCTGCCGAAGTGCGGCCATTGGACACCCGTCGAGCGCCCCGACGAGTGCCAGCGCGAGTTGCGCGAATTCCTGGCGGCGCAGGCGAGGAGCTGACCGTGGCCGACGTGCTGTTCACCAACGTCCGCATCTTCGATGGCGGCGGCGAGGCGCCCTTCACCGGCGACGTGCTGGTGCAGGGCAACCGCATCGCGCGCGTCCTGAAGACCTCGCACGGCGCGCGCTCCGCGCCCGTGCACGGCGCCCAGGTCATCGACGGCGCGGGCGCCTTCCTGATGCCCGGCATGGTCGAGGCCCACACGCATTTCTCGTGGAACGACCAGCCCAGCCTCGACGCGATCCAGCGCATGCCGCCCGAGGAGCACATCCTGTGGTGCGCCGAGGTCGCGAAGCGCTACCTCGACATGGGCTGGACCAGTTGCGTGGGCGCCGCCACCGCCAAGCCGCGGCTCGACGTGGTGATCCGCAACGCCATCAACGACGGCACCATCGTCGGCCCGCGCTACCTGGCCGCGAGCCAGGAGATCACCGTGCCCGGCGGGCTCGGCGACACCACGCAGCCGCACCTGCCGCAGCCCGAGTTCGCCTTCGGCGCGGTGGTCAGCGGCGCCGAGGAGATGCGCCGCTGCGTGCGCATGTTCGCCAAGTACGGCGTCGATTCGCTCAAGATCAATCTCTCGGGCGAGTCGATCACCGGCATGCCCAGCGAGATGAGCCAGTTCACCGAGGAGGAGATCCGCGTCTGCGTGGAGGAGGCCAAGGCCTGGGGCAAGCGCGTGGCCGCGCATGCGCGCTCGACCTGGTCGATCAAGCAGTGCGTGAAACACGGCATCGAGGTGATCTACCACGCGAGCTTCACCGACAACGAGACGCTCGATCTGCTCGAGGCGCACAAGATGGAGCACTTCATCGCGCCCGGCCTCGCGTGGCTGATCAACACCTGCCACCACGCGAGCCAGTGGGGCCTGACGAAGGAAGTCACCACGAAGATGGGCTACCACCGCGAGCTCGATGCCGCGGTGGAGAGCATGCGCGCGATGCGCAAGCGCGGCATCCGCATCCTGCCCGGCGGCGACTACGGCTTCGCCTGGACACCGCACGGCACCAATGCCAAGGACCTCGAGTACTTCGTGAAGTACGTGGGCATGAGCCCGATGGAGGCGCTGCTGTCGGCCACCGCCTGGGGCGGTCCGATGATGCGCATGGGCAAGGTGCTGGGCTACATCCGCGAGGGCTACCTGGCCGACATCCTGCTCGTCGACGGCGATCCGCTGGCCGACATCACGGTGCTGCAGGACAAGTCGCGCATCCTGGCCGTCATGAAGGACGGCGAGTTCCACCGCGCCCCACCGCTGCGCCAGGCGCAGGGCCTGCGCGTCGCCCCTCCCACCCGCTGGGCCGCCTAGGCCTTCCGAACCCCGACCGGAGCACCGCATGGCCGACGTCGTCTTCACCAACGTGCGCATCCTCGACGGCACGGGGCAGAACCCCTACAGCGGCAGCGTGCTGGTGCGCGGCAACCGCATCCGCCAGGTCGGCCGCAGCACCGCGCCGATCGCGCCCGGCGGCGCCACCGTGATCGACGGCGCGGGCGCCACCCTGATGCCCGGCATGTGCGAGGCCCACACGCACTTCTCGTGGAACGACGCCGCCACGCTCGCGGCGATCCAGACCCTACCGCTCGAGGAGCACGTGCTGTGGTGCGCCAAGGTCGCGAAGCGCTACCTCGAGGCCGGCTTCACTTCCTGCGTGGGCGCGGCCTGCGCCAAGCCGCGGCTCGACGTGGTGATCCGCAACGCGATCAACGCGGGCCAGATACCGGGCCCGCGCTACCTCGCGGCGAGCCAGGAGATCACGGTGCTCGGCGGCCTGGGCGACGAGACGCTGCCGCACCTGCCCTTTCCCGAGTTCAGCTTCGGCGTGAACATCTCGGGCGCCGACGAGATGCGCAAGGCGGTGCGCCTGTTCCTCAAGTACGGCGTCGACTCGATCAAGCTCAACCTCTCGGGCGACAACTTCACGCCGCAGTCGCCCTCGGAAACCACCTGGATGCTCGACGAGGAGGTGGCCGCGGCGATGCGCGAGGTCAAGATCCGCGGCAAGCGCGGCGTGGCGCATGCGCGCTCGTCGGAGAGCGTGAAGCAGGCGCTGCGCCACGGCATCGACCTGATCTACCACGCGAGCTTCGTCGACGAGGAGGCGCTCGACATGCTCGAGGCCGCGAAGGACCGCGTCTTCGTCGCGCCCGGCATCGCCATCCTCTACGCCATGCTGCACGAGGCCGAGCCCTATGGCGTGACCTACCAGATGGCGGCCGACATGGGCTACCAGATCGAATGGGACGCGGCCTGCGTCTCGCTCGCCAAGATGCACAAGCGCGGCATCCGCGTGCTGCCCGGCGGCGACTACGGCTTCGCCTTCACGCCGCACACGCAGAACGCGCGCGACCTCGAGTTCTTCGTCAAGTACCTGGGCTTCACGCCGATGGAGGCGATCCGCTCGACCACGCTGTACGGCGGCCAGATCATGATGCGGCCCGACGAGCTCGGCCTCGTCAAGGAGGGCTACCTCGCCGACCTGATGCTGGTCGACGGCGATCCGCTGGCCAACCTCTCGATCCTGCGCGATGCCAAGCGCATCCTGGCCGTGATGAAGGACGGCGAGTTCGCCAAGGCACCGGCGATCGCCTCCGAGCGCGGCTGGGACCGGGGCTGGGAGCGCGCGGCATGACGCGCGCCGCACTCACGCGCTGGGCCCTGTGGCTGGTGCTCGGCGTGCCGATCGCGGTGTTCGCGGTCTGGGCCGTGGCCGACAACGCCTCGCTGTTCTTCAAGACCCTGCTCAACGGCCTCACGCTGGCCTCGCTCTACTTCCTCGTGGCCAGCGGCTTCACGCTGGTGTTCGGGCTGATGCGCAACGTGAACCTCGCGCACGGCTCGCTCTACCTGTTCGGCGCCTACGTGGGCTGGTTCGTCGGCGAGCACACCGGCTCCTGGGTGCTCGCGGTGATGGCGGGTTTCCTCGCGGCCGCGGTGCTGGGCCTGCTGATGCAGCTGCTGGTGTTCCGCCACATGCAGGGTCAGGACCTGCGCCAGACGCTGGTGACCATCGGCCTGTCGATCGTGTTCGCCGACCTGATGCTGTGGATCTGGGGCGCCGAGATCTACACCTTCGATCCGCCCTCGTGGATCTACGGCTCGACCACGCTGCCGCTGGTCGAGAAGTTCCCGACCTACCGGCTGGTGGTGCTGCTGGCCTCGGTGCTGATCGGCGTGGGCCTGTGGCTGCTGCTGGCGCGCACGCGCATCGGCATGATGATCCGCGCCGGCGTCGACGACCGCGGCATGCTGGCCGCCTCGGGCGTCAACGTGCAGCTGGTGTTCGCGCTGACCTTCGCGATCGGCGCCGGCCTCGCGGGCCTGGCCGGCGTGGTCGGCGGCACTGCCCTGTCGATCTCGCCGGGCGAGGACACGCGCTACCTGCTGGCCTCGCTGGTGGTGGTGATCGTCGGCGGCATGGGCAGCGTGGTCGGTGCCGCCATCGGCGCGCTGCTGATCGGGCTGGCCGAGCAGTTCGGGCTGGCCTATGCGCCGACCTACAGCGTGGTCTTCACCTTCGTGATCATGGTGGTGGCGCTGGCCTTCAAGCCGCGCGGGCTGATGGGGAAAGCCGCATGAGCGCGGCACAGTGGCGCCGTGCCATGAAGTCGGGCGGTGCGATGCCCGCGCAGGAGGCGCGCGTCACCGCGTTGCCGCGCGCGGTCGCATCGCCATCGCAACCCGCCGAGCCGCCGCCGGCCCACGGCGAGCTGCCGCGCTGGCTGGGCAGGCTGCTGCGCCCCGTGCGCTGGCGCCATGTGCTGGTCGCGCTGCTGGTGCTGGTCTATCCCTTCGTCGCCTCGCCCTTCTTCACCTTCCAGATCGGCGCCCAGTCGCTCGCGCTCGGCCTGATCGCGCTGTCGCTGACCTTCCTCGGCGGCTACGGCGGCATGGTCTCGCTCGCGCAGATGACGGTGGCGGGCTTCGCGGCCTACGTGGTCGCGATCGTCGGCAGCAGCAGCAACACGGCGATCAGCCTGGGCTGGCCCTGGTGGCTCGCGGTGCTGGTGGCACTGGCGCTGGCCACGCTGTTCTCGGCCGCGGTGGGCTGGCTCTCGGTGCGCACCGAGGGCATCTACACCATCATGATCACGCTGGCCGTGGGCGTGGCCTTCTTCTACCTCGCGCAGCAGAACTACACGCTGTTCAACGGCTTCCAGGGCTTCAGCAAGCTGGCCGCGCCCACCGTCTTCGGGCTCGACCTGCGCGAGCCCGTGCCCTTCTACCTGCTCACGCTGGGCTGCTCGGTGGCGGGCTACTTCTTCATCAAGCACCTGATCCGCGCGCCTTTCGGCGTGGCGCTGCAGGGCATCCGCGACAACCCGCGCCGCATGCAGGCGCTGGGCTTCGACGTCACGGCGCACCGGGTCGCGGCCTATGCGGTCTCGGGCTTCCTGGCCGCGGTCGGCGGCGTGCTGCTGGTCTGGTACAACGGCCGCATCTCGCCCGGCACGCTCGGTATCGGCGCGATGATCAACATCCTCATCATCGCCGTGCTCGGCGGCATGAAGCACCCCATCGGTGCCTTCATCGGCGCGATCGTCTTCGTGCTGCTGCAGAACTTCGCCATCGACCTGGTCGACCGCGAACGCTTCAATCTCGTGATCGGCGGGGTCTTCCTCGCGATCGTCCTCTTTTCCCCCGACGGACTGCTGGGCCTGTGGCATCGCTTGCGCACGCGCCTGGGCGCACCTTTCCCCACCCGTGGCTCAGGCCGCATTCACCAGCGATAAGAAGGAGCGAGACATGAAGAGAGTCGAGAACGTGTTCGGACGCAGCATCGTCGCCGCCGCGGCATTGTTTGCGATGGCCGGGGCCGCCGGCCTCGCGCAGGCGCAGGAAACCCTCAAGATCGGCCTGCTGGCCTCGCTCGAGGGACCGTTCGCGGCGCCGGGCCAGGACGGCATGCGCGGCGCCGACCTCGCGCTGAAGGAGAAGAAGGGCATGGCCGGCGGCAAGAAGATCGAGTTCGTGAAGGTCTCGTCGGACGCCACGCCCGACAAGGCCGTGAACTCGACGCGCAAGGCGGTCGAGCAGGACAAGGTGCAGATCATGATCGGCCCGCTGTCGGGCGACGAGGGCATCGCGGTCAAGAACTACGCGAAGACGCAGCCCAACGTCACCTTCATCAACGGCTCGGCCGGCGCGCAGGCCGCGACGCTGCAGGACCCGGCGCCCAACTTCTACCGCTTCAACACCGAGGGCGCGCAGTGGATGGTGGGCCTGGGCGAGCATGCGCTGTCCAAGGGCTACAAGCGCACCTTCCTGATCGCCGAGGACTACGGCTTCCCCTACTCGCAGGTGCAGGGCTTCATGGCCAGCTACTGCGCCAAGGGCGGCAAGGTGGTCGACAAGGCCTGGGTGCCGCTGGGCACCAAGGACTACGCCTCGGTGATCGCCAAGATCCCGAAGAACGTCGATGCGCTGGTGGTGGTGCTCGGCGGCTCCGACGCGGTGAACTTCCTGACCCAGTACGAACAGGCCGGCGGCGACAAGCCGATGATCGGCGGCTCGATCACGGTCGACCAGACGGTGCTGAACTTCAAGGGCAAGCGCCGCGAATCGCTGCTGGGCACGGCCTCGGCCGGCCCGATGGCCGACTCGATCGACACGCCCGAGTGGAAGAAGTTCGTGGCCGACTACAAGGCCAGCTTCAAGGACGGCTTCCCGAGCCCCTCGCTGTTCGCCTACCTCTACTACATCAACACCAAGGCCACGCTCGATGCGCTCGACGCGGTCAAGGGCGACCTGTCGAACAACCAGAAGGCCTACCGCGAGGCACTGCAGAAGACCAACTTCAAGGGCCCGGCCGGCGACGTGAAGATCGATGCCAACCGCAACGGCGTGGGCACGACCTACATCACCGAGGTGAGCAAGGCGCCCGACGGCTCGTTCTACAACAAGGTCGTGAAGTCGGTGCCGAACATCTCGCAGACGCTGGGGCTGTCGGAGGCCGAATTCAAGAAGATGGGGATGGGCACGCGCGACGTGCCGGACTGCCGCACGTGATCCACGCGTGCGCTCTGTCTCCCTCCCCCGCTGGGGGAGGGTCGGGGTGGGGGCCCGACGGCCCGCGCGACCGCGCGGCGTTCGTCGGGCACCGCCCCCATCCCGGCCTTCCCCCAGAGGGGGAAGGAGCAAGACATCGCCCCACACGGAACTGAGATGGCCACGATCACCACGCTGCGACCGCCCGCTTCGCGCGCGCCCCAACCCGCGCGCGGCGGGAGCACGCAGCTCCTGTCGGGCGACGCATTGCGCCTGGACGGCGTGACGCGCGCCTTCGGTGCGCTGCGCGCGGTCGACGGCGTCTCGCTCGCGGTCACGGCGGGCCAGAAGTACGCCATCCTCGGATCGAACGGCGCCGGCAAGACCACGCTGTTCAACGCCATCACGGGCGACTTCCCGCCGACCGCGGGACGCATCCATTTCTTCGGCGAGGACATCACCGACCTGCCGCCGCAGGACCGCATCCGCAAGGGCCTGCGGCGCACCTACCAGTCCTCGCTGCTGTTTCGCGACCTTTCGGTGCGCGACAACCTGTTCCTCGCGGTGCGCGGCGTGGCCAGCGGCCGCTTCAGCTTCCGCCGGCCCGGCGCCGGCCATGCCAGCACGCGCGCGACCGAGGACCTGCTCGAGCGCGCGCGCCTGTCGCACATCGCCGACGAGAAGGTGGCCAATCTCGCGCACGGCCAGCAGCGCCAGCTCGAGATCGGCATGGCGCTGGCCGGCGCGCCGCGGCTGATCCTGTTCGACGAGCCCGCGGCCGGCCTCTCGCCGGCCGAGCGGCGCGAGCTGGTGGCGCTTCTGACCTCGCTGCCCGCGCACATGAGCTTCGTGCTGATCGAGCACGACCTGGACATCGCGCTGCGCGTGGTCGACCGCGTGACGGTGATGCACAACGGCCGCGTGCTGCGCACCGGCAGCCCGGCCGAGATCGAAGGCGATGCGCAGGTGCAGGCGATCTACATGGGGAGCAAGCACTGATGGCCTGGTTCGGCGGCGGCGATCGCGACACGGCGGCCGGCCGGTCCACCGCGCTGGTGGTCGAGGGCCTCGACGTCTATTACGGCCGCGCCCATGCGCTGCAGGGCGTGAGCCTGTCGCTGGAGCGCGGCGTGCTCGGCATCGTCGGGCGCAACGGCATGGGCAAGACCACGCTGTGCAACGCGCTCACCGGCCTGGTGCCGGCGCGCGGCAGCGTGCGCTTCGGCGGCGAGGAGATCCTGGGCCTGGCGCCCAACGAGATCACGCGCCGCGGCATCGCCTACGTGCCGCAGGGCCGGCGCGTGTGGCCCTCGCTCTCGGTCGACGAGACGCTGCGGCTGGTGGCGAGCCGCCGGCGCGAGGTCGACCGCGTCTATGCGATGTTCCCGCGGCTGGCCGAGCGGCGCGGCAATGGCGGCGCCCAGCTCTCGGGCGGCGAGCAGCAGATGCTCGCGATCGGCCGCGCGCTGCTGTTGAACCCCAAGCTGCTGGTGATGGACGAGCCGACCGAGGGCCTGGCACCGGTCATCGTCGACCAGGTGGCGCAGGCGCTGCGCGATCTCGCGGCCGAGGGCCGCATCGCGGTGCTGCTGATCGAGCAGAACCTCGGCGTGGCGATCTCGGTGGCCGACCGCATCGGGCTGATGGTCAACGGCCGCATCGCGCGCGAGATGCCGGCGGCCGAGCTCGCGGCCGACCGCGAGCTGCAGGAGAAGCTTTTGGGCGTGCGCTCGGGCGGCCATGGCGACGAGGCCGAGGCGGAGCAGCCGGCACCGCGCATGACCGAGGACGACGGCCGCGACAACGCGCCGCGCGTCTACACCGTGCGCCGCGCCCATGGCGACGGGGCGCCCTCGCTCGACGATCTCGCGCCGGCCAGCGTGCGCGGCTTCACGCGCTGGAATGCCGGCGGCACGGCCGCGCCCGCGGCCGACATCCCGCGCCTGATCGCACCGCCCGAGCCCGCGCCCGAACCGGCGCAGCCCACGGCTGCATCGGGCCAGGTGTTCGACTTCCCGGTGGCCGCTAGCAGCGTGCGCGCGGCCTACGTGGCCGGCACCTTCGACACCAAGAGCCGCGAACTGTTCTTCCTGCGCCAGTGCATCGAGCGGCTGGGCCTGCGCGTGGTCACGGTCGACCTCTCGACCTCGGGCAAGCCCTCGACCGCGAGCGTGCATCCGCGCGAGGTGGCGCGCCACCATCCCAAGGGCGAGTCGGCGGTGTTCAGCGGCGACCGCGGCAGCGCCACTGCCGCCATGGGCCTGGCCTTCGAGGCCTTCCTGCGCACGCGGCGCGACCTCGGCGGCCTGATCTCGGCCGGCGGCTCGGGCGGCACCTCGATGGCGACGCAGGGCATGCGCGCGCTGCCGATCGGCGTGCCCAAGCTCATGGTCTCGACCATGGCCAGCGGCGACACACGGCCCTACGTGGGCCCGAGCGACATCTGCATGATGTATTCGGTCACCGACGTGCAGGGCATCAACCGCATCAGCGAGAGCGTGCTGTCGAACGCGGCCAATGCGCTGGCCGGCATGGTGGCGCATCCGGCTTCCGTGTCGGCCGTGACCCGACCCGCCATCGGCCTCACGATGTTCGGCGTGACCACGCCCTGCGTGCAGGCCGTGACGCGGCGGCTCGAGGACGACTGGGACTGCCTGGTGTTCCATGCCACCGGCGTGGGCGGCCAGTCGATGGAGAAGCTCGCGGACTCGGGCCTGCTCGCGGGCGCGATCGACGTGTCGACCACCGAGGTGGCCGACGAGATCGCGGGCGGCGTGCTGTCGGCCGGGCCCGACCGGCTCGACGTGTTCGCACGCCACGCCCTGCCCTACGTGGGCTCCTGCGGCGCGCTCGACATGGTGAACTTCGGCGCCTGGGACACCGTGCCCGAGCGCTTCCGGGCGCGCAATCTCTATCGCCACAACACGACGGTGACCTTGATGCGCACCACGGCCGACGAGTGCCGCGCCATCGGCGAGTTCATCGCGGCCAAGCTCAACGCGATGCGCGGGCCGGTGCGCTTCCTCATTCCCGAAGGCGGCGTCTCGGCGATCGACCGGCCGGGCCAGCCCTTCCATGACCCCGAGGCCGACCGCGCGCTGTTCGCGGCGCTCGAGGCCGGCTTCCGGCCGGGGCCGAACCGCCAGCTCAAGCGGCTGCCGCTGCACATCAACGACGAAGCCTTCGCCGATGCGCTGGTCGAGGCCTGGCGCGAGGTCTCGCGGGCCGCGCCCGGCGCGCGCCGGGCATGAGCCAAGAACAACCCAGGAGGAGCCCATCACCATGACCCGCATCTCACGCACCGCGCTGCTGGAGCGCTTCCGCGCCAAGATCGCCTCGGGCCGGCCGCTGATCGGCGGCGGCGCCGGCACCGGCCTGTCGGCCAAGTGCGAGGAAGCCGGCGGCATCGACCTGATCGTGATCTACAACTCGGGCCGCTACCGCATGGCCGGGCGCGGCTCGCTCGCGGGGCTGATGGCCTACGGCAATGCCAACGAGATCGTCTGCGAGATGGCGCGCGAGGTGCTGCCGGTGGTCAAGCACACACCGGTGCTCGCGGGCGTGAACGGCACCGACCCGTTCATGATCCCTGACGAGTTCCTGCACCGGCTGATCGCGCTCGGCTTCTCGGGCATCCAGAACTTCCCGACCGTGGGCCTGATCGACGGCACCTTCCGCGCCAACCTCGAGGAGACCGGCATGGGCTACGGCCTCGAGGTCGAGCTCGTGGCGCGAGCGCGTGCCCTCGACCTGCTGACCACGCCCTATGTGTTCAGCGAGGCCGATGCGCGCGCCATGGCCGGCGCGGGCGCCGACATCGTGGTGTGCCACCTGGGCCTGACCACGGGCGGCGCGATCGGCGCCGAGACGTCGCTGAAGCTCGACGACTGCGTGCCGCTGATCAACCGCTGGGCCGCGGCCGCGCAGGAAGTGAACCCCGGGGTGATCGTGCTCTTTCACGGCGGCCCGATCGCCACGCCGGAGGATGCGCAGTACGTGCTCGCGCGCTGCCCCGCCTGCGACGGCTTCTATGGCGCCAGCTCGATGGAGCGCCTGCCCGCGGAGGTGGCGCTGACCGAGACCACGCGCCGCTTCGTTCAGATCACGCGATAAACCAGGAGACGACATCCATGTCAGGTTCTCAATTCGGAAGTTTCATCCTCGGGCTGCTGGTGGTGGCGATCGCGGTCGCGATCGTCGTCCTGCTGCTGCACTGGCTCTACCTGCGCAGTTCCAAGGAACGCGCCTTCGTGCGCACCGGCCTCGGCGGCCAGAAGGTGGTGCTCGACGGCGGCGCCTTCGTGCTGCCGATCGTGCATGACGTGATCCCGGTCAACATGAACACGCTGCGGCTGGAGGTCAGCCGCGGGCGCGACAAGGCGCTGATCACCAAGGACCGCATGCGCGTGGACGTGATCGCCGAGTTCTACGTGCGCGTGGCCGCCAAGGCCGAGGCGGTGGCGGTGGCCGCGCAGACGCTGGGCCTGCGCACCATGGAGCCCGAGCAGCTCAAGGAACTGGTCGAGGGCAAGTTCGTCGACGCGCTGCGCACCGCCGCGGCCGAGATGACGATGGAGGAGCTGCACGAGAAGCGCGGTGCCTACGTCAAGCGGGTGCGCGAGGCGGTGGCCGAGGACCTGACCAACAACGGCCTCGAGCTCGAGGCCGCCTCGCTCACGCAGCTCGACCAGACCGGCATGGAGTTCTTCAATCCGAGCAATGCCTTCGACGCCGAGGGCCTGACGCGGCTGACCGAGCAGATCGAGCGCCGCAAGAAGCAGCGCAACGACGTCGAGCAGGACACGCTGATCGCGATCCGCAACAAGAACCTCGAGGCCGAGAAGCTGTCGCTCGAGATCGACCGCGAGAGCGAGCATGCGCGGCTGACGCAGCAGCGCGAGGTCGAGATGGCGCGCTCGCGCCAGCGCGCCGAGGTGGCGATCGAGCGTGCGCAGCGCGAGCAGCATGCCGAGAGCGCGCAGATCGCGGCGCGCCAGAGCATCGACGCCGCGCGCATCCGCTCCGAGCAGACCATCGAGGAGGAGCGCATCGGCAAGGAGCGCGCGATCCAGAGCGCCGAGCTCGAGCGCCGCACCTCGCTCGAGCTGGCCGAGCAGCAGCGCTCGATCGCCGTGGCGCGCGAGAGCAAGGCGCAGAGCGAGGCCCAGGCCGAAGCCGAGGCCGCGCGCGCCCAGGCCGTGACGGCCGAGGAGAAGGTGTTCACCGCACGCGAGGTCGAGAGCGCCGAGCGCAAGAAGACCATCGAGCTGATCGCGGCCGCGCTGGTCGCCGAGCGCGAGGCGCTGCGGCTGACCTCCGCGGCCCAGGCCGAGCATGACGCGAGCGCGCACCGCGGCGCCGCGCTGCGTGCCCAGGCCGAGGCCGATGCCGACGCCGAGAAGATCCGCGCCGATGCCACGCGCGTACGCGCCGAGATCGAGGCCGAGGCCGCGCGCTGGATGAACGAGGCGCACAACATGCTCACGCCCGAGGCGCGCATGTCGGCCCTGCGCATGCGGCTGGTGGAGAAGGCCGAGGGCATCATCCGCGAGTCGGTGCGGCCGATGGAGCGCATCGAGGGCATCAAGATTCTGCAGGTCGACGGCTTCGGCGGTTCGTCGGGCGGCGCGCGCAATGCCGAGGGTGGCGGCAACTTCGCCGACGGACTGGTCAATTCGGCGCTGCGCTTCCGTGCCCAGGCACCGCTGGTCGACCAGCTGCTGCGCGAGATCGGCATCGAGGGCGGGGACATCCAGAAGCTGGTCAACGAGAGCAGCGGCGCGCGTGCCGCGCTGGGCGCCGGCACGCCCAAGGAATAAGGCATGGTGAACGTCTACGTCTCGAGCGTGATCGACGCGAGCGCCGACAACGTGTGGGCGCGCGTGCGCGACTTCAACGGCCTGCCGCAGTGGCATCCGCTGATCGCCGACTGCCGGATCGAGAACAACCAGCCGGCCGACCGCGTGGGCTGCATCCGCCATTTCCACTTGCGCGACGGCGGCATGATCCGCGAACGGCTGCTCGCGCTCTCGGACTACGACTACAGCTGCAGCTACGAGATCCTCGAGAGCCCGATGGGCGTGAGCCACTACACGGCGACGCTCAAGCTCACGCCGGTGACCGATGGCGGGCGCTGCTTCGCCGAATGGAGCGCCGAGTTCGACTGCGAGGAGCACCGCGAGCGCGAGCTGGCCGACTCGATCGGCGAGGGTGTGTTCCAGGGCGGCTTCGATGCGCTGAAGCGGCACTTCGGAGGCCGCTGATGCTGCAGCGGGTCGTGCGCTCCACCGTCATCGACGCGCCGATCGAGCGCGTGTGGGCGGTGCTGCGCGACTTCAACAGCCACGCCGACTGGCACGAGGTGGTGGAGGCCAGCCGCATCGAGGGCGACGAGCGCGGCGACCAGGTGGGCTGCGTGCGCAGCTTCACGCTGCGCGACGGCAACCGCATCCGCGAGCAGCTGCTGAGCCTGTCGGACAGCGAACACAAAAGCACCTACTGCATCGTCGAGGCCACCCTGCCGCTGCAGCGCTACGTGGCCACCGTCACCCTGAAGCCCGTGACCGACGGCAACCGCACCTTCTGGCATTGGGAATCGACCTTCGCCACGCCGCCGGGCCGCGAGCGCGAACTGCGCGACACGGTGGCGCGCGGCGTGTACGAGGCGGGGTTCGAGAACCTGCGGCGCTACCTGGAGCGCGGGGCGCCCACGTCTTCCGCGGGCATCGCCGCATCGGCCGCGCTCGCGCTGCCGCGGCGCAGCGTGGGCCTCGAAGCCTATGGCGGCCCCGAGGTCCTGCGCCCGCGCGACGACGAAGCGCCGGCGCCCGCCGAGGGCGAGGTGCGCATCCGCCAGCGCGCGATCGGCGTGAACTTCCTCGACGTCTACCTGCGCCGCGGCTGGATGCCGTCGATGCTGCCGGTGTCGGAGGGCGCGCCGGGCGTGCCCGGCATGGAGGCGGCCGGCAGCGTGATCGATGTCGGCCCCGGCGTCAGCGGGCTCTTTCCCGGCGACCGCGTGGCCTACCTCGGGCCCGTGCCCGGCGCCTACCGAAGCGTGCGATCGGTGCCCGCGGACTGGGTGGTGCGGCTGCCCGCGGCCGTCGAGGACGACGAGGCCGCGGCGCTGCTGCTCAAGGGCCTCACGGCCGACTACCTGCTGCGCGACCTCGGCCGCGTGCAGCGCGGCACGCGCATCCTCGTGCATGCCGCGGCCGGCGGTGTCGGCCTGCTGCTCTGTTCCTGGGCACGCAGCCTCGGCGCGGTGGTGGTGGGCACCGTCTCGAGCGAGGAGAAGGCGCGCGTTGCGCGCGACCATGGCTGCGAGCACGTGATCGTCACGCGCGACTACCGCTTCGCCGATGCGGTGCAGCGCGCCTGCGGCGGCGTCGACGTGCTGGTCGACGGCCTCGGCGAGGCCGCGCGTGCCGAGAATCATGCGGCGCTCGCGCGCCGCGGCCACTGGATCAGCCTCGGCCAGGCCAGCGGCGCGCTGGCCGCGTTGCCGCCCGACCTGCTGATCGCCAAGTCGCTGAGCTTCTCGCGCCCCGTGGTGTTCGACTACGTCGCCACGCCCGCGCAACTGGCCGAGCGCGCGCAGCGCCTGTGGGATGCGCTGGCCAGCGGCGCCATCCGCAAGCCGCCGATCGAACGCTTCGCGCTCGATGCCGCGGCGCGCGCCCACGAACGCCTCGAATCGCGCGCCAGCATCGGCGCATTGGTTCTGCTGGCCTAGGGCCTGTTAACACTATGCAAGGAGAACGCCCGTGATCGTCGGCATGAACCACTTCACCGTCACCGCGGAAGACGAGCACCAGACGCTGGACTTCTACACCGGCCTGCTCGGCCTGCGCGTGGGCCACCGGCCCGACCTCGGCTTTCCGGGCGCCTGGCTCTACGGCAGCGGGCCGCAGGCCGTGCTGCACCTGTACTTCGGCCGCCCCGTGCCCGCGCAGCGCACCGGCGTGATCGACCACATGGCCTTCACGGCGCAGGACCTGCGCGCGGTGAAGGCGCGCTTCGACGCGGCGGGCGTGAAGTACGAACTGCGGCAGCAGGCGGGCGCGGGGACCTGGCAGCTGTTCTGCCACGATCCGAACGGGGCCAAGGTGGAGCTGGATTTCGATCCGGCGGAGACGCTCTAGGCGATCAGCACAGCAGGCCCTTGCAGCCGCGGGCGGTCATGAAGACCGTGTATGGCCGTCCCCCGGGATCGCTGAATACCCGATAGGGCTTGGCGCCGGTCTCGCCTTCCTGGTTGAACAGCGCGACCGCCTTCACGGCCGACTCGATCGCGGTCGGCGCCTCGAAGGACGAGGTGTCCACGATGCGGTAGCTGAAGGTGCTGCGCTGGGTTTCGTCCCGCACGAACAGATTCTTCGGATCCTTCGGCGAATAGAGCTCCATGGCGAACTTCGCGCCCTTGGCGCCCTGCGCGTTCAGCTGCTCCACGTTCTCGCGATGGCCGGCCTCCGGGCGCGTGGGCACCAGCTCGAAGACGCAGCGCGAGGTGGTGGGCACCTCCCGCGCCAGCACCACCTTGCCTTCGGTGTAGCTGGGCTCGACCATGCAATAGCCCTGCTGTCCCAGCTTGTTGAACGTGGTCAGAAGATTCGACGGGATGCCGTCCAGCCCGAGTGCGATGCCGGTATCGAGGAACTCGTAGGTCGTGGTGCTGTCGGTGGCCTTGCTTAGGATCGCGTTGAACTCCGTCTCGGTCAACTGGTCGCCCGTGATCCGATAGCCCTCGGCGCCCTGCGACTGCAGGCTGGCCAGGGTCCTGGCCTCGTTCATGGGCCGGATCCGATGCTCGTAGCCGGCCGCGTTGCCCTTCTTCTGATAGAGCGCCCTCTGCTCGCCCTTGACCAGGTCATGGATGCCGAAGGAGAGGTAGACCAGGAAGCCGCTCATCCGGGTGCTGTGCAGCTCCGCCAGCAAGGCCTTCGGATCGCTGATGTCCTGCGCGCCCAGTTGGTAGGTATAGGGCGTGATCGCCATCGGATCGGCCTCGGGCTCCGGCGCCGGTTCCGGCGGTGCGGCCGGCGGCGCCACGGCCGCGGGCGGCGCGATCATCGGAAACCCGCCACCACCACCCCCACCGCCGCCACAGGCGGTCAGCAGCATCGCCACTCCGAGCCAAGCCGGAGGAGCGCATCGTCTCCCTGCCATCGCGAACTCCCTCTTTGTATGAGTCCGGACATCCTACGGATGTTTGTGACGGCCTCATGGCAGCGATGTGGGTGGAGCGCGCAGGCATTGGCCACCTTCCCCTGTGCCTGGAGGTTGATCGTTCTCAGCGAGCTACCGCGCCTTGGCATGGGCCATGCCATCGGTCCAGATGCTTCGCATCTGCGCCAGCAGGTCCTTCGGAATCCTCGGGTCGCGGGTCGCCAGGTCCAGCGTCTTGCCCATTCCCTCGGCAATTCGCGCGAGCACGCGTTCCGGCTTCGCGACCCCGCAGACCTTGCTGCCGAACATTCGCAGTTCCTCGGTCGTCGGATAGGCCTTGGTGTGGCCCTTGCCGGCGAAGAGCTTGAGCGCCAGCGTGCGGTCCTCGAGTTCGGGTCCGCCTTCGTAGCGCGTGTACCGGTAGAGCGCGGTCGTCACCACATCGAACATCGGTGCGAGGCGGCCATCGGCGGCCGAGGTGTAGAGCAGGCCGTAGTTCTTGAGGTGGCCGTCGCCGTTGCGCACCATGACGCTGAACGCGACCTGCTCGAAGAAGCGCTCGAGGTTCTCGCTCGGCAGCTGGAGGTATTGCATCAGCTCGGCGATGCGCTGGTAGCTCCCGTGGTACTTCCGATCGGACTGGATGTCGCGCACGCGAAGGCCCATCAGCGCCGCGATGTCCTCGAAGGCGATGCGGGAGCCGTCGGCCGCGATGTCGAAGCGGTCGACCAGCAGCAGCTGTCCGTCGTCCGAGAGGTCGAAGGTGGGTGTCTCGATGCCCGCGTGGCCGGCCGCCGTCAGGCACAGGAATTCGTTGGCCGACAGGCCGGGGTAGGACGGCGCGGCCGCCTTCACGATGATGGTGGGCACCGGAACGCTGACCCGGTCCGGCACCATGATCTTCGGCTGCATGCCGCCGATGCCTGCGCCGGTGCTCAGGTAGGCCCGCACCAGTTCGTCGAACACCTCGGGCGTGTAGCGGGTGGCGAGCAGGGTCTTGCGGTCGATGAGCCGGGGCGCGGCGAGCGCCGGCGCCCCGGGCAGCCGGAAGCCCAGTCGGCCGATGCCGTTCGACCCCACCACCGCGAGCAGGTGCATCGGGGTCAGCTCCTGCTTGGGAAACATCGCGCGCAGCCGCAGGTACAGGTCGCCCTCGGGCAGGTTCTGATCCATCACCGCGAAGAGGTTGCCGTCCTGGTAGGTCGGCCGGGTCGGCGGCATGAGCAATGCGACCGAGGGCTGCTCCGCGCGGCTGTCCAGGTACCGGAACTCGTAGATCGAATGCTTGAGCAGTTGGCCGGCCGGCGCGCCGGCGATCTCGACCTCGAGCTGCCTGATCTTTTCAGGAAGCATCGTCGTCGTCCTCGTCCTGCCCGAAGCGCTGCGCGACTTCCTCCAGCGTGGGCATGCCCAAGCGCTCCAGGCGGATCGTGAGATCCATGGCGCGCAGGATGTCCAGCAGCGACGCGACGGTGATGTCCTCCCCGCGCTCCAGCCGATAGAGGACGTTGCGCGCGCGGCCGGAGCGCGCGGCGATGTCGGTCGCCTTCAGGCGGCCTTCCTTGCGCGCGCGTTGAATGGCGTGACCGAGCTCGATGGGTAGCCGGATTTTGTCCTGCATGCGCCACATTTTGAGGAGAAAACTCCTAAATGTCCATCAAACAGGACACAAAAAGAGGCTAACGTTAAGGAGCCTCCCCCTCCCCCTTCACCCCCAACGCCTGCGACAGCCGCGCACAAGCCGCGACCACCTGCCGCCCCAGCGCCTCCACATGCCCCTCGCCGATGCGCGCGGCCGGGCCGAAGATGCCGATCGATCCCGCGACGCCGCGGCCGTTGTAGAACGGCGCGGCCACGGCCACGGCGCCTTCGATCAGTTCGTCGCGGCTCACGGCATAGCCGCGCTCGCGGGTGCGTTCGAGTTCGGCGCGCAGCTTCTTGAGGTCGATCTTCAGGTCCTTGGTGTAGTGCGCGAGGCCCTCGTCGGCCCCGGGCATGAAGGCCAGGATCGCGCGGCCGCTGGCGCCGCGCGCGATGCGCTCGGTGTAGCCGACGCCGCGCTTGAAGTTCAGCGGCTGCGGGCTCGGCATCTCGGCCAGGCACAGGCGCATCTCGCCCTGCGCCACGAACATCGCGACCGTCTCGCGGGTCTCGCTCCACAGCCCGCGCATGATCGATTCGGCCAGCGCCGACAGGTCCAGCGTCTCGGTCCACACATGCGACAGCCGCGCCACCGAGGGTCCGAGCCGGAAGCGCTGCGGGTCGCCGACCGAGACGATGAAGCCCTTGGTCTCGAGCGTGTAGAGGATGCGGTAGAGCGTGGGCCGGCTCAGGTCCACGCGCTGCAGCAGCTCGCCGGCGGTGAGCTCGGCGTCGTCCTTGGTGAACGCCAGAAGGATGTCGAGGGCGCGGTTGACCGCGCGCACGTTCTCCGAATTCTTTTCCTTCGGCTCCATGGCCCCTCCTGTGTTGTCGCTTTGCATCGCGGCATTTTCGCTTCCCGCCCGATCCCCTCCCCGCGCAGCACGGACGCGCCGGCGCGGCCCGATTGCGCGATCGAATCTTGTCCGTATAATGAGCTCACAGTCCATACAACGGACAATCAGTCATCAAAAAGCGATTGGAGACACGATGAACCCCGCCACCCCTTCCCGCCTCCGCGGCCGCTCGTTGCTGGCAGCCGCGGCCCTCTGCCTCGCTGCGCTGACCGCGCCCGCGCAGGCCGCCTACCCCGACAAGCCGGTGCGCGTGGTGGTCGGCTTCGCGCCAGGCGGCACCAACGACATCCTGGCCCGGCTGATCTCGGTCAAGCTCTCGGAGCGGCTCAAGCAGTCCTTCGTGGTCGACAACCGCGCGGGTGCCAACTCGATCATTGCGGCCGAGCTGGTGGCCAAGGCGCCGGCCGACGGTTACACGCTGTTCGTGGCCTCGTCGGGCGCGATGACGGTGAACCCGGCGGTCTACGGCAAGCTGCCCTACGACCCGGTCAAGGACTTCCAGCCGGTGGCGCTGCTGGGCTCGTTCCCGCTGGTGGTGACGACCAACGCCGCGTCGAGCGCGAAGACCATGGCCGAGCTCAAGGCGCTCGCGGCCAAGGCGCCGGCCGGCGGCCTCAACCACGGCGTGGCCTCGTCCTCGTTCCAGCTCGCGGCCGAGCTCTACACGAGCGAGGGCGGCGCGAAGTTCACGCACGTCAACTACAAGGGCACCGGGCCGGTCATCACCGCGCTGCTGGGCAACGAGGTCGACCTCGGCTTCCTCGACATCGCGGCGGTGCTGCCGCAGATCCAGGCCGGCCGGCTCAAGGCCGTGGCCGTGACGACGGCCAAGCGCTCGAGCGTGCTGCCGCAGGTGCCGACCATCGCCGAGTCGGGCACGCCCGGCTACGACGTACCGATCTGGACCGGCCTGGTGGCGCCCGCCGGCACGCCCACCGAGGTGGCGGACCGCATCCGCGCCGCGCTCAAGGAGGTGCTGGCCGAGCCCGACACCGTGAAGAAGCTGCAGGCCCTCGGCATGGAGCCGGGCCATGTGGACAGCGCGGCCTTCGGCAAACAGATCGCCGCCGACATCGCGCGCTGGACCGCGCTCGCGAAGAACGCCAACCTCAAGGTCGACTGACCGGCGCACCGAAGGAGCCACCGATGAGCGCCAGCGTCGCGATCACCCTGCTCTTCGCCGATGGCGGCACGCGCCGCGTCGACGCGCGTCCCGGCGACACCGTCGTGGCCGCGGCCGCCGAGGCCGGGCTCCACCTGCTCACCGACTGCAGCAACGGCCAGTGCGGCACCTGCACCGCGCAACTGGTCTGCGGCAGCGTCGAACTCGGCGACTACGACCGCGCCGTGCTGCCCGATGCCGACCGCGCGGACGGCGCCACCTTGTGCTGCGTCTCGCGCGTCACGGCGGAAGACTGCGTGATCGAGCTGCCCTACGACCTCTCCGAGGCCACGGCCGAGGAGCCGCCGCCGATCTCGGGCACGGTCAGCGCGCTCGAGCGCGTGGCGCTCGAGACGATGCGGTTCGAGGTCCGCGTCGATGCGCCCGTGAGCTTCCAGCCCGGCCAGTACGTGCGCCTGCGCGCCGCGGGCAGCGAGGCCTGGCGCTCTTACTCGATGGCCAATGCATCGGGCGACCGCACGCTGGTGTTCTACGTGCGGCTGGTCGACGGCGGCGCCTTCTCGAGCTGGCTCGCGCAGTCGGCCGCGGTCGGCGCCACGCTCGAACTCAGCGAGCCGCGCGGCAGCTTCTTCCTGCGCCAGGAACCGCGGCCGCGCCTGTTCGTGGCCGGCGGCACCGGGCTCGCGCCCTTCCTCTCGATGCTCGAGGCGATCGCCTCGCGCGAAGGCGCGGCGATGCAGCCGACCACGCTGCTGCTCGGCGTGCGCACCGGCGCCCACCTGTTCGCGCTCGAGCGCATCGAACAGCTCAAGCAACGGCTGCCGGCGCTCGAGGTACGGCTGGCCGCCGAGGCCGAGCCCGGCGACGCCTGTCATGGCGGCTATGCCACCGACCTGATCGGCACGCTCGCGCTCGATCCCGCCACTCGCATCTACCTGTGCGGCCCGCCGCCGATGGTCGAGGCCGGCCGCAGCGCCGCGGCCTCGGCCGGCCTGGCCCGCGCCGACATGCTCTGCGAACGCTTCAACTGAAGCGCCGCTCTCCGATTCCCCACCCGACGCACACGACGACAAGGACGCAACGAATGACGACGACGACACCGATGGTCTATCACCGGATGGTCGACCTCAAGCAGGGCACGATCAGCCGCGAGATCTTCTCGAGCAAGGACGTGTACGAGGAAGAGCTCGAGAAGGTGTTCACGCGCGCCTGGCTCTTCGTGGGCCACGAGAGCCAGATCCCCAAGCCCGGCGACTACTTCACCTCGCGCATGGGCGCGGAGTCGGTGATCCTCACGCGCGACAAGAAGAACAAGGTGCACGTGTTCCTCAACTCCTGCCGCCACCGCGGCATGAAGGTGTGCCAGTACGACCACGGCAACACGCAGCTCTTCACCTGCCCCTATCACAGCTGGAGCTACACCACCGAGGGCAAGCTGTTCGGCGTGCCGCAGTTCAAGGCCATCTACGACGGCTGCCTCGAGAAGGAGAACTGGTCGCTGATCGAGGTCGCGCAGCTCGCGATCTACAAGGGCACGGTGTGGGCCACCTGGGACAAGGACGCGCCCGACTTCCTCACCTACCTGGGCGACGCGCGCGCGCATCTCGACCTCGCGCTCGACTGCCGCGACGGCCGCGAGGGCGGCTCCGAGGTGCTGGTGGGCGTGCAGAAATGGGTGATCCCCTGCAACTGGAAATTCGCGGCCGAGAACTTCCTCGGCGACACCTATCACAACGTGAGCCACCGCTCGGTCGACCTGATCGGCATCGGCCCGAGCGCCGAGGTCGGCGTGAAGGGTCGGCGCGACAACGAGCTCGAGTACGCGCAGCACCTGTGGGTGAACTTCCCCGCCGGCCACGGCGTGCACAGCGCGCTGCTGCCGGAAGACACGCCCTTCGTCGACACCTACAAGAACAACCCGGTGATCGCCGAGTACTTCCGCCATTGCCACGAGGAGCGCAAGCGCCGGCTCGGCGCCGAGAAGAACCGGCTGGTGCCCTTCGTCGGCACCATCTATCCGAACACCTCGTTCCACGGCAAGCAGCCGCGCAACCTCTGCGTGTGGCATCCCAACGGGCCGGAGTCGACCGAGGCCTGGCGCTTCTTCCTGGTCGATGCCGACGCGCCGCAGGAGGTGAAGGACTTCCTGCGCACCTACTACATGCGCTATTCGGGCCCGGCCGGCATGACCGAGCAGGACGACATGGAGAACTGGAACTACGCCACCGCGGGCAGCCGCGGCACGATCGCCAAGCGCTATCCCTACAACTACCAGCAGTCGATGGGCAAGGTCACGACCGAGGGTCCGGTGCCCGGCAACGTGAGCCTGCAGGTCAGCGAGGAGAACCCGCGCCAGTTCTATCGCCGCTGGCGCGACTACATGGACGGCGCCGACTGGGACACCCTGCTGGGCCGCCACGACACCGGCGCGGCGAGCTTCGCCGGATGACGGCCGCGGAATCAACAGGCATGGCGCACCACCCCGTCACCCTCGTCACCGGCGGCACCTTCGGCCTCGGCGAAGCCATCGCGCTCGAACTGGCCCGGCGCGGCCACCGCGTGCTGGCCTTCGGGCTCGCGCAGCCGCAGGTCTCGAGCACCGCGCAGGGCCTCGAGGGCGTGCGCGCCGCGGCCGAGGCCGCGGGCCTGGCCGAGCGCATCGAGGTGCTCGAGGCCGATGTGTCCAGCGCCGCCGATGTCGAACGCGTGGTCGAACGCGCGCTGTCGCGCTTCGGCCGCATCGACGGCCTGGTCAACAACGCCGCCATCGGCCCGCTCGGCACGGTGCTCGACACGAGCGAAGAGATGTTCGACCGCATCCTAGCCGTCAACGTGAAGGGCGTGTACCTCGCCTCGCGCGCCGTCATCCCCACGATGGCCGCGCAGGGCGGCGGCTCGATCGTCAACATCGGCTCGGGCGCCGGCCACGGCAAGCCCAACATGGCGGCCTACGCGGCCAGCAAGGGCGCGGTGCTCGCGCTCACCACCGCGATGGCCTACGACCATTTCCATCAGCACATCCGCGTGAACCTCGCGATTCCCGGCGGCGGCGGCATCGTCTCGGGCATGAGCGTGGGCCGCGTGGGCGGCGACGCCGCGCTGTTCGCGGGCCGCAAGGTCGCGGGCACGGCGGCGGGCCGCCCGGCCACCGGGCGCGACCTGGCCAACGCCGTGGCCTTCCTGCTGTCCGACGACGCCGCCACCGTCTCGGGCACGGTGGTCGACGTCGGCTGCTTCGCGAACCAGGGCGGACCGATCCCGCCCGCACCGAATTCCTGACCGAACCTCCCACGAAGGACGCATCGATGACCGAGACCCTCACCGAACCGACCGCCGTCGCCAGCCCGCCGCCGAGGCCGCCGCGCGACGCGCGCTACTACGAACTCAAGCGCGAGATCGAGGAGTTCCTCTACGACGAGGCCGAGATGCTCGACCAGCGGCGATTCCGCGAATGGCTGGACACGCTGGCCGAGGACCTCGTGTACTTCATGCCGATGATGTTCAACGTCAAGTTCGGCCAGCACGAGACGCGCGAGAAGACCCGCTACGAGAAGGACATGAGCTGGTTCAACGAGGGCAAGTGGACCCTGACCAAGCGCGCCGAGCAGATCCTCACCGGCGTGCACTGGGCCGAGGAACCGCTGTCGCGGCTGTGCCGCCTCGTCACCAACGTGCAGCTCACCGCGATCGAAGAGAACGCGGCCGGCCAGCAGGAGGTGTCGGTGCTCAGCGGCTTCCTGATCTACCAGAACCGCTGCGAGCACGAGGAGTACTACTTCGCCGGCAAGCGCAGCGACGTGCTGCGGCGCGTGGACGGCCGGTGGCAGCTCGCGCGGCGCGAGATCCGGCTCGGCCAGAACGTGCTGCTGGCCAAGAACCTCACCATGTTCTTCTGAGGTCCGCTCATGCTGAACATCATGCACCTCGAGGCGGGCCGCAGGCTCGAACTTCGCAGCGGCGCCATCGGCGAGATCGTCGAGAACATGGGCGACGGCATCTGGGTGCAGCTGCGCATCCTGAGCGCGCCGCGCGGCGACTTCGCCGCGGGCGACGAAGAGCTGATCCATTGCGAGGACATCAAGGACCTCGCGCCCGACTGACATCGACACGCGGCGGGCAGGACCGGGCCGTCGAAGCCCGGCCGTCCGTCGACGCCCCCACAAACCGGAGACAAGCCCCATGAAGATCCTTTCGACGCGCTTCAACGCGCGTGCGCTCGCGAGCGCCGCCCTCGCGCTTTGCGCCTTCGCTGCCACGGCCCAACCCTTTCCCTCCAAACCGGTGACGCTGGTCGTTCCCTTCGCGCCCGGCGCCTCGGCCGACGGCATCGCGCGCATCGTCGGGCGCGAACTCTCCACCGCGCTGGGCCAGCCCGTGGTGGTCGACAACAAGCCCGGCGGCGGCGGCGCCACCGGCCTGATCGGCGTGGCGAAGTCCGCGCCCGACGGCTACACCATCGGCATGGGCGCCACCGGCGCGATCGTGGTCAATCCGAACCTGCCCGACGCCGCGCCGCTCAAGCCGCAGGAGCAGCTCGCGCCGGTCGCGAAGGTGGCCGACATCCCGCTGGTGCTGGTGGCCGGCGCGAAGACCGGGCTGCGCGACCTGCGCGGCTTCATCGAGAAGGCACGCGCCACGCCCGAGGGCACCAGCTACGGCACCACCGGCCAGTACACCGCGCAACACCTCGCGGGCGAACTGCTGGCCAGCATGGCGAAGCTCAAGCTGGTCGCCGTGCCCTACCGCGGCAGCGGCCCCGCGGTGACCGACCTGCTCGGCGGCCAGTTGCCGGTGGCGGTGGTCGACCTGACCTCGGCCTATCCGCACATCAAGAGCGGCGCGCTGGTGGCGCTCGGCGTGACCAGCGCCACGCGCAGCGCGGTGGCGCCCGAGATTCCGACCATCGCCGAGGGCGGCGTGCCCGGCTACTCGGCCACCGCGTGGATGGGCCTGTTCGCGCCCGCCAAGGCGCCGCCCGAGGCGATCGAGAAGCTCGCGGGCGCGATCCAGGCCGTGGTCACCAAGCCCGAGGTGCAGTCGCAGATCGTCGGGCTCGCGGCCGAACCGCGCTACCTCGGGCCGGCCGGGTTCAAGAGCTTCATCCACGCCGAGTCGGACAAATGGGCGGGCGTGATCGCCTCCATTCCCGCGCCCCAGAAGTAGCCCGCCAAGGAGACGCCATGATCCGCCTGAAGAGATTCGCGAGCCTGCTCGGCCTCGCCGTGCTGGCCAGCGCCAGCACCGCCGCGCCCTGGGCGCCCACCAAGCCGGTGCGCATCATCGTGCCGATCACCGGCAGCACCAACGACACGGTGGCGCGGCTGGTGCAGCCGAAGCTGCAGGAGACGCTGGGCCAGCCGGTGATCGTCGAGAACCGGCCCGGCGCGGGCGGCAACATCGGCGCCGACTACGTCGCCAAGTCGCCGCCCGACGGCCACACGCTGCTGGTGGGCTACAACGGGCCGATCGCGATCAACGCCACGCTGTTCCGCAAGATGCCCTTCGATCCGCGCAAGGACCTGGCGCCGATCACGCTGGCCGTGACCTCGCCGCAGTACCTCGTGGTCAATGCCGACCTGCCCGCGAAGACGCCGGCCGAGTTCGTCGCGCTGGCCAAGGCGCGCAAGGGCGGGCTGTCGTATGCCTCGGTGGCGGTGGGCAGCGCCTCGCACCTGACGATGGAGATGCTGAAGTCCGCCGCGCAGGTCGACATCACGCACGTGCCGTACAAGGGCGCGGGACCGGCGCTGGTCGACCTGGTGGCCGGCAACGTGCAGAGCGCCTTCCTGGTGCCGGGCAACGTGCAGCAGTTCGTCAAGGACGGCCGGCTGCGCGTGATCGCGACCACGGGCGAGAAGCGCTTCGCGAACGTGCCCGAGGTGCCGACGATGGTCGAGTCGGGCTATCCCGATTTCGTCGCCACGTCGTGGGTCGGCTTCCTCGCGCCCGGCGGCACGCCGCGGCCCGTGATCGACCGGCTCAATGCCGAGATCGTGAAGATCGTGCGCTCGCCCGAGATCAGCGCGAAACTCCGGGAGCTGGAATTCGACGTGGTGGCCGGCTCGCCCGAGGATTTCTCGCGCTGGATCGACAAGGAAGTGGACCGCTGGGGCCGCGTCATCAAGTCCACCGGCGCCACCGTCGACTGACCAGCACACCCCTCACGATTTGAACGAAGAACCCAGGAGACACACGAATGACGATGGATGCGGCCTCGGCCCCACCCGCTCCCCCCGCGCCGGCCGGCATGCCGGCCGCCGAATGGACCGCCCGGCTCGACCTGGCCTGCTGCTACCGGCTGTTCGACCACCTCGGCTGGACCGAGCTGATCTTCAACCACATCACGCTGCGCGTGGACGAAGCCGGCGAGGGATCGGAAGCGCGCTACCTGATCAACCCCTTCGGCCTGCACTACGCCGAGGTCACGCCACTGAACCTGATCTGCACCGACATCGGCGGCAACTCGCAAAGCGAGAGCGCCTACACGGTCAACAAGGCGGGCTTCGTGATCCACAGCGCGGTGCATGCCGCGCGGCCCGATGCGCACTGCATCATGCACGTGCACACCACCGCGGGCTGCGCCGTCGCCTCGAAGGAAGAGGGCCTGCGGCACGACAACTTCTACAGCGCGATGATGTACGGCGACGTGGCCTACCATGACTACGAGGGCGTGACCACGAACCTCGACGAGCAGCCGCGGCTGGTGCGCTCGCTCGGCAAGGCCAACCACCTGATCCTGCGCAACCACGGGCTGCTGACCGCGGGGCCCGACATCCCGACCGCCTTCAACCGCCTGTGGACCCTGCAGCGCGCCTGCGAGATCCAGCTCGCGTCCGATGCCGGGCGCGGGTCGAACCGCGCGATCCCCGCCGAGATCCTCGAGACCGTGCCGGCCACGCGCGTCGCGGGGCGCGGCCCGGTGAACCGGCTGGTGTTCGAGGCCATGCTGCGGCGCGCGGGCATCTCGCGCGCGATGTTCGCCTGAGACTGAACTAGTTCGCGAAGTGCGCCGCGAGCGCGAGGTCCGCCGCGGACCTCGCCTCGGCCACGGCCGCTTCGCCCAGTCCCGTGCCCTGCACCGAGAAGAAGTGCAGTTCGGTCAGCCCGATGCTGCCGAGGATCGCGCGCAGATAGGGCGTGAGGAAATCGGGCTGCCGCGCGCGCTCGCCCGAGAAGCGGCCGCCCGAGGCGATCGCGATGAACACGGGCCGGTCGCGCAGCATGCCGACCTTGCCCTCGGGCGTCATGCGGAAGGTGCGGCGGGCGCGCACCACGTGGTCGATCCAGGCCTTGAGCACCGAGGGCAGGCTCAGGTTGTGCATCGGCGTGCCGATGACCACGACGTCGGCCTTCTCGAGTTCCTCGATCAGGGCATCGGAAGTCGCGACCGCGCCCCGCGGCGCGACCTCGGCCGTGGCCGAGTGCTGCCCCGAGGCGTAGTTGGCGTCGATGTGCGCGAGGCCGCCATCGCCGATCGCGCGCCGCACGAGCAGCGCCGCGGGCGCCTGCCCGCGAAGGTGTTCGACGATCCTGTGCGAGAGCCGGCGGCTCTCGGAGTCTTGTCCGCGCGGGCTGCAGTCCAGGTGCAGGATGTTCATCGTTCGCTCCCCATGATGTG
Organism: Variovorax sp. GW821-FHT10D07; assembly: GCF_059415325.1. Lineage (NCBI taxonomy): Bacteria > Pseudomonadati > Pseudomonadota > Betaproteobacteria > Burkholderiales > Comamonadaceae > Variovorax > Variovorax sp. GW821-FHT10D07. The sequence continues at coordinate 495,953 of NZ_JBWKMZ010000001.1, read as the reverse complement.
ATGGCGGCGATTCTAGGAATCGCATGGTCTGACCCGAAGAGCCATGAATCGATATTTGGAATAGGCCATGATCGATGGCCCGGTGCTACGATCCTGCGCACCCTCCTCTCTCCTCACGCACGCCATGGCCGCAGGGACCCTCGCCCATCTCTCGCCGCTGGATCCGAAGTCGCCGGAGCCCTACTACCGGCAGATCTACGGGCGCTTCCGCAACGCGATCGCGAGCGGCACGCTGAACCCCGGCGACCGCATCCCCTCGGCGCGCGCGCTCACTCAGGAGCTGGGCCTGGCGCGCGGTACCATCGATGCCGCCTACGGCCTGCTCGCGGCCGAGGGCTACATCCAGGCGCGCGGGCAGGCGGGCACGGTGGTGTCGCCGAGCCTGCGGCCGCGCATGCCGGTCGCGCGCGAGCAGCCGGCGCCCGCGGCCCGCCCCTACACGCCGAGCTTCCGGCCCGATTCGATCCTGCCGTTCCAGATGGGCCTGCCCGCGCTCGACGTGTTCCCGCGCAAGATCTGGGCACGGCTGGGCGCACGCGCCGCGCGCGCGATGCAGCCGATCGACATGACGCATCCGGCCGTGCCGGGCCTGCCCGCGCTGCGCGCCGGGATCGCTGCCTATCTGCACGTATCGCGCGGCATCGACTGCGCGCCCTCGCAGGTCTTTCTCACCTCGGGCTACCGCCACACGCTCGAGCTGGTCGCGCAGGCGCTGCTCAAGCCCGCCGACCGCGTGTGGTTCGAGAACCCCGGCTATCCGCCCACGCGCGAACTGCTGGCGGCGATGCGGCTCGCGGGCGTGGCCGTGCCGGTGGACGCCGAGGGCCTGGTGGTGGCCGAGGGCCTGCGGCTGGCCCCGAAGGCGCGTGCCGCGGTGGTCACGCCCGCGCACCAGAGCCCGCTGTGCGTGTCGCTGTCGCTGCCGCGCCGGCTCGCGCTGCTCGACTGGGCCCGGCGTAACCGATCGTGGATCGTCGAGGACGACTACGACGGCGAGTACCGCTATGCCGGCCGCCCGCTGCCCGCGCTCAAGAGCCTGGACCGCGACGGCCGCGTGATCTATGCCGGCACCTTCAGCAAGGTGCTGTTCCCGAGCCTGCGGCTGGCCTACCTCGTCGTGCCCGAGGCGCAGGTCGAGCGCTTCGAACGGACCCAGGCGATGTTCGCGGGCGGCAGCCCGCAGCTCACGCAGGCCATCGTCGCCGACTTCATCGCCGAAGGGCATTTCGCGCGCCACATCCAGCGCATGCGCAAGCTCTATGCCGAACGCCGCGACGCGACCCGCGCAGGCCTCGAGCGCGTGCTCGGCGCCAAGGTGCGCATCGACGAGCAGCCGGGCGGCATGCACCTGATCCTGCGGCTGCAGGGCCGGCGCTCCGACCGCCGGCTGGTCGCGCGCATGCGCGAGGAAGGCCTGTTCGCGGAGGCGCTGAGCGACTGGGCCGTCGACCGGGACATCGCACCCGCGCTGATGGTGGCCTTCACGAACGTCGACTCCACCGCCACGGCCGAGCGGCTCGCACGGCGGATCCTGCCGCTGATGTGAAGCGCCGCGGCCGGATCATGGCCTAGAACGCAAGGCCAATCATGGCTCTTCTGAAGTAGACCAAGCCGCGGCACCATACGGTTCTTCATTCAACGCACATTGCTTCCAGAGGATCCGTCATGACCCATCGCATCGACTACGCCAAGGTTTCGCCCGAAGGCTACAAGGCCTTCGGCGGGGTGTACGCCGCGCTCCAGAAGAGCGGCCTGCCCAAGGAACTGGTCGATCTCGTCTACCTGCGCGTCTCGCAGATCAACGGCTGCGCCTACTGCATCGACATGCATTCGCGCGACCTGCTCAAGGGCGGCCTGCCCGTCGACAAGCTGGTGCTGGTGCCGGTGTGGCACGAGGCCGGCGCCGTGTTCAGCGCGCGCGAACGCGCCGCGCTGGCCTGGTCGGAATCGGTGACGCGCGTGGCCGACACCGGCGTGCCCGATGCCGACTACCAGGCCGCCAGCGCCGAATTCAGCGAGAAGGAACTGGTCGACCTGACCTATGCCATCGGCCTGATGAATGCCTTCAACCGCCTCGGCGTGACCTTCCGCGCCACGCCGGCGGCAGCCGCGGCCGCCGCCAAGGCCTGAGCGTGGCCTGGACCCTGCTCGGCATCGCCGGGCTGCTGGAAATCGCCTTCGCCTTCGCGATGAAGTCCTCCGAGGGCTTCACGCGGCTGGTGCCGGCCCTGTTCACGGTCGCCACGGGGCTGTCGAGCGTGGTGCTGCTGTCGTTCTCGATGCGCACCCTGCCGATGGGTACCGGCTACGCGGTCTGGACCGGCATCGGCGCCGCGGGCACCGCGATCGTCGGTGTGCTCGCGCTCGGCGATTCGGCGGCGCCGCTGCGGCTGCTGTGCATCGCGCTGATCCTCGCGGGCGTGATCGGGCTCAAGCTGGTCGCGGCCGACTGAGCAGGCCGCCGCCAGCCGCAGGAGGCATTCAGTTACATGCGCCATCGGCGCCGTCCGACGTGCCTACCCCGGCGCCCCTCGCGATCATTGCGGCCATATTCCTGGAGGTTCCCAAAATGGCTGTGGCGCAAAAGAACTGGATGGCGGATGGCGGCGGCCACAAGGAGGCATCGCTCGCCACATGGACCGTGCTCGTGTCGCTGCTGGTCGTCGTCGTCACGATGGCCTGCCTCTATCTCGCGGTGCAGCGCGAGCGGGCGGCCGTGGCGCAGGCGCCCGTGTCGGCCGTGTCGATGCAGACGCAACCCGAAGAGATTTCGCTGGCGAGCATGCCGGTCGGGTTGGCCAAGTAAGGCCCGCTCGCGAAGCTCTTCAGGCGAGTGGCCGTAGCGCCACGCCCATGTCGCGCCAATCTTCGGGGTGACAGGTGAACAGCAGCACCTGGTGCCGCTGCGCCGCATCGAACAGCACGCGCTTCATCTGCGCCAGGCGCGGCGCATCGCTGTGCACCAGCGCGTCGTCGAGGATCAGCAGGGTCGGACGACCCGCCTCCTGCAACAGGTCGGCATAGGCGAAGCGGCTGATGAGCCGCAGCTGCTCGCGCGCGCCGAAGCTCAACTCCTGCAACTGACCGCTCTCCACCGCGCCGCCCAGGCGCGCGCGCGTGAGCATGACGGGCGCGAGTCCCGCATCCATCTCCACCGTGGCGCCGGGCATCAGCAACGGCAGGTAGTGCTGCATGCGCGCCTGCAGCGGTGCCTGCAGCCGGGTCAGCGTGGCCTGCCGCTTCTGCTCCAGCTTGCGGCACAGCAGCGACAGCGCCTCGGCGCGGCGCTGCAGGTCGGCCTGCCGGCGCTGCGCCTGCGCGAGCTGGCCGGCCAGCGCCTCGCGCTGTTCCTCGAGGCCCTGGACACCGGACTGCTGCAAGGCGCTCTCGAGCACCAGCAGCTGTTCGCGCCGCTGCTGGTGGCCGCGCATCAGTTGCTCGATGCTGCGCCGCAACCGCTCGATGTCCTGCAGCACGATGTCGGGTCGCGCGGCCTGCAATTCGGTCTCGGTGAGATCGATGCGCGCGGCCAGGGCATCGGCCTCGGCGCTCGCGGCCAGCAGTTGCTGGTTCGCCTGCGCCTGGCGCTGCTGGCGGCCCGGGTCGGCCAGCGTGGCCTGGGCCGCGGCCAGTTCGCGCCGTGCCGCCTCGCTCGCGCCCTGCGCGGCCGACTGGCGGCGCTGCGCCTCGCCCAGGGTCTTGCGCAGCGCCTGCTCGGCCGCCACGGCGGCGTCCTGCGCGGCCTCTGCCTCTTCCATCGAGGGCAACTCGCCCGCGGGCGTTGCGGGCAGCCGTTCGAGCGCGGCCTGCGCGCCCGCATGGCGGGCCTGCGCCTGGGCGTGCTCGCCGCGCAGCGTGTCGATGCCGCGCGGCGCGACGATCGCCAGCGCCTGCTGCGCGAGCCGGGTCTGGGCCTCGAGATCGGCCGCGGCGCGCTGCCGCGCCTGGGCCTGCGCGACCTCGTCGACGCCGAGCGAACGCAGCGCGGCCTGCAGCGCCTCGCGCGCATCGGCATGCTGGCGCGCCAGGCCCGCGAGGTCGTTGCCGCCGGGCGTGATGATCAGTTGCCCGCCACCGGGCAGGTGCAGCGTGGCGGGCGCGTCGACGAGCCGTTCGCCCTCGGCGCGCAGCTCGTGGCTTTCGCCGCGCGCCTGCAGGCGCAGCGCCTGGCCTTCGGGCAGCACGAACTGCAATCGCGTGGCGACGGCCTGGCGGCGCAGGTCGGCATCGCGCTCGGCGCGCTCGAGCTTGAGCAGCCGATCGAGTTCGGCCGGCTGGATCGCCGGTGTGGAGGCGGCCGTGGCGCGCAGGGCCGCGAGCCGCTCCTGCGCCTCCTCGGCACGCGCGAGGTTCTCGGCATGGCGCGCGACCTCGGCCTGCGCCTGCTGCAGTTGCTGCTGCAGGCCGCGCCGCTGCGCTTCCTGGCTCGCCGCGCGCCAGGCCTCGCGCGCGGCATCGACGCGCCGTTGCGCCGCATCGGCCTGCGTGCGCGCCTGGGCCACGGCCTCGTCGCTCTCGCGCAGTTGGCGCTCGGCCTCCTCGGCGGCCCGCTCGCGCGCCTGCGCGGTCGCCTGCTGCTGCGCCAGGCCTTCGAGCGCCTTGGCGAGCAGGTCGCGCGTCTCCTGCAGCTGCCGCAGCCGCGCGCGGTCGCCAAGCAATTGCGCCTGGCCGGCCTGCAGCGCCTCGTTGCGGGTCTGCGCGGCCTGCAGTTCCTCGCGCAGCGCGTCCCAGGGCCGGGCCGTCTCGTCGGCCTGGTGCTGCTGGCGCATCAGCGCGAGCTGGTCGACCTGCTCGCGGTAGGTGGTGATCTGCGCATCGAGCGCGGCCCGCTGCGCCTGCAGCGCGGCGGCCTGCTCGATGACCTCGGCATAGGCGGCGCGCGGCTTGCCGGTCGAGGTCAGCAGTTCGTCGCGCTGCGCGCGCAGGCTGTCGAGCAGCGCATCGCCGCCGCTCGCGGCCAGCGGCGCCGCGGCATCGCCGGCCGGGTCGCGCAGCGCATCGTGCAGGTGGTCGCGCGCATGGCTCACGTCGAGCTCCTGGCCGCGCCCCTGCTCCACCCACAGCAGACCCGGAATGCCCCAGTTCTCGGGCCGGCTCGCGCCCTTGGCCGCGAACGAGAAACCGAACAGCTGCGCCAGGTGGTCCTCGGCCTCGGTGCCCTCGAGGCTGCGCGCGCCGGCATCGAGCACGCAGCGTTTCTTCGCGAGGAAGCTCTTCATGAGCCGGTGCGGCTGGCCGTCGAGCAGGAAGTCGAGCTCGACCTGCGGCGCGGCGCCCGTGCCCTCGCCCCAGGGGCGCAGGTCCTCGACCTGGGTGGAACGGTGGCGTTCGAAGAAGGCCGCGCGGATGGCGCGCACCAGCGTGCTCTTGCCGGCCTCGTTGGCGGCCGCGACGATGTTGAGCCCGGGCTCGAAGCCATCGAGTTCGAACGGCGCGCGAAAGCGCCGCAGCTGCTCGACGCGCAAGCGGGTGATCTGCAGCTTCATGGCCGGGCCCCCTCCGCCGCGCCGCGCGCGAGTTCGGCCGCGAGCAGCGCCAGCGCGTCCTGCGCGATGCGCGCCTGCGCCGGGTCCGCGCCGGCCTGGGCCTCGCGCAGCTCCTGCATCACCTCGCCGAGGTAGCCGTCGGCGCGCAGGCCGGCGATGTCCTCATCGGTGGGCTCGAGCCGCAGCGCCGACAGGTCGGCCTGCAGATGGCGCGCGCGCGCCTCCGCGCGGCCGATCGCGGCCTGCAGCCGCTGCAGTCCCGCGAGGTCGATGCGGCCCTGCACCCGCAGGTCGACCACGTCGTGCGCATCGAGCCCCTCGAGCTGCGCTTCGAGCGCGTCGGCATCGCTCGCGACCTGCAGCACGCCGGCGATGGCCTGCCAGCGGAAGCGGCCGACCTGCAACTGCGTGACGCGCGGCTCGGCACCGGGCGCGTCGATCTCGACCAGCAGCGCCTGGCCCGAGCCGTTGTCCTTGAAGCGGTCGGGCTCGGGCGTGCCCGCGTACCAGGTGCGCGCGTCGATGCGCTTGCAGCCGTGCCAGTCGCCGAGCGCGAGGTAGTCGAGCCGCGCGCTCGCCGCGCGCTCGGGCGCGATCGGGTTGGCCGAATCGATGTCCTCCGACAGCAGGCCCTGCACGCTGCCGTGCGCGAGGCCGATGCGCAGCAGGCCCGCGGGCGTGTCGGCCTCGTCGAACCAGGCCGTGAGGTCGTTGTAGGTGTGACGCTGCGCGAGCGGCGCGGGCAGCACCGCGAAGCCCTGGGCCTCGAACAGGCACAGCTCGGGCGCGAGCAACAGGTGCACGTGGGACGGCACCGCGCCCAGGCGCTGCGCGCGCGTCCACACGCTCTCGGCCAGCGCGGCGTCGTGGTTGCCGGGGATCAGCAGCCAGGGGCCGGAATAGGCAGCGAGTGCATTGAACAGCCGGCGCAGCGTGCGCTCGGACACGGTCTGGGCATCGAACACGTCGCCCGCGACCAGCACCGCGTCCACCCGGTGCTCGAGCGCGAGCGCGGCGAGGCGTTCGACCACGGCGATGCGCGCCTCGGCCAGGATCGGCGCGTGCTCGGGGTCGAAGCTCGCGAACTGGCGGCCGATCTGCCAGTCGGCCGTATGGAGAAAACGTGTCATGAAAGGATGGGAGGGTGCGGCGCGCTCGCGCCGTGGCGTTGCATTGTCGGTGCTTCGCTCACGCGTCGAAGCCCTCGGCCAGCGTCTCGCGCAGCCAGGCCACGAACACGGCCACCGCGCGCGGCACATGGGTGGCATAGGGACGGATCGCATAGAGCTTCTCGCCGAAGGCACCGACCGAGCGCCATTGCGGCAGCACCTCCTGCAGCTTGCCCGACTGCAGCGCCGACTGCGCGCTGAAGTCGGGCACCAGCGCGATGCCCAGGCCGCTCACGGCCGCGTCGCGCAGCGCCTCGCTGTTGTTGGCCACCAGCGGCCCCGACACCGGCACCGTGATGCGCTGCACCGCCGCCTTCGAGGCCGCGGCGCGCGCCTCGAAATGCCAGGTCGGCGTTTCCTGCGCGCGCGGGTAGTGCAGGCAGTCGTGCTCGGCCAGCGCCTGCGGCTCGCGCGGCGTGCCGCGGCGGCGCAGGTAGGCGCGGCTCGCGACCAGCACCGAGCGGGTGTCGCACAGGGTCCAGGCGACGTGGGTGTCGGGCGGCGCGGCCGTGTGCCGGATCGCGAGGTCGAAGCCCTCCATCGCGAGCGAGCTCAGGCGATCGGACATGTCGAGCTCGATGCGCACCTCGGGCTGCGCGCGCAGGAAGGCCGCGAGCCGCGGCACCAGTTGCTGGCGCGCCAGGGCCACCGGCGCCGTGACGCGCACCAGCCCGCGCGGCACGCCGGCCAGGTCGCGCACGCCCTCGAAGCTGTGGGCGATCTGCTCGAAGGGCCCGCGCATGTCCTCCACCAGCCGCTGGCCGGCCTCGGTGAGCCGCACGCTGCGCGTGGTGCGCTGCACCAGCGAGGCGCCGGCCGCGCGCTCGAGCTCGGCGATGCGCTGGCTCATGGCCGCCTTGCTCACGTTGAGCCGCAGCGCCGCCGCCGTGAAGCTGCCCTGCTGCGCCAGCACCGTGAGCCAGTGCAGGTGGGTCCAGAGCGACTCGATATTTTGGGTCTTCATGGATCCATTGTTCACTATCGCAAACAATAAGTTCAAGCTTCGCGTCTAGGCGAGGACGACCGCGCTGCCTAAACTGCCCCTCGACCCCCCGCATTCCTTCGCATCCCGCCTCCTTTCACACGAGAGACACGCACCATGCCCATCCAGTCCATCGACCATTACATCGCCGGCCAGGCCGTCGCCAACACCTCGGGCCGCACGCAGGACGTGACCAACCCCGCCACCGGCGCCGTCACCGGCCGCGCCGGCCTGGCCGACGCCAGCCAGGTCGCCGCCGCCGTGGCCGCCGCGCAGGCCGCCTTCCCGGCCTGGGCCGACACGCCGCCGATCCGCCGCGCACGCGTGATGTTCAAGTTCCTGCAGCTGCTCAACGAACACAAGGACGAACTGGCCCACCTGATCACGGCCGAGCACGGCAAGGTGTTCACCGACGCGCAGGGCGAAGTCAGCCGCGGCATCGACATCGTCGAGTTCGCCTGCGGCATTCCGCAACTGCTCAAGGGCGACTTCACCGACCAGGTCTCGACCGGCATCGACAACTGGACCCTGCGCCAGCCGCTGGGCGTGGTCGCGGGCATCACGCCCTTCAACTTCCCGGTGATGGTGCCGATGTGGATGTTCCCGGTGGCGATCGCCGCGGGCAACACCTTCATCCTCAAGCCCAGCCCGACCGACCCGAGCCCCTCGCTGCGCATCGCCGAGCTGCTCAAGCAGGCCGGCCTGCCCGACGGCGTGTTCAACGTGGTGCAGGGCGACAAGGCCGCGGTCGACGCGCTGCTCGAGCATCCCGACGTCAAGGCCGTGAGCTTCGTGGGCTCGACCCCGATCGCCAACTACATCTACGAGACCGGCGCACGCCACGGCAAGCGCGTGCAGGCCCTGGGCGGCGCGAAGAACCACATGGTGGTCATGCCCGACGCCGACATCGACCAGGCCGTCGACGCGCTGATCGGCGCGGGCTACGGCTCGGCCGGCGAACGCTGCATGGCGATCAGCGTGGCGGTGCTGGTGGGCGACGCGGCCGAGAAGATCATGCCGAAGCTGATCGAGCGCACCAAGACGCTGAAGGTGCTCGACGGCGAGAACCTCGAGGCCGAGATGGGCCCGATCGTCACGCGCGCCGCGCACGAGCGCATCACCGGCTACATCGCCCAGGGCGAGAAGGAAGGCGCGAAGCTGCTGGTCGATGGCCGCCAGTTCGACGGCGCCAAGGCCGGCAAGGGCTGCGACGACGGCTTCTGGATGGGCGGCACCCTGTTCGACCACGTCACGCCCGAGATGCGCATCTACAAGGAAGAGATCTTCGGCCCGGTGCTGTCGTGCGTGCGCGTCGCCAACTTCAAGGACGCCGTCGACCTCGTCAACGCCCACGAATTCGGCAACGGCGTGAGCTGCTTCACCCGCGACGGCAACGTGGCGCGCGAATTCGGCCGCCGCATCCAGGTCGGCATGGTCGGCATCAACGTGCCGATCCCGGTGCCGATGGCCTGGCACGGCTTCGGCGGCTGGAAGCGCTCGCTGTTCGGCGACATGCACGCGTATGGCGAGGAAGGCGTGCGCTTCTATACGAAGCAGAAGTCGATCATGCAGCGCTGGCCCGAGAGCACGCCGAAGGGGGCGGAGTTCGTGATGCCTACGGCGAAGTAAGCCTGGCCCCTCACCCTCGCGCAGGCGGCCCATCGGCCGCCTTTTTCTTGGGCTCAGCTCGCCCGCATCCGGCAAGCCGCCCGCACGATCCGCGCCGTCGGATTCGGCGTCATGTCGAGAAAGCGCATCGGCTTGGGCGCCGCGCTGTAGTCGGCGATCTGGTGCGGCTCGCCGCGCCACAGCGGCTCGGCATAGAAACGCGCCTGCACATAGGTCGCGCTCTTCGCATGGCAGTCGAAGACCACGCGCGATTCGTACGAGCGATAGGGGACGCGGTCCCAGTTGAAGCGCGGGCCCGAGCGGTTCACGCGCACGTTCATCTCGATCAGCGGCTTCTCGGGCGCGGCCTCGCCTTCCGCGGGCGGCGTTGCCGCGATGCGGTTGGGGTCGACCTGCACCGTGTCGGCCGCCTTGTCGAGCGGATCGCCGACCACGGTGAACCACGCGGGCTGCGCCCATGCCAGGCTGCCCGCCACTGAAAGACCCGCCGCCAGCCACCAATGCCTCACGCGTTTGCTCCTCGTTGTCGCGACCGGGCCCCGCCGGGTCGGCAGGGAAAATAACCGAAGAATCCGGTTCGCTGACACAGGAATTTACAGTTTGGGGCACATCGGGCTTGTCGGACACCGGCGTGGCGGGCCTGCGGAAAGCGCGCCGTTGCCGCGCCCGACGACGGACAAAGCTTCGGCGCCGGCCGCGTACCGGGGCGTTCTCCGACATGGCGAGGGTCGGGCCGCCTCCCGACAGTAGAGTCGAGCCCCGTCCCCGGCCACCCCCAACGAATTTCGCAAAGGATCGCACCCATGACCAGAAAGCTCATCAGCTCCGGCTCCACCTTCGAACAGCAGATCGGCTACTCGCGCGCCGTCGTCGCGGGCGACTGGGTGTTCGTCTCGGGCACCACGGGCTTCGACTACTCCACCATGACCATCTCGGACGACGTGGTCGAACAGGCCGAGCAATGCCTGAAGAACATCGAGGCGGCGCTGCAGGAGGCCGGCGCCAGCCTGCGCGATGTGGTACGCGTGACCTATGTGCTGCCCGACGGCGCCGAGTTCGAAGCCTGCTGGCCGGTGCTGCGCAAGTACTTCGGCGAGGTGCGCCCCGCGGCGATGATGATCTCGGCGGGGCTGGCCGATCCGCGCATGAAGATCGAGATCGAGGTGACGGCGCTGCGCACCTGAGGCGCTTGCGTGCGGAGGTTCTCTCACTCCCCCGCGCGCCTTTGGTCCATGTGCGCCAACAGGCTGTTCGCGCCTTCGGCGGAGAACCATTGCGCGAAGGCCTCGCTGGTTTCGCTCGCGATCCTGTTGCTTCGCTCCAGCATGGCGAGTTCGTACGCTTCGATGGCCTGGCGCCAATCGGAGGCACCGATCAGCGACTCGGCCAGTTCCGCGGCGTCCAGCATCGCGAGGTTCACGCCCTCGCCCATCGGCGCCATCACGTGCGCCGCATCGCCGAGCAGCGTGAGCCCGGGCTTGTGCGTCCAGCGGAAGTCGACCGGCAGCGCGACGATCGGACGGATGGCGGCGATCCGGTCGGCCTTGTCGATGAGGTCGAGCAAGGCAGGCGACCATCCTTCGAAGCGGGTGCGCAGCTCGGCCAGGGTGATGCCGGCCAGTGCCTTGTCCGGACGATCGGTGTCCGACTCACGGCTGCGGAAGGCGGCATAGACGCGGATCGCACCACCGCCATTGCGCTGCGCGAAGAGGCCCGCGCCGTCGTGCAGCGAAAACACCGATCCACGTCCGACCCGCTCGCTCAGCGCCGCATGCCGCTCGTCCACCTGGGAGAACCACAGCTCCACGAAGGTGACGCCCGTGTAGGTGGGCTGCTGCTCGGCGAGCGCCGCGCGCACCCGCGACCATGCGCCATCGGCACCGATCACGAGGTCGAAGGGACCCACGACCTCGTCGCGCAGCCGCAGGAAATGGGCGCCGCTGCCATCGCTCAGCACCGCATCGACGGATTCGCCCCATCGCACCACGCCCTCGCCCAGCGACCGCAACAGCAATTGGCGCAGCAGTACGCGATCGATCTCGGGCCGGTCTCCAGTGCCCTCCTCGGGGATCTCCTCGCGCAGCACCGCGCCGGTCGCGTGGTCGAGCACCCGTTGCCCCTGGTCCTCATGGCGCGCCACCGCGAGGAAATCCTCGAGCAGGCCGGCCTTGGCCAAGGCCAGTTGCCCGCCGTCGGGATGAAGATCGAGCGTGCCGCCCTGGTCGCGTGCATCGAACGCCGCATCCCCCTCGAAGACCGTGACCGGCCACCCCGCGCGATGCAGGAGGTTCGCTGCGCAAAGCCCGCCCGGGCCGGCACCGACGATGGCAATGCGTGGCGCTTTCATGGGATCGATTTCGTTGATAACATAGCCTCCTATGTTAAAGAGATAGGATGCTATGTCAAGAGGTGCCATCGATGGCTGAAGCGTGGCAACCGCGGGCCATGCCGACGCTGGCGCTCAGTCGCGTCGCGAGGATGATCCATCGCCTGGTCGAGCTGCGGCTGTCGCCGCTCGGCATCAAGACAGCGCAGTTGCCCGTGCTCGTCGCCTTGAAGGACGGCGCGAAGCTCACGCAGAAGGAACTGGCCGTGATCGCCGGCGTCGAGCAGCCGACCATGGCGCAGTTGCTGGCGCGCATGGAGCGCGATGGGTTGATACGGCGGGAGCCTTCGCCCGACAACTGGCGCAGCAGCCTCGTCATGCTGACCGCCCATGCCGAGGCCCTGCTCGAACCGGGTAGGGAGGTCTTGCGCTCGATCGACGAAGAGGTGTGCGCCGGCCTCGGCGCGGAGGATCGGGAGACGTTTCTGCGGCTGCTTTACAAGATTGCCGAAGGGGCCGGGGAGGCTGACCGCTGAGCCGCAGCGATCGCCTCGACCTGCATCTGACGCGCGCGTCAAGCCGACCGAGGACGACGGCGAGCCGCGAGTCGCAACGACCTGTTCACAGGCCCCCGACGATCAACGGAGCCAAGACGATCATGGCAAGCGCGCACACGACGTTGACGATCTGCAGCAGGTGAATGGCACCGGCCTCGAACCTGAAGATCGAATACAGCGCCAAGGCTGACGGCATGAACAGCGCCGCGTAGAAAGCAAACTGGAACTTCGCACCAGTGAACCCCAGGGCGTTCATGCAGATTGTCAGGATGAACCAGCACGTGAGCGCCACGCCGTGCAGCGAAACCAACAGCCGCGTACCGGGCGAGTAGTGCTCCGCCGCTCGAAAATAGATCACGCTCACCAGGAAGGTCGCCAGAGGCGGGCCAACGATGAAGATGAGGATCGGTAGCGCTTCCATGGGCTGTGGCGGGTGAGGGGCGTCGATGTCGTCGGCAGCAGACGGCCAATCTATGCCCCGCCGCGCCTTCCCTCGGAATGAAACCCACGCGGTACCGCAATGCGGTACGTCGGGTGCCGTGCCCTGCGCCGGTGACATGCGTGAGGAAGTCACCGGCACCCACAACGGCCACGGGCCAGATCAGGAATCGCTCATCCGCGATGGAGGCGTCTTCCGCCGCCAGGGAAGTCCGGCCGCGACCCCGAATCCAAGTGACAGCACGAGGTGCATGGCCAGGATAGTCAACGCCGCGTCGAGGGCAAGCCGCCGGGACAGGGCCGTCAATGCGACAAGAAAGAGCAGCGAGATCGGAACCGAGATCGCCATCAGCCCCGGAACGGTTCCCCAACGCCGACGGGCCATCGCGAACAGCACGGGCACGCCGATGAGCGCCATGCCGACCAGAACACCGTAGCTCAGCAGAACCCAGAGGGTCGAGAACTCCGCCAGCAACGCGCTCCAGTATCTTTCCGGTGGAATGCCCCATCGGGCCCACGCCTCATCGGCGGGGGTGTAGCTGCTCGCCGCCGCGAATCCACAGCACACGAGCACCACGACGACGTAGCCCAGGACCAAGCGCGCGATCGACACAGGCGGCGCATCGCTGCGCGAGTACAGCATCGCAGTCGAAACCAGCAGGATGGCCGCGAGCACAGCCAATGCGATCGGGTCCCAAAGCGCGCCAGCCAACCAGCCTGCTTCCATCCGCACCTCCATGTGTCACGACGAGCGCTCGCGATGCACATCGGGAACGACATGGTACGCACGTCAGGCGTGCGGCGAGTCCCTGCGAATCCGCAAGCCCGTCAAAACACCCCAGGCGCCCGCCACACGATATCCCGCACATTGATCCGCCGCGGAATGATCCCCAGTGCCTGGAAGGCATCGGCCAGTTGCTGCTGTTGCGCGATGTGCGCCTCGGTCACGGGCCCGAACGAGAACTCCGCGCGCGCGAAGGCGGCCGACCAGGGCTTGACGTCGATGCCCGTGGCCTCGGCCGCGATGGCGGCGAGTTCCTCGCGGTGCTGGCCCGACCAGACGGTGAGCAGGCGCAGTTCGTCGAGCACGGCCGCCAGCACCGAGGGATGGCGCGTGGCGAAGTCGCGGCCGGCCATGTAGTACGAAGCGCTGGTGAGCCGCTTGTCGGTGGTTTCGGCGACGACGCGCGCGCCATAGCGTTCCTCGGCGATCGCGTAGTAGGGATCCCAGACCACCCAGGCGTCGATGTTGCCGCCGTTGAAGGCGGCGGTGGCATCGGCCGGCGACAGGTAGGTGGGCTGGATGTCCTGGAAGCCCAGGCCCGCGGTGGCCAGCGCCTTGATCGTCACGTTCTGCGCGCTCGAGCCCTTGCCGAACGCGACCTTCTTGCCCTTCAGGTCCGCCAGCGTACGGATCGGCGAGTTCTTCGGCACTAGCACCGCATGCTGCGCCGAGGGCGTGGCGGCCGCATAGACGAGGTCGGAGCCGCCGGCCTGCGCGAACACCGGCGGCGTGTCGCCGACCGAGCCCAGGTCGATGACGCCCGCGCCCAGCGCCTCGAGCATCGGCGGGCCGAACTGGAACTCGACCCACTTGACGCTGCCCACGCCCAGCGCCTTGAGGCGCTTCTCCACCACCTGCTGCTTGCGTGCCAGCACCAGCACGGCCGAGCCCTTCTGGAAGCCGATCCTCACCTCCTTGGGCAAGGCGTTCTGCGCCCAGGATCTGGCGGGCAGCGAAAGCGCAGCGGCCAGCGCCAGCAGCGTGGGCGCGACCTGTCGGCGACGCAGGGAGAAGTCGGATCCGGAGGACAAGAGCACACCTCGAGGCAAGTCGGTAGAGGCCGCGATGCTGCACCGCGGCCCGCCGCTTGTCGAATGCGCTGCGCGCGCTTGCTTATGCGCTTTTCCTATGTGCGCGCCGCCGCGCGCCGCGGCTTCACGAAGCGCAGCGTCATGCGGTCCGATTCGCCAATGGCAAGGTACTTCGCGCGCTCCACGTCGCCTCCGCGCAGGGTCGGCGGCAATGCCCAGACCCCGTTCGCATGGTCGCGCGTGTCGCGCGGATTGGCGTTGATCTCGCTCTCGCCGTCGAACACGAAGCCGGCCGCGCGGGCGCGCGCGATCACGAAGTCCTGCGCCACGTAGCCGCTGTCGATGGTCCGTGCGAGCGATGTGCCGGGCAGCGCGCGGTGCTCCTCCACGCCGAGCACGCCACCGGGCCTGAGCACGTCGAAGAAGGCGCGCAAGGTCTCGTCGAAATGGCCGTCGGCGATCCAGTTGTGGATGTTGCGGAAGGTCAGCACCGCGTCGGCGCCACCGGGCGGGTGGATGTCGGTGAAGCGGTCGGTCGGCAAAGTGCCGAGCACCACGCGGCCGTAGTGGGCGGGGTCGTCCGCGAGCTTCCTCGCGAAGGCCGCGCGGGCACGCTGCTGCTCGGGCGTGCCGTCGGCCGGCGCATGGGCCGCGTAGAGGCGGCCGCGGGCTTTCAGGTAGGGCGCGAGGATCTCGGTGTACCAGCCGCCGCCCGGCGCGATCTCGACCACCGACCACTCGGGCCGCAGGCCGAAGAAGGACAGCGTCTCGAGCGGATGCCGCGCACCATCGCGCGCGCGATTGGCCGCGCTGCGCTGCGGGCCGTCGATGGCCGACTGCAGCGCGGCGAGCGCGGGATCGGCGGCGCCCACGGCAGCGGGCGCGACGGCGGCCGCGGCCAGGCCCAGCAGCAGCGCGCGGCGCCGGTCCGAGTGACGGCCGGCCATGGCGGCGGAAGATGCGATGGACATGGGACGCTTCTCTTTCTCGAAATGGACGCTCTCAGGCCAGGGCGGCATCCGCGAACGATCGCGCGGCCGCGCCGGCCACGCGCGGCAGCACATGATCGGCGAAGCGGCGCATCTCCGCTTCGAAGGGCTGGAACTGCAGCATGAACAGCTCGATGCCGGCCGCGTGGAAGGCCTCGATGCGGCGCGCCACGCTGTCGTAGCTGCCCACGAGCTCGGCCGCGGTGCCGCCGTTCGAGCCCACGCGCGGCGACTTCTGCGCGGTCTGGAACATCACGGCCTTGGGATCGATGTTGGGCTTGTTGGCCGCGCGCAGCGGCGCGTCGAGCGCCGCGAGCGCGAGCAGGCGCGCATGCTCGGCGCGCGCCTCCTCGTCGGTCTCGCGCGCGACCACGAAGGCCGAAAGCCCGAACTGCAGCGGCGCCCAGCCGGCCGGTCGCTCGCGGCGCCGCAGGTCGGCGATCAGCGCCTGCACGTCGGCCAGCGGCTGGCCGTTGATGAACCAGGTGTCGCCGCGCTCGGCCACCAGCGCGCGCGCCGGCTCCGATTCGCCGCCCACGTAGATGCGCGGCCGCGCGCGGTGCAGGCCCGCCGGGCTCAGCCGGTAGTCGTCGAGCTTGAAGTGCTCGCCCGCGAAGCGCGTGCGCTCGCCGCGCAGCAGCGACTCCACCACCTCGATCCATTCGCGGCCATAGGCGTAGCGCGCATCGTGCTCGGCGAAGGGAATGCCGGCGCGCTCGAGCTCGGGCCGGTTCCAGGCATTGACGAGGTTGATCGCGAAGCGCCCGCCGCTGATCTCCTCGATGCCCAGCGCCATCTTCGCGAGCACCGCCGGGTGATAGAGGTAGGGCTTGATGGCGGCGATGATCTCGATGCGCGAAGTCAGCGCGGCCAGCGCCGCGGCCGCCGTCCAGGCCTCGAGCTGCGCGCTCTCGCCATCGTGCGGATTGACCGTGTGCTGCGCCACCAGCACCGAGTCGAAACCGAGCCGCTCGGCCTCGAGCACCAGCGCGCGGTTGCGCCGCCAGGAGGCGTCGTAGGGTTCGTCGGGATCCTGCAGCGCGGCGCGGCTGCCGTGCACCAGCGCCCAGATGCCGAAACGCGGGCCAAGGCCGTGGGAAGAAGCAGAGGTCATGGCGATGAAGAAGGGTTGTTTATGCGGCGGCATCGCGCAGCAGCGGCAGCAGTTGCTCGCCCTGCCGGCGGATCTCGTCGAGATAGGGCGTGTCGGACAGCACGAAGTGCGTGATGCCCAGCGCCTGGTACTTGCGCAGCGAGCGCGCGACGTCCTGCGCCGAGCCCACCAGCCAGGTGGTGGCGGCACCGCCGCCGCCGTACTTGCCGGGCGTGGTGTAGAGGTTGTCGTCGAGCACCTCGCCGCGCTCGTGCAGCTGCAGCAGCCGGCGCTGGCCCACGGCCTGCGCGCGGTCGGGCTCGCCGGGGGCAGCGCCGCGCGCCATCTGCGCCACCTTGGCCTCGGCGTCGGCCCAGGCCTCCTCGGTGGTGTCGCGCACCAGCGTCGTGACCCGCAGGCCGAAGCGCAGCGGCGGGAGGTCGCGGTCGAGGCTACGGCTCAACGCCTTCAGCCGCTCGATGCGTTCCTCGATACCGTCGCGCGGCTCGCCCCAGAACAGCTGCACGTCGGCCTCGGTCGCCGACACGCGCTCGGCCGCCTCGGAGGCGCCGCCGAAATAGATCGTCGGATGGCGCCGCGTGCCGCGCACCTCGATGCGCGGCTGCACGGTGGCGTTCTCCACGCCGAAGTGCTCGCCACGGTACGTCACGCCCTCCTCGGTCCAGAGCCGGCGCACCAGGTGGATGAACTCGCGCGTGCGCGCATAGCGCTGTTCGGGGTCGCCCTCGCTGTCGCCATAGGCCGCGAGCTGGTCCTTGCCCGAAACGATGTTGATGCGCACGCGGCCGCCGCTCAGGTGGTCGAGCGTGGCCGCTGCCGCGGCGAACTGCGCGGGCCGCCAGTAGCCGGGGCGGATCGCGATCAGCGGCTCGAAGCGGGCGGTGCGCGCCGCGAGCGCGGTCGCCACCGTGAAGGTGTCGGGCCGGCCCCAGCCGGCGCCGAGCAGCGCGCCCTTCCAGCCGTGCGCCTCGAGCGCCAGGGCATGGCGGGTCAGCGTGTCGAGGCTGTTGTGGCCCTCGACGGCGGCATCGCCGCGATGGCCGGCCACGACCTGGTTGGGGACGTACCAGAGGAATTCGGTGGATTCGCTCATCGCCGTGCCTCCCCCACCGCAACGCAAGCGCACGATGCGGATATGCACATGTGCTTTTCTTCGTTCGCCCGCGAGCGGCTTCGCTCCATCGTTGAGTTCTTCATTTCACCGACTTCCAAAGGATTCCTCGCATGAGCCGCGACCGACTCTTCCTGCTCGAGGCAGGCTTCACCGACGACAAGCACCCGGGCGACGCCTTCGTCTGCCCCGACGGCCTGCCCATCGAGGGGCTGCTGGCCTCGGCGCCCGAACAGGCCGCGCGCCTCGAGGTGCACCGGCTGCCGTTCCCGCGCCCGCGCGCGGCCGTGGTGGCGGTGCTCGACGAGGCGCACCAGAGCCTGCCGGTGCTGGTGTTCGGCGACGAGTCGCCGGCACCGGCCGACGCGCAGTCGCTCGGCGCCTTGCGCTTCGTGACCGACACGCGCCGCATCCTCGCGCTGCTGGCCGAGCGCCACGGCTTTCCGAAGGTGCATTGACCCTCGACCGGGCGCGGCCCGGCTTCAGGCCACCGCGTGCAGCTGCGGCCGCGGCGCGGCGGCGCGCTCGGCCTGCGGCTGCAGCTGCCGCAGCACCGGCAGCGCGCGCGAGACCGCCAGCGCGATGCGCGCGCGCAGCAGTTCGCTGCGCACCTGGTAGTTCTCGAAATCGCGGTCGGTGGCGTAGACGCCGATCGGCAGCGTGTGCGACTGGAAGAAGCTGAACAGCGGCCGCAGTTGGTGATCGATCACCAGCGCATGGCGCTCGCTGCCGCCGGTCGCGGCCAGCAGCACCGGCTTGTCGATCAGCGCATCGTGGTGCACGAAGTCGAGGAAGTGCTTGAACAGGCCGCTGTAGGCGCCGCGGAACACGGGGCTGGCGGCGATCACCAGGTCGGCCGACTCGAGGGCCACGAGGGCTTCCTCGACCGCAGCCGGCAATTGCGGGCGGTAGAGCACCGCGCCGAACTGCGGCACCAGATTGCCGATCTCGATCACGCGGCTCTCGACGGGGATCGCCTGGGCGATGCCTTCGATCAGCTCCTCGACCAGCACCAGGGTGCGCGAGGGGCGTTGCAGGCCGCCGGACAGGGCGACGATCTTGAGGGGGGTTTGGGGCATGGGATGGATGGCGCGGCCGGCGGGCTGCGCGTGTGCAGACTAGGGCTGCGGCCATTCTGCGCGCCGTGCGCGGCGCGTGAACCTCGACTTTCGCATGTGCTTCTGCGAACTTCGTCTATGCGCCGTACGGGGTGCGCCGCGCGCATGGCAGGCATGCGCGGCGGCCATGGCAGAAGCCGCATATGGGCCGCATATGGATGTGCGCAATCGTTCGTTCCGCACGGCCGATGCGCGTCCCAGAATCGCGCCGGCCTTCCCCCTCCCCCTCTTCTCTCTTCCCCCGCATGACGCTCCCCACCTCCGCCATCGACCATCCCTGGGGCGCACCGCCCAGCGCGCGCTACGACGAACTCGCGCGGCCGTTCCGCGCCGTGTTCGCGCGCATCCGCGAGGGCGCGGTGGCGCGCGACCTCGCGCACCAGCTGCCGCACGAGGAGATCGGCTGGCTGCGCGAGGCCGGCTTCGCGCGGCTGCGCCTGCCGGTCGAACGCGGCGGCGCCGACGCCAGCCTGGTCGAGCTGTTCGCGCTGTTGACCGAGCTCGGCGCGGCCGACACCAACGTGGTCAACGCCCTGCGCGCGCACTTCGGCTTCTCCGAGGACGTGCTGCTCGCGCCCGAGTCGCCGTGGCGCACGCACTGGCTCGAGCGGCTCGCCGCGGGCGAGCTCGTGGGCTCGGGCTTCTCGGAGACCGGCGACGCCAAGGTCGGCGCCTTCTCGACCCGGCTGCGCGCCACGCCGCGCGGGCTGCGTCTCGACGGGCGCAAGTTCTACACCACCGGTTCGCTGTTCGCCGACTGGATCAACGCCGTGGCCGACGACGACGAAGGCCAGCCCACGATGATCTCGGTGCCGCGCCAGGCCGCGGGCGTGCAGGTGCTGGACGACTGGGACGGCTTCGGCCAGGCGCTCACCGCGAGCGGCACCGCCACCTTCGAGGACGTGGCGATCGATCCGCTGTGGGTCAACCCGAGCAAGCTGCGCTTTCCCTACGCCTCGCCCTACTTCCAGACCGTGCACCTGGCCTCGCTGGCCGGCATCGCGCGCGCCTCGAGCGACGACCTCGCGCAGCGCGTGCGCGCGCGCGACCGCAGCTACAGCCACGGCAATGCCACGCGCGTGTCCGACGATCCGCAGATCCTGCAGGTGGTGGGCCGCGGCCGCAGCGCGGCCTATGGCGCGAGCGCGATCGTGCTGCAGGCGGCCGGCGCGCTGCAGCGCGCGCACGATGCGCACCTCGATGCTTCGCTGCCCGACGAGGCGCGCGCCGCCGCCGCGGCCGCCTCGCACGTCGAGGTGGACCAGGCGGTCTCGGTCGTCACGCGGCTGGTGCTCGACGCGAGCACCGAGCTGTTCGACGCGCTCGGCGCCTCGGCCACGCTGCGCACCCACGGGCTGGACCGCTACTGGCGCAACGCGCGCACCATCTCCTCGCACAACCCGCGCGTCTACCGCGAGCGCCAGGTCGGCGCCTTCGCGGTCAACGGCACGCCGCCGCCGACCTTCTATCGCGTCGGCAAGAGCTGAACGCGGCGGGCGGTCCGCCGCCCGGCTTCAGCCATAGCCGTAGGGATTGGGCACGTCCCCCGCCAGCAGCCAGGCGCCGATGCCCTGGTGCCGGTAGTCGAGCGGGTCGTGCAGCGTGTGCACGCGCACGTTGCGCCAGTAGCGGTCGAGGTTGTGCTTCGAGGCGGTGCCGCGCGCGCCCACCAGCTCGAAGATCTGCGAGGTGACGTGCAGCGCCGTGCGCGCGGCCTGCGTGCGCGCGGCGGCCACGTCGATCGCGAGCGCCCCACGGCTGTCGGCCGTGAGCGCGAAGCCCTGCTCCCAGGCCTGCTGGAAGCGCTCGTTGGCCTGGTTCGACAGCGCCATGGCGGCCTGCAGCGCCGACCACATCTCGCCCGCGCGCAGTTGCAGCAACCGGTCGTCCTCGGCGCGCTCCACGCCGGCCATGGGCCAGGGCTGGGTGTGGGCGCGCAGGTGCTCGATGGCGACGCGCAGCGCGCCGAAGGCATTGCCGAGGTAGATCTCGGTCAGCACGATCTGGCCGATCAGGTTGCGCAGCGTGGCGCGCGGGCTCGAGGCCACGCCGGGCGGGCCGAGGATCTCGTCGTGCGCGATGCGCACGCGCCGGAACTCGACGTTGCCGCTGTCGGTCTGGCGCTGGCCCATGTTGTCCCAGTCGCCGAGCACCGTGATGCCCGCGCGCGAGGTCGGCACCACGGCGAACAGCCGGTCGGTCGGCTCGGGGCCGAGCACCACCGAGACGTTGAGCACGTCGGAGTCCGGGGCGCCCGAGCAGAAGCCCTTCACGCCGTCGATCTCGATGCCGTCGTCGGTGCGCGCCGCCTGCAGCCGGGTGTCGCGCGCATTCACGGCATTGCCCCAGAACCAGCGCTTCTCCACCGCCTCGCCGAGGAAGCGCGCCTGCTGCGCCTCGGAGCCGAACAGCAGCACGCTCGCCACCTGCAGGTGCTGGAAGCCGAACAGGTGCGCGAGCGAGCTGTCGGCCTGCGCGAGCCGGCGCAGGATGCGGAAGATCAGCGGCCAGGCCGCCTGCTGGCCGCCATGGGCCGCGGGGATCGCGAGCGTGAGCAGGCCGCTGCGGCGCAGCAGCGCGCGTTCGGCCAGTGCCGTGCCGCCCGCGCGGTCGCGCTCGCCGGCGCTGGCGGCCAGGGTGTTCGCGAGCGCGAGCACCGGCTCGGTGAAGATGCCGAAGTCCTCGGCGAAGGGATCGGCCGCCGATGGCGTGCCCTGGGGAGCGGAAGAAGAGGACACGGGATGGCGGCCTGCGGTGGAGAAGAGGAAGCGGAAAGCGGGGGCGGGCCGGAACGCGGGATCGGAGAACGGCGACGCCTGCCGCGGCGGCTGCACGCATGATGCCGAGCCGGACCCCGTTCGCTTAGAACATTCCGGCGCATGGATATGCGCCGCGCGTTCAGCGCCGATGGTCGACGCGCCGCGCCAGCCACTCGCCGACGAACTGGATCGCCGACACCAGCGCGATCAGGATCACGATCACCTCGAACATCACGCGCGTCTCGTAGCGCTCGTAGCCGTAGCGAATCGCCAGGTCGCCGAGGCCGCCGGCGCCCACCGCGCCCGCCATGGCCGAGGCATTGACCATCGCGATCACGCTGACCGTCATGCCGCCGATGATCCCGGGCAGCGCCTCGGGCAGCAGCACGTGGCGCACGATGTGCCAGCGCCGGCAGCCCATGGCGCGCGCGGCCTCGACCAGGCCCGCGTCGACGTCGTTGAGGCTGACCTGCGCGATGCGCGCATAGAACGGGATCAGGTTGGCCGCCAGCGGCACCACCGCGGCCCAGGTGCCGAGCGTGGTGCCGACCAGGAAGCGCGTGACCGGCAGCAGCGCGATCAGCAGGATGATGAACGGGATCGCGCGGCAGACGTTCACCGCGATCGACAGCGCCCTGTGGAAGCGCGGCCGCGGATAGAGGTTGCGCGGCGCCGTCACCGTGAGCACCACCGCGAGCACCAGCCCCAGCGCGATCGCGATGAAGGCCGAGATGCCCACCATCAGCAGCGTCTGGAAGAAGGCCTGGACGTACTTGTCAATCTGCGGCGTGGACATAGCCCAGGACCTCGATGCGGTCGGCCGCGAGCGCCTGGCGCGCGGCTTCGATGTCGAAAGAAGGGTCCGCGCCCACCGGCACGGCCACCAGCAGCCGGCCCTGCGCATGGCCGCGGATGCGGTCGAGCCCGCCGTGCAGCCAGGTCGCGCCCGGGCCGAGCGCGGCCAGTGCCTCGAAGGGCAGGCCCCGCGGCCGCGCGGCGCCGTCGAAGCCCAGGCTCAGCACCCGCAGGGCCGGCCGGCCCGGGATGCCTTCGAGGCCTTCGAGCCCCGGCACCAGCGCCGCGGCCAGGTCGGGCGGCAGGTCGTGCAGCAGCGGCTGCAGCAGCGCGCGCGTGGCCTCGGCCCGCGGCTTGCCGAACACGCGCCACACCTCGCCCAGCTCGACGAGGCGGCCGCGGTCGAGCACCAGCACGCGGTCGCAGACCTCGCGGATCACCGCCATGTCGTGCGTGATCAGCACCACCGTGAGGCCGAAGCGCCGGTTGATGTCGCGCAGCAGCGCGAGGATCGATTGCGTGGTCTCGGGATCGAGCGCCGAGGTCGCCTCGTCGCACAGCAGGATCTGCGGCCGGTGCACCAGCGCGCGCGCGATGCCCACGCGCTGCTTCTGCCCGCCCGAGAGCTGCGCCGGCCAGGCATCGGCCTTTTCGGCCAGGCCCACGAGCTCGAGCAGCTCGTCCACGCGCTCGCGGATGCGCCGCGGTTCCACGCCCGCCACCTTGAGCGGCAGCGCGACGTTGTCGCGCACGGTCTTGGCCGACAGCAGGTTGAAGTGCTGGAAGATCATGCCGATGCGCCGGCGCAGCGCGACCAGGCCGTCCTCGTCGAGGCCGCCCACGTCCACGCCGTCGACGCGCACCGTGCCGCCGCTCGCGGCCTCGAGCGCATTGATGGTGCGCAGCAGCGTGGACTTGCCCGCGCCGCTGCGGCCGATGATGCCGAAGACCTCGCCGCGCTCGACGGCGAACGAGACCGCCTCGAGCGCCGCCACCGTGCCGGCCGCGCCCGAGTAAGTCTTGGAGATCTGCTCGAAGACGATGTGGGCCGGCGCCGCCGGCGTCGTCGCGGCGCTCAGAAGACGGGCAGTACCGAACCCTGGTACCGCGTCTGGATGAACTGGCGCACTTCCTCCGACTGGTAGGCCTGGACCAGCGGCTTGACCCAGGCCGCGTTCTTGTCCTTCTCGCGCACCACGATGATGTTGACGTAGGGGTTGTTTTCCTTCTTCTCGACCGCGAGGCCGTCGCGCGTCGCGATCAGGCCGGCCTGGTAGGCGAAGGTGTTGACGATGGCCGAGGCGTCCACGTCCTCGAGCGAGCGCGCGAGCACCACCGAGGCGGCCTCCACCAGCTGCACCTTCTTCCTGTAGCCGGTGATGTCGGCCAGCGTGGCGGTGCCCTTGAAGGGATCGAAGCCCTCGCGCAAGGTGAGCACGCCCTGGTCGCGCAGCACCACCAGCGCGCGCGTCTGGTTGCTCGGGTCGTCGGGGATGCCGAGCTTGGCGCCGTCGGGCAGGTCCTTGAAGGCCTTGTGCTTCTTCGAATAGAAGGCGATCGGCGAGATGTAGGTGTTGCCCACGCTGACCAGCTTGTAGCCGCGCTGCTTGACCTGGTCGTTGAGGAAGGGGATGTGCTGGAACGAGTTGGCCTCGAGGTCGCCGTTGTTGAGCGCCTCGTTGGGGCTGGCCGAGCCGGTGATGACCACGGGTTTGACCTCGAGGCCGTTGCGCCTGGCGACCTTGGTGACCACTTCCCAGATCTCCTCGTCGACGCCGCCGCGCACGCCCACGCGCAGGGTCGGCGATTGCGCGAGGGCCGCGGTCTGCGCCCAGAGCGCGGTCGAGGCGAGGACGAGTGCGCCGAGGGCGCGAAGAACACTGCGTGTGTGCATGACTTTCTCTTTTCGGTTGCCGGTTTTTTGCTGCGGCCGATCTTCGAAGGCCGCGCCATGGCGGGAAAGGAAAGTTTTCGCACAAGCAATCTCGCTGCGCGACGAAGGCGCGGATCGATCCGCGCCGCGCACCGGCGGCGCGCTTGCACATGCGCATTCCGAAGTTGCCGTGGCGCGGGCCCGCCGATACGGTCGACGGCTTCGCATGTCACCCTGCCTGGAGTTCCTTCGATGACCGCTTCGCTGCCTTCCCTCCCGCTTCCGCCGAGCCGCCGCACGCTGGTGCGCGGTGCCGCCGCCGCGCTCGGCGCCGCCGGCCTCGGCCTGCTGGGCCGTCGCGCCTGGGGCGCCGACAACGACAAGCCGATCACGCTGTCGTGGACCGGCACCGGCCTGTGCCTGAGCCCGATCGTGGTCGCCAATGAACTCGGTTACTTCACGAAGAACAACGTGAAGGTGGAGATCATCAATTTCGCGGGCGCGGTCGACCAGGTGCTCGAATCGATCGCCACCGGCAAGGCCGACATCTCGCTGGGCCTGATCCATGCCTGGCTCAAGCCGCTGGAAGCGGGCTTCGACGTGAAGGTGGTGGGCACCGCGCACGCGGGCTGCATCCGCGTGCTCGCGCCAAAAACCTCGGGCATCGCGAGCATCGAGGCCGTGAAGGGCAAGACCATCGGTGTCTCGAGTCCCGCGGGCTATGGCCGCCAGTTCTTCTCGACCGCGCTGGCGCGGCGCGGCGTGAACCCCGACCAGGACGTGCAGTGGCGCGTGTTCCCGGCCGACCAGCTCGACATCGCGCAGAAGAAGGGCGAGATCGACGTCATCGCCGACTCGGACCCGAACCTCTACCTGATCGAGAAGCGCAACCCCGGCGCCTACCTCGAGATCGCCAATATCCTCAAGGGCGACTTCAAGGACCGGCTGTGCTGCATCGTCGCGGCGCGCGGCGAACTGGTGAAGCGCAATCCGCAGCAGGTGGCGGCCGTGGTGCGCTCGCTGCACCAGGCGGCGGACTTCATCGCCGAGAACCCCAACGAGGCCGGGCGCGCGGTGAGCAAGCTGTTCCCGAAGGTGGCGCAACAGGACCTCGGCAGCATCCTCTCGACCATCGGCTACACGCACCATGCCAAGCGCTTCGATCTCGCGAAGGAGATCGAGAGCTATGCGGTCGACCTCAAGCAGGTGGGGGTGCTCAAGAAGAGCACCGATCCGGCGCGGTTCGCGAAATTCCTGACAGTGGACGTGCTGGCCTGAGCGCCCGCTTCAGGCCGCCAGCGGCTCGGGCACCGCGGCCAGCAGCGAGCGCGTGTACTCATGCGCGGGCCGCGACAGCACCTCCTCCACCGGCCCCTGCTCGACCAGCCGGCCGCGGTTGAGCACCAGCACGCGGTCGGCCACGTGGCGCACGAGGTTGATGTCGTGCGAGATGAACAGCAGCGCCGTGCCCAGCCGCGACTGCAGCTCGGCGATCAGGTCGATGACCTGGGCCTGCACCGAGACGTCGAGCGCCGACACCGGCTCGTCGCAGACGATCAGCGCGGGCTGCGCCGCGAGCGCGCGCGCGATCGCCACGCGCTGGCGCTGGCCGCCCGAGAGCGAACGCGGGAAGCGCTCGGCCAGCTCGGGCGCCAGGCCCACCTGCTGCAGCAGCGCCGCGATGCACGCGCCCGTCTCGGCGCGCGGCAGGCCCTGCAGGTTCTCGGCGATCACCTGCGACACGCGGTAGCGCGGATCGAAGCTGCTCAGCGGATCCTGCGGGATGTACTGCAGCCGCGGCCGCAGCGGCCGGCGCGCGGCCTCGGAGACGCCCGACCACGGCTGGCCCAGCAGCCGCACCGCGCCCGCGTCGGGCTCGAGCAGGCCGAGCACGATCTTCGCGCAGGTGGACTTGCCCGAGCCCGATTCGCCGACCAGGCCGAGCACCTCGCCGGCCGCGATCGAGAACGACAGGTCCTCGAGCGCCACGAAGTCCTCGCGCGGACCCAGCCCGCGCCGCACCGCGAAGCGCTTGCCAATGCCCTGGACCTCGAGCACCGGCGCCTGCGCGGCCGGCACGGGCGTGCGTGGCGGCAGCGGCTCGCGCACGATGCGCAGCCGCGCCTCGGGGCCGACGCCGGTCGCCTCGAAGCGTGCCGACGACAGCCGGCTGCCGCGCGAGGAGGTCGAGGGCACGGCCGCGATCAGCTGCCGGGTGTAGCCATGGCGCGGGCTCGACAGCACGTCGCGCACCGGGCCCTGCTCGAGCACGCGGCCATGGCGCATCACGAGCACGCGGTCGGCGATGCCCGCCACCGCAGACAGGTCATGGCTGATCAGCAGCAGGCCGCTGCCTTCGTCGCGCACGCGCCGCGCCAGCACCTCGATCACCTGCTTCTGCAGCGCCGCGTCGAGCGCGGTGGTGGGCTCATCGGCCACGATCAGCGGCGGCAGGCCCGCGATCGCGGCCGCGATCAGCGCGCGCTGGCGCAAGCCGCCCGAGAGCTGGTGCGCATACTGGCCGATGCGGCGTTCGGGTTCGGGCATGCCCACGCGCGCGAGCGTTTCCAGCACGCGCCGGCGCACCGCCGCGCGGCCGCGCAGCAGGCCATGGTGCTCGAGCACCTCGCCGACCTCGCGGCCGATGGGGCGCAGCGGATCGAGCGACACCAGTGCGTCCTGCATCACCAGCCCCGCGAAGGTGCCGCGCAGGCGGCGCCAGTCGGTGGCATCGAAGCGGTTCGCGTCGCGCCCGTCGATCAGGAATTTGCGCGCATTCACGCGCGCGCCCGGCCCCGCGAGCGCGAGCAGGCTGCGCGCGGTCACGCTCTTGCCCGAGCCCGACTCGCCGACCAGCGCCACGCATTCGCCGCGCGCGATGCGCAGGTCGAGCGCCTCGACCACGGTGCGCTCGCCCGCGGGCGTGTCGAAGCGGACCGTGAGGCCCTCGACGTCGACCAGCGGCACTTCGCTCATGCCAGCCTCCCCTCGAAGCGCCGCTGCAGATGGTGGCCAAGCACGGTGAACGAGATCACCGTGAGCGTGATGGCCGCGCCCGGGAACACGCCGGGCCACCAGGCCACGCGCAGCACGTCGCGGCTCTCGGCCAGCATCACGCCCCACTCGGGCGTGGGCGGCTGCGGGCCGAGGCCGAGGAAGCTCAGCCCCGAGGCAGCCAGCACGGTCGATCCCACGTAGACGGTGGCGGTCACGGGCACCGCCACCAGCACGTTGGGCAGCAGGTGGTCGAAGAACACCTGGGCGCGGCTGCGGCCGTAGATGTAGGCATGGGTCACGTAGTCGGCCTGGCGCACGATGCGCGTCTGCGCGCGCACCACGCGCGCGAACTTCGGAATGCCCGCGATGCCGACCGCGAGCGCGATGTTGGCCAGCCCCGGGCCCAGGAACACCACCACCAGCATCGCCAGCAGCACGCCCGGAAAGGACGAGATCACGTCGAACAGCCGCGACAGCCCCTCGTCGAGCAGCCATTGCTTCTGGCCCGCCACCAAGCCCAGCAGCACGCCGGCCAGCACCGAGATCGCCGTGCCGCCGATGCCGATGAACAGCGAGTAGCGCGCGCCATGCACGGTGCGCGAGAGCACGTCGCGGCCGAGCCGGTCGGTGCCGAAGGGATGCTCGGCGCCCGGCGGCTGCAACACCGCGAGGAAGTCGCCCTCGAGCGGATCGAGCGGTGCCAGCCAGCGCGGCGCGACGGTGGCGATCACCAGCAGCACGACGAACAGCGCAGACAGAAGTACCGCGAGCGGCGGCAGGCGCCGGCGCGGTGCGCTCGACGCGGGTGCGCTGCCCGCTGGCAGCGCGACGGTCTCGGATGCGGAAGTCATGATGCCTTGAGCCTCGGGTCGATCAGTGCATAGAGCAGGTCCAGCACGGTGGACGCCGCGACGTGGATGAAGGCCGCCAGCAGCACCACCGCGAGCACCACGGGCGCGTCCTGGCTCAGCACCGCGTTGAGCGTGACCGTGCCCAGGCCGGGCCGGCCGAACACCTTCTCGGTGATGACGGCGCCGCCGAGCAGGCCGCCGATGATCCAGCCGCCGAGCGTGACCACCGGCAGCGCCGCATGCCGCAGCACGTGCCGCAGGCGCAGCCGCAGCTCGCCCAGGCCGCGCGCGCGCACCGTGACCACGAAGGGCTGCTCGAGCGCGCGCTCCATCGCCTCGCGCAGCACCTGCGCGAGCAGGCCCGCGGTCGGCAACGCCAGCGCGGTCGCCGGCAGCACCAGCGCGCGCCAGTCGGCCGCGCCCGAGACCGGGAACCAGCGCAGCGTGAACGAGAAGGCCATCAGCAGCAGGATGCCGAGCCAGAACACCGGCGTGGAGGCGAACACCAGCTCCAGCGTGGAGGCCGCCGCGCGCGCGAAGCGTCCGCGGCCCGAGGTCAGCGTGGCCACCACCACCGCGAACAGCAGCGCCAGCACGCCGGCCGCGAGCGCGAGCTCGACCGTGGGCCACAGCTGCGCCATCACCACGCGCGCCACCGGCTGGCGCAGTTCGTACGAGGTGCCGAAGTCGCCGCTGGCGATGCGCGCCAGGAAGCCCAGGTACTGCTCCCACAGCGGTCGGTCCAGCCCCCACTCGGCCGCGATGGCCTCGCGCAGGCCCGGGTAGTCGAGGTCGCCGGCCAGGATGTCCTCGACCCGGCCCGGCAGCGCATGCAGGGCCAGGAAGGCCGCGGTGGCGCTGCCCCACGCCACCAGCAGGCCGGCACCCAGCCGCGAGATCACCAGTCGCCACATGACGGGCTCAGCGCTCCGACAGCCACACGTCGTGGAAGTTCGACGGCGAGTCGAGCTGCGTCTCGAACGACAGGCCGCGCACCCGGCTCTTGGCCGCGAGCTGGTAGTTGGCCGAGAACAGCGGCACGATGATGCCCTGGTCCACCGCGTGGCGCTGCGCGGCGTCGACCAGCTTCTTCTTCTCCTCGAGATTCGTGGAAGCCAGCGCGTCGTTGATGTAGCCGAACAGCGTCTTGTCGCCCTTGTCGGCCACCGCGCGGATGAAGCCGCTCTCGCCGATGTTGCCCTGCAGCTCCTGCGCCGCGTCGGCCGGCAGGTAGGTGTTGGGATAGATGCTCCACGAGCCCTTCTGCAGCTGCTGCGCCCACTCGCCGCCGGTGACGAAGCGCAGCCGCAGGTCGAAGCCCAGGTTCTTGCGCAGCTGCGCCTGCAGGCCCTGGATCAGCACGTCGCGGTTGTCGCGCACGAAGGGCTGCGGGTAGCCGACCTCGATGGTCAGGCGCTGGCCGTCCTTGGTGCGGAAGCCCTCGGCGTCGCGGCCGGTCCAGCCCGCTTCGTCGAGCAGCTTGTTGGCCGCGGCCGGGTTGTTGCCCCAGCTGCCCTCGAGCGCCTTGTTGTAGAAGAAGCTGTCGGGGCCGATGTTCGACCAGGCTCGGCGGTAGGTGCCGCGGTAGACGCTCTTGACCAGCGCATCGATGTCGGCGCCGTCGCGCAGCGCGCGGCGCACGCGCACGTCGGTGGCCGGCGGGATCGTGTAGTTGACGTTGAGCGTGAACGAGGTCTGCGCGCCCGCGGGTCCGACCAGGAACTGGAAGCCCGGCTGGTCCTTGAACAGGCCCACGTCGGTGGGCTGCACGCCCTCGATCACGTCGACCTGGCCCGAGCTCAGCGCGCCCGCGCGCACCGCGTACTCGGGCAGGAAGCGCACCGTCACGCGGTCCAGCCAGGCCGGTCCCTGGTGCGCCGCATAGCCGGGCGCCCACTGGTAGCGCGGGTTGCGCGCGAAGCCGGCCGACTGGCCGCGCACATAGTTCTGGAACAGGAAGGGGCCGCTGCCCGCGATGGCCGGACCGCCGCCGCAGAGGTCGTCGCCCGACTGCAGCGACTTCGGCGAGATCAGGCCCAACCGCACGCTGGCGATCGATTCGAGCAGGCCCGAGTCGGGCCGGGCCAGCTGCAGCCGCACCTCGCTGGCCGACACCACCTGCACGCGCTCCACGGCCTTGAGCAGTTCGCCGGCGGCGTTGGTGTTCTTCGTGTCGCGCACGAAGTCGAAGTTGAACTTCACGGCCGCCGCGTCGAGCGGCGTGCCGTCATGGAACTGCAGGCCCGGCTTGAGCTTGAAGGCATAGGTCTTGCCGTCGGGCGAGACGCTCCACTCCTGCGCCAGCCAGGGCAGGAACTTGCCGCCCTTGCCCTTGGCGACCAGCGAGTCGATGTAGTTGCGGATCAGGATGTAGGAGTTCTGCTGCGTCGAGCGGTGCGGGTTGAAGCAGATCGGATCGGTGGTGACGCCGAAGACCACCTCGCCGCCCTGGCGCGGCGTGTCGGCGGCCAGCGCGAGGTTCATGCCGCAGGCCGCGAGCAGGCCGGCCTGGAGGATGCGCGGCAGCGCGCGCCGCGGGGAAGCAAGGACAAGGGAGATCTTCATGACGACGGAAAGGAACGTGGGAAAGCCGCGCGGACGAGTCCGCGCCTGGAGGAAAGGAAAAGGAATCGGCGCGCGCGGCGCCGACCGTGCAGGCCCGGGCGAACGCCCGTGCACGGGCAGCGCCGATCTTCGAAGCTCAGGGCTTCGCGGCTAACGAAAGTTTTCGCAGAAGCTATCTCGCTCAGCGCGCATGGAGCGCTCCCGCGCCTTTCATCCGCTCAATCCAGCAGCCCGTCCCAGTAGAGACGCGCCGCCGCCAGCACGGTCCGCATCTGCGTCGTGTGCGCGAGCCGGAAGGCCGCGCCGCGCACGGTCTCGTCGGGGAACTCGCTGATCAGCGTGAACGGCACGGTCGAGCGCTCGTCGGTGATCACCATGCAGGGGATGCCGTTGATGGGCGCGAACGGCAGCTCGCCGACGTGGGCATGCCACATGCGCTGCTGGAGCGCATTGAACGCGGCCAGCTCGGCCGAACCCGCGAGCAGTTCCTTCGTGAGCGCATCGAGGAAGCGCAGGCCGTCGTGGCCGCGGTGCTGGCGCAGGATCAGGAAGAAGCCCTTGGGCACCGTCCACAGCTCGCTGCCGCGCGGCACGTAGCCGGCGCGCGGGCGCGTCCATTCGTGCGCCGGGTAGCCATGCAGGCTCAGATGCAGGCGCGCGCCGGTGCGCGCGATCGCCTCGAGCCGCGGCGCCTTCTCGCCGAAGGGCGGCTTCATGCGTGCCTCGAGGTCGTCGCCCAGCGCGGTGTAGCGCGCGGCATGCGCCATGTGCGTGGGGTCGGTCTGCTGGAGCCGGTGATGCAGCGCCGCGCCGTCGGGGTTCTCGAGCGCGACCAGCGCATAGTGCGCGCCGGGCAGCGCATTGAGCAGCGGCGCCGCGCGCAACGCGCCGACCACGCCCGAGCTCTCGTTCGCATGCTGGCCGGCCGTGACCACCAGGCCCGGCAGCGTGCCGCGCACATGCAGGCCCGAGACCGGGCGGCCCTGGAACGAGGTGACGCCGAAACGCTCGCCGGGCAGGCGTTGCATCGCGGCCTCGACCTCGACCGGGGCCAGCGAGCGGTCGGCGCTGTCGAGCACCAGGGCGGTGTCGACGGGCGGGTCGACCCGCCGATGCGCGGCCAGCCGCACCGTGACCCGCGTGTCGTCCTCGCTGCGTGAGATCAGCGGCACGATGTGGCCGCGTTGCAGCGTGCGGTCGGCATCGTCGAGGCCGGCGCGCGCCTTGAAGAACTCGAGCGCGCCGTAGTAGCAGTCCTCGTGCAGCGCCTCGAAGGTGTCGATCGTCTCCTCGCCGAAGGGCAGCCGGCGTTCGATGCCGGTGGTGGCGATCGCGATCTCGAGCGTGTCGAACAGCGGCAGCGTGCCGGGCCAGGCATGGCCGCGCACCGCGTCGAGCGCGGCCGCGCAGGCGGCCTCGAACTCGGTGGGCAGCGCGGCGTCGTGCACCAGCGCATCGCCGTCCCAGACGCGCAGCCAGCCGCAGGGCGAGGCGGTGGCATCGTTGGGCGCGAACACGCGCCACTGCCGCGCGCCGGCCGTCACGAGGTGCTCGCCGGGCAGCTCGCCTTCGGCGAAACGCAGCGCGACGTCCTCGCCGAGCAGGCCCGCCAGCGGATAGGCCTCGAGGCGAAAGCGCTGGCCCTGGCCCGCGGGCGTGCGGACCTCGATCGACGTCGCCCCATCGCTCTCGAATTCCTCGAGAAAGAAATGCACCAGCGGCTTGTAGGCGCTGCGCAGCACGGCCTGCACGCCCGCCGCGGCGAGCGCCTGCTCGGCGGCGCGGCGCATGGGCGCGTCCTCGAACAGCCAGGCTTCGATGCGCGTGACCGGGTGGGCGCCGAAGCGTTCGACCAGTTGCACCAGCGTGCGGGGAAAGGTGGTGTCGAGCAGCAGGGTCATGGCGCGAAGAATAAACCGCCTCGCGGCGTGGGGTTACCAACGGGCAGACACGCTGCCCCGGGGACGGGCGCCCCCAGTCTTGGCCCTCGGGCGCGCAATGCAAGCACGGAATCCGCATACGTTGATCCGTTTTTGTTCTTTGGCCCGCAGGTGGGCGCACGCTAGCCTGCGCCGGCTCCCGACTCACGGGGACCCTCATGGAAAGCCTCGCCTCGATGTCTCATGTCTTCGACAACCTCCCGCTGCCCACGGCACCCGCTGCCGTCGAGCCGGCCGCCAAGCCGTTGCCGCCGCGCCGCGCGCCACGCGTGCTGTCGCGCAACCAGCTGCTGCTGATCTCCTGGCTGGTGCCGGCCCTGGTGCTGGTGGTGTGGGAGCTGGCGGCGCGGGCCGGCTATCTCTCGATCCACGTGCTGCCCGCGCCCAGCAAGGTGGCGGCCACGGCCTGGGGCCTGATCCAGGAAGGACGGCTGATCAGCGACATGGGCACCAGCCTGCTGCGCGCGGCCACCGGCTTCGTGATCGGCGGCTCGATCGGCTTCGCGCTCGGCACGGTGGTGGGCTTCTCGCGGCTGGCCGAGGCGCTGTTCGACCGCAGCATCCAGATGATCCGCGCCATTCCCTTCCTCGCCATGCTGCCGCTGGTGATCGTCTGGTTCGGCGTGGACGAGGGCGGCAAGATCTTCCTGGTGTCGCTGGGCGTGATGTTCCCGATCTACATCAACACCGTGCTGGGCATCCGGCAGGTCGACCCCAAGCTGCTCGAGCTCGGCCGCGTGACGGGCCTGAGCAATGCCACGCTGATCCGGCGCATCGTGTTGCCGGGCGCGCTGCCCTCGATCCTCGCGGGCGTGCGCTATGCGCTCGCGGTGGCGTGGCTCGCGCTGGTGATCGCCGAGACCATCGCCACCAGCTCGGGCATCGGCTACCTCGCAATGGATGCGCGCGAGTTCCTGCGCACCGACGTGATCGTGCTGACCATCGTGGTCTACGCCACCATCGGCGTGGCCTCGGATGCGGTGGCGCGGCTGCTCGAACGCCGGCTGCTGGCCTGGCATCCCAACTACGCGGCGGGGGAACGGCGATGAGCGCGCAACCATCGCAACCCGAGGCACCCGCCGTCGTCGTGCACGGCCTGCAGCGCCGCTATGGCGAGCGCACCGTGATCGGCGGCCTCGACCTGCGCATCGCGCGCGGCGAATTCGTCGCGCTGCTCGGCGAGAGCGGCTGCGGCAAGACCACGCTGCTGCGCGCGCTCGCCGGCCTCGATGCCATCGACGGCGGACGCATCGACGGACCGCGCCAGCCCGCGGTGGTGTTCCAGGAGCACCGGCTGCTGCCGTGGGATTCGCTCTGGCGCAATGTCTCGCTGGGCCTCGACGAGGCCACCGGCAAGGCGCTGGCGCAGGCCGCGCTGGCCGAGGTGGGCCTCGGCGACCGGCTCGACGACTGGCCACGCAATCTCTCGGGTGGCCAGGCGCAGCGCGTGGCGCTGGCGCGCGCGCTGGTGCGCGAGCCCCGGCTGCTGCTGCTCGACGAACCCTTCGCCGCGCTCGACGCGCTCACGCGCATCCGCATGCATGGCCTGGTGAAGGAACTCGTGCGCCGCCACCGGCCCGGCGTGCTGCTGGTCACGCACGACGTCGACGAGGCGGTGGCGCTGGCCGACCGCGTGCTCGTGATGCGCGACGGCGCGATCGCGAGCGAGTACGCCGTGTCGCCCGAGGCCAATGCCAGGCGCACGCATCCCGATGCGACGGTGCTGCGCGAGGCCCTGCTGGCCGAGCTCGGCGTGGCGGCCGACAGCGTGCCCGCCTGAACCTCCTTTTCGTTTTCCTTTCTCCACCGGCCTCTTCCCTTCATGACCTCCTCGTTCTCCCCGGCCTCGCGCCGCAGCTTCCTGCAGACCGCCGTCGTCGGCGCCGGCGCCCTGGCCACGGGCCTGGCCCATGCACAGGCCGCCGGCCCGGCCAAGGCCACGCGCAACACCGACACCGTGCGCCTCACCTGGGGCCGCGGCGGCCTGCCCGCGCTGGCCAAGAACCGCGGCGAGTTCGAGAAGCTGCTCGCCAGGGACGGCATCAAGGTGCAGTGGATCGGCCCCTTCCCCAACCATGCGCCCTCGCTGCAGGCCGTGACCGGCGGCAGCGCCGACTTCGGCTTCGGCGGCAGCACCACGCCCGCGCTGGCCGCCATGCTCGCGGGCTCGCCGCTGGTGTTCACGCAGTTCGCGATCGTCGAGCCGCGCAGCACCGCGATCATCGCCAAGGACGGCTCGGGCATCGACAAGGTGCAGGACCTGGTGGGCAAATCGGTCGCGGTCAACCGCTCGGGCCTCGGCGAGTTCCTGCTCGTGGCCGCGCTCGAGAAGCACAACATCGACCGCAGCAAGGTCAAGTTCGTCTACCTCAATCCGCCCGACGCCGGCCCGGCCTTCGCGCAGGGCAAGATCGACGCCTGGTCGATGTGGAGCCCGGGCGTGGACATCGCGCGCACCGAGTACAAGGCGCACGACGTCTTCTTCGAGGGCCGCGACCTCGACTTCCTGATCGACTTCAACTCCTACGTCACGCACCGCAAGTTCGCCGAGGAGAACGTGGCCATCGTGCGCGCCGTGAACGCGGCCTATGCGGCCGAGGCGAAATGGATCAGCGAGCATCCGGTGGAGGCCGAGACGCTGAACCAGCAGGACGCCGGCTACAGCGACGCGGTGCGCGACACGCTGGTCAAGCTCAAGCGCCGCTGGGACGTGCGCGGCGTGCAGGACGCGAAGTTCATCCAGGAATTCCAGAAGGCCTCCGACTGGCTGTCGGAGCGCAAGATCCTGCCGCAGAAGGCCAAGGTCACGGACTACCTCGCGCGGCTGTGAGGCCCGTGCGGAGTCCGGGCCCATGCCACTGACATCCACCCACTGGGGCGTGTACCGCCCCGTGGTCGAGAACGGCCGCCTCGTGGCCATGCGGCCCGCCGAATGGGACGCGGCGCCCTCGCCCATCGGCGCCGCGATGGTCGGCGCAGTCGATTCGCCCACGCGCGTGCGGCGCCCCGCGGTGCGCCGCGGTTTCCTCGATGCCGCCACGCGGCACCGCAGCGGCGACCGGCGCGGTCGCGAGGCCTTCGTCGAGCTGCCGTGGGACGAGGCGCTCGACCTCGTTGCGCAGGAGCTGCGGCGCGTGAAGCAGGCGCATGGCAACCGGGCCATCTACGGCGGCAGCTACGGCTGGTCGAGCGCGGGGCGCTTCCACCATGCGCAGAGCCAGCTGCACCGCTTCCTCAACGCCTTCGGCGGCTATGTCTACAGCAAGGACAGCTACAGCCTCGGCGCCGGCCGCGTGCTGCTGCCGCACATCGTCGACGGCATGGACGCGCTGCTGCAGAACCACACGAGCTGGGACGTGCTCGAACAGCACTGCGAGCTGTTCGTGGCCTTCGGTGGCCTGCCGCTGCGCAACACGCAGGTCAGTCCCGGCGGCGCGAGCGACCATGGCGTGGCACCGGCGCTGCGGCGCATGGCGGCCTCGGGCCGCACGCGCTTCGTCAACGTCAGCCCGGTGCGCGCCGACCTCGATGCCGTGCCCGATGCCGAATGGCTGCCGCTGCGGCCCGGCACCGACACCGCGCTGATGCTGGGCCTGGCCTTCGTGCTGATCGACGAGGGCCTGCACGACGAGGCCTTCTGCCGCAGCCACGCGGTCGGCTTCGACCCGGTGCGCGACTACATCCTGGGCCACGCCGACGGCGTGCCCAAGACACCGGCCTGGGCCGCCGAGCGCTGCGGCATCGCGGCCGAAGCCATCGCCACGCTCGCGCGCCGCATGGCGCGCAGCCGCACGCTGGTGAACTGCACCTATTCGCTGCAGCGCGCGCGGCATGGCGAGCAGCCGTTCTGGATGACTGTCACGCTGGCCACCCTGCTCGGGCAGATCGGCCTGCCGGGCGGCGGCTTCGGCCTGGGCTACGGCTGCATGAACTACATCGGCAGCGGCCACGGCAGCTTCTCGGGTGCGCGCCTGCCGCAGGGCGTGAACCCGGTGGCCGATTTCATTCCGGTCGCTCGCATCGCCGACATGCTGCTGAACCCCGGCGCGCCCTTCGACTACAACGGCGGCCGGCACCACTACCCCGACATCCGCCTCGTGTACTGGGCCGGCGGCAACGTGTTCCACCACCACCAGGACCTCAACCGCACCCTCGAGGCCTGGCGCCGGCCCGAGACCGTGATCACGCACGAGCAGTACTGGACCGCGCAGGCCCGGCACTCCGACATCGTGCTGCCCGCCACCACCACGCTGGAGCGCGACGACATCGGCAGCGCGGGCAGCGAGCGCTTCATGGTCGCGATGCATGCGGCGATCGCGCCCGTGGGCGAGGCGCGCGACGACTACGACATCCTGTCGCAACTGGCCGAGCGGCTGGACATCGCGCTGGCCTACACCGAGGGCCGCGATGCGCGCGAATGGCTGCGGCATCTGTACGAAGGCTCGCGGCCGCGTGCCGAGGCCGCCGGTCTGGCGCTGCCTGCGTTCGATGCCTTCTGGGAGATCGGCCGCATCGACATCGGCCGCACGAACGCGGTGGCGAACGAACCGGTGGTGCTGCTCGCGCCCTTTCGTGCCGCCCCCCTCGCGCATGCCCTGCCCACGCCCTCGGGCCGCATCGAGCTGTACTCCGAGCGCATCGCGGGCTTCGGCTACGACGATTGCCCGGGCCATGCCCGCTGGTTCGAACCCGAGGCGCCGGAGGGACCGATCCAGCTGCTGTCGAACCAGCCCGCGACGCGCCTGCACAGCCAGTACGACCATGGCGCGCTGAGCCGAGCCTCGAAGATCGCGGGCCGCGAGCCGATCACGCTCAATGCCCAGGATGCGCGCGAGCGCGGCATCGCGGCCGGCGACGTGGTGCGCGTCTTCAATGCGCGCGGCGCCTTCCTCGCGGGTGCCGTGCTGTCCGACGACGTGCGGCCCGGCGTGGCGCAGATCGCCACCGGTGCGTGGTACGACCCGCTCGACGCGCAGGCACCGGGCAGCCTCGAGAAGCACGGCAATCCGAACGTGGTGACGCCCGACGTCGGCAGCTCGAAGCTGGCGCAAGGGTGCGCGGCGCAGAGCGCGCGGGTGGAGGTGGCGTTGTGGCGCGGCGAGCTGCCGGCGATCACGGCCTTCGATCCGCCGGCGTTCGAGCCGGCGCCGCGCGGCGCACCCTGAGCGCCGCGCCCCGCACCGCCCTCAACGCCGCATCAGATTGCGCCGCTCGACCGGCGTCAGCTGCTCCAGCTGAGCCGCGTCCAGCGCCATCTGCCCGACCACCTGCAAGGCACCGCGGCCGCCGTCACCGGCCGCCTTGTCGTCGCGCCGCGGGGCTTCGTTCGCGGGCAGGGGCTCGTTGCCGAAGCCGAGCACCCGCACGGTGAAGACCGAAGGCAGGGCCTGGCGGCCGGCGGCGCGCTCGCGCTGCACCACGTCCTGCGCGGCCATGGCGGCCTGCGATGCCGCGGCGCTCGCGCTCGTGAGCGCGCCGATGTTCACGGCCACCACCACCGGCAGGCCCCTGGATTCGCCCTTGACCTGGATGTTGTCGGCATTGAGCACCTGCAGCGCCGCGATGTTGAGGTTGCCCGCCACGCGCACGCCGGCATCGCCGGCGTTGACGGTGCCCTTCGGCGCCACCAGGTCGACGTCGCCATCGCCCACGGTGCCGATGCCGCTGCCGCTCATGTCGGACTTCTCGCGCACCACGGTCACGCCGTCGAGGTCGGTGACGACCTCGGCGGCCGAGGGCACGCGCACGGTCTTCGAGCCCTTGCCGGCATCGATGTCGCCCACGCTCGACCAGAGGATCTGGTCGCTGCCGCGGTCGGTCGCCGCGGGCACGAAGGACAGGATGCGCGAGCGGTTCACCGTGACGTCGTCCTTCGCGAAGATGCCGATGTGGCCCGAGGCCAGCGTCACCAGGCCGTAGCCGTCGGGCACGGTGGCGCCCAGCGCCGCCACCTGCAGCCCGCCGCCGGGCGTGAGCACGTCGATGTCGCCGCCGGCCATGGTGCGCAGCATCAGCTTGTTGGCCGCCACGTTGCCCTGCCAGTCGCTGCCCGGGAACAGCGTGGCGATGGCCGCATAGCCGCGGTTGTAGCCGCCGTTGCGCGGCAGGCCTTCCACGCCGGGCTCGTTCTGGTCGCGCCCCGCCTCGCGCAGCTCGAGCAGGTAGACCTGGCGCAGGAACTGCTGGCGCGCCAGTTCGGGCAGGGCCTGGAAGCGGGTCCAGGCCTCGAGCGGCGCGAGCTTCTCGCCGGTCATGTCGAGCATGTACGACACCAGGCCGCGCCGCACCACCTTCTGCTGGCCACCGGCGCGGGTCTCGGCCAGGTCGCTCAGGTACAGCGGCAGCACGCTGCCGTCGTCGCCGCGCACCTTCAGGTACTCGGGCATGGACGCCACCTTCGACGGATCGAGGTAGGCGGCGCTGAAGGCCTCGTAGGCCGCGGGCCGGTTCATGCCCGCCATCACGGTGATCGAAGCACCCTGCTCGGGCAGGCCGTTGACCTGCGTCAGCAAGGCCGGCCGGTTGGCGCCGTCGTAGCGCTGGTTGCCCAGGGTCTGGATCTTCAGGTCGTCGGCATACACGTCGCGCCCGGCCGACAGCACCAGCGCGCCGGCGCCCTGCACCGACACGTTGCCGGTGTTGTCGGTGAAGGCATAGGGCGTGCGCACGTAGGTCATCGCCAGGATGTCGTTGCCGGCCTCCAGCAGGGTGGTGTCGCTCGCATGCACGTTGCGCGCGCTCAGGCGCACGCCGCGGATGTCGGTGCCGGCGCGCAGCCAGGTCTGCTCGCTGGCCATCACGTCGGCGCCCAGGATCGAGCCGCCGGCCGCGTAGATGCGGCTGGGCTCGTAGTCGCCCGCCAGCGCCAGGCGATCGGGGTTGCCCTCCTTCTGATAGAAGTCCTGCCGGGTGCCCTGGAAGTAGGCGCCGATGTCGTTGCGCAGCAGGGCCTCCATCTGCACGCCGTACAGGCCGCCCAGCGGCGCGAAGGCCGTCGGGATGGTGGCGAGCGTGGCGCGCGCCATCACCACCTCGGCGTACGGCTCGTTCTGGTAGGTGCTGTTGAACTCGGCCCGCCCCACGGCCATCAGCGCGCTGAAGTTGCGGTTGTCGAAGCGCACGTCCTTCTGCGCCATCAGGCGCACGTCGTTGCTGCTGCCGGGCATCACGTACATCGGGCCCTGCAGATCGAGCGAGCCGTTCATCGCCACCGCGTGCGTCAGCGCGGGGTAGCGGTTGGCGCCCATGCCGACCAGGCCGTCCGCGGGCGTGGTGGCGTCGGTCAGCACCAGGTCGCGGAAGGCGAACACGGCCTGGTTGACCAGCGTCACGTCGCCGCCGGCCGAGGCCAGGCTGAGCGCGCTGCGCTCGGTGTAGCCGCTCATGTAGGCGCCGTAGTCGCGCATCCGGCCACTGGGGCTGTCGGGCACGTAGCCGTCGCCATAACGCACCAGCAGCGGATCGATCACCGACTGCAGGCGCAGGTCGCCGGCGGTGCGCAGGCTCAGCGTCGCATCGCCGAGCGCGAGCACCGGCGCGATCGGGAACACCTGGGTCTGCGCGCCCGACCTGGCGACCGTCACGTCGAAACCGACCGCGGTCTCGCCGGCCGTGATCTCGCCCGCGCCGCGCGCCACGTAGTACTGGCCGCCGCGGATGGCGCCGCCGGCATCCACCGTCATCGCGCCGCCGTTGCGCACCTCCATGTGCATCGCCTCGCCCGGCGTGCGGCCGCCGCGCATGCGCATGTTGCTGGTCAGCGCGACCACCAGGTTGCCGAGGTCGCCGCCCGCGCGCACCTTGACGTTGCCGCCGCCGAAGGCGGCCACGCCCTGCTGGAACTCACCGTAGTTGATCCACCAGCTCGACTGCTGCGCGCGCTCCATGATCGGAACCGGCTGGCCGTCGACGTAGCCGTTCTCCAGGCTGTATGGGCCGAACGCCAGGTTGCGGTCGAGGTTGCCCTGGCGGTTGAGCCACTGGGTGAAGCGCTGGCCCGACAGCTGCGCGCTGATGCTGCCGCGCGCGTCGATGTCGAGGTTGCCGCCGCCCACGCCGTAGCTCGCGTCGGCGCGCTCGGTGGTGAAGTCGCTCCAGGCCGTGGTGTCCCTGCGGCCCGCGGTGTAGATCACCGAGTCCTTGTGCGCCAGCGTCAGGTCGCGCCCGGCGCGCACCTCGATGTCGCCGCTGCCGGTGCGGATCAGCTTGCCCGCGCCGTTGTCGACGGCCGGGTCGGTGCTGGTGTTGGCGCTGCCCACCACGATGTTGCCCTGCCCCGCGGCCAGCGCCGCCAGCGGCTTGAGCGCGAGCCCGTTGGCCGAGTCGAGGTCGCCGCCCGCGACCAGGCGCAGGTTCCACGAGGCCGGTGCCTGCAGCACGCCGCCGCGGTCGGCCCGGTCGAAGCCGTCGCTCAGGTGGCCGCCGACGATCAGGTTGCCGCCCGCGCGCAGCGTGAGGCTGCCTTCGCGCGCGCCAGCGAAGTCGCTCATCAGGTTCCAGTCGCTGCCGAGCACGAGGTCGCCCGCGCTGCGGATCTCGATGCCGGGCATCACGGCCATGCCGGTGCCCAGGCGCGCGCGCACGGCGTCAGCGCCGGCCGCGAAGGCATTGGCATCGGCGACGGCCTCGGCCTTGACGGCATCGACGCGGTCGCTGTCGTAGCTGCGCACGCCCTCGAGCACGCTCGAGCGCGCACCGGTCACCTCGAGCGCCAGCCGGGTCACGGCCAGGTCGGTGTTGGCGGCGTTGCGTTGCGCGCGCAGCCGCACCGCGCCGGCGTCGCCGCCGGCCACGTCGATCGCGCCGCCGCGCAGGTCGAGCTGGCCGCCCGCGGCCTCGAGCGTGACGCGGCCGCTGCCCAGCTCGGTGGTGGCGCCCGCGAGCAGGCGCGCGCCCTGCTGCATCGCCACGCCGTTGCCGCCGGTGATGCGAATCGCGCCCCCGTAGGCGGCACGCGCGTCGACCGTGCCGACGATGTCGATGCGGCCCTGGTCGGTGGTGAGGCCGAAGTCCTCCACCGTGGTCGTGCCCGCGAGCACCACGTCGCCCTGGCGGATGCGGAACTGGCGCGAGCGGTTGAAGCCGGCCTCGTTCAGGCGCTGGCTGAAGCCCGCGAAATCGGGCAGCGCGGCGATGTCGAGCGAGAACGCGCCCGCATGGCCGCCGGTGCCGGCCTGCGCGGCGATGGCGCCGTCGAGCACGACGGTGCCGCCGCCCGAGGCCGCCAGCGTCAGCGTGCCGGCGCTGCCGCCGGCGGCATGCGCCGCGAGGTCGAGGCGGCTGCCAGTCTCCAGGCGCACGTCGCCGCCCACGGCCGACAGGCCGATGCGGCCCGCGTCCGCATATTCCGCCATGTCGAAGAACTGCTTTGCGAAGCCGCCCACGTCGACCTGCGCGCCCTCGGCCAGCACCACGTCGCCGGCCGTGGCCGTCATGTCGACGCTGCCGCCGAGCGCCACCGCGCGGGTGGCGAAGCGCACGCTGCCGCCGCTGAGGCTCAGGCGCGAGCCCAGGCTGGCCTGCAGGCTCTGCGCGGAGCGGTCGTCCGGCGCGCTCTCGCCTTCCAGCGCCTGCAGCGCGCCGGTGGTGACGATCGACTGCGCCGCGCCGCCGCGCCCCGTGAGCAGCGGCGTGCGCAAGGTGAGCGCGCTGGCGCCGACGTCGATGCCGCCCGTGCCCTCGGCCACGATCTGGCCGCGCCCCGCCAGCGTGACACTGCCGAAGCCCGAGACGGTCTTCTGGCCGGCGCCCAGGGTCAGCGTGCCGGCGTCGAGCGTGAAGCTGCCGCCGCCCGTGCCGCCCGCCGTGGCGGCACCCAGGGTGTTGACCAGCGCGATCGCATCGCCGCGGATGACGATGTCGCCGTTGCCGTGGCCCGCGAAGCCCGCGCCGTCGAGCGTCAATGCGCGCAGCCCCGACGCGCCCAGGTCGACGGAACGGTAGAAGTCGAAGTTCGAATAGCTGCGCAGCGTGAGACGCTCGGAGTTGGCCAGTTGCGCCAGCGCCGCGGCGTCGAGCACCAGCCCCTCGGTGCCGCCGCCGAAGCCGACGCGGCCCGAGGACACCGACAGCGCGCGCCCGGCGATGCGCGCCGAGCTCGCGAGCTCGGTGGTGCGCGTGGCATCGATCAACAGCGCCGCGCCGCCCTCGAGCACGGCCCCCGCGCCGATGCCGACCAGCCCGCCGGTGCCGATGTCGACGTTCTCGCGCCGCACCGCGATGGCCTCGCCGTTGGCCACGCGCACCAGCGCGCCCCAGTCGCGCGAGGGCGTCAGCAGCACGTCGTCGCCCACGCCCGGCGTGCCCTTGGTGTCGTAGACCGCGGCCTGCCGCGGCGTCATCACGAGGTCGCTGGTGCCGCTGCCGGCCTCGCCCACGGCACGCAGCACGCTGCCCGCGTCGATCGCCACCCGGTCGGTGGCCGCCAGGATGATCTCGGGGCCCGCGAGCGCCGAGTCCGCGCCGTTGCGCAGCACGATGTCGGTGGCCGTCACGTCGACGCGCGTGCCCAGCGGGTCGCCGGTGCGCGTGCCGCCCACCAGCAGGCTGCCGGCGCCGAAGCCCGACAGGCTGGCCGCGTCGATCACCAGGTAGCCGTCGGCGCGCAGCGTGCCCGCGTCCTGCGCCGCGCCGACGATGGCGATACGGCTGCCCGCGATGTCGACCAGCCCGCCGCGCCCGCCGGCGTCGGGGGCCGAGCGCAGCGTGCCGTCCAGCGTCAGGCGCTGCGTGGCGTCGAACACCACCGCGCCGCCGTCGCGCGGCAGCCGCGGCGTGACGACGTCCTGC
The DNA here is from genome assembly GCF_059415325.1 of Variovorax sp. GW821-FHT10D07. Lineage (NCBI taxonomy): Bacteria > Pseudomonadati > Pseudomonadota > Betaproteobacteria > Burkholderiales > Comamonadaceae > Variovorax > Variovorax sp. GW821-FHT10D07. Next base: position 452,651 of record NZ_JBWKMZ010000001.1, on the reverse strand, counting down.
CCGCTCAGGCGGTACTGCGTCAGCTTGAAGGCGTCGGACGCGAAGAAGTCGTTGGCGAAGGCCTCGTTGTATTCGGTGTACTGGCGCAGCGTGACGCCCGACATCACGCGCCATGCGGAGGCCACCGTGTCCTGCCTGCCGCCGAGCGCATTGCCGCCCTTGCCCTGCATGAGGATGCTGCCGTCGGGCGCCACCGCGCCGGCCGCCACCGGGCCGGCCCACGGCGTGCCCGTGGTCTGCACGGCGAAGGCGCCGGGCAGCATGGCGTAGCGCGCGGGCAGCAGCGTGTACCAGCCGGCGGCCAGGCCGCCGCCGCCCGCGAGCCACACGCGCTCGCCGGCCGCCGTGCCGCTGGGCGGCGCGGTGCTGCCGTAGCCCGGCAGCACCGCGTACATGCCCGGCGTGGCCAGCACGTCGTGCGAGCCGCCGGGTCCCGGCACGAACTCCCAGGCGTACAGGTCGCCGCCGCCAGCGATGTCGACCACCGCACCCCTGGCGAGGTCGACGTTGGGCGCCTTCATCGCGATGCGCTTCTCGGGCGGCGCGACCAGCGCGCTGTCGGAGGGCAGCGCGGTGTTCAGCCGCTGCGTCGGGTCCTGCCAGTGCTCGTCGTTGGACAGCGTGCCGTAGGGCACCACCAGGCCCCGGCCCGACACCGAGGTCAGGCTGTCGGTGCCCAGGGTCAGGCGCTCGCTGGCTTCGAGCGCGATGGCGCCGAAGGGCGCGCGCAGCACGCCGTTCTGGTCGATCACCGGCGCCTCCAGCCGCAGCGTGCCGCCGGCCGAGAGCGCGGGCGCGCCCGCGTCGCCCAGGCGCTCGACGGCGATCGACTGGCCCGCGCGGATGACCGCCGTGGTGGCCGTGGCCGGATAGACCTGGCCGGCCCGCAACACCAGCCGGCCGTCGACGTCGAGGCCCACGCGCAGGCTGTCGGTGGTGTTGATCTGGCTCGGCACCGCGGCGCCCAGGCGGATCTCGTCGGCCTGCAGCAGCGTGTTCGCGAAGCCCGCGATGCGCGTGCCCGCCGCGCCGTCCAGCGCATCGCGCCCCACCTCGAGCAGGCGGGCCTCGAGCGTCAACTGGCCGCCCAGCTTGGCCGCGTCGGTCCACTGCGCGGCGGTGTAGGGCGCGCGCGCTTCGAGCGTGATGCGCGGTGCCGACAGCCGCGCGCTGCCGCCCGTGGCGCCGTTGGTCAGCGTGCCCATCAGGTTCAGCGCGCCGCGCACGCCGAGGTCCACGCCGTTGCCCAGCGTGATCGTGCCCGACTGCAGCGAGACCGTGTCGAAGCCACCCGCGCCCAGCGAGCCGGCCGCGATGCGGATGGTCGGCGCGACCTGGATGTCGGGAATCACGATGTGCTTGCTGGCCGCCGCGTCGGAATAGAAGTAGCGGTTGAGCAGGCTGACCACCGCGGCGCTGATGGCGGGGTTCACCTCGGACGGATTCTTCATGCCGCCCGAGCCGGGCGCATCGAGGTCCACCACCACCTCCATGCCCGTCTGCACCTGGGTCTTGAGGCCCAGGATCGCCAGGCGCATCGCGGCCGTCAGCTTGAGCGGCTCGGTGCCGTACTCGTCGAACAGGTCGAGGTCGGGAATGCTGGCGTAGGAGGCCGAGCTCTTGATCGCGCCCGTCACGGGGTCGCGCCAGTAGTAGGAGCGCCCCGGCAGCACGACCGGGTCGCCGCCCGATTCGCCGCCGGCATCGACGATCGACAGCGAGCCGCCCACGGCCGTGGGGCCGCCGGCCTTGCCGACCATCGCCGAACCCACCACGCCGGCACCGAACAGGCGGATGCTGCCGCCGTCGCTGTCGCGCACCACGCTGCGCACCTCGGCGCCGCCGAAGCGCCGGTAGGTCGGCTCGTCGAACTCGCCGCTGGCGCCCGAGACGTCGATGCGCGCGCCCGGGTCCAGCGCCAGGGCCGCGCCGGTCACGCCGTTGCTCAGCACGATGTCGCCGCCCGGCAGCACCTCGCCCGTGCGCCAGCCGCGCGCATCGGGCCGGATCACCGGCACGCCGCGCGCCAGCAGCTGCGCGCCCGAGGCCAGCGCGATCGACTTGCCGTTGAGCTCGATGCGCCCCGCGGGCGCCTCCAGCGTGCCGTTCACCGTGAGCGCGCCGGCCACGGCGGACAGCGTCAGCGCGCCGCCGACGTCGGTGCGCAGCACGACACCGGCGCCGACGTCGATCGAGCCGCTGTCGACCACGAGCCTCAGCGAGGCGGGCGCGCGCTGCAGGCGCTCCTCGAGCCGCAGCTCGCCCACCGGCGCCAGGCTGGCCAACCGCGCGCCGGTCTCCAGCTCGCGGTAGGCGAAGGCGCTGAGGTCGATGCCCTTCACGGACTGCGACACGCCGATGTCCTCGGGCACGGCGATGCGACCGCCCTCGGCCGCGGTCACCCGCACCGTGACGTCGCCGAAGCCGCGGTCGGCATACAGCGTGGCGGGAAGCACGAGCACGCCCGGCGCGGCCGGGGCATCGGGCGCGGCCGGCTCGGCGGGTTCGACCGGCACGGGCGCCGTGCCGCCGATCTGCACGTTGGCCTTGGTTTCGAGCACCAGCCGTCCGGCCGAGCCCGCGGCATAGGCGCGGATGTCGAAGGTCGACAGGTCGGTCTTGTCCGTCAGCCCGCTCAGCGTGAGCGAGCCGGCATTGCCCACGCGCAGCCCCGGCAGGCCGTTCTTCGCGCGGTCGACGCGGCCGCCGCCCGACACGTCGAGCACGGCGGCCGGGTCGACCCGCAGCTCGCCCACCTGAAGCGCGATGGCGCCGCCGTCCATGGCCCAGCGCGCGGGCGCCATGCCGTCGCGCCAGGCGTTGATCCACTGGCCGCCGACGTCGAGCCGGGCCTCGGCCCCCAGGGTCAGCGGGCCGTCCATGGTGCCGAGCACGATGCTGCCGCCCGGTGCGCGGATGGCGCCGTCGATGCGCATCGGGTTGGTCGAGCGGTCGCCGCCGCTGGCGATGAAGGTGGCGCCCGGCGACAGGTCGAGCGAGGCGCCGGACTCCAGCACGAAGCCGTAGTCGCCCGAGATGTTGAGCACGATGCGGCCCATGCCCGAGCGGCTGAGCACCTCGTCCGACAGGAAGGTCACCTTGCCGATCGCCTGGTTGGCAGCGTCGGGATCGGGCTGGGCCTCGTAGGCACTGTCCAGCGTTGAGCCGGCCTGGAAGGCGGCGTCGAGCCGGTGCGGGTCGCGGGCAATCACGATGCGGTTGGGCGACCACGGCCGGTCCTCGACGCTGCCGCCACCGAGTTGCAGTTCGCCGCCCGCATTCTTCGTCGGCTGCTTCTGCTGCCGGTCGCCCACCACCACGCCGCCCGCGTAGTCGCCTTCGAGCACCATCGCGCTGCCCGCGAAGATCTGCACCGCGCCGGCCTTGCGGCCCTCGGTGTAGCCGGCCTCGACGCTGTCGCGCCCGATCACCGCGCTGCTCCAGCTGTCGGACACGCCCCAGCGCGCATGGCCGTCGGTGTAGCGCCCGGCGATGCCGGTGTAGCTGCCGTCGGGCAGCGCGCGGTCCATGGTGTAGACCCGGCCGTCGGCGCCCATGAGCTTGGTGGCGGTGTTGAGGCCGTCGGTGTAGCGCACCGAGCCGCCCGACACGTCGAGCAGCGAGCCCGCGCGGGTGATGACCGAGCCGCCCGCGCGCATCGTGATCTTGCCGGCATCGGTCGACAGCTCGTTCAGGTCGGTCATGCCCACGCCGACCCAGCCGGTCACGTCGCCCAGCGGCGTGCCGGCCCAGCTGCCGGGCAGGTAGTTGCCCGCCGCGTCCTTGACCCACAGCACGCCGGCCATCGGGCCGTCCTCGAACACGCCGCTGGCGCGGCGGTCGACGATCACCTTCTTGCCGCGCACCCATGCGTTCAGCAGCAGCGGCGAGTCGCGCAGCTCGTTGATGCGCAGCTCGGCCTCGATGAAGTTGCGCGCCATCGGCACCGCCGCGCCCTGCAGGCCGGCCACGCTCAGGTAGGCGCCGCTGTCGATGTAGATGCGGCTGCCGTCGCCCAGGCTGTCGGGCCGGTAGCCCGGCAGCTGGGTCGGCAGCGGGTTGGCGGCCGACTCCACGCTGATCGTGCCCGAGGGCACGAGCACGCCCGCGCCCGCCTGCACGTCGATCAGCCGGCCGTACAGCCCGATGGCACCCGGCTTGTAGCGCGTGGCCAGCGCGGTGGTCTCGATCTCGCTGGTGTCGGAGGCATCGGGCAGGATGCGCGTCACGCTGCCCTGGCCCAGCGTCAGCGTGCCGGCCTGCCAGCTCAGCAGGATGTTGCTGGGGTCGTCGTTGACGTAGATGTGCGTGCCCTGGCCCCAGGCGCGCAGCAGGATCGAGCCGCTGCGGTTGTTGAGCGCGGTGGTCGCCAGCGCCACGCCGTTCTGGTGCACGTCGCGCGCCTGCAGCGTGATGTTGCCGCGCTCGGACTGCACGATGCCGCTGTTGGTCACGTCGTAGCCGACCGCCTCGGCGCGCGCCGCCATCTCGGGCAGCACGTGCTGGGCGATGGCCTCGACGAAGCCGGGATTGAACGGATCGGTGCCGGTGCGGATGGCGCTGCTCACGAAGGCCCATGGCATGGCCCAGCCCGGCGCGGCCGCGGCGGCCACGTCGAGGCCGCGGATGGCGTTGGCGTCGATGGTGCCGTTGGCGGTGGTGTTCCTGACCGTGTTGAGGAAGACGTTCTCGCCGGCCGCGAGGATCACCTGCCCGTCGGGCGCCGAGATGCGCCCGGCGTTGTGGACCTTGGGCGCGAACAGCATCACCTTGCCGCCGCTCGCCACATCGAGCTGCGCGCCGGCCTGCACCTGCACCGCGCCGGGCGCCGCGCCCGGGTCGAAGCGGTCGACGCCGCCGAGCCGGTCGGGCGCCGTGCCGTTGCCGGGCACGTAGCTGCCGTAGATGTCGGGCGCGGCCGAGGCGAAGGCGCCGAACTGCGGGATCGCGAAGTCGTTGGCCTGGCCCGTGGCGTCCTTGAACACCTGCGCGTTGTTGATGCCGAGGTTGAACTGCTTGTCCGACAGCGCGAGGCTCGAGGCCACCAGCGTGCGCGTGTTGACCTGGCTCGAGCCGGTGAAGACGATGCCGTTGCGGTTGATCAAATAGACCGACCCGTCGGCCTGGATCTGGCCCGCGATCCGGCTCGGCCGGCCGCTCGGGTCGTTGATGCGGTTCAGCGCGATCCATGCGTTACTGCCATCGGGCTTCGCCCCGCCCTTCTGGTCGAACTGCACCGTGGTGTTGCGGCCGACGTTGAAGCTCTCCCAGTTCAATATCGCCTTCTCGTCGGTCTGCAGGATGCCGACCACGGTGCGTCCGCCCGCCACGGTCTGCACCGGCGCGCGCGCGTTGAGCCAGCCGGCCGTGAGGCTGTTCGTGTCGACCTTCAGGCCGCCATCGGCCAGGCCCTCGGGAATGTCCGAGCCGCCGTCGAGCGCCGCCTGGCGCGCCGCGTCCTGGGCCGCCTGCTGCGCCGCGATGCCGCGCGCGGCCAGGTTCAGGTTGTCCATCGAGCGCCGCAGCTGGGCGTTGTCGCGCTGCTGCAGCGCGAGCGGGTTCGTCAGCGACGCGGCGGGCGTGCCGTCTGGCATGCGTCCCGTGGCCGCGGCCATGCTCTGCGCCACGTTCTTGCTGGCGAACCAGGCCGGCCCGAAGGCCCGCTGCGCGTGCGCGCCCTGCATGACGCCGCCCGCGGCGAGCATCGCCGCGAGCGCATGCGCCAGAGGCTTGAGCCGCAGCGAGAAAGTGGGAGCGCCCGCACGCTGGCCGCCGAGAGAAATACGCGTGTTCATGTGATGCCGATCCAGTCAGGTGAATGCCGCAGTTCGAGTCCTGCGCGCCGCGACCTCCAGGTCGACAGCGCTCCTTGACTAGACCGCCGGGCACCGCGCGATCGGCAAGCTTTTCTTTTGAAGCTTTCGTGACAGCGCGGCGGGCCCTCGTCGCGTCGCCGCTTCAGCTCAGCAGCACCACGCCGCCGGGCAGCGAACGCACCTTCAGGCCCAGCGACTGCTTCATCTGCACGATGGCCAGGTCCAGCCCGCCGATCTGGAACCGCCCCGTCATCTGGCGCGCCGCCAGCTGCTCGTCGAGCAGCACGACCTGGCCGGGGCGGTAGCGGTTGATCTCCTCGATCACCTCGCCCAGCGGCGTGTCGACGAAGCGCAGGTAGCCCTCGCGCCAGGCCACGCGCCGCGCGAGCTCCGCGCCCGCGAGCGTCTCGACCGGCCCGTGCGCGCGCTCGTCCCAGTCCAGCTGCTGGTGCGCCTCGAGCAGCACGCCGCCCGCGGCATGCGCCACCTCGAGCCGGCCCTCGAGGCAGACCACGACCACGCGCGCGCCCTGGCGCCGGAGCGCGAACAGCGCATGCGGCCCCAGCGGTCCGGGCCTTGCCGTCAGGCGACCCGCTCCCGCTTCGACCACGGTGCGGATGCGCGCGTCCCGCACCTCGAAGGCCGCCTCGCCGGCGATCAGCTCGATCTCCTGCGGCGGCGCGCGGCCTTCGCGCACCACGATGCCCGAGCGCGTGTTGAGCTCGACCGTCACGCCCTCGGCGAGCGCCACCTTGCGGCGCTCGCCGATGCCGGTGCGGTGGTCGGCGCGCAGCTCGCCCAGCGAAGGCCACAGGCCCAGCGGCGGATGCACCATGGCCGCGGCGGCCACGGCCGTGAAGCCCAGCGCGCCACCGAACAGCGCGCGCCGGCCCGGAGCGAAGCGCGGTTCGCGCTGCGCGCGAGGGGTCGTCGACGGCTGCGACGCGGACGGCGCGCGCGCCGCCACCAGTTGCCCCGCGGCACCCAACAGCGTCCATTGGCGGCGCGCCGCGGCCAGCGCGGCCCGGTGCGCGGGGTCGGCCTCGCACCAGCGCCGCATCGCCGCGCCGTCGGCCTGCGTCATGCGGCCCGCAGCGACCTGGCTCATCCAGGCGATCGCCTGGCGCTCGATGGCGTCGGTCGTTTCGCGCGGGGGCATCGATCCGGGATGTGTCATGTTCGGCAAGGCTTCACCCACTAGACCGCCGGCGCGAACGGAATCGGCACGCTTTTCATTTTTTTTCCCTGTTCCCGTGCGCCATGCAGTGCTCGTGCGCACGCTTGAGCTCCAGGCCGATCAGCCGCGCCGACACGCCGAAGCGGGCCGCCGCGGCCTGGTTGGACAGCTCGTCCACGCGCACCGCGAGAAAGATCGCGCGCCGGCGCGGCGGCATGCCGTCGATGACCCGCGCCAGCGCCTCGATCTCGTCGCGCGCCGCGGCCACCTCGTCGGGGCCGGGGGCCGGATCGACCAGTTCGTCCATCAGCGCGCCCATGTCGTCGGCGCTCATGTAGCGCCCGTCGCGCTCGATGCGGTCGAGCGCCACGTTGACCGCCATGCGCATCAGGTAGGCGGCCGGATTGGTCAGCGGGCCCGACGATTCCTTGCGCTCGTCCAGCCGCACCCAGGTGTCGTGCAACGCATCGCTCGCCAGCTCGACCGAGCCCAGGCGCCAGGTCAGGCGGCGCTTGAACTCGTCGTAGCGCTGGGTCAGCAGCTCGCGCAGCGCCCCGAGGCTGTTGGCACTCATGCGAGGCTCGTGGCGGCGCTCATGGCGCCGCGGCCCGGCCGGCGCCCGGGCACACCGGCGCCGCATCGGCCGTGCGCGCGCGCAGCAGCAGCACGAAGGGCCGCGCCGGATCGGCCGGCGCCTGCCCCACGTCGACACGGCGCAGCGTCTCGACGATGGCGCCGTCGCGCGCCCGGTCGCCGGTGCTGTCGAGCAGCCGCACCTGGGCGGCACGGCCACCGGTGTCGACCTGCACGCGCAGCGCCAGGCGGTAGCTGCCGAGCGCGAGGTCGCCGCGCTCGCACAGCGCGCGCAGCAGCCGCGATTCCAGCCGTTGCTCGTAGCCGCGCTCGACCACAACGGCCGGCACGGGCTCGGGCGGCACGGCGTCGTCCGGCCCCGCGGGTTGCAGCACGAAGGCCTCGGGCGCGACCAGGCGCGCGACCAGTCCGCTGCCTTCGAGCAGGCGATGCAGCGCCTGCTCGGGCGCCATGCGGCCGCGCACCGGCGCGGCGCTGCGGCCCTCGACCAGCTCGGACGGGAAGAACACCGACATGCGCGTCGCCGTGTCGTAGCGCGCCAGCGCGTCCTTGAGCGGACCGCCCGGCAGGTCGAACAGCGTTGCCACGGCCTCGGCCCGCGCCGCGCCCGCGGCCACGCACAGGCCCATGACGGCCACCCAGCACGCGAGCAGAAGACGGCGGGCGTGAAAGGCAGGGGCTGGCCGTGCGCGGCGGAGCGGCCCGGGCGCGCCGGCGAGCGTGTGCATCTGCGGAAGGTCCACCGTGAGGAGTTGCGCGGCGGATGCTAGGCAGCCGCGATGACCTTCGGGTGACAGCGCCACGCCCGCGGCACGCGTGGATGCCGCTCACCATGCCGCCCGCGCGCGAAGGCAGCCGGGCGAGGGCCGGCGAAAAAGCGCGACAAGGAAGGGCTGGGGCTCGGTCATGGGCGGGCGGTCGTGAAGGCTCTGTGCCAGAACGATCGAGGCGCCGCGCACCTGTTGTTTGTCACGAAAATTTCACGCAGCGCCGCCGCGACCGCCCTTCCCGCTCATCCGCAGCGCGGCTCGCCCGCGCGGGTGCAGATCGGCACGAAGATGCGCGTGCCCGCGCGCTGCACCAGCAGCGCCGCCGTGCCGTCGGCCGTGTCGAGCTGCTGCGCCAGCGCCTCGGCGCTGTCGATGGGCTGGCCGTTGAGCGCCAGGATCAGGTCGCCCGGCTGCACCCCCGCGCGCGAGGCCGCCGCGTTCACGCGCTGCACCAGCAGGCCGCCCTCCACGCGCAGCAGCTGCCGCTCGGCCGGCGCCAGCGGGCGCACCGCGAAGCCCAGCCGCGACGGCGCGCTCGCGGCGCCGGTGGCCAGCGGCGGCGTCTCGAAGCCGTCGACGCGCACCTCGAGCACCTGCTCCGTGCGATCGCGCCACACCATCAAGCGCACGCTGTCGCCCGGCGTCTGCTCGGCGATGAAGCCCAGCGCATCGGCCGCCTGCACCACCTCGCGGCCCTGCACCGCCAGGATCACGTCGCCCGGCCTCAGCCCGCCGGTCTCGGCCGCGCCGCGCGGCTCCACGTAGTTCACCAGCGCGCCGGCCGGGCGCGGCAGGCGGAAGGTGTCGGCCAGCGCCTGCCCCACCTCCTGCACCGACACGCCGATGCGCCCGCGCGTGACCTTGCCGGTGGCCAGCAGCTGGTCCTTGATGCGCATGGCCGCATCGATCGGAATCGCGAACGAGAGGCCCTGGTAGCCGCCGCTGCGGCTGTAGATGCGCGAGTTGATCCCGATCACCTCGCCGCGCAGGTTGAACAGCGGGCCGCCCGAATTACCGGGGTTGATGGGCACGTCGGTCTGCAGGAACTGCATGTACTCCGCGCCCGGCAGCAGGCGCCCCTTCGCGCTCACGATGCCGGCCGTCACCGAGTTGCCGAAGCCGTAGGGCGAACCGATCGCCACCACCCCGTCGCCCGGCTCCACGCTCGAGGGCTCGCCGATGCGCACCGTGGGCAGGCCGCTCGCATCGATCTTGAGCAAGGCCACGTCGGCCACCGCGTCGAGCCCGACCAGCCGCGCGCGGAACTCGCGCCGGTCCGGCAGCTTCACCGTGATCTGCGTGCCGCGCGCCACCACGTGCGCGTTGGTCAGGATCAGCCCGTCGGCGCTGATGAGAAAGCCCGTGCCCAGGCTGGCCTGGTCAGTCTCGGCGGGCTGCGGCTGCGCGCCGGGCACCAGCAGCAGCCAGCGGTCGCTGAGGCGGCGCGCCGGCGCCGAAGGCCGCTCCACGCCGATGTGGACCACGGCCGGCCCGTAGCTCTTGACCAGCTCCGCGAGCCCCGAACTCGGCCACGGCATCGCCGCCTGCAGCGGCCCGCCGAACGCCAGCCCCGCGAGCGCGACGGCCAATGCCGCGCAGAAGCGCCACGTCCGCGTGCTCGCTCCGGCGGCGCGCGGCGAGGGTCTGGCGGACGAAACGGTCATGGCGGTCTTTCAGGAGCAAGGTGGGCCCAGCCGCACGATGCGCCGACGAACAGGGTCGAGGCGCGCGGACGGGACTGGCCTCGAAGACAAGACGGTCCGGGGCGGGCGGAACTGCGCTTTGTCATGAAAATTTCACGCATCAGGTCCGATGCGCGCGGCCGCTGTGGACCTCAGGGCGCGGGCGGAGCGCTTCGCTTCTGCTGCATCCGCTGCACCATGACCGCCAGCCTGTACCCCAGGAGCGCGCCGAGCAGCGCGACGGCGACGCCCACGACCATGTGACGGGTCAGGTCCTCGAGCATCGGGGCGTACTTGCTGTGCAGCGTCCAGGCGACGCCGACGGCGGTGAAGCCGCACCAGGGCAGCGCGAAAGCCAGCATCCAGAGCAGGCCCCAGCGCGACTGGAAAAGGAATGCCAGCCCGAACGAGAACAGCGCCAGGGTCGCGGCGGCCTGGATCATCAAGGCCACGACGTCGCGCGTTCCGGGCGCCCAGCCCGCGGGGAGGTGCGGCATCAGGGCATTCGAACTCACCAGCATCAAGGCGGCAAAGAGCAGGACGTCGGCGCCGATGAGGATCAGGAGGTTTCTCGTGAAGCGGAGCATGTTCGCAGATGCCGACCCGCTCGCGCTCAGACAAGTGGCTTGGCACACTGCCAGAGCCCCAGGGCCACCATCAGCAGCACGGAAGCGAAGAACGCATTGCGGATGATCCATTGCGTGCGGGAACTGAACATCGGCGGTTCCTTGTCCGGCAGGCCGAGCCACTCCGGCTGGTAGGTGGGTTCGGGGTGCGGGGCATCGGTGGCATGCCGTTCGCGCGGCAACGCGTCGTGCCATCCATCCCACTGCGCGATGTTTTTCGAACCGACCGTGACCACGACCCATTGCCCGTAGTTCAACATCAACCAGTTCAGCATGCGGAACGTTCGCACCAGGTCGGTATCGCTCGGTCGGCGGCCGGCGCGAATGCGGTCCATCAGGTCGACCTGCAATTCACGGGCATTGGTCACTTGCGACTCGAAAGCATCGCGACCGATGACCGCGGCATGAATTTCGGCGCCGGGTATGCCGTAGTAGCGCAGACGGTCCGGATCGAGATCCCAGGCAAAGGCGACGACGGCGGCCTCGAACAGATTTTCGTGACCGGGCTGCCATCCCGCGGCAAGCAGACGAACCAGCATGCGTTCGAAGTGCTGCCGTACCTCGATCGCCTGAAGTGCCGGCTCATTCGAGATGTCGGTCATCCGCGCCGAGACCTCGGCTCGGTCGCTCAAGCTGGTCGAGAGCAGGGTTTCGAATGCCTGGCGCGCGACTTCGTCAGCCGCGAGCGCGGCCACCGTGGGTGCATCGTCCACTTCCCTGCGCTCGCACCAGGCGATCGCCTCCTCATAGGCGGTACGGAGTTGCTGGAACGATTCCAGGTCGGCTTCCTGGTCGATCGTCTTGACCCGCCGGGCATAGGCTCGACGGATATCCTGGACGGACGCATCGAGTCCGAGCTCCAGGAACCGAAGGCCCGGGGGGATGGGGATTGCTGTCATCTCTTGATTCGAATTGCGAGCGTCGTGCGTGCGCCCGTCGCGCTCGATGCGCTGCAGGCACTCGGCCAGATTTCGGGCTTCGGCGTCGATACCGCTCTCGGGGAAGCGACCGAACATCAGGGTCGCCAGCTTGCGGACCGCTGGCATTCCATGACGCCCTCGAACAGCGCGAGAATCGATATGTCGAAGGTGCCGCCGCCGAGATCGAAGGCCAGGAAGCGGCTCTCGCCGCGGCGTTGATTCACGCCATACGCCTTCGATCGATCCATCTGCGTTGCGTCTTCTCCTGTCGGCGAATGTATCCGAAGCCTGCGAGCGCCACCCGGCCGGGCCGGTGCAAATCGACGCCCGGCCGAAAGGCCACGCCCTCCGAAATCGCGTCCAGGAAGAACGGCGTGCACCGCAGGCGATCGATCTGTCGTGGAAGAAACGGCGTGCTAACGTCCATCCCAAGATGGGCCTCGCCCGAGGCCCGACAACGACGAGGAAAGCCGGCTCGATGAGTTTGACCCGCGCATGGTCGCGCCTCCAGTCACTGCGCGACGAGCCGGCCCGCAGCGACGTGCTGCTGACGCGCGCGGCCCTGATCTGCTGCGTTCCGATCATGCTGGCCTACGGCTGCGCCGGGCTCGTCTATGGCGAGCTGCCGATGCTCACGCCGTTCGGCTTCGTCGAGATGCCCGGTGCCTGCGCCTGGCTCACGGCCGCGATGGCCTTCGCGCTCGCGGTGCTGGCGACCGACTGGCTGGTGCGCGGCGAGCTCGCCACCCCGCGTGCCTCGGTGATCGTCACGACGCGCTCATGGCGCGTGGGCGATCCGCCGATGCCCGCCCTGCCGCCGCATGTGTGGCCGCAGCCGCGCAGCTCGCCGCTGCGCATCGCCTGCCTCGGCATCGCGGCGGTGGCCTGCGCCTCGGCACTGGTGGGACGCGCCACGCTCGCGCTGGGCTGGCAGGCCTTCGCGCGGCCGGGCGGGCTGGCGCCGAACGCGGAATGGCCGCTCTATCCGCTGCAATGGCTCTGGCCCTGGCTGCTGCCGCTGACCCGCCGCCCCGTGGTGCTGGGCACGATCGTGGTGGGCGCGGTGCTGCTGCTGGCCGCCTACCTGCTGGCGTGGCGCAAGGTGCGCGGCGCCTGGCTGCCGTTCATCACGATGCTGCCGCTGCTGGTGGCGGTCCATTTCCTCGGCGCGGCCGGCTTCGACTTCGCGGCCGCGCGCGGCCTCGGCGGGATCGTCGAGCCCGAGCTGTCGACCGCGCTGGCGCAACGTCCCGGACACTACAACATCCACACATTCCTGAGCCTGTGGTGCGCCATCGGGGCGCTCACGGTCGGGATGATCGGGGGCTTCTGGCTCGAGGCCTCGTCGGTGTTCGAAGAGGACTGAGCGGGCGTCGGCGCGAGCGGATCAGGTCCTGCGCGCGATCCGCACGATGGCGTCGTAGATCTCGTGCTCCGCGTCCGCCCGATCGATCTCGCCCGCGGCCGCCGCGAACGAGACGGCCTCGGCCGTCCCCAGCATCGCACGCATGCCCGCCAGCGCGAGCGGCTGCTTGGCAAAGGGCTGCAGCGCATCGCGGCACTTAGCGAGGAACAGCGCCTCGTGCTCCTTCTTGAGCGCATCGAGCTCGGGCGAGCCGGCCAGCGCGGCGCTCACGCCGGGCATCTCGCGGCCCATCTCCATCACGCAGTTGACGTAGGTGGCGGCGATCACCTTGGCCACGGCCGGCAGCGACCGGGCCGCCACCCGCAGGGCCTCGTCCATCAGCGCGTGCTGCCGGCCGTCGTACTCCTCATAGAGCACGCCGAGCAGCCCGGTGCGCGTGCCGAAATGGTCGTAGACCACGGGCTTGGTCACGCCCGCACGCTCGGCCAAGTAGCCCAGCGTGAGCGCGTCGGTGCCTTCGCCGCGCACGATGGACCACGCCACGTCCAGCAGCTGGCGGTTGCGTTCCTCCTTGGGCAGGCGCTTCTTCGCCGCGACTTGCACGGCCGGTTTCGTCGGGTTGCTTGACATCCTTAAACTACCAAAGGTAACCTACGAAGCGTAGACTACTAAAGGTAGTTTACACCCAGCCTCAAAGGAACCACCCCATGCATGCCCTCATCGTCGTCAGCCATCCCTCCCCGCAGTCGCTCACGCACGCCGTCGCGCGCTCGTTCGCCGAGGGCGTCGAGGCCTCCGGCGACCACAGCACCGAGATCGCCGACCTCGCCGCGGAGGGCTTCCAGCCGGCCTTCAGCCAGGCCGACGCCACCGCCTACCTGCTGCAGGCGCCGCTGCCGGCCGACGTCCTGCGCGAGCAGCAACGCATCGACCGCGCCGACGCGCTGGTGCTCGTCTATCCCGTCTATTGGTGGTCGTTCCCGGGCCAGCTCAAGGGCTGGATCGACCGCGTGTTCTCCAACGGCTGGGCCTACGACGAGCGGCCCGACGGCTCGCTCGGCAAGCGGCTCGGGCACCTCCCTATCCACCTGCTCGGCATCGGCGGCGCGGACGGCGGCACCTATGCGCGGCACGCCTACGACAAGGCGATGCGCACGCAGATCGACCATGGCATCTTCGATTTCTGCGGCGCGCCGGTGCGAACCTCGGAGTTACTGGTCGATGTGAATGGGCAGGGCGGGGCCGCGCACCTCGTCACCGCGCGGGGGCTTGGCAGCCATGCGTTCTCGAAGGGCGCCGCGGCCGGTGGCAGGCGGGCCGACGCGGTCGAGTTGGCGTCATCGAACTAGGCTCGGGCTTCGATCGAAACCGGGCGCCCCGAGGTCAGGCCTCGAAGGCCGCGCGAAGCGACGCCTCCACCTTGGCGTCCTCGATCTCGGGCAGCAGCATGACCACGCCCTCGCTGGCCCATTGCGTCAGGGCATCGAGCAGCGCCAGGCCAGGCGGAAGCCATGGCGAACCCGGCGTGGCCTCCTGCACCGCCGCCAAGCTCGAACCCCGGCGCAAGGTATCGGCGCGCTGAACGATGAGGAAGCGCGACCGCGTGGCCCCGTTGCCGAGCCACAGCCCGCCGGGCGCGAGCAAATATTCGCCACGGGGCGATCGCATGTAGGTGGACGCGTCGCTGCCGAAGAACAGCCGTCCGCCGTCGAAGTCGGCGAGGTACTCGTAGTCCCCCGCGAGCAGGCCGTACTCGGTGTTCTTGCTCGACCGGGACCATGCGATCGACTCGGCCAGCTTCACGCGCCGCGGTTCGCCGACACGCGCCAGCGACTTCGCGTCCACGAAGGCGTATTCCCCCTGTGGCGCCGCCCATGCGGCGACAGGCAGCGCGGCGATGCCGATGAGCAGTTGTCGTCGATCCATCCGGATTCCCTCTAGACGTTCCATGAAGCCACCCCTTCTTCCCGGCGGATCATGGCATGCCGCCTCGACCGGTCGAGCGCGGCGCTCCCTGCCTAGGACGGCTTGCTCTTCAAGCCTTTCAACACCGTCGCAAGAACGGCCGTGGCGGCCTGCGGGTCGGACGTCTCCACCGACACCCAGAAACCGTGGATGCGGAAGCGGGACACATACGCGATGTAGTGGATGTATTCATCGCTCCCCTCGATGCGACCGAGATAGGAGATTTCCGCCGATGTCTCGTCCTCGTTCATCCGGACGGAGTCGTCGAGAAAATGGATCGTGCGGCCGCCCCTCACCTGGCGTTCGAGCTTTTTCCGCTCGCGGACCACGCCGGCCGCGACCGCGTAGATCTGCCCCTCGCGCACGGAGACCAGGTGCTCGGAAATCACCAGAGACGCCAGGGGCTCCTTCGAGATGAAGCTCCACACGCCCTCGCCACGTACCTCGGTATCGATCCAGTTCTCGGCCAGGTTCAGTTCGAAGTTTCTCGCTTCGACCCGAGGCGCGCTGTGACAGGCGCCCAGCAGGGCGAGCAGGCAGACGAAGACGAAGCGCACGGTTCCTCCCGCGGTTTTCTGGATGCAAGGTGCGAACGAGACTGCAGGCAGGCAATGCGCCTGGATCCCCTCAGCCCTTCGCCAACCGCCGCCGCGCCTTCACCGCCGAAGCCAGCCCCTCGAGCACCGGCACCGTCTGCGCGAAGCCGATGCAGGCATCGGTGATCGACACGCCGTGCTTGAGCGCCACGCCGGGCTTGAGGTCCTGCCGCCCTTCCTCGAGATGGCTCTCGATCATGAGGCCGGTGATGCGCCGCTCGCCGCCCGCGATCTGTGCCGCGACGTCCTCGGCCACCACGATCTGGCGCTGGTGCTGCTTGCTGCTGTTGCCGTGCGAGACGTCGATCATGACCTGCGGACGCAGGCCGTTCGCCAGCAGCGCCTGGCAGCTGGACTCGACGTCCGCGGCCGAATAGTTGGGCGCCTTGCCGCCGCGCAGGATCACGTGGCAGTCGTCGTTGCCGCGGGTTTCGAAGATCGCCGCCATGCCCATCTTGGTCATGCCCATGAAGGCATGCGGCGCGCGGGCCGCGAGGATGGCATCGGCCGCGACCTTGACGCTGCCGTCGGTGCCGTTCTTGAAACCGACGGGGCAGCTCAGGCCCGAGGCCAGTTGCCGGTGGCTCTGGCTCTCGGTGGTGCGCGCGCCGATGGCGCCCCAGGCGATCAGGTCGGCGATGAACTGCGGGCTCAGCAGGTCGAGGAACTCGGTGCCGGTCGGCAGGCCCAGCGTGGTCAGCTCGAGCAGCAGGCGCCGCGCGCGCTCCAGGCCCTCGTTGATGGCGAAGCTGCCGTCCAGGTGCGGGTCGTTGATGTAGCCCTTCCAGCCCACGGTGGTGCGCGGCTTCTCGAAGTAGGCGCGCATCACGATCAGCAGGTCGTCCTGCAGCGAATCGGCCACCTTCTTCAGGCGCTGCGCGTACTCGATGGCCTGGTCGTGGTCATGGATCGAGCACGGGCCGACCACCACCACCAGCCGGTCGTCGCGGCCGTGCAGCACGTCCGCGATCGCGGCGCGCGCGCCCTCGACCAGCCCCAGGGTGTTGTCACGCACGGGCACGCGCTCCTGCAGCAGCGCGGGAGTCATGAGCGGGCGCACGGCACCGATGCGCACGTCGTCGATCCGGGTGGTGTCGAGCGTGCTGTCGCGGGAGCCGATTTCGGCGTCGTGGAGGGGGTCGTCGAGGCGGGGCATGGTCGTGGGGTGGTGTCGGGGGAGCTCCCGCGATTGTCCTCTCGAAAATGCCCACGGCCTCCCGGGCCCGCATCCGGATAATGCGTCGCCCACCACCGCAGGAGACGAGGATGGAGACAGAACATGGGACGTGAAGCGACCTGCCAGGCGCGCGTCGGCGACGAATCGGCCGAGGTCAAGGCCCTGCTCGAATCGACCGAGCTGATCCTGCGCGGCGCCATCAAGCGCCGCTATGCGATCGCGGCCTTGGCGCAGGTGCAGGCCACGGCCGGCGAGCTGCGCTTCGAGGCGAACGGCGAAGCGGTCGCACTGGCGCTCGGCGACACCGAGAGCCAGCGCTGGGCCACGAAGATCGCCACGCCGCCGCCCTCGCTCGCGTCCAAGCTCGGCGTGGGACCGGCGCAGCCCGCGTTCGTGCTCGGCCGCGTCGACGATGCGGCGCTGAGCGAAGCGCTGCGCGGCGCGCGCACCGACGACGCGGCGGCCGCGCATTCGGTGGTGGCCGTGGTCCGCAGCGACGCCGAGCTCGCGGCCACGCTCGAGGCGCATGCCGCGCTGCCCTGCCCCGGGCTCTGGATCGTCCATCCCAAGGGGCGCGGCGCCTCCATCGGCGACAGCGCGATCCGGCAGGCGCTGCGCGAGCGCGGCTATGTCGACCACAAGACCTCGGGAGTCTCCGAGGCGCTCACGGCCACGCGCTACGTTCGGCGCTGAACGCTAGAAATACCGCGCCCGCCGGTCGTCGCGCGGACCGACCGCGAGGTCTTCCGACAGCCCCTTGAGCACGGCAAAGCCGGCCTGGAGCGCATCGAGGTAGGTGGGGAATCCCGCCGCGGCTTCGAGCAGGCGCTCGTACTCGGGCGAACCGTCGAACGATTCGAGCAGCACCCAGTAGTACTCGCTCGTGTCGTGCTGTTCCACCGTCAGTGCGATGGAGATGAGAGGGCCGAACATGCGGGGATGCTCGCAGCCCCGCATGACGGTCTGAAGAAAGCTAGATCTTCAGGACGGGGAAGGATTTCACGAGATCGTCGAGCGCCTTGAGCTGCGTCATCAAGGGTTCGAGCTGGTGCAGCGGCAGCGCGCTCGGTCCATCGCACTTGGCCTGGGCCGGATCGGGGTGGGCCTCGATGAACAGGCCCGCGAGGCCCAGCGCCATGCCGGCGCGCGCGAGGTCCACGAGCTGCTCGCGGCGGCCGCCCGAGGCGGCGGCGCCGGCCTCGCGCTGCTGCAGCGCATGGGTCACGTCGAAGATCACGGGCAGGTCGCCCGTCGTCTTCTTCATCACGCCGAAGCCCAGCATGTCGACCACGAGGTTGTCGTAGCCGAAGCAGGTGCCGCGGTCGCACAGGATGATCTGGTCGTTGCCCGCTTCCCTGAACTTCTCGACGATGTTGAACATCTGGCTCGGGCTCAGGAACTGCGGCTTCTTGATGTTGATGACGCGGCCGGTCTTGGCGAGCGCCACCACCAGGTCGGTCTGGCGCGCGAGGAAGGCCGGCAGCTGCAGCACGTCGACCACCTCGGCCACCGGCGCGGCCTGGGCCGGCTCGTGGACGTCGGTCAGCACCGGCACGCCGAAGGCCGACTTGACCTCCTGCAGGATGCGCAGGCCCTCGTCGAGGCCGGGGCCGCGGTACGAGTGGATCGACGAGCGGTTGGCCTTGTCGAAGCTTCCCTTGAACACATAGGGAATGCCGAGCTTGCCGGTGACGCGCACGAACTCCTCGGCGGTGCGCAGCGCCAGGTCCTTCGACTCGAGCACGTTGACGCCGCCGAACAGCACGAAGGGGCCGTCGTTGCGCACGCCGATACCGGGGGGGATGGTGACGTTTTTCATGGGGGAGCTCCTGTCCTGAATCTTGGGGCCTATTGTCGACGCTCCCGGCGACCGGGCTCCAGGCCGGGGCTCAGGGCATCTTCACGGCGATCTGCGACAGCCCGCGCAGGTGGCGCGGCCCGAGGCGCGCGTCGTTGGCCGAGATCAGGCACAGCGCGCCCAGGTGCGGCTCGAGCGGGCCACCGTTCTTCTCGTACAAGACCAGCGCCTTCTCCCCGATGGTGCTGTTGTAGAGCTCGTTCCAGCTGAAGATGGCCTGGTAGCCGTCGTCGCCGAGCGCAACCACCACGCAGCGCTTGAGCTCCGAGCGCGGCCGCTCGGAAAAACCGCAGGCATCGAGCACGTCGATCAGCCGCGCGCCCGCGTAGCTGTCGACCTGCGCCACGGCACGGCCCGAATAGCACAGCACCTGGGTCGGGCCGAGGTCGTGGCGCGCCATGCGCTGGAGCGCCTCGCGCGCAAACGCAGCCGGTCGCGGCACGCCGCCGAGCACGTGCAGCAGCGCGCTTGCCGGCGGGTTCGGACTTTCGCTCGCGGCGCGGCGCGGCTCCACGGGCACAACGGCATCCAGGCTCATCGGGGTTCCTCGGTGATCAGCAGGCGACAGGCCGGCATTCTGCGCGGCGCATCCGGCCGGCGCGATCCGCCCCGGCGTATGAGCCCCATCCACGAAATGCGATTGCGCGATATTCCGGCCGACATAGCGAAAGCCGAATCTACCGCCGATCCGATGTCCCTGCCGCCGCTCACAAGGTGTGAAGAAACCGTAGCGAGCGCCCCGAGGTCGCGCCGAGGACCGGAGCCGTACTCTGTACGGTGAGGACCGCAGGTGCGAGATCGGGGGGCGCAGCAGGTTTATTCACACCTTGTCAGCGCACCAGCCGCGGCCCGGCCATGATGATGAACATGCCGAGCAGGCTGACCCCCACGCCGACCCAGTCGGTCACGCTCGGCTGCACCTTGTCGACCGCCCAGAGCCACAGCACCGCCACGCCGATGTAGACCCCGCCGTAGGCCGCGTAGACCCGGCCCGCTGCGGTCGGGTGCAGGGTCAGCAGCCAGGCGAACAGCGCCAGCGAGACCGCCGCGGGCAGCAGCAGCCAGGCCGAATGGCCCTGGCGCAGCCAGAGGTAGGGCAGGTAGCAGCCCACGATCTCGGCCAGCGCGGTGGCGACGAAGAGGGCGAAGGTCTTGAGCAGGTCCATGCGGGGATTCTCGGCGCGGATCGCACCACCGCCGGCCACTGGAACCCGGCGCGATGCGAGGCCCGCGACACCTCGGCTCGGTATACTTTCGGACACATTTTTGTGGCAACCGGCCCCCCGCTCGCGCGGGAACACGCACACAACGCCGGTGCATCGGGAGGACCTCATGGACGAGCACACCGGATCGCGGCGCGAACCGCAGTGGATGGGAGACATCGCAGCCCCGGCCCTCGGTTGGGAGCCGGGCTTCATGCGCGACGACCGCGAGCGCGGGCGCAAGGCCGGCCCGCTGTTGTGGGGCCTGGCGGCCCTCTCGCTGGCGGCGCTCGAGGCCACCACGCTGTTCTTCGGACGCTCCGAATCGATGTCCCCGGCGTTCCGCATCGGCACCGCGCTGGGCGCCCTGCTCTGGCCCCTCGTCGTGGTGCTGCTGTACTCGCTCTGGGACCACCGCTTCAGCCAGCGCCGCGGCGTCAGGGTCTTCGCCTGGACCTGCCTCGTGCTGGCGGTCGTGTCCTTCGCGAGCATCGCCACCACCCGCGGCTACTGGCAGCGCTGGCTCAACAAGGACAACCTCACCGCCGAGGACTTCCGGCGCCAGGCGGGGCGTTGCGCGCGCGAAGCCGACCTGGCCTGCGAGGAAGCCAACTGGCAGGACTACGTGCGCCTGTTGCCCGGCGACACCCTCGACCTCGCCAACCTCGGCATGGCACAGGCCCGGCGCGGCAAGCACCAGCAGGCGGTCGAGAACTTCGAGCGCGCGGAAGCGCTCGGCGAAGGCGCCTACGACCTGTTCGCCTTCCATGCCGACAGCCTCTCGAAGCTGGGCCGCGGCGAGGAGGCCATCGCGTGGTCCTACAAGGCGCTGGCGGCGCAGCCCGCGCTGGTGGACGTGCGCGCCAGGCTCGCGCGCCTGCTGGTCGCGGCCGGCCGGCCCTACGAAGCCCTGTCGCTGCTGCAGGCCTACGACAGCCAGGCCCAGGCGCGCGGCAGCCCGCTCTATTTCGCGGGCCAGCGCATCGCCATCGAGACCGCCATCGACCAGGGCGGCGGCGCCGCGGCCCCGGAGCGCGCCGGCCTGCGCCTGCCGGCCTACGGCGGCCACTTCTTCGCACCGGTGAACCTCGGCGAAGCCAAGGCCATGGCCTTCATGGTCGACACCGGCGCCACGCGGCTGTCGCTCGCGGAAGAGACGCTGCGGCAATCGAAGGCGGCCTACCGCGTCGTCGATCCCAACGTCAGGATGTTCACCGCCGACGGCCGACGGGTCGTCGCCAAGGCGATCGTGATCGATGCCATCCGCATCGGCCGCTTCGAACTCAAGAACGTGCAGGCCATCACCTGTGCCGACTGCCTGCCGCTGCTCGGGCAGTCGGTGCTGTCGATGTTCGACATGCGCTCCAGCAAGGTCCAGGGGCTGGAGTTCATGACGCTGGTGAAGCGCGGCGGCTGAGCGCCGGTGCTCGAGCGCGACAGACCCCGCGGCCCCCCGAAAGAAAAGACGCGCAGGAGGATGCGATGAACTCACCGACCCGGCTGCGCCACATCGCGCTGGCCCTCGCCTGCGCCTGCACCGTGCCCCATGCGCTTGCCACCGATTGGCGCCGCGTCGGCAACCCGACACCGGATGGCGACAACATCTACCTCGACGTGAACGGCCCCGCGCGGGAGCCCGGCGGCCATGTCGTCGCGAGCCTGCTGTTCGACTATGGGCAGGAACATCGGACCACCGACGGTCGCGCCTATGGGTCCGACGTCCGGATCACGCGGATCGATTGCCAGCGCGAACGCCTCGCGGACCAGAGCATCGTGAGCTACGCGGGACGCGCCAGCCAGGGACCGGTGGTTCGACGCATGGTGCGCCCACCCTCGGAGG
Source organism: Variovorax sp. GW821-FHT10D07 (assembly GCF_059415325.1). Taxonomy (NCBI): domain Bacteria; kingdom Pseudomonadati; phylum Pseudomonadota; class Betaproteobacteria; order Burkholderiales; family Comamonadaceae; genus Variovorax; species Variovorax sp. GW821-FHT10D07. Next base: position 431,062 of record NZ_JBWKMZ010000001.1, on the reverse strand, counting down.
CCGAGGCCGCCATGGAACCCGCGCTCCAGCACTCCACCGGGCAGGCCATCGTCTGGGCCGTGTGCGAACTCATGGTGCGCGGCAAGCCGCGGGGCTACAAGCCACCGCCTTGAGCCGTCCGACGAGGCGCCGGGCTCAACCTGTCGTGCTCGCTGGCCGCTCCTCCTGGAACAGCCGCTCCAGCATCCGCGCCAGCCGGTCCACGTCCACTGGCTTAGTCAGATGGCCGAGAAAACCGGTCTCGAAGCTGGTGTCGCGGTCGCTGGGCTGGCCGTAACCGGTCACGGCGATCAGCGCGGGCGGGTCGACCAGCTCGGCGCGCAGCCGGCGCGCGACCTCGTGGCCGTCGATGCCGGGCAGGCCGATGTCGAGCAGCACGACGTCGGGCCGGCCGGCCTTGACCGCCTCGATGGCCGCGAAGCCGTCATGCACGACCGCGCTGGCATAGCCCAGCGCGTCCATCAGCAGCGCCATGGTCTCGGCGGCGTCCTGGTTGTCGTCGACCACCAGCACCAGCCGCTCGCCGGGCGCCCGGCCCGAGGTGCCCTCGCCCGCCAGCGGCTCGGCCACGGCCGCCAGGTTGACGATGAATTCGCTGCCCTCGCCCGCGCGCCCGCTGCTGAACACGCTGACCCGGCCACCATGCAGCGCGACCAGCTGCTGCACCAGGCTCAGCCCGAGGCCGAGGCCGCCCTTGGAACGCGCGGCGTCCTGCTCGCCCTGCACGAACAGGTCGAAGATGCGGTGGACGTCCTGCGGCGCGATGCCCGGGCCGGTGTCGCGCACCACGATCTCGGCCTCGATCGGGCTGGCGCCCGCGACGCCGGGCGCGGTGGGGCCGGCGCCGAGCCGCAGCTCGATGCGCCCGCCGTTGTCGGTGAACTTGGCGGCGTTGTGCACGAGGTTGCTGACCACCTGCACCAGCCGCGCCCGGTCGCCCGTGACCCAGGGGTCGGCGCCGTCGACCTGCAGCTCGAGCACTTGCGACTTCAGCGCGACCAGCGGACGCACCGTCTCGACCGCGTCGTGGATCACGTCGCGCAGCCGCACGGGCTTGGCCTCGAGGTGGATCTTGCCGCTGGTGATGCGGCCCACGTCGAGCAGGTCGTCGATCAGCCGGGTCATCTGCCGCAGTTGCCGGTCGATGATGTCGCGCGTGCTGTTGAAGATGCGCGACTCGATCTTCTCGCGCTTGAGCAGCTCGAGCGCATTCGAGATCGGCGCGAGCGGGTTGCGCAGCTCGTGCCCGAGCATCGCGAGGAAGGTCGCCATGCGCCGCCCCTCGTCCTCCAGCGCGGTGATGCGCCGGCGCTCGCTGAGGTCGCGCGTGACCTTGGCGAAGCCCTTGTGGTGCCCCGCCGCGTCGTACAGCGCCGTGATGACCACGCTGGCCCAGAAGCGGCTGCCGTCCTTGCGCACGCGCCAGCCCTCGTCCTCGAAGCGGCCGTCGCGCAGCGCGTTGCGCAGCTCCTGCGCGGGCCAGCCGCTGGCGGCCACGTCGGGCGGATAGAAGGTCGAGAAGTGCCGCCCGATGATCTCGGCCGCCTCGTAGCCCTTGTTCTTCTGCGCGCCCGCGTTCCAGCTGATCACGTGGCCCGCGGGATCGAGCATGAAGATCGCATAGTCCTTCACGCCCTCGACCAGCAGCCGGAAGCGCTCCTCGCTCGCGCGCAGCAGCTCGTCCTGCAGGCGCCGCTCGCTGAGGTCGCGCGTGATCTTGGAGAAGCCGCGCACCGTGCCGTCGGGCCCGGTGAGCCGCGTGATGACCACGCTGGCCCAGAAGCGCGTGCCGTCCTTGCGCACGCGCCAGCCCTCGTCCTCGAAATGGCCCGCCTCGCGTGCCTGCGCGAGCTCCTGGCGCGGGCCGTCGCGCTGCTGCGCTTCGGCCGGATAGAGCATCGAGACATGGCGCCCGAGGATCTCGGAACCTTCGTAGCCGCTGACGAGCCGCGCACCGGCATTCCAGCTCAGCACCATGCCGTCGGGATCGAGGAAGAAGATCGCGTAGTCGGTGACAGCATCGATCATCTGCCGGTGATCGGCGTCCGACAGGTTGGCGATGGACAGCCACTCGGCGGCGGGATCTGGCATGTGTTTTGTTCTCTCGGACAGTGGGTTCGTGCCGGTTCCCCCTCGGCTGGACCGGGGAGTATTCCCCCGCCCGGCGGCCCGATCCGTGGGACGTTGCCGACATTTGCGGTCGGCCATCCTGCTGGGGCCACTGGATTCGGTTGGCCTGGCGGGCCGGACTGCCGAGGTGTCGAAAGAGAGATGCGAGCGGCTCGCCCCACTCGAGCGTCGACGAGGATCGGCGCCCTCGGCGGCAACCGTCAGCGGCGATCGGGCTGTGTCGCCGTCCGGGGCGCGAGGAATTCAGCGGCCAGGACTGGCGGGTTTTCGCATCGGTGCATGCGCCGCTGCAACCCGGTCACGCAGCAGCGCCCCCGTGCGCCGGACCGCAGGCCAGCGGGATCGGATCTCACTGTGCCGTGAGAACCACGATCTCGCCGTTGGAACCGCGCTGATAGAACAGCTCGTTGCCTTTCAGCCGCACCTCGTTGCACCGGCTTTCGAGGGCCTTGCGCATGTCCTGGCACAGCTTCGTGCCATCGAGCCGGACCGTGCCGTCGAAGATGCCCCCACCGGGCCCGGCACCGGTGCCGCCGCGCCGATACGCCAGCCGGAAATAGTCGTCGGGGCCGAAGTCCATCGTCCAGCCCGTGCCGTCCACGCGCGTGCCCACGAACTTCTTGCCGTTGAGGCCCTTGAGCGTCTCGGGCGTCAGTGCCACGGCCTCCGCCGGAAACTCCGGCGCGGCCGACTGGGCCAGCGCAGCCGGCAGAGCGAGCCCGAGCGCAGCCGCCGCGAATGCGCAGCGACGGATATGTTGCAGGGTTCTCATGCTTTCGATCTCCTGTCCGCCTCGAGGCGTGAGTTGAAGCCCCCCTCCGGGTGCTCTGCGGCGGAAGTATTGAGACGGACCCGTTCCTTGGCATCCTTCGAATCAAGTAGATCCTTGGCATGCGCCGCACACGTCCCCTACAGCGGGGACAGACAAGCCGGTCCCCTGCGAACACCATCGCGCTGCAGGAGACACGCAGATGGAATGGCTGATCCCTTACAAGCTCGACACCGACGCGCCCGACGGCGGCCGGCCCTCGATCCAGGCCCCGAGCGCGCCTGAAAAGCGGCCCGACGCCGCGCGGCATCGCAACGCGTGGACGCGCGTACGCGCCCTCTTCTTCCCTCGCCAGATGCGCGCGCCATGCAGCAGGTCGTGATCGTTGGCGCGGGCCATGCGGGCTTCCAGTGCTGCGCCTCGCTGCGCCAGGAAGGTTTCGACGGCGCCATCGTGCTGGTCGGCGACGAGGCCAGCCTGCCCTACCAGCGGCCGCCGCTGTCGAAGGCCTACCTGCTCGCGAAGGCGAGCGCGAGCGACCTGCACTTTCGCCCCGAGCGCTTCTTCGAGGAACAGCGCGTGCAGCGCGTGCAGGGCCGCGTCGAGCTGATCGACCGCGCCGCGCAGCGCGTGGTGCTGACATCGGGCCAGGCGATCGCCTACGACCATCTCGTGATCGCCACCGGATCGAGCCCGCGCCGCATGCGCGTCGAGGGCGCGGAGCTCGAGGGCGTGATGAGCCTGCAGACGCTGGCCGATGCCGACCGGCTGCGCGAGCGGCTGGCCGACAGCCGGCGCGCGGTGGTGATCGGCGCGGGCTTCATCGGGCTCGAGTTCGCCTCGGTGGCGCGTGCCCTGGGCCTGGACGTGACGGTGCTCGACGTGGCCGATCGCGCGCTGGCGCGGGCCGCCTCGCCGCACAGCGCGCAGGCCGTGGCGGCCTCGCACGAGGGCCGCGGCACGCGGCTGCGCTTCGGCTGCGGCGTGACGGCGCTCGAGGGCCGCGAGGGCCGGATCGCGGCGGTGCGCACCGCCGACGGCGAGACGCTGCCGGCCGACCTCGTGGTGGTGGGCATCGGTGCCGAGCCGCGCACGCAGCTCGCGGCGCAGGCCGGGCTCGCGGTCGACAACGGCATCCGCGTCGATGCGCAGCTGCTGAGTTCCGATCCGGCGATCTCGGCCATCGGCGACGTGGCGGCCTTTCCCGACCCGGTCAGCGGTCGCCACATCCGGCTCGAGTCGGTGCAGAACGCCGGCGACCAGGCGCGCAGCGTGGCGGCGCGGCTCGCGGGCAAGACGGTGGCGCACGGCCCGGTGCCGTGGTTCTGGAGCGACCAGGGCGAACTCAGGCTGCAGATCGCCGGGCTGCGCGCGGCCGACGATGCGCACGTGGTGCTGCGCGATGCGGCCTCGTCGGCCGCCACCGTGCTGTGCATCCGCGAAGGACGCCTCGCGGCGGTCGAGACGCTCAACCGCGCGGGCGATCACATGCTGGCACGCCGGCTGCTGGCCAAGGGCGTGGCGCTGAGCGAGGAAGAAGCGCGGGCGCCGGGCTTCCAGCTCAAGGCGCTGGCCTGAGCCGCACGCGCTTCAGAGCACGTCGCTGCCCGACAGCGAAGGCGTCTGCGCGATGCGCTCCGAGATGACGCGACAGGCCTCGAGCAGCGGTGCCACGTAGGCCTGGGCCGGGTCTTCCTTCTGGCGGAACACCAGCGTGCTCACGCTGATCGCCGCCACCGGCACGCCGCCCACGCCGCGGATCACCGCGCCGAAGCAGAAGATGCCGGCCTCGTTCTCCTCGTTGTCGACCGACCAGCCGCGCTCGCGCGTCTTCTGTACCTCGGCGCGCAGCGCTGCGGCATCGACGGTGGTGTTGGGCGTGTAGCGCGGCATCGGCAGGCGCTTGACCAGCGCCTTGAGCGCGCCGTCGTCGAGCGCCGCCATGTAGGCCTTGCCGACGGCGGTGGCATGCAGCGACACGCTGGTGCCGATGCGCGAGGCCATGCGCACCGCGCTCGGGCTCTCGAGCTTCTCGATGTAGACCATGGTCGTGTCGTTGGGCACGGCCAGGTGCACGGTCTCGCCCGTGAGGTCGCGCAGCCGCTTGAGCTCGTCGACGGCCGCCAGCCGCAGCTCGGAACGGCCCCAGCTGCGGCTCGCGAGCTGGATCAGCCGCGGGCCCAGCCCCAGGGTCGCGCTGTGCGGGTGCTCGACCAGCAGGCGCTCGGCGATCAGCGCCGCGACGATGCGGTGCACCGTGGGCCGCGGATAGCCGCTCGCGCGCATCAGCGCCGCGACATTGACCGGCTCCTGCGCATCGGCCACCAGCTGCAGCACGTGCATGAACTTGGAGAACGAGGCGGTACCCGCGACCTGGTTCGCGGAAGCGGCGGAAGAAGCGGGAGCGGCGGAGGAAGACCGGGGAGCGGGCATGGACGAAGGGACGAGGCCGGCGCGGGCACCGGCGGGAACGAGGGCCGGGCCATTATCCATACCCTCCATCCAGTCCACGCGCATCGGGCGCGCCCTCAGCTCACCAGGTAGCCGCCGTCGACCGGCAGCACCACGCCGGTCATGAACGACGCGGCCGGCGTGCAAAGGAACATCGCGGCGCGCGCCACGTCGTCGGGCGTGCCCCAGCGGCCCAGCGGCGTGCGCGCGAGGATCGGGCCCGCGCGCGCGGGATCGTCCTGCAGCGGCTTCGTGAGCGGCGTCGCGATCCAGCCCGGCGCGATCGCGTTCACGCGGATGCCGTCGGCCGCGTAGGCGATCGCCAGCGACTTGGTGAGCTGGGCCACGCCGCCCTTGCTCGAGGCATAGCCGGGCACCAGCCCGCCGCCGAAGAAGCTCAGCATCGAGGCCGTGTTGACGATGCAGCCGCCACTCGCCTTGAGACGCTCGCGCGTCATGCCGCACACGCGCATCGTGCCCGTGAGGTTCACGGCCAGCACCTTCTCGAACACCGCGAGGTCGTGCTCCGCGCCGCGCTGGATGATGCCGGCGCAGTTGAAGACGATGTCCAGGCGCTCGATGCCGCCGATCGCGGCCTCGAGGCTCGCGTCCGAGGTCACGTCGGCCTGCCGGACCTCGACCGCGGCATCGAGCGTGCCGTCGCCGTTGCCCAGGCCGATGGCCGTGACCTGCGCGCCGAGCGCGGCCAGGTGGTTGGCGATCACGGCGCCGATGCCCTGGGTGGCACCGGACACCAGTGCCCGCTTGCCCTTGAAGAGTGCTGCCTCGTAAGTCATGAAAAGGGAGTTGCCTTTGCGTGGATCAGTTCTTGATGTCGAGCTTGCCCATCAGCGTCTTGAAGTAGGCGCTGTCCTTGGCCATCGTGGCCTTGAAGGCGACGTCGTCGGCATAGGCGAAGCCCAGGTTCTGCTTGTCGAGCACCTCGCGGAAGGCGGGCTCGTTGGCGGCCTGCTGGCTCACGGTCTTCAGGTAGGCGATGACCTCGGGCGGCGTGTTCTTCGGCGCCGCGATGCCGCGCCAGGTGCCGATCACCAGGTCGATGTTGCGTTCCTTGAGCGTGGGCACCTTCTCGAAGCCCTTCACGCGCTGCTCGGCCATCACCGCCAGCGTCTTGAGCTTGCCGGCCTGCACGTAGGTCGTGACCTCGGCCGGGCTCACCGCCACCGCATCGATGTGGCCGCCCATCAGCGCGAGCACCGCGGGGCCGGCGCCCTGGAACGGCGTGTGGTTGAACTTCACGCTGGTCTTGTCCTCGAGCGCGGCGGCCGCCAGGTGCCAGATCGAGCCGTTGCCGGCATTGCCCACGCTGAGCTTGCCGCTGTCCTTCTTGGCGGCGGCCAGGAACTCCTCGATGGTGTTCCACGGCGCATCGGCGCGCACGGTGATCGCGGCCTGGTCGGCATTGAGGCGCGCGATGGGCGCGAGGTCCTCGTAGGTGAACTTCGCGAGGCCCATGTGCGGCAGCGTCGTCAGTTCCACCGTGACCACCGCGAGGCGGTAGCCGTCGGGCTTGGCGTTGATCACGTCCTGCCAGCCGATGGCGCCGCTGGCGCCGGGCTTGTTGACGATGATCATGCTCTGCGGCATGTGCTTGCGCGTGGCATCGGCGAAGGCGCGCGCCAGTGCGTCGGTGCCGCCACCGGGCTGGAACGGCACCACCAGCTCGACCGGCTTGTTGGGATAGTCGCGCGGCTGCGCCGAGGCGGGCGCGGCGGCCAGCAGCGCCGCCACCGGCAGCAGCGACAGCGCCGCGAGGCGTTGCAGTTTCGAGGCGAAGCGAATCATGGGGTGTGTCTCCGTGGTTTGAAAAGGAATGGGACCGAAAAAACTTGCAGCGCTTCAGTACGTGGCCCGACCGCCCGAGAGATCGAAGGTGGCGCCGGTGCTGAAGCTGCACGAGCCCGAGCACAGCCAGGCCACCATCTCGGCCACCTCGGCGCTCTCGCCCAGGCGCTGCATCGGGCTCTTGCCGATCATGGTCTGCACGTGCTCGGCCGACATCTGCTCGAGGATCGGCGTGCGCACCGCGGCCGGCGCGATCGCGTTCACCAGGATGCCCGTGGTCGCGAGCTCCTTGCCGAGCGACTTGGTCAGCGCGATCACGCCGGCCTTGGCCGCGCTGTAGGCCGAGGCATTGGGCGTGCCCTCCTTGCCGGCCAGCGAGGCGATGTTGACGATGCGGCCCGCGCCCGCGGCACGCAGGTGCGGCACCACGGCGCGGCACACGTTGAAGGTGCCGACCAGGTTCACGTCGACGATGCGACGCCACGTGGCGGGGTCGTAGGCATCGAGCGGCACCGTCGGTCCCGCGAAGCCCGCGCTGTTGACCACGAAGTCGATGCGGCCGAAGCGCGCGACCACCGCGGCGGCGGCGCGCTCGACCGTGGCGAGATCGCTCACATCGACCTGCCAGGCGTCGTCGTTCGCAGTGGCCTCGGCCATGTCCCACACCGCCACCCGCGCACCGGCACGCCGCAGCTGCGCCGCGACTTCCGAGCCGATGCCGCTGGCACCGCCGGTGACCACCGCCACCGCGCCCGCGAAGTCGTAGCCGGCGCGGCCGTAGGCCGTCGTGCTCATCGGATGAACTGCTTGACGTAGTCCGCGCCGAGGCCGACGTTGTCGAAGTGCTTGCGGCACATGTCGATCTTGGTGAACACGTCCTCGTAACCCATGCCCTTGCCCCAGGGGTCGGTGTAGTACATGACACCGTTGACCTGGAAGTAGGTGATCATTTCCTCGACGTCCTCGGGCACGTACAGCGTGTGCGTCTCGCCCGGCGGCTCGAACACGTAGCTGCCCTCGGTGGCTTCCCAGTCGTGCTCGAGATAGCGCCAGCGCCCCTTGAGCACGAAGCCGTGCACCGCCTGCGGATGGCGGTGGCGGCTCAGCACGCCCGACTTGCGCACCTTCAGCAGGTTCATCCAGTAGCCCTGGCTCGCGTTCAGGCACAGCGGCCGGAACCACACGTTCTCGGCCTGCGGCACCCACAGGCGCTCGTCGGTCGGGATCGCGTGCTGCACCACGATCTCGGGCAGCGCGTCCGGAGGATTCGGGTACTGGTAGGGCATCTTCGGGGTCGGGTCCGAATCATCGAGGGGCATGTCGCTTGTCCATATTGTGGATGTATGTCCATATTGTAGACATCGATGCCGGAGCCACGTCTTTGCGTAAACCCTGATGGCGCGCGCGACTGCGCCGCCGCATCGGCGCGGCGGGTCGGATCACGGGGGTTGCCTGCGCTCAGTCGAGCCGGACGGCGGCGGGGAAGGCCTCGACGAGGTGCTCGATGAAGGCGCGCGCCGCGGCGCTCATGCCGCGCCGGCTCGGCATCAGCGCCGAGATGGTCGAGTCGGCCGCCACCCAGTCGGGCAGCACGCGCCGCAGGCGGCCGGCGCGCAGCTCGTCGCGGCAGATGTAGGCCGGCAATGCGACCACGCCCATGCGCGCCTCGGCCGCGCGCTTCAGGGTCACCATGCAGGTGCCCTCCATGCGCGGGCGGATCGCGACCTGCGCGGTCTGCGCGCGGTCGTCCTCGCGCTTGAGCTGCCACAGGGGTGCGAGGCCGCCGCGCTTCATGAACAGCGTGGCGCACCCCAGCAGGTCGTCGGGCGTCTCGATGGCGCCGGCGGTTTCGAGGAACTCGGGTGCCGCGAACAGGTGCCAGGGCGCTTCCGCGAGCGCGCGCTGCACCAGGTTCGAATCGGGCAGCGCGCCCGAGTAGGCACGGATCGCGAAGTCGTAGCGGTCGGCCACGATGTCGACGTTGGCATCGCTCGCGTCCTGCAGCAGGTTGACCTTCGGGTACTTCGCGAGAAAGCTCGCGACCATCTCGGTCATCGCGAACTGCGAGGTCGCGACCGACACCGTGTAGCGCACGGTGCCGGTCGGCTCCGTGCTGCGGCTGCGCATCGCCGCCTCGGCCTCGTTGGCGCGCGCGATGGTGGCGACCGCGTGGCCGTAGAAGGCCTCGCCCGATTCGGTCAGCGTGATGCGCCGCGAGGTGCGCGCCAGCAGCGTCAGGCCGAGCTCGGCCTCGAGCTGCTGGATGCGGTAGCTGATCGTCGACACAGGGCGCTGCAGCGCGCGCGCCGCGGCCGAGAGGCTGCCCCGGTCGATCACTTCCACGAAGTACCGAAAGTCGTTGAGGTCGAGCACGCGTGTCTTTCGCCGATGGGTTCTTCCGAGTCCGCGGCAACTTAGCACGTTCCGCGCGCACCGGCCACGCGCGGACCCGGGCAAAGGGTCAGGCGTTCCAGTGGCGCGACACGAACGCAGCCGCGCGGTCGAGCGCCTTGCGCGCGCTGGCCAGCTCGCGGGTGTTGAGCTGGAACACGTGGTGCATGCCCTGCCACTCCTCGAGCTCGACCTGTGCGCCCGCGCCGCTGGCCGCTTCCACGAGACGGCGCGAATCGTCGCGCAGCACCTCGTCCGAGCCGACCTGGACCAGCGTGGGCGGCAGGCGCCGCAGGTCCGCATCGAACAGCGGCGAGCCACGCGGATCGCTGACCGGCGCGCCGCCCAGATAGGCCGCGGCCGAAGCACGCAGGTAGCCGACGTCGAGCAGCGGATCGCCGACGGCCAGTTCCTGCGCGCTCGCGCCGCTCAGGCTCAGGTCGGTCCAGGGCGAGAACGCGACCAGCGAGGACACGGCGATGCCCTGCCTCGCGGCCTCGAGCACGGTCGCGAGCGACAGACCGCCACCGGCCGAGTCGCCCGCCACCGCTACCGCACCGAAGCGCGCCGCCAGCTCCGCGAGCGTGCGCAACGCGAGGTCGCGCGCGGCGGGCAGCACGGCCTCGGGCGCCAGCGGGTACTCGAGCACGAAGGCCGGCACGCGCGTGCGTGCCGCGAGCTGGCTGGCCAATCCGACATAGGCGCTAGCATGGCCCAGGCCGTAACCGCCGCCATGGATGAACAGCAGCGCGCGCCCGGGCACGGCCTGCGCGGGCTCCACCCACCAGCCGGAAGCGGCTTCGTCGACGGCCTCGCGCGCCGCGACTTCGGAAGCGGTGGGCGTCTGCGCGATGAAGCGGTCATAGATGTCGCGCGGCGTGCCGGGCGCGGTGGACCAGAAGCGGCCGAACTCGAGGCGCAGCGCGCGCGCCGCGGCGATGTCCTGGGGATCGATGGGAACGAGGGCCATCAGCGGACTCCGAAGCCGTGGCCCGCGAGATGCCAGGCCATCATCATGGTGGTGATGTTGGGCGGCGCGCTCGGTGCCCTGGGCATGATCGACGCATCGATCACGAACAGGCCCGGCACGCCGTGCACGCGGCCGCCGCCATCGACCACGCCCTGGCCGGGCGGTCCCATGCGGCAGGTCGAGGTGGGGTGCGCATAGCCGTCGAGCTGCTGCTCGATCGCGCGCTGCAGGTCGTCGCCATCCGAGAACTCAGGCCCCGGCGCCATCTCGGCCGCGACCATCCCGGCGAACGGCGACTGCCGCCCGATCGCGCGCGACAGCCGCACGGCCTCGAGCATGCGCGCCATGTCGCGCGGCGTGCCCAGCAGGTTGTAGCGGATGCGCGGCGCGCTGCGCGGATCGCGGTCGGCCAGCTCGAGGCTGCCGGTCGCCTCGGGCTGCGTCACCGACACCGCCAGCACGATCGCGCCGCCCGTGGGGCTCAGCGCCGGGTCGAACAGGTGGGTGGCCGAGATGTGCAGGTCGAGATCGCCGGGCTTGGCCTGCGAGGACGCGGCCCAGAGGATCGCGCCCGCCGCGGGATGCATGCCCGCCGCTTCGGGCGTCAGCGCATAGACGTTGTAGTAGAACGGATGCTCCTGCAGGCCCTGCCCCACCGGCAGTTCCGCCACCAGCGGAATGCCCAGCGACGCCAGGTGCGGCGCGGGACCGATGCCCGATCGCATGAGGATCGCAGGACTGCCGAAGGCGCCCGCGCTGAGGATCACCTGGCCCGCGCGATGGCTCTCGCCCTCGGCATCGACCACGCCCACCGCGCGCCCTTCCTCGAACAGCACGCGGTCGATCTCCACGCCGCCGCGGATCGTGAGGTTGGGTCGCGCACGCACGTCCTCGCCGAGGAAGGCGATGCCGGTGTTGATGCGCCGCCCCGAGATCACGTTGAGCGGATACGGCGCGACGCCGGCCTGCTGTTCGCCGTTGAAGTCCGCCACGCGCGCGAAGCCGAGTGCGGCCGTCGCATCGACGAAGCCATTGAGCGCCGGCGTCAGCTCGTCGCGCCGACGGTTGCGGATCGGCAGCGGACCCGCGCGGCCGCGGAACGCGTCGTCGCCGTCGGGCGTGTTCTCGATCGCCTTGAAGGCCTCGAGCAGCTCGGGCCATTGCCAGCCCTCGATGCCGAGCGCGCGCCACTTCGCGAAGTCCTCGGGCCGCGAGCGCATCGCCACCGCCGCGTTGACGGCCGAGCTGCCGCCCAGCGTCTTGCCGCGCGGTGCGTGGATGCTGCGTCCCGCGAGGCCGGTCTCGGCCTGGTAGCCCCAGTCGTGGCCATCGGGCCCGCCGGCCGTGTCGGCATCCGCGAGGTCGCGCGGAAACACGTTCGGCCGGTAGGCTTCGCCGGCCTCGAGCAGCAGCACCTGGCGCGCGGGATCGGCGCTGAGCCGATGCGCGAGCACCGCACCCGCCGAACCGCCACCGACGACGATGACGTCGAAGGCAGCGCTCATCGCGACAGCGCTCCGGCCACCTGGCCCATCAGCACGGCGAACGGCATGTCGAGCGCGGCATACACATCGAGCGCCTTCGGATCGGCGTTGTCGCCCATGATCTCGACCATCAGGGTCGCGTAGTCGGAGATCTCGATGCCGAGCGTCGTCAGGCGCGCGATGCCTGCCTCGCGCTTGGCGGCCGAGAAGGTGCCGCAGGCGTCGATGGCAATGATCGGCTGGTAGCCCTCCTCGCGCGCCGAGATCGCCGGCAGCGAGGCGCAGACCTCGAAGGACAGCCCCGCGATGATCAGGTGATCGCGCTTCGTCGCCTTCACGGCCTCCACGAACGGCGGGTAGTCCCAGGCGTTGACGGTCGAGCGGTCCATGATCTCGCCGCCGCCCAAGGCCTCCTTGAGCTCGGAGGCCGTCGGCCCCCACATGCTGTCGCGCGCCGTCGTCACCGCGACGATCGGCAGGCCCAGGACCTTGGCCGCCTTCGCGAGGCCGACGACGTTGTGCTTGAGGTCGCTGACCGTCATGTCGCGCACGCCGGTCATCAGGCCGACCTGGTGATCGATGAGCAGAACGGCGGTGTTGTCCCGCGTCATGCGGGTGCGTTGGGTTTGCATGGGGTGTGACTCCTGGCGATGGGTTGGTGTGGGTTCGAAACGTGAGGCATTCGAACGGATGCGCCAGGCAGGGTCAACGAGATCGGCGGGGATCGGGCCTGGAAGGATCTTCCAATGGGTTGGAGGGTGGAAGAGGTTCCAATGGGACGGATGCTTTTGCCGGGATCACCTGCTGCGGCAGGGAATGCAGGTCGGGATAGCGAACCCCGTGACGCGGAACGCCGACGTCGTCTCTACGCGGAGATGGAGATCGACGTCCTCGGCACGGCCTCTGCGCTCAAGCGTCGTGGCTCTCGCTCGGCCCTTCAGTCCCGTCGGCATTCCAGAAGCGCCACACGCCGACTTCGCGCCCATCGCGATAGTGGCCCTCGGAGGCCGGCCGGCCATCGGGATGGAAGTCGCGCCAGAGCCCGTCTTCCTTCCCGTCGACGTAGTGGCCTTCCGATACCACCGTGCCGTTCTCGTGATAGGCCACGAACGAGCCATGCCGGATCCATCGCGTCCTGTCGGGCGACATCACCCTCGCGTAGCGGAATCGGATGGTTCCCGATTCGTAGGGGATCTCGGCGATGTTGAGGTCGAGGTCGGCGGTCATGTGATGCAGGGGAAAGGCGGTGCGTCGATCTCAGTCTAGCAACCGCCGCAGCGCTCCCCGCGTCAGGTGCGCTCGCTCCGCCCACCCACGACCTGCACCGTATGCTCCCCCAGCATCGGCGCCCTCGCCTCCCGCTTCACCCCGCGCTCGCCATTGAATCGGATCGGTTCCACCACCGCGCGGTAGCTGCCCAGCGTGGGATGCGCATGCGTCGCCAGCAGCCCCTGGTGTTCGACCTGCTCGTCGTCGAACACCTCCTCGATGCCGCGCACCACGGTGCACGGCACGCGCGTGCCGAAGATCGCTTCCCATTCGCGGGCGCCGTGCTGCAACAGCGCGGCGCGCAACTGCGGGACCAGCTCGGCCTCGTTGGCCTTGCGCAGGCGCATGTCGGCAAAGCGCGGATCGCGCGCCAGATGCGCGAGGCCCGTGAGCTCGCACAGCGCCTCCCAGAACGGCTGGGTCTGGGCCTGCAGGTAGACGTAGCCTTCGCGCGTGGGGTGGATGCCCGAGAGCGCGCCGCCGCGCAGGTCGCGATCGACGCCGGGGCCCTCGCCCTCGGACCACACCATGCGGCCCGCCTGCATGGCGAGCGCTGCCTGCAGCAGCGAGGTGTCGACGCGCTGCGGCAAGCCGGTGCGTTCGCGCTGGAACAAGGCGGCGCAGATGCCGGTGGCGATCAGGCTCGCGCCATAGAAATCGACGGCCGAACCCCAGACCACGCGCGGCTCGTCGCCCGGATAACCCTGCGCCTTGGCGATGCCGGTGCGGCATTGCAGCACCTGGTCGAAGCCGGGGCGCTGCGCCTGCGGGCCGTCGGGGCCATAGCCGGTGAAGCTGCAATAGATCAGGCGCGGCTGGATCGCGGTCAGCGTGTCGCAGTCCAGCGCCAGTCGCTCGGCCACGCCGGGGCGGAAGTTGTGCAGCACCACGTCGGCCTGCGCCACGAGCCGGTGGCAGGCCTCGCGGTCCGCGGGCTGCTTGAGGTCGAGCACGATGCTGCGCTTGTTGCGGTTCACGCCGATGAAGGCGCGGCTCTCGCCGGGCAGGGTCGAGGGGTAGTAACGCATCGGGTCGCCCTCGGGCGCCTCGATCTTGATCACGTCGGCGCCCAGGTCGCCCAGCAGGCTCGCGCCGTAGGGGCCCGCGATGTAGGTGGTGAAGTCCAGCACCTGGATGCCGTCGAGTATCTGTTGCGCCATCGATGTCGTCGTTTCGGGTCGGGGGGTGTGATGAAGAACTAGGCGAGCAGGCGGCGCGCGCGATCGACCATCGGGCGATCGATCATGCGGCCATCGAGCCGCAGCGCGCCCAGGCCCTCGGCGTCGGCGCGGGCATGCGCCTCGAGCACCTTGCGGGCCTGCGCGATCTCGGCCTCGGTGGGCGCGAACACGCGGTTGAAGACCCGCACCTGCGCCGGGTGCACGGCGGGCGTGCCGCCGAAGCCGAGCCGGTGCGACAGCCGCGCCGCGTCTTCGAGCGCATCCATGTCGTCGAGCTCGGCGATGGAGGCGGCCAGTCCCCAGCAGGCGAGGCCCTCGGCCGCGGCGCACATGGCGACGCGCGCGGCCGCGGGCACCAGCAGGTCGGCATGCGGCGGCCGGCCGATCGCGGCCGCATAGTCCTCGGCGCCGAAGCCCAGCGCGCGCAAGGCGGGATGGGCCGCCGCGATCGCATCGGCGCGCAGCACGCCGCGAGGCGTTTCGATCAGCGCGACCAGCGAGCGCGGTCCGTTCGAGCCGCGCTCGCGCGCATGCCGCTCGAGGTGCACGACCGCCGCGCGCACCTCGCTCGGCGACTCGACCTTGGGCAGCATGACGGCATCCACGCCCGCGGCGACGCAGGCCTCGAGGTCGGCATCGAGCAGTTCGGCCTCGGCATTCACGCGCGCCATCAGCGGCAGGCCGGTGCCGCGCAGCGCGGCGGCCGCATGCGCCAGCGCGAGCCGCGCCTCGGCCTTGCGCTGCGGCGCGATCGCGTCCTCGAGGTCGAGGATCAGCGCCTGCGCGCCGCGCTCGCCCGCGCGCGCGAAGAAGCGCGGCTCGAGCACCGGCACGAACAGCGCGCAGCGAATGCGGTGGGCGTCCATCGGCGGCTCCTCAATCGGCGGTGATGCCCAGGCGAGCCACCACGCCTTCCCACACCGGCGCGTCCTTCAGCATCTGGGTGCGGAAGCTCTCGACCGGCATCACCAGCGGCTCGGTCTCCATGCTCGCGAACTGGGCCTTGACCTCGGGCGAGGACATCACGGCCGCCATCTCGGTGCTGATGCGCTCGACGATGGGCGCGGGCAGCTTCGAGGGACCGAACAGCCCGCCCATGGTGTTGAGCGTGAGGCCGGGATAGCCGAGCTCGGCCATCGTCGGCACCTCGGGATAGGTGGCCAGGCGCTGCGCCGAGGTCACGGCCAGGGCCCGCAGCCGCCCGCCGCGGATCAGCGCGCCCGCGGCGATCGGCGAGTCGGTGGAGAACAGCACCTGCCCACCCGCGAGGTCGGCCAGCGACTGCCCGCTGCCCTTGTAGGGCACGTGGGTGGCCTTGGCATGGACCTGCTGCAGGTACATCTCGGTCGCCAGGTGCGTGAGCGTGCCGGTGCCGGAGGACGAGTAGCTCGATGGCGCGGCCGCCAGCCGCTTCGTCAGTTCCTGCAGGCTGCGCGGGCTGTCGGGCTGGGTGCCGACCAGCACCATGTAGGGGCTGCGCAGCGCCGCGGCCACCGCGGTGAAGTCGCGCAGGTGGAACTTCGCGTTGCGGTTCATCGCGGGCACCACCACCAGCGGCGCGGTGGTGCTCAGCAGCAGCGTGTAGCCGTCGGCCGGCTGGTCGAGCACGAACTGGTGGCCGATGATGCCGCCGCCACCGGCCTTGTTCTCGACGTACACGCTCTGCTTGAGCCGCTCGCCGAGCTTGCTCGCGAGCAGGCGCCCGATCACGTCGCTGCCCGAGCCCGTGCCCTGGGTCACCACCAGCCGGATCGGCTTGCTGGGGTAGGTGTCGGCCAGCGCCAGCGGTGCCACGCCGGCCAGCGGCAGTGCGGCGCCTGCGGACAGCGCGCGGATAAAGTCTCTACGATGCATGCGTTTGTCTCCAGTGGCGTCTGCTTCGCCTAATTAGTCGAATATTCGAATATTATCTCTTCATGGCGCATCCAACAAGTGCCGGCGCGGCATTGACCATCCAGGACATCGTCGACGCCATCGTCCGCGAGATCGACGAAGGCCGTTATCCCGTCGGCAGCCTGCTGCCTTCCGAAGCCCAGTTGCAGGCGCAGTTCGGTGCCACGCGCTACCGCCTGCGCGAGGCCATGAGCGCGCTGCGCAAGCTCGGCGTGATCGATTCGCGCGCCGGCATCGGCACGCATGTGCTGGCGCGCAATCCCACGCCCTTCTTCGTGCATTCGCAGCAGACG
This sequence comes from Variovorax sp. GW821-FHT10D07, assembly GCF_059415325.1. Taxonomy (NCBI): domain Bacteria; kingdom Pseudomonadati; phylum Pseudomonadota; class Betaproteobacteria; order Burkholderiales; family Comamonadaceae; genus Variovorax; species Variovorax sp. GW821-FHT10D07. The sequence goes on along the minus strand of NZ_JBWKMZ010000001.1, from coordinate 414,425 downwards.
CTCGAAAGCATCATGGAGGCCGCGCGCACCACGCAGCTCAAGCTCGAACGCGCCGGCCTCGTCGCCGCCGACGAGCAATTGGCCGGCCTGCTGCAGGCCGAGCCGGGCAGCCAGTGGCTCTTCCTCGACACGCTGCGCTACCTGCGCGGCGAAGCGCGCCCGACCGGTGCGCTGTGGCTCTACATGCGGCCCGAGTTCGCGGGCGTGGCCGAGCGACTGGAAGCATGGAACGGCCCGGTCTTCAAGCTGATCGAGCGGCTCTACGGCGTGGGCGTGGCGGTGGTGGAACAGGAGATCGACGCGGCGCCGCTCGAATCCCGCCTGGCCGAGCGCCTGGATGCAGTGCCCGGCTCGCCCTGCCTGCAGGTCACGCGCCACTGGTTCGATGGCGCGGGCAAGCTGGTGCAGTGCTCGGTCGGTCTCTATCCGCAGGGGCGCTCGCGCTATCGGTCGCGGCTGCCGCTCGCGAGCCTCTGAGTTCGAACGGCCGGGCATCGGGCGCCACCGATGCCCAGGCTGTCGGTGTTCACCTAAGGTGACCGCCTTAACAACCAGGCGTCTTCTGCGCGGCGTGGGTGGGCTATAGCATTTTCGGCTTCACCCATAACGAGACATCAATGAAGCGCCTGTTCACGATCGCGATCGCGGCCCTCGCCGCCCTTCCTGCGTTCGCCGAGTATCCCGACAAACCGATCATGATCGTGGTGCCCTTCGCGGCCGGCGGTCCCACCGACAAGGTGGCGCGCGACTTCGCCGAGGCGCTGCGCAAGCCGCTGGGCAACGTGGCGATCACCATCGACAACACCGGCGGCGCCGGCGGCACGCTCGGCGCCGCCAAGGCCGCGCGCGCGGCCAACGACGGCTACACGCTGATGCTGCACCACGTGAGCATGGCGACCTCGCCCTCGCTGTACCGCAAGCTGCCCTACAAGACGCTCGAGGGCTTCGAATACCTGGGCCTGATCAACGAAGTGCCGATGACGCTCATCAGCTCGAAGTCGGTGCCCGCGAACAACTTCACCGAGCTGCGCAAGTGGCTCGAGGCCAACGGCAGCAAGACCAACCTCGCCAACGCCGGCATCGGCTCGGCCTCGCACCTGTGCGGCCTGATGCTGCAGAGCGCGCTGAAGATCGCGCCGCAGACCATCCCCTACAAGGGCACGGCACCGGCCATGACCGACCTGATCGGCGGCCAGGTCGACATCATGTGCGACCAGACCACCAACACCACCGCGCAGATCGAGGGCAACATGGTCAGGGCCTATGCCGTGACCACGCAGCAGCGCCTGAAGACGCCGGTGCTGGCCGCGCTGCCCACGCTCGACGAGAGCGGCCTGAAGGGCTTCAACGTCAGCATCTGGCATGGCCTGTTCGCGCCCGCGGGCACGCCCAAGGCGGTCACCGACAAGCTCAATGCGGCGCTCAAGGTGGCGCTCAAGGACCCGGCCTTCATCAAGAGCCAGGAAGGGCTCGGCGCCGTGATCATCACCGACGCGCGCGTCAACGGTCCGGAGCACAAGAAGTTCGTCGAGACCGAGATCGAGAAGTGGGGCGCGGTCATCAAGGCGGCCGGCCAGTACGCGGACTGAGCATGGACCGCGCCATGACGACGAATCCGAACCGCCTGCGCCTGCGGCTGATCGCCCTCGCGGCGCTGGCGCCGCTCGCGGGCGCTGCCGCGGCCGCCTCGCCGAAGTTCTCGGTCGAGCTCGTGGGCGGCCGCATCAAGGGCGACGACACGCTGAAGGTGCGCCAGGGCGACCAGGTGCAGATCAGCGTGGTCAGCGACCAGCCCCTGGTGCTGCACCTGCACGGCTACGACATCGAGGCCCAGGTGACGCCGCCCGCGCCGGCGCTGCTGAGCTTCAAGGCCAGCCTCGCGGGCCGCTTCCCGGTGCACGAGCATCGCCACGGCCCGGGCAACCACCGCGCCGTGATGTTCATCGAAGTCCATCCCTAGGCGCGCCCTGAAAACGCTTCGCTTCGGGACCGGTCTCGCGATCGCGTGCGCCACGGCCGGCGCGCAGGCGCACGGCTTCGGCCAGCGCTTCGACCTGCCGCTGCCGCTGTGGCTGTGGCTCACGGGGGCCGGCGCGACCCTCGTGCTGACCTTCGCGGCGCTGGCGCTGTTCGCGCGGCGCCACGACTTCGGTTCCTCCTTCCTGCGCGACACCGACCTGCTGCGCTTCGCGCCGCTGCGCCGCATCGCGCATCCGCTCGCGGTGGTGCTGCGAACGCTGGGCTGCGCGCTGTTCGTGCTGACACTGGCCACCGGCTTCCTCGGCAATTCCGACGCCTATGCGAACCTGATCGTCACGATGGTCTGGGTGTTGTGGTGGGTCGGCATGGCCTTCTTCTGCGCGCTGGTCGGCGACCTGTGGGAGATCGTCAATCCGTTGCCCACGCTGTACCGCGCCGCCGCGCGCCTGGTCGGCGGCGGGCGCGAATCGCTGGGCCTGCGCTGGCCGAAATGGCTGGGCGCCTGGCCGGCGGTCGCGCTGTTCTTCGCCTTCGCCTGGACCGAGCTGGTGTGGCAGGACAAGGACCTGCCCTCCGCCCTCGCCGGCGCCCTGCTGGGCTATGCGCTGCTGAGCTGGGCCGGCATGCTGCTGTTCGGCGTGGAGGTCTGGCGCCACCGGGCCGATGCCTTCGCGATGGCCTTCCGCGTGCTGGGCCGCTTCGCGCCGCTCGAGCTGCGCGGCTCGACGCCGACCGAGCCCGCGCGCCTGCGGCTGCGGCCCTACGGCGCCGGGCTGCTAACGACCGAGCCGGTGCCGAATTCGGTGGCGGCCTTCGTGCTGCTGATGCTCGCGACCGTCACCTTCGACGGCTTCCACGAAACCCCGCTGATGGACCGCATCGGCACCGCCGCGCAGACCTCGCGCACGGTGGCCGAGACGCTGTTCACGCTCTCTTCCGCGACCGGCATGGACGAGACGCAATGGCTCAACAGCGTCATGCTGCTGCTGTTCCCCGTGGCCTTCGTGCTGATCTTTCGCGCCGTGGGCGCATGGATGCTGCGCCTGGCCGGCAGCACCGAACGCGCGGCCGTGAACGCGATGGTCTGGAGCCTGGTGCCGATCGCCGTGGCCTACCACCTGGCCCACTATGCCTCGCTGCTGCTGACGACAGGGCAGTTCATCGTCCCGCTCGCCTCCGATCCCTTCGGCTGGGGCTGGAACCTCTTCGGCACACGCGGCCGCGCGGTCGACCTAGGCATCGTGAGCCCGGCCATCTACTGGTACACGGCCGTGACGCTGATCGTCGTCGGCCATGTGCTCGCGGTCGTCGTCGCCCATGTCGAGGCCACGCGCCGCTTCGCGAACCACCGCGCGGCGATGCTGAGCCAGCTGCCGATGCTGGTGCTGATGGTGGCCTATACGAGCCTGAGCCTCTGGATCATGGCGCAGCCTATCGTGGGGTGAGCGGCGTCAAGCCAAGGCGGCCTGGCGCTTCAGAAAGCCCTCGACCACGCCCGCGAAGTACGACGGATGCTGCTGCATCGGGTAGTGCCCGCAATCGGGCACCACCTGCAGCTCCGCGTTCGGATGCCACGCGAGGAAGGTGTGCTTCATCGCCTCCGCATCGAGCCCCGGATCCCTGTCGCCGACGACGAGCAGGAACGGCGTTTCTAACCCTCGCACCTCGTCGGCGAAATCGGCCGTGACCAGCATGTCGAGGTAGCGCCTGCGGCATGCGGGCGCCACCGCCTCGCGGTGGTGCCGCAGCTTCTCCTCGACCCATTCGTCGGGCAAGCCCCCGCCGACGAACTTGAACAGCCGCCGAAGCGCGTCATCGTCGTCGGCCGTGCTGGCAAAGAAGGCCAAGGCCTCCGGACTCAGTTTGTTGCCAGCGGCTGAAATGGGGCACACGGCGATCGCGCTCGCGATGCGCGAAGGCGCGTCCGCCGCGAGGCGTTGCGTGACCATGCCGGTCATCGAATGGCCGAGGACGTGGAAGCGCCGCCAGCCGAGGCGGTCGGCAAGCGCGAGGCAGTCCGCGGCGATCTCCTTCACCGTGCACTCGCCCGGCAGTGCGATCGACAGCCCATAGCCGCGCAGGTCGGCGAAGACATGGGTGAACGCCTGGCCGTCGAGCCAGGGCAGGAGCGCGTCGTAGTTCGCGTGATCGCCGAGCCAGTCGTGCAGGACCAGCACGGGGATCGGCCCATGGCCATGCCGGACGTATCCGAGGCCGACTTGCGATGCGGGGCGAATCTCGAGGGGTGCTTTCATCTCTGGGTTTCATGGAAGTTGCGGAACAAAAAGAAAACGCCCTCCCGGCGAACCGGGAGGGCGTTTTGAAAGTGCCGCGATGCTATCGACCGCGCGAGCGAAGGTCAACAGGCATGCGCGGTCCTTGGCATCTTCAGCTCTTGAGGTTCGCCACCGTCAGCTTCCCGCCGCTCTGCAGGTAACCATTGGTCGTGAACGAGCAGCCCTCGGTGCAGCTCAGCGAGAAGAAGCCCTTGTTGCCGCCGTTGTCGGTCACCTGCAGGCGGAACTTCGCGGGCTGGCCGTCGAAGCTGCCGTCGGCGTCGATCTGCAGCGAGTTGCTGGTGGCCGTGACCTGCGCGCCATCGGCGTCGATGGCCGAGCCCAGGCGCGTCACCGCGCCCAGCTGCACCTTGTTGCCCAGGCCTTCGATGCTCAGGCTGACGCTAGCGCCCTTGCTGTCGCGGCCGGCCTTCAGCGCCACCGTGATGTCGCCCTGCGCCGTCGCCACCTTGCCGCTGACGTTCGCGCTGCGGCTCATGCACGGGTTGTACTGCGGGTTGGTCAGCTCGAGCGAGACCAGGCCGCCCTGGTTCCAGCCGGTGTAGTAGAGGCAGTTCTCGGCGTCGTAGCGCGGGTCGGGACGCGTGAAGTCCATCTTGCTCGGCGTGTTGCGCCGCGCGACGTAGTAGCCGATCTCCTTCGGGCTGGTCGGATCGGTCCAGTCGGCGAAGCGGATGCCGCCCGATGCGGCCGCGTAGACGGCCACGCGCATGTGGTTGCGGTCGTCGAAGTTCAGGTAGTGGACCATCGGGACGTTGCCGCCCTCGGCCACCAGCGTCGGGCAGACGCTGGCCTTGTTGGCATCCTGCTCGTAGGTGCCGACGATCTTCGGATGCTTCTCGTCCGAGATGTCGATCATGCGGCCGAAGCTCTGCTGCTTGCACTGGTTCGGCAGGCCGTTGGTGTCGCTGGTCGTCAGGGCGTACGACTCGTCGGTCGAGACGATGTACTCCTTGCCGTTGACGTGCCGCACCCATTCGGTCGCGTGCGTCGCGGCGGTCGAGGTCATGCGCGCATAGCCGCCCTGCTCGAACTCGGGGTTGGGCTGCTGGTCGCACCACGAGAGGAAGCTGACGTACTTCAGCTTCGGATCGGCCGCGCGCTTGACGATGTCGCTCGAGTCCATGATCAGCAGGCCGTTGGCGCAGGTCTGGTCGCGCCAGAAGGTGGTGGTGGGCGTCGGCAGGTTGCCGGCCACCTGGCCGCCGCCGCCGTACACCGCGAGATAGAGCCGCGTGCCGTCGGGGTTGGTGCTGACGTCATGGATGTTGGTCGCCGCCATGATGCGCCAGTTCTTGTTGTTCTTCACCTCGTCGGGCAGCTGCGAACGGTTCCAGCTCAGCAGCAGCTTGGGGTTCTTCGGATCGTCGAGGTTGGTGATGTGCAGGTCGACGCGCTTGTTGTCGATGGTGTAGTTGGCGAAGTTGTCGTCCGTGGGCGAGGTGCCGCCGGTGATGAGCGTGGTGCCGCCGTCCTTGGCCGTGGTGCCGAAGGGCACGCCGTACCAGGTCTTGCCGTCGGGCGAGAGCCAGCCGTCGTGGTGGCCGCCCGAGGACTGGTAGCTCGCGTTCAGCGGCACCGGGTGCAGGCAGTCGCTGACGTCGTAGACGTCCACCATCTTGTTGTCCTTGTAGCCGGCCACCAGCAGGTCGCCCGACAGCTCGAGCCCCGAGTAGGCTTCGAGCGCGGCCGGAGTGCGCAGGATCTTGCCGTTCGGGTTGACCGGCGTGGCGGCGGTGGTTTCCTCGCCCCACTTGTTGGTGCTCGTGGCCTTGACGCTGGCCGACGGCGCGGTGCCGACGACCGTGGTGTCGCCGCTCGCGGGCACGACCTGCATCTTCGTCGGCGTCTTCATGTCGAACACGATGATGCCGGTGGTCAGCGCGGCATCGCCGCCGGCCGCGCCGTCGCGGTTGGAGGCATAGGCGCAGCGCGTCGAGCCCTTGGCCTTGATCTGCAGGTCGCCGAAGGCGCCGCGGCCGAACAGCGTGTTCTGCGCGACCTTGCGCGCGCCGCACCAGTAGCCCTGGAAGCCATCGGGATTGGCGGTGGCGTCGTACATCGCCGACTTGGGGATGTGGCCATTGACGCCCGGCTCTCCCTGGTCCCCGGGGCCGGGCTCGCACAGCCGCGGCGGTGTCACGTAGTCCTGGGCAACAGGCCCGGTGTCGGTGGGCGGCTGGTCGGTGGACCCCGCGGGTGGCGGCGCGGAGCCGACGATGAGCGGCGCGCTGTCGTTGCTGCCGCCGCACGCGGCGAGCAGCAAGGCGCTGGCGAGGGCGCCAACCAACAGCAGGTTGGCTCTGGGGGCTTGTCTTCTCTTCATGGTTCTTCTTTCTCTGTCAAAAAACACGGGGCCAGGGGAAAGTCTTCGCGTCAATGTCCGAAGGGGGCGGGGTCTCCCGCGAATGCCGGTTCCACGTCCGGCTCCGGCGGGTGGGCCGGGCGGGAAGGCAGCGGCGATGCGACGGTGCGGTCGGTCTCGATCACGACCGACTGCCCCGCGCCCGCGAGCACGACGCTGTCGGGCTGGATCGCGCTGACGGTGAGGCCCTCGACGTGGCCACCGACACGCAGTTGCAACAGCTGCGAATCGCCGGCGCGGCGCATCAGCGCGAAGCTGTCCACGCCATCGGCCGCCACGACCGTGCCGACGAGCTTGAAGGCCGAGACCGACAACGCGGCATCGACCGGCTTCGCGGCCACCGGCACGGGCTTCGGTGCCGGTGCCATCGCAGGTGCCGGAGCCACAGCGACCGGCGGCATCGGCACGACGGCCTCATCGGACGACGGCCACCACCACACGGCCGACAGCGCGACGGCGAGCACCGCCACGAGCCACCAGGGCCAGCGGATGCGATGCGTCACGGAAGCCTGCATGGATGTCGATGTGGTTGTGGTTATGGAGTGGGCGCAGAGATTAGTTGTGAAAGCCCTGCGTCAGAAGACGACCAACGGTTAAAACGTTCGTCGCAGGTGAGCGCATGAATCGCATCGCGGGCCCTGCCCGGGACCCTCGCCGACACTGGCGTCGCGGCACGAAAGCCGCGTGTTTTCATCGCATGCGGACGTCGATCGCGATGCACCGTGATCCCTTGCGCGTGCGCGCCGCGTCGATAACATCGCCGGCTTCTTTGAATGGAGGCAAGGGACAGCGATGTTGCTGACGACATGGATCCTCACCGGCGCGCGGGCCTCGGCCATGGCCGCGGCCCTGCTGCTCGCACAGCACGCGGTGGCCGGCCACGACGCGGTCGATCCCGCGCTGCGGCGCTTCACGGCCAAGGTGACCGGCGTGGGCCAGGCCGGCAAGGCGGGCCGCATCGCCACCTTGCGCTTCGAACCGATCGGCCCGGGTATGGTGGCGCCCCAGCGCAACGAGATGCGCGGCTGGCGGCTGACCTTCATCCGCGGCAAGATGTTCGGCCGCACCCTGTGGCTCAAGAGCAATACGCCCGACGAGCTCACGGTGCGCGCCACCGATCCCTCGATGGAAGGCGTGAACGCCGGCGACATCGTCATCATCGAATTGATCGACCCCAAGCTGGTCGACCCCCATGCGTAGGCTGCTGCTCGCCACTGCGAGCCTGGTCCTGGCCGCCGCAGCGGGAGCGCAGACCGTGAAGCTGCCGGCCGACGCGGTCGACGGCTTCCACGCCGCGCTCAAGCGCAAGGACACGGGCGGTGCGCTCTCCTACCTCGACCGTTCATTGGTGGTGTTCGAGTTCGGCGTCACCGACCCGACGATCGAGGCCTATGCGCTGAGCCACCTGCCGGGCGACATCGACATGGCGGCCGTCTCCACCTGGACCCTGCAGGCGCGCCGCCTCGGCGGCAGCGGCAACGAGCGCTGGGTGCTCAGCACCTACCACGTGACCGGCAAGCTGCCCGACGGCAAGCCCATCGACCAGGTGATGCAGGAAACGGCGATCGTGCGCCGTGCCGGCGACAGCTTCCGCATCGTCCATCTGCACTGGTCGAGCGACAAGCTCTGGGCGCAACCGCCGCGGCCCGCCGCGCCCTGAGCGCAGCGCGGCCCCTCACAGGTCGAAGCGCAGTTCGGCCGTGTAGGTGCGTTGCGGGTACGGGTGGAAGTTCCAGTAGCGGTCGTTGTTCGCGTTGTCGATGCCGAAGGCTGCCGACCACTGCTTGTCGATCTGGTAGCGGACGCGCAGGTCCACCGTGAAGTAGCGGCTCGCCCCGAAGTAGGCGAAGGCGTTGACGTCGCTGTTGTCGAGGTTCGAGTACTGCCGGCCGCTGTAGCGCGCGGCCACCGTGAAGGCCCAGCGCGCATCGGGCTTGTAGGTGGCGTAGGCCGTGGCGCGCCAGCGCGGCACGCGCGGCTGCCACTTGCCCACCGCCGCCGGAAAGGCCGCGTCGGCCACGGTCTTCGAATCGGCATAGGTCAGGCTGCCGCCGAGGTCGAGGCCCTGGATGCCGACGTCCTGCCCGGTGTAGGCAAGCTCCACGCCGGTGGTGCGCATCCGGTCGACGTTCTGCACGCGCGAGACGGTCGAGTTCGGGATCAACTGGCTGTAGAGCGCGTTCTTCGTGGTCTCGTGGAACAGCGTGGCGCGCAGCAGGCCGTTGCCCAGGTCCTGTTCGGCCGTGAGTTCGCCGGTCCACGACTTCTCGGGCTCGAGGTTCGGGTCGTTGACGAACGAGAGCGCGCCGCCCGAGGTCGCGCCATAGAGTTCGCCCACCGTCGGATAGCGCACCGCACGGCCCACCGAGGCCTTGATCACCGTCGAAGGCGCGAGCTGGTAGGCCAGGGCGGCCTTGGGCGAGAGGTCGGACTCGCTGCGCGAGGCATAGGGCTGTGCGCTCGTGGCCGTGGCGGTGAAGCCGTCCGTGGCCTTCCACTTCTCGTAGCGCAGCCCGAGCACGCTCTTCCATTGCGGCGCGAAGGACCATGCGTCCTGCGCCCAGGCACTGAACGTCTGGCTGCGCCCTCCCACCTGGCTCACGGGCGTGAACGCGGGGCCGTCCTGCCAGCCGCCGAGCACGTTGGTCTTGGCGATGACGAGCTTGTAGGCATCGCGGCCGACGCCGAAGTCCACCACGTGCGCACCGCCCACGCCCTGCGGGCGCCAGGTGCCCTTGGCCGCGAGCGTGTTCCAGCCGGTGCCGCCCTGGTCCTGCAAGGTGCCGGCACCGCCGAGGGCCGCCAGCGGCAGCGCGACCGTGGGCGAGCGCTGCGTGTCCTTGGCGTAGTCGTAGAGGCTGGCGGCCACCTCCCAGTCGAAGGCGCCCTGGGTGTTGCTCTTGACGGACAGCCCGTGCATGAAGTGCGTGGCGCGGTCCTCGGTCCACGGAAAGGCCGTGGGCGCGAGCGTGAAGCTGCGCCCGCCGATGTTGACCGGCCCGCTGTAGACCGGCTGGCCGCGTGCATCGACGAGGTAGCTCTCGCTCTGCCCGCTGCCCGCGTTCTGCCACCAGCCGAGCGTGTAGCTCGCGCGCAGCGTGGGCGAGATGTCGTAGGCCAGCTTGAGCTTGGCGTGGTCCTGCACGGTGCGGTATTGCGTGCCCGCGCCGAGGATCAGCCACGGGGCGTTGGTGGTGTTGAGGCCGGGCACCGCGCCGAACACCGGCGTTCCCGCGCCGCTGGCCATGGTGGACGCCAGCGTCGCCGTGGTGAAGGTCAGCGGCTGCCCCTGGCTGTCGGTACGGTTGACGTCGATCCACCAGGACCAGTCGCCGCTGCGGCTGCCCAGCGAGGCGCTGGTCTGCCAGCCGTTGAAGCTCTTCTTCGTGCGGTAGAGCTCGTTGGGCTGCGAGGAGAAGCCCGCCTTCACATGGGCCTCGAGCTTGTCGGGCATGCGCGTCACGTAGTCGACCACCGCGCCCGCCGAGTTGCCCGGGTACGCGGCCGAGAACGGGCCATACATCACGTCGACCCGCTCGATCTCCTCGGCCGTGACCAGGCCCCAGCGCGGCGCGAAATTGGTGCCGTTGGCGATGCCGTTGCCCAGGTAGTTCGACAGCAGGATGCCGTCGGCATAGACGGCCGAGCGCGCGCTGTTGCCGGTGCCCGAGGCGCGCGTGGAAAGGATCGCGTGGTTGTAGTCGCCGATGTAGCGCTTGCGCACCAGCAGGCTCGGCAGGTACTTGAGCGCGTCCTCGCTGTCGGTGGCGTTCACGCGCGTCTCGATCTCGGCACGCGTCACGCCCTCGATGGTGGTGGGAATCTGCGTGGGCAGCGAACTCGGCCGGGCGCCGGTGACCGTGACGATGCCGAGCGACTTGGCGCGCTCGGGCGCGTCCTGGGCCATGGCATCGGTTGCAACGCAGGGAAAGGCCGCGACCAGCGCGAGCGACAGGAGGGACCTGTTCATGAAGGCCTGGCGCGATCTGTAGCGGGAAGTCGCATGTCTCTGTTCTTGTTCGGATGCGCCGGCGCCGCGGCGCGAAAGCGGCAGAGGTTAGTCGCGGCCCGTGGCGCCCCGGAAGGACATCGGCGGTTAACTCGTTCACCAAAGGTGGGCACATGTCATCGGCTCCCGATGCACCGCGAACGCCGCAAACCCGCATGGATGCTGGCGTTTCCCTCGTTGCGGCGCATGCCGCATACGCCCGCGGCCGCGCTGCGCCCCGGGAACGCTTGCCGGATAATCCGGCCGATCACAACGACAACGAGACACGAGACAAAGTGCGCGAGGCCCACCTCCGAGATCTGATAGCCGTCATCGAAACCGGCAGCGTTCGATCCGCCGCGCGCAAGCTCGGCCTTGCGCAGGCGGCCGTCAGCAAGAACCTCACCGCGCTCGAGAAATCGCTGGGCGTGCCGCTGCTGGTGCGCTCCGCGCGCGGCGTCGAGCCCACCGAGTTCGGCCGCATCGTGCTGCGCCGCGCGCGCGTGATCGATGCCGAGCTGCGCCATCTGCAGGAAGAGCTCGAGAGCGCCGGCGGCGAGGGCCGCAAGCTGATCACGGTGGGCCTGTCGGCCACGGCCGAGGCCATGCTGCTGCCGACGGCGGTGGCGCGCTTTCGCGAGCACACGCCGAATGCGTTGATCAGCGTGCTCGGCGGCCGCTCGTCGTCGACCATCGCGGCGCTGCGCGAAGCCCGGATCGACTTCGCGGTCGGCCCGCTGCCCACCGACCAGAGCCTGTCCGACCTGCACACCGAGCAGCTGTGCAGTTCCGACATGGGCATCGTCGTGCGCGCGGGCCATCCGGCCGCCGATGCGCGCGACCTGGCCGCGCTGGTGCCCTATGGCTGGCTCTACAGCGTGCAGCAGTCGGGCGGGCCGATGATCGTCACGCTGATGACCCGGCAGGGCCTGCCGGCGCCGACGCTGGTGGCGCATTGCGATTCCTCGAGCGCGCTGGTGTCGATGCTGCTGCAGAGCGACCTCGTCACGCTCAACAGCCTGGGCGGGCTGGAGCCCTTGCGCGAACGCGGGCTGCTCAAGGTCCTGCCCATCAAGCTCGATCTGCCGCCGGCCGTGCAGCACCTCGTGACGCCGACGAAGCGGCCGCTGACCCCCTCGGCCGCGGCGCTGGCCGACGAGTTCCGGCGCGCCTCGCGCAGGCTGCGGCGGTGAACGGCAACACGCTGGCGACGCGGCGCGCTCTGCTCGCCGCCATCGCGTGCGCCGGCCTGTCCGGCCGCCACGCGCTGGCCGCCAATGACACGGGCCGGCCCCTGCGCATGATCGTGCCGCAGGCCCCGGGCGGCGCCGCCGACTTCATGGCACGGTTGATCGCCCGGGAGCTGTCGAGCGTGCTCGATCGCCCGGTGGTGGTCGACAACCGCGCGGGCGGCGGCATGATCGTCGGCACGCAGGCCGTGGCCATGGCCGCGCCCGACGGCAACACCATCGGCATGGTGTTCTCGCCGCATGCCGCCAACGAGGCCATGCGCCAGCAGATGCCCTACGACGCGCTCGACGATTTCGAGCCCCTGTGCCTCGGCGGCCATTCGATCGTCGTGCTGGTCACGCAGCCGGGCTTCGCCGCGCGCGACGTGGCCCAGTTGATCGCGCTGGCAAGGCGCACCGATCCGCCGCTGCAGTACGCGTCGCTGGGCATCGGCTCGGTGTCGCACCTGGCCGGCGAGCTGCTCGCCATCGAGGCCGACGTGACGCTCGAGCACGTGCCCTACAACGGCAGCGCGCAGATCTACCGCGCGCTGCTCAACGGCGATCTGCCGCTGGCTTTCGTCACCCTGGAGAGCGCGCTGCCGCACCTGCAGTCGCAGCGCCTGCGCGCGCTGGGCATCACCAGCGCGCGGCGGGCCGCGTCCTATCCGCAGCTGCCCGCGATCGCGGAGTCGCTGCCCGGCTTCGAGCTGATCGGCTTCTATGGTTTCGTGGCACCGGCGCACACGCCGGCAGTGCAGGTCGAGGCGCTGAGCAGCGCACTCGCCCGGACTCTGCAGACCCCGCAGGTGCATGACCGGCTGGCGGCCGGCGGGGTCGAGGTCTCGGTCGCGCCGCCGGCGGCCTTCGCCGCCTTCCTGCGCCAGCAGGTCGACAAGTACGCGGCGCTGTCCAGGCGCACGGGGATCACGCTGGACTGAAGCGGGCCCCGGTCCGGCCCGCTCCCGCTTCGCTCAGGTGCCTTCGATGATCCGCAGATCGCGCTCGGCGCCGTCGCCCAGCGCGACCAGCGCGGCCTGGTAGTCGGGGCTGTCGTGGGTGGCCGTAGCCTGCGCCACGCTGTCGAACTCGATCAGCACGGTGCGTTCGGCCAGACCGTATTCGTAGGTCTTGGCGGGCAGGCCGCGTGCCAGGAAACGCCCGCCGCCCGCGGCGATGGCCGGACCGGCCAGCTTCGCGTAGGCCGCGAGTTTGTCGGCGTCCTTGACGGCACGGTATGCACTGACCCAATAGGCTTTTGCCATGTTGATTTCTCTGTAGTTGCCAAAGGCTTTCAATATAGCGGGGCAAGGCACCTCGCGCCTCGGCCCGGCCGCAAGCCACCTACACTGCACCGGCCAATCCGCTGGCCCGCATCGCACTCCGTCCACTCCACGTCGCGAGGTTCCATGGCTGGTGCAACCGCTCGATGGCGTCGGTGGCGATGGCTGCTGGTGCCGCTCTTCCTGCTCGGCCTCCTGCTGTCGCTGAGCGACCTGCTCTACCGGCAGGCGGCGGCGCGGGCATCGGCCTTCGTCTTTGCCTCCTGCCAGAAGGTCTGGGCCCATCGCGGCCATGCGGCCACCGGTGGCGAGAACAGCCTGCGGGCCGTGGCGGAGGCCTTCAGGCGCGGCGCGGCCGGCGTGGAGATCGACGTGCTCTTCGACCCCGAGCTGGACGACTTCGTGGTCTCGCACGACCGGCCCTACACCCTGTTCGACGGCCGGCCGCTGCGGCTGGAAGCGGTGCTGTCGAGCGCCCCGCGCAACGGTCTCTTCTGGCTCGATGCGAAGGATCTGCGAAAGCTCTCGCCCTGGACCGCCCACCAGGCGACGCACCGGCTCAGCGCGCTGCTCGAGCGCTACGGCCTCACCGAGCGCGCGTTCGTGGAATCGAGCCAGCCGCTGTACCTGTCCTGGCTGGCCGACCAGGGCGTGCACACCAGCTACGCCATCAGCCCCAACGACCGCAAGTACAGCGCGCCGCTGTACCGGCTGCATGCAGCCTTCATGAAGCTGGCCTATGCGTTCGTGGGGGCCGATGCCTTCTCGATGAACGCCGCGCGCTACACGCCGGTCACGGCCGCCACCTTCGGCGAGGCCGCGATCCTGCTGTCGACCGTCAACGATGCCGGGCTGCTGCGGCACCTGTCGGCGCTGCCCGAGGTGAAGGCCATCCTGACCGACGACGACCACTACGCCGTCACGGCCTGCGCCGATCGCCCACGCCAATGATCGTGGCCACGCGCTACGGGTTCGCAATCTCCCCGCGCTCGACCAGCAGTTGCCGGATGTCCTTCTTCGCGATCTTCCCGTAGCCCGACTTCGGCAAGGCCTCCCAGAAGAACACGTGGTGCGGCCAGCGGTAGCGCGCACAGCGTCCGTCGAGGTGCGCGATCAGCGCATCGCAATCGACCTGCGCGCCCTCGCGCCGCACCACCACGGCCACGCCCACCTCGCCCCACTTGGGATCGGGCACGCCGAGCACCGCCACCTCGGCCACCGCGGGATGGGTGAGCAGCACCTCCTCGACCTCGCGCGGGTAGACGTTGGAGCCGCCCGAGATGTACATGTCGGACTCGCGGCCGGTGATGTAGAGCAGGCCGCGCGCATCGAGCCGGCCGAGGTCGCCGGTGTGGAACCAGCCGCCGCGCAGCGCCTTGCGCGTGGCCTCCTCGTTGCCGTGGTAGCCCGCGAACACGGCGGGGCCGCGCACGCAGATCTCGCCGACCTCGCCCGTGGGCAGGCGCCGCAAGTCGGCATCGAGGATCGCCACCTCCATGCCGGTGCGCGCGCGGCCGCACGAGCCGATGTTGGCGTTCGGGTCCTCGTCGTCGGCCGAATGCATGGCGGCCGGCAGCACCGTGATGTTGCCCGTGACCTCGCCGAGCCCGAAGTACTGCACCAGCACCTTGCCGAGCTTCTTCAGCGCGAGCTTCTGGTCGGCGCGGTACATCGGGGCGCCCGCGTAGATCACGTGGCGCAGCGAGCTGTGGTCGTAGCGGTCGACCGCCGGATGCTCGACCAGCATCTTGACGATGGTCGGCACGGTGAAGAGGTTGCTGACGCGGTGCGTCTGCACCGAGGCCCAGAAGGCCTCAGGGTCGAGCCTCTCGCTGGCAGGCAGCACGGTGGCAGCGCCGCGCGCCACGTTGAGCAGCGCATGGATGCCCGCACCATGCGACAGCGGCGCGACCGCGATCGAGCGGTCGTGCTCGGTCGTGCCCGGGATCAGGTCGGCCAAGTGGTTGGCGACCACGAAGGCCATCTGCCCGTGCGTGAGCACGCCGGCCTTGGGCCGGCCGGTGGTGCCCGAGGTGTAGAAGAACCACAGCGGGTCGTCGCGGTCGACGGTCTCGTGCTCGGACTGCGATGCGTCGTGCGCCTCGTGCGCGCGCAGCAGCTCTTCGTACGAATGCTCGCCCTCGCGCGCGCGGCCGATCGCGACCACGTGCGCGAGCGCCGGCGAGGCCGCGCGCACCGCGTCGGTGTGGCCGGGGAAGATGTCCTCCACGATCATCGCGACCGCGCCGCTCGACGCGCCGAGGTAGGCCACCTCGGGGGGAGTGAGCCGGAAATTGGTCGGCACCCAGACGCAGCCGAGGCGGAACGCGACCCAGCAGCTCTCGAACATCTGCAGGTTGTTGCGCGACTGCACGAGGATGCGGTCGCCCTTCTTCAATCCGAGCGCGCGCAGCGCCGCGGTCATCGCGGCCACGCGCGCCTCGATCTCGCCCCAGGTCCAGCTGCGCCCGCCCTCCTGGATGAGGCCCGGCCGATCGGCAAAGAGCGCGGCCGTCTGCGTGAGCAGCCGGCCCAGGTTCATCGCCTGCGCCGCACTCACGAGGCCGGCTCCAGGATGCTGAGGTAGCTGGCCACCGCCGAGCCGCCCATGTTGAACACCGCGCCCATGCGCGTGCGCTCGACCTGCATGCCGCCGGCCGTGCCCGAGAGCTGCATCGCGGCCATCACGTGCTGCGACACGCCGGTGGCGCCGATCGGATGGCCCTTGGACTTGAGTCCGCCCGAAGGGTTGACCGGCAGCCGACCGTCCTTGCGCGTCACGCCGTCGAGGATCACGCGCGCGCCCTCGCCGTGCGGCGCGAGCCCCATGGCCTCGTACTCGAGCAGCTCGGCGATGGTGAAGCAGTCGTGCGTCTCGACGAAGCCCAGGTCGTCGAGCGAGGCGCCGGCCGAGGCCAGGCCCTTCTTCCACGCCATCGCTGCGCCCTCGAACTTCGTCGGGTCGCGCCGCGACATCGGCAGAAAGTCGTTGACGTGCGTGCGCGAGCGCCAGCGCACCGCGGGCACCCTGGCGCCCGCGAGCGGCTCGGTCGACAGCACCAGCGCGGCGGCGCCGTCGGACACCAGCGAGCAGTCGGAACGCTTGAGCGGACCCGACACGAAGGGGTTCTTGTCCGAGGGCGTGCGGCAGAAGTCGAAGCCGAAGTCGCGCCGCATGTGGGCATAGGGGTTGTGCATGCCGTTGGCGTGGTTCTTGGCCGCGATGGCTGCGAGCGCATCGGACTGGTCGCCGAAGCGCTCGAAGTAGTTGCTCGCAATGCCGCCGAAGATGCCCGCGAAGCCGGCCGGGTCGGCGCCCTCCTCCTTCACGTACGAACACTTGATCAGCGTGGCCGCCACCTCGGGCGTGCGCAGGCCGTTCATGCGCTCCATGCCGATCACCAGCGTGCGCTTCATGCGGCCCGCGGCCATGGCGTCGAGCGCGGCCCAGATCGCGGCCGAGCCGGTGGCGCAGGCGTTCTCGCAGCGCACGGCCGGCGTGTGGCGGAACTCGGGCATGGCCACCGCGGGCAGCGAGGCCGTGAAGTCCTGGCCGACGAAGCCGGCGTTGAAGTGGCCCACGAAGATGCCGTCGATGTCCTCGGCCGCCACGCCCGCGCTGTCGAGCGCGGGTTGCACGGCGTCGCGGATGAGCTGCTCGAGCTCGGCGTTGTCCAGCTTGCCGAAGGGCGTGTGGCCCCAGCCGACGATGTAGGCGTTGTCGTTGCGCATGATGTCTCCTGGAAGGAATGGAAAGCGGATTCAGGGCACGGCGGGCCGCGCGGGCACGGGCCGGCCATGACGTTGTACCAAGGTCAGCGCGATCGTGCCGGCCGCGGCCGCGAGCACGCCGGTGGTGAGCGACAGCACGGCGGCGCTGCCGCTGCGGTACATCAGGCCCATCCAGCCGCCGCAGAGGAAGGCCGCGCCCGCGAAGATGAAGCCGCCGAGCGCCGAGGCCGCGCCGGCCTGCAACGGGAACGGCGTGGCCATGCCGACATGGCCGCAGGGCTGATGGATGCCGTAGGCCAGCAGCATCAGCCACAGGCCCGCCGTGAGCGTGCCGGCCGTGTGCGCGCCGGCAAGCTGCGGCACCACCAGCAGCAGCGCCGCCAGCAGCGACAGGAAACCGGCGCGCCGCACCGAGGTCACGATGCCGTGCGCCGCGATCCAGCGCCGGCACAGCATGGTGCCCGCGAGGTAGGTGACCGAGGCGCCGCCGATCACCAGGCCGAAGCCCACGCGCGAGACGCCGAAGGTCTCGATGAAGAGGTAGGCCGAGCTCGAGAAGAAACCGAAGTTGGCCGCGTAGCCGAAGGCGTTGAGCAGCGTCCACGACTGGAAGGCCGGATCGCGCGAGATGCGCGCATAGCCCGCGAGCAGCGGGCCGAGGCGCAGCGCATCGGGCTTGAGCGAGCGCGCGGTCTCGGGCACGCGCGCGAGCACCAGCAGCGCGCCGGCCAGGCCGCACAACGCCATCGACCATAGCGTGGCGCGCCAGCCCAGGGTCTGCGCCAGCAGCGCGCCGGTTACGGGGATCAGCATCGTCAGGCAGGCCAGCACCGACATCGCGACCGTCATCACGTGCGTGCCATGCTGCTGCTCGAACAGGTCGCGCACGATCGCGCGGCCGCAGACCATGCAGGCCGCGATGCCCAGGCCCTGCGCCGCGCGCGCGGCGATCAGCACCTCGATGTTCGGCGCCATCGCGCCCACCGCGGCGCCCACCGCGTACAGCAGGAAGCCCGCCACCAGCACCGGCCGGCGGCCGAAGCGGTCGGAGGCCGGGCCCCACAGCAGCTGGCTCAATCCGAAGCTGAACACCAGCACCGCGAGCGTGAGCTGCACCACGCCCACGCGCGCCGCGTACTCGTTGCGGATCGCGGGCAGCGCCGCGAGGTAGAGGTCGGTGCCCAGCGGCTGGACCGCGGTCGCGAGCGTGACCACGCCGACGACCAGCGCCGGCCCCATCGCAGCGACTGCGGCGACAGTGCCGGTCTTCACGGACTCAGCGCTCGAGCAGGTTGCGCTCCTGCAGCCAGCCGCGGATCAGCGCCGTGGCTTCCTGCAGCAGCTCGGGCTGGCCGGCATAGTAGTGGGTCGCGCCCTTCACCACGCGAAAGAGCTTGTCGGGCGAGGCCGCGGCCTCGAACAGCATCTTGGGATGCGTGGTTGGCACCGCGTCGTCGGCGCTGTTCTCGATCACCAGCAGCGGCACGCGGATGCGGCGCGCGCCTTCGAGCCCGTTGCCGCAGGAGTCGTCGAGCGACCATTGCGACAGCCAGCTGCGCAAGGTGGTGAAGCGCGCGAGCCCGACCGGCCCGGAGTTCACCGTTTCGGGATTGCCCATGTAGCACCAGCGCGGCCGGCGGTCGTTGGGGTCGAGCGTGGGATCGAGAAAGCGCGGATCGGCCAGCGTGCGGTGCACGAGGAAAGGCCGCTCCATCTCGCCGGTGTTGCGCGCCTTGAGCTCGGCCAGCTTCGCCCGCGCCCAGGCCGTGATGCGGCGCATGCGGTCGAGCTGCGCCACGCGGTAGCGCTGGATGTAGGCCGGCGAATACGGCGGCTGGTTCGGGTTGCGCGGGTCGTAGATGTCGAGCTCGACCTCGCGGTCGTCGGGATTGAGCTCGTCCTTCACCGAGGGATCGATGGTCTCGGCCAGCAGGTGCGCACGCGAGAGGTGCGCGGCCTGGTAGATCACCGCGTCGGCCGGGATCAGTCCCTTGCCCTTGAGATCGACCGCGTCGCCGGCCGGCGTGTGCGTGATGCGCGGATCCTCGGCCTCGGCCTGGTAGCTCACCGCCAGCGCCCCGCCGCCCGACCAGCCCACCAGCACCACGTGGCGATAGCCCCAGACCTGCTTCGCATGGCGGATGTAGGCGCTCAGGTCGAGGAACACTTTTTCCATGATCAGCGCCGTGTCGTTGCGCTGGTAGCGGCTGCCCGCGCACAGCACGTGCGCGCCGGTGGCCGCCATCGCGCGCGGCACCGGCAGCAGCTGCAGCGTCGACGCGGGATGCATGAAGACCATCAGCGTGTCGGACGCCTGGCCCTCGGGCCTGAAGCGGATCGCCTCGAGGTTCACCGCGCCCTGGTTGCCGGAGAAGCCGTAGGTCTCGGTGAAGGCGGCGTGCTCGTCGTACTGGAGGTGCACCCACTCGGTCTGGACGGTGAAGGACTCGGTCATGGGGGGAATGTAGGACTGGGCGGGGGGGATGGCAGTCCCCCGGTGGAGGTACAGGGGTCCGGCCTTCCTGGCCGAGTGCGCAATCGGCCTACCCGCGCGAAGCCCCGGTCGCCGCAATCACGATCCCCACCAGCACGGCCAGCAGCCCCGCGACGAGGTTCCACCGCAGCGGCTCCGCCAGCAGCCAGGCCCCCACCAGGCCCGCCGCCACCGGATTGACCGTCACCGAGATCGCCACGCGCGTGGGCGTGGTGCGGCCCAGCGCGAAAGCCCAGAGGAAGAAGACGATCGCGCCACCGAACACGCCGAGGTAGGCGATGGCCAGCCACTGAGCCGTGCCGAAGGAAGCCACGGGCGCGAAGCTGCCGCCCTGCCAAGCGATGCCGGTGAGGCACAGCGCGCCGACCGCCATCGCCACGGCGGTGAAGGTCAACGGCCCCGAGCGGCGAATCAGCGGGCGCGAGCCCACGCTGTAGAACGCCATGCACAGGGCGGCCGCGAGCATCAGCAGGTCGCCGCGCCAGGCATCGGGCGGCGCGGTGCGCAGTCCCGACAGCAGCGCCAGCCCCACGCCCGCCATCGCGACCAGCACGCCGACCGTCTTGCGCCGCGTGAAGGGTTCGACGCGCAGCACGCCCGCCACGGCCATGGTGAGCAGCGGCAGCGCCGACAGCGCCAGCGCGCCGCGCGCGGCGGTCGTGTGGTGCAGCGAGGCATTGAAGAGCAGCGGGAACAAGCCGAAGAACAACAGCCCCAGCCCGGCGGCCGCGGGCCAGTCGCGCGGCGCGGGCCACGACTCGCCGGTGCGCAGCAGCGCCATCGGCAGCAACAGGCAGAAGCCGATGCCGAAACGAAAGGCACCGAGTGCCACCGGATCGATGACGCCCGCGACATAGCGCGTTGCGCCCACCGCCGCGCCGCCCAGCGCACTGGACAGCATCGCGGCCGCGATGCCCAAGAGTTCTCCCACGCCCGTGCTCCCTGATCGATGAAGTGACAGTAGCGTAGGCAGCCCTCTATCATCAATCAATGGAATTTATTTGGTCACCCTGATCAACGAATCGAATGAGCATCCCGACGCTCGACCCCGAGCTGCTGAAGGCCTTCGTGGCCGTGGCCGACCATCGCTCCTTCACGCGCGCGGCAACCGCGCTGAACCGCACGCAGTCGGCCGTGAGCATGCAGATCAAGCGGCTCGAGGAGCGGCTGGGCGCCGCGCTCTTTCACCGCACCAAGGTCAACGTCGACCTGAGCCTCGCGGGCGAAGGGCTGCTCGGCTATGCGCGCCGCATCCTGCTGCTCAACGACGAGGCGGTGGGCCATCTGCAGCAGCACAAGGTCGAGGGCCGCGTGCGGCTCGGCGTCATGGACGACTACGGCAGCTTCGTCGTGCCGCCGGTGCTCGCCAGCTTCGTGGCCGCGTACCCGCGCATCCACATCGAGATGGAGACCGGCCTGACCGCGCGCATGCCCGAGCGACTGGGCGAGGACTTCGACCTCGTGATCGCGATGCATCCCGAAGGCCAGGGCGGCGGCGAGCTGCTGCGGCGCGAACAGGCGGTGTGGGCCACGTCCGTTTCCCAATCGGTGGAATCGCAGGACCCGCTGCCGGTCGCGCTCTATCCGCAGGGCTGCCTGTTTCGCCAATGGGCGACCGAGGCACTCGATGCGTCGGGGCGGCCATGGCGCCTGGCCTTCGTGAGCCACAGCCTCGCGGCCGTGGAGTCCATTGCGGCGCAGGGATTGGCGGTGACGGTGGTGAAGTCGGGCACCTTTCCGCCGAGGCTGCGGGCGCTATCGGAGCGCGATGGCATGCCGCGGCTGCCTGGGGCGGATATACGGCTGCATCGGGCGGCGGGTCTGTCGCGGGCGGCTGGGTTGTTGGCGGATCACATCGTGGGGGCTATTGGGCTCTGACTGGTGCGATCAGCGAGCGGCAATCAGCATTGCGAATGGCGACGGCAAAAGGCCCTTGCTTTACGGCTGTGAACTGTGCTGGCGTTCGCAGAGGTAGTCGACAGCTTGCAGATTGGAGATTGGCTCAATGGTCTGAGTCAGAGGCGGCTTTTTGCGCTCCATCTCGGACATTGGTCGCACCGAAAGGCAGGCGATCAATGCAGGCGGATTGAAGATCTCAATAGCCTTTTCAGAGACTTGCCGCGGGAGTCGGCTATGCAGCGAAAGCCGACGTTGGACAAGCAATGACCAACCGACAGCTGACCGCCAAGTTGCAGTAGTTCACGCCAACTGTTGGTGTTGAAGAAGAACCTGTGCAAGACAACGCCACCAACACTACGCAGAAGCAAAAGCGTGAACGCCACGCGTACGTCAGCTGCTGGCAGACAGGTCGCCGATTCTTAAATGTAAGCATCAGAGCTTGTCGCAGCCGGGCTTCGCAACCAAGTCGTTGTCCGCGGCTTTGGCGGCCGCCACGCACACCGCGTACCTCTGTTTGGCCGATTCGAGTTTCGACGATTCTTGCAAGGCGGCGAATTCTTTGGCGTCTAGGTTTTTGAACGCATCGAACACGCCGCCGATGGCTGTGAAGTAAGCGCCGATGACGTCTGCTGGCAGTTTCAGCAAAGCAACCAACTCACCGTCTGCATCGCGCTTGAACTTGGTCGGTACACCGTCTTCGAACGTGATCTCCACAGCGTTGTTGGCGAAGAATGACGAGCCTGTCGGCAAAAAGTAGCTCTGCGCAGCCGGCACATAAAGAATGGACGCGGCGTCGATCCCGTGTCCCTTGGCGACCACCAGCAGCGCTTCCAATTGTCGATAGTAGATTCCAGCACGTCGCTGTGATGCGGTCGTCAGATCAGTGGCAGACCGTGCGGTGTTCTCGGTGCCATTCACTGGCGCTAGACGCTTTATCGTGACCTCCACTTCGCAGGCCGCGTTACGAGTGCTGGCGGTCGACAAACTTAAAGTGTGACCGCCATCGCTGTCGGACTACACTTGGAAAGTGTGATTACCATCGCCGTTGCAAACACCGTTCTCGCGCGATTGATTGGCCATGCGATCGCCAGTCAAGGCGGCGCGAGACGAGGCGAGATTCTTGAGCGCATCCGATACGCCGCTTGTCAACGTACCGGTCGATGACGTCAACAAGCCATTTTTCATCTCGAAATTGGTGACGTTCTTTGCGAGCCCGTTGGCCTCATGGTTCAGAACGAATGCAGCGCTGCGATCCGGATAAGCGGTGGTCGCGTTGAGCGTCACGCCGGTCAATTGGCCGCTTGCCACGGTGAGCGTGACCACGACGTCTTTCTTAGGCAGAAAGTAAACGAGTCCAGCGTTGGAATCGTCCGGACGCAGATGGCTCGACGAATAGCTCGAGCATCCAGCCAAACCACAAGCCAAGAGCGCGGATGCTGCCAAGTACAGAGTGAGTCGCACGACGTTCCTTTGTTCAACGATGTTGCTGTATGGTGCGCACGAGAATGATCACGTTCGTTGAGTCAGAGCGTGCTGGGTTGGAAATTGATCATGCAACCAGAGCGGACTTCGCGCGACAGCGATCGTCGTGATCACTGTCAGTTCCCTCGAGTTCGGCCACAGGGCCGCCAGCGCATAGAACGTGGCCGCTGCACCGCGACGCATTCGGGAACTGCCTTTGGTACGATTGTCCAGCTTTGATCCGGTAAAAATCTCCACACTTTTTTGGATTGACCTTTGATTGCTTCTGTTTTAGATTGCCGTCGGAAACTGCAATAAAAACTTACAGCCGATGACGGCTGCGGTAGCCAACGCGTCTGGAGGAGTGCATGACCAGCGGACTGCATTTGGATCGGCGCCAGTTTTTGGCGCAGGCGGGAGCCGTCGCGGCCGGCGGATTTCTCTTTGGCGGATGCACGTCCGCTCAAGTCCAACCGAGTGCGGCTCCAGCGCCTTTCTTGGTCGATGTTCATTGCCACGTCTTCAATGCTGCGGACTTGCCAGTTCGTGGTTTCATCCAGCGCGTGGCGCTCGGAGACGAAGAGAATCAAGTTTCGATCGGCCCATCGGAACGCGCTGCGCTGCCGTGGCTGGCCGCCGTGCTCATCGAGATGATCGGCACCAACGCCAAAACCGCCGATGCCGAGCTGGCCGAGATCCAGCGCGGCGGTTCCGCTGGACAAACTGACAGAGCCGCCGCAGCATCGCAAGCTGAGCAAGCACTGACAGATTCCATCAGCACGGTGCTTGGCACCGGTGGAAGCGATCGCCGAAGCACTCCGGCTGCACCGTTACCAGCGAACAGAACCGGTCGCTCGGTCTTGCTGTCTCGCATCGACCAAGAAATTGGTCGCACGAGCCGGTCCAGTCTGGTTACGTCCGACGATGCGCGCGAAATGGCACGCGGATTGCTGACCGGCAATGGCGCGATCTCGCGGTACGTCCAGTGGGTTAAGACTCTGCTTCTCGATCGCCGAGATACCGTATCTCAGCTGGTGTCGCTGTACGCGCCGAACGGTAGATCGTGTCTTTTCACCCCGGCGCTCATCGACTTCAGCTACTGGCTCGAAGACGAACCAAGGTCCGATCTGGAATCGCAAATTCGCGTGATGGAGATGATCCAGAGATCGCAAGCGCCAGCGGCGGTTCGTTGCTTCGTGCCGTTCGATCCATGGCGACAGCTGGTCGGCACCAGTGCCGCCGAGCAGAAGCAAGCGCTTGAGCTCGTCAAATGGGCCATCGAAGACATGGGCTTTCTCGGCGTCAAGCTGTATCCGCCAATGGGCTTCAAACCGACCGACAACGCTCGCGTTCGCCAGAGCTATCCGAAGCGCGCAAAGCGCATTGCCGGTTTTCCGGCTCGGCTCGATGGTGCTCTCGGCCAACTGTATGAATACGCACAGGCATCAGGCGTGCCGATCATGGCGCACACGGCGCACAGCAATGGTGCGGCAGCTGGCTATTCGGATCGTGCAAGTCCGCAAGGTTGGCGGCCAGTGCTGCAGCGCTATCCAAAGCTCAGCGTGAACTTTGCGCACTTCGGTGGATTCGAGCAGAGCAGAGCCAATCCAGCTTCCGTCGACTGGGAGACTCTCTTCAGCCGGCTCATCAAAGAACTCGGAAATAACCGTCTCTTCGCGGACATGAGTTACTTAGCGGAGCTTCTTCCAGATCGCGATCCGAAGATTGCAGACCACGTACGCCGATCGTTGCGTCAGTATGTGCAAGCGAACGACCCTAAGGTGCGGTCGTTGATGTATGGAAGCGACTGGATCATGCTCGGAAAAGAGCAAGCGTTCGAGAGCTATGAGAGCGCAATAGCCGCCGAGCTGACTGCGTTGCCGATGACACAAGCACAGACCGGTCGCTTCTTCGGCGGCAATGCGATCCGCTATCTCGGCTTGAAACAAGGCCATGCCAACCGCCAGCGAATCGACCAGTACAACGCGCGCCATGCACTCTCTGCTAAATGGCTGGAAGAGATCGATGCGTTGCCGATAGACTTGACGTCATGACCACGGTCCTCGAACGCAATTGCCGTCGGCGTCTCAGCGTCTTCTTATGTCTGTGCTTCGCTGCATTGCACGCCGCAGCGCAAGACTATCTTTTCGAGAAGCAGCCCGCTCGGCTCGCACTGGTGCTCGGCGTCGAGACGTACCAAACGCTTCCGCAGTTGCCGAGCGTGAAAGTCGACAAGCAGGAGATTGCCAAAAAGCTGATGGCCCTTGGCTTCACGGTCACGGTTGCGCCGGATTTGCAGTCCATGAATCAGCTTGAAGAAGAAATTCTGCCCGCGTTCCGCCGCACAATCAGCGAAGGCGACATTGTCTTGTTCTACTTCTCCGGGCACGGTTTCGCGTACGGCTCAAGCAACTACATCGCGCCGGCGAATCTCAAGACGCCTGTTCAGTATCTGGATTTGACCAACTCGGCTGCCGCGCTGGAGAGCATCCAAGACTATCTTGGTAAGCGGCAGCCTGGCGTGCTGCTGATGATGGTCGATGCGTGTCGGACCATCGCCAACTTTGTCATACGCGGTCCCAACAACGAGAATCTTGTCGGCAAGGGCACAGGAGACACGCCGAGCAGAACGAGCAGCATCAACACATTGGTCGGTTTCGCTGCGAAGCCTGGAACGGCTGCATTGGCCAGATCACAGCCTGGACGGATGAGTCCGTTCACAGAAGGCTTGGTATCTCGCCTGCCGTCGCCGGACACTGAGTTTGGTGTCGTATTTAAAGAAGTCAGCACAGATGTTCTTAGTGCAACTGGCGCGGCCCAGCAGCCTGGATTGATGGATTGGTCGCTTGCCAATCTGTACTTGCAGCCGACCAGCACCATGTTGGCGAACCAAAAAGTGGCATGGGAATCTGCGCTCGGCACCGGTCGGTTCTCGGAAATCGATCGCTTCGCCATTCGCAATGCAACCAGTTCGTTTGCTGCAGCGGCACGCCAGTGGGTCAGAGACCATCCAGAACTGGCCGATTCTCAGCAAGCATCGCTCGTCTCTCCAGCCGCCATCGAGCGTCTCTGGGGCCCGAACTCGCAGCAGTTTGATATCTCATGGGTCTCCACTGGACTCGGATTCGAGCAGCGCTACGTCGAACCGTCGAGCGCTCGCTTCAACAATGAAAATTTTGGTTTCGTAAACGCTGGGTACGACATCAAGGCATCGGCGCGCGCCGACGTCTACAACCAACTCGCTGCATACGTCGCGCACGGCTCAGCGGTCGCGACGACCGATCTCGTTGCGATGGTCAATCCGTCAAGCAGCGCCGGACTCACAAGAACCATTCCGGCTGGCTCGCGGCTCGTCGCTCAGAGCGTGGAACGCCGTACTGACGGCTCCGCATGGCTCGCAGCGACGTTGCCCGGCAGTGACGACCGTTTCTACGTGACGGCGCTGAACAAACCAATCATCAACATCCATCCAGGCGAAAGTCTTCTGGAGGTGGTCGCGCCTCCTTCTCCCGATGGATTTGAAGACCTGCTCGATCCGCGTTCGCTTCAAGATGCGCTGGCTCGCTTGCGCAGCGCAAAGCGCACCATCTCGTGGGTCTCGATCGCTACCGCAAAGTCGCCCAACGCGAAGACCGCAGGCGCAAGGCAAGCGCGGGCCAACCACGCGTTGTACTTGCTTAGAAAAAGCGGCGTCGATGAAAAGCGGATCACCACGCTTTTTTCCGCTGCAGACATGACCGGAGACGGTATTCGCGTACGGTTCTTCGGTCGCTGAAGCCATTCCCCCAAACACGAGGTCTTCATGAAACACTTCTTTCGCGCTGCGTTGCATATCGGACTGGCGGCTGGCTTCATGAGCGTGAGCTTTGGCGCGCAACCGCAGCCAGCTTCGACCGCATCCAGATTGGCGGACACGCCGATTGTCGGATCAGATGACTATGTCGACACCGTGAAGGCTTTCTTCGAAGGTCGAGAGCCGAAGATCGTGAGCGGGAAGCCGGCGCCGATCTCTGCTTTTCCGTGGCAAGTATCGCTTGGAATCTCTTGGATCGCAGACGACTATCGTGCGCACTTTTGCGGCGGAAGCGTTTACTCGGCTACTTGGATCGTTACAGCGGCGCATTGTGTGGCCAAGACGTCCGCTCGCGACGTCATCGTGACGGCTGGCACCGATCATCTCGGCAAGAACGGTATCCGTCGAAATGTGCGCCGCATCATCGTCAAGTCCGACTATGTAGCCAAGACGCACGACAACGACATCGCATTGCTCGAACTCACTTCTCCGCTGCCGATGGACGACATCACGAAGATCAAGTCCATTGCGCTGTTGTCTAGCGGCGAAGATCAACTGGCACTTAAAGACGGCGTCTCGCTCGACGTGTCCGGGTGGGGCGCGACGCAATTCGGCGGCGAGAGCGTTCGGAAGCTCCAATTCGCCACCATCCCGCTGGTTGCGACAAAGATGTGCAACAGAGCGCTCGCTTACGACGGACAGATTACCGACAACATGATCTGCGCCGGCCAGATGAGCGGTGGCACCGATTCGTGCCAAGGCGATAGCGGCGGTCCGCTCACATTGGAATCGTCAACCAATCCAAGGTTGGCCGGCATAGTGAGTTGGGGGGAAGGCTGTGCGAGGCCAAACAAAGTGGGTGTCTACACCAGAGTGGCCAACTATGTTTCGTGGGTCGCTGCTTGCACGGCAAGCCCTGCGTCCTGTCCATAGGCACCGCTTGGCTTGTCGCAGCCCATGGGCTCAAGGGCGCCCGCGTTTGATCAGCATCTAGTGCGACGGACAAAATTCCAGCGGTGAATCCCAGTGAGCGCAATCTCATGAGTCGCCACCTGCATTCAGCTTCGGGCAACTACTTCGATGCTGCAATAGCTGCGGCATTGGACCGTGATAGCGATGCGCACGCGATCTGAAATGTGCCTATCCCGACTGCTTCCAGATAGAAACCGGACCCTCGAACTTGCACTGTTCATTCTCGGAATCGACAGCAAGCATCGCGGCTGTGATCTCGTTTCACTCAAGGGTGTGATATGAGCCATGCGAACCAGATCGCCTCTCGCGCCGTCGTGATGCGGCACAAGACACAGCGCCCCCTACAGTTCGAGATTATCGCCGGCGCCCGTGAGGCTCTCGTGAGGTGAATCCAGCTTGCCGAATTGAAGTCCAAGGACTTCCTGTTTCCAAGTCGCATCCACGGCTCGCCGCACTTGGGCATGCGCCGATACGCCCGGATTCTTGACCACTGGGTGGTCGAGCTCGGTCTTAACCCGGCAGACTACGGCACCCGCGACGCACGAAGACAACGCTGATCTGCCGAGGGATCAAGAACTTGCGCGCGGTTTAGCTGATGTTGGGGCACTCGAAGCTCGAATCGACCGTGCGCTACCTCGCCATCGAAGTCGATGACGCGTTGGAGATTTCGGAACAGACCGAAATCTGACGCCGGTTCACCCAACTTGTTGTGTCGACGTGCGTGAGGTAAGCGCTGGCCCCTGCTCAACCTCAACGCGACATCTCCCGTCGCCGCGCAACTTCAGCTTCATGGATTCGACCCGCCATTCGACGCTTGGTGTTGCATCGACCGGTTGAATCCGCCGTCTAAAGCGGACATCGGTTACACCAGGCTTGAAGCTTTCTGCGGCTGGTCAAAGCCATTGCGGTAGCCGCGTCCTTCAAGGCACAAGCACCTCTATCGATCCCAACGAAAAAGTCACTTTGGCGCTGATGCAAAGCTTGAAGAGTTTCTCAAGCCCCGCGGCCTTCACACGGCCAACCAGGAGCAGGCTTCCCGCTGACGTTTCCACATCAAGTGAGCTCAGACCCACCAGCGCGATATTCCATCTCGCCGTACCGGCCACTGAATAGTCGAAAGAGATCGCCCCCTCCGCCGGAGCAAAGCGGCAAACCACATGGTCTTCTCCGGAGGAAAAATCGAAACACCGGATGTCATAGTGCCAGTCTCCGGTCGTGCTGGCGTACTCGGACACACTGGCAGTCCCAAAGAACGACTCAAACTCGGCAAGCTCAGGATGGAGGTCTATTCGATAGCTAGCGTGAGCGGCGAATGGACAGGCAGGATGAAGACCGGTAGCAGGCGCTCTCTGATCAGTCACGACTGCGAAATGAACGAGCCTTCTTCGCCACAGCAATCGCAGCCGACACCAAAACCGCGACCACGGATGCCAACGTCAGCAGCAGCCCTCCAACGACTGAGAATATGGCGATGCTCCCGCCCGAAAACGAGATGAGCCCGAGGCTTGCCAGCAACGTAACGAGCAACCATGCGAAGGTGGACAGGCGCTGACCTGGGGCGCGAAATCCGTAGACAAGGCATGCGAGGCTCAGCACACCAAGAGGCGCAAACAACACGACGATTTCAGATCCCATGCGCCACTTCGGTTTGGGTTGCAACAGGCCTGATCATTGAAGTCGGCGTTGTCGAAATGGAACCCGCACTTCGACCTGCATTATGTGCTTCGCCCTCGCTCATCCAATGAATTCCCACCATGGTCAGCAAGCACTACAACTACAGCGCCTTCTTCATATACGCCACATAGAAGCCCTGAACGTAGTCATCGATCCGCCCGAACTCTTCATAACCCTGCTTGAGATAGAACTCACGCGCCTGCCATTCGAAGGTATTCAACGTCGCATTCCGAGCACCCAGCTCGCGGGCTTTCTGTTCCGCCGTTTCGAGCAACCTTCGACCCAGGCCTTGATGCCGAGCCGCGTCGTCCACGAACAGCAGCTCCACGTTCAGCCAGTGCAATAACACGAATCCGCGCAACCCTCCCACGAGCCCACCCGTGTCGTCCTTTGCGCTGACCCAGACCGGCTGCACCTGCCCGTACTCGCCGACAAACTGATAGTTGAACTGCCGCATGCGGCGGCCCAACTCGCCCGAGTGCACCTCTTCAGCGGTTGGGGTGTAGATCTCGAAGTTGCTCATGATTCAAGAGCCGGCTTCCAGCCGGCAGCGGTAGTCAAAGCCAGCGAGACGCGGCGTCACGCGCATCCATCTCGACCGGCGCACGCGACGCGATGAGCGTCGCAGCAAGATAGGCCCCGGCAACGGCGACCAACGGGCGGACCACTTCCTCGCCTCCCGCCTCCCGCCACCAGATGCCAGATGCCAGATGCCAGATGCCAGGGAAGATTGAACAGCGCAACAGTCCCCAGACCGGTGAGCAATCCGAACTGCGAGCCCTCCCGATACAGCGTCAAGGTTCTGCCAAGGCAGGGCATCGCGAATCGGGGCTCTCCGCGCAAGCGTCGCAGCAAGGACATGGCCGTCTCCTCGTCTTCGGGTTTCTTTGCGCGCATCGTGCCATAGAGCCGGGTGCCCGTTCCGGACCGCCGCGCCGTCAGCACCGGGCCAGGGCCCGATCTCAGCGCGTCGAGGTGCGACGCCGATTCGAAGGGAACGCGCTGGCACGAAAGCGCCACGCAACCCATGCTCCCGCGCATGCCAGCGCCGCCATGAGCCAGGGAAACACCGCACTGCCAACGGTGCCGAGCAGCACGCCTCCCAGCAGTCCGCTGGCCGCGAAAGACAGGTTGAAGACCGTGACCAGCATCGACTGCGCGATGTCGGACGCGTCTCCGGCCGCATCGGCCAGCGCGGTCTGCAGCAACGTGGGCGCGCCGCTGAAGCTCAATCCCCACACGCACACGCCTATGAACACGAGCGCGAAGGATGAACCGGCCTCTCCCAGCGCCACCCCGACCGCCGCGAAGGTGCCGAGCGACCCCAGGAGCAACGCGCGCAGGTGGCGGTCGACGAGCCAACCCACGCCCCAGAGGCCGATGGCCGTGGCCAGCCCGAAGCTCAGCAACAGGGTATCGAGCCGGTCGAGCAGGCCGCGCTGCGCGAGGAATGGCGCGATGTACGTGTAGAGCAGGTAGTGCGCGAAGATCCAGAGCATGACGATCAGCAGCACCGGCCCGACACCGGGCGTGGCCAGCACCCGGCGATAGTCCGCCCGCTCGCCGCTGTCCCGGCCCGGCAGGTCCGGAACGCTCGCGCGCACCCAGGCCACCAGCACCAGCCCGATCGCGGACATGCCGCCGAACATCCAGCGCCAGCCGATCTGACGACCGAGCCACGCGGCCAGCGGCACGCCGAACGACAAGGCCAGCGGAATGCCGACCATGACGATCGCCAGCGCGCGACCTTGCAGGCGGCTCGGCACCAGGCGCCGGGCACAGGTCGCCAGTTCGCTCCAGGCCAGGCCGGTCGCGAGGCCGACGACGAGGCGCGTAGCCAGCGAGAGCGCCAGGTGGGTGGAGAGCGCGGTCACGGCATTGCAGGCACAGAACCCGGCCAGCGCGAGCAGCAGCACCTTGCGGCGCGACCACGCACGGGTGGCCGCCGTGAGCGGAATGGCGGCCAATCCGGCGCCGAGCGCGCACAGCGTGACGAACTGTCCGGCCCAGGCCTCGGACACCCCCAGGCCCCGCGCGATCTGCGGCAGCAGGCCCGCGGGCACCGCCTCGTTCGCCGTGGCCATGAAGCTGGTCAGGGTCAGCGCGAGCAGCGCGGCCCAGGGCAGCCGCGTGGCCGCATCCGGCTCGGAAGAAAGGTCGCTGGGGCGCGATGCGGCGCCGATGGCTCGTGTCATGTCGGATGCTTCCTGTGTGTGCGGGGTCCTGGTCAGCCAGGACGGAAGCCGGCAGTGTGTGACTGCGCTCCAACTTTGAGAATTGGGCGGAAAATTGAATGAACTTCAAATCCAAGTGAAAGATGGCAACCGATCGATGGGGCGACATGCGCCTGTTCGCGGAGACGGCTTCGACGGGCAGCCTCTCCGCCGCCGGACGCAAGCTGGGCTTGTCGCCCGCGGCGGCGAGCGCCCGGCTGAAGAAGCTGGAGACGGCCTTGCGCGCGAAGCTGCTCGACCGCACGACCCGGCACCTGCGGTTGACCGAGGAAGGCCGGCTCTATCTGGCGCACTGCGAGGTCGCGCTGCAGAGCATCCATGAGGTGGAAGCCCTGCTGCGCGAGGGGCAGGGCATGGTGCAGGGCAAGGTCAGGATCTCGGCCTCCACCGACTTCGGGCGGCAGGTGCTCGATCGGTGGCTGGACATGTTCGCGAGCCTTCACCCCGGCGTCCGGGTGGCATTGACCTTGACCGACTCGGTGTCGAACCTGCACCAGGACAACGTCGACCTCGCGATCCGTTTCGGGCAGCCCGAGAACAGCGCCCTGGTCGCACGGCGGCTGGCACCCAATTGCCGGGTGCTCTGTGCCTCGCCCAACTACCTGGAGCGCCGCGGCACGCCACGCACGCCCGAGGCGCTTGCGGGCCATCGCTTCATCGTGCTGGTGACCGCGGCCGGGCCGCTCAACGAATTCCACTTCGCGCGAGACGGCGAGACCTGGCAGCACACGGTGCCGATGGCCGATGCATGGGAAACGAACGATGGAGGACTCGTGCGCGCCTGGACGCTGGCGGGACGAGGCATAGCGCGCAAGACGATCTGGGATGCGGCCGAGGATGTACGGTGCGGCCGGCTTCGGATCCTGCTACCGGAGTACGTGGCGAAGGAACCGGGTGTGTACGCGATACGGCATGCCACGCAGTACATGGTCCCGCGGGTGCGGGCGCTGCTGGACTTCCTGGCCGAGCAATTCGCACAGGAAGCCGAGCGGATGCGGGATATCTGGCCCGGCGAACGCTAGGCCTGCAGCGGCTGCGGCCACTGCAAGGCGCCCGCTCGCGCGGGCACCTTCATGGGCTTTCTCAGCCCTTCATGGCCTTGATGTCGACCTTGGCCTTGTCGTGATCGGCCTTGGCCTGGTTCACGCAGGCGCTCTTGGCGTCGCCCGACTGGTCATCGCACTTTTCCTTGGCGACTTCGTAGGTGGCCGTGGCCTTCTCTTCGGCAACCTTCTTGGCGTGGCCGGCGGTCGGCTTGTATTGCTGTTCGAGTTCGGCCTTGGCCACGTTCTCCGTGCCCTTGGCCTGCTTCTCGCAGACGTCCTTGGCGTTGTCCTTCATCGTGTCGCACTGGGCCTTGGCGACCTTGTAGTCGGCCTCGATCTTTTCCTTGGCGACCTTGTACTGGTCCTTGGTCATGCCGTCGGCTGCGTTGGCTGCGCCCATGGCGAAGAACGACGATGCGATGGCGAGAACGAGAAGATGTTTTTTCATGAGAAGGCCCCTGTCTGGTTGAGTGTCTTTGTCACCGAGCCGCCCTGTGCGGCTGCAGTGAATGCACTCTAGGAAAACAGGGGTGCCGAGCAGGTAGGACGACGGCGCTCGGGGGACTAGGCAGACGCCACGGCTGCGCGCAAGCGCAGAGAGGGCGCGCTCAGTTCTGCACCGTGACCCATACGGCCCGCGGGTCGCATTGCCGCGCGCATGCGAACACGTAGACTTCGTTGCCCAGAAACAGCACATAGCCTCGGGCCGAAGAACCGTCGGGCTGCTCGGGTGCATCGGGCAGCTTGAGAAACTGGAAGCTGTCGCTGACCTGGCAAACGAATTCCATCGCCGAGCCGCACGAACAGGTGAAGCTTTCTTCATCCTGCACCCACTCGGGCTCGCCACCCACCGCGATGCGGTAGTACTCGTCGGCGGGCGCATCGGCCACCACGAGTTCGGCGGTCTGCAGAACGGGGGGACTCGGCACGCGATGCATGGCCCGCGGCTTCTCGAGCGATGCGAACCAGTGGCCTTCGCCCTGGTCCCAATAGGCCGGCGGCAACGCCTCGAAGGACTCGAAGCTCGGGATCTCGTTGTGCTCGGGGCACATCAGCACCGACAGCCGGCTTCCGTCGACAAACGGCAGCTCGGCCGCACGAGGCAGCGTGAACTGAAGGAAGGGAATCATCTGCCGGTCGCACTGGGTGCAACACGGCAGCCCTTGACCCTCGGGCGCCAGGTAGGCGCCGCCCACGGAGTCTTGAGGAGATTCGCTGTCGAAGCGCAGGTTGAAGAATTTCTTCGGCACGTTTTCTTTCCTTGGGTCAGGCCTTCAGGGCTGCTGCACGATCTGGATCTCGTTGCCCGCCGGGTCGCGCAGCGTCGCGAGAATCCCGCCCCATTGCTGCCGCTCGGGAAGTCCGCTGAACGCGACGCCGAGCGACGAGAGTTCCTTGTACTTCGCGTCGATGTCCTTCACGTCGAAGGACAACCCCGTGAAGCGTCCCACGAGCACCTGGTCCTCCGTCGGGGCGTCCTCGTCGACACGCTCGACCACCAGGCTCAACGGCCCCGAACCGAACACGCAGTAGCCATGTTCGCGCCCGTCGGCCTTCAATGGCAGGCCCAGTGTCTGTTCGTAGAAACGGGCGGCATCGCCGAGGTCCTGGACGAAGATGCGCGCGGTGTGAAGTTCCATGGTGCCTCCCCGGGGCTGTGTGGTTGCGGACGAACGGCATGCTAGACGCGGGCCTCGCCTGCGGCAAGCTATCATCGCCCCCATGACCTCGCCCTTCCACGCCCCCGTCGCGTATTACGCCGCCTATCGATAGGCGGCACGCTTGGTCATGAGCTGACGATGCCGCCGCAAGGCGGCATTCGTTTTTTCGGCGGTCCTCCTTGCGGCATTCAACCCAGGAGAGCCCCGATGACAACACTTTCGACTTCATCCGCTGCGCAGGCGCAGCCTCGTTCACCCGCGTTGGCGACGCTCATGCAGCGCGGCTTAGTAATCGTTCTCGGTGACGACGCACGGCAACGAGAAGGCCCGTTTGCTGGCACGCGCCGCGTGCAAGGAGCAACTGCGACTCAAAGAAGCTTCACAGGCTCGGATCAAGAGATTCGGCTTAGAGAAACAAGGCACCACATACCGTTGAAAGAAGGTCTCGCTGTCTTCGACAAAATCGTATCGGCATGCCGTGCTGACAGCGAGACACCACTTCAGCTCGCCGGCATCCCGATGTGTCCTTTTCCGCCTGCTGCGTTTAAGTGCCTTGCGCCAGCGAAGAGTCGCCACCGTCAGCTTTCAAGCAGGTCATATCTTTAGTTGCCTGGAAGGCGCTGGCGCGAATCTGCCTCGCGTGATCGATAGGGATGAGTCGTAGTGCTCGACTTTGGTCAGGCGCTCGCATGTACAGCCTAGCCCCATGCATCTTTTCTGCCTCTTTCAGCGCTACGTCAGCGATCTGGCAGCAGTTTTCACCTCCACGCCGAGTGCCACTGCGACCTTTCTATACTTGTACGGCAGATCGCTCTCAAGCACCAGAAACACCTTCACAGTGGGCGGGTGAGAGGGGTGGTCGATTGATGCCTGAGCCGTGAGCACAGCCTTGTACTTGACGACCTGGTAAAGCCCCCGCTCGTAGTCACGTTCAAATCCGTCAGAGACGGATGACTTCACCTCCACGCCGATCCACGTATCGTCAGATTTGAAGAATACGTCGATTTCGTCTCCCGAGCGCAATGCATATTCCTCGGTGGCTGTCCAATCTTGCTGGGCACCAACCAACTGAGGATTGGCTCTAACGAATGACTTGAGGGCTTTGTGCTCATCCGATTCACCACCGCCCCAGCCACCCCGCCCCGGGCTGCCAGAAGCGTTACCTAGGTCTGGCGGGAGAACGGAGGGAAGTCCAATCAGTTCGAGCAAGTCATTCCAACGACTGCCGAAACCCAAGATCCGTTGATATTCAGCCATGACCTTCGACTCTTTTTCGGATCGAGTCAACTTGTCATAGCCATACCATTTGCCACGGATACCGATACCTGGCAGGCCCTTGCTGGCTCCCTGCGATGCAACAACGACGGTCGTCAAATAGGGTATGGACTCCGCCCAAACCGCTGTCAGGTTGTCGATCAGTGCCGTCACACGGCCAAGGACATGCCCAAGGCCGCGAGCCCAGGCTACGCCATTCTTGTTCCGACGACCAAGCCGCTCTGCCAGTTCCTTATATGTCAGGGGCTGGAGCACATCGTCCTTTTGGCGCAAGACATGCTCTACAAGTATGGGCAGGGCCTTCAGCGCATACACATCAAGCGTCGACGGCTCCTCGTTCGCGTCATCAAACAGGTCGTCTTCATCCTCTTTTTCATCGGCAGAATCCTCGCCCTCGGACGGAACGGTGGTATTGACAATCGTAAGTTTTCCTGGAAAGTCGCCTTGGGGTTCAATGAGTTCGAAAAGATAGCCCGTCTCGAGTTTCTGGTCATCGGCGCCGTTGCGAGCAGCGTTGAATGCCTCGTCAACTTTCAAGCGCTCTAGCATCTGGCCGCTCGAGAACGCGAATATGCGCTTCAGTTCGTGCGCCCGATCCAGATAGAAGTGTGCAACTTTACGGTCGCCTTTTTGCAGCGCGGCGGCATCTGGTTCTGCTTCGTAACCAACCACTCGACGCCTTTCCGCAGAGGCCTTGCGCAAATTGTCGTCAGCCTCTTTTCCATGGGCGACTGCTGGCCCTTTCCAAGCTTTCGCCTTCCCTCCAATCTCCACGAATCGCCGGACCCGATCCTCCAAGTCATCGAAGATGTCGACGATTTCGTCGAGCCAAAGAGTACAGACCAGGACGCCCTCCGCGCTGAATCCGTTCCACGGGGTGTCGTGGCGAGCGTGATGGGTGCTGCGGCGATAGGTGTCAATGCCGCATGTGTTCATCCAGAACGCGTGCGGACTCTTTTCAATTTTTTCGGCTTCCAATTTCATTTTTCCGACGTTGACTTTCATTTGTTGGGCAATGGCTTTACGTGGTTTTCTCTCTCCGACTAGACATCATAGGGTCGCCGCACTGCCAGGGGTTGGTCTGCAAAACTCAGTACCGATCCGCTTAGCGTGATCCAACAAAGCCTGCGAGGATCGAAAACATGGAACAGCTTGGATCGGGCCTGAACCTGTCGACCAAGAGGACGCGCAAGCGCGAATTCCTGGAGGAGATGGAGCGCGTGGTGCAGTGGAAGGTGCTGGTCGAGATCATCGAGTCGCACTGGCCCAAGAGCAAAACGGGCCGGCCGCCGTTTGGCATCGAGACGAAGCTGCGCATCCACTACACGCAGCAGTGGTTCGGATTGAGCGACCCGGCAATTGAAGAGGCACTTCACGACATGCCGCTGTACCTGGCGTTCGCGGGCCTGAGCAGCGGCACGATCCGGATCCTCGATGAGACGACATCCTGAAGTTCCGTCATCTGCTGGAGAAGGACGATCTGCTGAAGCACCGAGGCCTCATGCTGAGATCGGGCGCGGCGGTGGACGCCATGCCGATCTCCGCGCCGAGTTTGACCAAGAACGCTGGCGGCGACAGCGATCCCGAAATGAAGCAGGCCAAGAAAAGCAACAACTGGAACTTCGGGATGATGGCCACATTGGCGTGGACATCGCCTCGGGGCTGGTGCACGCGGTGGCCACGACGCTGGCCAACGTCAACGACCTGGACATGGCTGGTGCGCTGCTACAAGGACAAGAACATGCCGCCTTCGGTGATGCCGGCTACCAGGGCGTGCACAAGCGGCCCGAGGCGGACTTCGTGGCCGAGCGGGTGGAGAAGATGGAGGCCAGCATCCGGGCCGAGGTCGAACACCCGTTTCGGGTGCTCAAGCGCCAGTTCGGGTTCACCAAGGTGCGCTATCGGCGGCTGCGCGGAACACGGGGCAGATCGTCACGCTGTTCGCGCTGGGCAATCTATGGATGGCGCGGCGACGACTGCTGGCAGTGAATGGGCGAGTGCGTCTGGATGGCGTGCCGAGCGGCTCGCACTCCGCTGCGCACGGCTGCCAATGCGATCGGCTCGGCTGCTTCACGGCCGCGCTGGGGTCCATTGCTCATTTATCGTATGCGCGCGGGCGTTCCATCTTGACGTGCTCCGCTGATTGGCATGGCGCCGGCCGTGCACCGCGCGCGATAGACTGCCCTCATCCTCGCTGCCTTGAGAGCGAGCCCGGCAATTGCTTACTGCACGAGCATGATCACACTCCAAGTCACCTATAAGAAGAATCGCATCTTTGCTCAGTACCTAGCGGCGGCCATGAATAGTGGCGGCCACCTAGCAGATGTATACCCCGGCGGGAGCTTCATGGGATATTCATTCGATGAGCTAGCGCGCATGGGTTCGGGTGATCACGATGTCGAAGCTCGGGATCCACACGACTTCCAGAACAGGGGCCAGGAGCCCGTCTATCAATCGCAGTGGCGCGCCGAAGTAGCTCGATTCGAATTCGTTTTATTTGGCTACCAAGTCGGTGCCTACACGTCGCTTGAAGTGCTCGCAGTTGCACAGCAGGTAAATGCAGTAGCGGCTGACTAGCACGAGGCTCCAGCCCTGTGGATCTGGGCGGTTGCTGGCATCCAGCGATGTGGCAAGAGTTCGTCGATGCGGCTGTTCAGATGCGTGGGCAAGCGTTCGAGAACGTCGCGTAGATAAGCGTGCGGCTCGTGACCATTCAGGCGCGCAGAATGCACCAAGGTCATGATGGCCGCGGCCCGCTGACCGGCACGTAGACTCCCGGCGAACAGCCAGTTGGAACGGCCCAGCGCGATTGGCCGGATTTGGTTCTCCACCCGGTTGTTGTCCGCCGGCAGATCGGCGTCGTCGATGTAGCGCGTGAGCGCCAGCCAGCGCTTAAGGCTGTAGTCGATGGCCTTGGCGGTCGCCGAGCCCTCGGGCACCTTCTGCCGCTGCGCGGTGAGCCATTGATGGAGTGCATCGGCCACCTTCCGTGAGCGCTCCTGGCGCACGCGTCTACGGTCTTCCGGTGCCAGCTTGGTCACGACCTGCTCGACCTCGTAGAGCTCACCGAAGTACTTCAGGGCCCGCTCGCCGATCGGGCTGCCGTGGTTGGCCCACAGCTCATGGAACTTGCGCCTGGCATGCGCCAGGCAGCCGGCCTCGGTGACGCCCAGCTCGAAGCACGCCTTGTAGCCGGAGAAGTCATCGCACACGAGGGTGCCGCGCCAGCCGTTCTCGCCGCCAAGCCGAAGGAAGGCCCGGGCGTGCTGTCCGCCGCGGCTGTCGGCGAAGTCGAACACCACTGCGGGTAGTGCGTCATAGGCCGTCGTGCAGTAGCTTCAGAGGTACGCCCGATGCGTCTTGCCGTGGCCGGGCTTGAGCATGGCCACGGGGGTCTCGTCCGCATGGAGCACCTGACTACGGAGCATCTCGCTTCTGAGTGCATCCACCAGCGGCTGCAGGTGAACGCCGCACTGGCCCACCCAAGCGGCCAGCGTCGAGCGAGGGATCGCGAGGCCCGCTCGGCCGAAGATGGCCTCCTGCCTGTACAGCGGCAGGTGATCAAGGTACTTCGCCACCAACACCTGTGCGAGCAGCCCGGCTGTCGGGATGCCCTTGTCGATGATGTGGGGCGCTACCGGCGCCTGGATCAGCGTCTCGCATCGGGCGCACACCCATTTGCCGCGGACGTGGCGCTCCACCGTGAACACGCCGGGATGGTAGTCGAGCTTCTCGGCGACGTCCTCACCGATGCGTTTGAGCACGCAGCCACACGCGCAGATTACGTTGTGAGGCTCGTGGTGTATCTCGCGACGCGGTAAATGGGAAGGAAGCGCCTGGCGCTTGGGCTGCTGCTTGCCCTGGGGTGCAGCCTTGGCCGGTGCGAGCTGCTCCAACTCCAGTTCCATCGCCGCCAGGTCTGCGTCGAGGGTGTCCTCCAGCAGATTCCTCTGCTCAGCGGTGAAGGCTTCCGACCTCGAGGCGAACTTCAGCCGCTTGAGCACGGCCATCTCGTGCGTGAGCTTGTCGATGGTGGCCTGCTTGAACGCGATCTCGCGGTCGCGCCGATCGATCTCCAGTTCACCGGCCTCCACCCGGCCCAATAGCGACTGCACCATCTCACGCAGTTGCTGCGCATCCAGGTGGTCGAGGTTGGTGGCCGTGTCGCTCACGGAAGGTGATGATGCCCCAGGACACCCGGGTGAGCATCAGCAACTTCGGCAATTGCGCTAGATCACGCGGATCACTCCGGCCTCGCCGACACGCTGCCAAGGCAGGCCCAGCACCAGGGCATCGAACTGGGAACGGCTCAGATTGAGCGTGGGAGCGGCGTCATGGGGCCAGAGGAACTTGCCCTGGTGCAGCCGTCTGGCCGCCAGCCAAATCCCGATGCCATCGTGCAGCAGCACCTTCATCCGGTTGGCGCGGCGGTTAGCGAACAAATAGGCGTGGTGGGGTCTGGCGGCACCGAAGACATGCACGACCCGCGCCAGCGCAGCTTCGGTGCCCGATCGCATGTCCAGCGGTTCGACGGCCAACCAGACAGCTTCGACCTTGATCACCGCAGCAGATCTCGCAGCCAGCCACCACACTCGCTGGCCAGCGCGGCTGGCCAGGTCACCACGACGTGCACGGCGCCGCGGCGCACCTCCATGCGGATGTCGCTGGGAGGCGCAGGCGCCTCAGCCGGCGCGGGCAACTGCACAGGCATGAATCCGCTGACTTCCGGGTTTGGGGCGGCACCAGGCAGCGCCTTCGGTACATCGATTGGCTCGGGCCTACGCGGCTGGATCTCTGCGTCACGCACCCAGCGACGCAACAGGTTAGCATTGATACCGAGAGACATCGCCACAGCCGCCATCGACATGCCGGGCTGCGCAGCCAGCGCAACGGCGTTGGCCTTGAATTCGTCGCTGTGCAGGCGGCGGCGCCGCCGATCGCTTGTGTGCTGAGGAGAGATAGTGTTCACGTGTCCACCAAGTATTAGTGGACACGAGCATCCTTTGCTCCTAGCGCCGATTCAAGATAGGTTCACGGGACGCTTACCATTTATCCGATCAATCGCCTTTACGACTCACGTTGTGCAGACGTTCCTTAGGTCAATACCGTTCAGATGCAAAGGGATGAACCCGGCACCTTGAACAAAACCGTCATCTCGGTCCGGGGCCTGCGATAGCCGCATGCCTCGAAAAACCGCTTGGCTTCGCCCAGTGCCTTCACGTAGATCGGAATGCCGGGAAACTCGGCCTCGACCGTACGCAGCAGGGATCGTCCGATGCCGGAGCTCCGTGCCGAAGGATGCACGAGCAGTTCACCCAGCATGGTGCTGAATGCGCCATCGCTGAACGCCGAGACATAGCCGAGAAGCATCCCCTCGTCGGAACGTGCATGGGCAATCAACGGATAGGCCCGGCTCGTACTGGCAAACGCCGCTTCGTCGTACCCGGAGCCCCAACCCACCGACTCCATCAGGGCACCAAACTCCTGCCACGTCACCGTTCGATCGGTCGAAACCTTGTAGTTCATGAAAGGAGAATACCGCCGCGTCGATACGGCAAATCGCGGCGCGAGGCTTCGACAAGCTCAGCCCGGACGATCAAGCACAAGCAACATCATCAGCGGCAGCCGTGCGCCGATCACTTCACGGTATCAACAACACCGACCCCACCGTCTTCCCCTGCTCCACATCCGCATGCGCCAGCGCCGCATCGGCCAGCGCATAAGTCCGGCTCACCTCGACCTTCAGCGCGCCGCTGCGCACCAGGTCGAACAGTTCGCCGCAGGCCTGGGCCCGGGTCTCGGGCGTGATGGCGTGGAAGCCGAAGCCCGGCCGGTGCAGCGCGAGGCAGCCCTTCTGCGCCAGCAGCATCAGGTCGAAGGGCGGCACCGGGCCCGAGGCGTTGCCATAGTTCACCACGGCGCCGAAGGGGCGCATGCAGTCGAAGGACGGGATGAAGGTGTCCTTGCCGACGCCGTCGAAGACGGCCGCCAGGCCCTGCGGCGCGAGTTGCTTCGTGGCGGCCACGAAATCTTCCTGGCGGTAGAGGATGGTGTGGTCGCAGCCGTGCGCGTGCGCGAACTCGGCCTTGGCCTGCGAACCGACGGTGCCGATGACGGTGGCGCCCAGGTGATGGCTCCATTGCGCGAGCAGGCTGCCGACGCCGCTCGCGGCGGCATGCACGAGGATGGTGTCGCCGGGCTGCGGCCGGTGGCAGCGGTGGATGACCACCGAAGCGGTCAGCCCCTTGAGCAGCATCGCGGCGGCCTGGCGGTCGTCGATGTCGTCGGGCAGCCGCACCAGGCAGTCGGCCGGCAGATTGCGCGCCTCGGCGTAGGCGCCGGTGTCCTGAAAGAACAGGCCGCCGGTGCCGGCATAGGCCACGCGGTCGCCCGCGCGCCATTCGGTCACCTCGGTGCCCACGGCCTCCACCACGCCGGCCGCCTCGTTGCCGAGGATGACGGGGAAGCGCGGGCCGCGGCCGAGGTAGAAGCCGCCGTTGCGCACGTTGATGTCGGAGAAGTTGAGGCCGATGGCGGTGTGGCGCACGCGCACCTGGCGCGGCGCGGGCGGCGGCAGTTCGAGGTTCAGGGCTTCGAGGACCTCGGGCCCGCCGTGGCGATGGATGGCGATGGATTGCATGCCGCGAGTGTGCGCAGGAGTGCCGTGCCGCGCCCGTCCCCTCCGAGGGGACTGACACCACGGCGAGCGCGCCCGACAGTGGCGCCATGACCAAGGCCACCTTCATCTGCGCCGACGGCGCCCGCCGCGACGTCGACGTTCCCGTCGGCACCAACCTCATGCGCGCCGCCTGCGACCACGGCATCGACGAAATCGTCGGCGACTGCGGCGGCTCGCTCAGTTGCGCCACCTGCCATGTCTTCGTGGAAGACGGCCCCGCGGACGCACTGCCCGCCATGGCCTCGACCGAGGACCAGATGCTCGACTACACGGCCGCGCCGCGCCAGGCCACGAGCCGGCTCTCGTGCCAGCTCGTGATGAGCGCGGCGCTCGACGGCCTGGTGCTGCGCATCGCCAACCCGCAGGTCTGACGCCATGACCGCGAACTGGCTGCAATTGGAAGACAAGGTCTGCGTGGTCACCGGCGCGGCCGGCGGCATCGGCATCGAGATCGCGCGCGAGCTCGCGTCGGTGGGCGCCAGGGTGGCGCTGCTCGACCGCGACGAAGCGGGCGCGGCCCGCGCCGCGGCCGACATCGCGGAAAGCGGTGCGCGAGCGATCGCGCTGGGCTGCGACATCACCGACAAGGCCGACGTGGAACGCGCCGCTGCCGCAGTGGAGCGCGAGCTCGGCCGCTGCGACGTGCTGGTGAACAACGCGGCCACGATCTACGCCGCGGCGCTGATGGACATCGACATCGAGCGCTGGCACCGGCTGATGGCGGTGAACCTCGACGGCTTCCTGCTGTGCGCGCAGGAATTCGGCCGCCAGATGATCGCCGCGGGCGGCGGCAGCATGGTGCACGTGGCCTCGATCTCGGGGCGCGTGCCGCAGCCCTACAGCGGCCCCTACAGCATCAGCAAGGCGGGCGTGAAGATGCTGTCGCAACTGCTGGCGGTGGAGCTCGGCGAGCACCGCATCCGCAGCAACGTGGTGAGCCCGGCGATGGTGCGCACGCCGCTCACCGAGGGCATCTACACCCAGCCCGAGGTGCTCGCGAAGCGCGAGGCCATCGTGCCGGCCGGACGCATCAGCGGACCGAAGGACATCGCCGAGGTGGTGGCCTTCCTGGCCAGCCCCCGCTCGGGCTACGTGAACGGGCAGGACCTGCTGGTCGACGGCGGCCTCAGCACCACCTGGCTGTCGCTGATTCCCCGCCCCGGTTTCGAGAAGCAGGACGCGCAGGCCCGATGACCCGCGTGCGGCCCGGGGGCCTGGCGGCGTTGGCCACGGTGCACTGCTGCAGCAGCGCGATGATGCGCGTCTGCGACCCGATGCTGCCCGCGCTGGCGCAGAACTTCGGCGTCACCACCGGCCGCGCTGCCCTCACGGTATCGGTCTACGCGGTCGCCTATGGGCTGCTGCAGCTGCTGTTCGGCCCGCTCGGCGACCGCTTCGGCAAGCGCCGCACCATCGGCTTCGCGGCGCTGGGCTGCGTGGCCGGCAACCTGCTCGCGCTGGCGGCGATGAGCCTCGAGATGCTCGTGGTGGCGCGCTTCCTCGCCGGCGCCGCGGCCGCCGGCATCATCGCGCTGGTGCTGGCCTGGGTCGGCGACACCGTGCCCTACGCCGAGCGGCAGCCGGTGCTGGCGCGCTTCCTGATGCTGTCGCTGGGCGGGATGATCGCCGGGCAGTGGGTGTCGGGCGTGCTCACCGAATGGCTGGGCTGGCGCGCCGTGTTCGCGCTGCTGGCCGTCGTGTTCTGCGTCGGCGGGCTCGCGATCAGCCTCAACCGCGAGGTGCGCGCCGAGCCGGTGCGCGCGCCGTCCGGCCACGGCCATGGGCATCTGCGCGACATCCTGCGCGTGCTGGCCGAGCCCTGGGCGCGCTGGATGCTGCTGGTGGTGATGGCCGAGGGCGCCTTCGCCTTCTCGGGCCTGGCCTTCCTGCCGGCCTTCCTGGTGCGCGAATACGGTCTCGGGCTCTCGAGCGCGGCGGGCGTGGTGGCGCTCTATGGCGTGGGCGGCTTCTTCTACGCCTTCGCGGCGCGCCGGCTGCTGGCCGTGTTCGGCGAAGGCGGGCTGGTGTTGGGCGGCGGCATCGCGCTGGGCCTGGGCTGGCTGGCGCTCGCGCTCGGCCAGCACTGGGCGCTGGCGCTGCCGGCCTGCCTGGTGGCGGGCCTGGGCTTCTACGCGCTGCACGGCACGCTGCAGACCCATGCCACGCAAATGGTGCCCGCGCTGCGCGGCACCGCGGTCAGCCTGTTCGCCTCCACCATGTTCCTCGGCATCGCACTCGGCGTGGCCGTGGCGTCGGCGGCGGTGGACCGCATCGGCACGCGGCCGGTGTTCCTGGCCTGCGCGGTGGCGCTGCTGGCGATCGGCGCGGGCTTCGCGCTGAGCCTGCGGCAGCGGGCGGCGGCGCAGCCGCGGACCATCGGCTGAGGCCGCGCCCACGGCGCTTTTCTTCCGGCATGCGCCGCGCGTATGCAGAATGCGTTCCCACGCAGGGGCGCCGGATCCGCCGGG
The DNA here is from genome assembly GCF_059415325.1 of Variovorax sp. GW821-FHT10D07. NCBI lineage: Bacteria > Pseudomonadati > Pseudomonadota > Betaproteobacteria > Burkholderiales > Comamonadaceae > Variovorax > Variovorax sp. GW821-FHT10D07. Next base: position 369,895 of record NZ_JBWKMZ010000001.1, on the reverse strand, counting down.
CCTCATGGAAAAAGCCAGGAGCACCCATGAAGAAATCCGAGTCGGGCACCGACCCCGCGATCTCCGCGCAGATCGACCAGAAGATCGCCGAGCTCGGCGACTGGCGCACCCAGACGCTGGGCCGCATGCGGCAGCTGATCAAGGAGGCCGATCCGGAGATCGTCGAGGAACTCAAGTGGATGGGCACGCCGACCTGGTCGCACGACGGCATCGTCTGCACCGGCGAGTCGTACAAGGGGAAAGTGAAGCTGACCTTCGCCAAGGGCGCCTCGCTCGCGGATGCGGCCGGCCTGTTCAACGCGAGCCTCGAGGGCAATGCGCGGCGCGCGATCGACATCGGCGAAGGCGAGACGGTCGATGCGCAGGCCTTCAAGGCGCTGATCCAGGAAGCGGTGGCGTTCAACGTGACGAAGAAGGCGGCGAAGGCGAAGCGCCCGGCATAGCCCGCCGCGGATGAAAGCTCAGTCGCCGATGCCCACCAGCTGCCGCGGATACCGCCGCGCCTCGAGCTCGTCGACCAGTGCGCAGGCGAAGTCCGCATAAGAAATACCGCTGCGACCCTGCGCATCGCTGACCAGCGCGCCGACCGCGCAACGGTAGCGGCCGCTGCGCTCGCCCGGCGCGATGCGCGCGGCGGGCGCGAGGCAGGTCCAGTCGAGCCCCGAGGCGGCGAGCAGGGCCACCGCTTCCTCGTGCGCCTTGACCTTGGGCAGCAGTTCGGCCGGGAAGTCCGCCGTGTCGGCCAGCCGCCGGCCCGGCGCCACCGCGAGACCGCCGGCACCGCCGACGGTGACGATGCGCGCGACGCCCGCCGTGCGCAGCGCCTGCAGCATCGAGGCCGTGGCACGCACCAGCAGCGGCGCCAGCTCGGCCGGCGCGCCGTAGGCGCTGACCAGCACGTCCTGCCCCTGCAAACCGCGCGCGAGCGCCTCCGCATCGAACACGTCGAATTCGGCGCGCGGCAAGGGCCGCAGCAGGTGGCCGCGCCGCTCGGCCTCGAGCGCGACGTGGCGTCCCACGCGCCCGCTGCCGCCCACCAGCGCGATCTTCAGCGGCGGCATCAGGCGAGGCGGCCCAGCCCGGCGCGAATGGTCGCGCCCGGCGCGGGCTCGAGCAGGTTGACCTCGGCGCGCTGGAACAGCGCCGTGCCATGGCGCGCGCGCTGCGCTCCGAACTCGGCCTGCAGCGCGGCATCGCGGTCGAGCCGCTGGCGGCCGGCATGCCAGGTCGCGGCATCGGGCCAGGCGTAGAGCAACACGACCTTCTGCATGCCGGCGCCGGCCGCCATGTCCCACACGGCGAGCACGCGCGCGCCGGCTTCGCGCACGCGCGGCAGCCAGGTCTCGTGCAGGAACGCATTGGCGTTGGCGTTCTGCCCGGGCGCGATCTGCTGCTGCACCAGCTCGTGCAGGCCGTCCACCGGCACGGCAGCGTCGGCTCCCGCGAGCGCCGGCCAGGCGGCGTTCGGCTTCAGGAAGAACAGGTCGTGGCGCTCCACCATCTCGTGGCCCGCGTTGGTCTCGGCGCGCACGCGCCACCACTCGGCGTCGGCATAGAAGCTGGCCCACACGGCCTCGCGGTGCGCGTAGTCGCGGTAGGCCATCAGGTAGACGAAGCGCGGCGCGTCGGGCCCGGCCACGGCCTGCCAGCGCGCGACGCAGTCGACGCCGTGCTTCTCGAACAGGGCCGGGAAATGGTGGTTGAAGCGGTCGTGCACGTCGGCCATGCGGCCCGGTGCCACCGCGTAGAGACGCAGTTCGTGGATCATGGCCGCCACCATAGCCATGGCGCGGCGGCTGTCTGTCCCGCCGCAGGGGGGCATACCGCGCGCGGGGCGCTGCCTATGCTGGCCGGCGGCGGGCACCGCGCCCGCGACAACAACAACCCGACCCGCGCACCATGGCCAAGCTCACCATCGTCTACTACAGCAGCACCGGCCACACCTGGCGCATCGCCCAGGCCATCGAGGAAGGCGCGCGCGCCATGGGCGCCGAAACGCGCCTGCGCAAGGTGCGCGAACTCGCGGGCCCCGAGACCATCGATGCCAAGCCGGCCTGGAAGGAACACCTGCAGGCCACGCGCGAGGTGCCCGAGGCCACGCCCGACGACCTCGCCTGGGCCGACGGCTTCGTGTTCGGCACGCCCACGCGCTTCGGCCTGCCAGCCGCGCAGCTCAAGCAGTTCATCGACACGCTGGGCCCGCTGTGGGCCGCGGGCGGGCTGCAGGACAAGGTGGCGGGCGCCTTCACGGGTGCCGGCAACCTGCACGGCGGACAGGAATCGACGCTGCTCGCGCTGCACAACATCTTCTATCACTGGGGTTCGGTCATCGTGCCGGTGGGCTACACCGACAAGCGGATCTCGGCGGCCGGCGGCAACCCCTACGGCAGCAGCTTCAGCGACGGCCGCGGCCAGGGCCTGCCCGCGGAGAAGCTCGATGCCGCGCGCTTCCAGGGCGAGCGGCTCGCGCGCTTCGCGGGCGTGCTGGCGGCGGCCCGCGCACAGGCCGCCGGCTGAGGCCGGCGGCGACCATGCCCGTGCTAGTCTCGTGCGGATGGTCCCGCCCTCCCCCATGAAAGATGCGAAGTCCGGCCACGGCGCCGACGAGACGAACGGCGCGGGCCCTGGCGCCGGCGACGAGGACGCGGGCGGCGTGCAGGCGGTCGACACCGCGGTGCGCGTGCTGTCCGCGCTGATCGACACCGGCGCGCCGCTGATGCTCAAGACCGTGGCCGAGCGCGCCGAGATGCAGCCGCCGAAGGCGCACCGCTACCTCGTGAGCTTCTGCCGCAGCGGGCTGGCCGAGCGCGATGCCGCCAGCGGCGGCTACCGGCTCGGGCCGCTGGCGGTGCGGCTGGGCCTCGCGGCGCTGCGCCGGCTCAACGTGGTGCAGGTGGCCTCGCCCACGCTGGGCGAACTGCGCGACGAACTCGGCTTCACCGTCGGCCTCGCGGTCTGGGGCGCGGCCGGGCCAACCTTCGTGCGCTTCGAGGAGACCAACGACGCGCTGATCATCAGCGGCCGCCCCGGCTCGGTGATGCCGATGCTGACCTCCTCCACCGGACGCATCTTCGGCGCCTACCTGCCGGCCTCGGTGACGGCGCCGCTGATCGACCGCGAGCTGTCGGGCGTGCCGCATCCGGGCGCGACGCCGAACCCGGCCGCCGGGAAGATGACGCGTGCCGACGTCGAGACGCTGTTCGAGTCGGTGCGCAAGCGCAAGCTCGCGCGCATCCAGGGCGACCTCAATCCGGGGCTGCATGGCGTGTCGGCGCCGATCTTCGACCACGCGGGCGCGGTGGCCGGCGTGATGACCGTGATGGGCTCGGCCGGCCTGATCGACACCCGGCTCGACGGCCACGTGGCGACGGTGCTGTCGGCGCGCGCCGAGGACGTTTCGCGGCGCATGGGCTGGGGCTGAAACCGCCTGCCGCAGCGCAGCGGAGGGTTTCTCCTCACACAGTCAGGATTTCGATGAGCGTAATCTGATTACGGAATTTGAAACCTGCTCGGAACACAGAAGTCCGGGCAGTTGGCGCCCCGAAGGCGCCTGGCGGTACCCCAGGAGACAACGATGATGACGGTGATGATCCAGGACCGGCCCGCGGCCGCCTCCTCCTCGGAAGCGCAGCTCGCGCGCCTGGTCGACGGCATGGGCAGCGAACGCTTCGCGCCCGCGCTCGCGAACTACCTGCATGCGCTGTGCGGCGCCGATCACTTCGCGGCCTTCCGCCTCGGCCAGGACGAGCTGCGCGAAGTGGCGGCCTGCTGCGTGCAGCCCGAGCGCACCGCGCGCGACCGCGTCGAGAGCTACGTCAAGCAGGGCCTGTGGAAGCACGACCCGGCCATGACCGAAGCCCAGCGCCGCGTCGACGGCGCGGCCGCCACCATCATCCACGTCGACTTCAGCGACCACGAATACGACGACCTGCGCCCGCGCGTCTATCCGCACGTGCGCGACCGCATCCTGCTGTGCGGCCGCGGCACCAACGGCGCCTTCGGCCTCAGCGTGCTGCGCGCCGACCCGCACACGCCGTTCGCGCACGACGGCATCGAGCGCCTCGCGCAGGCGGCCGAGCTGCTGCTGGCGATGCTCTCGAAGCACGCCGACGTCTGCCAGAGCCGGCCCGACGTGTCGCAGGCGCTGACCACGCTCGAGGAGATCGAGAACTGCATCGTGGCGACCAGCCCGCTGCCGCGCCGCGAGGCCGAGGTCTGCGCGCGCATCCTCTACGGGCTGTCGTCGGTCGGCATCGCGCTCGACCTCGCCGTGAGCGAGGAGACCGTGAAGACCTACCGCAAGCGCGCCTACCAGCGGCTGGTGATCGGCAGCGAACGCGAGCTGCTGACCTGGTACCTCGCGCGCTGGGGCCGCTGGAGCGCGGAGCGCTTCCAGACGATGGCCTCGCGCGCGCTGCACTAGCCCCATCGAGCGTCCCCTGCAGCGGGACTGACCCCGGCGCCCGGCTGTGCCCCAATGAGGCCATGCCCGAGTCGCACCGATGCCGCCCCTGCTCCAACCCTCCGCCGTCCAGCTGATCCTCGAGGATCACCAGGCCCTCGCGACGGTGCTGCGGGCCCTGGGCGACAGCATCGAGCAGGCGCGCCGCTCGGCCCGGCGGCCCGATTTCGACGAGCTGCGCGCCATGCTGTTCTACCTCGACGAGATGCCCGCGCGCATGCACCACGCGAGCGAGAGCGAGCTGCTGTTCCCGAAGATCCGCGAGCGCTGCCCCGCGCTGCGCCCGGTGCTGGCCCGGCTCGAGGCCGAGCACGAGCGCGGCGAGTCGTCGGTGCGCGAGCTCGAGCATGCGCTGACCGCCTGGGAGCTGATGGGCGAGGTGCACCGCGAATCCTTCCAGCTGCTGCTGCACACGCACTCGACCGTCTACCTCGGCCACATGGAGGTCGAGGAAAGCTACGTGCTGCCGGTGGCCGCCGACTACCTCTCGCCCGCCGACTGGCGCGAACTCGCCGAGGCGCTGGCGCGCCAGCGCGGCGACACCGATGCCGCGATGACGCAGGGCCACCGCGCGCTGTTCGCGCGCATCACCGCCCGCACCTCCTGCCCCGATCCCACGCTCCAGAAATGACCATGCAAGACATCGACGTTCCCGTTCTCATCGTCGGCGGCGGAGGCTGCGGCCTAGCGGCCTCGCTGTTCCTCTCGCGCCAGGGCATCGCGAGCCTGCTGATCGAACGCCATCCGGCGCCGGGCCGGCTGCCCAAGGCGCGCTACATCAGCCAGCGCACCATGGAACTGCTGCGCCAGTTCGAGGTGGCCGAGCGCGTCTACGAGCGCTCGATGCCGCTGGCCCACATCTCGCACATCCGCTGGTGCACCACGCTGGCCGGCGACGGCGAGCTCGACCGCCGCACCTTCTACCGCATCGAGTCCTTCGGCGGCGGCTCGCTCGCGCAGCACTATGCGAAGGACAGCCCCTGCGAATCCACGCTCTACCCGCAGGTGCGCATGGAGCCGCTGCTGCGCGAGCTGGCCTCGGCCGAGGCGAACGCGCAGGTGCGCTACCACCACCAGCTGCAGTCCTTCGAGCGGGACGACAACGGCGTGACCGCGCGCGTGCTCGACCGCGACAGCGGCGAGGAATACCGCGTGCGCGCGAAGTACCTGATCGGCGCCGACGGCGGCAAGACCGTGGGCCCGACGCTGGGCGCGGTGATGAGCGGCGCGACCGACCTCGCGCACATGGTCACGGTCTACTTCCGCGCCGACCTCTCGAAGTACTGGGACGACGACCACTCGATGACCACCTGGTTCGTCAACCCCGAGGGCGGCTCCTGGGCCAGCGGCGTGCTGGGCCAGCTCGGGCCCACGCGCTTCGGCCGGCATTCCGAGGAGTGGATGTTCCACTTCAGCTTCCGGCCCGACGACCCTTCGCGCTTCGAGGAGGCGTCGCTGCTGCCGCGCATGCGCGAGCTGCTCAAGATCCCCGACCTGCATCCCGACATCATCGGCATCGGCCACTGGACGGTCGAGGGCGTGCTGGTCGACCGCTACCGCTGGGGCCGCGCGCTGCTCGCGGGCGATGCCGCGCACCGCCATCCGCCGACCACCGGCCTGGGCCTGAACTCGGCGATCCAGGACGCGCACAACCTGGCCTGGAAGCTCGCGGCCGTGCTCAAGGGCGAGGCGCACGACAGCCTGCTCGACAGCTACGAGGCCGAGCGCCGCCCGGTGGCCGCGTTCAACATCCAGTGGGCGCTGATGACCTTTCAGAACCACCAGCTCACCGATGCCGGCATCGGCCTGGTGCGCGGCAATGCCGAGCTGAGCCAGGCGAACTTCCGCCGCTACTTCGCCGACGACGCCGAGGGCCGCACGCGGCGCGCGCGGCTGGCACAGATCATGGAAGTGCAGCGCATGGAATGGCAGGCGCACGACATCGAACTGGGCTACCACTACGAGCTCGGCGCCGTCATGCCCGACGGTACGCGCACGCCCGAGCGCGATCCGCTGGGCCAGACCTACGTGCCCACCACCCGGCCCGGCCATCGGTTGCCGCATGCCTGGCTCGAGCGCGACGGCAAGAGGATCTCCACGCTCGACCTGGTGCGCCCCGGCCGCTTCACGCTGCTGACCGGCCGCCAGGGCTCGGCCTGGGCCGATGCCGCGGCCACGCTGGCGCATGGGGCCGGCCTGCCGGTGGACATCGTCGAGATCCACGACACGGCCGCGGTGCGCGACGTCGAAGGAACCTGGCGCTGCCTGCGCGGCGTCTCGTCGGACGGCGCGATCCTGGTGCGGCCCGACCAGCACGTGGCCTGGCGCGCGATGGGCCGCGGCGACAGCGCGCGCGGCCAGCTCGCGGCGGCCTTTGCGAAGATCCTGCAGCGCGATCTCGCGGCCTGACATTCCAACGAACGAGGAGACAGCCACCATGCAACGACGCACCCTGCTTTCGCTCCTGGCCACCGGCGCCCTGGCACCCGCGGCCTTCGGCGCCGCGGCGCAAGGCAGCTGGCCCAGCCAGCCGATCCGCCTGATCGTGCCCTACCCGGCCGGCGGCGGCACCGACTTCTTCGCGCGCCTGGTCGCGCCCGGCATGGGCGAGGTGCTGGGCCAGCCGGTGATCGTGGACAACCGCCCCGGTGCCTCCGGCATCATCGGCGCGACCGCCGTGGCCAAGCAGCTCGCGCCCGACGGCCACACCTTCCTGCTCGGCGACATGACCACCTATGCGGTCAACCCTGCCATGTTCGACAAGCTGTCGTACGACCCGCTCAAGGACCTGCGCACCGTGACCATGACGGCGAAGTTCGACTTCCTGCTGGTCGTCAACCCGAACACGCTGCCCGTGCGCAATCTGCAGGAGCTGATCGCGCTGGCCGCGCGCACGCCCGAGGGCCTGAACTACGGCTCGCCGAGCGTGGGCACCACGCATCACCTCGCCACCGAGCTGCTGGCGCGCGAGACCGGCATGAAGCTGGTCGCCATCACCTACAAGGGCGGCGGCCCCGCGGTGCAGGACCTGCTGGGCGGCCAGGTGGGCCTGATGTTCCTAGACCGCGCCACCGCGCGGCCGCACATCGAGTCGGGCCGGCTGCGCCCGATCGCCGCCGCCGGCGCCAGGCGCATCGCTGCCTATCCCGAGGTGCCGACCGTGGCCGAGCAGGGCGTGAAGGGTTTCGAGGTCGAGGGCTGGCAGGGCTTCAGCGTGCGAACAGGCACGCCCGATGCCGTGGTGCAGGCACTGCAGGCGGCCTATCTCAAGGCCATCGCGCCGCCCGAGATCCGGCGCAAGCTCGGCGAGGCGGGCATCGACCCGGTGGGCGGCACGCCCGAGCAGTTCACCCAGTACATCCAGTCGGAGACCGTCAAGTGGGGCCGCGTGGTGCGGGAGCGCGGCATCAAGGCCGAATGACGGCGGCTTGAACGTCTGCTCGACGGCTACTTGAGGCAGGCCTTGGTGAAGACGCCGTCGTGCGCGGCCGTGGCCTCGCAGGCCGGCGCGGCGGTCTGGATGACCGTGGCGGTGGCGGCATCTTCCTTCTCCACCGCCCAGGCCATGGGCGCGAGGATTGCGAGGAAGAACGAACCCAACAGGGCAGCACCGGCTGCCAGCGATCCAATTTTTTTCGTCATGTGCGGCTCCTGGTGCTTGCCGGGCAACAGGCCCGACGCATGGGGACCGATCGTGGGGGCCGGACGGGTGGGGACCCGTCAGTGCCGGAGCACGGCGCTTGTAGGCGGGCGCTTATTTCAGTAATGGCAGAGCAGGCCGGTGCAATCGTAGGCGGTAGTGAAAACAAGATTGCTCCGAGTCTCCTCCACGCCAATGTTGCTGGGAAACGCGCCCTTGCTTCCCTCCTCGTTCAACAGGGCAACGAATGCCTTCTGGTATTCGGGGTCGCTCAAACCGATCGCCGCGCCACCCTTCAGATCCAGCTTCGTCAGGTGATGCTTGAACACCGTCTTCTGAGCCGTGTCTTGAACGTACAAGCTCTCCGTCGTCGCGGTGGGAATGTCCGTCAAGAAGATCTTGCCGTCAGCGCCTAGCCGGTTTCCCTGGGAAACGCGCTCCTCATAGGTCTTTGCAACGGGGTTCAATGTGAAGGAACAGCGAGCAGTCGTCGGTTGTTCGCGCACGACCCGTGCACGTATCTGTGGCGTGCCACCTGTCGTATCGATCCCGACCTCGACATTGCAATATCCATCGCTTCCCATCTTGTTCAAGGACGCCAGGAATTCCGGCTTGTCCGAGTCCTTCATCGGAAATGCACCTGCATCGGCGTATTCGTACTTGATGTTCGCCGCGGTGTCCTTGCTGAAGAGGACACGGCCCGCTCCGGGCTCAAGAAGGAGCCTTGCCGTCGAGTTGAGCTTGTAGCCTTCTGCACCGAGGGCCTGCAGCCTGGAAAGGTCCACGGCGTCGGATGCGGGAGCCAGGCGATGAACATATTCGGTTTTTTCGACACCCCAATACACCCCTCGGAGCGCCCCGCCCGCGCTGGAAATCGGAAGCAGATAGAAAAGTCTCTGCCCCGAAAACTTGGGAGTCTGGAGCTCCGTAAAAAGCGGATCCAAGCCGGCGAGCCCGGCATCTCCCAACGCAAAGGTGTAGCGCGTCGTCGCCATGGGAGGCTTCGGCGGATCGACCGGCGTCTCCGTCTGCGGCGTATCCGAGCCCGACGTGGGTGGCGTCGTCACGGGCAGTACGGGAAACCCTCCACCGCCGCCTCCTCCACCTCCACACGCAGAAATCGACAGGGCAAGACAAACCGAAAGGGCGACCCGCCCTTTTCCATTCTTCGACATTGGAGCTCCTCAGGTTCTTATATGCGCTGACATTCGTCATCAGCTTCAAGGGGTGTGACCCCCTCGACATCATCTCAGAGTCGTTCCTGCCGTTTTCCGCTCAGTGGCGTGCTCGCAACGATCCAAGCTCGACCGCGATCGGCCCCGTGAGCGCCGCAGGCAGCAGGATCTTGCTTTCCTGCGCCACGAAGAAGTCGATGAGCACGATCGCCGCGCCCGCCGTGGCGCGGATCCGCTCGGCCGACTGGCGCGCGCGGCGCATGACGGCCGGAGTGTCGTAGGCCAGCAAACGACCGCCGCGCCGACGATATGGCCGTCGACCAAAGCGAATATCGTGGAACCCCTAAATCCAATTACTCTCGGTCATGCTCTCGAACATAAGTCACATAAGCCCCTCGATTGTTTTTTACATGAAATCTTCCGCAATCGGGGCATTCACACATGATCCTCCCCTTTCTATCAATGCTCTCAAAAAAGACTTCCTCATCTGAGATTTCCTTGCTCTCGATTTTTCTTCCTATCTCCTCGAGAGCAAGTTGCGGAAGAATCAAAAATTCCGCCTCACCCCATCCTGCAAGATGAATTACACAGCCACACTCGCACTTCAAATTAGCCATTACTTCGCCTTTGGTCGACTAGCAGCCATTATTGAACTATCAGAAGTCATTGTGAGATCAGAGGACTAGGGTAGATGTCTACCTCTTTCTGAGCGAGCCTTCCGAATCGTTACGGCTTGCACGTCAGCGCGCATTGAGAAAGAACGCCCCCGTCATCGCAAGCCCCGTCAACACCACGAACCCACGCACCAGCTCCGGCCGCAGCCGCCGCGCGGCCGTGCCGCCCGCATAGCCGCCGGCCGTGGCGCCGAGCGCCATCCACAGCGCGTGGGTCCAGACGATCGCGCCGCTGGCCGCGTAGATCGCGACCGCCATCAGCGTGAGGATGGCCGAGACGAAGTTCTTGATGCCGTTCATGCGGCCCATGTCCGCATGCCCGAGCGCGCCGAGCACCGCGAGCAGCAGGATGCCGAGGCCACCGTTGAAGTAGCCGCCGTAGATCGCGACCGCCACGATGCCCAGGTCGGCGAGCCAGGCGCGCCCCGGCGTGGCGGCCGCGGTCCGGCGGCGCACCAGCGCGGGCCCGATCGCGAACAGCAAGGTCGCGGCCAGCAGCAGCCAGGGCACGATGCGGCCGAAGGCCTGGTTCGAGGTCGACAGCAGCAGCGCCGCACCGGCCGCGCCACCGAGCACCGAGAGCACGCCCAGCCGAAGCAGCGAGGGCGACATCGGCCCCGCGAGCTCGCGGCGCAGCGCCCAGGCCCCGGCCAGGTAGCCCGGCAGCAGCGCGGCGGTGCCGGTGGCATTGGCCGACACCAGCGGCACGCCGACCAGCGCCAGTGCCGGCAGGGTCAGGAAGCTGCCGCCGCCCGCCACGGCGTTGAGCGCGCCGGCCAGCGCCGCGGCGCCACCGAGCAGCGCCCATTCGAAGGCCGTGGTCACGGCTTGCGCGCCGGCAGCGACATGCGGTCGGTGCGCAGCAGCGCCGTCAGCACCACGCCCACGGCCGCCAGCAGCGTGATCTGCAGCAGCCCCGCCGAGCCCCAGCCCAGGCGCGCGGCGATGGCGCCGATGATGTAGCCCGCGAAAGCGCCGGCGCCGTAGAGCATGGTGACGAACACGCCAGTGGCGCGGTTGGTGAGCGCGGCGCGCACCGCCTTGATGTGGTAGCCGGCCAGGTTCACGTAGAGCACGCCGCTGACCACCAGGCCCCAGGCGAAGGACAGCGCGGACTGCACCCACATGCCGGTGGGGCCCGAGAACAGCAGGAAGCCCAGCAGCCCGGTGCCGACGAAGCTCAGCGACAGCACCAGCTTGGGATGGAAGCGGTCGCCGAGCCAGCCGCCGAAGATGGAGGCGAACACGCCGAAGCCGAAGATGCTCATGACGCGGCCGGTGTCGGCCGGCGTGTAGTGCAGGTGCTCGCGCAGGAAGGTCGGGTACATGCCGAGGTAGCCGTAGATGCACAGGCCGCCGATCACGCTCATCGCGGTCAGCAGTACGGTGTTGCGGTTCCACATGCGCTCGGCGCCGCGCTGGTCGGCGCGCGTGTCGGCCGCGGCCACGTTCTCGGTCATGCGCCGGCCCACGGTGAGCGCGATCAGCGCCATGGCCGCGAAGCCCGCCACGCCGAACACCACCAGCGGCAGCCGCCAGTCGCGCTCGGCGCCGATCAGGTGGCCGCCGAGCAGCGGCCCGACGATCGCGCCGATGCCGAACGAGAAGTTGATCGCGCCCACGGCCGTGGCGCGGTAGCGCGCGAAATGGCTGGCCGCGATGGCGATCACCACCGTGAGCTGCATCGCCTCGCCGATGCCGGTGGCGGCGCGGTAGGCGATCATGTCGGCGAAGCCGTGCGAGTAGGCCGTGAGCAGCGTGCCCAGCGAGAAGATGGCGATGCCGATCTGCAGCACGGTCTTGCGCGACAGCCGCGCCAGCAGGTAGCCGGTGGGCACGCCGGCCACCGCCATGCCGAGCGTGAAGATGGTCGACAGCAGGCCGGTATCGGCCAGCCCGAAGCCGAACTCGCGACGCACGTCGGCCGCGATCAGCGGAAAGATCTGCCGGTCCATCGCATTGAGCGCGTAGGACGCGAGCAGCACCAGGAACATGGCGATCTCGAGCCCGCTGATGGGCGCCTCGCGGCGCGCGTCGCCGGCCAGCGGCAGGGCCGAGGTGGTGGAATGCACGGTCTGTCTCCTTCTCGCCGGGGCGAGATTCTTTGTTCTGGGAAAGGGAGCCCCGGCGGCGCGCGCCGGGGGCGGATCTCAAGCGGCGTTGCGCGTCGCGAGATGCCAGTCGAGGATCTGCTCGCCGGTGAAGAAGCCGACGTCCTCGCGCTCGCGGATGTGCGCCAGCGCCTCGCGGAAATAGCGCAGCCGGTGCGGCGCGCCCATGATGTACGGATGCACCACCAGCGCCATCACGCGCGCCGAGTCCCTGGCGTCGGCGTACAGCTGCTCGAACTGGTCGATGGCGCGGTCGCGGTACTCGCTGGCCTTGTGGTGCTGGATCAGCATCATCGCCACGTCGTTGCATTCCTGCGTGTAGGGCACGTTGACGATGTGGCCGCCGTTGCGCGTCTTCAGCTCCACCGGCTGGTCGTCGAGCACCCAGTCGCAGACGTACTCGTAGCCCTGCTCGGCCAGGATGTCGGGCGTGTGCCAGGTCTCGGTGAGGCCGGGGCCGAGCCAGCCGCGCGGGCGCTTGCCGGTGTAGGCGCGGATCGCCTCGGTGGTCCTGGCGATGTCCTCGGTTTCGTCGGGCACCTTCTGCATGTTGCGCTGGCCGAAGCCGTGGCCGATGAACTCCCAATCGCGCGCCTTCGCCGCCCGGGCGATCGGCTCGTAGGCCCCGATGGCCGAGCCGTTGATGGCCAGCGTGGCGGGAATGCCGAGCGCGTCGATCGCCTCGAGCATGCGCCAGAAGCCGACGCGGTTGCCGTACTCGTGCCAGGCCCAGTTCGGGATGTCGGGCATGGGCGAGCCGCCGGCCGGCGGCGTCAGCACGGTGCGCGGCATGGTCTCGTCGATGTTCCATTCCTCGACGTTGACGATGACCCAGACGGCGAGCCGCTTGCCGCCGGGCAGCCGGCGGGCGGGACGGTCGGCGATGGCCGAGTAGGCGATGCGTTCGAGCGGTTTCATGCGATGTCTCCTTTGCCTTGTCCGTTCAGACGATCTCGACCTGCAGCGGCGCGAGGCCCTCGATGCGGCCCGTGAGCCGGTCGCCGCGCTGCACCGGGCCCACGCCTTCGGGCGTGCCGGTGAAGATCAGGTCGCCGGGCAGCAGGCGGTACTGCTTCGAGAGCTCGCTGACGATCTCGTGCACGTTCCAGATCATCTTCTCGAGCACCGAATCCTGCCGCACGCTGCCGTTGACCGCGAGGTTCAGCGCGCCCGAGCGGATGTGGCCGACGCGCGCCACCGGATGGATCGGGCCGCAGGGCGCCGAGTGGTCGAAGGACTTGCCCTGCTCCCACGGCAAGCCGCGCTTGTTGCACTCGCGCTGGCGGTCGCGGCGCGTCATGTCGAGGCCGGCCGCGTAGCCGAACACATGGTCGAGCGCGGTGTCGGGCGAGACGTCCGAGGCCTCGCTGCCGATCGCCACCACCAGCTCGAACTCGAACTGGAAGTCATCGGTCAGCGCCGGATAGGGCACGCGGCCGTCGGTCACCACGGCATCGGCCGGCTTCTGGAAGAAGAACGGCGGATCGCGCTCGTCGCCCTCCTTCATCTCGCGGATGTGGGCCAGGTAGTTGCGGCCCACGCAGTAGACGCGGCGCACGGGAAACTGCCGGTCGCTGCCGACGATGTCGATGGAGATGGGGGCGACCTGGAGGGCGTCGGCGGCGCCGGGCGCAGGGCTGGGGGACATTGCGTGTTGTCTCTCTGGAAGGGTTGTGAAGGAGTGGCTAGAGTCTAGGAACGAGGCCTCCCCGCCTCAACGCACAGGCTTGCGCAAAGATATGCAATCCTTGCGATTCCTCGTGCCAGGCCCGCCATGCAACCAGCGCCCTCCCTCATCGACCCGCTTCCGCCGCTCCCTGGCCCCACCCGTGCGGCACGCCCCGCCATCGGCAACTACACCATGGCCACGCGGGCGCAGCGCGCCTACTTCGGCATCCACGACCAGAGCAACATCCTGCCGAACCCGGTGCCGCACCGGCACGAGTACTTCCAGATCTACGTCAACACGCGCGGCGAGACCACGCACTACATCGGCGGCGGCCAGCGCCCGATCGGGCCGGGCACGGTGAGCTTCGTGCTGCCCTTCCTGGTCCACTACATCCCGAACGCGGCCGACGGCGTGTTCCACATCATCAACATCAGCAAGGACTACCTGCTGCCATCGCTCGACCTCGACGTGTTCGAGCTGTCGGAGGTGCCGCTGGCGCGCGCGCCCGAGCTCGCGCCGTTCCGCTTCCAGCACTGCCTGGACTTCCGCTTCGACGCGGCCGAGACCGCGCAGCTGCAGGCGCTGTGCGAGCGCATGACGCAGGAGGCGCAGCGGCCCTCGGGCGAGGACACGGCCAGCCACCTGCTGATCCGCGGCCACCTGCTGAACCTGATCGGCATGGTGTGGCGGCGCTACGGCGAGGACTTCCGCCATTGCGAGGCCCAGGGCATGGTGCTGCAGTCGTACAAGCAGGCCGTGCTGCGCTGCATCCGCTACATCACGCAGAACCTGGCGCAGGAACTGACCCTGGGCGACGCGGCGCAGGCCAGCCACGTGTCGGCCACCCACCTGGCGCACCTGCTCAAGAGCGAGACCGGCAAGACCTTCCTCGAGATCGTGACCGAGCGGCGCATCGACCGCGCCAAGACGCTGCTGGTCTTCACCTCGGCCTCGGCGGCCGAGATCGGCGAGAGCACGGGCTTCGCCGAGCCGGCCCACTTCGCGCGCCGGTTCCGGCAGGTGGTGGGCACCACGCCCTCGGCCTACCGGCGCCAGTACCAGGGCGTGGGCGCGCGGACCTGGATCGAATAGCGGCGCCGCTTCGATGGATTCCCTGATCGCCGCCGCCGCGCGCGCGCTGGCCGCGGGCGATGCGCTCGGCGCGCTCAAGCGGGTCGCGCTACGCGACGATCCGCCGGCGCTGGCGCTGCGCGGCATCGCCATGGCCCAGCTCGGCGATCACGCGCGCGCCCGCGAACTGCTGCGCCGCGCCGCGCGCGGCTTCGGCGCGCACGAGGCGCTGGCACGCGCGCGCTGCGTGGTCGCCGAGGCCGAGGTGGCGCTGGCGATGCGCGACCTCGGCGGCTCGCCGCGCGCGCTGCTGGCGGCGGCCGCCACGCTCGAGGCGCATGCCGACCCCGCCAACGCGCTGCAGGCCTGGCTGATCGCGGCACGGCGATCGCTGCTGCTCGGGCGGCTCGACGAGGCTCGCGACGCGCTGGCCCGTCTCGATGGCCAGGGCCTGCCGGCCTCGCTCGCGGCCGTGGCCGAGCTCGCCACCGCCGAACTGGCGCTGCGTTCCCTGCACACCGCGCCGGCGCGCGAAGCCCTGGCCCGTGCGCGCATCGCCGCCGAACATGCGGGCGTGCCGGCCCTGCTGGCCGAGGTGGTCGACACGCGCGCCGCGCTCGACCGGCCCGCGGCGCGGCAACGCTTTTCCGGCGGCGAACGGATGCTGCGGCTCGACGAGGTCGAGGCGCTGCTCGACTCGGGCACGCTGGTGGTCGACGCCTGCCGCCGCGCCGTGGGCGCGGGCACGACCTGGCGCGCGCTGGCACGCCGGCCGGTGCTGTTCGCGCTCGCCCTCGCGCTGGCCGAAGCCTGGCCCGGCGACGTCGATCGCGAGGCGCTGATCGCGCAGGTGTTCCGCACGCGCGACCCCGACGAGACCCACCGCGCACGCCTGCGCGTCGAGATCGGCCGGCTGCGCGCGCTGGTCAAGCCGCTGGCGCGCATCGAGGCCAGCGCGCGCGGCTTCGTGCTGCGGCCGCACGACGAGCGGCCGGTCTCGGTGCTGGCGCCGCCGATCGCCGGCGAGCAGGCCGCGCTGCTCGCGCTGCTGTCCGACGGCGCCGCCTGGTCGACCTCGGCGCTGGCACTCGCGCTCGACGCCAGCCAGCGCACCGTGCAGCGCGCGCTGGCCGAGCTCGAGGCCGAGGGCCGCGTGCGCGCCATCGGCCAGACCCGCGCGCGGCGCTGGCTGGCACCGCCGCTGGCCGGTTTCACGACGATCTTGTTACTCCCCTCCACGCTCGCGATTGCATAGAGTTGTCTCCAAGGCGCCGATGTCCGGTGCCCTCCCAAGGAGCCAACCATGACAGCCAAGACCATCCACGACAGTTCCAGGGCCCGGGCGGCCGAGATCGTGCGCGAGTACGGGCCCTTCGCGGGCGCCACCCAGGTGCACGGCGTGACCCACGACGGCCAGCGCGTCTGGGCCGCCACCGGCGAGAAGCTGGTGGCCTTCGACCCCGACAGCGGCGAGACCACGAAGGCGCTGGACCGCACCTGCGATGCCGGCACGGCCTTCGACGGCACCCACCTCTACCAGATCGCCGAGGCCCGCATCGACAAGATCGATCCCGCCACCGGCCAGGTGCTGGCCTCGATCCCCGCGCCCGGCCAGGGCAGCGACTCGGGCCTCACCTGGGCCGAGGGCAGCCTGTGGGTGGGCCAGTACCGCGACCGCAAGATCCACGAGATCGATCCCGCGACCGGTGCCGTGCGCCGCACCATCGAGTGCAACCGCTTCGTCACCGGCGTGACCTGGGTCGACGGCGAACTGTGGCACGGCACCTGGGAGGCCGAGGAGAGCGACATCCGCCGCATCGACCCGCGCAGCGGCGAGGTGCTCGAGCGGCTCGAGATGCCACGCGGCACCGGCGTCAGCGGGCTCGAGTCCGATGGTGCGGGCCTCTTCTATTGCGGCGGCGGCCCTAGCGGCAAGGTCCGCGCGGTGCGCCGGCCCGCGCACTGATCCACCGAACCTCACGCAAGGAGCATCCGATGAATGCAACGACCACCGAAGCAGGCACGGCGCAGCACGCCGTCGTCTCCAGGACGCAATGGACCGAGGCGCGCCGCGCCCTGCTGGAACGCGAGAAGGAACTCACGCGGCTGGGCGACCAGATCGCGCGCGAACGCCGCGCCCTGCCCTGGGTGCGCGTCGAGAAGGACTACGTCTTCGACACGCCCGACGGCCCGCGCGCGCTGGCCGACCTGTTCGAGGGCCGCAGCCAACTGCTGGTGCAGCACTTCATGTTCGCGCCGGGCTGGGAACAGGGCTGCCCGAGCTGCTCGTACATGGCCGACCACAACGACGGCGCCGCCCCGCACCTGGCCGCGCGCGACGTCACGCTGCTCGTGGTCTCGCGCAATGCGCTGCCCGAGATCGAGCGCTTTCGCGAACGCATGGGCTGGCGGTTCAAGTGGGTCTCGTCGGCGCGCAACGGCTTCAACCACGACTTTCACGTCAGCTTCACGCCCGAGGAATTCGCGAGCGGCTCGGTCTACTACAACTTCGCCATGCAGCCCTTTCCGCAGGCCGAGGCGCCGGGCATCAGCGTGTTCTACAAGGACGCGTCGGGCCAGGTGTTCCACACCTACTCGCGCTATGGCCGCGGCGTGGAAGTGATGATGGGCGCCTATCCGCTGATCGACCTCGTGCCCAAGGGACGCGACGAGGAAGGGCTCGAGCACACGATGGCGTGGGTGCGGCATCACGACCGCTACGAATCGCGGCCCGCGGCGCATGCGTGCTGCGGATCGCGCGGCTGAAACCCGACGCGAGGCATGTTCCATGACAGCGCTCTGGCCCTGGCTGGTTGTCGCGGGACTCGGCGCCTTCCATGGGCTGAGTCCGGCCAATGGCTGGATGTTTGCCGCGGCCTGGGGCGTGCAGGCGCGTGACGATGGCAGGGTACGGCGCGCGCTGCTGCCGATCGCCGTCGGGCATTCCGCATCGGTCGCGATCGTGGCCTTGGTCGTCGCGCAGGGGCTGTGGCTGGACCGTGCGCTGGTGCAGGTGCTGGCCGGAGCGCTGCTTCTAGGCGCGGCGGCCTACCGCTTGTTGCGCGGTGGTCGTTCCACCATCGGATGGCGCGCCGGCCATGCGGGCCTCGCGGGCTGGTCCTTCGTGATGGCGACCGCGCACGGCGCCGGGCTCATGCTGGTGCCCGCGCTCGTGCCGCTGTGCCTCGGCGGCGATCCCGCGCGGGCCATCACCGCATCGGGCTCGATGGCGCTGGCGCTCGCCGCGGTCGCGGTGCACACGGCGGCGATGCTGCTGGCCACCGGGCTGATCGCCACCGGCGTGTGCCGCGGCATCGCGCGGCATCCTCAGGTGCTCGAGGGCCGGGCGCTGCGACTAGGCTGGACCGCGGCGCTGGCGGCGGCCGGTCTGCTGTTGATTGCGACGCGCTAGCCAGCGCGAGATGCGAGGTCCTTCGGAACGGAGCCGTGGTCCGCGCCATCGGACTTCACTCGAAGTAGTTGCCCGCCCGCACGATCACTCGTTGCGACTCGGCCCCGGTGCCCTCGGGGATGGCGCCTTCCTGGATCGCGCGGATCTGCCGGGTCAGGAGCCGCCTCAGCATCACGACGCCCTTGTCGCTCGTCGCGAGGTGCTCGTCGCCGTGGGCGGGGATGCTCCCCTGGCTGGACTGCGCTTCATAGTCGTCGGGAAACTGCTTGTGCTCCTGCTCGCTCATCTCCCACCATGTCTTGCCCTCGTGCGTCGCCATCCGCGAGCGGCGTGAATAGAGCGGTTCCTCGTTCTTCGGCACCCTGGCCACGCCGAACGAGCGGTGGTGATGGCTGTCGACGGGAACCAGCCATGCCACCTCGCGGCCCTTGCCGGGCGTGAGCTCGATCGAGGGAACGATGCGCACGTTCGGCAGCAGGGTTTGCGTGATGCGCGTGAGCACGCCCGACTCGGTCTGGCGGACCGAGCGATACATCACGCCGTGGTCGCACAGTTCCCACTCGACATTCGGCATGACGGCCATCTGCTGCCTGAACTGCACGCCGCTGAAGCGGGAATGCAGGATCACGACATGGAAGGGATCCATCACGTTCTCGAAGTTCTGCAGCCAGCTGTAGGGCGCGACGGGGTTCTCGGCCGTCGTGCCGCCGCCGATGTAGAAGCTCTTGTCCTCCTGCTGCAGCTCCTCGTCCGGGCCCAGTTCCTCCAGGACGTCATAGTGCGGCAGCGGGGGCATCGCATCGAGCGGCCCCATGTAGGCGAACACCAGGCCGTAGCGCTCCTCCACCGGATACCAGGGCTGCCGGCACTTGTCGCGATGCTGCCCGCCGCCGGGCTCGCACGGCTGCTCGACGCATGCGCCGTCCACGGCGAACAGCCACCCGTGATAGCAGCAGCGGATCCCGTCGTCCTCGACCTTGCCGTAGTACAGCGAGCTGCCACGGTGCGCGCAATGCTCGTGCAGCAATCCCGCGCGCCCCTTGCCATCGCGAAAGAGGATCAGGTCCTCCCCGAGGATCCGCACCTTCGCCGGATCGCTCGTGACCTTGGTCGAGATGCCGACCGGATGCCAATAGCGGCGCATCAGCTCCCCGCACGGCGTTCCCGGTTCCACCAAGGTCAGGAAGTCGTCGGAACGCCCGGGCTGCTTGCCATAGCCACCGCCCTGCTGGCGCTTGCCGAGAAACACGATCGGTTGCTGACGAGGAGACGCGGTGTCGTTCATGGATGAGGGCTTGCGAAGTGGACGCTGGCGACATTGCCTCGACCCCGTCATCGGGATCAATTAATTGCATTATGCAAATGATTATGTTGCCTCGCAAGTCGGCTCATGCCCGCGAGAAACGATGCGCCGGGCCCGCATGGCGCGGGCGCGGACCCTTCAATCGTCTTCGCCTTGCCTCGTGGCCAGCACGCCTTGCGCGAGCGCCCCCACCTGCGCATCGATGCGTTCCAGGATGCTCTCGAGGCTGCGCACTTCCTGGCTGGTCAGCCCCGCGCGCAGGAAGAATTCGTTGGTCATCGCGCCCTGCTCGATCTCGTCGTAGGTCGAGCGGCCCTGCGGGGTCAGTTGAAGGCTGGCGCGCCGGCGGTCGGCGGGGTCCGCTTCGCGCGTGATCAGGCCCCGCTTCACCAGCAGATCGATGGAGCGCACCACCCGATAGGGATCCGAGGAGGTCTTGGCGCCCAGCTCGCCCGCCGAAAGAGGCCCATAGCGAGCGATCACGGCCAGCGAGCGCCAGGCCGGCATCGTGAGCTGGTGCTGTTCGACGTACTTGGCGGCCATCACCGCGCCGACGCGAGAGGCCACCAGGCCGAAACGGTAGGAGATCCAGTTCTCCAGGGGAAGCTTCTTCTTTGAGACCATGACTGCCAGCGCGAGCTGCTTGAGCAAGGGTTTCCGAGGATAGCGCAGCGATCCGGTCGCGCGCGGTGACCCAGGACCGCATCGCCCATCCGTCCGGGGATGCCAAACACCGATTGCAGGCTCGGTTTTTTATTTTCATAATGCAAGTATCAAGGCGCGGTTTCGGGCCGAGACGGACCGGGACCGGATGCTTGGATGGATGGCGCCTTGCCGAGCAAGAGACAGAACATTCACAGGAGACAGACCCCCATGAAATACAGAAGCCGCTCCGCGCTCTTCCTGCTGCCGCTGGCGTTCGGCCCCTGGGCAGCCCGCGCGCAGGACCCCTGGCCCACCCATCCGGTCCGGCTGATCATTCCCTTTCCGCCGGGAGGATCCACCGACTCGCAGGGCCGGCTGGTCGGCCAGCACCTCGGCGAACTCTGGAGACAGCCGGTCATCGCGGACAACAGGCCGGGGGCCGGGACCGTGCTGGCAACCAACACGGTGGCGAAGGCACAGCCCGACGGCTACACCCTCGGGATCGTGGTGTCCTCGCATGCCATCAATCCCACGCTGCGCCCGAACCTTCCCTACGACTCCCTCAAGGATCTGCTGCCCATCTCGGAGATCGGCGTGCAGCACATCATCCTCGTGGCCAATCCATCGCTGCCGGCCAACACCCTGCAGGAGGTGCTCGAACTCGCGCGCAAGGATCCCGGCAAGCTCAGCTATGCCAGTCCCGGCAGCGGCACGGCGCATCACCTCGTCATGGAGCTTCTCAAGTCCAGGACCGGCGTGAACATCGTGCATGTCCCCTACCGTGGAGGCGCTCCCGCGCAGCAGGACGTGATGGGCGGCCAGGTGCCCCTGCTGATGGACACGTACTACGCCAGCGAGGCGCTCATCAAGGCCGGCAAGCTCAAGCCGATCGCCCTGTTCAGCCCGAAGCGGCCAGCCAGCGTGCCCGACATTCCCGTGGTCGCGGAGACGGTTCCCGACGTCTCGGCCACCAGCAGCGTCGGCCTGGTCGCGCCCGCGGGCACGCCCTCCGCCGTCATCGCCAGGATCAGTTCCGACATCGCGCGATCGGTGCGAACGAAGGCCTTCGCCGACCGCCTGCTGACGATGGGCCTCGACCCCGTGGGCTCCTCGCCGCAGGAGTACGACCAGCGGATCCGCGGCGACATCCTCAAGTGGGCGCCCGTGATCAAGGCGACCGGGGCCACGGCCGACTGAGCAGCGCCAACGCGTGCATCGGGGGCCCGCCGAATTCATTGTTGACACATCAACGTTGATAGATCAACAATTAGCGTTTCGCAAGCTTCCGAACTCACCATGCCGGCCAAGAAAACGCCTTCCGCACCTCGGCGCGCCCAGCGCGCCAGCCCGCCTGCCAAGACGCAGGAGCGCAGACACGACGGCCATGACCCCGTCGTGGGACGCCCGGTGCCCGGGCTCGCCACCGACTTCATCGGCTGGCTGGTCACGAGCCTGTCCGTGCGGTTGAGCCGCAGCGCTTCGAGCTACTACATGCAGCGCTGGGACATCGGGACCACCGAATACCGGCTGCTGCTGGCGCTGGGCGTCGAGCACGAATGCAGCGCCGCGTTCGTGGCCGCCGCCGCCGATGTCGACAAGGCCGCGGCCAGCCGAAGCCTCCAGGTCCTGAGCCAGCAGGGCCTGGTCGTTCTCGCCCGGCATGGGCGGGAGATGACGATCAGCCTGACCGAAACCGGGCGCTCGCTCTCGCAGGAGCTCTACAGCACCTCGCTGCAGCGCGAGACGCGCCTGACCCACGGCATGAGCGCGGCCCAGGTCAAGCGATTGCGCGCGGACCTGCACCAGCTGATCGAGAACCTGCCGCGCATGGGCGACGACAGCCTCGACGCCGATCCCGCGGACTGACTTCCTCCATTCCAAGACAACCCCACGCGAACCATGCTCAGCAAAGAAAACAACGACCTCCTGACCCGCACCGGCCCCGACACCCCCATGGGCCAACTGATGCGCTGCTTCTGGACACCGGCCATGACCGAGGCCGAAGTGCCGGCCGCCGACGAGGCGCCGGTGCGCCTGCAACTGCTCGGCGAAGCACTCGTGGTGTTCCGCGACACCGAAGGCCGGGTCGGCGTGCTCGACCAGCACTGCCCGCACCGCGGCGCCAGCCTCTTCTTCGGACGCAACGAGGAAGGCGGCGTTCGCTGCGTCTACCACGGCTGGAAATTCGGCGTCGATGGCGAGTGCCTCGACATGCCGACCGAGGCATCCGACAGCCCCATGCGATGCAAGGTGCGCGCGCGCGCCTACCCGGCGCGCATCGCCGGCGGCGTGCTCTGGGTCTACATGGGCGATCCCGACAAGATGCCGCCGCTGCCCGACTTCGAATGGCTCGGGCTGCCTTCCTCGCACGTCTACGTCTCGCGCTGGGAACAGGATTGCAACTATGCGCAGGCCATGGAGGGAGAGCTCGACAGCGCGCACGTGGGCTTCCTGCACAGCCTCGTCGACAAGACCCATGACGACGACCGCGCGTTGACGGGGCGCTTCTTCAAGAACGACAAGGCGCCGCTGTGGAAGATCGTGCCGACGCCTTCCGGCTTCCTGGCCTGCAATGGCCGTCGCGTCGACGAGAGCCAGCGCTACTGGCGTGTGAACCAGTTCCTGCTGCCGTTCTACACGATGATTCCGCCGCACCCCGCCGAAGCCCGGCTGGTTCGCATGTGGGTGCCGATGAACGACGAGCGCTGCTGGGTGCTGTGCGCCACCTTCCGGCCGGACCGTCCGCTGGAAGAGAAGGAACTCACGGCCTGGCGCAACGGCGACTACGCGCACCGCCGGGTGATTCCCGGCACCACGCGTCCCACCGAGCGGCTGGACAACGACTACCTGATCGATCGGCAGCAGCAGAAGACCGTCTCCTTCACGGGCATCGCGGGCATCCGCGCGCAGGACGCGATGGTGTCGGAGTCGGCGGGTCCCATCGTGGACCGCACCCGCGAGCACCTGGGGAGCAGCGACCGTGCCGTGGTCGCGATGCGCCGCTCGCTCATGGAGGCAGCGCGCGGCTGCGTGGACGGCCAGCGGCCTGTCGGACCCGACCACCCGTACCTCTACGGCGTTCGCGCCACCCAGACGGTTCTGCCCGAAAGCCTCGACCCCACCGAGTCCGACGAGCTCATGGGCACCGCGCGTCCCAAGGATCTGCCAGCCGCCGCGGCCTGAGCCGGTTGCAAACAACGGCAGCACAAGAGGCGTCCACGCCCCGCTGCCCCGCCCCTACATGCCAAACACCAGGAGACCCACGATGAAATCCCCCCATGCCCGACCCGGCGCGCGAGCGCTGATCCGTTCCATTGTTCTGGCCGGCCTCTTCAGCCTCGGCCTCGCGCAGAGCCAGGCGGCCGAGACCGACTACCCCAGGCAGCCGGTGAGCATCATCGTGCCCTTCGCACCCGGCGGCAGCCTCGATGCGACGGCGCGCGTCATCGCCGAGAAACTGCGCGACCTGCTCGGCCAGCCGGTGCTGGTGGTGAACCGCCCCGGCGCCGGCAGCGCCGTGGGAGCGCGCTACGTCGCCCAGGCCAAGCCGGACGGATACACGCTGTTCATCGCCTCCGGCTCGGCCTTCGGCTTCCTGAACCTGATCGTTCCGAACTTCGAGTACCAGCTGAAGGACTATGCCCCGCTGGGTGGCGTGGCCGTCTACACCTCGCTGTTCGCGACCAACGCGTCGGTGCAGGCCAAGACCCTGCCCGAACTGGTGAAGCTGTCGCACGAAAGGCCCGGCGGCCTGAGCTTCTGCACGACGGGCGTGAGCGGGCTGAACCACCTCCAGCTCGAGATGTTCAAGGGCCTGGTCAAGACGAAGACCGGGACCGCGCTCAACGTGATCCACGTGCCCTACAACGGCGTGGCACCCGCGCTCACCGCGTTGAAGGCCGGCGAGGTGCAGGCCTGCGCGCTGCCCTACAGCACCATCGTGCGCAACTTCGAGGGCAACGGCATCCACAACATCGCCGTGCAGCGCCATGAACGGCTCAAGGCCATGCCTCAGGTCGGCACGACGGGCGAGCAGGGCTACGCGGAAATGGACGACAACGAGCAGCTCGTGACCCTGTCGGCGCCCGCGGGCACGCCGGCACCGGTGATCGCCAAGCTCGAGTCCGCGCTGCAGACCACGATGAAGGACCCCGAGATCGTGAAGAAGCTCAACGACCTCGACGTGCAGCCCACCTTCGTGGGCTCGGCCGAGGCGCGCAAGTGGCTCGAGAAGGACGTCACCAAGTTCAGCAAGGTGATCAAGGCAGCCGGCCTGGCCGTGCAGCAGTAACGAGGAAGGATGACGAGGCCGCATCCGATGCGGCTTCGAATGGACATGCAGCAAACGACCACCGACATCCCCTCGCAGGCCGACGAGCTCCTGCGGGTTCAGGTGAGCGCCATGCGCCTGGAGTCGCCCGACGTGCTCAGCATGGAGCTGAGCGGCGTCGATGGCCTGGAACTCCCCCCGGCGTCGCCGGGCGCCCACGTCGACGTGCGCCTGCGCGATGGCCTGACCCGTCCGTACTCCGTCGTGCGTGGCGACGAAGGCATCTACGTGCTGGCCGTGAAGCGCGAGCCATCCGGCCAGGGTGGATCCGCCCATGTGCACGAGCGTCTTCGTGTCGGCGACGTGATCCGGGTCTCGGCGCCGCGCAATCATTTCGCCCTGGCCGACGACACGGGTCCCGCCGTGCTGATCGCGGGAGGCATCGGCATCACGCCGCTGCTTCCGATGGCGCGTGCGCTCGAGCGCGCGGGCCGTTCCTGGCGCCTGCACTATGCCGCGCGCGGCACTGCGGCGGCCCCTTTCGTGCGCGAGCTTCGACAGCTGGGCGACCGGGTCTGCCTGCACGACAGCGAGACCGCCGGACGGCTCGACCTGGCCGCGCTGGTGGCGAAGGCGGAGCCCGGAGCGCATTTCTATTGCTGCGGTCCCGCGGGCATGCTGGATGCCTTCGCCGAGGCGACGCGGGATCTCGATCCGGCGCGCGTGCACATGGAACGCTTCGGCGCCGCCGCACCGCCCGCGGATGCGGGCAGCTTCGAAGTCCGGCTCGCGAAAAGCAATCGACGCGTGCTCGTGAAACCGGACATGAGCACCCTCGACGCATTGCTCGAGGCCGGCGTGGACGTGGATTACTCGTGCCGGCAAGGCATCTGCGGCGCCTGCGAGGTCCGCGTGCTCGAAGGCGTGCCGGACCACCGCGACGAGATCCTGACCGATGCCGAGCGGACCAGCCACAAGACGATGATGGTGTGCTGCTCGCGCGCCTGCAGCCCGGCCTTGGTCCTCGATCTCTAGGAGTCCGCGCGGCTTCGGACAGAGGAATGCCCCTGGTACGGGCAGGTGCACGATTGCACGCAGGGGTGGAGGACGCTCGAATAGGTGCTTTGCCGCTCCACCCAGCCCCCTGCCCCGATGACCGCATTGCTTCCCATCGACATCGCACCGCAACTCTCGCTCTCACGCGTCGTGCTCGAACGCCACCTGCCCGGCCGCATCGAATCTCTGCACCTGTTCGGCTCGGCCGTCGACGGCGGCCTTCAGCCCGAGAGCGACATCGACCTGCTGGTCTGCGTGACCGCGCCACTGACGACCGCGACCCGGCAGGCGCTGATGACCGACCTGCTTTCGGTGTCGGCCCCGCCCGGTACCGACGCGGCGCTGCGCCCGCTCGAGGTAACGATCGTCGTGCACGACGAGGTGCAGCCCTGGCGCTACCCACCGCGGCGCGAGCTGCAGTTCGGCGAATGGTTGCGCGACGCGTTGAAGGCCGGCATCTTCGATGCGCCCGAGGTCGACCGCGACCTCGCGATCCTGCTGACCAAGGCCAGGCAGCACAGCGTCGCGCTGATCGGGCCGGTGGCGGAGACCTTGTTCGATCCGGTGCCCGCGAGCGACTTCGCACAGGCGCTGCACGACACCATCGGCATCTGGAACGAACCCGCGGACTGGGATGGCGACGAGCGCAACGTGGTGCTCGCGCTGGCACGCATCTGGTTCAGTGCCGCGACCGGTGGCATTGCTTCGAAGGATGCGGCTGCGGCTTGGGTGATCGAACGGCTTCCTGATGAACTGCGCCCGTTGATGGCGCGGGCGAGAGAGGCTTATCTGGGGCAGGCGGCGGACGACCTGGCGTCGCGGCAGGGTGAGGTGGCGGCGTTCGTGGCGCATGCCAAGCAAGCTGTCGAGCGGGCGTTGGCATCGAAGGAGGCAGGGTTGCCCTTCGCCGACAACGTGCGCTAGAGCTGGGTCGGATCCAGCTGCGCCTGCTCGGCCACGGCCCGCACCCCGCCGAATGCCTGCGTCATCTGGCGCAGCACGATCAGCAGCTCGGCCTGGTCGTCGTCGGCCAGGATGCCATTGATGACGTCCATCGCAAGGGCCGGATCGCTGCGGTACAGCTCGGCCATTGCGTCGTCATGCGGCTTGCCTTTCGGCATCCGCTCTCCACTGCCAGTGGTTGCCATTTTTTTCCACTCCCTTCGCTTCACGCCTGCGCTGACCACCCGAAATCTACCTCGACACCTTGATCCGAATCAACGTCCGCTCGACCTTGCCGCGCCACCTGCGCGCTTTGCTTTCGCTCTCCCTGCCCCGACGCTTCGTTTCTCCTCACCCGCCCGCAGCTCATGCACCAGATCCACCAACGCCCGCAACGCCGCCGGCAGATGCCGATGCCCCGCGTAGTAAAGGCATAGCCCGGGCACAGGCACCGTCCATTCATCGAGCACGCGCACCAGCCGCCCGCTCGCGAGGTCTTCGGCCACGTACCACTCGGCCAGTTGCGCCACCCCCACCCCTTGCCGCACCGCTTCCAGCATCAGCATCGGCGCATCGAGCACCAGCGGCCCCGGCACATCCAGGCCGAAAGGCTCGCCGCCCTGCGCGAACTCCCACGGTGAGGGCACCCCACTCGGCAGGCGCGCGCGGATGCAGGCGTGTTGCATCAGGTCGGCGGGCACCTCGGGCCGGGGGCGGTTCGCGAAGTAGTCGGCCGACGCCACCACGGCCATGCGCAGGCTGCCGCCGAGCGGCACGCGCACCATGTCGCGCGGCACCAGCGGCGCGAGGCGCAGGCCGGCGTCGAAACCCTCGGCGACGATGTCGACCATGCGGCCCTCGGTGACGATGTCGACGGTCACGCCCGGATGACGGCGCAGGAACTCCGCCAAGAGGGGCCGGAACACCATCAGCGCCGCGCCCAGCGCGCTGTTGATGCGCAGGGTGCCGCCCAGCGTGGCGCGGCGCTCGCCGACGCTGTCCATCGCATCGCGGATGTTCGTGACGGCCGGGCCGATCTGCTCGACGAACTGCCGGCCGGCCTCGGTCAGCGAGACGCTGCGCGTGGTGCGATGGAACAGCCGCGCGCCGAGCCGGGCCTCGAGGCTCGACACGGCATTGCTGACGGCGGTGGTCGACATCTCGAGCTCCACCGCCGCGGCGCGAAAGCCCTGCCGCCGCGCGACGGCCAGCACCACCTCGAGTTCGATCAGGCCGCTCTTGTGCATTGTTCCGATTTTCTGGATGAGTCATCTCATTTTGATCGGATTCTCAAAACGATGGCGGATTCCTAGACTGCCTTCAACCCGCCATCCGGCGGCACCCGTCAGGAGTCAGCACCATGTGGAACATCGACAAGGCCTATATCGACGGCGCCTTCGTGACCGTGCAGGGCACCGAGGTCGTGGAGATCGCCAACCCCGCGACCGAACAGCGCATCGGTAGCGCGACGCTCGCCAACCGCGACGACGCGAAGCGCGCCATCGCAGCCGCGCAGCGCGCCCAGCCCGCGCTGGCCGCCACCGGCAAGGCCGAGCGCATCGAGATGCTCGAGCGGCTGCGCACCGCCGTGCTCGCGCGCACCGACGCGATCCGCGACGCGACCATCGAGGAGTACGGCGGCCCGCTCGCGCGCGCCCAGTGGGTCAGCAACTACGCCTCGCAATGCTTCGCCCACGCGGCGCGCACGCTCGAGGCCTTCGAGTTCACGCGCCGCGTGGGCGACTCCACGGTGACGATGGCACCGGTCGGCGTGGCCGGGCTGATCGCGCCTTGGAACAGCGTCGCCGGCTCGGTCTGCAGCAAGCTCGCCTCGGCGATCGCGGCCGGCTGCGCGTCGGTCATCAAGCCCAGCGAGCTGGGGCCGATCCAGGCCCAGGTGGTGACCGAGGCACTGCACGACGCGGGCCTGCCCGCGGGCGCGTTCAATGTGCTGCTCGGTCGCGGCGCCGACGTGGGCGACGAGATCGCCACCCATCCCGGCATCGCGAAGCTGTCGTTCACGGGCTCGACGCCCACCGGCAAGCTGATCGCGCGCGTCGCGCTCGACACCATGAAGCGCGTGAGCCTCGCGCTCACCGGCAAGTCGGCCTCGATCGTGCTCGACGACGCCGACTTTGCGAGCGCGCTGCCGCTGGCGCTGAACGCGGCCTTCATGAACAACGGCCAGGCCTGCGTCGCGGGCACGCGGCTCCTGATCCCGCGTGCGCGCATGCCGGAAGCAATCGAGCGCATCGCCGCCATCGCGACAGCGCTGCGCGTGGGCGATCCGCGTGATCCGGCCACGGCCATCGGGCCGTTGCTGAACGCGGCCCAGTTCGAACGCATCCAGCGCTTCATCCGGCGCGGCCGGGAACAGGGCGCGACGCTCGTGGCCGGCGGTGAAGGCCGGCCCGAGGGACTGTCGCGCGGCTGGTACGTCAGGCCCACGGTATTCGCCGACGTGCGCAACGACATGGACATCGCGCGCGAGGAGATCTTCGGGCCGGTGCTGTCGGTGCTGGGCTACGAAGGCGAGGACGAGGCCGTCGCGATCGCCAACGACTCGCCCTACGGACTGCAGGCCTACGTGTTCTCGTCCGATGCGCAACGCGCCGGCCGCGTCGCCTCGCGTCTCGAGGCCGGCACGGTGCTCGTCAACCGCATCGCGCCCGACCTGCTTGCGCCCTTCGGCGGCGTCAAGCAGTCGGGCCTCGGTCGGGAGTTCGGGGTGTTCGGGCTCGAAGCCTTCCTCGAGCCGAAGACGATCACCACCGCCTGACCCCGAGCGTGCCGATCAGGCGATCAAACCGGCCCGCCCAAAGTAGTGGTCCGCAATCACCGGATCGTTCGCCAGCTCGCTCGCCATGCCCTCGTGCACGATGCGCCCCTGCTCGAGCACCGCGGCGCGGTGCGCGGTCTGCAGCGCGAGGCGCGCGTTCTGCTCCACCAGCAGGATGGTCATGCCCTCGCGGTTGAGCTGCACCAGCGCGCGGAACACCTCCTTGATGATCACGGGCGCGAGCCCGAGGCTGGGCTCGTCGAGCATCAGCACGCGCGGGCGCGCCATCAGCGCACGGCCGATCGCGAGCATCTGCTGCTGGCCGCCCGACAGCGAGCCCGAGAGCTGGTGGCGCCGGTCCTTGAGCACCGGGAACAGCGCATGCACGCGCTCCAGGTCCTTCGCGTCGCTGCCGCGCACGCCGGCGGCCTGGCGGCCGAGCTCGAGGTTCTCGGCCACCGACAGGGGCGCGATCACGCGCCGGCCCTCGGGCACCTGGATGATGCCGGCGCGCGAGCGCAGGTGCGCGGGCATGCGGCCCAGCGGCTGGCCCTCGAAGCGGATCTCGCCGCCCGTGGGCACGAGGCCCGAGAGCGCGTTCACCAGGCTCGACTTGCCGGCGCCGTTGGGGCCGATCAGCGCGAAGATCTCGCCCTGCTTCACATGGAGGCTCACGCCGCGCAGCGCCTGGATGCCGCGGTAGTGGACGTCGAGGTTTCGGATCTCGAGCATGGTTCAGGCTCCCAGATAGGCTTCGACGACCTTCGGGTCGCGACCCACCGCCTCGGGCAGGCCGTCGGCGATCAGCCGGCCCGAGGCCAGCACGTACAGGTGCGAGCACAGCGACATGACGAAGCGCATGTTGTGCTCGATCAGCAGCACCGCCACGCCGCTCGCGGCCACGTTGCGGAAGATACCCGCGAGGCTCTCGGCCTCGGCGTCGTTCATGCCGGCCACCGGCTCGTCGAGCAGCAGCAGCTTCGGGCTGGTGGCCAGCGCGCGCATCATCTCGATGCGCCGCTGATGGCCGTACGAGAGACTGCCCGCGCGGTGCTCGGCCAGTGCGGCCATGCCGAAGCGTTCGAGCAGTTCCATCGCGCGCGCATCGAGTTCGCGCGCCTCGGCGCGCGC
The DNA here is from genome assembly GCF_059415325.1 of Variovorax sp. GW821-FHT10D07. Classification (NCBI taxonomy): domain Bacteria; kingdom Pseudomonadati; phylum Pseudomonadota; class Betaproteobacteria; order Burkholderiales; family Comamonadaceae; genus Variovorax; species Variovorax sp. GW821-FHT10D07. The sequence goes on along the minus strand of NZ_JBWKMZ010000001.1, from coordinate 339,555 downwards.
CGACGGCAGGCCCAGCAGGTTGGCCCACAGGCCGGACTTCTCATGCCGATGGAAACCCGCTACCACGTTCTCGCGCACGCTCGCATCGGGCACCAGCCGGATGTTCTGGAAGGTGCGCGCCACGCCGGCGCGCGCGAGCGCGGGCGCCTCGTCGCGCGACACGTCGCGGCCCTCGAGCAGCACCCGGCCCGCCGTCAGGTGCAGCAGCCCGGTGATCAGGTTGACCACCGTGGTCTTGCCCGCGCCGTTGGGGCCGATCAGGCCGGTGATCTGCCCGGCCGGCACCTGCAGGCTCAGGCCGTCGACGGCCGGCACGCCGCCGAAATGGCGGGCCACGCCTTCGAGAACCAGGGTCGCGGTCATGGGCGCACGCCTCCTTCGATCGATGTCTTGACGATGGGCGCCTTGGGCACCGCCGGTGCCGCGGGCGCGCGCGGCGCATGGCCCGCCTGGCGCCGCAGCCGACGGTCGTGCAGCAGCGCGATCGCGGTGTCGGCCACGCCGCGCGGCAGGTAGACGATCACCAGCATCAGCAAGATGCCCTGCACCACGTTGCGGTAGTCGGCGAACACGCGGAACAGCTCCGGCAAGGTGGTGAGGATGGCCGCGCCCACGAGCGCGCCCCACACCGAGGTGCGCCCGCCGAGCACCACCATCGCGAGCACCGCCACCAGCATGCCGAAGCCGAACTCGCCGGGCGTGATGGCGTAGCTGCTCGAGGCCTGCAGCGCGCCGCCCAGGCCCGCGAGCAGGCCCGAGAGGATGAAGGCGATGCGCTGGTGGTAGGGCACCGAGATCCCGAGCGACACGGCCACGGTCTCGTCCTCGCGGATCACGTCCATCGCGCGGCCGATGCTGTGGCGGCCCATCGCGGCCAGCAGCACCACCACCGCGACCACGATCAGCAGCAGCTCGCCGGTGCCGGCCACCTTCGGAATGCCGCTGATGCCGATCGCGCCGTTGGTCACGCTGGTCCAGTTCTGCGTGGCCGACAGCACGATCTGCACCATGGCCAGGGTGGCGACCGCCTGGAACACGCCGCGCAGCCGCGACAGCGGAAAGGCCAGCACCGCGCTCGCCACGCCGCCGAGCGCGGTGCCCGCGGCGATCGCCGCCAGCGGCGGCCAGCCGGCCTTGACCACCAGCAGCGCGCAGCCATAGGCGCCGATGGCGGCGAAGCCCGCGCTGCCGAGCGAGAACACGCCCGCGCGCAGCACCACGTACTGGCTCATCGCGAGCATCGCGTAGACCAGGATGTGGTCGAACAGCGACTGGTAGGTGTAGAAGAAGTTCATCATGCGCGTTGCACCCGCATGGCGGCGGACGATTGACCGAACAGACCGGTGGGCCGGACCAGGATGACGACGAACAGCGCGGTAAAGACGATCGCCTCCGCCACGCCCGAGGAGACGTAGGCCACCGCGAGCGTCTGCACGATGCCGATCGCGAGGCCCGCGATCAGCGCGCCCGGAATGCTGCCGAGCCCGCCGAGGATGATGATCACGAAGGCGCGCAGCAGCAGCGGCTCGCCCATCGCGAAGTGCACCGAGTTGAAGACCAGCCCGATCAGCACGCCGGCCATGCCCGCGAGCGCACCCGAGATCAGGAACACCTGCATGTTCACCGGCCCGGGGTTGATGCCCAGCAGCCGCGAGGTCTGCTCCGAATAGGCCACGCAGCGGATGCGCTGGCCGAAGCCGGTGCGGTAGAGGTACCAGACCAGGCCGAACACCATCGCCACCACCAGCGCCACGATCACCAGCTGCAGCAGCTGCACGCGCACGCCGCCGATGGTGTAGATGACCACCGGGAAGGCGTCGAAGGGAAAGCGCATCACGGCCGTGTTCGACAGCTTCTGCGCCAGCGCCAGCAGCACCAGGTCGGCGCCGATCGACGAGACGATGGCGGAGAACTCCGGCGCACCGCGGCGGCGCAGCGGCCGGAACGCGAACAGGTCGAGCGCCACCGACACCAGCCCGCCCGCGAGCATGCCGATCAGCAGGGCGACGTAGATCGGCGCGTCGAGCACCGTGACCGCGTACAGGCCCGCGAACGCGCCCCACATGAACACCGAGCCGTGGGCCATGTTCATGATGTGGTTGACCCCGAACAGAAGGGTAAACCCGAGCGCGAACAGCGCGTAGACGCTGCCCACGACCACGCCATTGAGTAGTTGTTGCATCAGCATGGCGGCGATCATCGGAATGCGGCCCTTGGTTGTATGTCCCCTTGCGACGGTACGGGTGCGCCCGGGGCCGCCGTCCCCCGCATGGGGACAGACGCGCGCGACGGGCCTGCGGACACTGGGCGAAGCACTGTGCCGACCCTGGAGACCCCATGCGCTTTCCGCAATTGCCCGTCGAGGACGAGCTCGAGATCCGTTCCCTGTTCGCCCGCTATGGCCACCTGGCCGACGCCGGCGATCCCGACTTCGCCCAGCTGTTCACCGAGGACGCCAGCTGGACCCGCGCCAACTCGCCACCCGCCTCGCAGGGCGGCAGCGGCCTGCCGCCCGAAACCATCCACGGCCGCGACCATCTGCTCGCGCTGATGGAAGAGGTGATGAAGAAGAAGTTCAGGCAGCGCATGCACCACCAGATGACCGACTTCTACGCCGTGCCCGGCGAAGGCGCCGACGAGGCCCACGGTCATGCGCGCGCGCTCATCACCGACTGGCGCGACGGCCCCGGCAAGATCGCGATGTTCGGCAAGTACGACCTGCGCTTCCGGCGCACCGGCGACGGCTGGCGCATCGCCGACATGACCGTGCGCGTGCTGCCGAGCGCGGATTGAGGAGTACCGACCCATGAACGCCACCGCCACCCTGTCCGTTCCCGACGCACCGGTCCTCGACGAGGATCCGTTCTCCGACGCGAACATCGCCGATCCCTATCCGCTGTTCGACCGCATGCGCGAGATGGCGCCCGCGGTCTACGTCGCGCCGCACGGCTACTACGCCGTCACGCGCCATGCCGAGGCCGGCATCGTCGCGAGCGACTTCGAGCGCTTCACGGTCGAGGGCGGCGTGGGCATGAGCGACATCCGCAAGCCGGGCGCGTGGCGCACGCGCAGCCCGATCTCCGAGATCGACCCGCCCGAGCACACGCGCGTTCGCGCCGCGCTGCAGCGCATCCTGTCGCCGCTGGTGGTCAAGAGCTGGAAGGAGAAGTTCGCGCAGCGCGCCGAGGAGATCGCCGAGGCCGCGGTGGCGCGCGGCCGCATCGACGGCGTGGCCGACATCACCGAGGCCTACGTGCTCGAGGTGTTCCCGGCCGTGCTCGGCATCGCGGTGCCGCCCGAGCGCATCAAGCTCACGGGCGAGCTCAACTTCAACCAGCTCGGGCCGAACAACGAGCGCGTGGCGCAGGCGCTCGAGCGTGCCGCGCCGATCATGGACTGGTACCAGCAGGTGCTGCAGCGCGAGCACACGCTGCCCGGCGGCTTCGCCGAGAAGATCTACGAGGCCGAGGACGAGGGCCATTTCGACAAGGGCACGGCGCCGCTGCACGTGCGCTCCTTCTTCCGCGCCGGCGTCGACACCACCATCGCCGGCATCGGCTCGACGCTCAAGCTGCTGGCCGAGCACCCCGACCAGTTCGCGCTCGTGAAGGCCAACCCGGCGCTCATCAAGGGCGCATTCGAGGAGGCGCTGCGCCTGGAGTCGCCGGCGCAGGTGATGTTCCGCACCACCACGGGCGAGGTCGAGCTCGGCGGCGTGCGGCTGCGCGCCGACACCAAGGTCGGCTACCACATGGGCGCCGCCAACCGCGACCCGCGCCAGTGGCCCGATCCGGCGCGCTTCGACGTCACGCGCCAGACCGCGGGCGTGCACCGCGCCTTCGGCGTGGGCGCGCACGTGTGCATCGGCCAGATGATCTCGCGGCTCGAGGCCGAGAGCATCCTCGGCGCGCTGGTGCGCCGCGTGCAGCGCATCGAGCCCGCGGGCGCATCGCGCTGGCGTCCGGTGAACACGCTGCGCACGCTCGACGTGCTGCCGCTGCAGCTGGTGGCCGAATAGCTTCGGCGCCGCTTCGGGTCGGTCCGTCCCCTGCGATGGGGACTGACGCAACCCGGATGCATGAAGACACTGCCATGGCCCCCTGAGAAAAACCGCGCACCTTCGCGCGCCCTTGGAGACACACCATGACCATGCATCGCAGAGCCGCCGTCGCCGGCGCGCTGCTTCTCGCCTTCAGCGGCCTCGCCTTCGGGCAGGGCAAGGAGATTCCCGTCGGCGTGTTCAACGCCATGACCGGCACCTACGCCTTCGGTGGCGTGCCGATCCAGAACGCCATGAAGCTCGCGCTGGAGGAAGCCAACGCGCAGGGGCTGCCCGGCGGCAACAAGTTCAGGATCGTCGAGGGCGACACCGCGGGCGACAAGGGCCAGGTCATCAACCTCGTCAACCAGTTCGGCAAGCGCGACAACGTGATGCTGATCCTCGGCCCCACGGTCAGCGCCGAAGCCCTGGCCGGCGCGCCGGTGGCCAACGACCTCAAGCTGCCGATCCTCGCCATCGGCAGCTCGCCCGGCATCCTCGCCACCGGACCCTGGGCCTTCAAGATCCAGGCCACGCCGACCGACATCATGGGCTTCCTCGGCAAGCTGGCTTCCGAGAAGCTCGGCGTGAAGCGCGTGGTGCTGCTGCACGACCAGAGCAGCGACGGCTACATCGGCCAGAAGAACGCGCTGGCCGACTACTTCACCAAGGCCGGCGTCACCATCGCGGCCGACGAGAAGTTCATCTCCTCCGACTCCAACTTCCTCGCGCTCGCGACCAAGATCGCGACCACGCCCACCGACGCCATCTTCATCGCCGCACCGGCCGAGGTCTCGGCCAACCTGATCCTGCAGATCCGCCAGGCCGGGCTCGAGTCGAAGGTCAAGTTCATCGGCCCGTCGACGCTGGGCTCGGCCGGCTTCATCAAGGCCGGCGGCAAGGCGGTGGAGGGCACCTACTTCGTGTCGGACTATTCGCCGAACAATCCCTCGCCGATGAACCAGGCCTTCGTGAAGGCCTACCAGGCCAAGTACAAGGCCGCGCCCGACAACTGGGCCGGCATGGGCTATGCGCTGGGCCAGGTCGCGGTGCAGGCGGTGAAGAACGCCGGACCGAACCCCGACCGCACGAAGATCCGCGACGAGCTCGCGAAGCTCAACAAGGTGCCGATGGTGCTGGGCAACGGCACCTGGAGCGTGGACGCGGGGCGCAATCCGAGCTACGGCGGCGTGCTGCTGCAGGTGAAGGGCGGGGAGTTCGTGGCGGTGCAGTGATCGCGTGAGCGGGGGTGGCAAGCGCGGACGCCGGGCTTGCCGCACAATGCGCCGTCCTTTCGACGCCCCCGGCCATGCCCCTTCCCAAGACCGGCCTGCTCGCGCAGGTCTCCGCCGCCCACCTCGTCAGCCACCTGCACATCATGGCGCTGCCCGCGCTGCTGCCGGTGTTGCCCGGCGCGTGGGGCCTGAACTTCGTCGAGCTCGGCCTCGCGCTCAGCGTGTTCAACGTGGTCTCGGCGCTGGTGCAGGCGCCGCTGGGCTTCGCGGTCGACCGCTTCGGCGCGCGGCGCCTGCTGATGGCCGGCCTGCTGCTGGGCGGCGCGGCCTTCGGCTCGCTCGCGTTCTCGGGCCACTACGCCTGGCTGCTCGCCGCGATGGCGCTGGCGGGCATCGCCAACGGCGTCTATCACCCCGCCGACTACGCGATGCTCTCGGCCGGCATCGACAGCGCGCGCATGGGCAAGGCCTTCTCGGTCCATACCTTCGCGGGCTTCGTCGGCGGCGCCATCGCGCCGGCCCTGCTGATGGGCATCGCCAGCACGCTGGGCGTGCGCTGGGCCTTCGCCGCCACCGGTCTCGCGGGGCTGCTGGCCTGGGTCTTCCTGTTCGCGGGCGAGAAGCCGGCGCTCGCCGCGCGGCCCGCGAGCAAGCCGAAGACCGCGGCCGGCAATGGAGCGGGCGTGCGCATCCTCACGCCCGCGATCCTCACGCTGACGCTGCTCTATGTGCTGCTGAGCCTCAGCACGAACTCGATCGGCAGCTTCTCGGTGTCGGCACTGGTCGGCGGCTACGGCGTGAACCTCACCTGGGCCAATGCGGCGGTCACGGCTTTCCTGTTCGCCAGTGCCTTCGGCGTGCTGGCCGGCGGCGCGCTGGCCGACCGCACGCGCCGCCACGGCCTGGTGGCGGCCGTCGCGTTCGCGGGGGCGGCCGTGCTCGCGGCGCTCGCGGCGTGGGGCCGGCTGCCCGATCTCGCGCTCGTGCTGTGCCTGGGCGCCACCGGCTTCCTGACCGGCGTGATCACGCCTTCGCGCGACATGCTCGTACGCGCCGCCGCACCGCCCGGCGCCGAGGGCCGCGCCTTCGGCATCGTCTCCACCGGCTTCAACATCGGCGGCGCGGTCGGCCCGATGCTGTTCGGCTGGCTGCTCGACCGCGGCCATTTCAGCGGCGTCTTCTGGGCCGCGGTGGTCTTCATGGGGCTGACCGTGATGCTGACCCTGCTGCAAGAGCACCGCGCCGCGCGTGCGCCGCGGCCGCTCTCTCGCCCCGCCGCGGGCTGAGGAAGACGGGGCGGCGACCGACACGCCCTTGCCCCACGCCTGGGCACACTCGGTCATCGACACCACACGGGCGCACCACGCGCTCCACCGCATGCTGAGCTACGCAATCCAGAAGGTCGGCGACGACTTCCAGCAGACCCACCCGCAGGGCGAGACCACGCTCGTCGGCTTCATGGCCGCGATCGATGCCCATCCGTGGCAGCAACAGCACCGCGAATGGAACGAGCAGCAGGACGGCCCGCTGCCCGCGCTGGTGCTGCGCCACGAGGCCGACCAGCGCGAACTGTGGGTCACGCTGCTGGGCGACGGCACAGACCGGCGCGGCGAGTACCAGCTGCAGTCGGTGGCGATGCGCCCGCGCAAGGGTTTCTTCGGCAAGGGCAAGCTCGAACAGGACGTGGCGGTGTTCGAGACCCGCGACCGCGGCGAGCTCGATCGGCTCTGCGAGCTGTTCTGCGACGGGCAGTACGAGGCCTTCGATCGCGAAGCGGGGCGGATGGCGGCGCGCGAGGACGGCAGCGATTGATTCGCCGCGCCCCCGGGCGTTCTATCGGCCGGCGGGGTTCGCGAGATTGACGGCCTTGCTGCCGGACAGCAGCTTCTTCGCTTCCGCCTCGTCGGCTCCTCTGACCGCCGCGCAAGTCATGCTGGGGCTGACGACGAAGTAGTTCGACGATGCCTTCGCGGCGTCGAACTTCAGCGAGTCCTCCTTCCACGTCGGCGTGAAGCCGCCGAAGCATTTCACCCCCAGGTAGTGCTCGCCGGGCGACACCTGGAATTCGGCGTGCTCGCCGGAGCCGATGCCGAAGATGTCCTTGCCATCCATCGCCACCGTATAGCCATTGGCCGCGCCGACGATGCTGCTGATGCGGACCACCACAACCTTGGCGGCGACCGAGGCATCCGGAACCTCGGGCAACGGACCGAGCCTGCCCGAGGTCGTGCCGCAACCGGCGAGCAATGCGGCCGTGGCCGCCAACACGAGCGTCTTCATCATCCTGTCTCCCTCCTGGTGATCGAATGGATCGAGCAACACGGTTGCATCGATGCGCTTGCGAGCGCGCGAGATCATATCGCCGGGATGGCGTACCACGGCCCGCGCGCAGATTCACCGTTTTCCGTTATCCTCCGCCCCGCCCGGACACCAAGATCCGGCCCTTGCAAGAAGGGGCGTTCACCGCCCGGAGACGGAGAGAGACAGATGAAATCGATGGCGTTCTGGCGTCCGCTGCTCGCGGCCGCCACGATGGCGGTTGCGGCTCTGCCCGCCGCGGCGGTGCAGGTGGTGGTCGGGCAGGTGGCCCCGATGTCGGGGCTCGAGGCGCGGCAGGGGCGGGCCTTCGGGGTCGGGCTCAAGCTGAGCTTCGACGCGATCAACAAGGCCGGCGGCGTGAACGGCCACACGCTGAGCCTGGTGCGCAAGGACGACCTGGGACAGCCCGAGCAGACCGTGGCGCTGACCAAAGCCCTGGTCGCGGAGAACCGGCCGATGGTGCTCGCAGGCTACTTCGGCACGCGCAACATCGCGGCGCTCGTGGCCTCGGGCACGCTCGAGAAGGAACGGCTCGCTCTGGTGGGCTACCGCTCGTCCGAGCTGCGTGCACCGCCGCCGCTGCTGTTCAACATGCACGCCGACCTGCGCGAGGAGCTGACCAAGATCACGCGCCACCTCGCCACCATCGGCATCAACCGGCTCGGCGTCTTCTACGAGGACGTGCCCGCCTCGGGCGAACTGCTCAAGCTGATGGACGAGCTCGCCGCGGCCTCGTCGTCGCGCATCGTGGTGCGGGCTTCCTACCCGGCAGGCACCACCAAGGTGGGCGATGCCGCCGAGGCCTTCCTCAAGGAGCCGCCGCAGGCCATCGTGATGCTGACCAGCACCGGCGCCGCCGCGGCCTTCATCGAGCGCTACCGCATGGCGCCCAAGGGCACGGCGCAACTGGTCGCGCATTCGGGCGTCGACGTGGAGCAGCTGTCGCAGCGGCTGTCGGAGCAGCACATGCAGGGCATCGTGATCGCGCAGGTCACGCCGAGCCCGTTCCGCATCTCGAGCAAGCTGACGCGCGAGTTCATCGAATCCACGGCCGGACAGACGCTGGAAGTGCCGGTCAGCTATTCGATGTTCGAGGGCTACATCACGGGCCGCGTGATCGCCGAGGCCGTGCGCCGGCAAGGGCGCACGCCCACGCGCGAAGGCATGGCCGCGGCGCTGGCCTCGCTGGTGAACTTCGACTTCGGCGGCTATGTGGTCGACCTCGGCCCCAACGCCGGCGGCAACGGCACGCGCTTCGTCGAGCTCACGATCCTCAGCAACGCCGGCAAGATCCGGCAGTAGCGCCCTCCTCCCGTCCGATTCCTTCCGCGGGAAGCTTCTGCTAGCTTGAAGCCTCTCCCATCCGGAAGGAGCCGCTCATGGACGAAGACCTGGACACCCTGTCGCGCGAAGACCTGATCGCCGAGGTCCGGAAGCTGCGCGAGGGCGTGCGCCGCCATCGCGATGCCACCGGTCACGACCTGTGCTGGCACCATCCCGACCTGTGGTCGCTGCTGCCCGAGAAGACGCCGCCCGCGATCGCGGTGCCGGCCTGGCCGCAGTTCATGCGCGGCTGCGTGAAGTACCGGCAGTCGCTGGAGGAGCAGGCGTCCGATACGCCGCGCACGACGCGCGAGTTCGGGGATTGATGCGATACACCCGCCGTTCGGGCCGAGCTCAGTCCGAACGGTGGGGGTTCATTTCTTCGGAGCGAACAGCGCGCCGAGCGCCCGTGCCGCCTTGACCAGCGGCGACGGCCGCAGCTGCTGGTACTCCGCGCGCAGCTCGGTGCGCAAGCCCTCGTCGATCTTCCCGACGGGCAAGGCCAGCAACAGTTCCAGCGTTTCGACCTGCCGCTCCACCTGCCCCACGTGGCCATAGCTGCGCGCGAGCCCGATGCGCGCCTTCACGACCTGGGCCGCGATGCCCTTGTCGGCCTCTTCGCCGCAGGCCTTCACCAGCGCCTCGCAGCAGGCCACCGCCTCCTCGTAGCGGCCGGCCTTGCGCAGGCGCACGCCACGGTTGACGCTGGACTTCGCGGCATAGGTGCGCAGCGCGACCTCGGAGGCATGCAGGCAGGTGTCGATCACATGACCATAGAGCGCCAGCGCGGCATCCAGGTCGGTGTCAGCAATCGTGATCGCCTTGCAGTAGCGCGCATTGGCCACGCGCTCGCGCAGGTAGGCGACATCGGAGCGGGCCCAGCGCACGATGATCGCGTCGTAGGTCTGCAGCTCCTCGTCGCGGCGGCCGAGCTTGTCGAGCTGCACCGCGCGGTTCGACATCGCGAGCGCGACATCCTTCTCGGCCGAGGTCGAGAGCTCGTTGCCGTAGCGCGCGATGACCTCGTCGTTGACCGCCAGCGCAGCCTCGCGCTGCGACAGGCAGCCGAGGCTGTAGCCCTTGCGCACCATCGCGTCGAGGCAATGGCGCCGCAGCTCGGGGTGCAGCGATTCGACATGGGCCTGCAGCACCTCGTCGTAGCAGGCGATGGCCTCGCGGTGCTTGCCTTCCACCGCCAGCACGCGCCCGCGCTCGATGGTGGCGTCGATCGCATCGCGCTGCGCCAGCGTCAGGTCCTCGTACTGGTCGCCGTAGTTCACCGCCGCGCCCAGGCGCTGCAGCCGGTTGAGGCAGGTCAGGCGGCTGGCCGCGGCCTTGGCCAGCGTGTCGCGCATCGAGGCGCCGGTGGCATTCGGAAAGCGCGCGAGCAGTGCGTCGTAGACCGGCAGGGCATCGGCCTCGCGCTCCAGCAGCATCATCAGCGCATAGGCCTGGTTGAGGTAGGCGCTGGCGACCACGCCCTCGACCTCGGCGCAGATGTCGGCCGCGAAGGCCTGCACCAGCGCCGCATAGGCATCGACCGCGCGCTGGAACTGCAGGCGCCCGCGCCAATGGGCCGCGAGCGCGTACTGTGCCTTCACCGCGATCGTGCGCAGGTCCTCGGCGGGGTCCTTCGCGAAGCGCGCGACGAGCGCATCGACCGCGGCGGCGAAACGATGCTCGGCCTCGGTCACGGCGACCTCGATCGCGCGGCCCTCCTCGTCCTTGCCGTCCGGGCGCGGATGCGCGGCGGGCGCCTGCGCCTGCAGGATGTCGCAGCGCAGGTCCATGGCGCGCGCGATGGCGCGGCGCAGGGCCGTGTCCTCCGCGCCGCGGGCCTCGGTCCAGCCTTCGAGCGCGCGCAGGGCGCCTTCGACATCGCCACGGGCCTCCAGGATCCGCGCGCGCTCGATGCGGCCGTGCACGCATTGCAGCCGCGTGTAGGCATCGGCGGACTCGGCATGCAGTGCATCGAGTTCCGAGAGCGCCGACAGCGCCTCGTCGCCCCGGTCGAGCGCGCGCAGCGCCCAGGCCTCGAGCAGGCGCGTGCGTGCCAGCTGCGGCTGCAGCAACGCGCTGCGGTCGTCACCGAAATGATCGAGCAGGCGGCGGTAGCCGACCAGCTCGCGCGCCGGGTCGTCGAGCGGCACCAACTGGTCGAGCATCGCGAGCAGCAGCTCCTTGCGGACCTGCGCATCGGCCTGCCCGGCATAGCGCGCCCACTGCCATTCAGCCAGTTCGTCGGCGCGGTCCTCGTCGTCGGGCTCGGCATCGCGGTCGCGCAGCAGCTGCGCCTTGACGCGCAGGATGCGGTTCACGCAGCGCAGCACGGTGGCGTCTTCGCTGTCCGCATGCGGGTCGAGCACGGCGTCGCAGGCCGCGAGCAGGTGTTCCTCGAGATCCTCGTGTGCTGCGCACCGCGCAGCAGATCGCGCTGCAAGGCGAGCGCGAGGTCGGTGCGCGCCAGCGCGAGCGTCAGGTGCAGCTCGGGCTCGATGGCATCGGCGTGCGCGGCGATCAGGGTGTGCAGCAGCGCACGGGCTTCGTCATCGCGACCCAGTGTCTCGAGCAGGCGTGCGTGGGCATGCCGCGCCTCGGCGGCCCGTGCCTGCAACGCGGGCTCGGTGGTGGCTTGCAGGTCCTCGTGCAGGGCCGCGTATTTCTTCAGCGCCTCGTGGTGGTAGTCGAGTTCCGCCAGCATCCGGGCCTGCGTGGTGCGCACACGGGCCACGAGCACGCGCGTCGCTGGCCAGTCGTCGCCACCGAAGCGCCGCGCCAGGTCCTCGCAATGCCGCACCATGTCGACCCGCGCGAAGGTCGCGCCACCGGCGGCGCGCAGCTTCGCCTCCTCGAGCCCCGCGGCGACGATCCATTCGCGCAGCGCCAGCGACTGCGCCTGCTCGAAGCGGCGCTGCACCTCCTGCAGCAGCGCCAGCGCGGGCTCGGGCCGGCCGGTTGCCGCCAGCGCGCGCGCCTTCTCGCACTGCGCGCGCGCGATCCACGGCCAGGCCGCGACCGGTGCGAACACCGGGGCGACCACATCGCGCGCACCGGGCTCGAAATGCGCGCACAGCGCGTCGGCCACCGCCACGATGTCGGCCGTGCGTCCGAACGAACTCAGCGCCTCGATCTGCCGGAACCAGGCCGAAGCCAGATGCTCCTGCAGGTCGGGCGAGGCGCTGTCGGCGGGCGTGCTCAGCGGCAGCAGCCGCGCCACGAGCGCTTCGGCCTCCGCGAGGGCCGATGCGGCGGTGGCAGGGTTGGCGAAGCGAGGCGAAGGGTCCGGGCGATCGATGTCGTGCAATCTGGTGTCCTGGCTGGGGCTCTGCGCTTCATTCTCGCCGCCGGCCTGCCGGCTTGCGGTTCACCAGAACGAATCGTCCTCGCGCGCCTTCACCACGCGCAGCCGGTGCTCGGCGATGCGGCGGATCAGGTCCTCGGGCAGCGGTTCGTCGTAGCGGACCTTGAGCAGTTCCTTGGTGGTCTGATGTCCCGCCAGTTCATTGCGGAACGCCTCGAGCGCCTCGGCCGAGGGCGCGAAGCCCAGGTGGGCCTTGTGCGCCGAGAAGGCGAACAGGAAGCGCGGCTCGATGAAGAAAGGCGTGCCCCACTTGATGGCCTCCCGGGCCTCGGGTGCCACGCGCTGCAGCAGCGCGCGCAGGCGCCGCAGGTGCGCATGGGCCTCGGGCGGGGCGGCGGCGATGTAGTCGTCGATCGTGGTGGGCGCCTTGGTGGCCATCTCGTTCATCCCCTTCGTGCTCATGCGCCCTTGCCCTGCACGTCCTTCGGCGAGCGGCCGAACCGCGCCTTGAAGGCGCGGCTGAAATGGCTGAGGTCGGTGAAGCCGAACTCGAGCGCGGCCTGCGACACCTGCCGCACGCGCCCTTCGGCGAGCGCCCGGTAGCTGGCCTCGAGCCGCTGCTGCCAGAGCCAGCGCCCGGGCGTGGTGCCTTCGGCGGCGAACAGCCGCATCAGCGTGCGCAGCGACAGGTGGCAATCGCGCGCGATGGTTTCGCCGTCGAGCGTGGGGTCGCCGAGCCGGGCACGGAGGTAGCGCTTCACGGCCGCCAGGCGCCCGTCGCGCGCGCCGGCCTCGATCTGCGAAGGCGCGAGCTCCGCCTCGAGCGCCGTCGACCAGATGTCCATCGCGGCCTGCGCGAGCGCCGGCGGCGCATCGTCGTGCAGCGCCATCAACTGCTGCAGCACCGACCCCGCGAGCGCGGCCAGCTTGGCGTCGCGGCCGACCGGCCGGGCCACGAATTCATCGGCCGCGCCGATGCGGCTGGTCAGCAGGGCGCGCGGGATCGCGACCATGACCGCATGCGACCATTCGCCGAACTCGAGGCTGAAGGGACGCGACTGGTCGTGCAGCACCATGTCGCCGGGGCGCATGCTCACGCGCCGCTCGTCCTGGCTGAAGCGCGTGTTGCCGCCGAGCGCGAACCAGAGGAAGAAGTCGTCGCGCGGATCGCGCCGGATGTCGGTGGCGCCGCGCGTGACGCGGATGGTCGCCGCGCCGGGCAGCTTCGACTCGATCTCGTTGAGCGCGAGCGCGCCCAGCCCGCGCTGCGACACCCTGGCGCGGAACGCCGCGCCGCCCGGCGCATTCGCGCACTGCGTGACCGAGTAGCTGCGGCACGTGACCTGGTGCCACTTCTCGAAGCTGTCGCCGGGTTCGACCAGGGTTTTCATGGAATGGATGGCAGGTGGAGAACAAAGCTTGGCAAGCCGGGGCCAGCGCGGACGGCCGGCGCGACCCAAGATCGCCGCACCCGCCACCATCCGACTCACCCACCGAGGGACCAATATGCCTTATCAGATCGATCGCATCAATCCGGCGACCACCGCCGTCATCGTCGTCGACATGCAGAACGACTTCGTCGCCGAGGGCGCCCAGCTGCGCTCGGCCCAGGCCGCGGCCATGGTGCCGACCTTGGCACGCACGCTGGCCACCTGCCGCGAACGCGGCATCCGCGTGATCTACACCGCGCACGTGCACCGGCGCGACGGCTGCGACATGGGCCTGTACGACGACCTCTACGGCCCGATCGCCGACCGCAGCGCGCTGGTCGACGAAACGCCCGGCAGCGAGATCTTCGCGGCGCTCGCGCCGGCCGCGGGCGAGCACGTGGTCAAGAAGCACCGCTACAGCGGCTTCTTCGCGACCGACCTCGACCTGATCCTGCGCGAGTGGGGCATCGACACCGTGGCGATCACCGGCACCACGACCGAGAACTGCTGCCATGCGACGGCGCGCGACGCGATGTTCCGCAACTACAAGGTGGCCTTCCTGTCGGATGCGACCGGCACCTTCGACTACCCCGACGTGGGCCAGGGCGCGATGCCGGCCGAGGCGGTGCACCAGGCCACGCTGACCATCCTGGCCTTCTCGACCGCGCACGTGATGACGAGCGAGGAGTTCGTCGCGCGGATCGATCGCTGAGCCTTCGCAGCCTTGCGCGCCGGTCAGCGCGGCGGGCTCTGCACGGTCGCCGCGACGATGCGGCGCACCACCGGCAGCAGGACGAGCAAGGAGGGAAACGCGGCCAGCCACGAGACGCCCCAGGCGCCCATCCACATGCGAGGCCAGTCCTCGCTGAGTCCCACGCTCTTGAGCGTCGCGATGCCGGCCACGATGCACGACATGAAGACCGACAGCAGCAGCGGCATGAGGATGCCCGCGCAGCGCGCCGGCAGTTTCCGGAGGCCGCGGCTCATGCGGCGGCCAGCTCGCGGATGTACTGCGCCAGCGTGCGCGGCGCGCGGCCGAGGATGGCCTCGAGCGTGAGGGCGTTGCCGCCGAGCCCGTGCGCCGCATAGTGCGCGTGGACCTTCGACAGCAGTTGCAACTGGCGCGCGTCATAGGGCGGGCGCGTCCGCTCGGCCCAGCCCTCGAAGTCCATCTCCCGCGCCGCCACCGGCCGGCCGAGCGCCTCGCCGGCCATCGCCGCGATCTCCTGCGGATTGAAGCGGCCGGGCGCGCACAGCTCGAACGAGCCGTAGGCCAGCCGGTCTTCGGTCAGCGCAATGGCCGCGACCTCGGCAACGTCGCGATAGTCCACGCGCGCGATCCGCGTGTGCACCGGGTAGGGCTCCGCGAAGACGCCGTCCCGCGCCATGCCGGGCCAGGCGCCGCGCAGGTTCTGGAAGAAGTTGGCGGGATGCAGCAGCGTGTATTCGAGCTTCGACTCGAACAGCGCGGCCTCCACCGGGACCTTGCTCGCGTGGTTCGCGAGCGTGACGTGCGTCGGCTGGATCACCGACGAGAACACGAACTTGCGCACCCCGGCCTGCTGCGCGGCGGCGACGAGATTGCAACCCATCTGCGTTTCGTCCGCCTGAAAGGCCGGGCCGATGTGGAACACGCCGTCCGCACCCGCGGCCGCGCGCCGCAGGCTCGGCGGATCGCGCAGGTCGGCAACGACGGCTTCGGCGGCGCCGTTGCCGATCGCCTGGCGCCGGCCGGATTCGCTGCGCACCAGCGCGCGCACCTTGGCACCCCGTCGTACCAGCGCGGGCACCACGAGCGCGGCCACGCGGCCGGTGGCGCCGACCACCAGCACCGTGGGTCTATGTTGTTCCATGGATGATTCCTCGATCGATGAGCGGCACCAGGCCGCGGAGTCCCGAAGATAGGGACGACCACCGCACGCGTGAATCCACGGCGGCCGCCAAAGACCTTCATCCAGAACGGAAGAATCCATGGACCAGATTCAGGACATCCGCGCCTTCGTCGCCATCGTCGAGCTCGGCAGCCAGAGCGCCGCGGCCCGCCAGCTGGGGCGCTCGGTGCAGTCCATCAGCCGTTCGCTGGGCGTGCTCGAGCGCAGCATCGGCGTGCAGTTGATCCGGCGGACCACGCGGCAGTCGTCCCCCACCGAGGTGGGACGGGCCTACCACCGGCGCGTGCAGGCCGCGCTGGCGGAGTTCGACGCGGCCGCGGCGGAGGCGAGCAGCCAGTCGAGCGCGCCGCGCGGCCTGCTGCGCGTGGCCGCGCCCGTGCAGTTCGCGCCGGCCTTCGTCGTGCCGCTGATCGGCGCGTTCATGCAGCGCTACGCAGGCATCGAGGTGGACCTCACCGCCTCCGACCGTTTCGTCGACCTGATCGAAGGCGACATCGACCTCGCGATCCGCATCGGCGAACTGCCCGATTCCGAACTGGCGGCGCGGCGGCTCGGCGACCTGCGGCTCGTGGTGTTCGGCGCGACCGACTACTTCGCGCGGCACGGGCGCCCGCAACGCCCCGAGGACCTGGTCGATCACCAATGCCTGGTGCGCACCACCCACGGCAACGACGCCAACTGGCCGTTCACCATCGATGGCCGGCCGCGGCGGGTGAAGGTCTCGGCACGCTTCCGGGCGGACAACACCGCTTCGCTCTATGCCGCGGTGGCGAACGGCCTGGGACTGTGCTTCACGCCGCTGTGGCAGATCCGCCATCTGCTCGAGAGCGGCCGCATCGAGCTGGTGCTGACCGATTTCGAGTCGCCGCGGGTGCCGGTGCATGCGGTGTGGCCCACGGCCCGGGGCAGCTTCGCGCGCGCGAAGCTGTTCGCGGACTTCGCGGCGCAGAACCTGCCTTCGCTCGAGCCTGGGTTCAAGGCTTGAGCACGACGAGCAGCGCGATGCCGCCGAGCGCCGCGACGCACAGCCCCGGGGCGATCCGGATCCATGCGCGCTCGCGGGTGTTGGTGCCCTCGAGCTGCCTTCTGAGGCAGGCCGACAGCACGCCGTGCAGCCCCGACAGCGCGAACACCAGCACCAGCTTCGCGTAGAGCCAGCCCGCGCCGAACCAGCCGCCCAGGCTCGCGAGCGCGATGCCCAGGCCCCATGCCGCCACCATCGCCGGCACGGTGACGCGACGGTCCCAGCGCAGGAAGGCCTGCCCCATGCGCTTCTCGTGCGGCAGCAGCACGCTGCCCGAGCGGCCGAGCGCGGCGGCCGCCACGCCGAGCAGCAGCAGGCCGCCGGTCCAGGCGAGCACCGCGGCCAGGTGCACCGCTTTGAGCCACAGGTAGGTCATGGCGAGGCCGGCTCGCGATCGAGCAGCTTCCAGCTGTAGAAGCCACCGCCCGGCAGGCAGGCGAAGAGCACGAGCTTGAAGCCCATGCGCTGGGAGACATCCTCGAGCGTCGCCGCGTTCGCGACTTTCCAGCAGAAGCCCAGGAAGACGAGGCCATGCAGCGGCCCCATGAGGCTCACGGCCCAGGGCAGGCCGGCGAGGTGTTTCATCGGCACCGCGACCAGCAGCAGGATCAGCAACGTGGTGGCTTCGAGCAGGCAGAAAAGCCGGAGACGGGAAAGGCGCAGGGCTCGGGACGGCAAGAGCAACTCCATGACGGGGACCCCGTAGTCTCCCCATGCATTGCCCGAAGCGAAAGTGGCCGGATTGACAAGCTTCGACTGTTTCTCGCCAACCATGGAAGAATCCGCCGCCATGACACCCCGCGCCCCGAAGACCACGCCGCACCGGCTCGCGGTGCTCGCCCTGCCCGGCCTCATCGCCTTCGATCTCGCGAGCGCCTGCGAGGTCTTCGGGCATGCGGAGCTCGCGCCCGGCCAGCCCTGCTACCGCATCGCGGTCTGCGGCGAACGGAAGTCCTTCGACAACGGCAGCTTCACGCTCACGGTCCGGCACGGGCTCTCGGTGCTCGATGAGGCGCAGACCATCGTCGTGCCCGGCATCGCCGATCCCGCGGCACCGATCAGCCGCGCCGTGCTGCAGGCACTGCGCGCGGCCTCGGCGCGCGGCGCGCGCATCGCCTCCATCTGCTCGGGCGCCTTCGTGCTGGCGCAGGCCGGCCTGCTCGACGGGCTGAGCGCCACCACCCACTGGGTCGCGGCGCCGTTGCTCGCCGAGCTTCATCCACGGGTGGAGGTCGATGCCAAGGTGCTCTACATCGACCACGGCCGGATCCTGACCTCCGCGGGCGCGGCGGCGGGCCTGGACCTGTGTCTGCACATGGTGCGCAAGGACTTCGGCGCGGCCGTCGCGGCGCGGGTGGCACGGCTGTCGGTGGTGCCGCTGCACCGCGAGGGCGGCCAGGCCCAGTTCATCCAGCCGCTGGACCTGCCCGCCGAGCGCGACCTGCAGCCGCTGCTCGCCTGGGTGGAGCGCAACCTGCACCGGCCGCTGTCGCTCGACGACCTCGCGCGCCAGGCCTGCAGCAGCCAGCGCACGCTGAACCGGCGCTTCCAGGACCAGTTCGGCGTCTCGCCCGCGCAATGGCTGATCCGCGCGCGCGTGCGCCGCGCGCAGGAGCTGCTGGAGCGCACGCGCCTCGGTATCGAGCAGATCGTCGCCAAGGTGGGGCTGGGGTCGGCGGCGAACTTCAGGGCCCAGTTCCAGCGCGTGGCGGGCGTGAGTCCCAGCGCGTACCGGCAGAGCTTCGGCGCGGGGCCGAGGGCCTGAGTTTCCCTGCGCCGACGGTGCATCGGCGCGCGACTACGAATCCTAGTAGTCGCGTCTTCGGCCGGCCCAAACGGCAGTAGAGTGCCGCCCGGAGCGGAAACGTTTGCACTCCCGGTTCGATGCCGTGCGGCCAACGAAGGCCTTCCTTCGAACCTTCGACTGATATCCGTCGCCGAACGTAGTGGAATGGATGTGTCGCCATTGCAATTTGGTTGCAGCTTCTTACGGTTGAGCGGCGCGAGCTTCTCTACAGTGCTCGGTTTTGCATGCGGGAGACGGTCCGCTCCTGTCGTCGCCCTTCACGTTTCGCTTCAGGGAGTTCCATGCCCACGCCCGCCTCCAGCCGGGGCCGCAAGATCACCGCGACCTCCGATGCCATGCCCATGCTCGATGGGGTGGCCGCCCTCGAACCCGTCCTGATCGAGGGCGAGGAAGCGCTCAGCCGCCCCTATCGCTACACCCTCACGCTGACCACGCCGGCGTCGAGCGCCATCGATGTGCGCTCGGCCGCGAACGTCAAGCTCAAGCCCCTGATCGGCGAGGAGTTCGGCGTGCACATCCTGCTCGACGGCCGGCCCGGCGGCGCGCAGCAGCAGCGCCATCTCTCGGGGCTGGTGACCCGGGCGCGCTTCCTGCGCCTGGAGCAGCGGCGCGCGCTCTACGAGGTGGTCATCGAATCATGGCTGAGCCTGGCCCAGCGCTCGCGGGACTTCCGGATCTTCCAGAACAGGAACGTGCTCGACATCGTCGACGAAGTGCTCGGGGCCTACGGCTTCGCGCTCTCGATCCGCGCCACGGGCAGCTATCCGCCGCGCGAGTTCGTGGTGCAGTACGGCGAGACCGACTACGACTTCGCGAGCCGCCTGCTGCACGAGTGGGGCCTCTACTACTACTTCGAGCACGCGGCCAACAGCCACACGCTGGTGATCGTCGACGACATGCAGGCGCACGCTCCCTTCCCCGCCGGGGGCTACGAGCGCATTCCCTTCAGCGCCGCCGAGGCCTCGTCCAACGAGGAGCACTGCCATCACTTCCAGCTGGCCGAGGCGCTGCAAAGCGGCCAGTGGGTGACGGGCGACTTCGACTTCACGCGCCCCAAGGCCGACCTGCTGCGCACCAAGGCGATGCCGCGCCGCACCCGGCATGCGACGCGCGAGGTGTTCGCCTGGCCGGGCAACTACGCGGCCGAGGCCGACGGCGAGCAGATCGCGCGCGCACGGATGGAGGAGACCGGCGCGCCCGGCCAGGTCGCCAGCGGCGCGGGCAACCTGCGCGGCCTGGCGGCCGGCTACCGCTTCACGCTGACCGACCATCCGCAGGACAGCGCGAATGCCGACTACCTCGTGACCGCCGCGCGCCTGTCGCTGCAGGAAGCGGGCGACGCGACGGGGCTGGAGGAGTTCCGCTGCCGGGTCGAGTTCGAGGTGCTGCCGGCGAACAACATCTTCCGCCCCACGCCCGACGCGACCAAACCACGCACCACGGGCCCGCAGACGGCGGTGGTCACCGGCCCCGCGGGCCGCGAGATCTGGACCGACCAGTACGGGCGCGTGAAGCTCAGCTTCCACTGGAACCGCTACTGCAGCAAGGACGAGAGCAGCTCGTGCTGGGTGCGCGTGTCCTCGCCCTGGGCCGGCAGCAACTTCGGCGGCATGCAGATCCCGCGCGTGGGGCAGGAGGTGGTGGTCGACTTCGAGTACGGCGACCCCGATCGCCCGCTGATCACGGGCCGGGTCTACAACGCGGACAACATGCCGCCGTGGGACCTGCCCGCCAACGCGACCCAGAGCGGCCTGCTGTCGCGCAGCTCCGAAGGCGGCAATGCCGCGAACGCGAACGCGCTGCGCTTCGAGGACAAGCTCGGCGAGGAACAGCTCTGGCTGCATGCGGAGCGCGACCAGTTGCTCGAGGTCGAGAACGACGAGGTCCACACCGTGGGCCGCGACCGCAACAAGACCGTCGAGCGCGACGAGACCCACCACATCAAGAACGACCGCACCAAGACCGTCGACCGCAACGAGACGATCACGATCCACGGCCAGCGCGAAGAGACCGTGGACGGCGACGAGGCGGTCACAGTCAAGTCGAACCGCAGCCACGCCATCACCGGCACCGAGACCCTGACGGTCACGGGCGACCAGACGCACATCGCCAAGGCGCACCGCACCGCCAGCGTCACGGGCAACCAGACCACCTCGGTCACGGGCACGGATTCGCTGACGGTCACCCAGGCCCGCACCGTCACGGCGCAGGACAACGACCTGTGGAACGTCACGCTGGGCCAGACCACCACCATCGGGCAGGCCTACAAGGTCTCGGCCCGCTCGCATGCCGCGACCTACAACGACGCGATGACGCTCAACGTGCCGGCCGGTCCGGCCTCGGCCACGGCGCAGGGCGACGTCTCGCTGACCAGCTCGGCCGCCAACCTGTTCGGAACGGCCGCCCTCAACATGGGCCTGCTGGCGCAGGGCGGCGACTTCTCGGCCGTGGCCTCGGGCAGCGTGGGCGTGAGTGCCGAGGGCGGCACGCTCGACACCTTCGCCTCGGGCGCCATGACGCATGCGAGCCCGACCAGCGTGGTGCTCGATGTCGACGGCACGGCGGTGGAGGTCACGCCGGGGCGCATCGTGCTGCGCGCGGGCAGCGCCACGCTGATGCTCGATGCCTCGGGCGTCACGGTGAACGGCACCAAGATCTTCCTGAACTGCTGAGGGCCGCATCGATGTCCTCCGCGGCACCGGTGCGCAACCCGGTCGAAAAACGCATGGCTCGGCTCCACGACCTGTGGTGGGAGCGCACCGACGATGCATCGCTGCGCGCGGTCGTGCTGCGGCTGCCGCCCGACTCGCAGCGCATGC
This sequence comes from Variovorax sp. GW821-FHT10D07, assembly GCF_059415325.1. NCBI lineage: Bacteria > Pseudomonadati > Pseudomonadota > Betaproteobacteria > Burkholderiales > Comamonadaceae > Variovorax > Variovorax sp. GW821-FHT10D07. The sequence goes on along the minus strand of NZ_JBWKMZ010000001.1, from coordinate 318,366 downwards.
TCGATGCCTTCTTCACCTTGCAGATGGTGGACAGCGACTACGCCACGCCCGACCTCTTCCTGCGGCTGGACGCGGCCTACGAGACCGGCTACCGCTACAGCCGCGAGCTGCGGCAGGCCCTGATCGAGACCTTCCTGCACAACCGGCCGCAGCTCGCGAAGCAGGGCGTGGCCGGTCCCTGGGAAGAGGAACACGCACCCGGCCGCGACAGCGCCGCCGGCTTCGTCGACACCGGCCTGTCGCTGGCGCGCCACCTGCGCCGCCAGCGGCTGTCGGTCGTGCTGCAACCGGGTGGCGTGAGCGACGCGGCCTGCTTCGAGCGCTGGCTCGACGCGGCGCTGCAGGCGCCCGTGCCGTCGCAGGATGCCGGGCTGCTGCGGCTGGTGCTGGTCGACGACAGCGACTCGCGCGCCTGGCAGCCGCTGGTGGAGCGGCATGCGGGCGTCGTGCGCGTGGTCGATGCGCCGCTCGACATCCTGGAGGCCGCACGCGAGATCGCGGCCCAGGCGGGCGGCGGGAGTGGCGGGGCCGCGCTGTTCAGGCAGCTCTATGCCGACATGCTGGTGCTGCTGCGTCGCGGCGACGCGGCCGCCGTGGAAGCGACCGCCGAGCGCGCCGCGCGGCTGGCCACGCGCAACGGCTGGTCTGACCAGCGCGCCGTGCTCGACGTGATGGTGGGCGGCGCCTGGCTGCAGGCGCGCGACGTCGCGCGCGCGGTCGCGCGCTACCGCCAGGCCCGTGCCGCGGCGGTGGAGGCCACGCAGGCCGGCAACCCGATGGGGCCGATGCTGCTGATGCAGGGCTGGATGGCCGAGGGCGGGGCATGGGCCGCGGCCGGCGACATGAAGCAGTCGGCCCATGCCTTCGAGCAGGCGACCGAGGCGGCCCGCCGCATCCCCAACAGCCTGTTCGCGGTCGAGGGTCAGCGCGCCGCGGCCCAGGCCTGGCTCGGTGCCGGCGAACGCGACCGGGCCTGGGCCGCGGCGCTGGCCGGCGTGCGCGAGGCGCGCGCCATGGCCGACGCCGACCGGCCGAACAGCACCGTGCCGCAGCTGCTGCAGGACATGCTCGCGATGCAGGATCCCCGGCGCTGCGAGCGCATCGCGCAATGCGCCACGGCCTACGAGCGCGAAGCGCGCGCGGCCCTGGTCGAGGCGGATCTCGCGGGCCATCGGCTCGGCACCCATCCACCGCCGAGCGCCATCGCCGCGATCGAGACGCAATTGGTGCAGCGCTACGAGCAGCTGTTCCAGGGCCAGTTGCGCGAGCGCGAGCAGCTGGTGCAAGGCGGCGAGGAGGTGTTCCGCACCGTCGTCGCCATGGGGCGCCAGTGGCTAGACCCGGCCTGGAGCGGGCTGCCGCACGTGAAGCATCCGCTGGACCTCGCGCCCGGCGAATGGCGCGAGCCGCCCGCGTTCGCGCGCCTGCCCGATCCGCAACCTTTCGTCGAAGCCGCCTGAAGGGCGCCGACTCCCCACGCCACAAGGAAAGCACGTGTTCTTCGCGGCCAAGCATTTCGACCCGCAGCTGGGCATCGATGCCCACACCTACCTGGCACCGCCCGGCGTGTGGCCCACGGTGCACTTCGGCATCGTGATGGACCCGTTCGACTACCTGCCGACCATCGAGGTGTCGCCCGACAACCCGATCGTCAAGGGACTGGGCGCGCTCGGCACCGCAACCGAGGCCGCCAAGAACGCCGTCGGCGAAGGCACGGCGTCACCGCAGATACCGGCGCCGCCCGGCGCGCCGCCGGCCGAGGGCGCGATGCCCGAGAGCATCCCGCTGCCGCTCGGCGCCACCGTCGAGGTGGCCGGCGTGCGGCGCGCCAATGCCGGCACCGGCGGCGTGGACTTCCACATCCTGGTCGGCGCGCCGATGCCGATCATCAAGGGGCCGGGCGGCCCGCAGTTCGACGACGAGCTGTTCATGGGCAGCCGCACCGTGCTGGCCGATGGCGATCCGTTCTCGCGCATCACCATGCCGGTGCTCAGCTGCAACATCGTCGGCCTGGTGCCGCCGTTTCGCCCGCGCAAGCTGGCCAAGCCCGTGCGCCTGAGCCTGATGTTGCCGACCACCTTCAACGTGGCGATCCCGCCGCAGGTGTTCGTCGGCGGACCGCCCACCATCTCCTGGGGCGCGATGATCCAGCGCGGCCTGTTCAAGGCGCTGGGCCGCGCCTACACGCGCATCGCGCGGCGCGCGCTCAAGGACATGCCGCCCGGCTTCCTCAAGTGCCAGGTGCTGCGCGCCGAACCGGTCGACATCCGTGACGGCAGCGTCTCGGTGGCGCACGAGGACTTCCATGTTCCCGGGCGCCTGCCGCTCACGTGGAGCCGCATCTACGCATCGCGCGACCACGACTTCGCCGGCCACTGCGGCCTGGGCTGGCAGACGCCGGCCGATGTGCGCCTGGTGGCCGAGGACGACGGCATCGTGAGCCTGCGCGGGCCGGAGGAGTTCGCGCTGTTCACCGAACTGCCGCGCACCGAGGCGCAGCAGGTGCTCGACGTGGTGGACGGCGCCCGGCTCACGCGCCAGGGCGACGCGCTGGTGGTGCGCCTCAAGAGCGGCCTGCGCTACCGTTTCGAGCAGGCACTCTCGCCCGAGGGAGCGCTGCGCGCACCGTCCCCCTTCGTGACGCGCCTGGAGGATGCCTGCGGCAACCGCTGGGACTTCGTGCGGCAGCGCGGCGAACTGGCGCGCATCGTCGAGAACGGCCTGAACGGACTGCCCGGGCGCAGCATCGAGGTGCAATGCCGGCAGGGACGCATCGAAGCCATGGCGCTGCGCGATCCCGCCACGCAGCAGGAGCATCCGCTGGTGCGCTACCGCCATGCCGACGGCGACCTGCTCGCGGCCATCGATGCGCTGGGCGCCGCGTACGAGTTCGCCTACCTGCGGCATCGCATGGCGCGCCACACCGACCGCACGGGCCTGTCGTTCCACTACGCCTACGACGACCGCTGGCGCGTGGTGCACGCCTGGGGCGACGGCGGGCTGCACGACTACCGCTTCGCCTACGACGAGGCGCTGGGCCGGACCGAGGTCCGCAACTCGCTGGGACACCTGACGGTGGTGCGCTTCGACGAGTCCGGCCTGCCGCTGGCGGAGATCGATCCGCACGACGGCGTGACCACCTTCGCCTACGACGATGCCGGCCGCACCGTGGCCGTGACCGCACCGGGCGGGTTGCGCACCGGCTTCGTCTACGACGCGCGCGGCAACCTGCTGGCCGTGCAGCGCCCCGACGGCAGCAGCGTCGGCTGCGACTACGACACGGAAGACCGCTTGTGCGCGATCGTCGATCCGCTGGGCCATCGCTGGCAGCTCGAGAACGACGCGCGCGGCCTGCCGACGCGCCAGACCGATCCGCTGGGTGCGGTCGCCCGCTTCGAGCACGACGCGCATGGGCAGCTGGTGCGCCACGTCAACGCGCGCGGCGCGGCCACGCAGTTGCATTACGACCGGCACGGACAGCTGGAAGCGCTGGTCGATCCGCTCGGGCGCGTCGACCGCTTCACGCACGACGCGCTGGGGCGCCTGCTCGGCCGCACCAACGCCCTGGGCGAGACGACGCGCTACCACTGCGACCGGAAGGGCCGCCTGGTGCGCATCGACCATCCCGACGGCGCGCAGATCCTCTGCGGCTACGACGCCGAGGACCGGCTGGTGCGGCACGTGGACGCAGCGCGCGCCGAGACGCGGCTGGCCTACGTAGGCCTCGGCGAGATCGGCCGGCGCATCCAGCCCGACGGCCAGGTCCTGCAGTACCACTACGACACCGAGGAGCAGCTCGTCGGCGTGACGAACCAGCGCGGCGAGCGGCTCGCGCTGCGGCGCGACGCCCTGGGCCGCATCGTCGAGGAGATCGATTTCTGGGGCCAGTCGCGCCACTACGCCTACGACGAGGCCGGCCACCTGAAGCAGATGACGGACCCGCTGGGCCAGCGCATCGCCTTTGCCTGCGACAGGCTCGGCCGCATCACGCGCAAGACGGCGGCCGACCCGCTGCGGCCCACACACCAGCAGGACGAGCTGCTGGTCTACGACCGGCGCGGACAGCTGGTGGAGATGCGCAACGGCGCGGCCCACGTGAAGCGCCGCTTCGACGCGGCCGGCCGCGTGCTCGAGGAATGGCAGAACGGGTTTCGCGTCGCCTCGCAGTACGACGCGGTGGGCAACCGCACGCTGCGCGAGAGCTCGGCCGGCCATCGCGTGCGGATGGAATTCGACGCCTGCGACCAGCTCGCGAGCCTGGGCATCGACGACGAGGTGCCGATCGACATCGAGCGCGATGCCCTCGGCCGGATCGTGCGGGAACAGCTGAGCGCGAGCGTCGTGCGCCACGCCCGCTACGACGCGAACCACCAGCTCACGGCCCAGGCCGTGCTACGGGACGCCTCGCCGCTGTTCAGCACAAGCTACGACTACGACCGCAAGGGCCAGCTCGTGCATCGGCACGACAGCCTCCATGGCAGCGACCAGTACGGCTACGACCTCATGGGGCGCGTCCTGCAGCACATCGATCCCGAAGGCAAGGTCACGCGGCTGCTGCACGATCCGGCGGGCGACCGCCTTCGCACCACCATCGAGCAGACACGGATGCAGAAGGTGGCCGGCGGCGACGACGACGCGCCGGTGCACTGGACGCGCGAAGGCAGCTGCGACGGCGTGCACTACGTGTTCGACCGCGCGGGCGATCTCGTGCGCAGAGGACCCGCGGCGCACGGCGCGCCCGGCACGAGCGACGAACTCGAATTGACCTGGGACGCCCACCACCGCTTGATCGAGAGCCGGCGCGGCACGGTGCGCACGCGCTACGGCTACGACGCCGTGGGCCGGCGTGTCTTCAAGCGCGGTGCCGCCCATACCACCTGGTTCTTCTGGGACGGCGATGCGCTGCTGGGCGAGGTGCGCCAGGCCCACGACGAACAGGTCGCGCCCGCGTCGCTCAACCCCGCGGCGCTCGCGCAGCGCCGCGCGATACGCGGCCGCCAGCAGCCGGTGGTGGCCTGGGAACGCGCGCGCGAGTACGTTTACTACCCGCAGACCTGCATTCCGCTGGCGCTGGTCGACCCGCCGCCGGATGCGTCGTCGCCGGGCGCGAAACGTGTCGCCCACTTCCATGTCGAGCCGAACGGGATGCCCTCGCGGCTGACCGACGGCGCCGGCGAGATCCTCTGGTCCGCGACCTCCACCGCCTGGGGCCGCGCGCTCGCCTCGCGCACCGCCGCGATCGACAACCCGCTGCGCCTGCAGGGGCAGTACTTCGACGAGGAATCGGGCCTGCACTACAACCGGAACCGCTACTTCGATCCGCACATCGGCGCCTTCGTGAGCCAGGACCCGATCGGCCTCGACGGTGGCGAGAACCCCTACGGCTTCGCGCCGAATGCGCTGGGCTGGATCGATCCCCTGGGGCTGCGCTGCAAGACGAAGCGGCAGCGCACGCGGCTGCGCCGCATCCTGGGCCTGTCGAACAAGCCCGGCAACACGCAGATCACCGCGCGCCTGACGCAGGCCGAGGCGCGGGAACTGGCCGAGGAGTTCGTCGGTCCCGGCTTCACGCAGGAACTCACGGACAAGGGCGGATGGATGCTGAGGTCCGAGGATGGACTGCGCACGGTGCGCGGGCCCAGCAAGAAGCCGACCGACGCGGGGCGCAACGTCCACCCGGTGTCCGGACAACCCTTCTCCATGACCGGCACGCAGATGAACTTCCAGCAGCGTGCCGTGCCCAAGGGCCCTTACGATTCCAACGTTCACGTGGATGTGGAGCCCTGAAATGACAATCCGTCTCGAAATCGTCGACCTGCGTTCCCTCGATGTCGACAGGCTGAGCGCATGGCGTCCGGAGGCCCCCGAGGATGTCTACCTCACCCTCGAGCTCGAGATCGGCGAGGCGGGCGTGTCCGGCGCGCACGTGTTCCAGCTGCTCGCGGCAACGCCCGAGGGCGTGAGAGCCCACCACGACGGCCGGGCGCTGCAGGCCTACACCTCGATGCGCCGGCGCGCAAAGGGCTTCGACATCGACGCGCTGCTGATCGTCGATCCCTACGACTGGGACACGCTGCGCGAGGCGCTGCGCCAGCGCGTGGCCGCCTGCGAACGGTCCACCTGGGCCGAGTCGCTCGACTGCCTGCGCACCCGGTTCTTCTGGGAGTACGAGGGCGTCGAGCGACGGTAGCTAGTCGATCGCGATCTTCGCGCGCGCGACCACGTCCTTCCAGCGCTCCAGCCCCTGCCGGATCGCGTGCGTGACCGCCTCGGGCTCGCTCGATTTCACCGCATAGCCCAGGCGCGCCAGCCGCGCGGCCAGGTCGGCATCGAGGGCCTTGCGCGTGGCGGCGCGAATCGTCGCGAGCACGGAGGCCGGCACGCCGGCCGGTGCCAGCAGGCAGTACCAGACCTCGTAGTCGACCGAGGGGCCGCCGATCTCCTTGAGCGTGGGCACCTCGGGCAGCTGCGTGCTGCGCTGCGCGCCGAACACCGCGATGCCGCGCAGCCGCCCGGCCGCGATCTGGCTCGCGACCGATGGCGAGGTGGCATAGACCATGTCGATCTGCCCGCCCATCGCATCGTTGACCGCCGGCGCCGTGCCCTTGTAGGGCACGTGCAGCGATTGCAGCGGCGAGATGGTCGAGAGGTACTCGCCCACCAGGTGCGGCGAGGTGCCCGCGCCCGGCGTGCCGTAGCTCAGCGAGCGCTTTTTCGACAGCGCGACCAGCTCCTCGAAATTCTTCGCGGGAAAGTCGGGCCGCACGGCCATCACCACCTGCGTGCTGCCGACCATGCTCACGGGCGCGAAGTCCTTGAGCGGGTCGAAGCGCGTGTTGCGGTTCACGCTCGGGTTGGTCGCGAGGTAGTCGTTGGCGAACAGCAGCGTGTAGCCATCGGCCGGCGCGCGCGCGACGAAGTCGGTGCCCATGTTGCCGCCGCTGCCCGGGCGGTTGTCCACGACGACCGCGCGTCCGAGCAATTGGCCGAGCCGTTCCGCGAACGGCCGCGCGATGGTGTCGAAGCCGCCGCCTGGCGGGAACGGGACCACCATCGAGATCGGGCGCGAGGGAAATTCCTCCACGGCCCAGGCGCGCGGCAGCGGCGAAGCCGCCAGGGCAGCACCGAGTCCCAGCACGATGCGACGGCGCCGGCCGTCGGACTGAGGGTCGTGCATGGTCACAGCCTCGGCAGCTCGATCTGCAGCAGCTCGCTCGCGGCATCGGCCGTCATCGCGCTGGCCGCCTCCCCACTGTAGAGCGAGGACCGCGCTTCCCAATCGCGCCGGCCGTCCCCCGCGTGGCCTTGCCCCGCGAGCACGAAGACGATGGTGTTCGGCGGCACCTCGATGCTCCGGCCCGCCTCGAGCGCGATCAGCGACAGCACGGTCCGCGCCTCGGAGAAGCTGCCCAGGTGCTTGCGCGCCACGCCGGGCCGCTGCGCATCGTCCAGCCATTGCGCGGCAGAGGGGCGAATGAAGATCGGCTTGTCGTAGCGGCTCTCGGGGTAGCGCAGCTCGCGGCCGTTCATGTGTTCCCAGACGGCTTCGTAGGCATCCTGGTTGCGCGTGCCGCCCTCGGGCTTGTCGACCTTGTAGACGCCGGCCTCGAAGCGCCCGGTCTTCTTGAGTTCGACGATGCCGCGCTGGAACGCCGCCTCCGACAGGTAGCCGCTGCGGCTCGCTCCGCCGAACTGCAGCACCAGCGTGAGCGACTCGCCCGCGATGCTCTGCGGGCCGTAGAACACGCCCTCGGGAAAGTAGCCGATCATGCCCGGCTTCATGACGCCGTCGCGCGCGAAGTCGGCGTCGCCCTCGAGCTGCACGCGCACCTGGTCGAAGTTGTGGCGATGGCGCGGCGAGTCGAAGTCGTTGAAGGTGTTCGAGAGCTGGAGGAAGAAGTTGCCCGCGCTGCCATCGCGGCCGGACAGCAGCGGGTGGTAGCGGAACTTGCCGCCGCGGGCATGGGTGCGCTCGATCATCGTGAGATCGCGCAGGTTCAGAATCTGCTGCATGGAAGGATGCGTCTCCTTGTTGGAATGGCCCGCATGCTGACGCAGTCCCCGCCACAAGCCCAGCGACATTAATTCACGGCAGCGTTGCCATTGCGGCAACGCTGCCCCGCGTACCATGAAACCTCGACGCCCCCTGCTCGACCACCTGAACCTCGCCACCCTGAAGCTCGTCGCGGCGATCGAGCACGAAGGCAGCCTGTCGCGCGCGGCCGCCACCCTGCACATCGTGCCCTCGGCCGCGAGCCGCCGCATCACGCAGCTCGAGAACGCGATGGGCGTCGAGCTGCTGCATCGCACCGCGCGCGGTGCCGGCCTGACCGCGGCGGGCCTGTCGATCGCACGCTATGCACGCGCGATGATGGAGGACGTCGACACCCTCGATGCCGAGCTGCAGAACCTGCAGGCCGGCGTGTCGGGCCGCATCCAGCTCGTCGCCTCGATCTCGGCCATCGTGCAGCACCTGCCGCAGGACCTCGCGCTGTTCCTGCAACAGCACCCGGGCATCAAGATCGAACTGGCCGAACACACGAGCGCGGAGATCGTCGAGCTGCTGCTGCAACGCAAGGCCGACGTCGGCGTGTTCGTGGCGGAGGGCGACATCCCCGGCCTCAAGCTGCAGCCCTACCGCACCGAGCGGCTGGTCGTGATCCTGCCCGTGCACCACCGGCTCGCGAAGCGCAAGCGCCTGCGCTTCGAGCAACTGCTGAAGGAAGAGTGGGTGGAACTGCCACCGGGCACCGCGCTCGCGAGCCGCGTGGCCAGGGAGGCGCTCGCGCACGGCGTGCGGCTGCGCACGCGCATCCAGGTCAAGGGCATGGATTCGGCCAGCCGCATGGTGCAGTGCGGCCTCGGCATCGGGCTGCTGCCCCAGGCCAGCCTCGAGCAGCAGGCGAAGTTTCCGAACCTGGCCTTCGTGCCGCTCGACGAGCCCTGGGCGCACCGGGTCAGCTACCTGGCGGTGCCCGCGCTGGCCGAGCCCTCACCGGCGAGCCGGATGCTGTTGCAGGCGTTGATGGGGCTCTGAACGGCCCGGCGCCGCGTCGCCATGGCGCAGGCCATCACGGCGTGCAAGTGAAGCTCGCGGCCGAATTGACGTCGCCGCTGCCGTTGTAGCGCGGATACCTCGGGGATTCGCAGACCGGCATCGTCCGGGCCGTGGCGCCGGCCCGGAAGCTGTAGGTCAGTTGCTCGGGCGCCTTGCCGCCCTCCACCCAGTCGATGATGGCGGCGAGCCAGTCGACCTCGTTCAGGTTGCCGCCCGCGCCGTGGCTCGAGGCGGGCACGATGAACAGGCGCGCGTTGCTGCGCGGGTCGGCCAGGCCGAGCGCCTTGGCCGTGCTGGACATGGTCGCGAAGTTGCGCATGTGATCGTTGGCCGACAGCAGCGGGTCCCCCGCGTCGTGCCAGGACAGCAGCTTGCGGCCCGACGCCACGTAGGCCGCGATGGCGTTCCGGTCGTGGTCGGCGCCCGCGCGCTGGAGACCGCTGCTGAAAACGTAGTAGTCGCGGTTGAGGTCGAAGCTCGCGAGGTTGGGCGCCGGCGCCGTGCCCGGCGGAGGCGCGCCGAACCACAGCGGGTCGTTCGTGGCCAGGAACGCGAAGCCGCCGCCCAGGCCGCCATAGCTCGTGACGCCCAGCGCCGGCACGCCGGGAATGGCGGACACGGGGGCGAAGTTGGTCCAGTTGTACTTGCTGTAGGCCGTGGCGCCACCGGCCAGCGTCAGGTTGCCGAGCAGGCCCGCGAGCGTGGGCACCTGCGCGGCCGACAGGCACAGCGTGGGGTCGGCATTCGCGCCCGGCTGGCCGCATTGCAGCGACGCCGCGGGCAGGGCGCATGCGCCGGGGTTGGCGAGGTAGCCGTCGGCCGCGCCGTCGCCGGCATCGCAGGCCGTCACGGCGGCCGCGTAGGCCGCGGCGTACTGGGCCGGGCTGATCTCGGCCGGCGTGGCCGCCTTCGCGGCCGTGTTCATCAGGCCGGTGACCGCGCCGCCCATGTCCATGGTCTCGCAGCCGGCGACGATGCCGTCGAACTCGTCGGGCCAGCGCTGCGCGGCGATGTAGGCGTTGCGGCCCCCGTTGGAGCAGCCGTTGAAATAGCTGTGGCTCGGCGTTTTGCCGAAGAAGGCCTTCGCGACCGCCTTGCCGAAGCGCAGCGTGGTGCCGCCCGCGGCGTAGGCATAGTCGGCCGCCGACTGGCGCGCGTCGTCGGTCCCGCCGATCCACACGCCCGGCGCGGCCTGCGCGGGAACATTGGCCCGGTTGCCCCCGTTGGAGGCCGCGTACACCGCGCCCTTGAGAGCGAGCACGGGGCTGACCGCGGTCACCGCGCCGCCCGGATCGGTCGTCACCACCGAGGCGATGCGGCCGTCGAAGCCACCGCCGCCCTGCTGCCAGTAGCGTCCGGTCCAGTTGTCGGGCACGTCGATCTCGATGTCCAGGAAGGGCGCACGCGTGCCCAGCACCTGGCAGAAGCCCGCGGGGTAGAGCGGCGCCTTGGCCTCGAAGCGCACTGTGCCCGTGACCGTCACGCCTTCGATGACCTGGCCCTTGAGCGCGTTGCAGCTGCTCTTGAGCTGTTCGACGCTGGGGCCCGCCGGTGGCGGCGCGGGCGGCGCGGGTGCGGGCGCCGGAATCGGAAGGAAGCCGCCGCCTCCGCCGCCACCCCCTCCACAGCCTTGCAAAGCCAGGCCAGCGGCCAGCAGAAGGCCCGTCGACAGCAGGGCACGGGGCAGACACTTTTCGTCGCGCATGGTTTTCTCCAGTGTTTGAGGGGTGCGCCGGACAACCGACGGCGTTCGTTCGACGAGGTCGTCATCGAACGAACGATCGGTTTTTTCTACCGACCGACCGGACGGTCGGTTCAGGAGCAGCGCGAGACTAACGCAGCCGCGCGAGCGCAGGCAAGCGGCACGGCGTCGGGACTAACCCCTAAGTTCGCCCGCCGCGGCTTTGCGGCTTTCTCACGCCGTCGGCGCGTCCTGCACGGCGGGACCGTTGTCGTTGTCCATGTCGACCACCGCCTTCCAGTGCCCGTCGATGCGCTTCCAGACCACGACGTACTTTCCCTCGAAGCTGACGGGAAGCCCTTCCTTCTTCATCGCGATCCGATAGCGGCCGATGTCGTAGGCCATGTCGCCCGCATCGCAGAGATGGAGGGTCGGCACATAGCTCGCGACGAAGTCCTCGCGCTGCAGGTAGCCGGCCCAGACCTCCCTCAAGGCCTGCTTGCCCGAGAAGGCCGGCTTGCCGGGCGGCATGTAGGTCGCGTCGTCCGCGTAGATGTCGAGGATGGCCTCGAGGTCGCGCTCGCGGATCGATTGCATCCAGTGCTGGTAGCGCGCCAGGATGGCGGCGACGGCGGTGTTCTCCTGCGGCATGAGCGCGTCCTCTAGCGTGGCCGGGCGGCCGCGACCGCCTTGATCTCGATCAGCAGGTTGGGCCGCGCCAGCGACGCCACGCCCAGGATGGTCCAGGCCGGGAAGTCGCGCACGATGTAGCGCTCCTTGATCTCGCGGAAGGCCGTGAGTTGCTCATCGATGCGCACGTGATAGGACACCAGTTCGACCAGGTCCTCGAAGCCCAGCCCCTCGTGCGCGAGGATCGCGCCAAGGCGCTTGAACGCGAGCTCGATCTGCTCCTCGGCGCGCTCCGGCACGGTGCCGTCGGCATGGATGCCGACCTGGCCGGCAATGAAGACCAGCCCGCCGGCCTTCACGGCCGGCGCGTACTGGAACAGGTCGAAGACCTTGTTGCTGCCGAAGGTGGGATCGTTGTCGGGAAGACGCAAGCGCTGGATGTGGCTGGACATGGTGGGAAGGTGATGGAAGGTGGATTGAAGAAGATGGCGCGGCAGGCCACGCCGGGAATTCCTGCGTTCAGCGCGCTTCGACCTCGATGGTGCCGCGCTGGACCTGGTCGGTTTCCTGGCTCTCGAACAGCGCCTTGAAGTTTCCTTCGCCGAAGCCGTCTTCCCCGCGCCGCTCGATGATCTCGAAGAACACCGGGCCGATCTGGCGACGCGTGAAGCGCTGCAGCAGGATGCGGTCGCCGCCCTTGCCGTCGACCAGGATGCCGCGCGCCTTCATGGCCTCGAGGTCCAGCCCATGGCCGGGCACCCGCGCATCGACGCCGCGGTAGTAGACCTCGTGCGGTGCCTCCATGAACTCGACGCTGCCCTGCTGCAGGAAGTCGATGGTCTGCTCGATGTCCGAGGACAGCAGCGCGATGTGCTGGATGCCCTCGCCGTTGTAGTCGCGGATGAACTCGTCGTTCTGGTTCAGGGTGCCGGGCTGGTCGTGCGCGGCGGCGGCGATGGGAATGGAGACCTTGCCGCAAGGGCTGACCATCGAGCGCGCCCGCATGCCGGTCTTCTTGCCCTTGACGTCCAGGTACTGCTTCTGCGTGAACGCGAAGGTGTTCTTGTAGAAGTCCGCCCACAGATCGAGATGCTCGGGCCGCACGATGTTGGAGGTGTGGTCGATCGCGACGATCGAGGCATCGTGCGCCGGAATGCCCGGCGTCGGGGCACAGGGACTGGAGAACTCGCCATACACATCGCGATCGACGAAGTACACCAGGCTGTCGCCGATGCCCACGATGGCCGGGCTTTCGACGACATAGGTTCCGAAGGCCTCCGGGCTGGCCTTGCGTGCACCGCCTTCCAGCGCGCGCGCCACGGCGTTGTGCGCGTTGTCAACGTTGATCCCGATCGCGCGCACCGAGGCGCCGTGCACGTCGAGGAAAGGGTTCGGCGCGGGATTGACGATCACGGTCGCCTCGCCCTGCCGCATCAGGACCGCGCCGGTGCGTTCGGATCGGCCCAGGGGCTTGAAGCCGAGCCGCTCGAAGAGGGGAACGAGGTCCTCGGTCCGCGGCGACACGAACTCGACGAATGCGAAGCCTGCGGTGGTTACTTGCGTCATGGCCATGGCTTGAAAAATGGAAGAGGTTGGCAAAGCCACGATTCTGTTTTTCGATGCCCCTGGTCCCGCCTTGATTTCCAAGGCGCGCGCGGGCGCAGGGATTTTTCTTTTCGACTTTGGCGCCCGGCCGGCTTTCATATGAAAGCGATGCGGGCCGGTTGCGGGCCTCACCATCGCTCTCCTTCTTTAAGATGGAAAGCAACGGCAGCCGAAGAGGAGTTTTTTGTGAGCCAACCCAAGCGAAACTTTCTCGACGCGATCGACCACAAGCTGGTCAAGCTGCTGCTCAAGGATGGCCGGGCCTCGTTCAAGACCCTGGCGGCGGAGGTCGGTCTCACCGCGCCCGCATGCGCGGAGCGCGTTCGCCGCCTGCGCGAGGAAGGCGTGATCAAGGGCTACCGCGCCGACGTCGACTGGAACCGCCTCGGCTTTCCCATCGACGCGCTGATCCGCATCGGCGCGGCCGCGGAACACGGCAAGGGCCTGATCAAGGCCTTCCGCGACACGCCCAACGTGATCGAAGTGCTGCGCGTCACCGGCTCCGACAGCTACGTGGTCCACATCCTGGCCCGGTCCAGCGAGGAACTCGAAACGGTGATCGACAAGATCGGAAGCTTCGGCACCGTCAACACCTCGCTCGTGCTCTCCGCGCCGCTGCCGGCCGCCGAGCGACTGGCCGATGTGCTGGGCTGGGTCGATTAGGGCCTGTTAACAAGTAGACAGCCAGCCGCGGCCGAACTGCCGACACTGCCCGCCAGGCGCTCTCCGCGACGGAGAGCCATCAAGACAAGGGCGATACCGATGCAGTTCCGTGTTCGATGCCTGTGGCCGCTGGCGGCCCTCGCGCTGGGGATTTCCTGTGCCTCGACCACCCTGGCGGCGGGTGCCGAGGTGCTGGCGCCGGGTGCGATCACGATGGTCGTTCCCTACACCCCGGGCGGCACCACCGACCTCCTGGCACGCCGGGTGGCGCAGGGCATGTCCGAGCGCTTGAAGCGTCCGGTCGTGGTGGAGAACCGACCCGGCGCGGGCACGGCGATCGCGGCCAGCACCGTGGCCCGCGCACCGGCGGACGGCCGAACGCTGCTGGTCGCGAGCAACGCCACGCTGGCCATCAACCAGCACCTGGGCATCAAGCTGGGCTACGCCCCCGAGGACTCGTTCGACTGCGTGTCGCTGCTGGCCACGGTCCCGAATGTCGTCGTCACGCGTCCCGATGCGCGCTGGCGCAGCCTGGCGGACGTGGTCGCGTCGTCGAAGGCGGGCCAGCCCGCCAGCTACGGTTCGATGGGAACCGGGACCTCGACCCACATCGCGATGGAAGTGCTCGCGCAGACCACGGGCGCGCCCTTCACCCATGTGCCCTACAAGGGCAGCGCGCCCGCGCTGGTCGACCTGATGGGCGGACATGTGGACGTGGTGGTCGACACGCTGGTGGCCACCCTGCCGCATCTGCGCGAAGGAAAGTTGCGCGCGCTCGCCGTGCTCAGCGCGCGCCGCGCCGACAACGCGCCCGAGATTCCGACCGCGAGGGAATCATCGGGACGCGACATCGACATCTATTCATGGTTCGGCCTCGTGGTCCCCAAGGGCACACCGCCCGCCGTGATCGCGGCGCTGCATGACGCGGCGGCGGCGGCGGTCAACGCACCCGCGCTCCGGAAGGACCTGGGCCCGCTGGGCGTCGACCTCGTCGGATCGAGCCCGCGTGCCTTCGGCGATTTCGTGAAAGCCCAGCAGCGCATGTACAGCGAGATCATTTCCACCCACAAGCTGCAGTTGAACTGAGCCCCTGGAGTCCCTTCGATGTCCGATCCGATCCATTACCTGAATCCCCCCTTGCTGGCACGCCCGAACGGGTTCTCGCATCTCACGGAAGCGACCGTGGACCGCATGGTCTTCATCTCCGGGCAGGTCGCCTACGCCCCTGACGGCGCGATCGTCGGCGCAGGCGATCTCGCCGCACAGACGCGGCAGGTCTTCCTCAACCTGAGCCATGCGCTCGCGGCCGCGAACGCGGGCTTCGACAGCGTGGTCAAGCTCAACTTCTTCGTGCGCGACATCAGCGAAGCGGCCGTCGCGACGATCCGGCAGGTGCGCAAGGAGTTCCTGGTCGAGACGGCGCTGCCCGCCAGCACCATGGTCGGCGTCGCGGGCCTCGCCAAGGAAGCGCTGCTGCTCGAGGTCGAGGCCTATGCCTTGAAGGGTTGAAGCGCGCCGGTTCGGCGAGCGCCCGGCCCCGCTATGCTGGCGGGCAGAGGCATCGGCCCTCTGCCTATCCCAAGGGGTGCGATGGAAACCTCGAGCGACATCGGCTGGACCCGCGCGCTCGCCGGCCTGGACGACAACGAAGTGCGGCGCATCGAGCGTTGTCTCGGCGTGCGCGAGGTGCCCGCGCGCACGCCGATCTTTCACCAGGGCGATCCCGCCGGCGAGTTGTTCATCGTCCGCAGCGGCCGCGTGCGCCTGATCCGGCGCATGGAGAGCGGCGAGGAATTCACCAGCGGCGTCTGGTCCGAGGGCTACCTGATCGGCCTCATCAGCGCGTTCCTCGGCGAACCCCGCTTCCTGGCCGCCGAGAGCCTGGAGCAGACATCGTTGCGGGTGCTTCGCAGCACCGAACTGCATGCCTGCATGCAGGCCGTTCCCCGCTTCGCGCTCAACATCGCCCATCTGCTGGCCCTGCTCGCGAGCGACAGCATCCGGCGCGCGGCGCCGCTGGCGCTCGAATCGGTGGAGGCCAAGCTCGGACGCGTACTGGTGAAGCTGGCCGAGGCCGATCCTTCGGGCACGACCCATGTGGTGCGGGGCATCACGCAGGACGAGCTGGGCAGCATGGTGGGCGCGAGCCGACCCTGGGTGAATCGTGCGCTCGCCGCCTTCGAGCGGCGCGGCCTGCTGAGGCGCGACAAGCAGCAGATCCTGCTCCTCGACATCGCGGCCTGCCGCCGGCTGTGGACGGACTGAGCACGCGTGTTCGCAGGCACTCAGGGAAACCGGCGTTTCTCTGGAACGGATATTGCACTACACACGCTCTGTCAGAGTCATTCGCGACAAGGTTCGCGCAACGCCGGTCCCGCATGGTGCGGCAACCCGCCCAGGGTGCGACGGACCGGCATCAAAAGGTGCCCCATGGAAGCCCGCAACGAAACCGCCACCGAAACCTGGCACATGGACGCGCAGGCCGCCAGCGTCTTCATGGCCGCCGAACATCTGGGCCGCCGGCGGCTGCTTGCCAAGGGCGCGGCCATCTATCGCCAGGGCGACGAGGGCTCGAGCTTCTACTTCGTCGTCAGGGGCCGGGTGCAGGTGGAGATCTTCCAGCAGCATGGCGCGGAATTCATCCTCGAGCTGATGGGACCGGGCTCGCTGATGGGCGAAGGCTCGGCGGTCGCGGGCCTGCGGCGCATGTCCAGCGCCACCACCCTCGAGCCCTGCGAACTGATCGAGTTCGACTACCCCGAGGTGAAGCGGGTCCTGGGCCGGCACCCCGAGTTCGCCGCCGCGCTGATGGAGGTGATCGCGGTCAAGCAATGGGTGCTGGGGATGCGCATCCAGTGCCTGGCCACGCCCAAGCCGGACCTGCGCGTGGTGGAACTGCTCGGTCGCCTCGCGAACCTGTACGGCGTCGAGGAGGCCGACGGCGTTCGCATCCGCACCCCGCTGACGCACGAGCTGGTGGCGGCCCTCACCGGCACGAGCCGGGTGACCGTCACCCGCACGATCATGAAGCTCAAGGCCGAAGGCGTGATCCGCAACGAAGGACGCCACTTCTGGGTGCTCGATCCGCAGCTCGCGCTGCGCGAGCAGCGCCGCGCCGCCTAGGTCTCTCCCGCGAGCCGGATCGGGCAACGCTGCTCGAGCCAGGCCGCGATCGCCAGCACGTGGTCGTCGAAGCCCTTGGCCGCGACGAACTGCACCCCCATCGGCAGCGCGGCCCCGCGCGGCCACACCGGATACGACAGCGCCGGCATCTGGCTCAGGTTGAACGCCGGCGTGAACGGGTTCCAGGACATCCAGTCGCTGGACGGCGATCCCTCCGGCACATTGCGCCCGGCCTCGAAGGGAAGGATCGGCAGGGTGGGCAGCATCACCACGTCGACCGTGTCGAACGCGGCATGGATCTCGGCGGCGAGCAGATCGCGCTGCTGCTGCATGGCGACCAGCTCGTCCAGACCGACCGCCTCCACCGACCGGACGAAACGCACGAGTTCGGGATCGAGCTGGTCTTGCAGCGCTTCGGGAACGGCGCGCACGGCCGCGCGGCAGCCGAGCGTGTAGAAGAACGCACCCACCTGCGAGGCACGCCGGACGTCGAAGTCCACGGTCCGGATTTCGAAGCCGTCCTCGCTCAGCAGCGCGAGCGTTTCCCGCATGCCCTGCCGCACGACCGGATCGCACGCGCGCTCCCATCGGTCCGGCGCGAGCAGTCCGATCCGCAGCTTGCGCGCGGGCGGGACCTGGTCGAACGACAGCGCTCTCAAGCCGATCGACGACCAGTCGCCGGCATGAGGTCCGCCGACGATCCGCATCACCTCGGCCAGTTCGCCGACGCTGGCGGCGATCGGCCCCGTGTGCGTGACGTTGAAGAACGCGCTCGGCAGCGGCACCTGCGGAATGCGGCCGAAGCTCGGCTTGAGCGCGACCGTTCCCGTGAAGGCCGCAGGTATGCGCACCGAACCGCCCGCATCGCTGCCCAGCGAGACACGCACGACGCCCGCCGCAACGGCCGCGGCGCAACCGCCGCTGCTGCCGCCGGGCGTGAGCCTGGCATCCCATGGATTGCGGGTCAGGCCGTAGCCGGGGCTGTCGGTCACGCCTTTCCAGTTGAATTCCGGCGCGCGCGTCTTGCCGAGAAGCACCACGCCGGCATCGAGCAGCCGGTCGACGAACACCGCGCTGTGCGGCACGGGCTCGGCGGAAGTCACGCGCGAACCGCGGCGCGTGGGCCAGCCCTGGACCGCCGCGAACTCCTTGACCGTGAAGGGCATGCCGTCGAGCGCTCCGATCGGTGCCCCGCTTTTCCAGCGGCGCGCCGACGCCTCAGCGGCGGACAAGGCACGCCGAGGGTCGAGCCATGCGAAGGCATTGAGCTCGCCCTGGACCTGCTGCGCGTGCCGCAGCGCCGACTCGGCCACCTCGACCGGGGACCAGGCGCCGCTGCGGTAGCCCGCGCGCAACGCCTCAAACGATCGACGATGCAGCATCCGCCGTCTCCCTTCCTGCCTTGCCCGCGCCGAGGTAGATCTCGGCGAGTTGCGGATCGTTGGCCAGCTCGCTGCCCGATCCCTGCTTCACGACCTTCCCGATCTCGATCAGATAGGCCCGGTCGGCCGCTCGCAGCGCGAGCCGCGCGTTCTGCTCCACCAGGACCACCGTGAGTCCCTCCTGGCGCTTGTGCTCGACGATCACGTCCATGATCTGCTGCACCACCAGCGGCGCCAGCCCGATCGAGGGCTCGTCGAGCAGCAGCACCTTGGGGCGCGCGATCAACGCGCGGCCGATCGCCACCATCTGCTGCTGCCCGCCCGAGAGCGTTCCGGCCAGCTGCGCCTTGCGCTCCTCGAGGATCGGAAAGAGCCGGTAGATGCGCCTGAGCTCGTCCTGGAAGCGCAGGGCGCGCCGGTTCGCATAGGTCCCGAGCTCCAGGTTGTCCTGCACGGTCATGGAGTTGAAGAGCGAGCGCTTCTCGGGCACGAGATACATGCCGCGGCGCACGCGCTCTTCCACCGGTGCGCGCCCCAGCGGCACGCCGGCCAGCGAGATCTCTCCGGCCTCGGCCGTCAAGGCACCCATGACCGCCTTGAGCAGGGTGCTCTTGCCGGCGCCGTTGGCACCGATCAGGGAGACGAGATCGCCTTCCTTCACTTCGAAGGACACGCCGCTGACGGCACGGACCCGGCCATAGGAGACCGAGAGTTTCTGCACTTCGAGCATGCTCATGCGTCGGTCCCCAGATAGGCATCGATCACCTCGGGATTGCTCCGGACCTGCGCGGGCGTTCCCTGCGCGAGCAGCTTGCCGAAGTTCAGCACGAACAGGTAATCGGCACAGCCCATCACCAGTTCCATGTCGTGCTCGACGATCAGCACCGTCATCCCGTCCTCGTCGCGCAAGGACTGCAGCAGCCTGGCAAGACGCTCCTTCTCGGGTGCGCGCAGTCCCGCCGCCGGCTCGTCGAGCAGCAGCAGCGCGGGCCGGGCCATGAGCGCACGCGCGACCTCGACCATGCGCTGGCTGCCCAGCGGCAACTCGGACACCTTGACGCCGGCCAGCTCGAGCAGGCCCACGCGGCGCAGCGCGGCCAGCGCCTCGTCCATCAGCCGGGCTTCCTCGGCACGGTCGCGGCCGAAGGCCGACGAGAGCAGCCCCGCGCGGCCGTTGACGTAGCCGCCGATCAGCACGTTGCGCAGCACGTCGAGGTCCTGCACCAGCTGCACGTGCTGGAAGGTGCGCGCGATGCCCTGGCGCACGACCTCCTGGCTGGTCGACGGCAAGGGCTTGCCGTTGAAGCTCACGCTGCCGCCAGTGGCGGCATACACCTGCGTCAGGACGTTGAAGAGCGTGGACTTGCCCGCCCCGTTGGGACCGATCAGTCCGGTGATGGCCGCGCCGGGAATGGCGACGCTCACGTCGGCGAGTGCCGTCAGTCCCCCGAACTTCTTGGTCACGTTGTGCGCGACCAGCGACACGGGGGCCCGCATGCGCGAGGCAGGCACAGCCACGGCCGCGGGCCCGGCATCGTCGCGGGCTCCCGCCCCTCCCTCCCCGAGCCTGGCCCAGGACAGCAGTCCATGCGGCCACTTGAGCAGCATCACGATCAGCATGACACCGAACACCATGGTCTCGACCTGGCCGGGCAGGTTCAGGACATTCGCGATCAGCTTCTGGGCGGACAGTTCGATGACGGTGAAGAAGATGGCGCCGAGGATCGCGCCCATGGGACCCGCCACGCCGCCCAGCACGGCCATGATGAGCAGGTTGATGGAGGCGCCCAGCGAGAAGGTCGACGGGCTCAGGAACTGCATGTAGCACGCATACAGCGCGCCCGCGAGGCCGCCCAGCGCCGCGGAGAGCACGAAGATGCGGGTCCGGGTGGCCGGCACGTCGACGCCGAACGCGCTGACCATGACGCCGTTGCTCTTGAGCGCGCGGGCCACGCGGCCGACGCGCCCGCGGTAGATGCGGCGGTAGCCGACGAGCAGCAAGGCCACGACGACCCAGATGAGCGTGGCGGTCGAACGCGTGTCGAAGACCCAGCCGAACACCGACAGCGGCTTGACGCCGGTGAGCCCCGAGGCGCCGCCGGTCAGCTCGATGGCAGCCACGAAGCACACGGAGATCGCCATGCCGTAGGCCAGGGTTGCCAGCGGCAGGTAGTGCCCCTTGAGCTGCAAGGTCAGCCTGGCCAGCACATAGCCGACCACCGCGCACAGCGCCGTGGCGCAGGGAATCGCCAGCAGCACCGGCACGCCCCAGCGCGCGGTCAGCAACGCGCTGCCGTAGGCGCCCAGTCCGAGGAAGGCGGCGTGCCCGAGCGAGATCTGGCCCGTGGCCATGAGGAAGCCCAGCCCCATCACGACGATCGCGTTCACCCCCACCACGGCCACCAGGCCCACGTAGTAGGTCGATGCCGTCAGCAGCAGCGATGCGACCAGGACGGCGATGGCCCCCAGCATCAGGCGCTCGCGGTCGAGCGTTCGTGGCGGCGCGAGCCGCGCCGCCGCGTTGTCAGTGTTCATCGAGATCGGCTCCATGGCTGGCGTTGCGCCAGAGAAGAATGGGAAGCACCAGCGCGAACACCCAGGCATCCCGGAACGCGCTGCTGAAGTAGGCGGAGAACGACTCGAAGACCCCGACGACGAACACGCCCAGCAGCGAGAGCGGGTAGGCCACCAGCCCGCCCATCACCGCGCCGACGAAGCCCTTGAGGCCGACCACGAATCCCATCTCGTAATGGGCCGTGACCAGCGGCGCGAGCAGCATGCCGCCCAGCGCGGACATGCCCGCGGCGATGAAGTAGCTCAGCCGGCCGACGGTGCCCACGGGCACGCCGCAATAGAGCGCGCCTTCGCGATGGATCGATGCCGCGCGCAAGGCCTTTCCGTACAGCGACCAGCGGAAGAACGCGAACAGCGCGAGGGTCATCAGCAGCGCCGCGGCCAGGATGAAGATCGATTGCATGGCGAGATCGACGCCGCCCAGGCTCAGGCGCTGCGCGCTGATCGGCTCGACCGTGCGCGAATCGGTGCCCCACAGCAGCAGGCCCAGCGGATGCAGGATCAGCGTGACCCCGACGCTGCAGGTCAGCAGCACGATCGGCGGATTGCCGGGATCGGGCTCCACGGTCAGCTGGTAGATGATCGGCCCCATCGCCGCGACCAGCACGAGCGCGGCGATCATCTGCAGCGGCATCGACTGCGAATGGCTCGCCGCCAGGGTCAGCGCGGCCAGCGCGAGGCCGGCGACAACGTACCTGAGCAAGGGCGCGAAGGGGCTGCGCTTGCAGACGACGGCCCGCCGGATGTCGAGGGCCATCGCCACCGCGCCGACGCCGAGCACCAGGTGGACCAACGGCGTCAGCGAGCCCGAGGCGAAGCTCGCGAACGACAAGGCACCGAAGGTCAGGTAGTCGCCCTGGGCCACGTTGACCACGCGCGTGGTGGTGTAGACCAGCACGAGCGACAGGGCCACCAGGGCATACACGGCCCCGTTCGTGAGGCCGTCCACGCCGAGGAAGACGGTGATCGAACTGTCCATTCGCTTCGCTCCGGTCACTCTTGGATGCGCTGGAACCGGCCGTCCTTCACCTGCACGAGGAACAGCGTGCGCTTGTCCAGCCCCACGTGGTCGGTCGGCGTGAAGTTGAAGATGCCGACGCTGCCCGCGTACTCCCGGGTCTGCTCCAGCTCGTCGCGCAGGTCCTTGCGGGTCTGTTCGAGGCTGCCCTTCTTTCCCGACGCGACGTAGCGGCGAACGGTATCGACCGCCAGGCCGATGGCGTCGTAGCCCTGCGTCGCGAAGATCTCGGCCTTGCCCGCGCCGTACTTGCCGTCGTAGGCCTTGACGAACTCTCCGATCGAGCGGCTCAGCGGATTCCCCGGCTCCAGCTCCTTGTAGACGGTGATCGGCGTGGCCCCCACGATGGCACCTTCGACCGCAGTCTTGCCGATGGTGACGAACGCGGTCGTCGGGGCGCCCGCGCCGTGATAGATCGGGCCTCGAAAGCCGACGCGCTTCAGGGCTTCATGCACGAGCGCCGCGGAAGGCGGGATCGCATGGATGTAAACGGCGTCGGGCTTCGACTGTGCGATCTTGAGCGCCTGCGGCGTGAAGTTGGTGTCGCCGCGCGCGAAGCGCTCGGACGCAAGGATCCGTATGCCCTTCTTTTCCGCCAGGGCCTTGAGCTCGATCCATCCGCCTTCGCCGTAGGAGTCCTCCAGCCCGAGGAAGGCCACGCTCTTCACGCCCTGGCGGCGCATGTAGTCGAGGGTGTGGTCGATCATGAGGCGATCGGTGACCGGGGTCTTGAAGGTGTAGCGCTTCTCGGCCGGCGGCTCCACCACGCTGGCCGAGGCGGCCATGGAGATGGTGGGCGTCTGGCCCTCCTCGGAGACCTTGACGACGGCGAGCGAGGACGGCGTGGTGGTGCAGCAGACCACCATCGCGGCGCCGTCTTCCTGGATCAGCTTGCGCACCAGGTTGACGGACTTGGTGGGGTCCGACGCGTCGTCGTACTGGATGAACTCGAGCTTGAAGGGCAGCTTGCGCGCGGCCATCTGCTCGCGATAGAGATCGATCGCCTGGTTGGCCGGTGCCGCGATCGTCGATGCGGCGCCCGTCGCCGCCGTGACGATGCCGATCCTGAGCACGGGAAGCTCCTGGGCATGGACACCCATCGCCGCCGCCAGGGCAAGAACGCCGGCAATCAGCCTCGTGATTTTCATGATGACTCCGCAAGAAAAAGAAGTGGGGGACGCGCGGCAGGATGGTTCGATGCCCGCGCTGGAAATTCTGTGGGCGCACCCTCGTTCGTCGCTGTATCGCGCGATACATCGCAGCGTCGAATGCGATGCGAAGTCGCAGCCGATCCGCAACCGTTCTTGGCGAATGAATATTTCGGCGCTTCGTGTATCGGCGGATACACGCGCGGCCGGAGCGTCTGCCTAGAGTTCTCCCATGTCCCCAGTCCCAGGAGAGAACGATGCTCGACATGGCCGATAGCCGCAGATTCCGCTCGCTGATGAGCCGCTTCGTGACGGGCGTGACCGTCATCGGCGTCGCGCATTCGCGGCAGCCCGGCGAGGTGGTCGCGATGACGGCCAGTTCCGTCACCTCGGTCAGCCTCAGCCCCCTGCTGTTGCTGTTCTGCGTGCGCAACGAGAGCCGGCTGCTGCCGCACCTGCAGGCCGCCGGCGGCTTCTCCGTCAATGTGCTGGGCGCGCACCAGGACGACATTTCGCGCTACTACGGCGGGCAGACCGACCAGGGCGCGCGCGGCGCGTGGCTGCGCGACGCCGGATCCGCACCGGCACTCGCCGGCGCCAACGCTAGCTTCCTGTGCCGCAGCCGGCACCTGCAGGCCTTCGGCGATCACCACGTGGTGATCGGCGAGGTCGTCGACATGGTCTCGGCCGATCCGCCGGCCCCCGCGCTGATCTACGCCTGCGGCAAATACATGGGCGTGGAGCTCGCCCATTCCTGAATCCCGCATTTCCCAAGAATCAACGGAGCCAACCCTATGCTGCCAATCGCCACGCCACCCGTCATCCCCTCGACCGACGAACTCGTCGAAAGGGCACACGCCATGATCCCGCATCTTCGAGCCGTCGGACCGGGCCATGACGCGGCCCGGCGCATCTCGGACGACGTGGCCCGGCGCCTGCGCGATGCCGGCTTCTTCCGCATCTGTCAGCCGCTGGAGAACGGCGGCTATGGCATGCGTCCCTCCACGCTGTGGCGCGTGTCGCGCGAGATCGCGCGCGGCGACAGCGCCACCGCCTGGATCCTCTCGCTCGCGGGGCTTCATCCCTGGATGGCCGGCATGTTCCCGCCCGAGGCCCAGGACGAGGTCTTCGCCGGCGGCCAGGACGCCGTCGTGATCGCGCTCACGGGCAACGTCGGGCGTGGCGTGCAGGCGCGGCTGGAGGACGGCCACTACGTGCTCGACGGCAAGTGGACCTATGCCTCGGGCATCGACGTGGCCGATTGGGCCGCGACGCTGGTGGAGGTTCCCACCGCCGAAGGCGGCACGGAACTGCGGCTCTTGCTCGTGCCGCGGGCGAGCTTTCGCATCGACCACGACAGCTGGAACGTCTTCGGCATGAAGGGCACGGGCAGCAAGGACGTCTACCTGAGCGGCGAACGCGTGCCGCCGCACCGCTCGATCCGGTGGTCCGACGTGCAGTGCAACCAGGTGCCCGGCCTGGCGCGCAACAAGGGGCCGATCTACCGGATTCCCCACACCAGCCTGTTCGTGATGTCGGTCGCCGCGGCGGCCACCGCGGTGGCGACCGGCCTGCTCGACATCTATCTCGAGACCGTCCGCCAGCGCACACCGGTGGGCCTGAACGCACCCCAGGTCGAGGACCGCTTCTCCCTGGCCGAACTGGGCAAGGCCGGCGCGAAGATCGAGGGGGCCTTCCACCTGCTGCTGCGCAACGTCGACGAGATGTGGGACCAGGCCGTTGCCGGCCAGCCCTTCACCGTGGCCCAGCGCACGCGCTACCGCATGGATGGCGCGCTCATCTGCGACATGGCGATGGAAGGCGCCGACGCCCTGGTCCGCAACCTGGGCGGCGGCCTGATGCCGCTGGGTCCGCTGGAGCGCTACTTCCGCGACCTGCACGCCATGGCGTCGCATTTCCTGATGCAGTCGGCACCCTCGGCCGAGCTTCATGGCCGCGCGCTGCTCGGGATGCCGATGCCGGCCAATGCCCGCATCTAGGGTCAGCCCAGCAGCAGCGCGTCGTCGGCGATGGCTTCGCCGCGGGTGTGCTCGAACAGGCGCAGCAGGTCCGGCACGTCCATGCCCGCGCGCTCCGTGCCGCTGACGTCCAGCACCACGCGTCCTTCGTGAAGCATGACGGTGCGCGTGCCGTAGCTCAGCGCATGGCGCATGCTGTGCGTGACCATCAGGGTGGTCAGCGGGCCGTCTTCCACGATCTTGCGCGTGAGGTCGAGCACGAAGGCGGCGGTCTTCGGGTCCAGCGCGGCGGTGTGCTCGTCGAGCAGCAGCAGGCGCGAGGGCCTGAGCGAGGCCATGAGCAGGCTGACCGCCTGCCGCTGGCCGCCCGAGAGCAGGCCCATGCGGTCCTGCAGGCGGTTCTCGAGTCCCAGGCCCAGGATGCGGAGCCGGTCGCGGAAGCGTTCGCGCAGTTCCCGATCCAGCGCCCACCGGATGCCGCGCTGCTCGCCGCGGCGCCAGGCCAGCGCCAGGTTCTCCTCGATGGTCAGGGCCTCGCAGGTGCCGGCCATCGGATCCTGGAAGACGCGCGACACCAGCGCGCTGCGTTGCCATGCACCCATGCGCGTGACGTCGATGTCGTCCAGGGCGATGCTGCCGCTGTCGACGAGCAGGTCTCCGCTCAGCGCATTGAGCATCGTGGACTTGCCGGCGCCGTTCGAGCCGATGACGGTCACGAATTCGCCGCGGGGAATCGTCAGGTCGAGCCCGCGCAATGCGCGGTTCTCCATCGGGGTGCCCGCGTTGAAGGTCAGCTGCAGATTCGTGGCCTTCAGCATGAAGCGACCTCCTTGCGCGCCGCCGACGCCTTGCGCTGCCGCTGCAGCCATCGCCGCGATGCCGGCATCATGAGCGCGACCGTCACCAGCAGCGCCGTCACCAGGTTGAGGTCCTGCGCCTGCAGGCCGATGAAGTCGCTGTTGAGTCCCAGCGCGATGAGCAGGCGATAGAGCACGGCGCCGACGATGCAGCCCCAGGTCGCGATCGCCATGCTCCGGCCCGGCAGGATGGTCTCGCCGATGATCACCGCGGCCAGGCCGATCACGATGGTGCCGATCCCCATCGACACGTCCGCGCCGCCCTGGGATTGGGCGAAGAGGCCGCCCGCGAGCGCGACGATGCCATTGGACAGCGCCAGCGCGACCAGCGAGAGGCGATCGGTGGAGATGCCCATCGCGCGTGCCATGCGGGGATTGCCGCCCGTTGCGCGCATCGCCAGCCCCGCCTCGGACGCGAAGTAGCCATCGAGGCCGAACTTGACCAGCAGCGTGATGGCCAGCAGCACCGCCGGCGTGACCCACGGTGCGGGCAGCCCACCGAGATGCACCAGGCCGAAGACCGTCGGCGAATCGAGCAGCGGCTGATTGGGCTTGCCCATCACGCGCAGGTTGATCGAATAGAGCGCGATCATCACGAGGATGCCCGCGAGCAACTGCATGATCTTGAGCTTCACATGCAGCCAGCCCGTCGTGAGGCCGGCCAGCGCTCCCGCGGCGAAGGCGGCCGCCGTCGCGGCCAGCGGATGCCATCCGGCCACGAGCAGGGTGGCGGCCACGGCGCCGCCGAGCGGAAAGCTTCCGTCCACCGTCAGGTCCGGAAAGTTGATGACCCGGAACGAGATGAACACACCCAGCGCCACGAGCGCGAAGATCAGGCCCATCTCCAGGGAGCCGAGCAAGGCAATCAGCGTCACGAGCAGCTCTCCCCGCGTTCAGTCCACGACCTTGGTGGCCGCCTTGAGAAAGGCCTCGGGCACCGTCCAGCCCTGGCGCTGCGCGGCCCCCTTGCCGATGTGCGTCTCCAGCGTCGTGCTGAGCTGCGAGGGGATCGAGCCGGGCGCCTCGCCCTTGAGGATGCGCACCACCAGCTTGCCGGTCTGGCGGCCGAGGTCGTAGTAGTTGGTGCCGATGCCGATGGCGGCACCGCGCGTCGCGACGGACGGATCGGCGGACACGAGCGGAATCCGGCCCTGGTCCGCGACCTTGGCGAGGCTCTCGAAGGCCGAGGTCACGTTGTTGTCGGTCGGTTCGTAGAACACGTCCACCTTGCCGACCAGGCTCTGCGCGGCGCTCGCGACGTCGACCGTGCGCGGCGCGGCCGCCTCCACCACCGTCAGGCCCGCGGGTTGCGCCAGCTTCTTGAGTTCGGCGATGGCGGCCACGGAGTTGGCCTCGCCGGGGCTGTAGACCACGCCGATGCGCCTGGCGGCCGGCATGGCCTGGCGCAGCGCGGCCAGGTGCTTGTCGATAGACGGCAGGTCCGACACCCCCGTCACGTTGCCGCCCGTGGCCTGCCAGGACTTCACCAGCTTCGCGGCCACCGGGTCGGTCACCGCGCTGAAAACGATCGGAATCTCGCGCGTCGCCGCGAGCATGGTCTGGGCCGAGGGCGTGGAGACCGCGACGATCACATCGGGCCGGTCGCCGGCGAACTTCCGGGCGATCTGCGCGGCGGTGGCGACATTGCCCTGGGCACTTTGATACTCGAGCCGGAGGTTCTTGCCGACGACGTAGCCGGCGTCCTGGAGCTCGTCCGCCACGCCCTTGCGCGCCGCGTCGAGCGCGGG
Organism: Variovorax sp. GW821-FHT10D07; assembly: GCF_059415325.1. Classification (NCBI taxonomy): domain Bacteria; kingdom Pseudomonadati; phylum Pseudomonadota; class Betaproteobacteria; order Burkholderiales; family Comamonadaceae; genus Variovorax; species Variovorax sp. GW821-FHT10D07. Next base: position 290,900 of record NZ_JBWKMZ010000001.1, on the reverse strand, counting down.
GTGATCGACGATGGCGGTCACGGCGACGCGCACGTCGGCCGCGAGCGCCGTCGTGGCGATGGCGCCGGAGAGGGCGAGGCCGAGCAGGGTGCTACGGACGAGGATGGTCTTGTTCATGGGGTGTCTCCTGGGTTGGCGGCGGGGCATCCGGCGCACGCGCCAGGTCGGCGGTCGCGCTCCGTTTCCGCCTGAAAATTGTCGGTATCGCGCGCGATGGAAAGGCTTGCGTTTCCAAAGCGGAGCGGGTGTGCGGAAACTTTCTTCGTGCCCGGCCGGTGCGCCGGCTTTGGTTTCGAAGGCGACCCATGCCGGACCCGGCCGCGCCCTTGCTAGCGCCTCGCCGCGACCTGCATCAGCCGCTTCATGTCGGGCACGAGCACCCGGTTGTCCTCGACGGCAATGTCGCCCTGCTCGCGCAGGCGCTTGAGCGCGCGCGTCACCGTGACGCGCGTGGTGCCGGTCAATGCCGCGATCTGCTGGTGCGTGAGGGAGACGCCGATGGCGGTCGCGCCCTGCTCGGCCAGGCCGTACTGCTCCGCCAGCCGATGCAGGAGCTCGGCGATGCGCGCCTGCGGCTTGAGCGACGCCAGGTAGTTGGCGCGCACGGCGATGATGCGCTGCTTGCGCGATGCGATGCGCAGCAGGGCCACGGCGATCTCGGGATGCGTCGCGAAAGCCGCGGCGGTTTCGTCCGCGCGAAAGGCGATCACCTCGACCTCGTCGAGCGCGAAGGCCGAGGTGAAGCTGGGCTTGCCGTCGAACGCCGCCGCCTCGCCGCAGACGGCCCGATGTCCCATCGTCTCGAGCGTGAACTCGCTGCCGTCCTCGCGCATGGACGAGACCAGCACATGCCCGCGCAGGACGAGATAGAAGCTCGGATCGACCTCGCCCTGGCTGTAGAGGAAGTCGCCCTGGCGGTAGACCCGCCGCCGCCCGAGGTGCATCGCCCTCAGCAAGGGCTCGACGACCTCGTCGTCGGGATGCCAGGTCTCGATGCGGCGCGGCTTCCGAGTCACGGGACGAACGCCCGAAGGCTCATCTTGCCGCGGCGACGGCCTTGATCTCGATCAGCAGGTTGGGCCGCGCCAGCGACGCCACGCCCAGGATGGTCCAGGCCGGGAAGTCGCGCACGATGTAGCGCTCCTTGATCTCGCGGAACGCCGTGAGCTGCTCGTCGATGCGCACGTGATAGGACACCAGCTCGACCAGGTCCTCAAAGCCCAGCCCTTCATGCGCGAGGATGGCACCGAGGCGCTTGAACGCGAGCTCGATCTGTTCCTCGGCGCACTCCGGCACGCTCCCGTCGGCATGGATGCCGACCTGGCCGGCAATGAAGACCAGCCCGCCGGCCTTCACGGCCGGTGCGTACTGGAACAGGTCGAAGACCTTGTTGCTGCCGAAGGTCGGATCGTTGTCGGGCAGGCGCAGGCGTTGCACTTCACTCATGGGGACATCCTTGATGCAATGGACGAGGCGATGGCCTCGAGGGGTGTCCGAGGATTCTGTCCTCGACCGATCCACGGGCGCTGTATACGGCGATACAAGCCAACGAGGATCGCCTTTCGCGCCGGTTCCCGGGCTGTCGGTACGTGTCATCCCTGACAGGATTTGCATGCCATGCAACAGCAGCCATCGGCGACCGATGGGACCGCCTGGCTCGTCTTCATTGGCGGTTTTGCGCGTGGCGCAAGACTTGTACGCCCCCTGAAACGCGCGAATCATCGGGGCCTTCCAGCACTCACGACGAGGTACCCCATGACCGTCTCGATGTCGAAGCCACGGCTCGATCGCCGCTTCGCCCTCACCCTCCTGCTCGGCGCGGGACTCGCGCTGTCCGCCCAGGCGCAGTCCGTGAGCTACCGCATCGCGACCGAAGGCACCTACCCACCCTGGAGCTTCAAGGATGCGCAAGGCGGCCTGCAGGGCTGGGACGTGGACATCGCCCATGCCCTGTGCGAGAAGATGAAGGCCCGGTGCGAGATCGTGGCGCAGGACTGGGACGGGATCATCCCCGGCCTCATGGCGAGGAAGTTCGACCTGATCGTGGCGAGCATGGCGATCACCGAGCAGCGCCGCCAGCGGGTGGACTTCTCGGACAAGTACAAGGAAACCATCTCGCGCTTCGTCGCCAGGAAAGGCGCGCCCGATGACACCGGCCCCGATGCGCTCAAGGGCAAGCGCATCGGCGTGCAACGCGGCTCGATCCAGGCCGCCTACCTGAGCCAGAACTACAAGGCCTCGGACCTCAAGTTCTACGACACGCCGCAGGCGGCCGAGCTGGACCTCGTGGCGGGCCGCGTCGACTACATCTTCGGCAACATGGTGACCTACTTCATCGGCTTCATGAAGACGCCGGAGGCCGCGAGCTTCGCCTTCGTCGGTCCCGAGCTGAAGGGCGGCCTGCTCGGCGACGGCAACGGCATCGCCGTGCGCAAGGGCGACACCGCCCTGCTCGAGAAGGTCAATGCCGCGCTGGCCGCCATCCGCGCCGACGGGACCTACGACCGCATCACGGCCAAGTACTTTCCCTTCAAGCTGATGTAGAAGGCGGCACGCGGTGAGCATTCTTCACGGCTTCGGATCGCAGCTGCTGCTGGGCGCGCTGGCCACGGTTCAACTCGCCCTCGCCTCGCTGGTCGTCGGATCGCTGTTCGGCGTCATCGGCTGCTGGCTGCAGTTGCGCCAGAACCGCCTGCTGCGCGGCGCGGGCTATCTCTATGCCGCGCTGATCCGCGGCATTCCCGATCTGCTGGTGGTGTTCGCGGTCTACTTCGGCGGATCGCTGACGCTCGCGAAGCTCACGGGCCGGTACGTGGAGATCGATGCCTTCGCGGCCGGCGTGTTCGCGCTCTCGCTGTCCTTCGGCGCCTATGCGGCGGAGATCGCCCGCGGCGCGCTGCTCTCGGTGAATGCCGGCCAGCGCGAAGCCGCATGGACGCTGGGCCTGTCGAAGATGCAGGCGCTGTGGACCGTGATCCTGCCCCAGGCGGCGCGCACGGCGCTCGCGCCCTTCGGCAACCAGTCCATCGTGCTGCTCAAGCAGACCTCGATCGTGTCGATCGTCGGCTGCGACGAACTCATGCGCAAGGCGGCCGAGGCATCGGGCGCGACGCGCCAGCCCTTCACGATGTACCTCGCGGTCGCGCTGATCTACCTGGTGCTGACGGGCGCCGCCACCCTGCTGCTCGAGCGCGCGGAACGGCGCGCCTCGCGCTACCTCGGAGCCTGAAGCGTGTTCGACATTGCCATCGTCTGGTCGGTCCTGCCCGCCTTGGGCAAGGGCGCCTTGCTGACCCTGGAGCTGACCGCGCTGGTCATCCTCTTCGGCACCCTGCTCGCGTTGCCCCTGGCCCTGGCCAAGAACGCGCGCCACGTGGCGGCCCGGTCGTTCGCGCACGCCTACATCGTGTTCTTCCGCGGCACGCCCTCGCTGGTCCAGGTCTTCCTGCTCTACTACGGCGCCGGACAGTTCCAGTCGCTGCAGGCCACCTTCCTGTGGCCCGTGCTGCGCGATCCCTTCTGGTGCGTGGTGATCGCGCTGGCGCTGAACTCCGCCTCCTACACGGGCAAGACGCTGGCCGCCGCCTTGGCCGCCGTGCCCAGGGGCGCGAGGGAAGCCGCGTTCTCGCTCGGCCTGGCGCGCTACCAGGCCTTCCTGAGCGTGGAGTTCCCGCTGGCCGCGCGCACCGCGCTGCCGGCCTTCGGCAACGAGGTCATCCTCACCTGCAAGGCCACCTCGCTGGCCAGCACCGTCACCTTGCTGGACCTCACGGGGACCGCGCGCCTGCTCAGCGCGGAAACCTATGCGCCGTACGAGGTGTTCCTCGGCGCGGGCCTGGTCTATCTCGCCATCAACTACAGCCTGATGCTCCTGATGCGTCGGCTGGAACGCGCATTCAAGCCATCGAACTGACACGAAAGCCCCTCATGAAATTCATCACCCTCGGCCCTTCGGGCAGCAACCACGAATACGTCACGCGCAACTACCTCGCGTTCCATGGCATCGACCGGAAGGCCGGCGTCGAGTTGGCGGTCGACTTCGAGCAAGGCGCCCGGGCCGTGCTCGATGGCGAAGCCGATTTCCTCGTGCAGTGCGCGGTCCACCCCGCCACGATGGCCACGGTCGCGAAGTATCTCGAGGGCCTCTACGTGGTCGATACCTTCATCTCGCCCAGCCAGGACCTGGCCATCATCCGGCGCAAGGCGGCGGCGCGATCGGGCACGCTGGCGGTCATGGCGCCGACGCTCGACTACACCGATGCCTCGCGCTGGGACCGGATCGAGTACGTCGCCACCGTGGCGGAAGTCAGCAGGGGTCTGGTCGAGGGCAAGTACGACGCGGGCCTGGGCTTCGTCTCGGTCGCCAACGCACACGCCGATCAACTGGTCGTCGAGGAATTCATCGGCACGGTCGACGACGCGTGGATCGTCTACGGCCGCACCAAGATCAGCGGCGGCCAGCTGCTCGCCTGGCCCGACAGCCCCGCCGCGGCGATCTTCCACGAGATGGCCTGAGGCGGCGATGAGCTCGGCATCCTCCTCCGCGGCACCGGCCATCGTGGCGGTTCGCGGGCTCTCCAAGCGCTTCGGCGAACACCCCGTGCTCGAGGGCATCGATCTCGATGTCCGCCCTTCCGAACGGGTCGTGATCTGCGGTCCCTCGGGCTCGGGAAAGTCCACCCTGGCGCGTTGCATCAACGGGCTGGAGCCCTACCAGCAGGGCGAGGTCAAGGTCAACGGCATCGCCATCTCGCCCGATGCCAGCCACGCCGATCGCGTGCGCGCCAACGTGGGCATGGTGTTCCAGCAGTTCAACCTGTTCCCGCACCTGAGCGTGCTCGAGAACTGCACGCTCGCGCAGACCTGGGTGCGACGGCGCTCGAAGCGCGAGGCCAGGGAGATCGCCATGGCCCATCTCGACAAGGTGCGCATGGCGGGCAAGGCCTCGTCCTTTCCTTCGCAGCTGTCGGGCGGGCAGCAGCAGCGCGTGGCCATCGCACGGGCGCTGTGCCTGAACCCCTCCGTCATGCTCTTCGACGAAGCGACTTCGGCACTGGATCCGGAGATGGTCAAGGAGGTGCTCGAGACGATGATCCTGCTCGCGCGCGACGGCATGACGATGATCTGCATCACGCACGAGATGGGATTCGCCAAGGCCGTGGCGGACAAGGTGGTCTTCATGGAGGCGGGTACCATCGCCGCGACCGCGCGGCCCGATGTCTTCTTCGGCGAAGGCGCCGACGAGCGGGTCCGGAAGTTCCTGAGGCAGGTGTTCTGACCTGGAAGCCGGCTCCGCGAAGCTCAAAGAAAGGTGCGGCTGATGCCCAAGAAGCAGATTGCTTCGCCGTTTCCGACGCTGCAGAAGCAGAGCCCGCCGCGAAGCGCGCGCCAGAAGGATTCGGCCCCGCCGAAGCGCAGCACGACCTCGATCAAGGTCGGCGTCCAGATCCGCGCCCAGCGCCTGGCCGCCGACCTGTCCGCGGGCGCGCTGGCCACCCAGGCGGGCGTGTCGCGGTCGATGATGTCGCGCATCGAAAGGGGCCTGGTGTCGCCCTCGATCGAGGTGCTGGACAAGATCGCGACCGTGCTCGATGTGCCGATGTCGCGCTTCTTCGCCGACCAGGTGCGCCGGCTCGACATGTCGCACGTGCCGGCGGGCAAGGGCCTGAAGATCGAGCGCGTGGATGCCGTCAAGGGCTACCACTATGCGTTGCTCGGCCACCTGCTGTCGGGGAACCTGTTCGTCGAACCCTACCTGATCGAACTCTCCGACGAGGCCACGCCCTACCCGGCGTTCCAGCATCCCGGCGTGAAGTTCATCTACATGCTCTCGGGACGCGTCAAGTACCGCTACGGCAGCCGGACGCTCGAGGTCAAGGCCGGCGACTCGCTGCTTTTCGATGCCCGCGCGCTGCACGGGGCCGAGATCCTGCGCGAGCGGCCCGTCTCCTACCTCTCGATCGTGTTCACCCTGCGCGAGTAGCGTCGCGCGGCGCCTGGATCAAGGGCTCGAGCGCCGCCCGGATCCGCCGCACCGCCAGCTCGCTCGCCAGTGTCTGCGGTCCGCGCCCATAGGTGCCCGCGAGCCGGATCAGCCGCAGCTGCTCGCGCTGCAGCCGCGTCTTGAGCCGCCGCGCCCTGGCGCCGAAGGCCCGGCCCATCTCGCGGCGCACGCGCCAGCGTGCCAGCGGTTCGCCCAGGCGCACCCACTCGTCGTCGCGGATCAGTTCGCGCTCGGGCACGAAGTAGGCCGCGAGCGCGTGCAGGTAGGCGCCGTTCTCGCGCGCGGCCTCGCGCCAGAACAGCCAGGCCGCGATCAGCACCGGGATGCCCTTGACCAGCAGCAGCAGCGCCATCTCGCCATAGCCGCCGTCGAAGTAGTCCTCGAGCAGCGGCGAGTTCCAGACGAAGTGCATGGCCCAGGCCAGCACGAAGCACAGCACGGCGGCGCCGATGCGCGTGACCAGCCGCCGCTCGGGATGCAGCAGGAACCAGGCGACGCCGAAGGACGCGATGGCGGTGTAGGCCGCGTGGCTCCACAGCCCGCTCATGAGTCCGCGCGTGAGCAGGTTCAGCAGCACCGGGTAGACCTGGTTCTCGAGCGGAAAGCGCATCGAGGCATTGACGGTGTAGGTCAGGTTCTCGACCACCTGGAAACCGAGCCCCGCCATGGCGCCGACGATGAGCACCGACAGATAGGTCTGGAACTGGTTGCGCGCCACCAGCACCAGCAGCACCACGCCCGCGAGCTTGAGGAATTCCTCGGTGATCGGTCCCGCGACCGCGGGCCCCCAGGCCGCCACGAACTCGGGCGAGATCAGCTTGGCGCACAGGCTCTGGATCGCGATGTTGGCCGGCGCCGCGAAGTACACCGCGCCCATGCCGCCCCAGGCGAAGGCCAGCACGAAGGCCTCGGGCGGATGCTGCTCGAGCAGGTCGAGCGTGCGGAACACCAGCAGGAAGGCCAGCGTGTAGAGGCCCCACACCACGAGCCCCAGGAAGGCCGTGATGGGCACCACGCGAAAGCCCATCGAGAACATCTGCACGGTGTAGAACAGGCCGTTGACGATCAGCGCGCTCAGCAGCCAGAAGGCGGCGCGGCGCGGCTGGAAGAAGGAGTCGGTGCCGACCGGCCACGGCGACTCGTCGCTGTCGAAGGCGGTGGTGGTGATGGTGGTGTCGTGGCTCACAGCGGCGCCTCCAGGTCCATCGACTCGAGCATGCTGCGCGCGTCGGCCATGGCTTCGTCGAGGCCGTCGCTGCCGCCGTAGACGTCGATCTGCACCAGCGACTTGCGGCGCTGGTCCACCACCTGCCAGAAGCGGCCGGCGATCTTGCTGCCGTAGTAGGCGAAGGTCTTGCCCTGCAGGCCCCACATGGTGACGAAGTCGGACACGTCGCCCTCGATGCTCAGGCCCTGGCCGCGCTCCATCAGCCGCTGCTGGCGCACCAGCGGGCCGTCGGGCCCGCCGGCCCAGGGCAGCGTGGTCACGAGGAACTTGTGGTTGCCCTTGAACAGCATCAGCGAGCGCCCGGCCTTGGAACGCGCCACGTCCATCTGCCAGCCGCGCGCGGGCTCGAAGCGTGCATGGCCGACCGACACGGTCTCGCCGGCCGGCAGCGGGCGCGCGCCGGGCGTGTGGCGGTCCCAGAAGATCAGGCCGCCGACATAGGCGGCGATGGCGAGGAAGACCGCGAGGGCGCCCGGCCAGGTGCGGTAGGGGATGCGGCGGGAGGGCTCGTGCATGGAGACGATGGTGCCATGGCGCGGCGGGGCGATTCCGCCTTGCGCGCGGCCGGCGGGGTCCGGCGGCGGCCCGTGAAGCGCTGCGCGTTCGATGCGAACTTTTCACTTCGGCGTCAGTGTGCGGTCAGTCGTCCTATGTCATGCATCTGCCACCGGGAGGTCATACGACCCCCGCATGATCCGCCCCGCGCCCGCCGGCCCCTTCGCAGGGGCGGCGGGCGTTTCGTCACCTTTTTCGCGGATCTTTTTTCATGATTTTTTCCCTTCCTCGCACTGCGCGCGCGACCTCGACGATCGCCGTCGCCGCAGCGGTGCTGCTGCTGTACGCCTGCGGCGGCAGCGACAACCAGAACGCCGGCTTCTTCCCGCTGCCGCCCTCGGGCGCCAACCCCGGCCAGACCACGCCCCCGCCGGCCGAGTCCGCGCCGCCGGTGCAGGTCGCGTTCATGCCCGACATCCACTTCCACGACGTCTACGCCAACTTCAAGGACGGTTCGTTCCCCGGCGTGTTCAACCAGAAGTCGGGCCGCAACGCGACGATCCGCCTGATGCATGCGCAGATGACCTCGACGCGCCTGTTCAACGAGAACTACTTCGCCTTCATCACCGCGCTCGACGACGCGGTGGCGCGCGGCGTGAAGCTGATCGCGCTGCCCGGCGACTTCTCGGACGACGGACAACCGGTGCACATGCGCGGCCTGAAGAAGGTGCTGGACGACTATGCGAACAAGCACGGCATCCAGTTCTTCGCGGCCCCGGGCAACCACGACCCCAACAAGCCGCTCGAGCGCGCGGGCGGCAAGGCCGACTACCTGGGCATCGACCCCACGACCAACCGCGTCGGCGCGCCCCAGCCGATCTACAGCCGCGGCGGCAACGGCGACTGCGCGGCGTCCAACTACAGCGGCGAATGGGCCAAGGTCAACAGCAGCTACTGCACCGAGGAAGTCAAGGAGCAGGGCTACGCAGGCATCACCGAGGCGCTCGACCAGCACGGCCTGATGCCCAAGGCCGGCTACCGCTATTTCGAGACGCCCTACAGCAGCTACAGCTACCAGAACTACGACTTCGCGAAGGCGAAGGAACAGGCGGCCTGGAGCAAGCGCAGCTTCGAGATCTGCGCGCAGGGCGCGGGCGGCACCTACAAGAAGGACGGCTACACCTTCTGCCATGACGTGCCCGACACCAGCTACCTGGTCGAGCCGGTCGAAGGCCTGTGGCTCGTGGGCATCGATGCCAACGTCTACGTGCCCACCGGCACCGGCCCCAACGACTTCAACGGCTCGGGCGATGCCGGCTACAACAAGATGCTGACGCACAAGCCGCACGTGATCGCGTGGCTCAAGGACGTGGTGGCACGCGGCAAGAAGCAGGGCAAGCAGGTCGTGGCCTTCAGCCACTTCCCGATGAGCGAGTTCTTCAACGGCGCCTCCGACGACATCATCGCGCTGCTCGGCGCGGGCAAGATGCAGATGGTGCGCCGTCCCGCCGAGGACGTGACCAAGGCGCTGGCCGACACCGGACTGCAGGTGCACGTGGGCGGCCACATGCACTTCAACGACACCGCCGTGCGCAACTACGACGACGGCCATGGCCTGGTGAACATCCAGGCGCCGTCGATGGCCGCCTACGTGCCGGCCTACAAGCTGCTGACCTTCAAGGACGCGACGCACATCGACGTGCAGACCGTGCGCCTGGACAACGTGGCGCGCTTCGACGAGCTGTTCGACCTCTACCGCGAGGAACACCGCTTCTTCACCGACTTCCCGGGCCGGCTGCCGGGCGGCAGCAACGGCGTGCTGTGGGACCGGACCGTGCTCGACGCGAAGAGCTACGGCGAGTTCAGCACGCGCTACATGTCGGAGCTGGTGCGCCTGCGGCTGCTCAACGACGACTGGCGCTGCGAGATGCGCGAACTCGTGAAGAGCCCGATCTACGGCTCCGACCTGCTGGTGCTGTCGCAGCTGCAGACCAAGGTCACGCTCAAGCAACTGGGCAACACCGGCAACCGCGGCCTGCTGAGCAACGCCTTCTTCTCGTGCCTGGGCGACGCCGGCGGCGACGGCAGCGCGCAGCAGGCGGCCTACGCCAAGGACTACGCGGATGCGGAAGCCAGGGCGCGCGCGCTCGCGGGTGCCAACGGCATGCGGCTGGAGGACTTCAACCAGTGGAAGGCGATCGACCTCGCGGGCGACTTCGTGCGCCTGGCCAATGCCGGCGACCTCGCGTTCACCGACATCCCGGCCGACCGCGCGCGCCAGTACAAGCTGATCGCCCAGGCCCTCGAAGGCACCAACACCGCGCTGGCGCTCAACGGCAGCCAGCAGGTGATGAACGACAACCCGGCCCATGCGGTGTTCCAGGCGCGCTTCAAGCCGCTGATGCAGATCCTGCTGAAGCTCGCCAAGGGCGCGCCGACGCAGCACTTCGTGATCGATCTGCAGACCAACAAGCTGACCGACATGACGTCGGCACCGGCGCCCTTCTGAATCGCAGCGAAGACCCAGACATGACATCGAAGAACAACATCCAGCGCCGCGGCCTGCTGCTCGGCGCGGGCGGCGCGCTGCTGGCCGGTTGCGGCGGCGGCGGAAGCAGCGGCGGCTTCCCCTTCGTCCCGGCACCCGCGCCGGCCCCTGCTCCCGCACCGGCGCCCGCGCCGGTGGCCGAACCCGAGGTCACGGCACCGACGCTGACCGGCCGCGCCGTGCTGCCGGCCGACAGCTACGTGGCCGGCCCGACCTCGGGCCAGTTCATCTCGGGCGGCGACTACACGCGCGCCAAGGACACCTACGGCTACACCCTGCCCTTCCAGGGCAAGCAGCCGATGCAGGGCTTCTCGGCGCTGGTGCCCAGCGGCATGCCGGGCGTCTTCTACGCGATGCAGGACAACGGCTTCGGCGGCCGCGCCGCCTCGCCCGATGCGCTGCTGCACATCTACGCGGTGAAGTTCGACTGGGCCAAGGGCCAGGTGATCCCGGCCAATTTCCAGACCGGCGAGACGCTCGCGTCCTTCAGCGCGCAGAGCTACATCCGCCTGAGCGATCCCTACCGCAACCTCGGCTACCCGGCCGTGGCCGACATGGTCAACTACCCGGGCAGCTCGGTGTCGCCGGCCGGCCAGACGCTGGCCGTGGACCCGGCGATCGTCTCGGGCCGCCTGCTGACCGGCTACGACATCGACCCCGAGTCGCTGCAGATCGATGCGCAGGGCAACTTCTGGATCGGCGATGAGTTCGGTCCCTTCCTGCTGAAGTTCGACCGCCAGGGCCGGCTGGTCGCGCGCGAGGTGCAGATGCCCAACCTCGCGAAGATCGGCGGCAATCCGCTGGTGCAGACGCCGAACAATCCGTACATCCAGTCGAACACCTCGGTGGCCAACCTCGGCGGCTCGGGCGGCCTGGAAAGCATGGCGATCAACGCCAGCCGCACCAAGCTCTATGCGATGTACGAGAAGGAGATGAACGGCGACAACGCGCAGCGCCGCATCATCAGCGTGTTCGACCTGGCCTCGCAGAACTTCGAGCCGCGCGTCTACGCCTACAAGGTGAGCACCGGCCAGCGCATCAACGGCGACGGCAACCTCGAGACCGAGGTCTACAGCGTCAACGACATGGTCGCGATCAACGACACCGAGTTCCTCGTGGTCGAGAAGGACAGCGGCGCGGGCGACGTGCGCAGCGGCAAGTTCCCGGCCTCGGGCACCTGGCGCAACGCGGCGCGCTTCAAGCGCGTCTACAGGATCGATCTCGCGCAGGTCGACAGCAGCGGCTACCTCAAGAAGGAAGAGATCGTCGACCTGATGGCGCTGAAGGACCCGAAGGGCCTAGGCGGCGATGCCACCATCGACGGCGTCTTCGCCTTCCCGATGGAGTGCGTGGAGGTGGTGACGATCGCCGACGCGCAGACGCTGATGCTGGTGAACGACAACAACTACCCCGGCGGCTCGCCCTCGCGCCTGCCGAACAAGGTGGACGGCAACGAGTTCATCCGCATCCGGCTGCCGAAGCCGCTGGCGCTGCCGCCCGCGAAGGCTTGAGCGCGCGCGGCGCGGGGATCGCGATGCGCCGCAGCGCCACGGCCGACACCACGGCCAGGGCCGCAATCCCCGCGGCCGCCACGGCGGACGACACGCCGAGCCCGGCCACGAAGGCGTGCCGGGCCTCGTCGAGCAGGCCCGCGGGCAGGCTTTGCGCGAGCGAGGTGGCGGTCCAGAGACCTTCTTGCACCGCGCGGGCCGCCTGTTCGGGCAGCTCGCGCGGCAGGTGATCGGCGATGCCTGCGCGATAGATCACGGTCGTCAGGCTGCCGAAGATCGCCACGCCGAGCGCGACGCCGAGTTCCTGCACCGTTTCCGACAGCGCCGAGGCCGAACCAGCGTGCGCGGCCGGCGCCGCGCCGATCACGAGATCGGTGCCCAGCGCGGCCAGCGTTCCCAATCCCAGGTAGATCAGCGAATAGCCGGCCACCGCCCAGCCCAGGCCCTGCGTCGCCGGCAGCACGGGCAGCAACGCGAGCAGGCCGTGGCCCAGCGCCGACAGCGCGAGCGACGCGGCCATCACGAAGCCCGGGCGCACGCGCCGCGCGACCAGCGGCGCGCCGATGCCGGCCACCAGCATCGCGAGCGCGGGCGGCGCCATCCACAGGCCGGCCGTCACCGGCGGCAGGCCGATCACGAGCTGCAGGTACTGCGTCACCAGCAGCAACGCGCCGCCGACGCCGGTCAGCCCGACCAGCAGCACGCCGAGCGCGACGCTGAAGCTGCGGTCGGCGAACAGCCCGATGTCGAGCAGCGGATTCGCGAGTCTGCGCTGGCGCCGCACGAACGCGATCGCGCAGGCGATGCCGAGCAGCAGCGCCAGCGTGGTGGCAATGCCCCAGCCGCTCTTCGCGCTCTGCTTGACCACGTAGACCAGCGGCAGGATCGCCGCCAGCGACAGCGCGACGCTCGCGAGGTCGAGGCGAGCGCGTTCCGGCGCCCGGTACTCGGGCAGCAGCAGCGGTCCGCCGATCCACAGCAGCAGCACCACGGGAATCGCCACCAGGAAGGCCGAGCCCCACCAGAAGTGCGCGAGCAGCAGGCCGCCGACCAGCGGCCCCGCGGCCATGCCGAAGGCGAACATGGTGGCCCACACGCCGATCGCCAGCGCGCGCTGGCGTGCATCGAGGAACATGTTGCGGATCAGCGCCAGCGTGGAGGGCATCAGCGCCGCGCCCGCGATGCCGAGCAGGGCCCGCGCGGCGATCAGCAGGTTGGCGCTGGGCGCGAAGGCGGCCAGCACCGAGGTCACGGCGAAGGCCGCGGCGCCGATCAACAGCAGGCGGCGGCGCCCGATCGCATCGCCCAGCGCGCCCATCGTGACCAGGAAGCCCGCGATCATGAAGCCGTAGGCGTCCATGATCCACAGCGCCTGCGTGGCGCTGGGCTGCAGGTCCTCGGCCAGCTTGGGCAGCGCGAGGTAGAGCAGCGTCACGTCGAGCCCCAGCAGCATCGTGGGCAGCGCGAGCATGGCGAGGCCGGCCCATTGGGCGAGGCCCGCGCGCGCCGGCGGCGTTGTCGCAACGCTGTTGCCGTTGTGCTGGTTGAGACCGAAAGCCATGCGAGCCACTCCTGAATGATGAAAGAGCGATCATTCTGGGAACCGATCAGCAACAGGGCAATATTTCCTCTCATGCTATTACTGGCAGCAATACGCAAGGCGGCGTGGCATGGCGTCTAGATCGCTGGACCGCACGCGCACCGAACTCTCGGCCTTCCTGCGCGCCCATCGCGAGCGGCTCGCGCCCGCGGACGTGGGCCTGCCCAGCGGCGGACGGCGGCGCACGCCGGGCCTGCGCCGCGAGGAGGTGGCGGCGCTCGCGGGCGTGGGCATCACCTGGTACACGTGGTTCGAACAGGGCCGCGAGATCGGTGTCTCGGAAGCCTTCCTGCTGCGCATCGGCAAGATCCTGCGGCTCGACGATGCCGAGTGCTGCCACCTCTTCCTGCTCGCGCAGCAGCGGCCGCCCTCGGCCGAGGCCCATCACTGGCCGAGCATCCCGCCGCTGGTGCAACGCATGATGGACGAGCTGGTCGCGCGCCCCGCCTACGTCACCAACCTGCGCTGGGACGTGGTCGCGTGGAATGCCGCGGCCGACCGGTTGTTCGGCTTCTCGGGCCGGGAGCCCGCGCAGCGCAACTTCCTGCGCCTGGCCTTCGCCGATCCCGAGCTGCGCCGGCGCTTGCCGGACTGGAAGGAGGATGCGCCGCGCCTGCTGGCCGCGTTTCGCCGCGAGCTCGCGGTCGCGCCCGACGATCCCGCGATGCTGGAGCTGGTCGATCAGCTGCGGCGGCTGTCGCCCGACTTCCGGCGTTGGTGGGACACGCCGCGCGATCCGCAGCCCTCGCGCGGCATCTCGGCCCTGCTGGACGACGGCCGGCGCGTGGCCTTCGAGCACGAGGCGCTGACGGTGGACGAGTACCGCCACCTGCGCATGGTGGTGTACTTCGAGGAGGGCGCCGGGCCGCTCAGCGCGGGCTCGTTGCCGGCCGTGCGGGAATCCACGCCACCAGCAGCGCCAGCCAGCGCGGTCGCCAGCTCAGCGTGAAGGTCACGGCGAGCGCGGCACCCGCGAGCGCCATGAACCAGACCAGCGAGGCCATCGAGATATGGTCGACGCGCAGGCACAGCCCCAGCGACACGACCAGGCAGGCCGCGCCCAGCACGCGCAGCACGCGCGCCATGCGCACCGGGTAGGCCGTGCCGGGGCGCGCCTGCTCCCAGTGCACGTCCATCGACAGCGCGAACAGGCCCGCGCCCACGAGGTTGGCGGCCAGCGCGGCCGCGAGCATCAGGGCCTCAGACACGGGCCACCGCCGATCCGTTCGACGCCGACACGGTGGTAACGGCAGTCGCGGCGGCACGGCGCCGCAGCATGCGCGCGGCCACCACGGCCAGCGAGACCGCCGCGAGCACCGACAGGTCGACGCCTGCCACCGGCCAGTAGCCGCTGCCGATGGTGCGCAGCAGGTGGTCGCCGGTGGTGATCCAGTTCAGCAGCACCGCGGCCACGCCCAGCAGCGCCACGGCCCAGCACTGTTCGGCCCAGGCCGGTGCGAGACGGCCCTGCGCCGTGGGCGCGGTGCGCCACAGGCCATGGAGCAGCGAGAGCAGCCAGGCGCCCGCGAAGACGCCGATCTCCCAGTTGCCGCGCAGCGGCAGCTCGGCCGGCAGCAGGCGGTTGGCGACCAGCATGGAGAAGGTCGCGATCAGCAGGCCCGGCACCGTCGCGACCGCGAAGGCATCGACCCAGCGCGCGCCCTGGAGGCCCTGCTTCGCATGCTGGCGCTTGCGCTTCTCGACGAAGAAGATGAAGCCGGTGGCGATGCAGGCGCAGCCGGCCAGCCCGCCCAGCACATAGAGCCAGCGCAGCAGCCAGTGCCTGAAGTGCTGCAGGTGCAGGCCGGTGAGGAAGTCCTTGATGCCCGCGACCACCGTGGGTGCCGGGTCCTCGCGGATCACTTCGCCGGTCGCGCCGTTGAAGTGGATGCCCTCGCCCGTGAGCGTGACCCGGTCGGTGCCCGCGCGGTAGACGCTGACGTAGGCATTGGCATCGTTCACGTGCTGCACGTTGAGCATGCCCACCTCGCCCGCCATGCCGCGGCTGGCCCAGCGGCGCTGAGCCTCGGCCACCATCGCGTCGACCGAAGCCAGCGTGCCCGGCGTGCCCGCGCGGTCGTGCGGCAGGCCGGTCTCCTGGGCCTCGAGCTTCTCGTGCAGTTCGTGCAGCGGCTCGAGCTGGGTGTGGCTCACGGGAAAGTAGACGCCCGCGAACACCACCAGCCCCGACAGCGCGAAGATGAAGTGGAAGGGCAGCGCGACCACGCCCGTGAGGTTGTGAAGGTCGAGCGCGCTGCGCTGCACGTGCTTGGCCGGACGGAAGGTGAAAAGCTCGCGGAAGATCTTGCGGTGCATCACCACGCCGCTCACCAGCGCGATCAGCATCACCAGCGCCGCGAAGCCGACGATCCAGGTGCCGAGGTTCAGCCAGTTGATGTGCAGGCTGTAGTGCAGCGGGTAGAAGAAGTCGCTGCCGATCTTCAGGCGGTCTTCCGACAGCGTCTTGCCGGTGCGCGGGTCGATGGTGGCGTAGCCCCAGACCGCGTCTTCGGGGTCCTTGGCGTTGGGCAGGATGAAGCCCGAATAGATGCTCAGCACCGGGTCGCGGTGCGTGGTGTAGGCCAGCCACTGCTTGGGCTCGAAGCTCTTCGCCATCGGGCCGTTCACGCGCGAGCGCGCCTGCTCGATGTTGGCGGGGGCGGGCTTCGCCTCCTTGAACAGCGGCAGCAGCACCTGGTCGAACGAGGGCATGCGCTGCGGCTCGAAGCGAGTCTCGGGGATCGCCCAGCGGTCGATCTCGCGGTCGAACACCGACAGCGAGCCGAAGAAGAACACGACCATCAGCACGAAGCCGAGCACCAGCCCGAACCAGGTGTGGAGCCAGGCCATCGAGAGGCGGAAGTTCTGGAACACGGAAGTCTCTCCTCGCGGGAATGGTTCGATTCGGGTCAGAGCAGCGCCCGCTGCACCAGGGAAGCCGCCGCCGTCATCGACAGGCCGCCGCCGGCCAGCACCAGCCACACGCGCTTGATGCTGGCGGCCGAGAACGCCCAGAGGAACGCGACCAGGAACACCAGGAAGGCCAGCATGCTGGCGAGCGACTCGGCGTCGTGGAACGGCATGCCCGCGGCGAACAGCAACCCGATGCCGAGCGCGACGAAGCCCCAGGAGAACGCATAGCCGCCGAGCACGGCGGCGCCGATGCGGGAGACGATCTGCAGGGCGGGGACAGCGTTCTGGGCCATGGTTTCTTCGACGGGGTGGACGACGGCGGCAGGCGTGACGCCTTGCCGATGCCAGCCTCGTTTCAGTGGGCCCGCATGCGCGGCCGTCCGAGGCAATTGATAGTCGTTCTCATTCTATCAACCGGGTTCTTGCCAACCTGAAGAATCGGAGGGTTTCTTCGTGCGATGGCTGGCTGCCGATTCACAGGACGCCGTCGGGCAGCACGGTCCCGAGCGAGCGCCGCCCGGGCGCCTGCGCTACTGAATGGACACGGAAGGGGCGACGAAGTTGCCGATCGACGCCAGGCCTCGGGCGTCCAGGTCCGAGCATTCCGTCCAGCGACGGCTTTCGAGGTCGGTGGGATTTCCAGCCATCACGGCGAGCCCGGCAAGAGGACCAGCGAACGCCGTCGCCAATCCAATCGCCTGGGTGTGCGTTGCCATGACGCCGGACACATAGACGAACCGGCGTTCGCCCGCCTTCAGTTCGACGTTCAGCCCTTGCGCGCCGGTGCCCGCAGTCGCGAGACCGTAGGTTCCCGGCGGCAGCGTCAGCGCGGTGTACGCGCTGGCCGGAAGCCGGGCCGCCGCGACACCATTGACGAAGGCCACGACTTCGGTGCTGTCGTGCGGCGCCCTGAACAGGTAGAGCACGGACTGCTCGGGCGCGGGGTCCATCCACACGATGTCTTGCGGCTTCTTGAACGAGGAGGTGTTGGCGCATCCACCCAACAGGGCAAGCGATATCGCCCATGCGGCGACGTGACGCGATGCTGGCATTGCAATGCTCATGATTTTCTTGTCTGGCGAAACAGGCCCCGGCGACTCGCGCGAATCAGATCCCCAGTCGCGTCAACGCCCAGGCCACCATCACCAATTGCACCACGTTGATCAGCATGCCCGCGATGTGCAGCCGGCGGAACTCGAGGATCGAGGCATCGGCCTCGGGAATCGAGCCGCGCAGCGCGTCCATGCGCGGAATGATGAACCAGCCGCGCAGGGCGAAGGCCAGCGCGCCGATGAGCGCCGCACCCAGGGCGAAGACGAACTTGCCCGACCAGACATAGCTGAGCGCCGCAGCGGCGGCCGTCAGGGTCACGGCGACGTAATAGACATTGAACAGGCCGCGGATGAAGCGCGCATCGAGCGGCGTGTCGTGCTTGAGCACGAGCAAGGGCAGCGAGCCCATCATGAAGAAGCCCATCCAGACCAGCAGGACGACGGTGGCAGCGAGCGCGACGACGATAGGGAGCATCGGGATCCTCCGCGACCTCGCGGCGCTTGCCGGGGCCGAGGCGGACTGTAGCCGTTCATGCAGACATTGCGAAGGTGCTTCGGCGGGCCACCTCGTTGGGTGCGATCGCCGTCTCAGAAGCCCTTGAGTTGGCTCCTGGCTTCCAGAATGGCCGACTGCAGCTTTCGCTTCACGGCCCCATCCTGCAGGTCGAGCCGCCCGCGCCGCGGATACCTCGGCGTCTTTCCGGGCACAGGGGCGAACCAGACGTCATCGAAGGGCAGGCGATGATGGTTGACCAGATCGAACTTGGTTGCCTTGGTCAGGCCTGTCTTTTCGCTGGCCTCGATGACGAACTCTCCCGGATACACCATCGAGGTGTTCTGGGAAGTGGCATAAGCGACCACCAGCACCGAGCCGCTCGGGTCATCGTTCGCCTCTTCGATCTGGAGCACCAGTGCCGGACGGTTCTTGGGACCGGGAACGCCCACCTGCTGCGGAAAGCAGCATTCGACGATGTCCCCGAGCCGCGGCCGGGGTTTCCAGTAGAGCCCGCTCACAGCAGCGAGTCGATGACCTTGCCTTTTTTCTTCGGCTCGGCCTGCGCGATGGCCTGATGCTGCGTCTTCGTGAGCGGAACCAGACGCTCCCTGTCCTGTTCGATGAAAACCTCGTCTCGCAGCCTGGCGAGGGCGTACAAGACCGTCTGGGTTTCGTTGAAGCCCAACTTCTTGGCCAGCGCCCGCAATGCATCTCTCGACACAGTGGTCAGCGTGTCATCCTTGAAGTTCAGCTTCAGCGATTGTTGGTTGGCGGTGGCGGGCATCGAGGCCTCCGATATAGATACAGGATATGTATTTTATATGCATCGAATAGGCATCTCAAGGCTGCTGCCATACGCTCAGGCCGTCATCCCCCCATCCACGTTGTAAACCCCACCCGTCACGAAGCTGGCCTGCGGCCCCAGCAGCCAGAACACCAGGTTCGCCACCTCCTGCGCGGTCGCCGCGCGTCGAAGCGGCTGGTTCAGGAAGTGCTGCTTCAGCGCGGCCTCGGCCTGCGCCTCGGTGCGACCGTCGACGAGGAAGGTGCTGCGCAACAGCGGCGTGTCGATCGGCCCCGGGCAGATCGCGTTGATGCGGATGCCGAGCGGCGCGAACTCGAGCGCCGCCTGCTGCGTCATGCGGATCACCGCGGCCTTCGAGGCGCCGTAGACGCCGAGCCCGGCCTCGGCGCGGCTGCTGCGCTGGCCCGACACCGAGGCGGTGTTGACCATGGCGCCGCCGCCCTGGTCGCGCATCGCGCGCGCCACGGCCTGCATGCCGAGCAGCACGCCGCGCACGTTGACCGCGAAGATGCGCTCGAAGTCCTGCATGCGGAAGTCGAGCAGCGAGGACTGCGGGCCGACGATGGCGGCATTGTTGTGGAACAGGTCGATGCGGCCGAACTTGCGCAGCGCCGTGTCGACGTAGCGCTGCACGTCGGCCTCCTGCGCGACATCGGCCGCGACGCCGATCGCATCGCGCGCATCGAGCCCCTCGAGCGCGCGATCCAGCGCCGCCTCGTCGCGGTCCACGATAGCGACGCGCGCGCCGGCGTCGAGCAATTGGCGCGCGAGCGCCAGGCCCACTCCGCTCGCACCGCCGGTGACGACCGCCACCTGGCCTTCGAACACGGCTGCGCTCATTGCAGCGTGACCTCCAGCGCGCTCGGCGCGCGAAACACGAAGGTATGCAGGTGCGTCGCGCGGTCGGGCTCGACCAGCCGCATGCGCGGGAAGCGCTTGGCGAACTCCTCGAACACGATCTTCATCTCGAGCCGCGCGAGCGGCGCGCCCAGGCAGAAGTGCACGCCGTTGCCGAAAGTGAGCTGCTTGCGCGCATTGGCGCGGCGGATGTCGAAGCGCTGCGGGTTCTCGAACACCTCCTCGTCGCGGTTGGCCGAGGCGAAGGACAGCACGATCGGCGCGCCCTTCGGGATCGTCACGCCGCGGAACTCCACGTCCTCGAGCGCGATGCGGCGCCAGCCGATCACGGCGCCGGCATAGCGCATGCCCTCCTCCACCGTGTTGGCCGCGAGCGAGGGATCGGCGCACAGCGCCTCCCACTGCTCGCGGTTCTCGAGCAGGCTGCGGAAGGTGTTGGTGAGCTGGTTGGTGGTGGTCTCGTGGCCCGCGAAGGCAACGCCGAAGGTGTGGGTGATGATCTCGGGAATGGTCATCACGGCGTCGTCGCCATTGCGGATCGCGAGCATGCGGCTGGTGAAGTCGTCCTGCGGATGCTTCTCGCGCTCGCGGACCATCTCGGTGCAGTACTGCCAGAACGCCACCATGTTGCGCGCGCCCTCGAGCTGCTCGGCATGGGTGGCGGGGCTGAAGTCGATCACGCTGCGTGCGCCGGCCCAGTGCTTGACGCTCGGGATGTCCGAATCGGGAATGCCCAGCACCTTGAACACCACCTGCGCCGGCAGCTCGTAGTTGACCTCGCGCAGCAGGTCGACGGCATCCTTGCCCTCGACGCGGTCGATGGCCTCGTTCACGAGCCGGCGGATGTGGCCGTCGAGCTTGACGAACTCGCGCAGGTTCAGCACCTGGCCGGTCACGCCGCGGATGCGCTTGTGCACCGCGCCGTCGAGGCTCGAGTGGCTGCCGGTCTGCGCATAGCCGCCCTCCTTGAGGATCGCCTGCGCATCGGGATGCATCGGCGTCACGGGCCGCGTGGTGTTCTGCGACGAGAAGCGCGCGCCGTCGTGCAGCACGCTGTAGACGTCGGCATGCCTGGTGAGCACCCAGTAGCCGATCTCCTCGCACCAGAACACGGGCTCGTCGCGCCGCTGGGTCTCGAAGGCCGCATGCAGCTCGGGGCTGAAGTAGGGCTTGAAGTCGGCGGACGGCGAAGTCCCCGCATGAAAGGGGCAACCGGCAATGGCATTCATCGGGAAGTCTCCTGGCGTGGGTTGTCTTGGAAGAGGAAGAGAGCGTCAGCGCATCAACATGCCGCCGTTGACGTCGATCGTGGCGCCCGTCACGAAGCCGGCACCGGGCGACACGAGGTAGGACACCGCGGCCGCGATCTCCTCGGGCGTGCCGATGCGGCCCAGCGGCACGGCCGCGGTGCCGAGGTACTTCTGGCCGCGCTGCGCCTCGGGCACGGTCTGCTGCAGCATCGGCGTGTCGATCGGTCCCGGCGCCACGGTGTTGACGGTGATGGCCAGCGCAGCGGCCTCGCGCGCCACCACCTTCGACAGCGCGAGCACCGCGCCCTTCGAGGCGCTGTAGGCCGCGCCGCTCTGCATGCCGCCCATCTGCCCCGCGAGCGAGGCGACGGTGACGATGCGGCCGTGCTCGATCGCCTGGCCGTCGCAACGGCGCAGCATCTCGCGCACGCAGAGGAAGGTGCCGAGCGCGTTCACGCGCAGCACGGTGTCCCATTCCTGCAGCGTGATGTCGACGGTGGGCAAGCGCCCCGGCGCGGGCTGCGCGCTGAGGATGCCCGCGAAGCAGGCCAGCACGGCCACGCTGCCGAGCCGCTCCTGCACCGTGTCGAAGGCGGCGCGCACGCTGTCCTCGTCGGCCACGTTGCAGCCCAGGCCGATGTGGCCCTTGCCTGGCAAGGCAGCGGCGGCACGCTCGGCGGCCTCCGCATGCAGGTCGGCCACGGCGACGGTCAGGCCGTCCTCGGCCAGCCGCCGGGCGCTGGCCAGCCCCAGCCCGCCAGCGGCGCCGGTGATGAGTGCGATGCGCATGAAAAGACTCCTGGAATTCAGCGGTCCGGATGGGCCTCGCCCCAGCACTGCACCAGCGGCTCGCTGATGTAGGCGCTCGTGGTCTGGCCCCCGTCGACGGCCAGCACCTGGCCCGTGACGTAGCCCGCGTCGTCGCTGCACAGGAAGGCGGCCGCACCGGCCACCTCCTCGGGCAGGCCGGGCCGGCCCATCGGCGTGGTGCCGACGACGGTGGCCTGGAAGCGCGCGGTATTCAGCCGCCCCGCGGTCTGCGGCGTGGCGATGATGCCGGGCGCGATCGCGTTGACGCGGATGCCCTGGTCGGCATAGTCGGCCGCGAGGTTGCGCGTGAGGCCGATCACGCCGGCCTTGGCCATCGAGTACACGGCCTGCCGGCGATAGCCCACCAGCCCCAGCGTGGACGCGATGTTGAGCACCACGCCGCGCGCCGCGATCAGCGCCGGAAAGGCCGCGCGCGTGACCATGAAGGTGGCCTTCTGGTTGATGTCGGCGAACCTGCGGTAGTCGTCGTCGGTGGTCTCGTGGAACGGCGGGCAGTTGCCCAGGCCCGCGTTGTTCACCAGCACGCGCAGGTCGCCGAAGCGCTCCAGGCATTCGTCGACGATGGCCTGCGGCGCGCCGTCGGCCGTGACGTCGGCGGCGAAGACATGCAGCTGCTCGTCGCGCGGCAATTGCGCGAGCCCTTCGGCGTTGATGTCGACCGCGAGCACGCGCGCGCCTTCGGCATGCAGGCGCAGCGCAATGGCGCGGCCGATGCCCGAGGCCGCGGCGGTCACGATGGCGGCCCTGCCCTCGAAGCGTTTCATGCGACTTCCCACACGTCGTACACGGGGCCGTCGCTCTCGCGCGTGCCGGTGCCGACCGCGATGCGGTCGTTGAGCCATTCGAGCCCCGGTGCCGCGGTCTCGAACTGCACCGCGACGCGGAAGTAGTCCTCGCCGCGCGCGATCGGCTCGCGATTCACGATCTTGCGCATGATCTCGGGCGTGGGCCCGTTGCGGCGTCCGCTGTAGGTCATGTAGATCAGTCCGCCGCCCTCGGCTTCGAGCACCAGCCGCACGTCGAGGTGCAGGCCGCCGTCGGGCCGCTCGAGCACCACGTCGGCGCCGCCGGGCAGCACCCGGCCGCGCAGCCGTTCTCCCTCAAAACGGCCGCCGCTCACGCACATCACGCGCCGCGTGTAGCCGTGCGGCACGGCGCCCACGAGCTGGGCCGGTGCCGTGACCTCGGCCTTGATCGTGAACAGCGATCGCAGTTCGATCGGTGTCATGCCGGCGCGCCGCTCACTCGCCGGCCTTCTCGCCGTGGCCCGTGCCGTAGCGCTTGCGCACGTCCTGGATCAGTTCCAGCAGCGCCTTGGGCACGTCGCGGCCCTCGGCCTTGGCCTGGCGCTTGCAGTCCTCCCACAGCTTGAGGTCGGCATAGCCCTTGTCGGTGTGGCGGTTCCATTCCTTGTCCAGCGGCGTGGTGATCTCCAGGCGCACGCCGGCCGGGTCGTGAAAGTAAATCGACAGGATCAGGCCCTTGTGGTCGGTCGGCCCGATCACCTCCACGCCCTGCGAGGTCAGCCACTCGTACCACTTCGTCACCTCGGCGCGATCCTTCGCCTGCAGCGCGATGTGGTTGAAGATGTCGTAGGCCGGATGGCTGGACTTCGAGGGCGCGGGCACGCCCGGTGCCTCGAAGAAGGCCAGCGTGGAACCGTCGCCCATGCGGAAGAAGATGTGGAAGTAGGGAATCGCGTCGCCGGTCGAGGGCACGCTGTCGTCGAGCACCGTGCTCGCGAGCTCCATGCCCATGATGCGGGTGTAGAAGTCGGTGGTGGCCGCCGCGTCGGGCGTGACCCAGGCCGCATGGTTCAGCATCATCGGCGTGAGGCCGGGATTGGGGGTCAGCGCCGCCTTGGGCTTGGTGCTGTTGTCGGTTGCGGTGGCTTGCATGAAGCGTTTCTCCGTGTTGATGTCGGCTCTTACAGTTGAGGGTCGGCGATGCGCACGGCGATGCCGTCGAGCGCGTCGCTCATGACGATCTGGCACGACAGCCGGCTGCCCGCTTCGCGCGGCGCGGCCGTGTAGTCGAGCATCTGGTTCTCGGTGTCGACCGCGGGCGGCAGCCTGTCGATGAAGGCCTCGTCGACGATCACGTGGCAGGTGGCGCAGCTCATGACGCCGCCGCAGTCGCCGACGATGCCTTGCAGGTCGTGGCTGGTGGCGGCAAGCATCAGGCTCTGGCCTTCAGCGACCTCGAGCTCGGTGCGCTCGCCGTTGGAATGGATGTAGATGGCGCGGGGCATGGAAGGACTTTCTCTCAGGCGCTCGTTCGCGTCAGTCCCCTCGACGGGGACGTTGGTCCGCGCCGTTGCTGCGCAGGCGCCGCAGCACGCTGCGCACCAGCCCCACGAAGCCCTGCGGCATCAGGAACATGCACAGGATCAGGAAGCCCGCGAAGATCGCCGAGGGCGCCGACTTCGAGATCTGGTCGGCGATGTTCGGTATGAACTGGATGAAGGCCGCGCCCACCAGCGCACCCGAGATGGTGCCGAGCCCGCCCACCACCACGCCCACGAGGAAGAACACCGACACGAACATGCCGAAGCTGTCGGGCGCCACGAAGGCGGTGGCGATGGCACCGAGCGAGCCGGCCACGCCGGTGTAGAGCGCGCTGATGCCGAAGGTCATGGCCTTCACGTGCGGTACGTTGACGCCCATCGCGGCCGCGGCGGTCGGCTGCTCGCGGATGGCGATGGTGGCGCGGCCCAGCCGGCCGCGCAGCATGTTCCAGGCGCAGACGAACATCAGCGCCGCGATCGCCAGCACCACGAGGTAAAGCCATTGGTCGGCCGACAGCTGCAGGCCGAAAGGCGCCTCGGGCTTCATCAGCACGATGCCCTGCACGCCACCGGTCCATTGCTCGAGCGCCTTGTGCTTGAGCAACTGCGGCGTTGCCAGCGCGAGCGCGAAGGTGGCGAGCGCGAGGTAATGGCCCTTGAGCCGCAACGCCGGCCAGCCGAACAGGAAGCCGAAGCCGAAGCACACCGCGGCCGACACCGGCAGGGTGGCCCACCAGGCGAAGCCGCCGTGCTCCATCAGCACCGCGGTGACGTAGGCACCGAGCGCGTACAGCGCGCCATGGCCCAGCGAGAGCTGGCCGTTGTAGCCCACCAGCATGTTGAGGCCGAGCACGCCGATGGCAGTGATCAGCGTCATGGTGACGAGAAAGAGGCGGTAGTCCGACAGCGCGAAGGGCAGCGCGAGCGCCGCGACGGCCAGCAACGCGAAGGCGGCGATGCGCCAGGGCGAACGCGCGGGCGCGGCGTCGGCGGCCAGGGCCGGTGCCTGGTCGGGAGAGAAGGGCAAGGCCGACATCGTCAGACCCTCGCCACCAGCTTGCGGCCGAACAGGCCCGAGGGCCGCACCAGCAGCACGGCCACGATCAGCACCAGGGCCAGCGTGAGCTTGAGCTCGGTGCCCACGAGGTAGGTGCCCGCGAGGTTCTCGACCACGCCGACGATCAGCCCGCCGGCCACCGCGCCCCAGGGGTTGTCGATGCCGCCGAGCAGCGCCGCCGCGAAGGCGTAGATCAGCACGCCGCCCATCATGTTGGGCTCGAGGAAGACCACGGGCGCCACCATCAGCCCGGCCACCCCGCCGATCAGCGCCGACAGGCCCCAGCCCAGCGAGAGCATCAGCGACACCGGGATGCCCGCGAGCCGCGAGGACACCGGGTTCTCGGCCGAGGCGCGCATCGCGAGCCCGACCTTGGTGAAGCGCAGGAAGACATAGAGCAGCGCCATCACCAGCAGCACCACCGCGACCGTGCCGAGCTCGTGGCCCGAGATCAGCGTGCTGCCGCCGGGCAGCTTGTCGGGGAACGGGCTCGGGAACGGCTCGAGCTGGTGGCCGAAGATCCAGCCGGCCAGCGAGTTGATGCCGACGAACAGGCCGATGAAGACCACGATCACCGAGAGCTCGGGCACGTCGCCCAGCGGCCGCAGCACCAGCCGCTCGATGGCGAAGCCGGCCACGAAGCCGAAGGCCAGCGTGGCGAGCGCGGCGGCCCAGTACGGCAGGCCCCACTTCAGCAGCAGGAAGGCGATGAAGGTGGAGAACATCGCCATCTCGCCCTGCGCGAAATTGATGTGGTGGGTGGACTGGTAGATCATCACCAGCGCCAGGCCGAGGCAGGCGTAGATGCCGCCCATGGCGATGCCGGAGGCGATCTGTTGCAGCAGGCTGTACATGGGGAGGGTCCTTGTCAGAAGCCGAGGTAGGAGCGGCGGATCTGCGCGTCGTCGCGCAGCTGCTTCGCGGTGCCCGAGATGACGGTGCGGCCAGTCTCGAGCAGCCAGGCGTGATCGGCGATCTCGAGCGCGCGCGCCACGTTCTGCTCGACCAGCAGGATGCCCACGCCCTCCTCGCGATTGACCACGCGCATGATCTCGAAGATCTCGCGGATCACCAGCGGCGCGAGGCCGAACGAGGGCTCGTCCATCAGCAGCAGGCGCGGGCGCTGCATCAGCGCGCGGCTGATCGCCAGCATCTGCTGCTCGCCGCCCGAGAGCGTGCCGGCCTGCTGCCCGCGTCGCTCGCGCAGCCGCGGGAAGTAGCCGAACATGCGCGCCATGTCCTGCTCGACCTCGGCCTTGCCGCGGCGCAGGTAGGCGCCCACGCGCAGGTTCTCCTCCACCGTCATGTTGACCAGCGTGCCGCGCCCGTCGGGCACGTGCGCGATGCCCAGCGCCGCGGTCTTCTCGGTGCTGTGGCCATCGATGCGCTGGCCCGCGAGGCGGATCTCGCCGGTGCGCCGCACCAGCCCGCTCAGCGCGCGCAGCGTCGTCGTCTTGCCCGCGCCGTTGGCGCCGAGGATGGTGGTGATGCCGCCCTCGGCGACCTCGAAGTCGATGCCCTCGAGCACGCGCGTGGGGCCGTAGAAGGCCTCGAGCTTCTTCACCTCCAGCAGCGCGGCCATCAGGCGGTCTCCGTGCCGAGGTAGGCGCGCACCACTTCCGGGTCGGCTTGCACCTGAGCCGGCGGTCCGTCGGCGATCTTGCGGCCGAAGTTCATCGCCACCACCTGGTCGGACACCCGCATCACCAGGTTCAGGTGATGCTCGACCAGCAGCACGGTCACGTGGAAGCGCTCGCGCACGTCGAGGATCAGCTGGCGCAGCCCGTCGACCTCCTCGTGGTTGAGGCCGGCCGCGGGTTCGTCGAGCAGCAGCAGCTTGGGATCGGCCACCAGCGCGCGCGCCATCTCCACGCGCTTGCGGGTGCCGAACGAGAGGTTCTTCACCGGCGTCTCGGCCAGCGCCGAGAGGTCGAGCAGGGCCAGCAGCCGCTCGGTGCGTTCGCGCACCTCGGCCTCCTCGCGCCGCACCGAAGGCAGGCGGAAGGCATTGGCGAGGTAGCCGGTGCCGGTGCGGCAATGGCGGCCCACCATCACGTTCTCGCGCACCGTCATCGCGGGGAACAGCGCCACGTTCTGGAAGGTGCGGCCGATGCCCGCCGCCGCGATCGCATGCTGCGGCTGCGCGAGCAGGTCGACACCGTCGAACACGATAGCTCCCGCGGCCGGCGTGTAGATGCGGCTCAGGCAGTTGAACAGCGTGGTCTTGCCGGCCCCGTTGGGACCGATCAGCCCGCAGATCTGGCCGCGGCGCACCTCGAAAGAGATGCCGTCGAGCGCCACGATGCCGCCGAAGCGCACGCCGATGCCGCTGACGCGCAGCAGCACGTCGGCGGCGGCGGCGTTGGTGGAGGCGGAGGGGGTTGTCATGGCGGGCAGTATTCGCCGCGCATCGCGGGCCCGTCAGTCCCCTGCCCGTGGTACAGGCCGCGCTGTCCCTTGCCACGGGGACAGACGCCGCGCGACGCGGCTGCCACATTCGCCGCACTCCCCTCTTCCCACTCCTCATTCACTCATTCCCTCGTGGAGGCACAGCCATGGACTACGGACTGCAGGACCGCGTGATCCTCGTCACCGGCGGCGGCAGCGGCATCGGTCGCGCGATCGGCATCGAGGCCGCGCGCGGCGGCGCGCGCATCGCCGTCGTCGATGCGGTGGCCGAGCGCGCCACAAGCGTGGCGGCCGAGCTGCGCGAACTCGGCGCGCAGGCCGTCGCGCAGACGCTCGACGTGCGCGATGCCGCCGCCTGCGAAGCCGCGGTGGCGCGCATCGAGGAACAGCTCGGCGCCATCGACGGCATGGTGGCCTGCGCGGGCATCTCGCCGCCGGCGCCCGCCCACACCATGCCCGACGAGCTCTGGACCCGCTGCCTCGACGTCAACCTCACGGGCATGTTCCGCTCGCTGCAGCCCGTGGGCCGGCGCATGCTCGAGCGCCGGCGCGGCGCGATCGTCACCGTGGCCTCGATCGACGGCCTCGGCGGCCATGCGGGCCGCGCGCACTACAGCGCCTCGAAGCACGGCGTGATCGGCCTCACGCGCGCGCTCGCCATCGAGTGGGGCCGCTTCGGCGTGCGCGTGAATGCGCTCGCGCCGGGCGTGGTCGACACGCCGCTGGTGCAGGCCAACATCCCGCCCGACCACCTGCAGTACGCGATGGTCGACCGCAACCCGCTGGGCCGCCTGTGCCGGGCCGAGGAGCAGGCCGGCCCCGCGCTGTTCCTGCTGTCCGATGCCGCGAGCTACGTCACCGGCTCGGTGATGACCGTCGACGGCGGCAGCGCCGCGGGCTTCTTCACGCGCTGGAACGGCGCCGACCTCGGCTCGCGCGCGCTGCTCGAGGCGGGCGCCTACGGCGCGCCCGAATGAACCGGACTCTTTGCACCACTCCCTGAAGGACAACCACCATGAAGAACCTCTTCGACCTGCGCGGCGAGCGCATCCTGATCACCGGCGCCGGCGGCGCCATCGGCGGCGCGACCGCGCGCGTATGCGCCGCGCTCGGCGCCGAGCTGTTCATCGCCGACCTGAAGGCGCCGACCGAACTGGCCGACGAGCTGAAGGCCCGCGCCGCCGCGCTCGACAACACGAAGCGCGACGACGTCAATGCACTGCTGCAGGACATCGGCGAGATCGACGCGCTGATCGACACCAGCGGCTACTACGTCAAGGGCGACTGGCTCGATGGTGGTGACGAATGGGAGCAGCTGTTCGAGCGCACCATGGCCGTGAACGTGAAGGGCCCGGTCAACCTGCTGCGCGCCGCGCTGCCCTCGATGATGAAGCGCGGCAGCGGCCGCATCGTGCTGACCAGCTCGATGGCCGCGCGCAACGCGGGCTCGACGCTGGCGGTGGAGCCGGCCTACGCGGCCTCGAAGGGCGGGCTGTCGGCGCTGGTGCGCTACTTCGCGCGCCAGGCCGCGGCCTCGGGCGTGGTGGTCAACGGCGTGGCGCCGGGGCCGATCTTCACGCCGCTGCTGGTGTCGGCGAACCAGCCCTTCACCGTCGACCAGTACCCGATGAAGCGCCTGGGCCAACCCGAGGAGATCGGCTGGCCCGCCGCCTTCCTGGCCTCGCGCGGCGCCAGCTTCACCACCGGCGCGGTGCTCGACGTCAACGGTGGCATGTGCTTCTCCTGAGCCGCGCATGACGACGCAGCCTGCGGCGCCGACCGCGCTCGACGGCCTGTGGGAGCCGGTGCGCATCGGCCCCGTGCAGGCGCTCAACCGCATCTACCTGCCCGCGCACCAGGTGAGCCTGCCGCCGCTGGCCTATGGCGCCTACCTGGCCGAACGCGCGCGCGGCGGCGTCGGCCTGATCGTCACGCACGGCTTCCATGTGCATCCGGCCAGCGCGCGCGCCGGCGTGTCGCCGTGGGAGCCCGGCTGGGCCGATGCGGTGCGGGCCTTCGTCACGCCGAGCAAGCGGCTCGGCGTGCCGGTGATCGTGCAGGTCACGCACATGGGTGCCAGCGGCACGCGCCGCACCGACGACATCGCGCACTGGGGTGCCGTGCTCGCGCCCTCGCAGCTGGCCTCGCCGGTGCACCGTGCGATGCCGCAACCGATGGAGGAGAACGACATCCGCGAAGTGATCGAGGGTTTCGCCGCCACCTGCGCCAACGTGCAGGCCGGCGGCGGCGACGGCGTGGAGATCCACGGCTCGCACGGCTACCTGCTGAGCAACTTCCTTTCGCCGTACTGGAACCGGCGCGATGACGAATGGGGCGGCGACACCGAGCGCCGCGCCCGGCTCGCGCTCGAGATCGGCCGCGCGGTGCGCGCGCGCTGCGGCAGCGATTTCGCGATCGGCATCAAGCTGAGCCTCGACGAGTACCTCGGCGAGGCCGGCACCACGCCCGAGGAAACGCTGCGCGTGGTCGCGCTGCTCGAGGCCGAGCGCCTGTTCGACTACGTGTGCCTCTCGCACACCGACTACCACCAGAACCACCGGCTGGTGCCGCCGCAGTCGAGCGGCGAGACCGCGCCGCTGGCCACCGACGCCGCGCGCGTGCGCGAGGCGCTGCAAGGGCGCATCCCGCTGCTGATCCAGGGTTCGGTGCGCGACATCGCCACGGCCGCACGGATCGTCGCGCGCGGGCAGTCCGACATGGTCGGCCTGGTGCGCGCCCAGATCGCCGACCCCGAGATCGTGCGCAAGGCCAGGGAAGGCCGCGCCGACCAGACCCGGCGCTGCGTGGGCGCCAACCAGGGCTGCTGGCGAAGGCTGGGGCAGAACGTGAGCTGCACCGTGAACCCCGAGGCGGGCCGCGAGCTGCAGTTCGGTGCGGCGCTGGCGCGTCCCGCCGCCGCGCCGCGCACGCTGCTCGTGATCGGTGGCGGCCCGGGCGGCCTCAAGTTCGCGGACAGCGCGGCCGCGCGCGGCCATCGCGTCACCCTGTGGGAACGCACGGACCGGCTCGGCGGCCAGATCCGCCGCGCCGGCCTGCTGCCCGACTACGGCTCGTGGAACTTCCTGGTCGACGACCTCGAAGCCTCGCTGCGCCGGCGCGGCGTGGCGATCGTGCTGCGCCGCGAGGCCACGGCCGACGCGGTGGCCGCCTTCGGCGCCGACGAGGTCGTGGTGGCCACCGGCGCGCGCTGGCAGCGCGGCGGCCGCTCGATGTTCCGCACCGACCGCGACGCGATCCCGGGCGCGGACCTGCCACACGTGACGGTCGCGCTCTCCGCGCTCGACGACCTGCCCGCCTGCGGACGCCGCGTGCTGATCGTCGACGACAACGGCGATTACCTGCCGCTGGGACTGGCCCGACTGCTGAGCGCCGCGGGCCGCGAGGTCACGGTGGTCGGCGCCGACGCGCTGCTCGGCCGCAAGCTCGAGCCCACGCTCGACTGGCCCTGGCTGATGCCGCGCGTGGCCGCGGCCGGCGTGGCGCTGCGCGCCTCGACCACGGTCGAGCGCATCGAACCGGGCCGCGTCGTGCTGCGCAGCACGCTGGGCGGCGCGAGCGAGACGCTGGCGGCCGACACGGTCGTGCTGTCGATGCTGCGCGAGAGCGAGGACGGGCTGTACCACCAGCTGAAGGCACGCGGCCTCGCGGTGCGCCGCATCGGCGACTGCGTGGCGCCGCGCGAGGTGGACGACGCGGTGCTCGAGGGGTTCAGGGAGGCGCAGGCGATCGGCTGAGGCCGGGCCATGGCCCGCGCTCAGGCAATGCGCACGAGATAGGCCGGCAACGGCGGCTCGGGCAGCACGGCCAGCACCTTGAGCTGCTGCTGCGTGCGCTTGCGCGCGGCCTGCAGGTGCGCCGCGAGCGCATCGGCCGCCTGCGCGTAGCGGCCCTCGCACAGGTGCTCGACGATCTGCCGGTACTCGTCGATCAGCGCGGGATGCACCGGCTGGTGGAACATGCGGCAGAAGGTCTGATGGACGATCAGCGGCATCTGGCATTGCCGCAGGATGCCGAGCATCTTGGTGTTGGGGTGGTGCGCCAGGCATGCGTCGTGGATCTGGCTTTCGATACGCAGCAGCTCTTCCGTGTCGACGGCCGCGGGATCGCGCAGCACCTCGCGCAGGCCCGACAGGAACTGCGCATCGAGCTTCGGCGCGCTCTCGAGCAGCGCGGCCGGCGCCAGCAGCAGCCGGACCTCGAAGTCCTGCGCCATGGCGCGCGCCGTCAGCGGGCCGGCGCGCCAGGCCGCATAGGCGCTCTTCTCGACCAGGCCGCGGTCGACCAGCCGGCTCAGCACCTCGCGCAGCGCGCCGCGGTTCACGCTGAAATGCTGCATGGCCTGCGCTTCGTCGATGCGGAAGTGGCCGAACACGATGGCGGCCGAGATCGACTGCTCGAACTCGCTGTAGATGCGCTCGCTCTCGGAGGGGATGTAGATGGTCGCGTCCTGCGCGTCCTGCCCGAGCGAGGCCTCGTCGATCGGCAGCCGCAGCGGCTCCACCTGCTGGCCGCGCGGCGCGACCATGTAGCCGCGGCCCATGAACTTCTGCAGCAGGCCTTCTTCATGGAGCAGGTGGAAGGCCTTGCGCACCGGCACGCGGCTGGTGCCGAACACGTCGGCGACCGGTCCTTCGAGCAGCACCAGCCCGGGCACGATGCGCCGGTCGACGATGGCCTGGCGCAGCCGGTGGCGGATCAGTTCGTAGCGCAGCTTCCGTTCGCCAGCTTCGGTGCTTTCCTCGGC
Organism: Variovorax sp. GW821-FHT10D07; assembly: GCF_059415325.1. Lineage (NCBI taxonomy): Bacteria > Pseudomonadati > Pseudomonadota > Betaproteobacteria > Burkholderiales > Comamonadaceae > Variovorax > Variovorax sp. GW821-FHT10D07. Next base: position 258,791 of record NZ_JBWKMZ010000001.1, on the reverse strand, counting down.
CGACGCGGGGTCGGAGGCTGGCGGACTCATGGTCTTCTCATCGCTGTCGTGCAGTCGCGTCTCGGTGTCTCAACAGGGGTTCAGCCGCTGCGCAGGAACTCGGTCCATTTGCGCACCAGGTAGTTGTGCTCGTCCATGACGGTGTTCCACACGGCCACGTCGCTCATGCGCTGCGCATAGGAGCCGCCGTCGCGCACGCTGCCTTGGCGGATCAGGATGGTACCGTCAGTTCCCGGCAGATCCTCGGCCGCGGGCAAGCCCGCGTACCAATAGCCCCACTCGGCCGCACTCAAGTGCGCGCGCGTGCGCAGCGGGTTCGAGATGTAGAAGCCCTGGCGCGCCATCACCGCGCCGGCCCAGCCCGAATGCCACCAGTTCAGGTAGCGGTAGGCCGCGTCGAGCTTGGGTCCCTGCGCGCGGCGCGCGATGCCCAGGCCGCCGTACCAGGCCCGATAGCCTTCGCGCGGACGCGCCAGCCGATAGGCCAGGCCGGCCTGCTCGTACTGCGCGATGGCGGGCGACCAGTTGCTCTGGATCGCGACACGCGCATCGATCATCATGCGCGCGGCATCGGCGTAGTTGCCCCAGAAGCCGCGGAACAGGCCGGCCTTCTTCTTGGCCATCAGCAGGGCGATCATCCGGTCGACCTCCTCGATCTCGAGGTTGCTGATGTCGCCGAACGCCATCTCGCCGCTCGCGCGCAGCGCCAGCACGGCGTCGAGCGCGCCGATCGCGGCATCGGCCTGCAGCGCCACGCGGCCATTGCAGGCCGGCGACACCAGCCACGACCAGCTCTCCTCGGTGCCGAACAGCGACGGGATCTCGGCCGGCAGGTAGACGAAGCTGTCGGCGTTGTGCGTGAGCGGCAGCATGCTGATCTGCGCGCTCGGCGCATCGCCCACGCTGCCGTCGGGCTGCACGTAGAGGCGCGTCACGGGATTGCAGCCCTGCCCGTAGCGCGCGTCCGGCGCGATCCGCCCGGTCTTGGGCAGGGCATTGACCTCGGACCAGTGCTCGATCCGGTCCAGCTCGATCGGCTGCAGCGCGCCGGCCGGCCAGAGGTAGTCGATGCTGTGGAACCACTGGTCGTAGACGTCGAAGCTGCCCTGCTCGATCACGGCCTGGCGCTGCGCGTCGAAGCCGTCGAGCACCTCGAAGTGGATGCGCAGGCCGAGGTCCGACATGGCGCGCTTGCGCACGGCTTCCGTGAGCGTGACCGACGTGCCCAGCACGCGCAGCTCGGTTCTCTTCGATGCCAGGGCGGCCATGGCTACGCTTTCGAGGTGAGAGGATTCGGCCCGGCTTCCCGCGGCGCGTAGAAGCGTTCGAAGGCTTCCCACGAAGCGCGCACGTCCGCCTCGGACAGGCCCTGCACGATGAAGACCAGGCGCGAGCGCCGGTCGTCGTCGGGCCAGTCGGCCAGGTGTTCGGGCGGGTGCATCAGGTGCCCGATCCCGTGCAGCACCGTGGGTTGCCCGTGCGCGAAACCGTCGGCCGCGATGCCCAGCAAGCCCTTGATGCGCAGCAATCGATCGCCATGACGATGCACCAGCAGCGTGAGCCAGAGAGTGAGGGTGAACCATTCTAGGGGCCGCTCGAACACCAGGCAGAACGAGCGCGCGCCCGTGCCGGCCAGCTGCTGCGCATGGGTGCCGCCGATGCGCGCGGGCACCGGCGACGCACCGGCACGCGGCCGCAGCGTGCCCGCGGCGACGCGCGCGATCCAGCCCGCGGTGTCGTCGCGAGAGGCGCCGTCCGCGAGATCGTCGAGCCAGGGCACGGACGCCGCCGAAGGCGCGTCCAGTTGGCGGGCCACGGGGTTGAGCTCCGCCAGCAGCGCCCGCAGCCGCGTCGCTCCCTCGGGCGCCACCAGGTCGGTCTTGCTCAGCCACAGTGTGTCGGCCGCTGCGACCTGCGCGATCCATTCGGGGTGCTGCGCCTGCTGGCGCTCGGCATGCAGGGCATCGACCACGGTGGCGACGAAGGCCGGCCGGAAGTGATGGCGCAGCTGCGCATCGCCCAGCAGCGTGCCCAGCACCGGCCCCGGCGTGGCCAGGCCCGTGGTCTCGATCAGCACGCGGCGGAACGCCGGCAGTTCCCCGCGCTGGCGGCGCGACAGCAGGCGCATCAGCGCCTCCTTGAGCTCGCCGCGGATCGAGCAGCAGATGCAGCCGTTGTCGAGCAGCACGGTGTCGGCGTCGATCGCGCCGACCAGCAGGTGGTCGAGGCCGACATCGCCGAACTCGTTGATGAGCACGGCCGTGTCGCCCGCGGCGCTGCCCTGCAGCCAGCGCCGCAGCAAGGTGGTCTTGCCGCTGCCGAGGAAGCCGGTCAGGATGCCGACGGGCAGGACCTCGAAGGCGATGTCCGTCATGGCGCGTCGTCCTTCGCGGGCCATGGCATGGCCAGCGGATCGATGGTGCGGCCCAGCAGCTGCTCGGCCGCGCTCCACAGCGCGCTGAAGTCGGGCACCAGCACGCTCGCGCCGGTCGGGCCCTGCAGCAGGTAGGACTGCCCATGGAAGTCCTGCAGCTCGAGCCGGAACAGCCGCAGCAGGCGGTTGGCCCGCGCCACCTGGAGCAGCCGCTGGCGCCGTCCCTGCACCGAACCGGCCGCCGCATGGCTCCAGTGCGCCGTCCCTTGCAGCAAGCCGCACATCCCGCACATGGTCCACCGCCTTTCAGGGCATCACGTCGCCGGAATTGGGCCCGAGCGTCTGGCCCACGTAGAGATTGCCGCCGGGATCGGAGGCCAGCAGCACGGCGGTGGGCGCCACCTCTTCCACGCGGCCGAAGCGGCCCAGCGGCAGGCTGGCTTCCTTGGCCCGCTTCCAGTCGGCGCTGATGCCGTCGACCAGCGGCGTGGCGATCGGGCCGGGCGCGATGGCGTTGACCAGCACGTTGGCCGGCGCCATCTCGAGTGCCAGCGACTTGGTGAAGCCGATCACGCCGGCCTTGGCGGCCGCGTAGTGGCACAGTTCGACACCGCCCTTGATGCCGAGCTGCGAAGCCACGTTGATCACGCGCCCCCAGCGCTGCGCCGCCATGTGCGGAATGGCGCGGCGCGCGCAGAGGAACACGCTGCGCAGGTCGACGCGCAGCATGTCGTCCCACATGGCGGTCGGCATGTCGGCGCAGCGCGACTGGGTCAGCATGCCGGCGTTGTTGACCAGGATGTCGATGCCGCCGAAGGCCGCCACGCAGGCATCGATGGCCTCGTTGGCCACCGCCTCGTCGCCGATGTCGCCGACGGCGGTCTCGACGCGGCCACCGGCTTCGCGGCAGCGGTGCGCGGTGTCGTCCACCCGCGCGCGATCGATGTCGGCCAGCAGCAGGTCGGCGCCGGCGCGCGCATAGGCCAGCGCGATGGCGGCACCGATGCCGCTGCCGGCGCCGGTCACGACGGCGCGCCGCCCGTTGAGGAGTCTGTCGTTCATGGGTTCTCCTGCCAGTTCAACCGGGCCAGCGCACGGTGAGGCCGCCATCGGCGATCACCGACTGGCCCGTGATGTACGACGCGTCGTCGCCGCTCAGGAAGCGGATCAGCGTCGCGATCTCGCGCGCCCTGCCGACCCGCCCGAGCGGAATGCCGGCGGCCGCCTGCCGCAGGCCCTCGGGCCCGAGCGAGTTGACCGGGTCGAGCGACTGCGGCGTCTCGATCAGTCCGGGAATCACGCAGTTGCAGCGGATGCCGCGCGGCGCGAGCTCCATCGCCACGGCACGGCACAGGCCGGGCACGCCGGCCTTCGCGGCCGAGTAGTGGGCATGGTTCTCCCAGCCGTACACGCCGCCGGCGATCGACGACACCGCGACCATCGCACCGCCCTCGCCCATGTGGCGCGCCGCGGCGCGGAAGGTGCGCATCACGCCGCTGAGGTCGACGTTGATCACGTCCATCCATTGCGCGTCGCTCATGGCGGTGAGCGCCGCCTGGCGCAGCAGGCCGGCGTTCGCGACCGCATGGTCGAGGCGGCCGAAACGCTCGATGGCGGTCTGTGCGAAGCGCTCGACCTGGTCGGCATCGCCGACGTCGACGGGCACCATGACGCAGCGGCCGCCGGCGTCGCTCACGAGCCGCTCGGTCCGCGCCGGGTCGTGCGGATCGCCGGGGAAATAGCCGCCCACGACCGCGACATCGATTTGCGCATAGGCCAGCGCCAGCGCCTGGCCGATGCCGCTCGCGGCGCCGGTGATCAATGCCACGCAGCCTGTTCGTGCCCCTGATGTAGTCATCGGGTTGCTCCTTCAGCGCACCGACTTCGGGTCGACGTGCGGCACCAGCAGCATCACGATGCCGGAGATCGTGCAGGGAATCGCGCCCCAGACGACCGCGGCCTGCACCCAATCGGCCCCGTGCGACAGCGTGTAGGTCACACCGAAGCCCGCCGCAATGGCACCCACCTGTCCCATCGCGTTGACGAAGGAGCTGGCGGTGGCACGGATGTGGCTCGGGAAGCTCTCGCCGACCAGGAACAGCACCGCGGCATAGGGGCCGATCAGGAAGAACAGGCCGAGCGAGTACAGCGGCACGATGCGCCAGAAGTCGCCCTGCGGCGCCTGCAGCATCAGGTAGAACGCGAGCCCGCCCAGCACCCAGCCGATGGCGACGGCGTTGCGCCGGCCGATGCGGTCGCCGAGCCAGCCGTGGAACATGTAGCCGAGGAAGCCGGCCAGGTTCGAGACGATCAGCACCTGCAGCGCATTGGAGAAGTCCACGCCCTTGCCGGGCGTGCCGCCCGAGCCGCCGAGCACCGAGGTGCCCAGCACGGCGAAGATCACGATCGCGAACCAGTTGAGGAAGAAGCTCAGGGCCAGCGACAGCGTGGGCCGCAGCGACGCGCCCTTGAACATGGCGGAGATGCCGGTGTGATGCCGCGCCGACAGGTCGATGCCCTGCGCCTGCGCGAGCCGCTGCGCATCGGCGGCCCGGCCTTCGCGCTGCAGCCGCGCGATGCGCTGTCCGGTGATGAACTGCGGCGTCTCGACCAGCCGGCGGCCGAGGATCGCGATCACGATGGCGGGGAACATCGCGAACACGAAGGACAGTGCCCAGCCGCCGCCTTCGCCGAACCAGCGTTCGCCCAGCGGATAGAGCGCCGCCACCAGCGCCGCGGTGAGCACCGCGCCCACCGGCCAGCCGCCCTGCACCAGCGAGTAGATGAAGCCGCGCCGCCGGGTGGCGGCCGGGTCGGTGTGCACCAGCGAGAACAGTTCGCTGAGGTAGGTGGCGTTGATGCTCTGCTCGGCATAGCCGAGCCCGGCCAGCGAGCGCACCAGGATCAGCAGCACGAAGCCCACCCCGGCCGACAGGCCGATCACCCAGCCCGCGAAGGCCGTCAGCCCCGAGCACAGGGCCGCGCCGGCGACCGCGATGATGATGCCCTTGCGCCGGCCCAGCCGGTCGGCGATCGGCCCGATGCCGAAGGCCACGATGACCGTGCCGAGCGTGACCCAGGTGTTGAGGTTGGTCTGCTGGTCGGCGGTCCACTTGAAGTGGTCGCCGAGCCGGGGCAGCAGGGTGCCGAACAGGATGAAGTCGTAGACGGCGAACACCCAGGCGAAGAAGCACACCCAGGTGGCGTAGTTCACCTGCTTCTTCGTCACGGTCGGCGGCGTCCAGGCGGCGTCGGCCGCGGCTTGGGGAGGGATCGAGGCGGTCATGGTCGTTCTCTGTGGAAGGGGCGGTGCAATGCCGGGGCCTAGCCGCGCGGATGGCGGCGCAGGAAGTCGTCCGCGATCTGGTCGCAGGTCATGAAGCGCACGCCGGCGTGGGACTGGAAGTGCTCGATCAGCCGCTCGAGCATCAGCAGCACCTGGGGCCGGCCCGAGACGTCCGGATGGATCGTGATCGGGAACACCGCGTAGTCGTGCTCGCGGTAGACCCAGTCGAACTGGTCGCGCCACATCTGCTCGATGTCGCGCGGGTTCACGAAGCCGTGGCTGTTGGGCGCCTTCTTGATGAACATCATCGGCGGCAGGTCGTCCAGGTACCAGTTGGCCGGGATCTCGACCAGCGAGGTCTCGGTGCCGCGCTCGAGCGGCTTCATCCAGCTGTCCGGGTGCTTGCTGTAGTCGATCCGGGTCCACCGGTCGCCGACGCGGACGTAGTACGGGTGGAAGTCGTTGTGCATCAGGCTGTGGTCGTACTTGATGCCCTTCTTGATCAGCAGCTCGTTGGTGACGGGACTGAACTCCCACCACGGCGCGACATAGCCGGTCGGTGCCCGGCCCGCGAGGCGCGTGATGACGTCGATGCTGCGGTCGAGCACGGCCTCTTCCTGCTCGGGCGTCATCGCGATCGGGTTCTCGTGGCTGTAGCCGTGGATGCCCAGCTCGTGGCCCGCATCGACCACGGCCTTCATCTGGTCCGGAAAGGTCTCGGCCGAGTGCCCGGGCACGAACCAGGTGGTGGTCAGGCCGTACCTCTTGAACAGCTTCAGCAGCCGCGGCGATCCCACCTCGCCCGCGAACATGCCGCGCGAGATGTCGTCCGGCGAGTCCTCGCCGCCGTACGAACCGAGCCAGCCGCCGACAGCGTCCACGTCGACGCCGAAGGTGATGAAGATTTCCTTGGTCATGTCATTGCTCCTTGAAGTGGGGTGAAGAAAACAGGTGCTCGAGGGAAAGGGCGATCTGCAGCAGCCGTGCGTCCTCGCCGCGGGGGCGCATCAGCTGCAGGCCGGTGGGCAGGAGATCGGTGCTGCCGTCGGGCGCGGCCACGCGCTCGACGCCGCTGGGCATCGCGACGGTGGGCGTGTCGAGGAAGCTGCCGGGCATCGTGAGCCGCAGCGTCGCGAGGTTGGTGCGCGCGAAGAGCTCGTCGTCGGCCTCCAGCGGCTGCAACAGCGGCGCGGTGTGCGCGGTAGCGGGCAGCACCAGGGTTGCGCCCTCGAGATCGCGCTCGAAGGCCGCGATCAGCCGCTGCCGCTCCCATCGCAGGTGCAGGTAGCGCGCGGCGCTGACATCGCGCGCCGCTTCGAGCCGGCGGCGCACGCGCGGGTCCATGGCCTCGGCCTGCGGCGCATCGAGCCGCGCCTGGTGCATCGCGAAGGCCTCGCTGGCGCCGAGCCAGCCGCGGCTGTCGATCAGCGCCTGCACGAGGTGCAGGCTCGTCGCTTCGCGCTCCACGACCGTCGCGCCCGCGGCGCGCAGCCAGCGCATCCGCGCCCGCAGGTTCTCGCGCACCGCCGTCGTGACGCGCTCGCTGTCGAGGATGGCGGGGTCGACGACGAAGGTCTGCTGCGCCAGGGTGCGGCGGGCTGCGTCGAAGTCGCCGGCGAGCAGCTCACTTGCTTCGTCGCCGCGGCCGCCCTGGAGCACCGCATCCATGGCGATGCAATCGGCCACCGAGTGCGCGAGCGGCCCGACGGTGTCGAGCGACGGGGCGAGCGCGAACACGCCCGTCATCGCGTAGCGCCGCCTGCTGGCCCGGTAGCCGACCAGCCCGTTGAACGATGCCGGAACGCGCACCGAGCCGGCGGTGTCGGTGCCGATGCCGATCGGCGCGATGTCGAGCGCGACAGCCAGCGCGGCGCCCGAGGACGATCCGCCCGGTGCCCTGGCACGCGTGCCGAGGGCCGGGTTCGTCGGCGTGCCGAAGAACGGATTCAGCCCCAGCCCCGAATAGGCGAACTCGCTCAGGTTGGTCTTGCCGACGCAGACCATGCCGGCCGCCTCGGCATGCGCCACCAGCGCGGCATCGGCCTTCGCCGGTTCGGCCCGTGCAAGCAAGGCCGAGCCGGCCGTGGTCGGTGTGCCGCGGATGTCGAACAGGTCCTTCCAGGTCAGCGGCACGCCGTCCATCGGGCCAAGCGGCGTGCCGGCCCGCCAGCGCGCGGTGGCCCGTTCGGCCTGCGCGAGGGCCCGCGACACGGTGAGCTGCGTGAACGCGCCGCGCGCGGTCTGCGCACGCGCCAGACAGCGCTCGGCGACCTGCGTGGGCGTGAGCTCGCGCCGGGCGTAGGCGGCAGCCAAGGCACCGGCCGTCGTTGCTTGATGTGCTTCGTCGAAGTTCATGATCCGTTTGTTTTGTACTTTGATGACAAAGTACATTTCAGGCGGATCGTAGGTGCTTTTGACGTGCCTGCCTTAGGCGTTAATGCTTATTGACGCGTGGACTCGATCTTTGGATTACGCGTGCGCGAGCGTTTGTTTTGACGAAAGTTAGCAACGTAGCTAACATCTTCATCGAAGGCGACAACGGCGCGATGCACATTGCATGGCGGGTTCCGCCTCATCGAAAGGACGCACCATGGGACACGCACAGATCAAGACGGTTTCCAGCCGCGAGTTCGTGCACAACGTCAGCGCTGCGAGGCGCGTGGTGAGCGAGGGCGGCACGGTCATCATCACCGACCGCGGCGAGCCGACCCAGGCGCTCATTCCGATCGCCGAATACCGCCGCCTCACGAAGACCGACAAGAACCTGGTCGAGCTGCTGCGCATGCCCGAAGCCGACGCCTTCGACCTGGACGTCGAGCCGATCCGCATCGGCGCCAAGGACATCGACGCATGAAGCGCGATTGCTCGCACACGAACGAGCCCGAGGGAGGACGGCGCGCATGATGTGGCTGCTGGACACCAACGTCGTTTCCGAAGTCCGCAAGAGCAGTTGCCACCCAAACGTGCTGGCCTGGATGGCTGCCCATGCCACTGGCGACATGTACCTGTCCGCCGTCACGGTGCTGGAGATCCAGCGCGGCATCAGCCAGGCCGCGCAGCGCGGCGACGAACTGCAGGCCGAGGTCTTCCATCGCTGGCTCGAGACCATGGTGCTCCCGGCCTTCGCCGGCCGGATCCTGCCCGTCGATCACGTGGTGGCCCGGCGTGCGGCCAGCCTCGCATGGGCCGATGGCCGCGACTACCGCGATCCCCTGATCGCCGCGACGGCGCTGGTGCACGGCGCCACGGTGGTGACGCGCAACCTCAAGCACTTCGAAGCGTCCGGCGTGCCGCTGATGAATCCCTGGGACTACACGCCCGCCTAGCGGACCGGCTGCTACATTCCCGCGTCCCCCGCCGATCCCGCCCATGTCGACCTCCTCCGGCCCGGCCCAGAAGCAGCGCTTCGAGGCCCTCTCCAATTTCCGCCACACGCTGCGCAGCTTCCTGCGCTTCAGCGAGGACGCCGCGCGCGAGCAAGGCATCACGGCGCTGCAGTACCAGCTGCTGCTTCACACACAGGGCTTTCCGGGCCGCGACTGGGCCTCGATCGGCGAGCTGGCCGAACGGCTGCAGGCGCAGCCGCATGGCGTGGTGGCGCTGGTGTCGCGCTGCGAGGAAGCGGGCCTGGTCGTGCGCAAGCCCAGCACCGTCGATCGCCGGCAGGTGGAAGTGCACCTGCTGCCCGCGGGCCGCAAGAAGCTCGCGCGCCTCGCGACCGCGCATGCCGACCAGCTCGCGACCTTGGCCGAGGTGGTGCGGCTCGCGAGCAGCCTGCGCGACTGATAAGGTGTGAATGAACCTGCTGCGCCCGCGGGTCGGGCATCCGCAACGGCCGGCATCGTGCGCGGGCCGGTCGTTAAAATCCGCGACTTTCCTTCAATCCCCTCTTTTGTCTCCCCATGCGCCTTCGCCTCCCCGCACGCTCCGCCCTCCTCCTGTGTTCGCTGCTTGCCACCGCCACCGTTCGAGCGGAACCCGCCGATGCGATGGAGATGGCCGAGCGCTATGCGGATGCCGAGCACTGCATGGAGCAGATCGTCGGCAAGCGCTGGGAGATGCGCTATGGCGTCGAGCTCGCGCGCAACCAGTGGGGCGCGCTCGAGCCCACGGGCCGCTCGATGGACAGCGCGCCGCAGGCGATCCGCATGGCCGACATGAGCTGCCGGCGCGAACTCAGCATCGAGCGCCAGCCGCGGCCCTGACACCGCGCATGCTCAGCGCTCGATGGTGATCAGTTCGGTCATGGGTTTCCATGACTTGCCATCGAACTGCGCGAGCCGCGCCTGCCGGATCGGGTAGTAGTCGTCGGCGCGGAAGTTGATCTTCATGCCGGGCAGCAGCATGCCGAGCTCGATGTCCTTCAGCCCCTGCACCTGCTTGAGGAAGTTCTCGCGCGTGAGGTTGTCGCCGCAGCGCTCGAGCACCAGCGCCGTGAGTTGCGCGCCCATGTAGGTGTAGACCGAGGTGGTGTCGCCCGGATCGTCGTTGGGCAGGTACTTCTTGAAGAAGGCCAGGTACTCCTGCATCGCCTTGTCGTTGTTCCAGGTCGGGTCCGACGGCGTCTTGAACCAGTAGCTCGACACCAGCCCCACCGAGTTGTCGAGGCCGGCCGGGGTCAGCACGCCGCTGATCGAGCTCGACACGTAGGGCACGATGTAGAACGGCTTCCAGCCGATCGCCGCGGCCTTGCGGATCGCCTGCGCCTGTGCCTTGTTCGAGGTGAAGGCCACCAGCACCTCGGCGCCCGAGGCCTGCAGCTGCAGGATCTGCGAGTCGACGGTCGGGTCGCTCATCTCCTGGCTCACCTCCTTCACGATGTTCGACTGCTTCGCGCCCAGCGCCTTGCGGAAACCGCGCATGTACGACTTGCCCACGTCGTCGTTCTGGTAGAGCACGCCGATCTTCGCGTTGGGCTTGGCCTCGACCAGGTACTTGCCGTAGATCGAGCCCTCGATGTCGTAGGCGAAGGAGAAGGGCACGGTCCACGGCGTGGTGGCGGAGTCGTGCAGGTTCGGGCTCGAGGCATAGAAGAACACCTGCGGCACCTTCTTGCCGTTGAGGTACTTCTGCACCGAGGTCTGCGAGGCCGTGCCCATGGAATTGACCAGCGCCAGCACCTGGTCGGACTCGACCAGCTTGCGCGTACCCTCCACGGTCTTGGGCGGGCTGTAGGCATCGTCGACCGACAGCAGGTTGATCTTGCGTCCGTTGACCCCGCCCTTGGTCTCGTTGAGCATCTTGAAGTAGGCCACCGACATGCGGCCCACCATCGAATAGGCCGAACCGGGACCGCTGTAGGCCACGGTCTGGCCGAGCTTGATCTCGGTGTCGCTGGCACCGGGGCCGTAGGTCTTCTGGGCCTGTGCCGTCGCCGCGGTCGCGAAGGCGGTGCAGGCCACGAGGGCTAGCAGGGAAGCGCGCATGTGTGTGTCTCCTGGTTCCGGGGATGGTCGTTCTTCGAGCCGGCGCGAGTACATCAAGCGGCGCGCGCGGCGTCTGTCCCCTTGCCGGGGACGCAGCCTCTCGACCGGCCCGCGCCGTCCCCGTCAAGGGGACTGACGCGCGGCGGACGGCCATCGAGACTCGATGCATTCCCCCACGCCAGGAGCCCCTGCATGACCACCACCGCCGAACCCGTCGCGCTGCGCGACGCGCCCGTGCTGGACATCGACCCGTACGCGATCGAGGTGCTGCTCGATCCCTATCCGTTCCACGAGGCGCTGCGCGAAGCCGGTCCCGTGGCCTACATCGCGCCGCACGGCATCTATGCCGTGGGCCGCCACGCCGAGGCCAAGACCGTGCTGGCCGACCATGCGCGCTTCACCAACGCGGGCGGCATCGGCATCCAGGACATCCGCAAGCCCGGCGAGTTCCGCATCCCGAGCCGGCTGCTCGAGGCCGACCCGCCCGACCACACGAAGATCCGCTCGGTGGTCACGCGGCTGCTGTCGCCGCTCGTGATTCGACGCTGGAAGGAAGGCTTCGAGCGCAAGGCCGAGTCGCTGGTCGAACAACTGCTCGCGCAGCGCGAGTTCGACGGCGTGGAGGACTGCGCCGAGCGTTTCGTGCTCGAGGCCTTCCCCGCCGCGGTGGGCGTGCGCCTGCCGCGCACCGAGACCCTGGCCATCGGCGAGATGCGCTTCAACCAGAGCGGTCCGCGCAACGCGCTCTACGAGCGCGCGATGCAGGCCGCGCAGCCCTACCTCGCATGGTTCGAGGAGAGCGTGTCGCGCCAGGGCGTGATTCCCGACTCGATCGCCGAGCTGCTGTTCCGCGCCGAGGACGCGGGCGAACTCGACGAGGGCATCGCCTCGAACGTGGTGCGCAGCTTCGTGGGCGGCGGCACCGACTCGACCATCGCCGGCATCGGCTTCACGCTGCACCAGCTCGCGAGGAATCCCGCGCAGTGGGAGCGCGTGCGCACCGAGCCGGCCAAGGTCAAGGCCGCGTTCGAGGAAGGCATCCGCCACGAGACGCCGTTCCAGGTCACCTACCGCACCACGCGCGGCGAGACCGAGCTCTCGGGCGTGCGCCTGGCCCCCGACACCAAGATCGGCGTGTTCATGGGCGCGGCCAACCGCGACCCGCGCCAGTTCTCCGAGCCCGAGCGCTTCGACGTCGACCGCCCCGCGCTCGCGGGCAGCCACGTCGCGCTGGGCAACGGCATCCATGCCTGCATCGGCCAGATGCTCGCGCGCCAGGAATCGGAAGCGCTGATCGGCGCACTGAGCCGCCGCGTGGCGCGCATGGAACTGACGGCGCCGGCCAGCTACCGGCCGATCAACCAGATGCGCACGCTCGACCGGCTGCCGATGCGCATCGTGCCGGCATGACGGCGGGCAGCGAAGCGCGCGGTCCGCTCGCGGGCCTCAAGGTGCTCGAGATGGGCCAGCTGATCGCGGGCCCCTTCGCCGCCAAGACGCTCGGCGACTTCGGTGCCGAGGTCATCAAGATCGAGCCCCCCGGCGCCGGAGATCCGCTGCGCAAGTGGCGACTGCTGAAGGACGGCACCTCGGTCTGGTGGCAGGTGCAGTCGCGCAACAAGCGCTCGATCGCGCTCGACCTCAAGGACAGCGAGGCGCAGGCCATCGTGCGCCGGCTCGCCGCCGAGTCGGACGTGCTGATCGAGAACTTCCGCCCCGGCGCGCTCGAGGGCTGGGGGCTCGGTCCCGAAACATTGCTCGAGGCCAACCCGCGGCTGATCGTGCTGCGCGTGAGCGGCTACGGCCAGACCGGCCCCTACCGCGACCGCCCCGGCTTCGGCGTGGTGGCCGAGGCCATGGGCGGGCTGCGACATCTCACGGCCGAACCCGGCCGGGTGCCGGTGCGCGTGGGCATCTCGCTGGGCGACACGCTGGCCGCGCTGCATGGCGTGATCGGCATCCTGATGGCGCTGCAGGAGCGCCAGCGCTCGGGCCGCGGCCAGGTGATCGACGTGGCGCTCTACGAGGCGGTGTTCAACTGCATGGAAAGCCTGCTGCCCGAGTACAGCGCCTTCGGCGCGGTGCGCGGCGCGGCCGGCAGCGCCCTGCCCGGCATCGCGCCGAGCAATGCCTACCGCTGCGGCGACGGCGGTTACGCGCTGATCGCGGGCAATGGCGACAGCATCTTCCGCCGGCTCATGGCCACCATCGAGCGCCCCGATCTCGCGGCCGATCCGGCGCTGGCCGACAACGCCGGCCGCGTGGCGCGCGTGGCGGAACTCGATGCCGCCATCGGCGCCTGGACCGCGCGGCGCGACGTGGCCGAGGTGCTCGCGCGGCTCGACGAGGCCTCGGTGCCGGCCGGGCGCATCTACTCGGTGGCCGACATCGCAGCCGATCCGCACTACCTCGCGCGCGGCATGCTGCAGACCATCGCCATGGGCGACGGCGATGCGCTACAGGTGCCGGGCATCGTGCCCAAGCTCTCGCGCACGCCCGGCGCGCAGCGACGCAACGCACCGCGCCTCGGGCAGGACACCGACGCGGTGCTCGCCGAGATCGGCCTCACGCCCGCGCAGATCGCCGAGCTCAAGCGGCGCGGCGTCGTCGCGGGCAGCGAGGCATGAGCACGATGCGCGCCGCCTTCTACACGCGGCAGGGCGAAGCGGCCGAGGTGATCCGCATCGGCGAGCAGCCGCGGCCCGAGCCCGGCCCCGGCGAAGTGCGGGTGCGGCTTCGCAGCTCGGGCGTGAACCCCTCCGACTGGAAGATGCGCCGCGTCGGCGGTGGCCGCGCGCTGGTGGCGCCGCTGATCGTTCCGCACAGCGACGGCGCCGGCGTGATCGACGCGGTGGGCGATGGCGTGCCCGCCGCGCGCATCGGCGAGCGCGTGTGGACCTGGAACGCCCAATGGCGGCGCGCCTTCGGCACCGCGGCCGACTACGTCGCGCTGCCGTCGGCGCAGGCCGTGCCGTTGCCGGCCGCGCTGGGCTTCGCCGAGGGCGCCTGCCTGGGCATTCCGGCCTTCACCGCGCTGCATGCCGTGCGCCTTGCCGACTGCGGCCCCGGCCAGCGCGTGCTGGTGGCCGGCGGCGCGGGATCGGTGGGCCATTACGCGATCCAGTTCGCGAAGCTGCGCGGCGCCGAGGTCATCGCCAGCGTGAGTTCGGCGCGCAAAGCCGCGCACGCCATCGCGGCCGGCGCCGACCATGTCGTCGACTACCGCGAGCAGGACCTCGGCGACGGCGTGCAGGCCCTCACGGGCGGTGCAGGCGTGGACCGCGTGATCGAGGTCGACCTCGCGAACAACGCGGCGCACTACCCGAAGTTGCTGAAGCCCGGCGCGCGCGTCGTGGTCTACGGCACGACCGGCCTCGAAGCCGTGCTGCCGGCCATGGTGCTGATGCAAAAGAGCGCCGAACTGCGCTTCTTCACCATCTACGAGATCGCACCCAGCGAGCGCGAGGCCTGCCTGCGCGAACTGCTGCCGCTGCTCGAGGACGAGCTGCTGCTGCACACCATCGGCCAGCTGCTGCCGCTCGAGGAGATCGTGCGCGCGCACGAACTGGTGGAGCGCGGCGAGGTCCTCGGCAACGTCGTGCTCGCCATCGACTGACCCCCTTCCATCCCATCATTTCCCAGAGGTTCCCCATGATCGAAACCGACGTGGTCGTCATCGGCAGCGGCGCGGCCGGGCTCACCGCCGCCGTCACCGCGCGCCAGCTGGGCCTGGAGGTGCTGGTGGTCGAGAAGACCGCGCTGTTCGGCGGCACCACCGCCTACTCGGGCGGCGCGCCCTGGATCCCGTGCAACCACGTGATGAAGCAGATCGGCCTCGACGATTCGCGCGCGGCCGCCGAGACCTACTTGCGCGCCGTGCTCGGCGAGGCCTATCGCGACGACCTCGTCGCCAGCTACCTCGACCATGCGCCCGAGATGCTGGCCTTCATGGAGCGGCACTCCGAGGTGCGCTTCAAGCCCTTTCCGCTGCCCGACTACGAATCCGACCTGCCGGGCGCGGCGCGCAGCCGCTCGCTGCTGACCCAGGCCTTCGACGGCCGGCTGCTCGGCCACCGCCTGGCCGACCTGCGCATGCCGCTGCCGCAGCTGATGCTGTTCGGCAGCATGCAGATCGAGGGCGCCGACATCCATCCGATGCGCCATGCGCTCAAGACCTGGGCCGGCTTTCGCCACACCGCGCGCGTGATGCGGCGCTTCGTCGCCGACCGGCTGCGCTACGGGCGCGGCACGCGCATCGTCAACGGCAACGCGCTGGCGGCGCGGCTGTTCCATTCGGCAATCCAGGCCGGCGTGACGCTGTGGAAGAACACGCCCGCGCTCGAGCTCACGATGCAGGACGGCCGCGTGACCGGCGTGGAGATCGAGCGCGAGGGCCGCCGCATGCAGGTGGTCGCGCGGCGCGGCGTGCTGCTGGCCACCGGCGGCTATGGCGCGAGCGAGGCGATGCGCCGCAAGCACATCCCGTTCGCCGAGCACCACCATTCGTTGCAGCCCGAGGGCAACGTCGGCGACGGCGTGCGCCTCGGCGTGGCGGTCGGCGGCCTGCACGACCCGGCCCATGCGGGAGACTGCATCTGGACGCCGGTGTCGGTGCTGCGCAAGCCCGACGGCGGCATCGTCAAGTACCCGCACATCTTCATCGACCGTGCCATGCCCGGCTGCATCGCCGTGGGGCCCGACGGGCGGCGCTTCGTCAACGAGGGCGGCTCGTACCAGACCTTCGTGGGCACGATGCACCGGCGGGGCATCACCACGGCGCACCTGATCGCCAATCGCGACTTCCTGCGCCGTTACGGCCTGGGCCTCGCGCGGCCCGCGCCCTTCAGCGCGCGCTCGCTGATCGAGGCCGGCTATCTGGTCGAGGCGCCGACCCTGGCGCAGCTGGCCGGGCGCCTCCACATCGATCCGCACGAGCTCGAGGCCACGGTGCGGCGTTTCAACGAAGGCGCGGCGCGCGGCGAGGACCCCGAGTTCGGCAAGGGCGCCGATGCGCACTCGCGCTTTCGCGGCGACCCGGCGCATGCGCCCAATCCGGGCGTGGCGCCGATCGGCGACGGGCCCTACTACGCGCTCGCGCTGCACCCGGGCGATCTCAGCACGGTGGGCGGCCTCGAGACCGATGCCGAAGCACGGGTGCTGACGCCGCAGGGCACGCCGATCGAGGGGCTCTATGCGGCCGGGCTCGACATGAACTCGATCATGCGCGGGCGCTATCCGGGCGGCGGCAGCAGCATCGGGCCGGCGATGACCTTCGGCTACATCGCGGCGCGGCAGATGGCGCAGGCGCGCCCGGCGACACCGCCGGCCGAGGCCCGCGCTCAGACGATCGGCGCGTAGCCGGGCGCGGCCCAGCGCAGGGTCACGCGCGTGCCCTGGCCGGGCCGGCTGTCGATGGCCAGCCGCACGCCCATGGCCTCGGCCTGCTCGCGCAATCCCACCAGCCCATAGTGCCCTGGCGCGATGGCCTGGCTGTCGAAGCCCACGCCGTCGTCCACGATCTCGAGCTGCAAGACGCCAGGGTCCGCTGGCTGCAGGCGCAGGCCCAGATGCCGCGCGCCCGCATGCCGCTCGACGTTGCGCAGCAGTTCCTCGCACATGCGGTACACGGTCTCGGCGGGCTCGGCGACCAGCGCCGGCAGGTCGGGCGCGAGCTCGCAGTCGAGCACGATGCCCGTGCGCTCGTTCATGCCGCGGGCCAGCTCGACCAGCGCCGCGCCCAGCCCGATGTCGCGCACCGGGTTGCTGCGCAGCTGGTCGATGGCGCGGCGCGCCTCGTCCAGGCCCTCGCGCGCGGCCTGCTCGGCGCGCATCAGCTCGTCGGGCAGTTCCTGCGGCTGCGTGGTCGCGATGTGCTTGAGCACGCGGATCTCGGTCAGCATGGCCATCATCGAATGCGCCAGCGTGTCGTGCAGGTCGCGCGCCATGCGCAGGCGCTCGCGCATCACGGCGGACTCGCGCGACTCCTGCGCCAGCCGGCTGATCTCGACCGTGCGCTGGCGCACGCGCTCGTCGAGTTCGGCATTGAGCAGGCGCAGCTCGTCGCGCTCGCGCTGCAGCGTGTCGAGCAGGCGGTCGAGCGCCGTGCCCAGGCGCGCGGCCTCGTCGGCGCCCTCGGGCACCTCGATGCGCGAGGCGCTGCCGGCGAGCACCGCGTCGGCCGAGCTCGCGATCACGCTCACGCGGTGGGTCAGGCGATGCGTCATGGCCACGCCGACCACCGCGGCGCACAGGCCCAGCATGCTGAGCACCAGCGTGATGCGCCATTCGATGGCGGTCGCGAACGAGGCCAGCGAGGCCACCGGCTCCACCACCACCACGCGCCAGCCCAGGCGCCGCAGGGTGCCGTCGCGCTCGGTGCGCGGCGCCGCCACCAGGAAGGGCTTGTTGTCGACCAGCCGCCGCACCCGGATGCGCGCCGGCAGGTCGGCGCCATCGGTGCCCAGCCCGGCGACCGTCGGGTCGAAGGGCGCGGCCAGGTCGCCCCTCTCGCGCCAGCGCGTGCCGAGCAGGGCCGCCGGGCCGTGGCGCACCATGCCGTCGCGGTCGATCAGCAGCCACTCGCCCGGCGAGGCCTTGATGCCGGACACCGTGTGGTCCACCCATTGCCAGCTGAGCTGCGCCGCGACCACGCCGACGATGGCGCCGTCGGCGTTGCTCACGGGCGCGCTGAGCTTGAGGAAATGCTCGCCCGGCGAGCGGCCCTCCTCGATCCACGCATCGGCCAGCCCCTGCGAGATCCACGCATGCTGGTTGACGTTCTCGCCCACCACCTTCGGGTCGGTGGCCGCGACGATGAAACCGTCCGCGTCGGTCAGCGCCAGCCAGATCAGGTCCGGCACGCCGCGGTGCACCGCCTCGAGCGAACGCTGCCGCCACGCGGCGTCGTCGCCCTGCACGTCCTGCGACAGGATCGAGGCCACCACGCTCACCGACTGCAGGCGCAGCAGCATCGCGGTGTCGAGCTCGGCGCTGACGTGCTCGCCGGCCGTCTCCAGCCGCTGCGAGTGCACCTCGAGCAGGGTCGAGCGCACGAAGCTGCGCAGCCAGAGGTTGGCCGCCAGCGCCAGGCAGATGGCCAGCGCGATCATCAGCCAGCCGATCGCGGCGGCGAGGCTGCGTCGGGGATCGATGCGCTGCAGCAGGCTCATCGAGAGGTCGAAGCCGGCGGGGCGGGAGGGGGGCGCGCGGTCATGGGCGGCGCATTGTCGCAAAGGACCCGGGGCGCGTCAGCCCATGACTTTCGGTATGGGCACTTACCCTGAGATCTCGGGGTTTTCCTCGGGTCGCGGCGTGACTTCCGGCAGGCGCGAGCAGTTATTTTCGAGACGACAGTTGCGTCCATCGCGCAGCGTGTCGAGAGATGCGCCACATCCACCCCGTTCGACAACGCCGCGACGCGATCGGCGTGACCTGCCAAGGAGACATTCGACAATGAGCACCCCCACATCCCTCTCGCCGGCCGTCGGCGCCTCCGCCGGCGTCCCGGTACGCTGGTACGCCAGCCGCTGGACGCAGCTGGTCGTCGGCATCGTCTGCATGATCGCGACCGCGAACATCCAGTACGCGTGGACGCTGTTCGTGCCGGAGATCCAGAAGTCCTTCGGCTGGGAGCGCGCCTCGATCCAGATCGCCTTCACCATCTTCGTGCTGGTCCAGACCTGGCTCGCGCCGATCGAGGGCTACTTCATCGACAAGTTCGGGCCACGGCTGATCGTGGCCTTCGGCGCGCTGTTCATCGGCGCGGCCTGGGTCATCAACTCGCAGGCGACCACGCTGCTGGGCTTCTACATCGGCGCGGCCGTCGGCGGCATCGGCGTGGGATCGATCTACGCCACCTGCATCAACAACGCGCTCAAGTGGTTCCCCGACCGCCGCGGCCTGGCCGTGGGCCTGACCGCCGGCGGCTACGGCGCCGGCTCGGCCGCGACCATCCTGCCGATCGCCGCGATGATCGAGTCGTCCGGCTTCCAGGAAGCCTTCTTCTTCTTCGGCGTGATGCAGGGTTCGCTGGCCTTCCTGGCCGCGTGGTTCCTGCGCGCCCCGAAGGCGCACGAGATCCGCGCCTCGGCCAAGCTCACGCAGAGCCGCCGCGACTACACGCTGAAGGAAGCGCTGAACACCCGCCTGTTCTGGCTGATGCTGCTGATGTTCTCGTGCGTGGTCACCGGCGGCATGATGGCCGTGGCGCAGCTGGGCGTGATCGCGCAGGACCTGGGCGTGAAGGAGTTCAAGGTCGACCTGTACTTCTTCGTCATGGCCGCGCTGCCGCTGGCGCTGATGCTCGACCGCGTGATGAACGGCATCTCGCGCCCCCTGTTCGGCTGGATCTCCGACCACATCGGCCGCGAGAAGACCATGGTGATCGCCTTCACGCTCGAGGGCATCGGCATCATCGCGCTGGGCTACTTCGGCCACAACCCGTGGGCCTTCCTGATCCTGTCGGGCGTCGTGTTCCTGGCCTGGGGCGAGGTCTATTCGCTGTTCTCCGCGCTGGCCGGCGATGCCTTCGGCACCAAGCACATCGGCAAGATCTACGGCGTGCTGTACTGCGCCAAGGGCGTCGGCGCGCTGTTCGTGCCCATCGGCAACCTGATGATGGAAGCCACCGGCACCTGGTCGACCGTGCTCTACACCGTGGCGGCGCTGGACCTGTTCGCCGCCTTCCTGGCCATCGTGGCGCTGCGGCCGATGCTCAAGGCGCACGTCGAGGCCTCGTCCGCGAATCCCGCGGGCAAGCATGGACGCTTCGGATTGAGCGAATGACCCGTTCGAGCAAATGAGCGAATGAACGACGCCGGGCACGACCCGGCGTCTTTTTTTCTTCAGGACTGTTTTCTTCGCGCGAGCACGAGCACCGCCAGTTCGGTGCGCGTGTTCGCGTGAAGCTTTTGCATGATGCGGCTCGCGTGGTTCTTCACCGTGCCCTCGGCCAGGTTCAGCGCCGCTGCGATCTGGCGGTTGCTCTGCCCCTTGGCGATCAGGTCGAGCACCACGGCCTCGCGCTCGGTCAGCGGATCGGGCGCCTCCTGCGGCTCGGCCGACGCGGGCTCGGCGGAGGCCGGCGGGTCTTCCACCGCCACGTCCTGCGCCACGTGGTTGGCCAGCAGCCGGAACTGGTCCATCACCTTGCGCGCGATCTGCGGCGTCATGCGCGACTCGCCGCGGTGCACCGCGCGCACCGTGTCCAGCACCTCCTCCTCCGACGCATCCTTGAGCAGGTAGGCCTGCGCGCCGGCGCGCACCGCGTCGAACACCAGGTCGTCGCGGTCGAAGGTGGTCAGCACCATCACGCGGGTGCGCGGCAGCGCGGCCGTGATCTCGCGCGTGGCCAGCACGCCGCTCTGGCGCGGCATGCGCAGGTCCATCAGCACCACGTCGGGCAGCAGGCGCCGCGCGAGTTCCACCACCTCCATGCCGTCGGCGGCCTGGCCGACGACCTGGATGTCGGATGCGGCGTCCAGCAGCATGGCCATGCCGCGGCGGATCAGCGGCTGGTCGTCGGCGACGAGGACCCGGATCCGAGGGTCGGCGGGCGCAAGGGGTGGAACGGGCGAAACGGTGGTGGCGCTCATGGGGGCATCGGGGGGGATGCGCCATTGTGCGATGCAGGATGGCCCGTGGCGGACAGGGATGGCCCTGAGGCAGCCGGGTATTTTCGGGCCCCGGGTCCCGGGCCGGCCGCCTTCGCCGGCCTGGCGCGAAAATACCCCGAAAAAGACCGTATCCGGCCGGTCGGTGCCCCCTGGAGACATACCCCCACGCCAGGGTTTCGGAGCCCGCGCGGCGGAACCGGGTCCCGTCCGCGCGACAATCCGGGTCTACGGCCAGAAAAAGGGCCCCCCGACGGCCGGAAATCCCAGTGACCCGACAGCCCAGCATCTACGGAAGAAGCGCATGAGCACGAAGCAACCTACCATCATCTACACCCTGACCGACGAGGCGCCCCTGCTGGCGACCTACGCATTCCTGCCCATCATTCGCGCCTTCGCGAACCCGGCCGGCATCAACGTCGAAACCAGCGACATCTCCGTGGCGGCCCGCATCCTGGGCGAGTTCCCCGAACTGCTGAGCGACGACCAGAAAGTGCCGGACAACCTCGCCGAGCTGGGCAAGCTCACGCTCAAGCCCGAAGCCAACATCATCAAGCTGCCCAACATCAGCGCCTCGGTGTCCCAGCTCAAGTCGGCCATCAAGGAACTGCAGGGCAAGGGCTACAAGATCCCCGACTACCCCGAAAACCCGACCACGGACGAGGACAAGGACATCCGCGCGCGCTACAACAAGTGCACCGGCAGCGCCGTGAACCCCGTGCTGCGCGAAGGCAATTCCGACCGCCGCGCGCCCAAGGCCGTCAAGGAATACGCCCGCAAGAACCCGCACAGCATGGCCGACTGGAGCCAGGCCTCGCGCTCGCACGTCTCGCACATGCACGGCGGCGACTTCTACCACGGCGAGAAGTCCATGACCCTGGACCGCGCGCGCAACGTCAAGATGGAGCTCATCACCAAGAGCGGCAAGACCATCGTGCTCAAGCCCAAGGTCGCGCTGCTGGACCGCGAGGTCATCGACTCCATGTTCATGAGCAAGAAGGCGCTGCTGGCCTTCTACGAGAAGGAGATCGAGGACGCGCACAAGACCGGCGTGATGTTCTCGCTGCACGTCAAGGCCACCATGATGAAGGTCTCGCACCCCATCGTGTTCGGCCACTGCGTGAAGATCTTCTACAAGGAAGCCTTCGAGAAGCACGGCAAGCTGTTCGACGAGCTCGGCATCAACGTCAACAACGGCATGGTCGACCTCTACACCAAGATCGCCACGCTGCCCCAGAGCACCCAGGACGAGATCAAGCGCGACCTGCACGCCTGCCACGAGCACCGCCCCGAACTCGCGATGGTCGACTCGGCCAAGGGCATCACCAACTTCCACTCGCCCAACGACGTGATCGTGGACGCCTCCATGCCCGCGATGATCCGCAACGGCGGCAAGATGTGGGGCGCCGACGGCCGCCTGAAGGACGTCAAGGCCGTGATGCCCGAATCGACCTTCGCCCGCATCTACCAGGAGATCATCAACTTCTGCAAGTGGCACGGCGCCTTCGACCCCAAGACCATGGGCACCGTGCCCAACGTCGGCCTGATGGCCCAGAAGGCCGAGGAATACGGTTCGCACGACAAGACCTTCGAGATCCCGGAAGACGGCGTCGCCAACATCACCGACCTGGACACCGGCGAAGTGCTGATGAGCGAGGACGTCGAGCAAGGCGACATCTGGCGCATGTGCCAGGTCAAGGACGCCGCGATCCGCGACTGGGTCAAGCTGGCCGTCAACCGCGCGCGCAACTCCGGCATGCCGGTGGTGTTCTGGCTCGACGCCTATCGCCCGCACGAGGCCCAGCTGATCACCAAGGTCAAGATGTACCTGCACGAGCACAACACCTCGGGCCTGGACATCCAGATCATGAGCCAGGTGCGCGCCATGCGCTACACGCTGGAACGCGTCGTGCGCGGCCTCGACACCATCAGCGCCACCGGCAACATCCTGCGCGACTACCTGACCGACCTGTTCCCCATCATGGAGCTGGGCACCTCGGCCAAGATGCTGTCGATCGTGCCGCTGATGGCCGGCGGCGGCCTGTACGAGACCGGCGCGGGCGGCTCGGCCCCCAAGCACGTGCAGCAGCTGGTGGAAGAGAACCACCTGCGCTGGGACTCGCTGGGCGAGTTCCTCGCGCTGGCCGTGAGCCTGGAAGACCTGGGCCTGAAGACCGGCAACAAGCAGGCCGCCATCCTGGCCAAGACGCTCGACACCGCCACCGGCAAGCTGCTCGACAACAACAAGAACCCCTCGCCCAAGACCGGCCAGCTCGACAACCGCGGCAGCCAGTTCTACCTGGCGATGTACTGGGCACAGGAACTCGCCGCGCAGACCGACGACACGGAACTGCAAGGCCGCTTCAAGAAGCTGGCGGAGGCCCTCTCGTCCAACGAGCAGAAGATCGTCGACGAACTCGCGGCCGTGCAGGGCAAGGCCGTGGACATCGGCGGCTACTACCTGGCCGACAAGGCCAAGTTCGAAGCCGTGATGCGCCCGAGCGCCACGCTCAACGCAGCGCTGGCCTCGGCCCAGGGCTGATCGACAGCGCGCAGGTGGCAGCCGTGAAGCCCTCCTGGCGCGCGATGCTCCCCGCCGTGCTGGCCCTGGCCGGCGCGGCGGGCAGCGCGCACGCGGCCGAGGACTGCGAGGCCCTGCGCACCCGCATCGAATCGAAGATCGCCGCCGCCGGCGTGGCGCGCTTCACCGTGGCCGTCGTCGATGCCAATGCGTCGACGAACGGGCAGGTGGTGGGCAGCTGCGAGCTTGGCAGCAGGAAGATCGTCTATGAAAGGGACGTCGGCACTGGCGCGGGTTCGGCGCCGGTGGCGGCGGGACCGGGCTCGGCTTCGGTGGGGGAGCCGATGTTGACCGAGTGCAGGGACGGGACTGTGTCGATGGGTGGGGACTGCAAGTAGTTTCCTGAGGCATCACGTTCTGCGTGGCGCTGCAACCCAGGTGGTCAGGGCTTCTTCAAGACCCTCCCACGATGGCCCCCGAACCCATGCCACGTAGCCGTCGGGCCTGACCCACACGGCCGTCGGCGCACCGACCTCGCCGATCACCGGAAGCTCCCAGGTGCCATCGAAACTGGCATCGATCACCTGGACCTTGTCGGCCAGGCGTTCCGCATCGGAACCACCCGGCATCCCGAAATTGAGCAGCAGCGGCCGCGCCGAGTGCATCAGCGTGAAGACGCGCCTCGTACCTTCTGCGGTCACGACATCGAGATCCGGCATCCGCCTCCCCAGCAAAGGATGCCCCTCCCCCAGGTCGTACCGGATATCCAGCCCCGACATCATCCCCGCGAAGCGCTTGCGCGGCTCCTCCATCCGAAGCAGCGCCGACATGCTCTCCGCCAGCGCCTTGCTGCGATCGTCCTGCCGCCGCAGCGCGACCTGCGCCAGCGAATTGCGCAGCACCAGCGCTCCCACCGGATGCCGCTCCGCCTGATAGGTATCGAGCAGGCTGTCCGGCGAGATCCCCTTCACCACCTGCGCCAGCTTCCACCCGAGGTTGAAGGCATCCTGCACGCCGAGATTGAGCCCCTGCCCACCCGCCGGGTAGTGCACATGCGCCGCATCTCCGGCCAGCAGGACCCGTCCCTGCCGATAGCTGGCCGCTTGCCGGGCCATGTCCGTGAAGCGTGAGATGTGAAGGGGACTGTGGACGCCGAAGTCGGTGCCATAGTGGGCGATCAAGCCTTCGCTGAGATCGCGCAAGGTGGGTTGATCGGAGCGGCCTACGTCCCGTTCCGTCACCATGATCCGAACCGTCTTCCCGTCGTCCATCCGGCTGAGGCCATGGATGCCGATCGCGTCGTGACGCATGCCCCAGGTGGGTTCGTCGGCGATCTCGGCCTCGGCGAGGATGTGGCTCACGGTCGGGTCCCACCCCGGAAACTCGATCCCCGCCGCCTTCCGGATCACGCTGCGCCCACCATCGCAACCGACCAGGTATTGCGCACGCAGCGTCCGGCCTTCGCGCAGATGGACGTCGACACCGGCCTCGTCTTGGTCGAAACCGACCACCTCGCGCTCCCGATACGTGGTCACGCCCAGTTCGGCTATCCAGCCCGCGAGAATGCGCTCGATGTGCTTCTGCCACAGCGCCAGTCCGTAGTTGTGCCGCGTCGGAAAGTCGCTGATGTCGAGCCGGTTGAGGCCGAACGCGGCCACCTGGGCGGTCTGCCCCTCGGCCAGGAACCGGTCGACGATGCCGCGCTGGTCGAAGATCTCGAGGGTGCGCGCATGCAGGCCGCCGGCGCGCGATCCCTCGATCTCCTGGTTCGAGCGCCGCTCGAGGATCGCGACATCGACGCCGGCCAGCGCCAGTTCGCCCGCGAGCATCATGCCGGTGGGGCCCGCGCCCGCGATCAGCACCCCATGACCACCACCAGGCGCAGTGACGCTTGCGGAAATCTCGTCCTGGGTTCGGCCCGTCTCGTTCGATCGACTCATTGCCTGCGGTCCTCCATGCGATGGTGTACGGCTTGTTCGGATACCACGAGGGCCCTGTAACATCGCCCTGCTTGGCCTCGACCAGACAACAGGTACGTCCCCATGCGGTTGCTCCCCATTTTCGTGGTTCTGCTTGCGAGCGCGGCATCCGCCGCCGACGGCCCGACCGCCACGACGACCACGCTCTACAAGTCCATCGGCCCCGACGGCCGAACGATCTACAGCGACGTCCCGCCATCACAGGCACGCGAATCGAAGACGCTGACGTTCAAGAACCTGCCGGCCAGCCCCCTGTCCACTGAAACCATCGCGTACATCGAGCAACTGCGCAAGTCCGCGGACAGCCGGGCATCGGCACCGCTCCCTCGCGACACGGTGCTGTTCTCGGCCAAGTGGTGCGGCTTCTGTCGACAGGCGAAGGCCTACCTGGCGGCCAAGGGCATCGGTTATCGCGAAGTGGACATCGACACCAACGAAGGCAAGCTGGCCTATGCGCAACTGGGTGGCAACAATGGCGTGCCCCAACTGTTCGTGAATGGCCGAGGTCTCACCGGCTTCACGGCCTCTGCTTACGACGCCTTCCTGCAGCCTCGCAAATAGCTTTCCCGCCGGAAGCGGGGTCCCGCCTACCTCCCCTCCCTCCACCCCCCCGGCGTCACCCCATGCAGCCGCACGAACGCCCGCTGCAGCGCATCCACCGACCCGAACCCGCTGCGGCTCGCGATCCGTTCCTGCGTCCACCCAGTCTGCCGCAACAACTGCGCCGCCGCCGCCACGCGCGTGCGCTCCACGAAGCGCGCGGGCGTGCACCCCGTCTCCGCCGCGAAGGCGCGCGCGAAGTTGCGCGGGCTCATGCCCACGCGTTCGGCCAGCACCTCGACGCCGAGCTCTTCCTGCGGATGGGTGCCGATCCACGCGACCAGTTCGCGCAGCCGGTGGCTCGCGCTGGCCTGCGCCTGCAGCGCGGGGGTGAGCTGCGGCTGCTCGCCGCCGCGCAGCATCGGCAGCGCCAGGGTGCGCGCGATGTCCATCGAGACCTCGTGGCCCAGGTCGTCCTCGACCAGCGCGAGCGCGAGTTCGATGCCGGTGACCACGCCCGCTGAAGTCCAGACCTTGCCGTCGCGCACGTAGATGCGCTGCTGCCGCACGCGCACCTGCGGCCTCAGTTCCTGCAGCATCTCGCACACGCGCCAGTGGGTGGTGGCCTCGCGCCCGTCGAGCAGGCCGGCCGCGGCGAGCGCGAAGGCGCCGCTGCACACGCTCGCGACGCGGCGCACGCGCGGCGCGGCCTGGGCGATCCAGTCGCCGATGCGCTGCTCGAGGATGGCGTGGCGCACGGCGGGCTCGTCGCCGCCGGCCACGATCAGGGTGTCGATGGCGGCGGGCAGCGCGTCGAGGCTGCGGGTGTCGCCCAGCTGCAGGCCGCTGTTGGTCGACACGGTGCCGCCGTTCGGCGAGGCGATCAGCACTTCGTAGCTGCCGGGGCGCAATTGCTCGGCCTTGCTGAACACGCTGGCGGGGCCCGCGACGTCGATGGCCTCGACGCCGTCGAACGCGATCAGCACGACGGTGCTGGCAGGAACCGCGGCTTCTTCGTCCTTGTGGGTGGGGGTCGGCATTCCTAAGCTCGGTGCATCGAGGTCATGAAGGGGATTCTCCATGTGGAACGGGCTGCGTGCGCTGCTGTGCGCGAGTATGGCGGCGATCGGGTTGGCGGGATGCGGCACGGGCACACGCGATGCGGCGGTGCCGCCCGCGGCGCACGACGAGGCGGCGCTCGCGCGCGACCGGCAGGCCTTCGTCGAGGCCATGAAGCCGCGCCGGCCCGGCCGGCCGGTGGTCGCGATGCTGGCGCTCAACGAGGGCACCGAGCTCACCGACCTGCTGCTGCCGCACGCGGTGCTGCAGCGCGCCGACGTGGCCGAAGTGCGGATCGTGGCACCGCGCGCGGGCCGGGTCACGCTGTTCCCGGCTCTGCAGGTCGAGGGAGCGCAGGACTTCGCCACCTTCGACCGCGCCCATCCCGCGGGCGCCGACTACGTGATCGTGCCCGCGATGGAGCCAGCCGACGCACCCGCGGTGAGGGCTTGGCTGCAGCAGCAGGCGAGCCAGGGCGCGCGCGTGATTGGCGTGTGCTCGGGCGCGCTCGTGCTCGCGCAGGCCGGCCTGCTCGACGGCCGGCGCTTTGCCGGCCACTGGTACGACCGCGGCACGCTGCGCCAGCGGCCCGGTGCCACGCATGTGCCCGACCGACGCTACCTGGTCGACCGCGACGTGGCGACGACCACCGGCATCACGGCCTCGGTGCCCGCGACGCTGGCGCTGGTCGAGGCGATCGGCGGGCCCGCGAAGGCCGCGGCGATGGCGGCCGAACTCGGCGTGGACGGCTGGGGCCCGGCGCATGCGAGCGCGCCCTTCGGCCTCACGACCGGCCGCGGCGCCGAGTACCTGTTCAACAAGACGGCGTTCTGGCGCGGCGAGCGCCGCCGGCTCGAGGTGCGTGACGGTGCCGACGACATCGCGCTCGCGCTGGCCACCGATGCGTGGACGCGCACGGGGCATGTCGATGTCGAGGCGGTCTCGGCCTCGGGCCCGGTGAAGCTGCGCAGCGGTCTCGTGCTGGTGGCCGGCCCCGCCACGCGCGAAGCACGGCCGCTGCCGCTGGTGGCCGCGCTCAAGCCCGTGCAGCAGCTCGACCGCACGCTGTGCGAGATCGCGGGCCGTTACGGCAACGCGCGGCGCGACTGGGTGATGCAGGAGATGGAGTACCCGCGCACGGCGGCGAACACCGCCTGCGCGTCCTGATCAGCCGGCGTCCGCGGCGATGAAGTTGCGCCCACGCGCACCGGCCAGCGCCTGCAGGATGCGTTCGCTCCACTCCGCCTCGGGAATGCCATAGCTCAGCGGGTCGACACTCACGCCCAGCCCCTCCAAAAAGCCGCTCAGCGACGCGACGGCCTGGCCGATGTCATGCGCATCGAACACCGAGAGCAGCAACGCATCGAGCGCCGGATCGCGCCCGGCCGCGAGCTGCATGATGCGCGGCAGGCTGAACGAGCACGCGATGCCGTGCGGCACGCCATGCCGCAGCGTGATGTCGTAGGACAGCGAATGCGCGAGCGCGGTACGCGTGTTGGAGAACGCCAGGCCGGCCTGCAGCGCCGCGGTGGCCAGGCGCTCGCGCAGCTCGGGCCGGTCGGGCCGCGCCAGCAGCTCGGGCAGCGTGGAGACGATGCTGCGCGCCGCGCTCACGGCCAGGCTTGCCGACACCGGGTTGCGGTGCACGTTCCACAGCGACTCGAGCGCATGCGACAGCGCATCGAGGCCGCTGGCCAGGGTGGCCGCATGCGGCAGGCTCAGCATCAGGTCGGCATCGACGATGGCGGCCTCGGGCCAGGTCCACGGCAGCTGCAGCGACAGCTTGCGCGCATGGGCCTGGTCCCACACGGTGGCCCAGGGCGTGACTTCGCTGCCGGTGCCCGCGGTGGTGGGAATGGCCAGCAGCTGGCGGTGCCGCCGGGCCGCGGCCGGCGTGCTGTCGGCGCCTTCGAGCAGCGCGAGCAGTTCGTCGAAGCCGCCGGCCGCGGGGCGCGTGAGCATCACCTTCGCGCAGTCGATCACGCTGCCGCCGCCAAGCGCGACGACGCAGTCGACCTCCGCATGCTCGCGCCACAGCCGTTCGTACATCGGCGCCAGCCAGGCCACGTCGGGGTTCGGCAGCACCTCGGTCTCGACGGCCACCAGTCGCTCGCCCAGCAAGCCGCGTATGCGATCGACGAGGCCGAGGCCGACCGCCTCGGGGAAGGCGATCAGGATCGCGCGGCGTGCGCCGAGCAGCCCGGGCAGCGCATCGAGCGAGCCGCAGCCGGCGTGCACGTCCACGGGGTTGTAGTAGGTCCACATGATGGGTTCGGGAAAGCTGGCGCCACGGCCGCGTCATGCAGCCGGGCGCTCAAGAGAAAGATCCGCGCGGCCTTCAGTGCCGGCCGCTGTGCTGGATGCGGTGGCGCAATTGGCTCGAGAGCAGGTCGGCCACGATCACCATCACGGTGATCACGATGATGCAGGTGGCGGTCTCCTGGTAGCGGAACAGCTTGAGGCTGCTCACCAGCTCGAAGCCCAGCCCGCCCGCGCCCACCATGCCCAGCACGGTGGCCGAGCGCAGGTTCACCTCGAAGCGGTACAGCACGACAGCGATCCAGGCCGTCACGACCTGCGGCAGCACGCCGAACACGATGACCTGCAGCGGCCGCGCGCCCGTGGCGCGCAGGGCCTCGAGCGGTCCCTGGTCGATCTCCTCGATGGCATCGGCGAAGAACTTGCCGAGCATGCCCGCGCCATGCAGCGCGAGCGCCAGCACGCCGGGGAACGGACCGAGCCCCACGGCCGACACGAACACCAGTGCGAGGATCAGCTCGTTGATGCTGCGCACCACGTTGAGGGCCTGGCGCGTGCACTGGTAGACCCAGCGCCGGCTCTGCAGGTTGCGCGCCGCCAGGAAGGACAGCGGAATCGCGGGCAGCACCGCCAGCAGCGTGCCCCAGACGGCGATCTGGATGGTCTCGAGCGCGGGCGCGACCAGGCGGCCCAGGATGTTCGTATCGGGCGGCATGGTGCGGCCCAGGAAATCGAGGATCTGCGGCAGGCCCGCCGCCAGTTCGGACCAACTGAGCTGCGCGCCGCCGGCGCTCCATTGCAGCGCCCAGCCGACCACGCACAGGCCGATCAGCAGGTTGAACCAGCCGCGGCGGCTCTCGGGCAGCGGGCCGGTCCAGGCGTATCGGGTCGAGGGGGTGTTCATGCGTGTCCTTCGGTGCGCGCCAGCAGCGGCAGCGGCACGGCCGCCGGGGCGGCGGGCTCCTTGCGGTCGGCCGCGGGCTGCGGCACGTAGATGCGGTCGATGTCGTCGGGGCCCATGGCCTGCGGCGCGCCGTCGAACACGACGCGGCCCTGCGAGAGGCCGACGATGCGGTCGGCGAACTCGCGCGCGTAGTCGACCTGGTGCAGGTTGCACAGCACGGTGATGCCGAGGTCGCGCGAGGCATCGCGCAGGTACTGCAGCACCTTGCGCGAGGTCTGCGGGTCGAGGCTCGCGACCGGCTCGTCGGCCAGGATCAGCCGCGGCTGCTGCGCGAGCGCGCGCGCGATGCCCACGCGCTGCATCTGGCCGCCCGAGAGCGAATCGGTGCGCGCATGGGCCTTGTGCGCGAGTCCCACGCGGCCCAGGCATTCGTGCGCCAACGCGATGTCGGCGCGGCTGAAGAAGTGCAGCACCGAGGCCAGGGTCGACACCGCGCCGAGCCGGCCCGTGAGCACGTTCTTCAGCGCGCTGAGCCGCGGCACCACGTTGTGGTGCTGGAAGATCATGGCCACGCGCTGGCGCAGCGCGCGCGTGTCGGCGCAGTTCACGGCGTCCATGCCGTCGACCCTGAGCTCGCCGCCGTCGGCCAGCGCCAGCCGGTTCACGCAGCGCAGCAGGGTCGACTTGCCGGCGCCCGATTCGCCGAGCACCACCACGAACTCGCCCGCCGCGGCATCGAGGTCCACACCGCGCAGCACGGCGTTGTCGCCATAGCGCTTGGTGAGCTGCCGGATGCGGATCACTTCATGCTCCGCAGGTCGAGCTTGAGCACCTTGGCGGTGTCGCGCACGACGTTGTAGGCCGCGTCGGTGGTGGGCTGGAAGCCGTTGAGCACGCCCTGGTCGCCCCACGGCAGGTCCTTCACGTTGGCCAGCGCCTTCGCGATCTTCGCCTTCAGCGCCGGATCGAGGTCCTTGCGCCAGACCATCGGCGACTCGGGGATCGGGTTCGACGACCAGACGATCTCGAGCTCGTCCTGCTTCACCTGGCCCTTGGCGATGGCGCTCGCGAGGATGCGGTCGGCCACGGCGGCGGCATCGACCTTCTTGTTGGCCACGGCCAGGATGCTGGCGTCGTGCGAGCCCGAGAAGATCACGCGGCCGAAGAAGGTCTCGGGGTCGTAGCCGGCCTGCAGCAGGCCCGACTTGGGAAACAGGTGGCCCGAGGCCGAGGTCGGGTCGACGAAGGCGAAGCTGCGGCCCTTGAGGTCGGCGGTCTTGGCGATGCCGCTTTCCTTGCGCGCGATGATCACGCTCTTGTAGGAGCTCTGGCCGGTCTTCTTCGTCACGGCCACCGCGAAGGCTTCCACGTCCGCGACCTGGTTCGCGAGCACGTACGAGAACGGGCCGAGGTAGGCCACGTCGAGCTTCTTGGAGCGCAGCGCCTCGATCACGCCGTTGTAGTCGGTCGCCACGAAGGGCTTGACCGGCATGCCGAGCTGCTGCTGCAGGCTGTCGAGCACCTGGCGGCTGCTCTCGATCATGGCCTGCGAGTCCTCGGCCGGGATCAGCCCGATGGTGAGGGGTTGCGCGGCCAGGGCCGGCAGGGCGGCGACCGCGGAAACCGCGGAAAGGGCCAGGACGATCAGGCTGCGGCGCAGGCGAAGAAGGGTGTTCATGGTGGTGTTGGGGATGGGAAAAGGGACTGGAAGGGACCGGAACGGCAGGCATCGGCCCGCGACTACCCCAAGGCTAAGAACGCCATGTGACAGGCGCATATCAGATCGATCACTGATTTGTCACGATTCCATTCAAACAATCTATGGATGTCCGCCGCCAAACTCCGCGCCTTCCTCGCCGTTGCCCAGCACGGCAGCTTCAGCGCCGCCGCGCGCGCCGTGGGCCTGAGCCAGCCCACGCTGACCACCCAGGTCCAGGCGCTGGAGCGCCAGCACAAGGTGATGCTGTTCCACCGCCAGGGTCACCGCATCGAGCTCACCAGCGTCGGCGAGCGCCTGCTGCCCATCGCGCGCCAGATCGCGGCGCTCGAGCTCGATTCGTACAACCTGCTGCACGACAGCGGCGACCTGCAGTCGGGCGAGCTCAAGCTCGGCGCGGTCGGTCCCTTCCACGTGATCGAGATGGTCGACGCCTACCGCCGGCGCTATCCGCGGCTCGACGTCTCGATCCGCATGGGCAATTCGTCGTCGGTGTTCAAGGACCTCGAGGAATACGCGGTCGACATCGGCGTGCTCGCGCGCTTCCACGAGGCGCCGGGCTTCAGCGCGACGCCGTATGCGCGCCATGCGCTGATCCTGTTCGTGCACCGCGAGCATCCGTTCGCCAGGCGCGGCGAGATCCGGCTCGAGGAACTGCACGGCCAGCCCATGCTGCAGCGCGAGAGCGGCTCCAGCACGCGGCGCGCGCTCGACGAGGCCTTCGCGCGCGCGGGCGTTCGACCCAAGCTCGCGATGGAGATCGGCAGCCGCGAGGCGATCCGCGAAGCGGCCGCGCGCGGCATCGGCATCGGCGCGGTCTCCGAGGCCGAGTTCATTCCCGACGCGCGCCTGCGCACCGTGCGCATCGAGGGCGATCCCGCGGTGACGCAGACCTACCTCTACTGCCTGCAGGTGCGGCGCGACAGCCGCGTGCTCGCGTCCTTCTTCGACGTGGCGTTGAAGCTGCGCAAGGGGGAGTTCGAAGAGGCATCGTGAGCCGCGCTCGCACCGATCGATCTGACGAAAAAACCGACAGGACGAACGAAATACTCATGGGCTTTCGTCTCTGGCACGTCACCCCGCTCTTCTGTAATTCGGCCACTCCACCACCAGAGGCCGATAGACATGCCAGTCGAGCAACGCATACCCCACGCCCCCGCGGCCCGCGCCACGCCGGCGCGCCGCTTCCCTGAATCCACGCGCCGCCGCAGGGCCGCAGCGACGCGCGCCTTCGCGCTCGCTGCCACGCTCGTTGCCGCGCTCGCGGGCTGCGGCGGCGGCAGCGGGGGCGGCGCCTCGCTGCCCTTCCTGCCGCCCACGCAAGGCGGCGGCGACACGCCCGAGGGCCCCTCGACGCCGGCCGTGAGCCGCGCGCTGGTCATCGACCTCGATGGCGCCACCTACGGCGCGGTGCGCAGCGGCATCGCCGCCGGCACGCTGCCCAACCTCGCGCAGCTCGAGCCGCGGCTGGCCTACAGCGGCGGCATGGCCGGCACGCCGAGCCAGCAGCCCACGCTCGACACGCCCGGCTGGGCCACGCTGCTGACCGGCACCTGGGCCGCGCGCCACCAGGTGATGTCGGAAGCGCCGAAGCAGGCGATCCGCGGCGCCACCGTGTTCCAGCTGGCCAAGGCGAAGAACGGCACGAGCAACGGCGCCGCCGTGGCCTCGGCCGGGCTGGCCCAGTTGCTGGCCTCCGAGCACGACAGCGGCACGCTCGATGCGCTGGCCGACTGCTCGCAGGACGCGACCGCCACCGACTGCGTGACCACGCAGGCCACGCAATTCATCGGCGGCAACTACGCCACCGTGCTCGCGCAATACCGCGCGAGCAAGGACGCGGCGCTCGACTTCGGTCTCGCCTCTCCGCAGTACGCGGGCACGCTGGCCACGCTCGACAAGGCGGTCGGCACGCTGCTCGCGGCCACCGCGAAGCGCGCCAACGAACGCTGGCTGGTCGTGATCACCGGCAACCACGGCCTCAGCGCCAACAGCCAGGACGACGGCCTGCCGCTGGTGCCCGAATCGAGCACCTTCATCGGCCTGAACCAGCCCGCCAACATCGCAACGCAGGGCATCGGCGCGGCGCTGCCGCAGACGCTGGCCGAGCTCTACGGCTACGCCAGCATCGCCGACGTGGCGCCGACCGTGCTCGGCCACCTGAAGGCGCTGCCCGATGCGAAGGCGCACCCGATGGACGGCGGCCGGCTCACCGGCGCGCAGCCCGTGTCGCGGCTCACGGCTTCTGTGCTCGACAACAACTCCGCCACCGTGAGCGTGAAGCTCGACTGGGTGGCGCCTTCGACAGGCGCGATCACGGTGCTGCGCGACGGCCAGCCCATCGCGTCGAAGCTGCCGGCCGGCACCGCCACCTTCACCGACAGCCAGCTCGCGCAGGTGCTGACGGCCAAGGGCAGCTACCAGTTCGACTACACGGTGCAGGCCGGCGACGGCGACGACGCGGCCGCGCGGGCCGTGCTCTCGCCGCGCGTGTCGTACGTGCCGCCGGTGCCGCTGGCGCCGACGCTGAAGAACGGGCTGGTCTCCTACTACCCGTTCAGCGCCACGCTGCCGCCGGTCGATGCCATGGGCCACAGCACCATGGGCCCGGCCGCGAGCGACCTGCCCGCGGCCGCCGGCCTGGTCGTTCCGGGTCCGTTCCCGGGCACGCACGGCCTGCTGATCGACACCAACTACGTCACCACCGCCGGCATCGAGGGCTACCGGCTCACGCCGGCCGAAGGCTTCGACATCGCCAAGGGCACGGCACCGCAGTTCACCATCGGCCTGTGGTTCAAGACGCCCGCCTGCGTCTCGAAGAACAACGTGACCATCCTCTCCAACAAGAGCTATGTCAGCGGCGGCAACGCGGGCGTCGCGCTCGGCCTGTTCGCGAGTTCGGGCGACCAGTGCGGCGTGGCCTTCAACATCGGCTCGGGCGGCGGCGTGCGCGCGGACGGGCCGACCAGCCCCTACACGCAGATCGCCATCGACCGCTGGGTCTACATCGCCTTCTCGGTCGACGGCGTGGCCAAGACGATGAACATGACGGTGTTCGATCCCGTGACCAGCACCACCAACCGCGTGGCGGTGGGCAAGTCGACCGGCGCTGTCGATCTCTCGAAGCTCTCGCCGTACCCGCACTGGGGCATCGGCGACGACGGCACCGGCACCTTCCTGATGAACAAGTGCAATGGCTCCGTCACGCCGCCGTACGTCGCGGGCAAGTGCGCGACCGCGCCGACCTACCAGGAGCATTTCGGCGACCTCGCGATGTGGAACCGCGTGCTGACCGATGCGGAGCTGCAGTCGATCTTCCTGTCGAACAAGCCGCTGTCGACGCTGCCGGCCAACTGAGAGGAAACGAGATGACATCCACTCTCTTTCCCGGATGGCACGCCGCCGCGAAGGCGCTCGCCCTGGCCTGCGCCGCTGGCACGCTGCTCGCCGCCTGCGGCGGTGGCGGCGGGTCAGGCGCCCCGTTCGCCGCGCTGCCCGCGGCCAATGCGGGCGGCGATGGCGCCGCCGCGCCCCAGGTGCCGATCGTCTCGGCGCCCGGCAACGGCGCCGAGTCCGGCGCCGACGTCCCTGTCCGGAATTCCAGGCTCGACTGCGCGCCCTGAGCGCACGTCCGGCCACCACCTTCACCGCCGATCACCATGACCACCTTGAACCGCCGCGCCCTGCTGCGCGCCGCCGCGGCCAGCGCCGCCCTCGGGCCCTTCCCGCCCGCCATCCAGCGCGCGCTGGCCATCCCCGCCCACAACGCGACGGGCACGCTCAACGACGTCGAGCACGTCATCATCCTGATGCAGGAGAACCGTTCCTTCGACCACTACTTCGGCACCATGCCCGGCGTGCGCGGCTTCAGCGACCGCTTCACCATCCCGATGGCCTCGGGCCACCCGGTGTGGCTGCAGCAGGGCGCATCCGACACGGTGCAGCCCTTCTACCTCGACGCCACCAAGGGCAATGCGCTGCGCGTGGGCGGCGCGCACGACTGGGGCGACCAGCAGGCGGCCTGGGACGGCGGGCGCATGGCGGCCTGGCCCAAGGCCAAGAACACCAAGATCTCGATGGGCCACCTGCGCCAGTCCGACCTGCCGTTCCACTGGGCGCTGGCCAATGCCTTCACGGTCTGCGACGCATACCACACGTCGATCCACACCGGCACCTTCACCAACCGCATGTTCCTGTGGAGCGGCACCAACGGCGCCAACGTCGTCGGCCGCGCCTGCGTCACCAACGCCAACTGGGGCGGCCTCGGCCCCTCGGGCGACGGCCTGAACTGGACCACCTACCCCGAGCGCCTGCAGGCGGCCGGCGTCAACTGGAAGGTCTACACGCGCCCCGGCAACAACAGCAACAACAACCAGCTGGTCGCCTTCGCGTCCTACCGCGCGGTCGACGAGCAGCTGCGCGCGCAGGGTTCGCCCAACGCGGCCTACGGCCCGGCGATGGAGGCGCTGTCGCCGCTCTACAAGGGCTTCGGCAACACCATGCCCGACGGCGGCTTCCTGCAGGCCGTGGCCGACGACATCGCCGCGGGCACGCTGCCGCAGGTGAGCTGGATCGTCGCGCCCGGCGCCTACAGCGAGCATCCGAGCATGTCGGTGCCGCAGCAGGGCGCCTGGTACATCCAGACCTTGCTCGACATGCTGACGGCCAACCCGGAGGTCTGGAGCAAGACGGTGCTGATCATCAACTTCGACGAGAACGACTGCTTCTTCGACCACGTGCCGCCGCCGGCGCCGCCATGGCGCAACGCCGACGGCAGCCACGAAGGCAAGTCGACGGTGGACATCGCGAACGAGTACTACACGATGCCGGCGCCGGCCGGCGACTCGAGCCAGCGCACGCCCGACGGTCGCCCCTTCGGCGCCAGCTCGCGGCTGCCGATGCTCGTGATCTCGCCGTGGAGCGTGGGCGGCTGGGTCAACTCGCAGGCCTTCGACCACACCTCGACGCTGCGCTTCCTCGAACAGCGCTTCGGCGTGCGCGAGACCAACATCAGCCCGTGGCGGCGCGCGGTGTTCGGCGACCTCATGTCCTGCTTCGACTTCCGCAACCCCAACGGCGCCCGGCCCGCGCTGGTGCCCGCGCCCACGCGCGCGCAGGCCGATGCCACCTACTCGCAGCAGGTGGCGTCGCCGGGCGTGCCCGTGCCCGCCGCGGGCTCGGTGCCGCTACCCTCGCAGGCGCTGGCGCTGCGCCCCTCGCGCGCGCTGCCCTACCGCCTGCACACCAGCGCCAACGTCGACCTGGCGGGCCGCCGCGTGTGGCTCAGCTTCAGCAACACGGGCACGCAGGGCGCGGTGTTCCACGTCTACGACGAACTCAACCTCACGCGCTATCCGCGGCGCTACACCGTCGAGGCCGGCAAGATGATCTCCGACGCCTGGCAGGCCAGCACCGACGACGCGGGCCGCTACAGCCTCTGGGTGCTGGGGCCGAACGGCTATCACCGGCGCTTCAAGGGCCAGCTCGGCGCGCTGGCCGGCGCCGCCAACCCCGAGGTGCGCGTGTGTTACGACCCCGAGCGCAACGCGGTCCGCCTGACCATCATGAACATGGGCGAGGCCCCGGCCGCGGTGACGGTGCGCGCCAACGCCTACCGCGGCGACGGCCCGTGGACCTACACCGTGTCGCCGGGCATGCAGCTCGAGCCCTCGTGGAGCCTCGCCGACACCCACAGCTGGTACGACTTCACGCTGACCATGGGCGATGGCTTCGAGCGGCGCTTCGCTGGCCGGCTCGAGACCGGCCAGGACGGCACCAGCGATCCGGCGATGGGCGTCGCCGCCTCGTAGTGCAAGGTGCCGCCGCCCAGCGCGGCGGCACGCTTACACGAGGCCATCACGATCGGCCGGCATCATGGTGCGTTTCGCAACGACCCACCGATCCCGGAGACCCGCAGTGACGCTCAACCAGATCCGCGCCTTCGTCGCGGTCGCCCACGACGGCGGATTCACGGCCGCGGCACGCACGCTGGGCATGAGCCACAGCACGCTCAACTCGCAGATCCAGATGATGGAGCGCGAGTACGGCGCCGAGCTGTTCCACCGGCGCGGGCGCCGCGTCGAGCTGTCCGCGCTCGGCCTCGAGATGCTGCCGCTGGCGCGGCGCATGATCGCGCTCGAGGGCGACATGAGCTCGCTGCTCGACGACAGCGGCAAGCTGCGTCACGGCTCGCTGAAGGTCGGCGCGGTCGGCCCGTACCACGTCACCGAGATGATCGAGGCCTACCACGCGGTGCATCCGCGCATCAAGATCTCGGTCACGCTGGGCAACTCCGAGGTGGTGCTCGACGCGCTCGACCGCTACGTGAGCGACGTGGGCGTGGTGGCAAGCCGCTTTCCCGACGAGCGCTATCACATGCAGCTCTATGCGCGCTACCCGGTGATCGCCTTCGTTCATGTCGGCCATCCGTTCGCCAAGCGCGAGGCGATCGCGCTGCGCGAACTCTCGGGCCAGCCGCTGCTGATGCGCGAGCCGGGCTCGACCACGCGCAAGGCGCTCGAGGACGCGCTCGCCAAGCAGGGCATCGCGGTGCAGGTCGCGATGGAGATCGGCAGCCGCGAGGCGCTGCGCGAGGCCGTCGCGCGCGGGCTGGGCATCGGCACGGTCTCGGAATCCGAGTACGTGCCCGACCCGCGCCTTCGGCCGGTGCGCATCGAGGGCGACGTGGTCTCGACCCACATCCACGTGTGCTGCCTGCGCGAGCGGCGCGACAGCCGGCTCATCGCTTCCTTCTTCGAGGCCATCGCCGATCGCACGGCGCCCGCCGCGTGATCCGGCCTTATGCGAACGACGGCTAAGCATCCCTGAAAGCCTTCGTTGGCCCGCCACCGGCGGCCACCTTAGTCTGCGTCGATCCTCTTTCAGCAAGGACCCCGCAGATGAACGACCGACTCCAGCGCGTGCATGCCTCGCGCTCGGCCGCCGTGAAGGCTGGCCTCGACCATCCGGTGATCGACACCGACGTGCACGTCAACGACTTCGCGCCCGTGCTCGAGGACTACGTGGCGCAGTACGGCGGCAACAAGCTGGTCGATGCGCTGCGCAAGGCGCTCGGCGGGCGCTTCGTCACGCGCAACGGCGGCGGCAAGGACTGGTACCAGCAGTCGGCCGAGGAACGCCAGTTCCACCGCACGCTGCGCGCGCCCTGGTGGGCCCGCGTCACGCGCAACACCTACGACCTCGCGACCTACACCCTGCCCGCGCTGCTGCACGAGCGCCTGGGCGAGCAGGGCTCGGACTACTCGATCCTGTTCCCCAACGACGTGCTCTCGCCGGCCGCGGCCGGCAGCGAGTACCGCCAGCCGCTGCACCGCGCCATCAACCACTTCCACGCCGACCAGTACCGGCCCTACGCCGACCGCCTGACGCCGGTGGCGGGCATTCCGCTGCACTCGCCGCAGGAGGGCATCGAGGAGCTGGAGTTCGCGGTCAAGACGCTGGGCCTGAAGGTAATCAACATCGCGGGCGGCGTGCGCCGCCCGATCCGCGCCATCGCCGAGAAGTACCCGGCCGCCGAGCATCCCGAGATCGCCAAGCAGGTCGGCTACATCGACTTCTACGGCATCGACAGCGAGCACGACTACGACCCGTTCTGGGCCAAGGTGGTGGAGCTCGGCGTGCCGGTGACCACGCACTACGGCAGCCAGGGCTGGACCGGCCGGCAGTCGATCAGCAACTACATGAACAACCACATCGGCCACTTCGCCGATGGCTCGCAGGCCTTCGCCAAGGCGCTGTTCTTCGGCGGCGTGACGCGGCGCTTTCCGGGGCTGCGCGTGGGCCTGCTCGAGGGCGGCGCGGACTGGGGCTCGCACGTCTACACGCACCTGGTGGACCGCTGGGAGAAACGCAACCGGCATGCGGTGCGCAACTACGACCCGGCCGAGGCCGACATCGAGCTGCTGGCCTCGCTGTTCGAGCGCTACGGCAGCGACTTCGTCAAGGGCCGCACGCTCGACAAGGCCACGCTGCTGCGCGACAGCCTGGGCATCTCGGCGCTGCCGCACAGCCGCGAGCCGAACGAGAGCGAGATCGACGACTTCGCGCTCGCGGGCATCGAGAAGGTCGAGGACATCCGCGACCGCTGGGTCAACAACTTCTACTTCGGCTCGGAAGCCGACGACCGCACCGTGGCCGCGGCCTTCAACGACAAGGTGAACCCGCTGGGCGTGAAGATCAACGCGATCTGGTCGTCCGACGTGGGCCACTGGGACGTGCCCGAGTTCACCGAGCCGCTGGCCGAGACCTGGGACCTGGTGCAGCAGGGCGTGATCTCGGCGGCCGACTTCCGGGCCTTCGTGTTCGAGAACCCGCACCGCTTCTACACCGAGGCCAATCCGCGCTTCTTCGAAGGCACCGAGGTCGGCCGCAAGCTGGCCGCGAAGAAAGGCACGCCATGAAGCCCGTGCGGCATCTGCTGCGCTGGACCGCGCTGCTGGCCACCGCCCTCGCGGCCTCGGCGCAGGCCGCGCCCGACACCATCCGCATCGGCGTGGCCACGGCGGGCGGCGGCGATCCCGTCACCTGGGGCGGTTCGCCCGGCGGCGTGGCGCGCGCCAACAACTGGCTCGAGGAGGAGTTCAAGGCCTCGGGCATCAAGGTCGAGTGGCTGTTCTTCAAGGGCGCGGGCCCGGCCGTGAACGAGGCGCTGTCGAACAAGCAGATCGACTTCGCCTACCAGGGTGACCTGCCCTCGATCGTCGGGCGCTCGAACGGCCTCAAGACCAAGGTGCTGCTGGTCAGCGGCGCGCGCAACAACCTCTACCTGGTCACGCCGACGCCATCGAACATCCAGTCGATCAAGGACCTCAAGGGCCGCACGGTGTCGATCTTCCGCGGCACCAACGGCCACCTGGTCGCCATCAACGTGCTCGCGGCCGACGGGCTGGCCGAGCGCGACATCAAGGGCGTGAACCTCGACACCGGCAGCGCGCAGGCGGCGCTGGTCTCGAACGGCGTGGATGCGGCCTTCGGCGGCTACGAATGGTTCAAGGTGCGCGACCAGGGACTCGCGAAGGTGGTCTATTCCACCCAGGGCCGCGATCCGGCGCTCACGCGCCAGGCAGCGCTGCTGGTGCGCAGCGAGTTCGAGCAGGCCAACCCCGCCGAGGTGCAGCGCGTGGTCGACGTGTTCGTGCGCGCCGCGCACTGGTCGTCGGAAGAGAAGAACCGCGACGAGCTGTTCCGCATCTGGGCCCGCAGCGGCACGCCGGTCGCTTCCTGGACCGCCGAGTTCGACAAGCAGCCGCTGGCGCAGCGCAACTCGCCGCTGGCCGACGACTTCATCGTGGCGCGCTACAAGGCCGTGGTCGGCGACGCACTCAAGCTCAAGCTGATCCGCCGCGAGGTCACGGTCGACGACTGGTTCGACACGCGCTACCTCAAGGCCGCGCTCAAGAAGCAGGGTCTCGAGGGCTACTGGAGCGCTTCCGACGCGAAGGGTCAGCCGAAGGGCGGGCCCGCGGTCGCGTCGCGATGAGCGCCGAAGCCGAACTGTCGGCGGTCCTGCAGCGCGGCGAAGCGGCGCCGCTGCGCCTGTCGCTGCCGTGGCGCCGCCTCGGCGACGCCGCCCTGCCCTGGCTGCTGCCCGCCGCACTGCTCGCGCTGTGGTTCGTGGGTGCCGGCCAGGGCTGGATCTCGCCGCAGGTGCTGCCGCTGCCCGAGTTCGTGGCCGAGACGCTGCGCGACCTCGCGACCAGCGGCGACCTCTGGCTGCACGTGAGCACCAGTTTCGCGCGCGTGGGCGTGGGCTTCGCGATCGGCACGCTGCTGGGGCTGCTGCTGGGCACGGCCATGGGGCTGTCGCGCCGCGTCGAGGCCTACCTGCTGCCGAGCTTCAACGCACTGGTGCAGATCCCGGTGCTGGCCTGGCTGCCCTTCGTGCTGCTGATCGTGGGCATCGGCGAGCCGCTCAAGTACATCCTGATCGCCAAGGCGGCGCTGGTGCCGGTGGCGCTCAACACGCTGCAGGGCTTCCGGCAGACGCCGCAGTCGCTGCGCGAGGTCGGCGAGGTCTACGGCTACAGCCGGCGCCAGCAGATGCTGGAGATCGTGCTGCCGCATGCCGTGCCCACGCTGTTCACGGGCGTGCGGCTGGGCTTCACCAAGGCCTGGCTGTCGCTGGTGGTGGTCGAGCTGGTCGCGTCGAGCGAAGGGCTGGGCTACCTGATCGTCTATGGCCGCCAGCTGTTCCAGCTCGACCTGGTGATGGCCGCGGTGGTGATCGTGGGCGCGATCGGCTGGGCCATCGACCGCCTGCTCGAGCGGCTCGAGAACGCGCTGCACCGGCACCGCCCGGGCGGTGCCGCGCGATGAGCGGGCCCGCCTCGCTGTCGCGCGACGCGGCCGAACTGGCCGCGGTGCAGCCGCTGCGGCCCGTCGATCGCAGCCGCTGGCGCGGCCTGGTGCTGCCCGCCGTGGCGATCGCGCTGTGGGCGCTGCTGTCGTGGCTCGACGTGGTGAACTCGGCGCTGCTGGTCTCGCCGCAGAAGGTGCTCGCGACCGCCGCCGACCAGATCGTCAGCGGCCGCCTGTGGCGCGCGCTCGGCGCCAGCCTCGCGCGCGAGGCCACGGGTTTCCTGATCGGCACCGCCTCGGGCCTGGTGCTCGGCGCGCTGCTGGGCCTGTGGCCGCTGTTCAACCGCATCGTCGGCCCGAGCTTCAACACCTTCAAGCAGATCTCGCTGTTCGCGTGGATTCCGCTGATCTCGGTCTGGTTCGGCCTCGGCGACGTGGCCAAGGTGGTGTTCCTCTCGCTGGCCGCGCTGGTGCCGGTGGTGGTCAACACCTGCGACGGCATCCGCACCGTGCCGCCCGCGCTGCTCGAGGTGGCGCGCGTCTACGGCTTCACGCGCTGGCAGACGCTCACGCAGGTAGTGCTGCCGGCCGCGCTGCCCGCCATCTTCACGGGCGTGTACCTCGCGCTCATCTATTCCTGGCTCGCGACCATCGGCGCCGAATACCTGCTGGTGGCCGGCAAGGGCATCGGCAACACCCTGATCGAGGGCAGCGAGCATTTCCAGATGGACCTGGTGATCTTCGGCATGTTCGTCATCGGCCTGGTCGGCTGGCTGATGAATGCCTCGGCGCGCGCGCTCGAACGCCGGCTGGCGCGCTGGACCGGCAGGGCCTGACACCTCTTCCTCTCCGCACCATGAGCACCTCCATCGCATCGAACGAACTCGACATCCGCGGCCTCGGCAAGCGCTACGCGCAGGCACAGGCGCGCGGCGGCGAACTGCAGGTGCTCGAGAACATCGACCTGCACGTGCCGCCGGGCAGCTTCACCAGCATCGTGGGCGCGAGCGGCTGCGGCAAGTCGACGCTGCTGCGGCTGGTCCTCGGGCTCGACGACCAGTACGAGGGAAAGATACTGCTCGGCGGCCAGCCGATCGCGGGCACCGGCCGCGAGCGCGGCATCGTGTTCCAGGACCACCGGCTGTTCCCGTGGCTCACGGTCGAGCAGAACATCGCAGTGGGCCTGCGCAACGCGCCGCTCGGCGCGAAGCAGAAGGCCGAGCTGGTGGCCGAGCACGTGGCGCTGGTCGGCCTCGGCGGTTTCGAGAAATCGTGGCCGCACCAGATCTCGGGCGGCATGGCGCAACGCGTGGCCATCGCACGCGGCCTGGTCAACCGGCCGCGCGTGCTGCTGCTCGACGAGCCCTTCGGCGCGCTCGATGCCCTCACGCGCGCACGGCTGCAGAACGAGCTGCAGCGCATCTGGCAGAAGGAACGCATCACCATGCTGCTGGTGACGCACGACGTGGAGGAGGCCGTGTTCCTCGGCGACCGCGTGGTGGTGATGCAGCCATCGCCGGGGCGTATCCGCCGCACCGTGGCGGTGGACCTACGGCATCCGCGCAACCGCAGCGATCCGGCCTTCATCCGGTTGCGCGACGACGTGCTGAGCGACTTCACGGATACCGGGCGCGAGGAACACGCGGCGCTCCCGTACGGAGAATCACTGGCTGGTGGAGGCATCCCGCGACTTCAACTCGCCTGGTGAGCGTCTGCTTCATCAAGAAAGCGGCGATGCTGCTTCTCTCGACAGAAACTGATCCTGGCGCACTCACCTCGCGCGTCGCGGAGCCATTCGCTCAATTCATTGCGAAAGCAGTTCGGGCCACAACCGGACCAGGAGTTCATTCACCATGCCCTGGTCCGCACTTTGAACTCACGTCGATTCCGTTGTGATTTCCTCGCTTGAGCAATTCTTCTTGGCTCAGGTGTCGATGCTCGGGATTGAGACGAAGCGCCCCATATGGCCTCATCAGATCAACCATTTCAGCTTTAAACCGTTCGTAGGCTTGTTCATCTTGAAAACCATAAATGACAAGATCGAACATCACCAAGCTTCCGTCCCTGGCAGTCGTTCCGCCTCCCACATATTGTTTTCTACAATAAATCTGTATTTGCCACTGTTGCCCATCACTTGCGCCATCGCCACGAGGATCCATGCCATATCGCTTGGCCAAACCTACGATGGCAAGGTACAGATCTTTGGTAAGACGGCCTTGAGGATGCACATCCAGAGATCCCGTAAATGTCGAAGGAATCTGACTCAGACCTTCTTCCGAGCTCGGCGAGCAAGCCAGCAGGCCTCCCAGCAATAAGATCGACGTACAGAATTTCAGAAAAAGGGTCATCATCTCGCTCAATTTGAAGACGTCTGGGATGGACGAATTTGATCGAATCCATATTACTCTCGCCCTCCACGCCTCGAATTAGCGCTCACCAACGATAGTCAAGTGCAGCATGCAGCGGGCTGGCACCGTAGCCATAGCCTATGGTTTCTAAATGAAGTACGTGACCCTGCCAAAAAGGGCTGCTTTCCACCACTCTCGAATGGAGTGGCCGGTGGCGGCGAAGGCGCATCTGTTCGATGCGGCCGGCGGGCACCGGCTCGATTGATCAGCGCCCCTTCTGCCGGATGTACGCCTGCGGCGTCATGCCGATCTGCTTGCAGAACATGGCGATGAAGGCCGAGGGCGAGCCGTA
Source organism: Variovorax sp. GW821-FHT10D07 (assembly GCF_059415325.1). NCBI lineage: Bacteria > Pseudomonadati > Pseudomonadota > Betaproteobacteria > Burkholderiales > Comamonadaceae > Variovorax > Variovorax sp. GW821-FHT10D07. The sequence goes on along the minus strand of NZ_JBWKMZ010000001.1, from coordinate 214,098 downwards.
GCCCAGCTCGATGGCGACGTCCTTCACCGCGCGCCCCGCCTCCAGCAGGGCGATCCCGCGGATCACCTTGAGGCGCTGGCGCCACTCGCTGAACGGCATCTGCAGGTCGCGCTCGCAGCGCCGCGCCAGCGTGCGCTCGGTCGAATGCACCGTGGCGGCCCATTCGGCGAGCGAGCGCCCATCCCAGGGTTGCGCCTGCAAGGCCTCGAGCACGCGGCCCAGTTGGGGGTCGTCCGACATCGGCAGGTAGCTGTCGTGGCCGGGCGCGATGGCCAGCTCATCGCGCAGGACCTCGAACAGGCGCTGCTCGGCCGGGTTGCGCGGCACCTCGATGGAGCGGCCGCGCAGGCTGTCGAGCACGGCTTGCGTGAGCGGGCTGATGACCATGGTGCAGGCGCGCTTGGGGAGCACGTCGCACAGGGCCTCGGCCAGATAGACCGTGGCGTAGCTGGCCGCATGGCGGTTACTCGACAGGTGCTCGACGCGCGGCGGAATCCACACGCCGTACTGCGGCGGCGCCAGGAAAACCCGGCCGCTCATCCCGACTTCGATCACGCCCGAGATCGCGTGCACGAACTGCCCTTCCTCGTGGCTGTCGCGCGGCGCGGTGCCGCCCGGCGCGAGGTGCACGACCTTGAAGAGCACGGGCTGCCCATCGGCGGCGGATTTGAGTTGTCGCTTCATGTTGTCCGGCTTGCTCGATCGCTTGTCCGATTGGATGGGCTGTTTTGCAAGCCGTCACTCTAGACTGCCTTCGGCCCCGCAACCATTGCCTACCTCGAAGGAGACACCGCCTATGAATGCACGACCCGACGACCGGCTTCCATCGGACCAACAGGTCGAGGAATTTTCGCGCGATGGCGCCATCGTGCTGCGCGGCGTCCTGCGGCCGGCCGAGGTCGAGCTGCTGCGCCAGGGTATCGATGCCAACCTCGCCGCGCCGAGCGTGCGCGCGAAGGTGGCGAGCCGGCCCGACGACCCGGGCTTCTTCATCGAGGACTTCTGCAACTGGCAGGAGATCCCGGCGTACTGGGACGTGATCTCCCGCTCGGCATTGCCGGCCGCCGCGGCCAGGCTCACGAAGAGCACCCAGGTGCGGCTCTATCACGACCACATGCTCACGAAGGAATCAGGCACGCGCCAGCGCACGCCATGGCACCAGGACCAGCCCTACTACAACGTCGAGGGCAGCCAGAACGTCAGCTTCTGGATTCCGGTGGATCCGGTGTCGCGCGCCTCCACGCTGGAGCTCGTCGCCGGCTCGCACAAGGGGCCGTGGCTGATGCCGCGCACCTTCATGACCAACGAGGCCAAGTGGTTTCCCGAAGGCGCGCTGGCGGACCTGCCCGACATCGAGGCCGACCGCGCGGCCCACGACATCCTCGGCTGGGCCGTGGAGCCCGGCGACGCCATCGCCTTCAACATGCTCACGCTGCACGCCTCGGCCGGGCTCGAGCCCGGACGGCGGCGGCGGGTGTTCTCGGTCCGCATGCTGGGCGACGACATGCGCCATGCGCCGCGGCGCTGGAAGACCTCGCCGGATTTCCCGGGGCTGGCCGAGCAGCTGCCGGCGGGGGCGCCGATGGCGCATCCGCTGTTTCCGGTTCTGTGGCCGCCGGCTTCCAGTTAACGGGCCGCGAGGCGTTCCGCTTCCACCGCCGCGCGAACGCTGGCGCGCTGTCCCATGCGAACCATGAAGCGCTGGATCGCCGCGTAACCCGATAGATCGATGCTCACGCGCGGCGGCCACGACAGCACGTTGTAGAGATAGGCATCGGCCACCGAGAAATCGGCGCCCAGCACATAGTCGTTGGCCGACAGGTGCTCGTCGATGTAGGCGAACTTGCTCGTGAGGTTGCCCTCCGCGAATCGCTTCTTGGTGTCCGCGTCGAGGTAGGGCGAGAACATCACGGCCATGCCCTTGTGCAGGTCGCTCGCGACGAAGTTCAGCCACTCGAGCGCGCGGTAGCGCTGCCGCGTGCCGAAGGGCGGAAGCAGCCGGTGCTCGGGATGCCGGTCGGCGATCCACTGCAGGATCACCGCGCCCTCGGTGATCAAGTCGCCGTCGTCGAGCTTGAGGACGGGGATGAAGCCCTTGGGTGTCACCTGCAGGTAGTCGCCTTCGACCGTCGTCTTAGTCTTGAAGTCGACCTTGATCAGTTCATAGGCCTGGCCGGCCTCCTGCAATGCGATCTGCGAAGCGAGGCCGCAGGAGCCGGGAGCGTAATAGAGTTTCATGGCTGACTAGAGAGCGAGCGCCAGGGCATCGAGATCGCTGGCGTCGTGGCGCTCGAGCAGCGCGGTGCCCGGCGCGCCCGACGTGCGGTTGACCACCCTGCCGCGCGCGACCGCGGGCCGCGCGGCAATGGCCTCGTACCAGCGCAGCAGGTGCCTGTAGTCCTCGACGGCCAGGAACTCGTGCGTGTTGTAGACGCCGTAGAGACTGCCCGGATGCCACGGCCAGACCGCCATGTCCGCGATCGTGTACTGGTCGCCCGCGAGGAACTCGTTCGACGCGAGGTGGGTGTCGAGCACGTGCAGCTGGCGCTTGGTCTCCATCGCGTAGCGGTCGATCGCATACTCGATCTTGAACGGCGCGTAGGCGTAGAAGTGGCCGAGACCGCCACCCACGAACGGCGCCGAACCCATCTGCCACATCAGCCAGTTGAAGGTCCGGGTGCGCGCACCAGCTTCGGTCGGCAGGAACGCGCCGAAGCGTTCCGCGAGATAGACGAGGATCGAGCCGCTCTCGAAGACGCGCATGGCCGGATCGGTCGATGAGTCCACCAGCGCCGGGATCTTGGCGTTCGGATTGATGTCGACGAAGCCGCTTCCGAATTGCTCGCCCTTGAAGATATCGATCAGCCACGCGTCGTACTCGGCCCCCGAGTGCCCCGCGGCCAGCAACTCCTCCAGCATGATGGTGATCTTCTGCCCATTGGGTGTTCCCTGCGAGTAGAGCTGCAAGGGATGCTTGCCCACCGGCAGCTTCTGCTCGAAGCGAGGCCCCGACGTCGGGCGATTGATCGCGGCGAACTGGCCGCCATGGACGGTCTTCGGACGCCAGACCTTGTCCGGCACATAGCCCAGGGGCTGGTTTTCATCCACGGGGATGTCGGTCATCGATCGCTCCATATGCACCGGAATCACTTTGATTCCTGGGAATCCAGGACTCTTCTTTCGGTGCAGAAATTCTATGGAGACGACTTCATTCGATATACGGGCTCACATCGAATTGAGCATTCGGCATCCCGAACAATGCAACGGCTCGGCGACATTGAAAGACTTTCTTCGAAACTTCCAATCAGCCCGAGTCTCGGCCCTGTCGCATGACCGGATGCTTCGCGAAAAGCTCCGCCACCCAGTCGACGAACACCCGCACCTTGTTCGACAGGTGACGGTTCTGCGGAAAGACCACGTGAATGGGCATCGGGTCGTTGCTCCAGTCCTCGAGCACGGGCACGAAGCGGCCGTCCTCGATCATGGGCCACAGCAGGAAGTTCGCCATCTGCACGATGCCCAGCCCCGACAGGCCCGCGGCCGTGTACGCATAGCTGTCGTTCAGCGCGATCTGGCCGGGCAGCACGACTTGCACGCGTTCGCCGCCGCGCGTAAAGTCCCAATGGAACATCTCGCCCGTGCGCGCGGAGAAGTAGTTGACGCAGCGATGCCGCGCCAGGTCATCCGGATGCAGGGGCCGGCCATGGCGCTCGAGGTAGGCCGGCGAGGCGCAGGTGACGTAGTGCATGGCCCCGACGCGGCGCGTGACCAGGCGCGAGTCGCCGAGCTCTCCGCCGCGCACCGCGCAGTCCACGCCCTCCTCGATCAGGTCCACGGGCCGGTCGCTGCAACCGAGTTCCAGATGGATGTCGGGATAGCGCGCGAAGAACTCGGGCAGGGCGGGAATGATCACCAGGCTCGCCAGGCCCGTGGGCGCATCGACGCGCAGGCGCCCCGCGGGACTGCGCCGCGTGCGCGACAGCGACTCGTCGGCCTCGCGCACATCCGACAGGATGCGCAGGCATCGCTCGTGATAGGCCGCGCCTTCGGCGGTCACGCTGACTTTGCGCGTGGTGCGGTGCAGCAGCTTGGCCGACAGCGAGGACTCGAGCGACTGGATCAGCGTCGAGACCGTCGCCTTCGGCAGCTTCAGGTTCTCGGCCGCGCGCGTGAAGCTGCCCGTGTCCACGACCTGCACGAAGACCTCGATCGCCTGCAGCTTGTTCATCGCACGCCCGGCCCCGCCCGTCATGCCAGAAAAGCCCGGGTGCCCTCGGCCTGCTGGAGGACCCAGCGGCAGAAGCCGTCCACCTCGGGACGACCGACCGCATTCGGATTGACGACCATCCAATAGGCACCCGGGCCCGCGGTGCGGAACGCCTCGCCGAACACCTCGTGCAGCTCGTTGCGCCGCAGCAGGTCGGCCACCAGCGGCAGCCGTGCCAGCGCCAGTGCGTGGCCCGCCACCGCGGCCTGCACCTGCTGGTAGGTGAAGTTCAGGTGCATCCAGTTGCGCGGCTCCAGCTCGGCATGGTTGTGGATGCGCAGCCAATGTCGCCAGCTCGCGAGGCCGGCCGAGGCATAGGCATCGTCCTCTTCGACCAGCGTGTGCAGCGCGAGGTCGCCGACGCTCTTCAGCGGCGGCGCATCGCCGAGCTCGATCTGCCGCGCGAAGGCCGCGCTCATGACCGGCGTCAGCGACTCGTTGAACAACCGGGTGGCGCCGGCGGGCGCTTGCTTTGGCGCGCAGTAGCGCAGGAACACGTCCGTGTCGGGACTCTCGATCGGCGCCATCGCATCGCTCGACGAGACACGGATGTCGATCTCGGTGTTCTCGCGCTGGAACTGCTCGAGCCGCGGCAACAGCCACAGCGAAGTGAACGAGGCGAAGGTGCTGACGGTGACGCGCGTCTTGGCGCTCGGCGAACGGATCTGGCGCACGGCCTCGTCGAGGCGGTCGAGCATCGGGAACAGGGCCTTGACCAGCACCCTGCCCTCGGCACTCAGCTCGACCGAGCGCGTGCTGCGCGCCAGCAGCGTCGCGCCGATGTCGCTTTCGAGTGCCTGGATCTTGCGGCTGACGGCCGATTGCGTCAGATGGAGTTCCGCCGCCGCGGTGTTGAAGTTGAGATGCCTTGCGACCGCTGCGAAAGCGCGCAAGGGTCCGATCGATAGAGGTCTTTGACGGTCCATGGGAAGAGTGATGGCACCGCGTCGCGAGACGGACCGGTGCACGAAGGACTCTACGCAAGAACACCGCGCCGGGTGCGACGCGCGGCGCAATTGTGAGTTGCGTGTGCCGATGCATCGAATCGATCCGTCAAACCTAAGATTCCCTTCGCCAGCCCGAGTCAAGGGCTGTTCTTTCAATTCAATGCAACCGATTCGAGGTCTCTCCATGAAATTCGCAATCTTCGTTTTCTCCGATCCCAAGGCCGGTGAAGAAGCCCTGGGGCGCCTGTTCAATGCGCTCGCGACCGCCTACGACTTCAAGCAGCGCAATGTCGAAGTCGCCATCTATTTCCAGGGCACCGGCACGCGCTGGGCCGGCGTGGTCGGCAATGCCGACCATCCGGTGCATGGCCTCTACAAGGCCGTCGAGGACAAGGTCGCGGGCGTTTCCTGCGGCTGCGCCGACGTCTTCGGTGCGCGCGAGGACGCCATCAAGAACGGCTTCGAACTGCTGACCGGCAACGACGTGCCGGGCACGTCCGGACTGCCGAGCATCGGCGCCCTGACGGCCGATGGCTTCACCGTCCTGACCTTCTGATCGACCGATGCGGCCATCGCCGCGCCTAGAGCGCGGCGATCTCCTTGCGCAGTCTTGGTCCGACCAGGTCGATGAAGCTTCGCACCCTGGACGAACCGAACCGGCTCTCGCGATGCAGCAGGTGGATCGGCAGCGAGCCGCTTGCGTAATCGACAAGGATCGCGCGCAGCTCGCCGCTGCGCACCTTGTCGGCCACTTGGTAGCACGGCAGGTTCACGATGCCGATGCCGCGCACGGCCGCATCGATGGCGGCGTCGCTGCCGATCACATCGAGCACCGGCTTGAGCTTGACCGAGAGGGCGCTGTCCTTCGCCCTGAACTTCCAGACCGCCACCTGGGCCGACACCTCGGCCGACACCTCGGCCGCGACGATCCTGTGCTTCTGCAGATCCATCGGGTGCACCGGCTCGCCGTGCTTCTCGAGGTAGGCCGGCGAGGCATAGCTCAGCCTGCGCACCTGGCCGACCTTCAGCGCCTTCATGCCCGAATCGGGCAGCTCGGCGATGCGGATGGCCACGTCGAAGCCCTCGTCGATCAGGTTCACGGTGCGGTCGAGAAAGATCGCCGAGATCTCCATCTCGGGATAGAGCGCCAGGTATTCCTTGATCAGTGGAATGATGAAGAGCCGGCCGAACACCGTCGGCGCGGTGATCCGCAACTGGCCGCGCGCGACGATGTTGGCGCCGATCACGGAGGCCTCGGCCCGTTCGACCAGCTGCAGCACCGCGCGGGAATCCTCGAGATACCGCTGCCCGCTCTCGGTGAGTGCCAGCCCCCGGGTGTTGCGCTGGAAGAAGGCAACGCCCATTTTCGATTCGAGGTGGTTGATGGCGCGCATGGCGGCCGCGGCCGAGATGTCGAGCCGCCGCGCACCGCCGGCCAGGCTTCGTTCCTCGCCGACGGCGACGAACACCGTCATCAAATGAATGTCATCCATGGCACCACCGTTGTCCTGGCTCGACCGCCCTGCGTCGCGCGCAATTATCAATTGCGGTCCGTCTCCTTTCTCGTCGTCGCGTCGATCGGCACAATTTTTTTCCAATGACCGTTCTCGAAGGCACCGATCCATGACGACCAGCGACACCCTGTTCCACGAAGGCGAATTGATGGCCCAGCGCAATGCGGGCGAGAGAGAGATCGCCGTGCGCAACGGCGCCACCGTGGGCCGCACCATCATCCGGGGCGCCCTGCCCTTTGTGCGCCAGCAGAAGACGGCCTACGCCGCCAGCCTGGATCCGAACGGACAGGTGTGGGCCTCGATCCTGCTCGGCGAGCCCGGCTTCCTGGCCCCCAGCGACGACGCGGCCATGCTGTCGGTCGACCTGAGCAAGGTCGCGAAACTCGATGCGGACCCGTTCTGGGAGAACATCCGGCACGACGCGCGCATCGGCCTGCTGCTGCTGGAACTGCAGAGCCGACGCCGGCTGAAGATCAACGGCGAGGCCCATCTGGAGGGCGAGCGGCTCGAGGTCCAGGTGACCAAGTCCTTTCCCATCTGCCCGCGCTACATCCACCGGCGCGAGATCGTGCTCGCGGACGCGGGCGAGGCGCCGCCCTCCCCGACCGCCAGCCGGGGCCATGAACTGGGTCCGGCCCAGCTCGAACTGATCGCGGACGCCGACACCTTCTTCCTCGCATCGGCGCATGCCACGCGCGGCGCGGACTGCTCGCACCGCGGGGGGCCGCGCGGATTCGTGCGGCATGCGGGAGATGGCGTGCTGAGGATTCCGGACTACAACGGCAACAGCATGTTCAACAGCTTCGGGAATTTCCTGCTGAACCCGCAAGCGGGCCTGGCCTTCCCGGACTACGAGCGGCGCCGCGTGCTGCAACTGGCCGGCACGGTCGAGATGATGTGGAACCAGGCCGACCCCCAGGGCCTGACGGGCGGCACCGGCCGGTTCTGGGAGTTCAGGCCCTCGCACTGGATCGAGACCGAGCTGCCGGCGACGCTGCGGACGAAGTTCATCGAGTTCTCGCCCTTCCTGCCCGAGGTGAACTGAGCATGCGCCTCACCGTGACCCGGGCCGAGCCGCTGGCGGACGGCGTGCGCCTGATCCAATTGCAGGATCCCGCCGATGCGCCGCTTCCGCGTTTCGATGCTGGCGCGCACATCGAAGTGGGATTCGAAGTCGATGGGCAACACCTGCTGCGCAAGTATTCGCTGGTCTCCGACACCGGGGCGCTCGACCGCTACGACATTGCGGTGAAGCGCAACGACAGGGGCCGCGGCGGCTCGCGCTTCCTGCACGACGTGCTGGCCGTTGGCGACACGGTGGAAGTGTCCACGCCGATCCATGCTTTCGGCATTGCGACTGCCGCCAGCCACCACGTGCTCATCGCCGGCGGTATCGGCATCACGCCGATGCTCGGGCTGGCATCGGCGCTGAAGCAGCGCGGTGCGTCCTACGAACTGCACTATGCGGTCAGGCACGACCGGGAAATGGCCTTTCGCGACCGGCTGCTCGGCGAGGGACACGACACGCTGTTCCTCTACGCGACGCAGCAGGGAGAATCCCCGCGGCGCATGGATGTGCGAGGGCTGCTGCAGCCTCATCTGCGCGACGAAGGCGCCCACTTCTATGTCTGCGGTCCGGCGAAGCTCATCGACGATGTGCGCCTCGCGGCCGTGGCCCACGGCGTTGCGTCATCGCGCATCCACTTCGAGAGCTTTGGGCCCGCGTGGAGCGCCACCGACACGAAGGTCCGGCTCGCATTGACCGAATCGGGACTCGAACTGGAAGCCTCGCCCGGAACCACCTTGCTCGATGCGGTCGAAGCCGCGGGCGCGTGGATCCCGTCGGACTGCAGGCGCGGCGAATGCGGTGCCTGCATCGTGAGCTACAGCGGCGGCATTCCGATCCACCGGGACCACTGCCTGACACCGCAGCAGCGCACGCATTCGATGTGCCTGTGCGTGTCCTGGGCCGAGGCGGGCGACACGCTGGCCCTGCGGGTGTGAGGCCGCCCCTCAGTTCAGCGCCTTGCTGCCGCGCAAGCGGTGCACCAGCAGGTCGATGAACGCGCGGGCGCGCGGCGATTCACCGCGCTCCTTCTCGTAGACCACATGGATCGGCCAGGGCGGCTCCTCGTGGTCCGGCAGCACGATCGCCAGGCGACCTGCATCCAGATGCGCGGCGACCTGGTAGGAGAGAAGTTGGGTGATCCCACTGCCGAGCACGGCCGCCTTGAGGGCCGAATCGTTGGTGCCGACGATCAGCCGGGGCGCGAGACGAAGTGCAAGGCTCGTACCGTGCGACCTGAACTTCCATTCGTTGCCGGGCGACAGCGGCGCGGCCATCACGACTGCATGCCGCTCGAGTTCCGAGGGATCGCGCGGCGTGCCGTGCGTCTTCAGGTAGCCCGGCGATGCGCAGAGAACGCGCCGGACCTGCCCCACACGGATGGCCTCGAGACCGGTGTCGGGAAGAAAGCCGATACGGATCGCGACGTCCATCCCCTCCTCGCGAAGATCCACGATGCGGTCCAGGAAGTAGCCGGAGATGCTCATCCGCGGAAACTGCTCGAGGTAGGCATCGATGCACGGCATCACGTGCGAGATACCGAACAGCGCGGGCGCCGTGATGTTGAGATGCCCCTGCACGGCGCTGTTCACGCCGCGCGCCGCCTCGGCCGCGTCGGCGAGTTTCGCGAGGATGAGCCTCACGTCCTCCAGATAGCGATGCCCGACATCCGTGAGCCTCACGCTGCGCGTGGTGCGCAGGATCAGCTTCACGCCCAGGTGTTCCTCGAGGCTGGCAATCGCGCGCGTGACGGCGGGCGCCGACATTCCCAGGCGTCGCGCCGCGGCGGCGAAGTTCTGCGCTTCGGCCACCGCGAGGAACACGGTCATCAGGTGCGCGCGATCCACTGCGGTTGCTACGGTTGGGGTGTCTGTGGGGAGGGGCGGGTCATTCTACGTTTCGACGCAGACGGCCCCTGCGCTCGACAGGCCTCGCCGGCAATGGGCAGTCGCCGCTCATCGATTCCCAATCCGCATCAATGGGCGCGCGCGATGCAAACAACTCGATAGTCGCGCGGCGCATTCGGAAAGAATGAGCCATCGAATGCGGTGCGCATCACCGCGCGATTCAACCCAGGATCGAATCCAGCAATGCAATCCCCCCCTCTCTCCCTCGCGACCCGCGCCATCCACGCGGGCTACGACGCCTCGGCGCACCAGGGCGCGCTGAACCCGCCGATCTTCTGGTCGTCGACCTTTGCTTTCGACTCGGCCGAGCAGGGCGCCGCGCGCTTCGCGCAGGAAGAGCCGGGCATGATCTACACGCGGATCACCAACCCGACCGTGCAGTTGCTCGAGGAGCGCCTCGCATCGCTCGAGGGCGCGGAGGCCGCGCTCGCCTTCGGGTCCGGCATGGGCGCGATCTGCACGCTGATATGGACCTTGCTGAGACCCGGCGACGAGCTGCTCGTCGACCTCACGCTCTACGGCTGCACCCATGCCCTCGTGCATCACTTGCTGCCCGACTTCGGCATCGTCACGCGGGTCGCGGACTTCACGCAGCCGGGCGAGCTGGCGGCCCATCTCAATGCGAGAACGAAGCTCGTGCTGTTCGAGACGCCCGCGAGCCCCCATATGCGCGTCGTCGACATCGCGGCGGTGTCGGAGATGGTCCATGCGCACAGCACGGCACTGGTCGCGGTCGACAGCACCTACTGCACGCCCTACCTGCAACAGCCGCTGAAGCTCGGCGCCGATGTCGTGGTGCATTCGCTCACCAAGTACATCAACGGCCATGGCGACGTGATCGCGGGCGCGCTGGTCGGCACCAGGGCCTTGATGTCGACGCTGCGCTTCGTGGGCATCAAAGAACTGACGGGCGCCTGCATGTCGCCGATGGATGCCTACCTGATCCTGCGCGGCCTGAAGACGCTGCCGGTGCGCATGGACCGGCATTGCGCGAACGCGCAGCGCGTCGCGGAGTTCCTCGAAGCCAGGCCCGAGGTGGCGCGCGTGAAGTTCCCGGGGCTGCCTTCGCATCCCCAGTACGAGCTGGCACGGCGACAGATGGCGCAACCGGGCGCGGTGATCGCGTTCGACATCCACGGCGGGCTCGACGCCGGACGCCGCTTCATCAACGCGCTGCGCCTGGTGACGCGCGCCGTCAGCCTCGGCGATGCCGAGAGCCTGGCCCAGCATCCCGCGAGCATGACGCACGCGACCTACACGAGCGAGGAGCGCGCGCAGCACATGATCGGCGACAGCCTGATCCGGCTGTCGATCGGGCTGGAGGGGATCGAGGACATCCTCGAGGACCTGCGGCAGGCGCTGGAAGCGTCGCCCGCCGGCTGAGCGACGCGGCAGCTAGGCCGCGCGCGCCAGCAGGGCCCGCACCTCCTCCGGCCGCGGTATCGGCGCCACCGCCCCGAAGCCCGTGGTCGTGAGCGCCGCCGCCGCATTGGCATAGCGCACCGCCTGCGCGATCGCGTCGCTCGCGGCCAGCCGCGCGAGCAGCGAGCCCGCGAAGCAGTCGCCGGCGCCGGTGGCATCGACCGCCCGCACCGCATGGCCCGCGATGCGCTCGCGCGACGACGGCGTGGCGAGCACCGCGCCGGCCTTGCCGAGCTTCAGCACCACGGTGCGAGCGCCGGCCTCGAAGCACCAGTCGAGGATGGCGTCTTCGCCGTCGAGGCCGGTGAACTGCTGCGCATCCTCGATGCTCGGCAGGAACAGGTCCGACAGGCCCACGGTCTCGCGGATCACGGCGCGGGCACGCGCCAGCGGCCACAGCTTGAGACGCAGGTTGGCGTCGTAGCTGACCTGCACGCCCTTGGCGCGCGCGATGGCGATGGCCTCGAACACGCTGTCGCAGGCGCTCGCGCTGATGGCCTGGCTGATACCCGACACATGGAGGAAGCGCGCGCCCTCGATGGTGTCGCGCGGCAGCCCGGCCGGCACCATGCGGCTGGCGGCGCTGCCGGCGCGCAGGTAGCTGAAGGCATGGCCGTCGCCGTCGTGCGTGACGAAGTACACCGCGGTCGGCGCCTGCGGATCGCGCGCCACGCCCTCGGTGGCCACGCCCTCGGCGCGCCACAGGGCCATCAGCGCGTCGCCCCAGGTGTCGCTGCCCACGCGCGTGAGGTAGGCGGTGCGCGCGCCCTGCCGGGCCGCGGCGATGATGGCATTCGAGGTGTCGCCGCCGAAGCCCTGCAGGTAGTTGGGCTCGCCGGGGCGGACCTGGTTGAACTCCACCATCGGCTCGCCGAGCGCGACGATCTGCGCCGCGCCGGTGGCTTCAGATGCGGCCATATTTCGCCAGCCCCTTGCGCAGCGAGCGCTCGGCCACGATCAGCTTGGCCTGCTCGAGCTCGCGCTGGTCGATCTCCTGCGCCATCGCGAGCACGGCCTCGGCATGGGCGAGCGGCACGATCACCACGCCGTCGATGTCGGCCACCACGATGTCGCCCGGGTGCACCATCACGCCACCGATCATGGTCGGCACGCCCGAGCTCAGGGTCTTGTGGCGGCCCAGCGTGGTGCCCGGCGAGACGCTGCGCGCGAACACGGGGAAGTCGTAGTCGCGGCGGATCTCGGCGATGTCGCGCACGCCGCCGTCGAGCAGCGCGCCCGCATGGCGGTTGGCGAAGGCGCCCGCGGTCATCAGGCCGCCCCAGACGGCGACGTCGCTCTCGCCGCCGATGCCGATGCAGATCACGCTGCCCTCGGGCGCCTCGTCGATCAGGTCGAGCGCATGCTGCGGCGGCACGAACTCGTCGGTCGGCACCTCGATCACGGTGGCGGCCGGGCCGACTACGCGCTTGTCGTTGATGCGCGGCTTGATCTCGTGGTCGAGGTAGCCGCGCTTGCCGGTGACCTTGTCGACGGCATCGGCGACCGAGGCGGTCGCGACCTTCTCGAAGGCGGCGATCAGTTGCTGGGTGTCCATGAATCTCTCTCCTTGTGTATGTGCAATGGGCTGGATGACGGCGAATGGCGGGCAGGCTCCCGCCCGCCCTCCCCGCGGAGGGCGGCGAAAAAACGAATCGGGGGTTCAGGCGCTCACTGCGCGGCCTTGGCGATCTCCTCGCGCGCCTGCTTCATCAGCGCGGCGCCGATCTGCTCGGTGAACTTCTCGTGCACGGGCTTGACCTTCTCGCGCATGCGGTTGGCCTCGGCGGCGGGCAGGTCGACCACCTGCAGGCCGTGCTTCTTCATCTGGTCGACCAGCTTGCGCGTCTCCTCGCGGTTGATCTGTCGCTGGTAGGTGCCGGCATCGACCGCCGCCTTGCGCACCAGCTCGCGGTCGGCCTCGGGCAGCTTGTCGAACCACTTCCTGCTCGCCAGCACGATGTAGGGCGTGTAGCTGTGGGCGCTCAGGGTCAGGTACTTCTGCACCTCGTAGAACTTGCCCGACTCGATCAGGCCCAGGCCGTTCTCCTGCGCGTCGACCGACTTGGTCTCGAGCGCGCCGTAGAGCTCGGTATAGGGCAGCGGCAGCGGGTTGGCGCCCAGGGCCTTGAAGGTCTCGATGTAGACCGGGTTCGGGATCACGCGGATCTTCAGGCCCGCGATGTCCTCGAGCCTGTTGACCGGGCGACGCGAATTGGTGAGGTGGCGAAAGCCGTTCTCCCAGTAGGCCAGCCCCACCAGGCCGTGGGCTTCGAGCTTCTGGAACAGCGACTGGCCGACCGGGCCGTCGAGCAGCGAGTCGGCCTCCTTGAAGCTGGAGACCAGGAACGGCAGGTCGAGCAGCGCGTACTCCTTGACCACGCCGACCAGGCCCGAGGTCGGGCCCACCATCAGCTCCTGCACGCCGCCCTGCAGCGCCGACTGCATCTGCGCGTCGGTGCCGAGCTTGCCGCTGCCGTAGGTGTTGACGTTGATGCGGCCGCCGGTGCGCGTCTTCACCAGTTCGGAAAAGCGCTTGGCCGCCAGGCCCTGCGAGTTGTCGTCGCTGGCGCCGTAGCCGAACTTGCCGGCCTGCGCATGGGCCAGGCCGAGCGCCGCGGTGGCCGCGAGCGCGACGATGATCTTCTTGAGCATGCTTGTTGTCTCCTTGTTGGATGAATGAACGGTGTCAGCGGAACCAGGTGGCGGGCACGAGGACCAGCGCGGGGAACAGGATCAACAGCAGCAGCACGACGAGCTGCGCCGCCATGAAGGGCATGACGCCGCGGATCGCGTCGTCCATGCGGATGCGCGCCACGCCGGCCACCACGTTGAGCACCGTGCCCACGGGCGGCGTCACCATGCCGATGGCGTTGTTGATGATGAACAGCACGCCGAAGTAGATCGGGTCGATGCCGGCCTCCTTGATGATCGGCATCAGCACCGGCGTGAGGATCAGGATGGTGGGCGTGAAGTCGAGCGCGGTGCCCACCAGCACGACCACCGCCATCAGCACCAGCATCAACAGCGTCTTGTGCTCGATGAAGGGCTGCGCCAGCGCCACGATCTGGTCGGGGATGTTGGCCACCGTGATGAGCCAGGCCGACACCAGCGAGGCCGCCACCAGGAACATGATGATGGCCGAGGTCATGGCCGCGCTCAGCAGCGCGCGGTAGAGGTCGCGCAGCGACAGCGCGCGGTAGACCACGGTACTCACGAACAGCGCGTAGGCCGCGGCCACCACGCCGGCCTCGGTGGGCGTGAACACGCCGAGCTTGAGACCGAAGATGATGATCACCGGCAGCCCCAGCGCCCACAGGCTGCGCAGCACCGCCACGCCGATCTCGGGCAGGCTGCGGCGCGGCGCCGGCTGCACCGTGCCGCGGCGCGAAAGCCACCACCAGGTGACGATCAGCGAGGCGCCCATCATCAGGCCCGGCACGATGCCGGCCATGAACAGCTTGGTGATCGACAGGCCCGCGGCCACGCCAAACACCACGAAGCCGATCGAGGGCGGGATCACCGGCGCGATGATGCCGGCCGCGGCGATCAGCCCGCTCGAGCGGCCCACGTCGTAGCCGGCATTGCGCATCATCGGGATCAGCAGCACCGCCACCGCCGCGGTGTCGGCGATGGCCGAGCCCGAGACGCTGGCCAGCACCAGCGCCGTGAGCACCGCCACGTAGCCCAGCCCGCCGCGGATGTGGCCGATGACGGCCATCGCGGCATCGACGATGCGCCGCGACAGGCCGCCGAGGTTCATGATCTCGCCGGCCAGCAGGAAGAAGGGCACCGACATCAGCAGGTAGTTGTCGGCGCCGTCGACCAGCTTCTGCGCCAGGATCTGCACGTCGAAGCTGTTCATCTGCAGCATCAGCGCGACGCCGCAGACCATGAGGGCGAACGCGATCGGCATGCCCAGCGTCATGGCGCCGAGCAGCGATGCGATGAAGGTGAAGACGGTCATGGAGTGGCCTCTGTCCTTGCGCTCAGTCGGCGGCGCGGTCTTCGCTCTCGCGCACCGTCACCAGCTGCGCGTCGCTGAGGTCGCCGCGCAGCGCCTGCCAGAGGTTGGCCAGCAGGGTGATGCCCATCAGCACCGCGGCCACCAGCCCGACCGAATAGACCGCCGCCACCGGGATGCCCGAGACCGGCGCGTGGTTGTCGAGGTTGACGCGGGTCTGCTCCCAGCAGCCCAGCCACAGCATCACGATGCAGCCCAGCATCAGCAGGTGGCTCAGGACGAAGAAGGCCAGCTTGCCCGCATGCGGCAGCCGGCTGACCACCGTGTCCATGCCCAGGTGCGTGCCCTGGCGCAGCGCGACGATCGAGCCGATGAAGGTCAGCCAGACGAACAGCATGCGCGACACCTCCTCGGTGAAGGTGATGCCGGTGTCGAACACATAGCGCAGCACCACGTTGGCGAACACCATCAGCGACATCACGGCCAGGCCACCCACGAGCGCGTGCTCGAACCACCGGTAGAGCCGGTCCATTGCTGCATTCATCTTGTCTCCTGTTCTGTGGCAACAAATATATCAGATGCCAGATATGGAACGCCAGAGATCAGATCCGGTATTTCCCGAAGGCCGGTCCTGTTAGGATCGCGCATGGCCCCGCCCCGTCAATCCGCCCTCTCCGTCAAGGTCGAGCGGCCCAAATCGCTCACCGAACTCGCGATCGACCAGATCCGCGCCGCCATCGTCAGGGGCGAGCTGGGCTTCGGGGAGGCGTTGTCGGAGTCGGTGCTGGCGGCCACGCTGGGCATCAGCAAGACGCCGGTGCGCGAGGCGCTGCTGCACCTCAAGATGGAAGGGCTGGTCGAGGTCCATCCGCAGCGCGGGACCTTCGTGTTCCAGCTCGGCGAGGCCGAGGTCGCGAACATCTGCCGCTTCCGCTCGATGATCGAATGCGAGGCCCTGGCCGACGGCATGGAGCACCGACCCGAGGCGCTGATCCAGGCGCTCGAGAAATGCCTGGACGACATGGCCGCCGCCTTCTCGAAGCAGCAGCACGACGAGTTCCCGCGCCTGGACACCGAGTTCCACAACGCCATCATCGAGAGCTGCGCCAACGGCTACATCCAGTCCGCGTACACGCTGGTGGCGGCGCAGCTCACGGCCCTGCGCTACCGGCTGCCGGCCGAGAACAGCCAGGTCACGCACTGCCAGGACAACCACCGCGTGGTGGTCGACGCGATCCGGGCCAACGACGCGGCGCGCGCGCAGGCGATCCTGCGCGAGCACATCCAGAGCACGGAGCAGGCTTATCTGATCGCCTGCCGCAACATGGTGGCGCCGGCGCGCGGCGATCGCGCGACCGTCTAGCAGGCCGCCAGCTTCTCGGTCATTTCGTCCCTGGGGCCCGGCGCCTCGCTGGGCGCGTGCATTGCATGTCCCTCGGACGACCGTGACACATCCAACAGGCGATTCGGCCAAATAAGAAATATCACCAGTTCATTTCCTCCAATTGGCACAGTTCGTGCAGACTTTTTCGGAAGTCAACAGGGAGAGTAAATGAACAATGATTCACGGATTCGGTCTGAAATAATCCCAGGGCGACATTCTTTTTTCAGAATCAAAGCATCGCGCTTTCGCCAACGCACAGAAGTCTTCGCTGCACCTTCTGTTCCGTTGCACCCCGACTCCCTTCTCTCGATGCCATCGGGCTTGCCACGCCCCGGCATCGCCATGCCCAGCTCGCCGCATTGCCGGTTGCGAAGGGCCTGTCGCCTAGAGCAATAACCCAAAGATTGTCGAGATTCGGCGCTCATGGAAAGAGTGCCGATACGTGACGTTCGCGCGGCCATTTGCAATGCGAGTGGCGGTTCGTGATCGACACGTGGGTGAACGCCGTATGACAAATCGGCCGTTCTTCTTTTGCCTTTAGGGAAACAACACGAATGCTTAATAGAAGATTAATTCAAACCATCTTCATGGCTTATTCAGCCGCCGCGCTGGCGGCATGTCGCGTCGGGATCGGCGCGCTCGGTTCACGACCTGTCCGGGCCAGCGAAGCCGGCGACTGAGCTCGCCTCCACCGACCACACAAGGGAATGTCGAAATGAAAAAGAATGTCGAAGCGTCGAACACCGCAACGAACAAGGGCCGAAGGCTGACAGCGCGCGGACGCCAGATCGCCGGAGCCACCGCGGCGGCTCTGCTCGTCGGCGCCTGCGGCGGCGGGGACGGTACCTCCTCCGTTGTCTACCTGCCCGTGGCAAACGCACCGCAGACCATCACGCAAGAGCCGCCTCCCGGGCCGATCCCGGCGCCGGTGCCGTTGCCCGATGTGGGGCCTCAGTTCGAGAACTCCCCGACGGGCGTGCCGTACCCCAAGCTTGCCGGCCTCTACCCCGGGCACGACGGCCCCACCGTCGAGAACGGCATGGTGCTGCCGTGGCTCTCTCCGAACCGGGAACCGTTGAAGTTCAGCGTCAAGGTCCAGACGGCGCTCGATACCGACAACAACGGCAAACCCGATCGCCTCGCGCTGCGCATCGTGCAACCGGCGGAAGTGGCCGATGGGTTGAAGACACCGGTGATCGTTCGGCCGTCCTTCTACTACGGGGACCCGGCCTACGTCGGGAAGCGACAACCCTTTCTTGGCGAAGATCAGTACCTGCGAATGGGCTACACCGTCGTCTACGCCGACACGATCGGGACCTACCAGTCGGAGGGTTGCGCCAGCATCATGGACAGCGCGGAGCGTCAGGCCATGGCCGACGTCGTTCGCTGGCTGGCGAGCGATCCGTCCGCACAAGGCTTCGACGAGAAAGGTGCTGCGGTGACCGCGGCCTCCTGGTCGACGAACCACGTCGCCATGGAAGGGATTTCCTACGGTGGGACCCTGCCCATCATGGCCGCCGCGATGGGGGTCACCGGACTCGAAGCCATCGTTCCGGTGGCTGGCATCAGCAATGCCTACGACTATTTCTCACGGTACAACGGTGTGGTCCCCGACGAGCTTGGCGTCATCACTCTCAACGGCTATGCCCAGATATACAACGATCAAAGCCCGCCGGCCGAATGCACCGCCAGCTTTGCCAAACTGGACGCGGGGGTCGACGACGAAACACTCGCCTACACCGACTTCTGGAAAGAACGCAATACGCTCGCACTGGCGGGCAACATCAAGGCCGCGACGCTCATCTCGCACGGTCAGAGCGACAACAACGTCAAGACGAAGAACGCCGTTCAGTTGTATCAAACGCTCCATCGGATGAAGAAGCCGGTGCAACTGTGGTTCCATGCCAAAGATCACGACGATCCGGCCTGGCAGAAGGAATGGCAGAAGCAGATCATGCTGTGGTATTCGCGCTATCTCTTTGGCGTGAACAACGGCGTCGAGGCCCAGCCGACCTACGTGCGGGAAACACCACCCGGAGACAAGGTTGCCGGAGACCTCGGCGGCGAGCCGCGGACCGACTTGAGCGACACACTGACAGGTCACTGCAATCAGCCTGGCTCCGGTGCTCACAACCCGAGGGATTGCGTCACCTCGGGCGGAATCATGGTGAAGGAAGACGCCTGGCCGGCAACGAAGACGGTTTCGTACTACCTGCATCGCAACGCCGCCTCGGACACGGGTCTTCTGTTGACGCCGGACGCCGGGGAGGGCTCAGCAGGAGAACCCTTGACGCTGAGTTATGGCGCCGACAGCGGGAGCTTCGTGTCCCGGCCTCTCGTGAATGCAACCCGCTTTGCCGGCACGATCTACGTGACGACAACCGTCAAGCTCTCCAACGGCGTCAGCAATCTCAAGGCAAAGCTGTTCGTCGATGGACAAGCGGTGACCTGGGGCTGGGCCAATCCTCGCTTCCACAAGTCCCTCGAGAAGCCGGAGACCATTGCGCCCGATACGGCCTACAAGGTCTCGCTGGAGATGATGCCGCGCGACTTCACCGTCTTGCCGGGCAGAAAGATTTCCGTGGTGATCGAGGGGTACGACAACTGGGGCGGTGAGACGGTCTCGCTGGACCTGGCCAACACGACCCTGGACATGCCGCTCGTACCAAAGGCGAATCCCGTTGCCGTGATGAAGCTCAACTGAGCAACGGCCTGCACGCAAGGGGCGGGGGCCATGGCGACATGGCCCAACCCGAATCATCGAAGTTGGTCCAATGGGAGGGGAAGTCGCGGCCGCACACTGCCCGGGTCCTTTCATCGACTTCACCCCCATGACCGCCACCCCGATCAGTTTCCGCCCCGTCGATTCCGACGCGGACCTTCTCGCCTGCTATCCCATCGTGCGGCAACTGCGCCCGCATCTCGCGAGCTCCGAGGCCTTTCAGCAGGCCGTGGCCGAGCAGCGCCGCGAGGGCTACCGCATGCTCGCGGCCTGGCAGCACGATGCGCCCCGCGGCTTCGCGGGCTACCGCTTCCAGCGCAACTTGATCCACGGGCGCTTCCTCTATGTCGACGACCTCGTGACCACGCAGGACGAGCGCAGCAGCGGCGTGGGCAGCGCGCTGCTCGGCGCGCTGAAGACGCTGGCGCGCGAAGCCGGGTGCACGCGCCTCACGCTCGATACCGGCATGGACAACGCGCTGGCGCAGCGCTTCTACTTCCGCAACGGCCTGCTCGCGCGCGGGATGCATTTCGGATTCGATCTGCGATAGGGCCTGCCTGGCTGTCAGCCGATCGCGTACGCCATCGTTGCCCATGGGCTGACGATCGCGACACACCGGAGCTCTACAACCGGGAGCTGTTCCTGGTTCAACGAAGGAGAGTTCCGGATGTCACAGACGAACAAGGCCATCCTCGAGAAGGCCAACGCGGCCATCGTCGAAGGCGACTACGAAGGTTTTCTGAGTGCCTGCACCGACGACACGAAGTGGACCTTCGTGGGCGAACAGACGCTCGACGGCAAGGAAGCCGTTCGCCAATGGATGGCCCAGACGTACAAGGAGCCGCCGAAGTTCGACGTGCACCGGCTGGTCGCCGAGGGCGACATCGTGGCGGCCATCGGCGAGATCACGCTGAAGGACGAGGCGGGCAAGGCGACCCATCACAGCTACTGCGATGTCTGGCGCTTTCGCGACGGAAAGCTGGCCGAGCTGCATGCCTTCGTGGTCGAGACGGGAAGCACCGCATGACCTCCACCGTTCGACATCGCCGCATCCAGGTCGGCAACGTGGACACCTTCTACCGCGAAGCCGGCCCGCCCGATGCGCCGGCCGTGCTGCTGCCGCATGGCTACCCGTGCTCGTCCTACGAGTTCCGCAACCTGATGCCGCGGCTGGCGGACCGCTGGCGCCTCGTCGCGCCCGACTATCCGGGCGCGGGATACAGCGCCACGCCCGAGGACTTCGACTACAGCTTCGATGGCTACGCGCAATTCCTCGACCGCTTCGTGAAGACGCTGGGCCTGTCGCGCTTCGCGCTCTATCTGCACGACTTCGGATCGCCGATCGGCGCGCGGCTGGCGATCATGGCGCCCGAGCGCATCGCGGCGCAGATCATCCAGAACGGCGACATCCCCTACGAAGACGCGCTGGGCCCGAAGTACGCGGAGATCGAAGAGACCTGGACCTTGCCCGAGTCCGAGATGCGCGCCCAACTGGCCAAGGCCATCGACGAGGAGACCTTCAAGGAGGAGTTCCTCAATGCATTGGACGACGAGCACGCCGACCGGATTCCGCCGGACCTGTGGAAGCTGCACTGGTCGCTGGTCACGCCGAAACGCAAGGAGGTTGCGATCGACCTGATCGCCGGGCTGAAACAGAACCGTGCGTGGTTTCCGGCGCATCGCCAGTACCTCGCGACCCACAAGCCGCCGACGCTGATCGTCTGGGGGCCGCACGATCACTACATGCCCGAGAAATCGGCGCGCGCCTATCTGCGCGACCTGCCGCAGGCCGAGCTGCATCTGCTCGATGGCGGCCATTGGCTGCTCGAGACGCACCTCGACGAGGTGTCGGGCCTGATGCGCGACTTTCTCGGCCGGGTGCACGCCTGACCAGGATCAGGCGCTGGCGTGGAGCACCCTGAAGCGATCGGGCTTCGAGGGATCGCGCTCGACGACCTGGACCGGGGACCAGGCCCACTGCAGGACATCGATGCCCGGCACGCGCGAGAACCGGAGCGGGCCGCGGCTGCCCTCGAAGGTCTTTTGAACCCACGCGTCGGCGATGCCCTCGCGGCGCGCACCGTGGGATCGCATCGCCTCGGCAAGGACGGCGATCGTGTCGTAGCCCTCGAAGGCGACGAACGAAGGCACCACGCCCAGTCGCTCGCGCAATGCCGCTTCGATGCGCGTGGCTGACGAACCGAGATGCTCGGGCAGATAGCGAAGGAACGGAATCGCCGCGCCATCCGCGCCCAGCGCCGCCATCCACTCGGTGAACTCGGATTGCCCGGCCGGCGCGCCGATCCGCATGCCGGCAAGGCGCGGGTCTTGGCGCACGGCCTTGACGATGGGCACGGCCGGCTCGGGATGGCCGGCCAGCATCAGGACGGCCGTCACGCGCTGCTCGAACAATTGATCGCACAACGTCGCGGGCGACAACGCACGCGCATCAAGTTCGATCAACACACCGTCGCGCGCTGCCAGATGCTCGCGCAGGATGCCCATGCCCGCCGCCCAATAGACGCTGGCATCGGCCGCGACCGCGATGCGGCGATGGTCCTCGCCGAGCAGGAAGTCCGCATAGATCCGCCAGCCATGCGACTGCGCCGGCGCCAGCCGCGCCACCCAGGGCGTCGGCTGTTCGCACAGCGCATCGAGCACCGCCGACGCGCAGAGGAACGGCAGGCCGAGCGCATGCGCCCTTGCGGCCGCCGCGCGGGCGACCACGCTGTGGTACTCCCCGGCCAGCGCCACCACGCCGAGGCGGGCCAGTTCGTCCACGGCGGCCACGGCCTTGTTCGGATCGGCCGCCGTGTCCCTCACCACCAGTCGAAGCGGCCTGCCCGCGATCCCGCCTGCCTCATTGATCTCGAGGGCGGCCAATTCCATGCCAGCCAGCAGATGCTCGCCCGCCTCGACCCAGCCCGGCCGGCTCAGCGGCGCGAGCGCGCCGATCTCGATCGCGGAAGAACTCATCGGCCGCTCAGGCGAAGCGCTTGGCGCCCGCCACGCAGAACACCACGACCACGGTCGAGGCGATCATGGTCCAGGCCACCGGCTCGCCGAGCAGCATCCCGGCCAGCAGCAGGCCGAAGAAGGGCTGCAGCAATTGCAGCTGGCCCACGCCCGCGATGCCGCCGAGCGCCAGGCCGCGGTACCAGAAGACGAAGCCGATCATCATGCTGAAGACCGACACGTAGGCCAGGCCGGCCCATGCCGGCGCGCCGATGCGGTCCCAGGCATGCGGCAGGGTGAACAACGCGATGGCGGCCATGAGCGGCAGCGACAGCAGCAACGCCCAGCAGATCACCTGCCAGCCGCCGAGGCGACGCGAGAGCGTCGCGCCTTCGGCATAGCCGAGTCCGCACACCACGATGGCCGCGATCATCAGCAGGTCGCCCTGCAGGCTGCCGCCGCGGCTGCCGTGCAGCGCGAAGCCGGCCACCACCGCGGCGCCGACGATCGAGAACAGCCAGAAGGCGGGCCTGGGCCGCTCGCCGCCGCGCAGCACGCCGAAGATCGCGGTCGAGAGCGGCAGCAACCCGACGAAGACCACCGAATGCGCGGCATCGATGTGCTGCAGCGCGAGCGCGGTCAGCAGCGGGAAGCCGACCACGACGCCGATCGCCACCAAGGTCAACGGCACGAGGTCGGCCCGCTTGGGCCGCGCCTCGCGCAGCGCGAACAGGAACACCGCGCCCAGCAAGGCGGCGATCACCGCGCGCGCGCCCGTCAGGAACAACGGCGAGAAATCGGCCACGGCCACGCGCGTGGCGGGCAGCGAGCCGCTGAAGATGAGCACGCCCAGCAGGCCGCTGCCCCAGCCGGCCGAATGTCGTCGAGAACCTTCGCTTGTCATCCGCCCAGCGTAGCGGGGCGGGGCCCTGGCGGGAAGGCACAGAGGCATACAATTTCCGCAAACTGTATGGCTCATCCCGGCCACACAGTCACCCGGGAAGGCGACGAGGATGAGCGGTGTGAAGGCAACGATGCGGACCGATGCGCTGATGGAGGCGGTGCGCGCCAAGATCGCGAACCGCGCCCTGGTGGAAGGCGACCGCCTGCCCTCGGTGCGCAGCTTCGCCGAGACCATGGGTGTCTCGCCCTCCACCGTGGTCGAGGCCTACGACCGCCTCGAGGCCGAGGGCGTGATCCGCGCGCGCCGCGGCTCGGGCTTCTACGTGACCGGCGCCAACCTGCCGCCGATGGCGCTGGCCGAGATGGGCGCGCCGCGCGAGCGCGACGTCGATCCCTTCTGGGTCTCGCGCCAGTCGCTGGATGCCGATGGTTCCTTCCTCATGCCGGGCTGCGGCTGGCTGCCGGCCGACTGGATGCCGCATGCCGCCCTGCGCAAGGGCCTGCGCGCGCTGAGTCGCGCCGACGACGCGCTGCTGGCCGACTACGGCAGCACGCGCGGTGCGCTCGCGCTGCGCCGCCTGCTGCTGGCGCGCCTGGCCGACGAAGGCATCGCCGCGACGCCCGAGCAGATGCTGCTGACGGCTTCGGGCACGCAGGCCATCGATCTGATCTGCCGCCTGCTGCTGCGGCCCGGCGACACCGTGCTGGTGGACGACCCCTGCTACTTCAACTTTCAGGCGCTGCTGCGCGCCCACCAGGCGAAGATCGTCGGCGTGCCGTTCACGCCCACCGGTCCCGACGTCGCGGCCTTCACGCAGGCGCTGGCGCAGAACCCGCGGCTCTACATCACCAACTCGGCGCTGCACAACCCCACCGGCGCCACGATCTCGCCGCAGACCGCGCACCGCGTGCTCGGCGCGGCCGCGGCGCAAGGGATGACGATCGTCGAGGACGAGGTCTTCGCCGACTTCGAGCCCTCGCCCTCGCCGCGGCTGGCGGTGCTCGACGGCCTGCAGCGCGTGATCCGCATCGGCAGCTTCTCCAAGACGCTCTCGGCCTCGGTGCGCTGCGGCTACATCGCCGCGCGCCGGGACTGGATCGACGGGCTGGTCGACCTGCAGGTGGCGACCCAGTTCGGCGGCCCGAGCCCGGTGGCCACCGAACTGATCGCCGGCGTGCTGGCCGGCGGCAGCTACCGCAAGCACATGGACGAGGTGCGCCAGCGCCTCACGCGTGCGCGCAAGGACGCCACCGAGCGCCTGGCGGCGCTGGGGATCAGGCCCTGGCTCGCGCCGCGCGGCGGCTTCTACCTCTGGTGCCGCCTGCCCGATGGGCTCGACTCCGCGGTGCTGGCGCGGCGCTGCATGGAACAGAAGGTCGTGCTCGCGCCCGGCAATGTCTTCAGCGTCTCGCAGACGGCGGGCTCGTTCGCGCGCTTCAATGTCGCGCAGCTCGGCGACCGGCGCGTGTTCGGCCTCCTCAAGGAGGCCATGAAGGACAGCATGCCGCCGCGCAGCACGACGGCCAGGCGCAAGCAAAGCGCGGCCCTGTGAGAATCCACCACGCTCCCGCTCCACCCGATCTCCAGCCTCCCGTGCCGACCTCCGAACTCCAGGGATTCATCCTCACCCGGCGCTGGCGCGATGCGCCCGGCGGCACCGAGATCGAGTTCTGGCTCGCCACCGACGAGGGCCCGCGGAAGGTGCTGCTCAATGCGCAGACCTCGGTCGCCTTCGTGGCGGCGAAGCACAGGCAGGCGGTGGAGTCGCACGCCCCGGAGTTGCCGGGCCTGCAGCTGCGCGAACTCGCGCTCAATACCTTCGGGCAGGAGCCGGTCGTCGGCGTCTACGTCACGCATTTCCGCCAGCTCAAGCGGCTGGTGCGCCTGCTCGAGGCCAAGAGCATTCCACTGCTCGAAGCCGACATCCGGCCGCACGACCGCTACCTGATGGAGCGCTTCATCACGGCGGGCGCGCTCGTGGAAGGCGGCAGGTCCGAGGGCGCTGCCATCGTCGATCCGCGGCTCAAGCCCGCGCCCGCCTACCGGCCGCGGCTCAAGGTGGTGTCGCTCGACATCGAGACCAGCCAGCACGAGGAGCTCTACTCGATCGCGCTCGACGGCACCGGCGAGCGCGTGGTCTACATGCTGGGCGAGGCGCCCGCGCAGGCGGCGAGCGAGCCGCTGGACTTCTCGCTCGTCTACTGCGCCAGCCGCAAGGCGATGATCGAACGCCTCAACGACTGGTTCGAACACAACGACCCCGACGTCATCGTCGGCTGGAGCGTGATCCAGTTCGACCTGCGCGTGCTGCAGAAGACGGCCGACACCGCCGGCGCACCGCTGCTGCCGGGCCGCGAACGCCGGCCCTTCGAATGGCGCACGCATCCGGGCAAGCAGGGCTACCTGTTCGCGACCACCGCGGGCCGCGTGATCATCGACGGCATCGAGGCGCTGCGCTCCGGCATGTGGAGCTTTCCGTCGTTCAGCCTCGAGTCGGTGTCGCAGGCCTTGCTCGGCGAAGGCAAGGCCATCGGCGACGAGTACGACAAGATGGCCGAGATCGAGCGCCGCTACCAGCATGACAAGCCGGCGCTCGCCACCTACAACATCCGCGACTGCGAGCTGGTGCTGCGCATCTTCGAGAAGACTAAGCTGCTGAGCTTCGTGCTGGAGCGCGCGCAGACCATGGGCCTGCAGGCCGACCACTTCGGCGGCTCCATCGCCGCGTTCAGCCACCACTACCTGCCGCGCATGCACCGGCTGGGCTACGTGGCGCCCAACGTCGGCGAGATCCTCAGCAAGGCCTATCCGGGCGGCTACGTGATGGACTCCAAGCCCGGCTTCTACGACTCGGTCGTGGTGCTCGACTACAAGAGCCTCTATCCATCGATCATCCGCACCTTCCTCGTCGACCCCGTGGGCCTGGTGGAAGGCATGCGCGCGCAGGACCCGACCACGGGCGTCAAGGGGCCGAACGGCACCCTGTTCTCGCGCGACAGGCACTGCCTGCCCGAGATCGTCAGCACCTTCTGGCATGCGCGCGACGAGGCCAAGCGCGCGAAGAACGAGCCGCTGTCGCAGGCGCTGAAGCTGCTCATGAACTCCTTCGCGGGCGTGCTGGGCGCGTCCGACTGCCGCTTCTTCAACCCCGACCTGGTGTCCGCCATCACGCTGCGCGGCCACGAGATGATGCGGCTCACGCGCGACTTCGTGGAGGAGCGCGGCTACGAGGTCATCTACGGCGACACCGACTCCATCTTCATCTGGCTCAAGCGCGCGCATTCCAGCGAGGACGCGCACGCCATCGCGGCGGCGCTCACCACCGAGATCAACGCCTGGTGGACCCGCAACCTGCACGACGAACAGGGACTGCGCAACTTCCTCGAGATCGAGTTCGACACCCACTACAAGAAGTTCTTCATGCCCACCATCCGCGGCTCGGAGATCGGCAGCAAGAAGCGCTATGCGGGCCTGAGCGTGGATGCGAAGGGCCGGGAGGAGATGGTCTATCGCGGCCTCGAGATGGCACGCAGCGACTGGACGCCGCTGGCGCGCCAGTTCCAGGAAGGACTGCTGTCGCGCATCTTCCACGACGAACCCTACCGCGACTTCGTCACCGACTACACGCGCTCGATGCTGGCGGGCGCCAAGGACGAGCTGCTGATCTACCGCAAGCGGCTGCGCCATCGCCTCGACGACTACCAGGTCAACGTGCCGCCGCAGGTGCGCGCGGCGCGCATCGCCGACGCGTTCAACGACCGGGCCCAGCGGCCGCGCCAATACCAGAACGGCGGCTGGATCCAGTACGTGATGACGCGCAACGGGCCCGAGCCGCTGGAAGCGCGCCAGTCGCGCATCGACTACGAGCACTACCTCGCGAAGCAACTGCGGCCGATCGCGGACGCGATCCTGCTGCCGATGGGCGAGAGCTTCTCGGCGCTGACCTCGTCGCAGTCGCGCCTGTTCGAGGAGTGATCAGATGCGGCCGAAGTCGCCGCCGCGCCCCAGTCCCGACGCAAAGCGGCCCGCGCCATCGGCGCCTTCCTGGTGATGCGCCTCCACGCCGTTGGCCCACTCCACGCGCATCGCATCGCGCAGCGGCAGCCCATGGCTTTCGTGCACCGTGCGGCGATCGGCCCGCACGGCGGCCTGCGGGAAGCGCGCGATCTCCCTGGCCATCGCCTCGGCCGCCTGCCGCGCCTCGCCATGCGGCACCAGCTGCTCGCACATGCCGATGCGCAGCGCCTCCTCGGCCGGCACCTTGCGGCCGGTCAGGATGATCTCCATCGCGCGGCCCTGGCCCACCAGCCGCGGCAGGCGCACCGCGCCGCCATCGAGCAGGGGAATGCCCCAGCGGCGGCAGTAGACGCCGAAGTAGGCGCTCTCGGCCATCACGCGGATGTCGCACCACAGCGCGAGCTCCATGCCGCCCGCCACCGCCGGGCCTTCCACCGCCGCGATCACGGGCTTCGACAGCTCCAGCCGCGTCGGCCCCAGCGGGCCCCGCGGTGCCGCGTTGGCGCCCATCGGAAACGCCAGGCCGCGGACGATGTCCTGGTCGAAGCGCTCGCGGTCCGCCAGCGTGCTCGCGTACTTGAGGTCCCACCCGGCGCAGAAGGCACCGCCCTCGCCCCACAGCACCGCGACGCGCGCCTGCGGATCGCGGTCGAAGGCCTGCAGCTGCTCGACCAGCGCATCGGCGCTGTCGGGGTCCATTGCGTTGCGCGCTTCGTCGAAGCGGCTGTGGATCACGGTCCACACCGCACCATCCTTCTCGGTTCTCACGGTCATTGGCGTCTCCTGTTGAAGTGCTTACTATCGTGAAGACACGCGCATCGCGCTGTCGTTGCAACGACATCCATGAAGCCCGCCACACCGCCCACCTCCCTGCTCGACCGCACCGCCTGGTTCGCCACGCTGGAACCGGCGCAGCAGGCGCTGGTGCGCGCCACGCTGGTCGAAAAAGAGGCCGCGATCGGCGAATGCGTGGCTAGGGTGGGCGAGGCCGCCGCGCACTGGATCGGCGTGGACAGCGGCTTCCTGCAGATGTCCGTGACCGCCGCCGATGGCAGCGAGACCACGCTGCATTTCCTGCGCGAGGGCGAGTGGGGCGGCGAAGGCTCGATGCTCAAGCGCGAACAGCGGCGTTACGACGTGATCGCGGTGCGCGCGAGCCGCGTCTGCCTGCTGCCCGCACCCACCTTCGAACTGCTGCTCGCGCAGAGCGTGCCGTTCAACAACTTCCTGCTCAACAACCTCAACCAGCGCATGGGCACGGTCACGGCCTTGCTCGAAGCCTCGCGCATGCTGGCGCCCGACATGCGCGTCGCGCGCTGCCTGTCGCTGCTGGCCCAGGGCGACGATGGCGACGCGCTGGCCCTGCCGCAGCACCAGCTCGCCAACCTGTGTGGACTGTCGCGCCAGCGGACCAACATGGCGCTGCGCGCGCTGCGGGCCGACGGGCTGGTGCAGCTCGACGGACCGAGGATCAGGATCGTGGACTTCGCCGGCTTGGCGAGCCATGGCGCGAAGGCCGGCGGCCGCAGGAAAAGCGGGCGTGCCGCCTAGCCATCCGCCGCGCCACGTACCCGGTCACGCCGAAGCGCCGAGCCCGCACAAGGCCTGCACGACCGCCGTGCGCGCCTGGCCGAAGACCATGCCCTGCCAGTCGGCATCGTCGACATAGAAGCAGGCCTTCAGTTCCTGCCCGGCCTCGGCCTTGAGCCGCGGCGCGACCGGCGGCTCGGCCCGCCAGCAGAAGTGGTCGGCGCGCAGCGCATCGATCATCCGCAGCAGCGGCACGGTGCCGAACTCGAGCGCGATCGTGGTGCCCAGTGCATTGGGGCATTCCTCCGCGAGGATCGTCACCATCGGGCCGCTGATCTCGTACATCACCGAATCGTCGCGCTCGGTCGAGATGACATCCGCGCCCCACCAGGTCCGGGCCCGATCGATCTCGCCGCGCCTGCCGATGAACACCTTCTCGCAGTGGCCCCGCGGGCCGAGCCCGGTGTGGAGGTCGATCCAGCCCACCTGCTTCGCCGCGGCGCCCTCCTGCCGGAGAACCCGCCGGATCGTCCTGTTGCTCCAGGTCGCGCGGCTGCCGCCGTAGAACATCCCCGTGGGCGAGTCGTACTGCCCCTGGAACACGGACTGCCCATAGGCCTCGACGCCGCGCGCGCCGATCCAGGCATCGAGCAGCGCGGCCTCTTCGAGGCCCGGAGGCCATGTAGGCGGAAGCAGCAGGGGCTCCAGTTCGGCGTAGCCGCGGTTCGGCGAACGCGTCTCCTCGAAGCGCACGAAGTTCCGGTTCACGTCCACGTTGTCTTCGTTGACGCGGCGCAGGTGCGAGAAGCCGAAGGGATTGACCGCATGCACGAACAGAAGGCCGACGCCCATGCGCTCGGCCATGGCCAGCAGCGGCTCGTCCACGAGCATCGCCGACTGGCAGCCCGAGCCGCAGAAGCCCTCGACGCCGTGGATCGCGGAGGTCAGCACCAGCAGCCTGTCGGCCTGCGGATCGCCGAATCGCACGACGTCCATCGCGAGCTCCTCGCCCTGCGCGCCGCGCACGCCGTCGATCGCATGCGAGGTCACGGCGAGTCCCGCCGCGCCCGCGCTCGCGAGAAAGCGCTCGCGTGCCGCGGCATAGCTGGCCGCGAAATGACTCGTGGGTTTCACTTGAAGCTCCCCACCGGCATCGCGCAGCGAACGCGTGGCGGCGCTTCCTTCGGGCTCTCCGCATCGAGGTCCTCGCCGGTGCGGTCCACGAGCCAGGGCATGACGAGGGTCGAGACCACGGTCACGGCCACCAAGTACCAGGCGGGAGCCAGCTTGTCGGCGGTCTCGTGCACCAGCCAGGTCAGCACGAAGGGCGAGAAGCCGCTGAAGACCGCGACCACCACGCTGTAGACGGTCGACAGGCCACTGGCACGCACATGCTTCGGGAAGATCTCGGTGAGCATCACCAGCAGCGCCGGGAACTGCGAGGTCAGGCACACGCTGAGCAGCCCGACGACCACGTACAGGCGCCCCGGCGAGGGCGCTGCGAGCAGCCAGTGGAAACACGGGAACACCAGCAGCAGCAACACCACGCGCGACCAGAAGATCACGGGCTTGCGCCGCAACCAGTCGGCCAGCAGGCCCGACAGCGGCGCGATGAGCAGGTTCACGATGCCGAACACCACGCCGGCCCAGATGCCGACCTGCACCGGCAGCCCGAGCTCCCGGGCCGCGTAGGTGGGCATGTAGAACGCGACCACGTAGATGCCGACCGTGCACGAGAGGAACAGCAGGCAGGCCTGGATCAGTTGCTTCCAGTGGTGGCGCAGCAGCAGGCCGATCTTGCCGCCCGTTTCGCCCGAAGCCGCTGGCGTCGACGCGTCGACATGCGTCTCGTGCAGGCGCGTGCGGATGTACATGCCCACCGGCGCGATCAGGATGCCGAGCACGAAGGGCAGCCGCCAGCCCCAGCTCTCGAGATCGGCCGGGGCCAGCACCGAGATCACGGTGCTCGAGATGAGCGCGCCGAACATCACGCCCATGCCCTGGCTCGCGACCTGCCAGCTGGCCATGAAGGCACGCTCGTTGCGGCCCGCGTACTCGACCAGCATGGCCGTCGACGCACCGACCTCGCCGCCTGCCGAGAAGCCCTGGATCAGCCGCGCCAGCACGATGATCGCCGGCGCCGCCAGGCCGATCTGCGCGGGCGTGGGTGCCGCAGCGATCATGGCGCAGCCCAGCGCCATGAGGCCGATGGTCAGCCCCATCGCCTTCTTGCGGCCATGGCGGTCGGCATAGGCGCCGATCACCACGCCACCGAGCGGCCGCGCGAGGAAGCCGACGCCGAAGCTGGCCACCGCCAGCAGCAGCTGCGCGTAGGGACTCAGGGAGGGGAAGAAGATCCGCCCGATGATGCTCGTCATGAAGCCGTAGACGGTGAAGTCGTAGAACTCCAGCGCGTTGCCGACCGTGATCGCCGTCACCGCCTTGCGCTTCGATAGCGGTGGCGCGACGCCACTTGTCTGGGTACCCATCGTTGTCTCCTGGCCTTGCCTTTTGTTGCGATGGCGGATGCTAGGAGCAGCGATCCGCGGCCGGAAGACAAGCACTCTTCAGGGGTGATAGGCATTGCCTTTCATCGCGGCTTCGCTGCGCAGGCAATCGAGGAAGTTCTGCGCCGCCGGGCTCAGCACCGAGCCGGGCCGCGAGATCACGCTGACGTCGAGCGCCGCGAGCGGGTCGCACAGCGGGACCTTCACCAGGCCGTAGTGCGGAAACTCCTCGCGGGTCATCGTGTCGACGAACACGCCGACCAGGTCGCTCTCGCCCACGAGCTTCAGGCCGATCGCCGTCGAGGTGCAGCGCACCACCTGCGTCGGTGGCGCGATGCGCTTGTGCGCGAACAGCTGGCGCACCAGCGCGGGCGCGCTCTCGTCGTCGTAGGGCAGCAGCCACTCCCACTCGGCGAAGCGGTCCGTGTTCGCCGCGCCCAGGATCGGATGGCCCTCGCGCGCCACCGCCACCATGGCGGTGCGGTACAGGCGCTTGACCTCCCAGTCGGCCAGCGAGCCGGGCAGCATGTGCGCGACCATGAAGTCCACCGTTCCGTCGAGGATGCGCGGCAGCGTGTGCGGGATCGAGGCTTCGTTGAAGCGGACCTCGACATGGGGGAAGCGCGCGCGGAACGCCGCGAAGGCCTTCGGCAGGATCTCGAAGGCGACGGCCGTGGAGATCGCGATCGAGATCAGGCCCGAGCTGCCGTCGCGGATCTCCTCGATCTCGGCCACCGCACGCTCCATCTCGCGCTGGATCACGCTGGCCCGGCGCACCAGCGAGCGGCCATACACCGTGAGCTCGACACCGGCCGTGCCGCGCTGCAACAGAGGTGCATCGACCGACAGCTCGAGCTCGCGCATCGCCTGGGTCACGGCCGGCTGCGACATGCCCAGCGCACGCGCCGCGGCCCGGATGCTCCCATGCTCGGCGACGCTGAGGAACGAGCGGAGTTGACTCAGTTTCATGGCGGTCGGGCTCGATGGATCGGGGTTTTGCAGTGTACGTACGGCGGTCGCGACGGGATCGTTGCCTACCCGCTCGCGCGCCGGGAACCGACTGCAACGGGTCGCGCGAAGTCCAGAGTCGATGCTCTACAACAAGGAGCAGCCATGGCCCAGTACGGCATCAATTCACCGGTCGACGTCATCGAAGGGCCACGCGGCGAAAGCGGCGTTTCCTGGGGCGCGATCTTCGCGGGCGCCGCGGGCGCGGCCTCGCTGTCGCTGGTCCTGCTGCTGCTCGGCACCGGCCTCGGGATGTCCGCGGTGAGCCCCTGGGCCAGCCGCGGCGCGAGCGCGGGCGCGATCGGCATCGCGACCATCCTCTGGCTCAGCTTCACGCAACTCGCCGCCTCGGGACTGGGCGGCTATCTGGCGGGCCGGCTGCGCACCAAGTGGGCCGGCATCCATACCGACGAGGTCTACTTTCGCGACACGGCCCATGGCTTTCTCGCCTGGGCCGTCGCGACGCTGCTCACGGCCGCGCTGTTGAGCTCCGCCGTGGGCTCGGTGCTCGGCGCGGGCGCGCAGGCCGGTGCCACGGTGGCCGGCGGTGCGGCGAGTGCCGCCACGGTGGCTGGCGCGGCGGGCGCAGGTTCCGCGGCATCGCAGTCCGGCTCGGACAACGGCGCGGGCTCGATGAGCTACTTCGTCGATTCGCTGTTCCGCCAGGACGCCGCCGCCACGCCGCCGCCCGCCGGTGATGCCGGCACCCTCGCGGTGTCGCCGCCGCCCGTGCGCGACGCGGCCGGCGCGAACGCCGAGGTGACGCGCATCTTCCTCAACAGCATCCGCACCGGCGCGCTGCCGCCCGAGGACAGCAAGTACGTCGGCCAGGTGGTCGCGCAACGCACCGGCATGAGCCAGCAGGACGCCGAGAAGCGCGTGAACGAGGTCTATGCCAAGGCGCAGGCCGCGTTGCGCGACGTGCAGGCCAAGGCCAAGGAAGCGGCCGACACGGCCCGCAAGGCCTCGGCCTATGCCGCGATGTGGCTCGTGGTCTCGCTGCTCGTCGGCGCCTTCTTCGCGAGTCTCGCCGCCACCTACGGCGGCCGTCGCCGCGATCTCTGAACCCACTTCTACCACTTCGAGGAGACCTCCCATGCGCTCGCTTCTGCTTCTGTTTCTCGGCGTGCCGATCCCGGTGATCATCCTGATCGCGCTGTTCTTCCACTAGGCATCTTCGCGTCGCTCCGCGCAAGGGCGACGCCGTCTCGATTCGATGCCGCGTGCGCGCATTCGCGCGTGCGCCGCGCCCCGGCCCGCCAAGGTGACGACCTTCGCGGGCCTTCTTCATGGGAGGTCCGGCCCGCGCGAAGGCCCCGGGTTTTCCCTTGAACGAGCCAATGGGTAACGATGTTACCTTCGCGGCCGACTTCACCACCCGCGACATCGTCCATGCCCAAGAGCAAAGCACCGCCAGCAGCGCCCGAGCCCCTCCCGACCCCTTCCGGAACGCAGAGCATTCCCGCGAACCTGCGCGACCGGCTCTCGCCCGTCGTGATGGAAACCTACGCCGCCGGCGACTTCCATCGCGCCGACATGCGCACCATCGCGCGCGAAGCCGGCATGAGCTTTCGCACCATCTATCGCTACTTCGGCGACAAGGAAGCGTTGCTGTTCTGGTTCATCCAGCACTGGCTCGGCGGCCTCTATCCGGCGGCGCTCAAGCCCTTCGACGACGCGGGCGACCTGAAGTCCAAGCTGCTCGCGGTGCTCACGCTGCACCTCGAGTTCTACGAGAGGAATCCCAACGTCGGGCGCATCATCTTCATGACCGTTCCGCTCGAGCGATGGATGCGCGATCCGAGCTACGCGCAGCACGAGATGATGCGGCGCCTGCTCCACGCCATCACCGATGCGCAGCAGCAAGGCGAACTGCGCTGCGACGTGGACAGCCGGCTCATCCTCGACACCTTCAACGCCATCTTCAACCGGGCCTTCCTGATGTGGGAGTACCGCCGCCGCAGCTACTCGCTCGCGGCGCAGGCCGCCCCGCTGATGTCGATCCTGTGGAACGGCATCACGCCCCACAAGGCGCGCGAGCCCGAAGCGGCGGCGGCAAAAAAGCCGACCGCGCCCCGCAAGAGAACGGCGAAGTGACGCCTCGAAGCGTCCCGCCGCCCAATTTCGCAACAGCCCCCAAGACCGGAGACAACATGACCGACCGAACGCGCACGGACTCGCTGCGCCGCCTCCTCTGCACCGCCGCCGCGGCAACGCTCGCCGCCCTCGCCGCTCCCGGCGCGCAGGCACAGTCCGCATCGGCCAAGCCCTTGCGCCTCATCGTCGCGGGCCCCGCCGGCGGCGCCTCCGACATCGTCGCGCGCATGCTCGGCGACGGCCTGCAGAAGGAACTGGGCCAGGCGGTCGTCGTCGACCCGAAGCCGGGCGCGGGCGGCGCGCTCGCGGTCAACGACCTGATGCAGGTGCCGCACGACGGCGCCACCGCGCTGGTGGGAATCAGCGGCCTGGTCTCCGAGGTCCCGCACATCGTCAAGCTGCGCATCGACATGGCCAAGGAGATCAAGCCGATCGCCGAGTTCGCGCGCTTCGGCCTGGTGATGGTCGGCCATCCCTCGGTGCCGGCGAAGACGATGGGCGAACTGATCGCGTACATCAAGGCCAACCCGGGCAAGGTCAGCTACGCCTCCTACAGCGCGGGCACGATCGCGCACGTGACCGGCCTGAAGCTCAACCAGGCCGCGGGCCTCGACATGACGCACGTCGGCTACAAGGGATCGATGCCGGGGCTCACGGACGTCATGGGCGGGCATGTGCCGCTGATGATCGACGGCATGTCGACCGCGCTGCCCCTGATCAAGGCGGGCAAGCTGAAGGCCTTCGCGGTCAGCCTGCCGCAGCGCTCGCCGATGCTGCCCGACGTGCCCACCTTCCGCGAACTCGGCTTCCCGGACCTCGAGACCGTCGTCTGGATCGGCGTCTGGACCACGCCCGACGTGCCGGCCGCGGCGCAGGCACGGCTGCGCCAGGCCACCCTGAAGATCCTCGAGCAGCCCGCCGTGCGCGAGCGCCTGCAGGAGATCGGCCTCGCCGTCGGCCAGCCGCGCACCTCGGAGGAACTGACCAGGACGCTGCGCACCGACTACGACAAGGTCGGCGAGGTGCTGCGCTCGATCAACTTCACGCCCGAATAGACGAGCGCCCAGCCGACCGTCTCCGCGTTTCTTTCCGAACCCGACGCTTCTTCCAATGCAACCCGTCTTCATCGCGGGAACGGGCATGACCCGTTTCGGCAAATTCCTCGACCGTGGACTCAAGTCGCTCGCCGCCGAAGCCATCGGCGAAGCGCTGGCCGATGCCGGCATCGAAGCCTCGCAGCTGCAGGCGGCCTACATGGGCAATGCGGCCGCCGGCGTGATGACCGGCCAGGTGCTGATCCCCGGCCAGGTCGTGCTGCGCGGCCTGGGCATCGGGCGCATCCCGGTCGTCAATGTCGAGAATGCCTGCGCCACCTCGGCCACCGCCTTCCAGCAGGCGGTGCAGATGATCGCGCTGCAGGCCTACGACATCGTGCTCGTGGCCGGCTTCGAGAAGCTCTACAGCGAGGACAAGGCCCGCACCTTCTCGGTGTTCCACGGCGCCGTCGACCTCGAGGCGATCGACGACGTGCTCGCGGGGCTGGCACGCAACCTCGCGCGCTCCGGCGCCGAGGCGGACCTCTCCGAGGCGGGCAGGTCGCGCTCGCTCTTCATGGACCTGTACGCCGGCATGGCGCGCGACTTCATGGCGACGCATGGCGTGACGCAGCGCGACTTCGCCGCGGTGGCGGCAAAGAATTCGTTCCACGGCAGCCTGAACCCGAAGGCGCAGTTCCAGGAGGTGTTGAGCATCGAGCAGGTGCTGGCCGCGCCCTTGATCGTCGACCCGATGACGCGCCCGATGTGCGCGCCGATCGGCGATGGCGCCGCGGCCCTGGTGCTGGTGTCCGCGCAGGCGGCGGCGCGGCTGGGCCTGCGCGACCGGGTGCGCGTGCTGTCGTCGGTGCTGGCTTCGGGCTGGGACTACGAGGCCGGCGATCCGGCGCGGCTGGCGCCGACCGTCGCCGCGCAGGCCTACGAGGCCGCGGGCCTCGGGCCGGCCGAGCTCGACGTGGTCGAGCTGCACGACGCCGGCGCCCCGGCCGAATTGATCTACTACGAGCACCTGGGGCTCGCCGCGCCGGGCGAGGCGGTGGCGCTGCTCGACAGCGGCGCCACCCGGCTCGGCGGCCGGGCGCCCGTCAACCCGTCGGGCGGGCTGCTGCGCAAGGGCCATCCGATCGGTGCCTCGGGCTGCGCGCAGCTGGTCGAACTCAGCGATCAATTGCGCGGCCGCTGCGCGGCACGCCAGGTCCACGGTGCCCGCACCGCGCTCGCCGAGAACGGCGGCGGCTGGATCGGGGAAGACGCCGCGGCCATCGTCGTCAGCGTGCTGCAGAAGGACTGAGCCATGGCCGAGCGCTCTCACGTCAATCTCGCCTCGATCGTCCATTCCTTCGCGCACGCCGAGCCGGCGCGCGAGTCCCTGCTGTTCGAAGGAGGCCATGCGGTGCCCGACGTCGCGCGCAGCTACGGCCAGCTGTGGCGCAACGCGCAGGCGCTGGCACGCGGCCTGCGCCGGCGCGGCGCCGGGCCCGGCAGCGTGATCGCGGTCCTGATGGCGAACCATGCCGAGTTCGTCGAGCTGATGATCGCGGCCGCGCTGCTGCGCGTGGTGCTGGTGCCGATCGACCCTCGCACCCGGGGCGAGAAGCTGCGCTTCATGATCGCGAACTCGAGGGCGACCGGCCTGGTCGCCGCCGACTACGCGCTGCCCGGCGCCGAGGAACTGCTCGAGGACGACGCGGGCATCGAATGGATCGCCGCGCTCGCCACCGACGAAGGCCCCGGGCGCGCGATGTGGGCCCCGCGCGTGGAGGACTACGCCGCGCTGCGGCTCGTGGACGGCGACGACCTGCCGGTGCCGGCGGACAACGGCGAGGAGGCGATGCTGATCCTCCACACCTCGGGCACCACCGGCGATCCCAAGGGCATCGTCATGACGCATCGCCGCTTCTGCGACACCGCCGCCGCGGCCTTGAAGGGCTTCGGCTACCGGCCCGACGACCGGCTGTATTCCGGCCTCTCGCTGACCCATGCCAACGCGCTGCAGGTCACGCTCGCGCCGGCGCTGCTCGGCGGGCTGCCCGTGGTGTTCTCGCGCCGCTTCACGCGCTCGCGGCTGTGGGCCCTCACGCGCAAGTACCGGTGCACGACCTTCACGTTGCTGGGCGGCATGACGACCACCCTGTATGCCGAACCGCCGCGCGCGGACGATGCGCAGAACCCGGTGCGCTTCGTCGTGTCGGCGGGCATGCCGGCCGCGATCTGGGCGCAGTTCGAACAACGCTTCGGCGTCAAGGTGCTGGAGTTCTACGGCTCGGCCGAGGGCGGCCTCGCGATCAAGCCGCTGGACGCGGGCCCCATCGGCAGCATCGGGCGGGTCGCGCCGCACTTCAGCTACCGCATCGTGGACGACACGGGCGCCGAGCTGCCGCGCGGCGTTGCCGGCGAGCTGTGGCTGCGGCCGGCCGACGGTTCGCCGTTTCGCGTCGAGTACGTCGGCAATCCCGAGGCCTCCGCGCGCAAGTGCGCGGGCGGCTGGCTGCGCATGGGCGACGTCGTGCGCGAAGACGGCGACGGCTGGCTGTTCTTCGAATACCGCCAGGGCGGCGGCCTGCGCCGCAATGGCGACTTCATCAACACCGCCTATGTCGAGAAGTCGATCGCCGAATCGGGCCTGGTCCGCGACGTGTTCGTGTACGGCGTGCCGGCCGCCTCGGGGGCGCCCGGAGAGAAGGACGTGGTGGCGGCGGTGGTGCCGCTCGATGCCTCGACGCTCGATGTGCAGGCGCTTTTCCGCTGCTGCCGCGCGGCGCTGGAGCCCAACTTCGTGCCGAGCTTCGTCCAGGTGGTCCCGGAGATTCCCAAGACCGCTTCCGAGAAGCCGCTGGAGCGCCTGCTGATCGAAGCCCTGGCCCGCGAATCGCTGGACGTGCACGCCGAGGAAGGCACCCGCCGTGCCGGAACGGGAGCCGCGGCATGAAGCTCGACGACCAGCTCTCGGCCGTCGTCACCGGCGGCGCCAGGGGACTCGGAGCGGCCACCGCGATCCGGCTCGCCGCGCGCGGCGTGAAGGTCGCGCTGTTCGATCTCGACGCCGAGGCCGGCACAGCGCTGGCCCACCGCATCGGCGGCGTGTTCTGCCACGCCGACGTGGCCTCCGAGGCCAGCGTGGACGACGCCTTCGCACGCGCCCGCCAGGCGCATGGCCAGGAACGCATCCTCGTCAATTGCGCGGGGATCGTGCATGCCCACAAGACCGCGGCGCGGGACCGCGCGACGGATGCGATCCGCCACCATCCGATGGCCGACTACGAACGCGTGATCGCGATCAACCTGCTCGGCACCTTCCGCTGCATCGCCCGGTCGAGCGCCGGCATGCTGGCGCTCGACCGCCTGCCGGACGGCGAGCGCGGCGCGATCGTCAACACCGCGTCGATCAGCGCCGACGAGGGCCAGATGGGGCAGGCGGCGTATGCGGCATCGAAGGCCGGCGTGGCGGGCATGACGCTGCCGATCGCGCGCGACTTCGCCAGCGAGGGCATCCGCGTCAACACGATCAAGCCCGGTGTCTTCGACACCCCGATGCTGCGCGCCGGGCCCGAACATGTTCGGCGGGCACTGGAATCGTCGGTGCCGTTTCCGAGCCGCGTCGGCGATCCCGACGAATACGCCCGGCTGGTCGAGTTCCTGCTGACCAACGGCTACATGAATGGCGAGTGCGTGCGCATCGACGGCGCCCTGAGGATGAATCCACGATGAACTTCCCCCTTCAATCCAGGACCGCGCTGGTCTTCGGCGCGGGCGCGTCCGCGGCGGGCCCGGGCAACGGCGCGGCGATCGCGATCCGCATGGCGCAGCACGGGGCGCTCGTGTTCGCGGCCGACAAGGACCTCGAGGCCGCGCGGCGAACCCAGCGCCTGGCGCAGGAGAACGGCGGACGCTGCGAGGCGATCGAGGCGGACGTGTGCGTCGAGTCCTCGATCCGCGACGCGGTGCGGATCGCGCAGGCGATCAACGGCAACGTCGACATCCTGGTCAACAACGTCGGCGTCGTCATGCATGGCGGGCCGGCGGAACTGGCGGTGGAAGACTGGGACCGCTCCTTCGCGCTGAACACGCGCTCGGCGTTTCTCGCGCTGAAGCATGTGCTGCCGCTGATGGACAAGGCCGGGCGCGGCGCCGTGGTGCAGGTGTCGTCGATCGCGGCCGCGCGCGCGGGTTCGGCCGCGCTGTGCGCCTATCACGCGAGCAAGGCCGCGCTG
The DNA here is from genome assembly GCF_059415325.1 of Variovorax sp. GW821-FHT10D07. Lineage (NCBI taxonomy): Bacteria > Pseudomonadati > Pseudomonadota > Betaproteobacteria > Burkholderiales > Comamonadaceae > Variovorax > Variovorax sp. GW821-FHT10D07. The sequence continues at coordinate 174,624 of NZ_JBWKMZ010000001.1, read as the reverse complement.
AACGCCCTGGGCGCGAGCGTCGCGATGCAGTACGCGGGGCGCGGCATCCGCTGCAACAACATCCTGCTGGGCCTGATGGACACGGCGCTGGTGCGCCAGCAACTGGCCGTGGCCCATCCGCAAGGCCTCGAACATCTGCTGGCCACGCGCAACGCCACCTGCCCGACGGGCGCCATGGGGTCGCCCTGGGACGCCGCCGACGCGGCCGCCTTCCTGGCCAGCGACGCGGCGCGCTACATCACGGGCACCGACATCTTCGTGGACGGCGGCCTGCACAACCAGGTGACCGCGCCGGTTTTCGCGAGCACGGCAGGCACCGGAGCCCCCGCATGACCTTCGCCACCGCCGACATCTCCGACGACGATCCCGACGCCAGCAGGTGGTGCGACGCCGGCTTGCTCGACTTCGGGCAGCGACGCACGTTCTGGGGCCAGGCGGTCACGCTGCGGGTCCGCGACGATCACCGCGCGGGCATCCCGATCTGCCTCGAACCAGGCCATGGGAAGGTGCTGGTCATCGACGGCCACGGCTCGCGCGGCATCGCGTTGTTCGGCGGCACCATGGCCTCGATCGCCGTGCGCAACGGATGGGCGGGCGCGATCGTTTTCGGAGCGATCCGCGATGCGCGGGAGATGGCCACCTGTGAGCTCGGCGTGAAGGCCCTGTGCACGACGCCGCGCAGCGCGACCGTCGCCGCGCCTTTCGCGCGCGACATCGCCGTGCGCTTCGGGGGCGTGACCTTCGAGCCCGGCGATTGGGTGTACGCCGATGCCGACGGCATCCTGGTTCGGGACACCGAATACAGGCCGGCCCCGTTCGTCTATCCGGGCTGAGGCCGGGCCGCGCAGCTTCCGATCGAATCGGCACCGAAGTCGATCGGCGCGGCATCGATGCCGCGCGCATGCCGCCCTAGACTGCGGCCATGCAAGCACGCCTTCGCGCCGCGGACCGCCGCCCTTCCCGGTCCGCTGCACCCGACCTTCCGCCCTCCGCCGATGGCGCGCCATTGGCCCGGCAGCTGCATGCGCGCGCGGGCATCGGCGTCGCGGCGCATGTGATCCAGGGGCGCGGCCTCGCGGCCTTGCGCATGCACGTCGAACAGGCCGCGCTGGTCTTCGTGGTGCGGGGCATCAAGACCGTGCGCACGGCGCAAGGCCGCACGGTGCGTGCGCTCCCGGGCCAGGCGCTCGTGCTCGCGGGGCACCAGACCGTCGACTTCCACAACGACATTCCCGAGGGCGCGCAGTACGAAGCGCGCTGGCTGGTCTTCGACGCCGCCCTGCTCGAGGACGCGCACTATCGCGGCCGCGCCGACGCGATGGAGCGCGCGGGCGCCGCCTCGGCACAGGCCCGCGTGCTCGCCCATCCCTGCGAAGCACTGGCGCGCGCCTTCGACGCCGCGACGCTGGCGCTGCCGCTCTCGGAGCGATTGCCCGACGCCATCGTCCGGCTTCGCCTGCTCGAAGTCATGCATTGGCTGCTGGAACACGGCATCGCGCTGCGCAACCCACCCGTGCGTGCCGACGCGTCGACACGCGTGCGCGCATTGATCGCCGGGCACTTGGCCGATGCATGGCCGGCCGATCGCGTGGCGCGCGAGCTCGCGCAGTCGCAGGCCACCTTGCGTCGGCGCCTCGCCGCGGAGGGCACCTCGCTCACGCAGTTGCTGACCGACGCGCGCATGGCGACCGCGCTGAGCCTGCTGCAGGCCACGACCCAGCCCGTCGCCCAAGTGGCGCTCACGGTCGGCTATGAATCTCCCTCGCGTTTCGCGGTGCGCTTCCGCCATCGCTTCGGCTTCGCGCCCACCGCGGTGCGCGGCCACGAACGCAACCCATGACAGCGCTCACTCCAAGGCATCCATGATCAAGATCCACCACCTGGGCCACTCGCAGTCGGAACGCATCCTCTGGCTGTGCGAAGAACTCGGCCTGCCCTATCAACTGCAGCACTACACGCGCGACCCCGTGACGCGTCTCTCGCCGCCCGAACTGCTCGCCTTGCATCCGCTGGGTGCCGCGCCCGTGCTCGAGGACGGCGACCTGCTGCTGGCCGAATCCGCCGCGATCGTGGAGTACCTGATCGGCCGGCATGGCGCGGGGCGCCTGAAGCCAGGCCCCGAGCATCCCGACTACGCGGCCTTTCTCTACTGGTTCCACTTCGCCAACGGCAATCTGCAGCCCACGCTGCTGCGGCTCATGACCGTGGGCCGGGCCACCGCGGGGTCGGACCATCCGGTGCTCGCGGCCACGCGCGATCGCTTCGCGCGCCTGATGACGCTGATGGAAGCCCGGCTCGTCGATGTGCCCTGGCTCGCGGGCGAGGACTTCAGCGCCGCGGACATCATGAACGTGTTCTCGCTCACGACGATGCGCCTGTTCATGCCGGTCGACCTCGCGCCGTATCCGGGCATCCGCGCCTACCTGCAGCGCATCGGCGAGCGGCCGGCCTACCGGCGTGCCATGGCGAAGGGCGATCCCGATCTCGTGCCGCTGTTGTCCTGACGCGCCTGGTCCGCCCGCGCGGCTTCGGAGCGCCGGGCGGCCATCGATCTCGTCACCGGCCCTGGTCCCTCAAGCGGTGCGCGCCTGACTCTGCATCAGGCCGAGGATCTCCGCTCGTCGGATGCCGAATTCCACCAACTGGCGCTTCGCTTCCTCGATCGTTCTGTCGAGCTTGACGAGGTGCCCGGCGATCTCGCGGTTTCCCGACTCGACCAGCCGGATGGCTTGCCATGCGGCCAACGAATCCTCCGACAGCCCGACGAGGATGTTGACGCCGGGAATGAACGCCGTGAGGGCCTTGCGCTCCAGTTCCTCGATGATCGCCTGCTTGAGCAGGGACAGCACGGGCTTCCAGGCGCCATCGAGGCGGGTGCCGCTCCTGGCGAGCTTTCCGTACAGCTGCTGCACGAGCACCTGGTACATCGTGTTCGCGCTCTTCAGCTCGAAGGCATTGAGAACGACATTCAGTGGAATCAGCGTGACGTTGGATAACACGGCGATCGTCCCCCACGCATCGGCCGCCGATCGCGTGCGCGCGAGGTCGCTGCGTACCTGCGTCAGCAACTGGATGCCGTCCTGGATCGCGAGCTGCTTTCTTCCGAGGGTCTCGAACTGAGTGGCCAAGTTCACGATGGAGCTCCTGCTGTGATTTCGAGGGGAGGCAAGACGGTCGCGAGCGCAACAGCCCTGCGCCATCGCCGCGAGAAAGGAATCTTGTAGCGGTCTACGCGTCTCGTCTTCTCCCGGACAGGGTATGGCGGAAGGCGTACGTCCAGAGCTGCGTTTCCCGGCCTCGCAACGAAGGCCTTGCCATCGGCAGTGGAGTGCGTAACAGCATATTCCATCCTATAACCATCCATACAGATGGTGCTAGGATGGCCCATGCCGACCAAAACCCGCCCTGCCCCCGTCGTCACCCGCGCCCCCGAATCCGAGAAGATCACCATCAACATGGGCTTCGTCGACCTCGGGCAGGTCGATCTGCTGGTGGCCGAGGGCTTCTATTCGAACCGCACGGACTTCATCCGAACGGCGATACGCACGCACCTCGCGACGCATGCCGACGCGCTGCGCCAGGCGGTGTCGCGCAACATGCTGGTGCTGGGCCTGCAGCGCTTTTCCACGGCCGACCTCGAGGCCGTTCGCGCGGCCGGCGAGACGCTGCAGATCCGCGTGCTCGGCCTGGCCGTCATCGCCCCCGAGGTGAGCCCCGCGCTCGCCAAGGCCACCATCGCTTCGCTCACCGTGCTCGGTGCCCTCCACGCGTCGCCCGCCGTCAAGACCGCGCTGGCGGACCGCATTCGCTGACCTGCCGGTCGGCATCCAACGGACTCTCATCCATGAACACACTTCTCTCGGGCCTGATGCGCGATGCTGCCCAACTCACGCGCACTGGCCGCCTCGTGGATGCCACGCAGCTGATTCAGCGCGCCTTGCGGGGCGACACGTCGCCCGCCGAGGCGCCTCCCACGACGTCTCGAGCGGTGGTGGAAGACGACGTGATCGAAGCGCAGGTGCGCGTGGTCGAGGTGCACCCAACGCCCGAGCCGCGCGGGTCCGAAGCGGCCGACGCCTGGACCCCGGGCAGCTTCACGCACCAGGGCCGCAGCGTCGACTACATGCTCTTCGTGCCCGCATCGGCCTCGGCGCAGCGGGCGGCCGCTCGGCCCCTGGTGCTGATGCTCCACGGCTGCACCCAAGGCGCGGCGGATTTCGCGGCGGGCACGCGCATGAACGAGCATGCGCGCGAGAACGGCTGCATCGTGCTCTACCCCGAGCAGGCGAAGCGTGCCCATGGCCAGAAGTGCTGGAACTGGTTCAAGACCCAGCACCAGCAACGCGGACGCGGAGAGCCCGCCCTGCTCGCCGCGCTGACCGAACACATCGTCGTGCAGCAGCAGGCGGACCGTTCGCGCGTCTACGTGGCGGGCCTGTCGGCCGGCGGTGCCATGGCCGACGTGCTGGGCCATTGCTATCCCGATCTCTACGCCGCGGTCGGCGTGCATTCGGGGCTGCCGCACGGCGCGGCGCACGACATGATGGGCGCGTTGAATGTCATGCGCACCGGGGCACCCGAGGCGCGCGCCGTTGCGGCGAAGGGATCGCAGCCGACCATCGTCTTCCACGGCGACGCGGACCCGACGGTGCATCCGGGCAACGGCCGCGCGATCGTCGCGGGCGCGCTGCCCGGCACGGTCAGCGAAGGCCGCTCCGCGGCGGGCCGGCGCTACACCCGCACCGTGCATCCCGCATCGCCGGGCCGTGGCGATGCCGAGCACTGGCTGCTCCATGGCGCGGGCCATGCGTGGTCGGGCGGCAGCGCCGCGGGCAGCTATACGCAACCCGATGGCATCGATGCCAGCCGCGAGATGCTGCGCTTCTTCCTCGCCCATCGGTCGACGCTCGCCAGCGAGCCGCAACAGGCGCCTTGAATGGGCTCGCGACGCGCCTTCGTGCTGGGTGCATCGGCGCTGGCGTCCGGCATCGGCATACCGGCGGCGGCAGCGGCGGCCTGGATGAAAGCAGGACCCGAGACGCAAGGCTTCGCAGCCGGCGCGCTCGACCGCCTGTTCGAAACGGGAAGCCTGGTGCCCGCGCTTCGCGCCCTTGTCGTGGTCCGGAACGGCCATCTCGTCGGCGAGCGCCACTACGCGGGCACCCGGTCCGACGATCTGCTGCCCATCCACTCGGCGACCAAGAGCATCGTCTCGCTGCTGGTCGGCCAGGCCGTGGCGCAGGGCAAGCTGAACAGCGACCTGTCCCAGACCGTGGCCGAGCTGCTGCCGGACTTGGCCGCCCGCTTTCCCGACGCCGCGGCCAACGGCCTGACGCTGCGGCAGATTCTTTCGGGAACGACCGGCCTCGCCTACGACTACCGGCTTCAAGCCCGCGCGCTCTCGATCTCCGCCGACCCGGCGATCTACGCGATGGGCCTCGAGGCCGATGCCCAGCCACCGGGCCATTGGTCCTACAACGATGCCGCCATCGCGCTGCTGAGCCCGATCCTCGAGCGCGTTCAGGGCCTGGGCCTGGCCGCGCTGGCCCAGCGCGATCTGTTCGACGCGCTGGGGATCGCGCACTCCGCGTGGCAACGCGACAAGACCGGGCGCGCATTCGCGCACCGGGGCCTGTCCCTTCGCACCGCCGACCTCGCCAAGGTGGCATGGCTGGTCGCGGACAGCGGGCGATGGAACGACCAAGCCGTCGTGCCGTCGCGCTGGATCGAGGACAGCACGCGTGCGCAGACGCCGGGCGCCTGGTCGATCCCGCCCATCGGGCCGACGGCGTATGGCTACCTGTGGTTCACCGGGCAACTTCACGGCACCCCGGTCGCGTGGGCCTGGGGCTATGGCGGCCAGTTCGCCTTCGCGGCACCGGCGCTGCGGCTGGCCATCGCGACCGCGGCCACCGATCCCGGGCCCCGGGAGCTGCAGGCGCAGACGACGGCGATCATGGCGCTCGTGGCCCAGGCCGTGGCGCTGGCCGGTTGACCGGGCGCCCCGCCGCCATGTCTTTTGCCATAGGAGCATCCCGACCGTTGCTCGACAATGTCCGCCGACTGGGCCGTCCGCCCGACATGCGGACCCCGTCGATCATCGAAAGACCGATCGGATGACTCCGATCCCCCGAGTCAGGACGACCCCGAATGGAATCCCTGGAACTGGCCGACCACATCCGGCGCGACGTCGAAGCCATCGGCCGGATCAGCGCCGTGCCCTCCATGCTGCGGCTGATCTGCGAACAGACCGGCATGGGCTTTGCCGCCGTCGCGCGCGTCGACGGCGACAGCTGGACCGCCTGCGCCGTGCTCGACCGGATCAATTTCGGCCTCAAGCCCGGCGGCCAGCTCGAAGTCCACACCACGCTGTGCGTCGAGTCGCGCGCGGCGCGCCAGCCCATCGCGTTCGACCACGCGAGCACGCACCCGGTCTTTCGCACGCACCACACGCCCCGCATCTACGGCATCGAGAGCTACATCTCGGTGCCGATCGTCAAGGGCGACGGCAGCTACTTCGGCAATCTCTGCGCGATCGATCCGACGCCGCACGGCGTCGACAACGCCCGCACCATCGCGATGTTCCAGGGCTTCGCCGACCTGATCGGCCACACGCTGGAACTCGAGGACCGGCAGAGCGCCACCGAGGTCGCCCTGTTCGATGCCGAGGCCACCGCCGAGCTGCGCGACCAGTTCATCGCCGTGCTCGGCCATGACCTGCGCAATCCGCTGGCCTCGCTGAGCGCCATCGGCGAGCTGCTGGCCCGGCGCGCGGCCGACCCCGACAGCACGCGCGCGGGGCTGCGCATCCGCGCCACCACGAAGCGGATGGCCTCGCTGATCGAGGACGTGATGGACTTCGCGCGCGGGCGCATGGGCAGCGGCCTCGATGTCCCACGCGAGCAGATTCCCGACCTGGGCCTCGCGCTCGACGACGTGGTGGCCGAGATGCGCGCCGCGCATCCTGCGCGCACCATCGCGGCCGATATCCACGTGACGGACATCGTGCACGGCAGCCGCGGCCGCCTGCAGCAGGTGCTGTCGAACCTGCTGGGCAATGCCGTCTCGCACGGCGCGCCCGACAGCCCCATCGACGTGGCGGCCTGGACGCGCGACGGCTGGTTCGTGCTGAGCGTGAAGAACCAGGGCGAGCCGATTCCGCCCGGCAACCTGCAGAAGATCTTCCAGCCCTACTGGCGGCCCGCCGAGAGCCGCGGCCATGGCGGGCTGGGCCTGGGGCTGCACATCTGCTCGCTGATCGTGAAGTCGCACGGCGGCACGCTGCAGGTGACCTCGACGGCGGAGCACGGCACGAGCTTCGTGGCACGCATTCCGGTGCGGCCGGGGGTCGCGGCCGTCGCCTAGGCGTCCGCGCGGCGGCGCGCCAGGACTAGTTGGCCCCGAAGATGTCCTCGAGGTTGACCTCTTCAGGCTCCTGATGGAGGTTCACGCTCTTCTCGATGTGGTCGAGGTGATGCAGCATCAGCTGCGCGGCGCGCTCCGCGTCCTTCGACTTGATCGCCTCCACGATCAATGAATGCTCGTCGGCCCGGCAGCTTTCCGCCGGGGGCGCGTCGTACACCAGGATGATCAGGCAGGTCAGCGTCGACAGCTCGCGCTGCGTGCGCGCGAGCGTCGTGTTGCCGGCCAGGTCGGCGCACAGGTTGTGGAACTCGCCCGACAGGCGGATGACGGCCCGCTTGTCGCCACGCGTGCGTGCGCCCATCTCCTGGTCCACATGCGTGAGCAAGGCATCGACCACCTCGGGCGTGGCCCGTTGCGCCAGCCGCCGCATGATCGCCGGCTCGATGACGCGGCGGGCCTCGAACACATCGCGCGCCTGCTCGATCGTCGGCCGGGCGACGAACGCCCCCTTGTTCGGGATGAGCTCGACGATCTGCTCGTAGGCAAACCGGGTCAGCACCTCCCGTATGCGGGGCCTGCTCACCTTGAAGATTTCGGCCAGGCGCTCTTCGGCCAGCTTGGTCCCCGGCAGCAGCCGGTGCTCCTGGATCGCGACGTAGATCTTTTCGTAGATCTCTTCGCTGCTGTCGCGCTCGCGGCGCGGCGCGGGGATGGCGGTGGAAGGCGTAGACATGTTTCCAGGCATCGGTTCTTCAGGTGCCAACAATTTTTTAGAAGATTGTAGAAAGTCTAACACCGAGGCCGCGCCCCGCGGGCGCCTCGCTCGACGCCCGGACGACCCTTGCCTCCTCTGCGGAAGGGCCCGATGAGGATAGCCGCACCGCCGGCATGGGCGCCGCGAGTCACCGGCCTTGCGCGTTTCCTTCGAGGGTTTGCCCTCCCTTCCCGCTGCCCATCGACCGGCTAAAGTTATGTCAACAATTTTTTAGACAATGTGGCATATGTTTTGCAAACACTCAAAGCCAATCCACTGAAGTCAAAGAAAGCTCATTTTGTTGAACATTTTTGGTGCGAAAGAACCCAAGTGAGTGCATCCCCTTTTGATCTAGTGATCCGCAACGCCCGCGCGGCGACGGCTTCGGACGTGTTCGACACCGACATCGGCATCAAGGACGGCCGGATCGTCCAGCTGGGGCTGGACCTTCCGCGAGGCAGCCGCGAGATCGACGCGAAGGGCCGCGTCGTCACCCCTGGCGGCGTCGACGCCCATTGCCACCTCGACCAGCCCTCGCCGCCGCCGGTCAGGATGGCCGACGACTTCGACACCGGCACCATTTCCGCCGTCTGCGGGGGCACCACGACCGTCATCCCGTTCGCGGCGCAGCAAAAAGGCGGCAGCCTGCGCGCCGCCGTCGAGGACTACCACCGGCGCGCGGACGGCATCGCCCATGTCGACTATGCGTTCCACCTCATCGTCAGCGATCCGACGCCCGAGGTGCTGAATGCCGAGCTGCCCGCGTTGATCCGCGAGGGCTACACCTCGTTCAAGGCCTACATGACCTACGACGACCTGAAGCTCGACGACGGGCAGATCCTCGACGTACTCGATGTCGCGAAGCGCCATGGCGCGATCGCGATGCTCCACGCCGAGAACTCGGACTGCATCGAATGGCTCACCCAGCGGCTCGAGGCCATGGGCCGCAGCGCGCCGCGCTTTCATGCGCACTCGCGCCCCATGCTGGTGGAGCGCGAAGCGACGCACCGCGCCATCGCGCTCGCCGAACTCGTGGACGTGCCGATCCTCATCGTTCATGTCTCGGGCCGGGAAGCCATCGAGCAGATCCGCTGGGGCCGCGCCCATGGATTGAACATCTTCGCGGAGACCTGCCCGCAGTACCTGTTCCTGACCGCGGAAGACCTGGGCATCGACGACAGCTATCACGGCGCGAAGTGCGTCTGCAGCCCGCCGCCGCGCGACAAGGCCAACCAGGAGGTCATCTGGAACGGCCTGCGAGACGGCCTCTTCAGCGTGTTCTCGTCCGACCATGCGCCCTTCAAGTTCGATGGCCCTGGCGGCAAGCACCCGAACGGCGAAGAGGTGGCCTTCCGCCACATCCCCAACGGCATTCCCGGGCTCGAGACGCGCATGCCCCTTCTCTATTCCGAGGGCGTGCTCAAGGGCCGCATCAGCCTCGAGAAGTTCGTCGAACTGACCGCCACCGGCCCCGCGAAGACCTACGGAATCCATCCGCGCAAGGGCGCCATCTGCATCGGCGCCGATGCGGACCTGGTGATCTGGGACGAGCGCGAGCTGACCATCCGCAACAGCGCACTGCACCACGCGGTCGACTACACCCCCTACGAAGGCATGCGGCTCGGCGCCTGGCCGGCCTTCACGCTGCTGCGCGGCGAGGTGCTGTGGGACGGCAGCTCCTGCGTCGGCCCGAGGAACCAGGGCCGCTTCATCGCCGCCGGTCGCCCGTCGATCCTGCCGCCCGCTCATCTCGCCGCGGCCTGAAGCCCGGCCTCCCCATGCGCCCTTCTCATTTCAACCACCCTCAGAAACTTGGAAAGCCAGCAATGAACATCAAGACCGACGTCGTGCAATCGCTCGCAGGGCCTGCCGCCCGGGCTCTCTTCGCGGCATCGCTGCTCGGCGCGGTCCTCGTGCCCGCCGCGTTCGCGCAGGATGCGAAATCGATCCTCGTGGTGGCCGGTCCCCGGACGCCCGAGTCCCTGGACCAGGAGTACCCGCCGACCGAGGCGACGCACGAAGCGAAGCGCAACATCTACGAGCGGCTGCTGGCCTACGACACGAAGACGGTCGACGGCGTCAAGGTCGAGAACTTCGACAAGCTCGTCGGCGCGCTCGCCGAGCGATGGGAGGTCTCGGCGGACAAGACCTCCATCACCTTCTTCCTGCGCAAGGGCGTGAAGAGCGCGGCCGGCAACGAGCTGCGCGCGGACGACGTGATGTGGTCGTTCGAGCGAGGCTGGAACAAGAACGCCAACTTCCGCTGGTACATGAACCAGATCCTCGGCATCAGCAAGTACGAGGACGCGTTCAAGAAGATCGACGACATGTCGGTCAAGGTGACGCTGCCGAAGACCTCCCCGCTCATCGAGCGCATCTGGGTCAACAACGACCTCGGCATCCTCGACGCGACGGCGGCGAAGAAGAACGCCACCGCCGACGACGCCTGGGCATCGCGCTGGCTGGCGACGCATTCGGCATCGTTCGCGCCGTACCAGGTCACGAAGTTCCAGTCGGGCCAGGAGGTGGTCTACGAGGCCAACCCCAATTACTACCGCGGCGCGCCGCAGATCAAGAAAGTGATCTTCCGCGAGATGCCCACCTCCGCCAACCGGCTGGCTGCGCTGCAGGCCGGCGCGGTCGACGTGGCCGAATGGCTCTCGCCGCGCGAACTCGCCACGCTGGAGAAGAACCCCCAGCTGAAGGTGTGGCAGGTCTTCGGCAACTACATCCACCGCGTGGAGATGAACAACACCACGCCGCCGTTCGACAACCCCAAGGTCCGCCAGGCGCTGAACTACCTGGTTCCCCGCGAGGACATCCTGAAGGCCGTGTACTACGGCAAGGCCCGACCGACCAAGAGCCCGATCTCCGAGATCTATCCGTCCTACACCGACCAGTACTTCAAGTACACCCTCGACGTCGAGAAAGCCAAGGCCCTGCTCAAGGAGGCCGGCCAGCCGTCGGGCTTCAAGACGCAACTCGGTTACCGCACCGGCGACCAGATCGAGGAGGAGATCGCCGTCATCCTGAAGACCGCCTTCGCGCGTGCCGGCGTGGAGGCCGAACTCGTCAAGCTGCCCGCGTCGACGCTGGTCGAGCGCTACTCCAAGGGCACGATCCCGATGTATTTCTTCCGCGACATGGCCATCGTGCCGGACGCCGCCTATGTCGCCAACCTGTGGCTCAACAGCGCATCGCTGATCAACTATCCCAAGTTCAAGAACGCCGAGGTCGACAAGCTGATCAACGAGGGGCTGTCGAGCACCGACGAAGCCAAGCGCGAAGCCGGGATGAAGCGCGTGCAGCAGATCGTGATGGACCAGGCGCCGTGGGTCTTTCTCATGAACCCGGGCTACCAGCTCGCCACGCGGGCCAGCGTGACGGGCTACAGCTGGTACACGCCGAACAGCAACAACTGGTCCGACTTCTCGAAGAAGTGAACCCCGCCGTGCCGGGCGATCCGCGGCTCGCGCGGGCGCCCTGGCACACGCGAGCCATCCAACAAGGAAAGACATGACGCTACGCACGTCGCTGCGATCGCTACCGCGACCGCTTCGAATCGTCCTGGCCAGGCTGAGCATTCTGATTCCGCAGATGTTCGGCGTGCTGCTGGCCACCTTCCTGCTCATCCGGCTGCTGCCGGGCGACCCGGCCCTGCTCATGCTCGGCAACATGGCCACGCCCGAGCAGATCGCCAACCTGCGCGAGAGGCTGGGCCTGAACGGCAGCCTGTGGTCGCAGTTCACGAGCTATCTCTCCACCGTGGTGCACGGCGACCTGGGCACGTCCATGTTCACCGCCAATCCCGTGGCGGTGGACCTGCTCGATCGCGTGCCCGCCACCCTGGAGCTGATCACCTACGCCATGCTGCTGACCATCGTCGTCAGCCTGTCGCTGGCGGTCGTCTCGGTCGTCAAGCCCCGGGGATTCGTGAGCCGCTTCAGCAAGGTCTATGGCCTGGCCGCGGGCGCGGTGCCGGACTTCTGGGTCGGCCTGCTGCTGATCTACTTTCTGTTCTACGTCGCCGGCATCGCACCCGCGCCGTTCGGACGCATCGACGCCATCATGTCGGCGCCGCCCGCGGTCACGGGCTTCCTGACGATCGACACCCTGCTGGCCGGCGACACGGCGGCCTTCGCGTCGGCCGTGGGGCGCCTGTGCCTGCCGGTGCTGACCCTCGCGATCGTGAATGCCGGTGCGCTGATGAAGATGACCCAGATCGTGTTCGCCGACAACTACCGCAGCGAATACATCCGCCATGCGCGCGCCAGTGGCCTGTCGGAGCGGCAGCTCATCAAGAGTGCACTGCGCAACAGCCTGCCGCCGATCATCACGATGGTCGGCTTCCTGTTCGGCTTCCTGCTCGGAGCCGCCGTCTTGGTCGAAACCATCTTCGCTTGGGGCGGACTCGGCCAGTACGCCGTCTCCGCGGTCATGAACAGCGACTACCCGGCGCTCCAGGGCTTCGTGCTCGTCGCAGCCGCATTCATCCTGATCGTCTACACCGTGGTGGACGTTCTCTACGGCATCGCCGATCCGAGGATCGAAGTATGAAGATCATGGTTGCCGCCCATCGGCGTGGCGCGAAGCTGACCCTGGCCATCGGACTCTCGCTGCTGGCCATGCAGTTCCTCGCGATCGTGTTCGCCCCCTGGATCGCGCCGTATTCCCCGGTCGACGCGGACCCGATCAATGCCCTGAAGTCGCCGTCCTTCGCGCACCTGTTCGGCACCGACGTGTCCGGCATGGACATCTTCTCGCGCGTGATCTTCGCGACGCGCATCAACCTGCTCATCAGCGTGACCGCGGTGGCCATCGCCTTCGTCATCGGGGTGCCGATCGGGCTGGCCATCGGCTACTACAAGGGCTGGGCGAGCTCCTTCGCGATGCGCATCTTCGACTTCGTCCAGTCCTTTCCCGTCTTCGTGCTGGGCATGGTGCTGGTGTCGGTCATGGGCCAGGAGATATGGAACGTCGCCATCGTGCTGGCCGTGCTCTTCACGCCGGTGTTCGCGCGCCTGATCCGTGCCGAGGTTCTGTCGCTGCGCGATCGGCCCTTCATCGCCGCGGCGCGCTGCAGCGGCGCGACCGATGGCGCCATCATGTTCCAGCACATCCTCCCGAACGCCCTGACCCCGGCCATCGTCCAGATCTCGATCAGCATCGGGATGGCGATCCTGCTGACCGCCGGGTTGTCCTTCGTCGGCGCGGGCGTGCGGATGCCCACGCCCGAATGGGGTCTCATGGTGAGCAACGGCGCGCAGCAGATGATCCTCGGCGTGTGGTGGGTCGCGCTCTTCCCGGGCCTGGCCATCGTCTTTTCCGTGCTGACATTCGCGCTGCTGGGCGATGCCGCCAAGCAGATGTTCGATCCTCAGACGAGGAGCGCTCCATGAACCCGGTTGCAGAGACATTGCTCGAGGTTCGCAACCTCAGCGTCGGCTTCTCCGATGCACAGGCCTCCCCTGCCCTGCGCGGCGTGAGCTTCAGCTTGCGGCCGGGAGAGATCCTCGGCATCGTCGGAGAAACCGGAGCGGGAAAGTCGCTGCTGGCACGCGCCATCATCGACATGCTGCCGGGCGACGGCCGCATCCTCGACGGCGAGGTCCTCGTTCGCGGCCAATCGGTCTCCCGCATGACGGAGGCGCAGAAGCGCGGACTCCGCGGTGGCGAAGTCGCCCTGATCGGCACGAACGCGAAGTCGCTGCTCGACCCCGTCGTCAAGGTGGGAGAGCAGATCGCCCGCGTGCTTCGCGCCCACCGCGGCATCGACAAGGCACAGGCCTGGCGCGAGGCCATCGCCCTGTTCGAACAGGTCGGCATCGTCAATCCGGAGCGCCGCGCCCATGCCTACCCGCACGAGCTGTCCGGCGGCATGGCGCAGCGGGTCGTCATCGCGATGGCATTGATCGCGCAGCCCAAGGTCCTGCTCGCGGACGATGCCACCCTGGGGCTCGATGCCACGATCCAGCTGCAGGTGCTCGACCTGCTGGTCCAGAAGGGCCGCGAGCTCGGTCTCGCCGTGGTGCTCATCACCCATGACCTGGGCATGGTCGCCGCGTACTGCGACCGCGTGGGCATCATGAAGTCCGGCGAGCTGCTCGAACTCGAGAGCGTGCATTCCTTCCTCACGCAGGGGCCGCGGCATCCCTACAGCCGCGAGCTGCTCGAAGCGGCCAAGGTGCGTCCGCTTCCGATGGTCCCCGACGCTTCCGCGAGCGCGGGCCCGCCGAGCGGGCAGCCGCTGCTCGAGGTCACGGACCTGGTCAAGACCTTCCATGTCGACGGCTCCTCCGACGTGGTGCGCGCCGTCGACCATGTGTCGCTGACCATCGCGCGCGGCGAGACCCTTGCCCTGGTGGGCGAGAGCGGCTCCGGCAAGACGACGATGGGCCAATGCCTCGTCAGGCTGCTGGCATCCGACTCGGGCTCGATCCGCTTCGACGGCCAGGAAACGCTCGCGCTCTCGGACAAGGCGTTCCGGACGGTGCGCCGGCGCATGCAGATGGTGTTCCAGGAACCCTACGTCGCCCTGAACCCGCGATGGCGCGTGCGCGAACTGGTGGCGGAGCCGCTGAAGCTCGGGGAGGCCCTGTCGCGGACCGAGCGCGACGCCCGCGTGATGGAGTTGCTCGACCTGGTCGGCATCGCCAGCGCGAAGGCGAACGCCTATCCGCACGAACTGACGGCCGGCGAGCAGAAGCGCGTCGGCATCGCACGCGCACTGGCCGTGCGGCCCGATTTCGTCATCTTCGACGAACCGACGACCGCACTCGACATTCGCGTGCGCGCCCAGATCATCGACCTGGTGCGCGACCTGCAAAAGCGCATGGGGCTGTCCGCGCTGTTCATCACGCATGACCTGAACTCCGTGCGCTCGCTGGCCCACTACGTCGCCGTGATGCGCCACGGAAAGATCGTCGAGCAAGGCCCGACCGAACAGATCTTCTCGCATCCGAAGGAGGCCTACACGCGCAAGCTGCTGGAAGCCGAGCTTCCGATCGAGGCGAAGGAACCGGTTGCCACCCTGACCCTGGAGACTGCCGAGGCCCCATGACATTCGATCGAACAACCACCAAGCCGGTGCTGGTCACCGGCGCCGCGGGCCTGGTCGGCCGCAAGCTCGCGCGCCGACTGGCCGACCGGCAACGCGCCTTCATCGCGCTGGACCGAACCGCGTCGGTCACCGAGGACGGCATCGAGATCGTCGGCTGCGATCTCGGCGACGTGCACCGCATGTACGCGCTCACGCGGGACGGGATCGACGCCGTGGTCCATTGCGGGGCGTTCTCCGGGCCCATGGTGGCCCGCGATACGCCGCACGCGATGGTGCAGGTGAACATCGTCGGCACCGCCAACATGCTCGAGCTGGCGCGCGTTCACGAAGCCCGGCGCTTCGTCTACTGCTCGTCGACCAGCGCCTATGGCGTCGTTCGATCGCCGGGCCCAGTCGCTGAGGATTGCCTGCTGCAACCCGCGAGCCTGTACGGCGCGAGCAAGGTCGCGTCCGAATACATCACGACGTCCTATGCGCGGCAGTACGGCCTGTCCGCGGCCAGCGTCCGCCTCTCGTGGGTGTACGGACCCGGCAGGACGACGGACTGCGTGGTCCGCACCATGATCGAGGACGCGCTCGCCGCGCGCCCCACGCGCATGGCATTCGGCTCGGACTTTCCCCGGCAGTTCATCCATGTCGACGACGCCGTGGACGGCCTGCTCCAGGCGCTCGATGCCGAATCCCTGCCCAGGACGACCTACAACGTCACGGGCAACACGCGCGTGACGCTGGGCGAACTCGCGCAGTTGGTGCGCCGTGTCTTTCCGACAGCCGACATCGTGTTGCAGCCCGGGCCGGACCCGGTGGACGAGTTCCAGGAACAGTTCAGCATCGAGGCCGCACGGCGCGACCTCGGCTACGAGCCCCGGGTCTCGCTCGAACAGGGCATCCGCTCGTACGCCGAATGGATCGAGGCACGCCGGAGTGGGCGGCCATGATCGAGATCGAGCCGCGCCCTCTCTCGCAAGCCGAGTTCGCGCCCTTCGGACGCGTCATCGAGGCGCCTGCCCTGCCGCGGCGGGACTATTTCGACGCGGAACTGGCCTCTCGTCGATCGCACGCGAACGCTTCGCTGTCCCTGGTCACGAACGATCCGGTGCGCGAAAGCAGGCTCGCGTTCGGCAGCCTCGAATGCCATCCGCACTCGTCCCAGTCGTTCATTCCCATGAACGCCGGCCGTTGGCTCGTGGTCGTGGCGCCCGACGAGTCCGGCCGCCCCGACATGCAGCAGGCGCTCGCATTCATCGCCGGCCCGTCGCAGGGCATCACCTTCCGTCCCGGCGTCTGGCACCTCGGCCTGCATGTGCTCGACAGGCGTTCGACGCATGCCATCTTCATGTGGCGCGACGGGACCGAAGGCGACGAGACCTTCGTCGACGTCGAGCCGACGACCATCGATTTGTCCAAGATCCTGAAAGAGGCTTGATCGTGAACCACCTTCAAAGAGACTTCGTCGGCTACGGCCGCAACCCTCCCGATCCGAAGTGGCCAGGCGGCGCCCGGCTCGCCCTCAACTTCGTCCTCAACTACGAGGAGGGGTCCGAGCCTTCCGTCCACGACGGAGAAGGCCTCACCGAGACCTGGTTCACCGAAAGCCACGGCCTGGCCAACCTCGAGGGGCGAGACCTCGCCGCCGAGGGGCTCTTCGAGTATGGGAGCCGGGTGGGGTTCTGGCGGGTCATGCGGCTCCTGCAGGAGCGTTCGCTGCCCGCCACGATCTTCGGTTGCGCGCTCGCGCTCGAACGCAACCCCGAGGCCTGCGATGCCATCAAGGCATCGGGCTTCGACGTGTGCTCGCATGGATGGCGCTGGATCCAGCACTATCGGTTGTCGCAGGACGAAGAGCGCGAGCACATCCGTCGCGCCGTCGAGTCCCTGACCCGTTCGATCGGCGAGCGCCCGCAGGGCTGGTACTGCCGCTACGCACCGAGCGTCCATACGCGCCAGCTTCTGGTCGAGGAAGGCGGCTTTCTCTACGACTCGGACTACTACGGCGACGAGCTGCCGTTCTGGACGCGGGTCGATGGCAAGCCGCACCTGGTGGTCCCCTACTCGCTGACCAACAACGACGGCCAGTTCGCCGCGGGCGTCAGCACCGGCAACGACTGGTACGGCTTCCTCAAGGATGCCTTCGACATGCTCTACAAGGAAGGCCGGACCCAGCCCAAGATGATGTCCGTCGGCCTGCACATGAGGCTCGTGGGTCATCCCGCGCGCGCCGCTGCGCTGGAGCGCTTCCTCGACTACATCCGCCAGTTCCCCGACGTCTGGGTGACGCGGCGCATCGACATCGCCAGGCACTGGCGCCACGTGCATCCGGCGCCTGCAACCCAGGGAGCCGAATCGTGAAGAGCCCGTTCGATCTTTCCGGCCGCAAGGCCGTCGTCACCGGAGGCAGCCGCGGCATCGGCGGCGCCATCGCCGAGCTGTTCCTCGAACATGGTGCCGAGGTCGCCATCTGCCATCTGGGCGACGAGGCCAACGCCAGCCTGCTGCGCGAGCGGATGGCTGCCAGGGGACACACGCTTCATTGCACCGAATGCGATGTCTCCAGTCCCGCTGCCGTCGACCGGTTCGCCGAATGGGCCACGCAGCGGCTCGGGCAGGTCGACATCGTCGTCAATTCCGCGGGCGTCGGCGGCGGCGACCGGCCCTTCGAATCGACCGACGAGCGCGACTGGGACCTGACCGTCGGCGTGAACCTGCGGGGCACGATGCTGGTGACGCGGGCCTTCTTCGCGGGCATGGCCTCGCGCCAATGGGGACGCGTGATCAATGTCGCCTCCCAGCTCGCCTACAAGGGCGCGCCCGGCCTCGCGCACTACTGCGCGGCCAAGGCCGGCGTCGTCGGATTCACGCGTGCGCTGGCCTATGAGGGCGCCCCGCGCGGCGTGCTGGTCAATGCCATCGCACCGGGGCCCGTGGACACCGATCTGTTGCGCAATCACAGCGAGCAGTGGCTGGCATTCAAGAAGAGCCAGCTGCCGGTCGGCCGGTTCGGCGAGGTGGGCGAGATCGCGCCGACCGCGCTGCTGCTGGCGTCGGAAGCGGGTGCGTTCTACGTGGGGCAGACCCTGTCGCCGAACGGGGGCGACGTCATGCTCTGAGGCTCCGTCAACAGCCTTAGATCAGCCCCCGCGTCGCCGCCTTCAGCGTCGCGGCCGCGCGCGTCGTGCATCCGAGCTTCTGGAACACGCGCTCCACGTGCGTGCGCACCGTGCTGGGACTGATGCCCAGCGCGCGCGCCACCTCCTTCGTGTTGTCGCCCTGGCTGATGCAGCGCAGTACCTCGAGCTCGCGCTGGGACAGTGATGCATCGTCCTGCGCCGGCGCCGCGGGCTTCGGTGGCAGCGCGCCCGGCAGCGTGCTGGCGCACAGCGCCTCGACCACGGCCGCGTCGAAGCGGCCGGCCGCGGCGTCTTCGTTCATGCGCTCGGCCGCCTGATCCCGCGTCAGCGCCTCGCGCCACGGACGGCGCGTGCAATGCGACCACCACTGCTCAGCCGCGGCGACGACCTGCCCTTCCAGCGGCATGGCCGCACCCGAGCGGCCACGGAAATGGCCCGAGCCATCGCGCCGCTCGAAGGCGAAGGACGCGATCTCCGCCTCGGCCGCGAGGCCGTCGATCTGCCCGGCGGCGCGCGAGGTCCAGTACGGCACGAGTCGCACGCGCTCCAGCGCCGAGGCCTGCAGCGGCCCGGGCGCGTTCCAGATCGCATTGGGCACCGAGGCGCGTCCGATGCCGTGGATCAGCCCCGCCTTGTAGGCGCGGCCGCAGCCGGCTTCGTCCAGCCCCATGCGCGCGCCGCAGTCGCGCGCCAGGCTGGCCACGCGGCGCGAATAGCCCGTCATCCACGGCAGCTTGAGGTCGATCACGTCGCCGACCAGTTCCAGCCCCATGGGCCGGCGCATCGAGGCCGGCTGTTCAGCCGCCTCGGCCCAAGGCGCGGCGGGTGCGTCGAGCGCCTGCATCCAGGCCGCGAGATCGGCCGCGCTGGCGTCGAGCAGCGCGGCCGGATAGAGGCTGCCGGCACGGCCGCGCACCAGCGCGAGCGCCTGCTCGATGCCGTAGAGGCGGCCGAAGATCTCGAGGTCGCTGGCCAGCGCCACCACATAGGTCGAGAACGGAACCGCCTCGCCGCGCAGCAGGCCCGGCACGCCGCTACCGTCGTAGGCCTCGAACACCGCGCGCAGCGTGGCTTCGGTGTCGTGGCTCAGCCCCAGCGTGTGGGCGATGTCGCCCGCGATCTCGCAATGGATCTCGGCCATGGCGAGCACGGCGCCGGGCACCGGCGCGCTGTCGTGGGGCTGGCGCATGCGCGGAGCCGACGATGCGAGCAGAGCCCGGCGACCTTCGACGTCGTCGTCGAGGAAGTCGGCGAACTCCTGCGCATTGGCCGTACAGCCCGACCAGCGCAGCAGCGCGGCATGGCGCGCCGCCTCGATCTGCGGCGCGGTGCAGCCGGCCCGCGCGGCGATCTTGCCCGCGAGCCAGGCCGTGCGCAGCGAATGGTCGATCGGCTGGCCCATGCTCAGGTCGCCGATGAAGGCCAGCGCGCGGACGGCGTCGAAAACGGGGATGGTCGTGTCGTCGGACATGGCGCATTTTGCGCGTGTCGGTCATTCGACCGATACCGGCCGCCGGGGTCGCCCGGAAGAATCGTGGCATCCCCATCGCTCGATGGGCAGTCCCTTTTCACTCGCGGCCTCCACCGCCTCTTTTCCTCATGTCCGACATCCTGCAAAACCCATCCCCGCGCGCCGCCTGGCTGCGCAAGCTCTATTTCACCCGCGCCGCCTTCTCCTTCGCCTGGGTCGCGCTGGCCTTCACCGTCGCCAGGCAGTCGCCCGCCCTGGCCACCGTGCTGCTGATCGCCTACCCCGCCTGGGACGCCTTCGCCAACCTGTGGGACGCCCGGATGAGCGGCGGCGCGCAGGCCAATCCCACGCAGATGCTCAACCTCTGGATGAGTACCCTGGTCGCGCTCGCGGTCGCGGCCTCGCTCGTGGCCGGATGGCAGGTCGTGCTGCTGATCTTCGGCGTCTGGGCCATCGTCTCGGGCCTGCTGCAACTGGCCACGGCCATCCGCCGCCGCAAGGCAGAACGCGGCCAGTGGGTGATGATGCTCAGCGGCGCGCAGTCCGCGCTGGCGGGCGGGCTCTTCATCTCGCGGCAGGGCACCGATGCGCCGATTCCGCAGACGCTGGCGGGGTATGCGGCGGTGGGGGCGGTGTACTTTCTGATCTCGGGGGTGGTGATTCTGGTGCGGGAGCGCAGGCGCTGAAGGGGCGGTGCGCCATCGGCCCGCGATAGAAAACCAAAACGCTCCAGCTCAAACCGTCAGGAGCGCCGAGTCATCCATGTCCGATACAGACTTGGCACTCAACTCCCGACGCCTCGATGAGACCCCGCTCCCCGCTTGCCGATCAACGACAAAGATCGACCGCCGCCGCCTGTAGTCGCGCCAGGAACTCCGGAAGCGGGATCCGCGATCCCAGATTTCCGTCCTTGTGAGGAAAGGCGACGCACACGTTCTCTCGACCCTGCTCACGATCCAGCAGCAGGAGAAACTGCCCGTCAAAACTCAACTCCGATACGAGATGCTCGTAGTCCGGCTCGCTCAGGACTGTTGCTTCCCATTTTCCGTCTTTCATTTCTTGTCCTTCATGGCTCGAGAAAGCCGGTGAATTTTCCGTCCGGGCCGAAGCGCGCGCCACGTCCCCCAGGGCTTTCGTGAACATCCGTTCCGCCGTGGCGATTGGGCTTGTCGACACGCGTGGGAGAGTTGACTATGCCATCGAGTGTCTTCTGTCCTTGAGCATTCTTGTCCGCCGGAGTGCCGCGAGCGGGGTCGAATGCGCTGCCTTGGCGATCGCCGTGCTTTTGCTGAGCGCGGCCGGCTTTGGTCAGGTCGCCGCGATCAGGCTCGCTGCCCGACTCTGCATCGGGTGGAGTCGCTCCCGCCGAGAACATCCGGTCCTTCACCCAATCGATGGCTTGCCCACAGGATCGGGCAATGTCATTCACCGCTTTTCGGCACCCAGCGGACAGCGAGCAGCCAACGCCGAGAACACCTGCGCCAGCAGGCGCCAGAACCTGCACGACCTGCCCACGCGGATCCACAGCGCTCAGCGGATTTCCGCCCACATAGCCGAACCTGCTCCAGCCCCCATCCAACCCGATCGGATCGGGCTGGCTGTATCGTCCCGTTCTGCTGTCGTAGCTGCGGAAGTAGTTGTAGAACAGCCCACTCTCCACATCGGCGTACTGCCCCGGATAGCGCAAGTTGAAAACGACATCGGCTGCGGACGTGCTGCCTGCGGCGGGCACGGTCTCCGGCCCGGTGAACCGTTTCGCGGCTGTCGTTGGCGCCTCTTCACCAAACGCGCTGTAGCGCCATTGCCAGGCCGCCTGGCCATCGGCGGTACTCAACCGCCTGGGCGTGTTCAGATGGTCGCTATGCACCGCATACGTCGCGCCGCTGAGCACCGCCGCTATTGGCACTGGCCCGCTGCCCGTGGGCAGATAGATGTACTGGCTCTGCCCCGCGCTGTTCGTACCGCCGCTGCCCACCTCCGCAATGAGCGTGCCTTGCTCGTCATAGACGTAGGTGTAGCCGAGTTGCTCCGCCTCGCTGGTCGCCGGGCTCCACAGCTTCGTGAAGAAAGCGACCAGGCTGCTCCAGAAGCCGGGATCGGCCTCGTCGCCCTGCATCGGCGGGTACTGCGGTTCGGTCTTGAAGACACGCTGGCCCAGCGCGTTGTGCGCGTAGCGCGTGGTGGGACTGCTGTCGGTGGCGCCCGTGGTGGCCGTGCTCAACCGCCCCTCGGCGTTGTAGCCATAGCTTCGCAGTCCATCGCCCGTGAGATCGCCGTTGGCGTTGTAGCCGTAGCTGACCGTGGTGCTGCTGGTGCCGTTGATGGTCTGGCTGAAGCCCGCGAGGCGGTTGCTGGTGCCGACCACGGTGTAGGTCCGGCCGGTCGTCTGGCCGTTGACCACGCGCGTGCTGCTTGTCCGGTTGCCGTTCGCGTCGTAGCCGAAAGTGGCGGTATTGGCCGCGCCCGTGGAAGCATCGAAGCTGACGATGCGCCCGACGCTGTCGTACCCCACGCTCCAGGTGACGTTGCCGCCGGCGATGGTGTCGTGCGTAGGGTCGGTGTCCGCCGGTCCATACAGGTACTGCGTCAGCCCGGAGATGCGGCCGGCGGCGTCGTACACGTAGCTGGCGGTCTCGGTGGCCGTGAGTCGCCCCGCCGTGTCGTAGCTGCGGCTGGCCGCGAGCTGCGGGCTGCTGGTGGTGAAGGCCCAGGTCCACCCCGTCGCCTGGCCCAATGGATTCCAGGTGATGTTGGTGACCAGTGGATTGCCGTTCCAGCTCAGGCCGTTGATGCGGCCCGTCGCATCGTATTGGTAACCCAGGCTGGCCCCACCGGGGTAGCCAACGCCCGCGAGCGTGCCATTGGGGTTGTAGCTGTAGCTGACCTGCTGGACGCTGCCGTTGGCAAGGGTCTGCTTCTTGAGAAGGACCCGACCGAAGGCATCGCGCGTGTACTCGGTGGTGCCGCTGCGGTCGATGATCTCCGACAGATAGCCCTTGCTGTTGGCCGTCAGGTCATAGCGCAATGTCGTGGTCTTCGCATCGGCGAACACGAGGCTGGTCGGTCGTCCCAGTGCATCGCGCACGATGCTGGTGGCCTGCCCCATCGCATCGGTGATCTGGCTCGGCAGGCCCAGGCTGTCGTACTGGGTGCTGGCGCTGCCGATGTCGGCACTGGCCTCGGCGGTGGCGTTGCCCAGGGCGTCTCGGCCATAGGTCGTCGCGACGCCCTTGAAGTCCTGGGCCGCGGTGATGGCATCGAGCGCGTTGTAGCCCTGCGTCGCCGTGGCGTTGGCGGCATCGGTGATCGTCTTGACGCGGCGCAGTCCATCCAGGCCGTACTGCGTGCTCTGGTTCATCCCGTTGGTTTCGGAGATCAGATCGCCATTGGCGTCATAGCCAAAACTCCTGACTTGGTTCACGCCTTCGGTCAGCGTCGCGACGCGATTGAGCTTGTTGATCGTGCGCACAGCCGTCCATACCACGGCGTTGGCGCTGTTGCGGGTCTGCTCGCTCAATCGATTGCCAGCGGCATCCAGGGTGTAGCTGCTGCTCTCGCCACGGTTGTTGCTCCAGCCCGTCAGGCGCTGCGCCGCGTCGTAGGTATAGCTGGTGACCAGCCCACTCGGGAGCGCGATCGAGGCCAGCGTGCCGGTGGGGTTGTAGGTGAAGTTCGTGGTCTGGCTCGCGACGCCACCCACGGTGCGGGTCAGCAGCCGGTCCCGCGCGTCCCAGGTGAAGCTCGTGACGAGGCCATTGGGCTCGGTCTGGCTCAGGAGCCGGCTCGTGGCATCGTAGGTGTACGTGGTGACGTGACCCAGCGCGTTCGTCGCGGTCAAGGCATTGCCCTGGGTGTCGTAGGTGTACGTGGTGGCGGCACCGTTGGGCGCGGTGCGCGTCTGCACCAGGCTCGCGGACGTGTAGCTCAGTTGGGTGGTACGCGCAGTGCTGCTTCCACCGGCGGTGTCGGTGACCGTCTGCTCGAGCAGCTTGCCGGCGGTGTCATGGAGGTAGGCCGTGGCGCGGCCGGTTTCCGTCACCAGCGTCGGCAGCGGGAGCGAGGCGTTCCAATCCGTCGCGATGGTCCGCTGTTCGGGCGCGCCCGATGCCTCCGTGCGCGAGGACTGCAATCCGCGTGTGTTGTAGGCGAAGGTGGTAACGCTGCCGGTCGCACCGGTCTGCGTGGCCAGCAGGCCCCGCGTGTCGTAGGTGAACGAGGAATTGCTCGCCGGGCATCCCGGCGCGGGCTCGCCCTGGATCTGCGAGATGCGCTTGACGCCATTGACGATCGTGTAGTGATACGTCGTGGCGCGTCCAACCGAATCGGTGACGGTGGTGGTCCCGTTGGCGTTGTAGGCGACCTGGGTCAGGCCTGCATTCCCCGCGTGCGTGGTGCTGATCGCGCGGCCGAGGTTGTCGTAGGCGTAGGTCGCGAAGCGGGTGTTCGACTCGTCGGTGATGCCCGTGAGGAAGCGCGGATACGTTGCGTTCTCGTAGTGGTACGTGCGGGCGGTCACGCTCGCGCCCGCGGTCTTGGTCGCCGTGAGCAGCCGGAACGACGTGTCGTACCCATAGGCCACGCTGAAGTTGGGTGTGGTCAGCGAACGCGGCTGGAACTGGCTGTCCTCCGTGAAGCTCAGGCTGTTGCCGAAGCCATCGGCCACGCTCACCGTTCCGTTGGTGCCGTATGTCAGCGTGTGCTGCCAGCCATAGGGGTGCGTCTGCTTGGTCAGGCGGCCGGCCGCATTGAACTCGTACTGCGTGTTGTCGACATCGACGTAGCGCCAGCCGGTACCGTTCTGCGACAGCGTACCGAGCTCGTCCGGATCCGGTGTCACCGTGGCGCCGCTGCGTGCGAAGGGCGACTCGCGGCCATTGGCATGGATGAGCACGACCTCGGAGGCGGTCACCCGCAGCCGGGTGGCATAGCTGTGGCGCCAGTACCCGTCGGCGCTGTTGAAGATGCGCGCGAACCGGAGCGGATAGTGCGTGGAGACGCTGAGGAAGTCCTCCTCCTCCTGCACCTTGTTGCCGAGCGCGAAGTTGATCGGGTTGCCGGTGCACGATTGCGGACCGTTGCGCTCGGTGCCGTCGCCCTTGTTCTTTCGCGGGATCAGGTCGGTCGTGTCGTAGTAGACCGTCATGAAGTCCGACGCGCTGCATCCGCCGACGCTGCCCGAAACGGCGAGGTAGTTCGCGCCGGGACGCAGGGTGACCGGAACACCTCGCGACTGGAGGAAGGACACCACGGCGGTGAACGAGCCCGACTGGCTGAAGAAAGTCGTTCCGTTGAGCGTCGCGCTCACGGTGCCGGCATCGCCCGTGGTGGCATCGCCGCCGCCCGAACCGAAGACGGTGATGTTGGGCGACGTGACCTTGGCGCCCTTGCTCGGCGAGGTGAAGTTCAGCGAACACGCCTGAGCCCAACCGAACGCGCCCATCAGCGTGAGGGCCAACAGCCCGCGCAAGGCAATTCGGTTGCGCTTGGCAACACGATCGAATGACATGGCTTGATCCCTCTAAATCTTTTGAATTAGTCGAATTACCCAATCAGGCAATCTCGAAATCAAGCGTAACTACATGTCTCACACAGTAATTTGAATGTCCTTCTCAATGTCGAGTGAATGTGCGCCAAAGTAATTAGCGAACATCGAATCTCACGCAATTTCGACTCGAAAGTGTTTATTCGAGGCGAGTCGCGCACACCGTCTCGCTCAAGGCGGCAACACCAACGGCCCGCAATCCGAATCCGCGATGAAGGTCGCGATCAGCGACGCCGGCTTCACCGGATCGGGGTTCTCCGCGAACAGATGCAGCGCACGCGGCGGCTCGAACCAGGTCTGGCCGGCCTGGTAGTCGATCGCGGGACCACCCGCCATCTGCGAGCGCACGGTGCCGCTGACCACCACGGCCTGCACCGAGCCCGGGTGCCGGTGCGCGGGGGTGTAGGCCAGCGGCGGGAACTCGACCATGGCGGTGGTGATGGACTTGCCCGGCACGTTCGGCAGCGGCTCGCACGACAGCGGCCGCACGGTCGTCTGCGGGCGCGCGGCGCTGCCCTCGGGCGCGGGTGCCGAGGCGAACATCGGGCGCGTCACGCTGCTGCAGAGGTCGTCGAGCCACGCGACGGTTGCCTGCCTGCCCGCATGCGGCATCAACGCCCATGCGGCCGCGCCGAGGGCGAGCCCCGCGAGCGACAGCGCGACCGCATGTCGCGGCGCGCGCGACGATAGGCGGGCCGCGCTGCTCACGACCTCGCCTCCGCGCCCAGCCTCATCGACGGCGTCCAGCCGAGCAGCCGCTGCGCCTTGCCGCTGTCGACCTCGGGGTTGTCCTCGGTGACGTTGAAGACGCCACCGGCCGAATGGCGCCAGGCCAGCAGCGCGGCCCAAGCGGCCGCTTCGACATGCACGGGGCTCGCGCCCTTGGGCTCGTCGGCGCCGGTGCCCGGGCCGTAGAGCTGGCCATAGCGCAGCACGGTGCCGGTGATGCCGGGTGCGTGAAGCACGGCCTGCTCGAGTGCCACCACGCCGCCCACGCTGATGCGGCGCGCGCCTTCGGCCTCGGTGTCGAGCGGCTGCGCTTCCGCATGCGGCTTGGGTCCCGGCGCGTAGGCCCAGGCGATGCTCTGCGCCACCATGCGCACCGCGCCGGCGGCGCGCGCGGCCTCGACCAGGTTGCGCGTGCCTTCGGTACGCACGCGGGCGTTGCGCGCCGTGGCCTCGGCCATGCGCGCGGGATCGAGGCCGCGCGGCAGGTCGGTGAGCTGGTGGATCACGCCGTGCGGCGCGATGCGCACCAGCGCGGCCTTCAGCGCTTGCGCATCGAACACGTCGACCAGCACCGGCGTCACGCCCTGGGCCTCGAGCGCCGCGGCGCGCTCGGGCTGGCGGGTGCTGCCGTGGACTTCGTAGCCGGCCTCGCGCAGCAGCGGGATCAGGGCCGAGCCGATGGCGCCGGTGGCGCCGGCCAGGAAAATTCTTTCGCTCATGGCGTTCTTTCTCGGATGCGGATGCTTTGGAGCCTCCAGCTTAGGCAGCCGATGGTCCGGCGCACAGTGCCAAGAATCGGTGGATCGGATGGACCATCGCGGCCCATCGCGACGGCGCGTTCAGCCTTGCCGCACCAGCGCCAGCAAGCGCGCGCAGGTCTCGGCCGCGATCTCCACGCGCAGGTCCGCCACGCCGAGCAGCAGCCCCGTGTTCTCGGGCCCGGGCTGCGCGTACCACGGCGACAGCGGCACCGGCGTCAGGCCGTGCGCCGCGAGCGATTGCGCCAGCGCCAGGTCCGACACGCCCGGTGCGAGGCGCAGCAGCACGGTCAGGCCCGCGGCGATGTAGGTGGCCGATGCCGCATCGAGGCAGGCGACCAGTGCCGCGCGCCGCTGCGCATAGACCTGCCGGGTGCGGCGCAGGTGGCGCAGGAAATGGCCGTCGCGCAGGAAGGCCGCCACCGCCAGTTGCACCAGCGGCGCCGGCGCCGGCGGCACCACCGCCGCATGGCGCGCGAAGCGCTCGACCTGGTCCGCCGGCACGACCAGGAAGCCGAGCCGCAGCATCGGGCTGATGGTCTTGCTGAAGGTGCCCACGTGCAGCACGCGCGCGCCGTCGCCGGCGGCCACGAGCGAGGGCGCGGCGCGGGCGCCGAGCTGCAGCTCGCCGAGGTAGTCGTCCTCCACCACCCAGGCCCGCGCGCGCTCGGCCCAGGCGAGGATCGCCTGCCGCCGCCGCGCCGACAGCGCCACGCCGAGCGGTGCCTGCTGCCCCGCGGTGACGACGGCCAGCGCCGCATCGGGCGCGCGTGCCACGCCCTCGTCGACCACCAGGCCTTCGGCATCGACCGGTACGGGCACCGGCTCGACGCCGAGCGCATGCAGGCAGCGACGCGTGGTGGGATAGCCGGGGTCCTCGGTCCAGGCCGAGCTGCCGCGCAGCCCGAGCGCCTGCACCGCGAGCGAGAGCGAACCCGCGTAGCCGGTGGTGACGAAGACCTGCGCTGCCGTGCACGGCAGCCCGCGCGCAAGCGAGAGGTAGGCCGCGATCTCGCTGCGCAGCGCGAGCTCGCCGCGCGGATCGGGATTGATCTGCCGCGCATGCGAGGTGGCGCGCACCGCGCCCGTCATGATGCGCGCCCAGACCTTGGCGGGGAACAGGTCCTGCGCCGGGTTCGCCATCTGGAAGATGCCCGAGCGGCCGGGAAAGCTAGGGATGGTGCCGACGGGCGCAGATGGAACCGCCACGGCCTCGCGCGGGCGCGACGACGGCGGCAGGTGCTCGGCGACGAAGGTGCCGGCCGCGCCCAGCGAGACGATCAGCTGCGCATCGAGCAGCCGCTCGTAGGCCGCGCTCACCG
The DNA here is from genome assembly GCF_059415325.1 of Variovorax sp. GW821-FHT10D07. NCBI lineage: Bacteria > Pseudomonadati > Pseudomonadota > Betaproteobacteria > Burkholderiales > Comamonadaceae > Variovorax > Variovorax sp. GW821-FHT10D07. The sequence goes on along the minus strand of NZ_JBWKMZ010000001.1, from coordinate 146,495 downwards.
TGCCGCGCGCCACGCCGAGCTGCGAGGCCAGGTCGCGCCACGACGGCAGGCGCGCGCGCGGCGCGAGGCGGCCTTCTCGGATGGCGGCGCGCAGGCCCGCGGCGATCTGTTCGCTGACCGGCTCGCGGGCCGCGCGGTCGATTCGTATCTGCAGCTTCGACATGGGCGGATGTTAAGCAGGTGGCCTTGCGGCCGCTGCGTGCATCGGCGCGCCGCGACAATGGCCACTGCTCCATGACGCCTCCCAGCCTGCTCACCGCCCTGCTGCCCCTGATGGCCGACCTGGCCCAGGACCTGCCCGAGGCCGAACGCCATCGCCGCCTGCTCCAGGCCCTGCGCGCCCTGCTGCCCTGCGACGCCACCGCGATGCTGCGGCTCGACGGCGACTGGCTGGTGCCGCTGGCCGTCGACGGCCTCGGCCGCGACACGCTGGGCCGGCGCTTTCGCGCGAGCGAGCATCCGCGCTTCGCCCAGTTGCTCGAGGCACCCGGCCCCGTGCGCTTCGCGGCCAACTGCGGCCTGCCCGATCCCTTCGATGGACTGGTCGAGGGCGTGCAGGGCCATCTGCCGGTGCACGACTGCATGGGCTGCGCGCTGCGCGTCGACGGCCGGCCCTGGGGGCTGCTCACGCTCGATGCGCTCGAGATCGGCCGCTTCTCGCGCGTCGAGCTCGATGTGCTGCAGGCCTTCGCGAGCCTCGCGGCCGCCACCGTGGTGGTGGCCGCGCGCATGGACGGCCTGGCCGCGCGCGTGGAAGACGAACGGCTGCGCGCCGACAGCTATGCGCGCGCGGGCGGCCAGGCGCCGCGTCAGCTGATCGGCCATGGCGCCGCGCACAAGCGGCTGCTCAGGGAGATCGCGCTCGCGGGCCCGAGCGAACTCTGCGTGCTGATCCAGGGCGAGACCGGCGTGGGCAAGGAACTGGTGGCGCAGGCGCTGCATGCGGCCTCGCCGCGCGCGAAGCGGCCGCTGGTCAGCATCAACTGCGCGGCCCTGCCCGACAACCTGGTCGAGAGCGAGCTCTTCGGCCATGTGCGCGGCGCCTTCACGGGCGCGGTGACCGATCGCCGCGGCAAGTTCGAGCTCGCCGACGGCGGCACGCTGTTCCTCGACGAGGTGGCCGAGCTGCCGTTGCCCGTGCAGGCCAAGCTGCTGCGCGCGCTGCAGAACGGCCAGATCCAGCGCCTGGGCTCCGACCGCGAGCACCGCGTGGACGTGCGCGTGATCGCCGCGAGCAACCGCAACCTGGCCGAGGAGGTGCGCGCGGGCCGCTTGCGCGCGGACTTCTACCACCGGCTCAGCGTCTACCCGCTGCAGGTGCCGCCGCTGCGCGAGCGCGGGCGCGACGTGCTGCCGATCGGCGGCTTCTTTCTCGAGGAGGCGCGCGTGCGCATGGGCCTGGGCGGCGTGCGGCTCGACGCGGGCGCGCAGGCCGCGCTGCTGGCCTACGACTGGCCCGGCAACGTGCGCGAGCTCGAACACCTGCTGGGCCGCAGCGTGCTCAAGGCGCTGGGCCGGCATGCGCAGCGCCCGCGCATCCTCACGCTGAGCGCCGAGGACCTCGGGCTCGCCAGCCCGGCCGCTGCCCCGCCGAAGATCGAGCCCGCGGCCGCGAGCCCCGGCGGCGCCGCGGTCAACGCACAGGCCGGCCTGCGCGAGGCCGTGGCGCAGTTCGAGCGAACGGTGGTGGAGCAGGCGCTCAAGCGCCACGGCTTCAGTTGGGCCGCCGCGGCGCGCGCCTTGCAGGTCGACCCGGCCAACCTCGCGCGTACCGCGAAGCGGCTGGGCGTGGCGCGCCGCTGACCGCGGCGCGATTCACTCGAGCGCCGAAGCCGGCCCGAAGAACTCGAAGCGCGACTGCGCATCGGGCACGCCCCATGCGCGCAACTCGCGCCGCACCTGCTGCATGAAGGGCTTGGGCCCGAGGAAATAGGCATCGACATCGCGCGTGTGCGCGGGCAGCCAGGCCGCGAGCTTCTCGCGGTCGAGCCGGCCGACCGCATGCGGGCGCGCGGCATCGCTCGCGTCGCTCTCGTCGTAGCAATAGAAGCGGCTCAACCCCGGATGCCGCGCCGCCATGCCGTCGATGTGCTCGCGAAACGCATGCACCGCGCCATTGCGCGCGCAGTGGATGAACACTACCTCGCGCTGCGTGGCCAGTGCCTGCTCGAGCATCGCGAGCGTGGGCGTGATGCCCACGCCGCCGCTGATCAGCACCAGCGGCCGCGCGCTCTCGGCCAGCGTGAACTCGCCCGAAGGCGGCAGCAGCTGCAGCGTGTCGCCCTCGTGCACCTGATCGTGCAGGTGGTTCGAGGCCACGCCGCCGGGCTCGCGCTTCACGCTGATTCGATAGCTGCGGCCGTTCGGCGCGGCCGACAGCGAATAGTTGCGGCGGATGTCCTTGCCCTCGACCCGCAGGCACAGGCCGATGTACTGGCCGGGCGCGAAGTCCATCAACGGCCCGCCATCGGCCGGTGCCAGGTGGAACGAGACGATCTCCGCGCTCTCGGCCTGCTTGCGCGCCACCTTGAACGCGCGCATGCCGCGCCAGCCGCCCGGCGCCGCGGCCTGCGCGTCGTACAGCTGCTTCTCGGCGCCGATGAGGATGTCGGCGAGCTGCCCATAGGCGGCGGCCCAGGCATCGATCACCGCGTCGGTCGCGACCTCGGCGCCGAGCACGTCGCGGATGGCGCGCAGCAGGCAGCCGCCGACGATCGGGTAGTGCTCGGGCATCACCTGCAGCGCCACGTGCTTGTTGACGATCTGCGTCGCGAGCGGACCCATGGCCTCGAGGCGGTCGATGTTCTTCGCGTACATCAGCACGCCGTTGGCCAGCGCGCGCGGCTGGTCGCCCCTGGCCTGGTGGGTCTCGTTGAAGAAGGGCCGCACCTCGGGATGCTCGGCCAGCAGCATCCGGTAGAAGTGGGTGGTGAGCGCCTCGCCGCCCTGTTCGAGCAGGGGCACGGTGGACGAAACGATGGCGCGCTGGGTGGCGGTGAGCATGGGACCTCGGGGTGGTGTTGAAAGATGGGGCTTTCAACGCAACCGGTGTGCCATGGGGAAGGGCCTTTCAAATCAACGGGTTAGCGGCTTTCATGTCGAATCGACCGCTCAATATTTCGAGTCGATCCGACTGCCCGTGTCCAATCGACTGGGGGCATCTTCTGCTCGATGCCCGTGCCGCAGCGCTATCCCTTCTTCCGCGGCCGCCCGCGCCCGCCGCCCTTCGTCTGGGGCGCCGGAACCGCCGCGGCCTCGGCTTCCAGGCCGGTGCCCGCCGACGCCGACGCATAGCGCGCCAGCACGTCCCGGATGTCCACGCCCGCGCGAATCGGCGGCAGCGCGCGGTCGGCCACCGCTTCGAGGTGCCGCTGCATCACGTCGGCGGCCGTTGCGAAATCGCCCTTGGCCAGGGCATCGACGATCTCCGCATGCTCGGTCACGGCGCATTCGCTGGAATGCGGCCGGCCATAGGTCGCGAGGATCAGCGAGCAACGCGAGACCACCTCGCGCACATAGCGCTCGAGCAGCTGGTTGCCCGTCATCGCGGCGAGCTGCAGATGGAACTCGCCGGCCAGGCGCATCGAACGCACGGCGTCGCGCCCCGAGGCCTGCTGCTCCTTGACGACGTGCGAGCGCAGCGTGGACTCGTGCGCCGCCGAGAGCTTGCCCGACAGCGTCTGCACCACCGTGCGCTCGAGCCCGTTGCGCACCTGGAAGATCTCGCGGCCCTCCTCGAGGCTCGGGTTGGCCACGAAGGCGCCGCGGTTGGGCTTGAGCTCGACCAGGCCTTCCACCGCGAGCCGGCCCAGCGCCTCGCGCGCGATGGTGCGGCTGGCGCCGAAGCTCTCGCCGATCGCGTCCTCGGGCAGGCGCGCGCCGGGCTGGAGGCTCTGCTCGATGATGGCCAGCCGCAGGGCCTCGTGCACGGTCTCGGTCCGCGTACGGCCGAGCTTGTCGTCGGGGGCGGTGGCGTTGCTCGGCGGGCGTCTGGAGGGTGGCACGGGGCTCGGTGTCGCGTGGCGAAAGGATCGGGAAGCGCGATTATTGCGCCCGCGGCCGTGCCGGTGCCCCGCTCAACGGGAGGGTGGCGGCAGCTTGCGCGGGGCCGCCCAGGCCTCGAGGATCTCGATCGCATCCCACGGCAGGTGCTGCTCGGCGGGCGTCAGGCCTTCGGCGAGCGTGGCACCGGCCACGCGGCGCAGCTCGTCCACGTCGATGGGATGGCGTGCCGCCACGGGCAGGCCCTCGAAGGCCGCGCCCGATTGCACGAGCGTGGCGGCATGAAACAACCGGCGGATGCCCGCCACGCGCATCGCGGCCACGCACATCGCGCATGGCTCGCACGACGAATACAGCTCGCAGTCCGACAGGTCGACGCGCCGCAGCCGCCGGCAGGCATCGCGGATGGCCTCGACCTCGCCATGCGAGGTCGGGTCGAAGTGCGCGACCGAGTGGTTGAAGCCTTCGCCGACCACCTGGCCGTCCTTCACGATCACCGCACCGAAAGGCTCGGTGCCGGGTTTGGCGAGTGCCTGCGCGGACAAGGCCAGCGCCTGGCGCATGAATCTCTCTTCGTACATGTGTGCTGCTCCAAGGTTGATAGGTCGTCAGGCGTTGCGCGGCAACAGCCACGCATGTCTGGGGTCCCAATGCAGGCCCACGCGCCGGCCCGGCGCGAGCTCGAGCGACTCGATCTCGTGCTGCTGCTTCTGGACCCGGAACTCGTGCCCGCCCGGCAGTTCGATGAAGACCGTCTGCGTGGAGCCGACGAACTCCAGGCCCAGCACGGCGCCCTCGAGGCGCGAAGCCCCCGCAGGCGCCTCGGCTTCCGAGGGCCTGAGCGACACGCGGTCGGCCGCCACCACGAAGCTCACGTCGGCGCCCCGGTCCAGCGCGCGCCGCGCCGGCACCGCGAAGCTGCCGAGCGCGCCATCGACGCGCGCCCAACCTTCGGCGTCGAGCGCGCCCACCGTGCCGGTCAGCAGGTTGTTGGTGCCGATGAAGTCGGCCACGAAGGGGTTCACCGGCGCGCGGTAGACGTCCTGCGGCGCGCCCACCTGCTGGATGCGACCCTCGTTCATGATCACGATCCGGTCGGCCAGCGCGAAGGCCTCCGACTGCGCATGCGTCACGTAGACGAAGGTGATGCGCAGCTCGCGGTGCAGCCGCGCGAGCTCGGTCTGCATGCGCACGCGCAGGTGCGCGTCGAGGGCGCTCAGCGGTTCGTCGAGCAGCAGGATCGAGGGCTCGGTGACCAGCGCCCGCGCGATGGCCACGCGCTGACGCTGGCCGCCCGAGAGCTGCGCGATCTGCCGGTCGCCCATGCCGGCGAGCCCCATGCGACCGAGCCAGTCGAGCGCGCGCTGGCGCCGCGCCTCGGCGCCCAGTCCCTTCATGCGCAGCGGAAACTCCACGTTCTGGGCCACCGTGAGAAAGGGGAACAGCGCCAGGCTCTGCCACACCATCGGCGTGTCGCGCTGGTAGGCCGGCACGTCGCGCATGCTGCGCCCGCCGATCAGGATGTCGCCGGACGTGGGCTGGTCCAGCCCGGCCAGCAGCCGCAAGGTGGTGGACTTGCCGCAGCCCGAGGGCCCCATGATGGCGACGAACTCGCCGGCCGCGATGTCGAGGTCGATGCCGCGCACGGCGTGGTGGCCCGCGAAGCGCTTGTCGAGCGCGCGCAGCGAAACATAAGTGTCGTTGTTCATCTTGGTCTCACTCGGTTGCGATGCGTGCGGCCGGTCGTCCGGCCCGCACGCCCATGAAGCGCTGCGCGAGCAGCACCAGCGCCACGCTGACCGCCAGCACCACGGTGCCGATGGCGTTGATCTTCGGACTCACCTGGCCCTGCAGCAGGTTGAGGATGCGCACCGGCAAGGTCTCGTGCACGCCGCCGACGAACCAGGCGATCATGAATTCGTCGAACGAGACCGCCGCCGCGAGGAAGAAGGAAGCGATCAGCGACGACCGGCAGAACGGGATCACGACGCGCACCAGCCCCGTGGCCGGCGACGCACCCATGTTCCAGGCCGCCTGCTCCATGTCGGGCCCCAGTTCGCCGAGGCGCAGGCGGATGATCGCCATCGAGAACGAGGTCGCGATCGCCACGTGGCAGGCGACGATGGCCTCGAGCCGGCCGAACAGGCCGATGCGCGACAGGAAGGCCAGCATCGCCATGCCGAGGATGGTGGCCGGCACGGCCGGCGGAATGGCCACCAGCATCGCGAAGGCCGCCTTGCCGCGGTAGCGATAGCGGTGGTCGAGGTAGGCGGCCGCGAAGCCGAGCACGGTCGAGAGCACCGCGGTGCCCAGCGCGACCACCAGCGTGTTGACGAAGGCGTCGCGCACCATCTCGTCGTCGAGGATCGCGCGCTGCCACTGCAGGCTGAAGCCGCCCCACGGGATCGTGGGATAGCGGTTCGCGTCGAACGAGAACACGACGATGACCAGCATCGGCGCCGCGATGAAGGCGAACAGCAGGGCCAGCCAGGCGTACTGGGCGGCGCGCGAGATCTTCCTGGCGCGCGCGTGGTCGATGCCGGTCATGCCGCACTCCTCGCGCCCAGGCGCCGGGCCAGCCCCAGCACGAGGCCGAGCAGCGCCAGCATGCAGACGCCGATCACCGAAGCCCTCGGCCATTGCGACCCCGACTTGACGGTGTCGACGATCAGGATCGACAGGGTCGGCGGATTGCTGCCCGTCATGAACACCGGGCTCACGTAGTCACCGAAGGCCAGCAGGAAGGTGGTCGAGCCCGCGAGCACCAGCGCCGGGCGGATGGCCGGCAGCAGCACGTGACCCACCACGCGCAGCCGCCTGCAGCCGAGGTTTTCGGCGGCCTCGACCAGCGAGGCATCCACGCCGCCGAGCGCGAACACCAGGATCAGCACCGCAACCGGCAGGCTCAGCGTCAGCAGGCCGATCTGCAGCGACAGCGCGCCACCCAGCAAGGGCAGCGCAGGCACGCCGAACGCGCCCAGCAGCGTGTTCGCGAGCCCCTCGGGGCTCAGCACGATCTGCCATGCATAGATGCGCAGGATGTAGCTCGAGAACACCGGCACCAGCAGCGCCGCGATCGCGGCATCGCGCCAGCGCGCGGGCAGCCGGAACGCGATCGTGTAGGCAGCCGGGAATGCGATCGCCAGCGCGAGCATCGTGGCCGTGGCCGAGACCGCGAGACTGTGCAACGCGGCCTGGTGGAAGCTCGATGCGCCGAGGATGCGCGTCCAGTTGTCGAGCGACAGCGCCGGCTGCAGCTTGAAGGAGCGCACCTGCCAGAAGGTGACGACCACGAGGAACAGCAGCGGCGCCGCGAAGAAGACGAGCTGCCACAGCAGCACGGGCAGGCCGAGCAGCACCGGCACCGTCCTGGGCGAGGGACCGCGGCGCGCGCTCGCACGGCCTCTGGCGGGCACGGGAGCGATCGCCATCGATGGCGTGGAGGAGGCGTTCATGGTGCGCGCGCTCAGAGGCTCTTGAACTGGCTCCACGCGTCGTTCCAGTCCTCGATCGACTGCTTCGAGGGCAGCTGGCGGAACTGGATCTTCTTGGCCTTGTACTCGTCCATCACGTTCGGCCCCTTGAGCGTCATGCGCAGGATCTCGGCCTCCTTCGGCTTGGTCTCGTTGAGCAGCTTCCAGCCGGCCATCGAGGGAATGCTCTTCTTGTTGTCGGCCTTGGTGGCCATGCGCACCTGGCCTTCGGGCGAGGTCGTGTACTGGATGAACTTGCGCGCGAGGTCGCGCTTGGGCGTGCCCTTGACGATCGACAGCGACTCGGTCCACTGCAGCCCGCCCTCCTCCGGGATGATGGTGTCGACCGGCACGCCGTTCTGGCGCAGCCCGAGCGTGATCCATTCGCCGATGCCGGGCACGAGCTGGGCGCGGCCATTGGTCATCGACGAGAAGATGTCGGCGATGGTGTAGAAGCCCGAGGCCTGCGGCTTGAGGCTGAAGAGCTTCTTCTTCACGGCCTCGAAGCGCGCCTTGTCGATGTCGAAGGGCGGGCGGTTGCCGTTGGCCAGGCTGATCGAGCCCATCGACGGCAGGTACCAGTCGAACAGGCCGACCTTGCCCTTGGCCTTCTCGCTCCACAGCGCCGCATAGGAGGCCACCTCCCTGGGCGTGAAGGCCTTGGTGTTGTACGACAGGCCCAGGTAGCCGAAGTCCGTCATGACGCCGTAGAGCTTGCCGTCGAACCAGTGCAGCGGGAATTTCTGGAACTCGGGCCAGTAGTCCTTGAGCGGATAGTCGGCGGGATCGAGCGCCTCGATGAAGTCGGCCTCGTGCAGCAGGTGCATGTACTCGGCGTCCGCGAGCACGACGTCGAAGCTGCCGGGCGGCGACTGGTTGATGACGGCCATCATCTGGTCGCCGCCCACGTATTCCTTGATGCGCACCTTCACGCCATGGGCCTTCTCGAAAGCCTCGATCAGGTAGGGATCGGCATTGCCGGGCCAGGAGAGATAGTTCAGCACCTGGGGCGACGCCGCATCGGCCGGGGTCCAGGCCGCGCCGGCGGCCGCGGCGCCGGCGGCAAGGCCGGCTTGCAGGAAGGTGCGACGGCTGAGATCGCGCGGGGGCGGAAGCGGGGCAGCGGACATGACGACTCCTTCAGAAAGGGTGGAACACGGATTGCATACGATCTTTGCCGCATGCATCCTTCATGCCAAGGGCCACCGGCCGCGAGAATTCCTGAATTCCCCAATGAAATCGACCGATCCTCCCGCATCCACCGAGCCATACACTGCACAACAATGAAGCCTCTAGCGCACATGAACGCACCATTCGCATGCAGAATTAAAAACAAATTGCATGCGATTTCTTAAATAACCGACGCCCAACCTCCATGGAAATCGACTTCCAGACCCTTGACCCCTACGCCCGCTACAAGCTGATGGCGAGCCTCATCGTGCCGCGGCCGATCGCGCTGATCACCACGCTCGAGCCCGAAGGCACGGTCAATGCCGCGCCCTTCAGCATGTTCAACATGGTGGGTGAAGACCCGCCGCTGGTGTTCGTGAGCATCAACCGCCTGCACGACGGCCGCATCAAGGACACGGCCGCCAACATCCTGCGCACCGGCGAGTTTGTCGTGCACCTGACCGACGAGGCGATGGCCGAGCAGATGCATGCCTGTGGCGATTCACTGCCGCGCGGCAGCAGCGAACTCGCGCATGCCGGATTGCATGCGATCCCGTCGAACAGCGTCGCGCCGCCGCGCATCGCCGAGGCGCCCGTGGCCTTCGAATGCGTGCTGCACGAGACGATGGAAACCGAGAGCCGCTACGTGTTCTTCGGCCGCGTGAAATGGCTCGCGGTGCGCGACGGGCTCGTGGACGCGGAACGCTGGCGCGTGCAGCTGCAGGACTACCGGCCCGTGGGGCGCTTCGGCGCGAGCTTCTACGTGGGCACACAGCAGCGCTTCGCGCTCGGCGCCGCGGCTTCGGCAGCCGGCGCCATCGACCAGCTCTAGCGTCTCATCTCAGCACCGGCGCGCCAAGTGCCGGCGCGGGCCGCTGACGCCCACGCACACCGTCTGGCCCGACACCTCGGCGCAGTGGTCGAGCGCCTGGCGCAGGGTCGTGTCCACGCTGCGCAGCGACATCTGCAGCCAATCGGCCACTTCCTCGCGCGTGCGCTCCTCGATGCGCAGCGCCACCAGCACGGCGCGATGCCGGCCCGGCAGGCGCTGCAGCGCGCGGTCCATCGCGCGCATCTCGGAACGCTTCTCCACGATGACATCGGGCCCCGGCGCGGGATCGGCCATCGCCTCCGGTGCCACCGCCTCCTCGCCCGCCGGCTGCCAGAACCGGTTGCGGCGCAGCCCGTCGATGGCCACGTTGCAGGCGACGCGGTAGACATAGGCTTGCGGACTGCGCGTGGGCACCGGGGCCGTGAACTCGCCCAGGCGCAGCCAGGCGTCGTGCAGGCAGTCGCTCGCCAAGTCGGGGCAGCCGAGCTTGCGCACCAGGCGGCGCTTCAGGCTCTCGTAGTGCATGACCAGCACCTCGCGCAGCGCGAGGCCGTCGTCGATGCCGCCGGGGTGCGACGCGTCCGCGTCAGCGGGCCCGGCGACGTCCAGATACTGCATAACGCTCAGGTCCATGGCCGTTCGATCTCCGCATTCAGGGGTTGCAAACTCCGCCGCTGCCGCGCGCAGGAGGCCGCCCTCCGCCCCGCGGCAAGCGGGAGCGGAGGACGCAGGCAGGCGTGGAAGAAGGCCTAGCGGCCTTGCCGCAACAGACGCCGCTCTTCGTTGCTCAGCATCGACAGCACCGCGGCATCGAAGCCGCCGCCATGGCCGAGCACCTGGACCGGAATCCGCGCGTCGGGCCCCGTCGGGGCCGAGGAAGAGAGCGAGCCGGTCTGCGGCGTCGGCTTCTTCTCCTCGCCCGGGCTCGCGCCCGCCGGCTCGTTGCCGAAGCCCAGCACGCGCACCGTGAACACCGAGGGCAGCGCCTGGCGCGCGGTGGCGCGTTCGCGCTGCACCGTGTCCTGCGCGGCCATCGCGGCTTGAGAAGCCGCCGCGCTCGCATTGGTGAGCGCGCCCACGTTGACCGAGGCCACCACCGGCAGGCCCTTCGACTCGCCCTTGACCTGGATGTTGGCGGCGTTCACCACCTGCAAGGCCGCAAGGTTCACGTTGCCCGAGACGCGGATGCCCGCCTCGCCCGCGTCGATGGTGCCCAGGGGCGCGATCAGGTCGACGTCGCCCGGCGGCACTTCCGGGATCGGATCGAGCGTCGCGATGCCCGCGCCCGTGCTCGGCACGTTCGGCGACAGCTTCACGTTGCCCAGCGGGTCGTACTCGCGCTTGGGCGGCGTGTAGACCAGCGTGGTCTTCGAGCCGCGCCCGGCGTTGATGTCGCCCTCTTCCGACCACGCGAGGATGCCGCCGCCGAAGGTGGTCATGATGCGCGACAGGCCCAGCAGGATGCTGCCCTGACTGAAGATCCCGATGTCGCCCGCGCCCTGGGTGACGATGCCCGCGGTCGAGGGCGGCACCTGGCCCTGCACGCCCACCACCACCTGCCCGCCGGGCGCCAGCAGCTCGATGCTGCCGCCGAACAGCGTGCGCACGCCCGAGCCGCCGAACAGGGTGATGTCGCCGTCGCGCTCGATGGCGTTGCCCTCGGCATCGAGCTTCGGGAACAGCGCGGCGATCGCATCGCGCCCGCGCAGGTAGGAGCCGTAGCGCTTGCTGGCCTCGTCGTTGTATTCGCGTCCGCCCGCGCGCAGCTCCGCGAAGTACACCGTGCGCAGGAAGATGTGCTGCTGCTCGGGTGCCAGCGTGCCGAAGTAGGCCAGCGCCTCGGCGGGGCTGCCGCCGAAGCCGTGGGTCTTCTTCAGCCACTCGGCCAGTTCCTGCTCGTAGGTCTTGACCACCTTGCCCGAGCCCGCGAGCGCGGTGCCTTCGGGCAGCAGGTTGGCGGGATCCAGGTACTTCATCAGGCCCGCGTAGGCCGGGCCGCCGGCACCGGTGCCGGCCTGCAGCACGACGTCCGCGCCCGCGCGGTTGTCGCCCGGCACCACCTGGCCGATGCTCACGATCGTGCCCTTGTCGCCCTGGTAGATGTTGCGCCCGGCCGCGACCTCGAGCGTGCCGGGACCGGCGATGCGGGCATTGGCATAGAAGATGTCGCGCCCGGCCTCGATCGACGAGACGTCGGTGTCGTTGGCATTCATGATCACGCTCGGCGCGCCCAGCGGGTCGTTGGCATTCCCGAGACCGAAGCCCACGATGTCGCGCCCCGCGCGCACCTGCGCGGCCTTGGCCGCGAGGTAGGTGGCGGGCCGGGGCGCGCCGAAGGTGCTGGCCGGCTGGCTGGCGCCCAGCGTCGCGCCGACGATGTCGCCGTCGACGGCATACAGCCGGATCGGCTCGGTGTCGCCGCCATGCAGCACGCCGGCCGGCGTGTCCGCGGGCTGGAAGGCGAAGTACCCCAGCGTGGGCGAGTAGGTCGTCGGTCCGCCGACGAAGGGCGGCGGCGCGATGCGCACCAGCGTGTTGGTGCCGTAGCCGTTGATCCCGTCGATGGTCAGCGTGACGATGTTGGACGTGAAGTTCGGTGCGACCAGCAGCCAGGCGGGCTTGAACGGATTGGGCAGCGCGTCGACGCCGGCCCGGGCGCCCGACATGCCGACCAGCGCCGTGGCCTCGCCCGCGCCGCTGGCATAGATCGAATCCGCCGCCAGCAGCTCGAGCTGGCCGCCGGCCGATGGCGTCAACTCGTAGGTGGTGGGCGCATTGCTCTGCTGCGATCCGTAGTAGATGCTGCCGCTGCCGGCCACGGCCCTGAACTGCGCGGGCATCAGGGCGATGCCGTAGACGCCGCCATAGCCTTGTTCGTTGACACTGGTGCCCTGGCCCCAGAACGGCGCCAGGTTGCCGCCGGCGGCGAACAGAGAGACGGCCGTGCGCGGCGTCCACAGCGAGAACCAGCTGCGACCCACGCCGACCTTGGTCGGGTCCGAGGCCAGCGCGCCCAGCACGGTGTAGTTGAACTGGTAGTTCCCGACGGTGCCCGGATCGAGCATGGTGGCATCGCCGTAGCCACCCAGCACCAGGTCGCCGCGGGTGCGGAAGCTCGCCGTGCCGTCGCCGGGCACGATGGCCGGACCGCCGGCACTGCCCGCGAGGCTGGCGGTGTAGAGGTCCACGCCGCGCGGATCCTGTGAGCCCTTGACGCCGTAGGCGAGCTGGAGGCTGCCGATCGACCCCGCGTCGATGGCGATGTCGCCGCGCAGGTCGGCGAAGGTGCCGTTCATCTCGTCGGCGAGGGCCCGGCGGTCCGCGGCCGGCGCCGGATTGAGCGCTCCGCCGATCTTCAGCCGCAGGTCGCCGCCGCCGGTCTGCACCAGCGTGCCTCCGGTCACGACGCCGTCGCGGGTCGTCACCGAGGTCACGCGGCCGGTGGCGCCGACCGCCACCGTGAGGCCGCCCGCGGGCCGGGTGCCGACATCGAGGGCGTTCGGGTCGTAGGCCTCGAGCACGCCGGCATGGCCGTCCACGCGCAGCGTGACGTTGCCGCCGCCCAGCGCGCCGAAACCGTCGAAGCCCGAGACGCCGATCAGCGCGTCGCTGCGGCCCGTGGCGGGGTTGTAGCGCGTGCCGGTCTGCACGTAGGTGCCGAAGTTGATCGACCAGGCCGGCTGCTGTCCCATGCCGTCGCCGCCCTGCGTCCACAGCCAGCTGGCGATGGAGGTGGTCTTGTCGTCCCTCAACGGTCCCCAGTCGGTCAGGTTGCCCTGCGCGGCGATGTAGAGGTCGCCGCCGTGGTCGGGGAACCAGGTGCTGCGATCGTTCAGCGCTGCGTCGTAGGCGGCCACGCCGGTGAGCTTGGCGCGCGGCAGTTCGAAGGCCGCGTTGCCCTCGGGCAGCTCGCTCTGGGTGCCGGCGGTGTAGACGCCGAAGGGCGTGGCCTGGCTGAAGTCGCCGCCGGCCAGGATGTCGAGGTCGCCGGTGCCGGTGCGGATCACGCTGAAGATCGGCTTCTGCGTCAGGCCGCTGAGGCGCGAGTCGTCCAGCGTGATGTTGCCGGCGCCGCGCAGCGCACTGGCCGGTCGCAACGCGCGCGTGTCGGCGGCGGCGAGGTCGGCGCCGCCGACCAGGCGGATCGAGGCCGACGGGCTGCCGGCCGCGAGCATCGGTGCCAGCGCCCACAGCGGCCGCGAGCGCATCGACAGCACGTCCGCCGTGGTCGACACCACCGTGCCCGTGGGCAGCACGGTGCCGGCCGGCAGGTCCATCGACGCGGTCAGGGTGTAGCCGCCGACGAGCACCAGGGGATTGCCCGCCTGCCAGGTGGTGGCGGCGATGTCGAAGTCGAAGGGCAGCGAGGCGCCGGTGCCCAGCGTCGTGCCGCTCGGCAGCACGGTGCCGGCGGGAATGGTCATGCCCGCGGTCCAGGTGCGGGTCGGCGTGGCGATGGTGCCGGTCGCGGTCAGCGCCGCCGACAGCGTGTAGCCCGCGGCCAGCGTCACCGCCTGCGGCAGCGACTTGCCCGCCGCCACCTGGGGCGGCGGTGCCAGCACCACGTCGGCATAGCCGGCCGTGGCCGAACGGAACACCGTGCCGGGGTAGATGACCGCGCCGTCGCCCAGGCCGTAGGCGATGTAGCTGCCCGGGCCGAAGCTGGTGCCGTTCCAGTTCCAGTCGTCCACGCGTCCCGAGACCACCTGGACCGGCTCCAGCATCTCGCCCCAGGAGTTCGCGCCGCCGAAGTAGTAGACGTTCGCGCCCACGTTCGGGTCGTAGGCGGGATGCAGCACGATCTGGCGCGGCGTGGCCTCGCCCGCGCGCAGCACCTCGCCGTCGTGCAGCTCGATGTTGAAGGGCAGGGTCACGCCCACGCCGAGCGTGGTGCCGACGGCCAGCGTCGCGTTCTCCGGCAGCACGTAGTCGGCGTTCAGCTTGGCGCCCGCGAGCAGGAGCACCGTGAAGTCGTCGGGCGAGCCCTTGGGCTTGCCGAAGCCGTCGGTGATGCTGCCCTTGATGTCGAGGTCGCCCGCGGCGCGCACCGTCAGTGCCATCGGCTCGCCGTGGCCGTAGCGGTAGTCCGCGAGGTCGATGTCGCTGGCGATCGTCAGCTTGCCGCCCGAGGCCTCGCTGCTGACGATCTCCACGCCCGGGCGCAGGTGGTAGGCATCGCCATAGGCCTTCAGGCCCGCCAGGCGGCCCTGCAGCGCGCCGTTGGCGAGCGCGTTGGCGTAGAAGACCTGGCTCTTCGCGTCGATCTGGTTCAGGCCGACGGCGCCGGCCGGCACGTTGTCGGCGCCGGTGTCGCGCACGATGGTGCCCGCGGCATCGGTGGGCGCGTAGGTCCAGAAGCCGTTCACCGCGATGCTGGCCGCGCCGCGCACGTTCACCTGGCCCGAGCCATCGACCAGGATGTCGCCGCCCGTCTCGGTGGCGCGCCGCGCATTGAGCACCACGCGCCCGAAGTTCACGCCCGGCGCCGACACGTCCAGCGTGGTGCCGTCGTCCAGCCGCAGCCAGCCCTGGGCCGATGTCAGCTCGATCGCGCCACGGTTCAGGGCCTCGATGGGCTGGCCGTAGCTGTCCACCTGCAGCACCGTGCCATGCGCATCGAGCACCGCGCCGCCCGCGAGGCGCAGGTCGTTGCGCGCGGCCAGCCGGATGCTGCCGGGGCGCTCGCCGGAGGCGTCGATGCGGCCCTTCACCGTGAGGCTGCCGCCATCGACCGAGACCGTGACGTCGCGCGCCTTGAGCTCGTCGCCGATCTCCAGGTTGCCCTGCTTGAACGCGAAGCCGCGGCTGCCGAGGAAGCCGGCGTCGGTGAGCCGGGTGTTCAGGGCCGCGAAGTCGCTCGTGAGCGTGGCGGCGCTGTCGCCGATGCGCTGCGCGCGCAGGTCGATGCCGCCGCCCGCATGGCCCTGCGCGCCGCTGCCGCGCAACGTGCCGTTCAGCCGAACGGCGCCGGCATCGGGCCTGGCATCGGCGCCGTCGTTCAGCGCCGAGACGCGCAGCGTGCCCGCGTCCTCGTGCGCGGCCGACACGTCGATCGTCGAGCCCTGCGCCTGCAGCACGTTGCCGTGCCGGCTCTCGATGACGATGTCGCCGCCCCAGGTGTTGCGCACCTGGTCGAAGAAGGCGAGGCTGCGGCCCGACACGTCGAGCCGCGAGCCCGCGGCCAGCGTGATGTCGCCCTCGGCCGTCAACGTCAGCTTGCCGGTGGGCAGCACGATCGCCGAGGCGATGTCGATGCGACCCGCGTGCAGGTCGATCTGGCCGCCGACCTTGTCGGTGCTGGCGGTGGCGCCGTCGGGCGCGGTCACGGAGAGCGCGCCGCCCGCGTACAGCCCGAGCACCGCGCCGGACTCGGCCGTGAACAGCGGCGTGTTCAGCCGCACCGTGGCGCCGGTGCCGGCATAGGTGGCGGGATCGAAGGCGGTGCTCGGATCGGCGCCGTTCTGGTAGATCGAGACCGTGCCGTTGGCATTGCCGACGATGCGCTCGCTGGCGTTCAGCGCCACGTCCGAGAAGCCCAGCATCAGCCGGTCGAAGCGCTCCGAGCTGTCGGGCTGCGCCGGCGTCGGATAGCCGAACACGATGCTGTTCGCATTGACCTCGAAGCGGCCGCTGCCCGGGCCGCCCGCCATCACGGCACCGGGCGCGGCGCTGCCGTACAGCGGCCGGCTGGCGTTGTCGTTGATGACCTTCGTGAAGGTGTCGTTCCACACCAGCGTGTCGGTGCTCAGACGCACCGTGTCGCCGGCCGCGCCATAGCCGTAGATCGCCGGGCTGTTGAACACCAGCTGCTTCAGGTGCGACTTGCCGGTGGCCGGGTCGATGGTGTCGAGGTCGACCGTGCCGAAGAAGTTGATCGACTTGCCCGCGCTCAGCACCAGGTTCTCGATCGCGGGCACGCCCGCGGCGCGATTGCCGGCGAACAGCGTGTCGAGGATGCCCTGGTCCAGGCTCATGCCCGCCGGCAATTGCGCCACCGCCGCCAGCGCGGCCGCGGTGCCGATGTTGAACGAGGGCACGGCGAGCGACAGGTTGCGCGTGCCGATCTTCGGCGTGCCGACCAGCGACACGCCGAGGTCGGAATAGAAGCCCACCGTGCCTTCGGAGTACAGCGCCACGCCGTCCTTCAGCTCGATGTTGCTGCCGTACAGGCCCGAGGGCGCATCGAGCGTGAAGGTGCCGTTGGACACCAGCAGGATGGCCGTGCTGCCGAAGGGCGAGGCCTTGGGGCCGAACAGCAGGCCGCTGCGCGAATCGAGCCAGCTCGTGCCCTGGCCGAGCGTGCTGATGCTGGCGCCCTCCTCGAGCGTGATCTTGCTGGCGGCGCCGAGCACCACCTGTCCGCCGGTCAGCGTCACGCCGCGCTCGAGCACCAGGTTCTTCGCCATCAGGCCTTCGTTGCCGATCACGCCCTGCAGGGCGATGTTCGGCGTGGTGACGTTCGGCATGCCGCCGATGTAGAGATTGGGCGCCTGCAGCTTGCCGATCTCCGACGCGGCCACGGCGATCGTGGTGGCGTCGTTGCGCGTGGCGCTGCCGTCGGCGGTGATGACGAGGTTGGTGGCGGCGGGATCGGTGTAGACGCCGCCGAGCAGCGAGAAGGCGCCCGGATAGCCGCCCCTGGCGGCCGAGAAGTCGGCGCGGCCGTTGAACACCAGCGCGCTGGCATTGGCGTTGTCGGGCGCGACGCGGGCATTGAAGATCAGCTGCTTGCCGTCCATCTCCAGTTGCGGACGCAGGGTGCCGAAGGTGTTCGCGCGCGCGAACTGGAACTGGTCGTAGCCCTGCTCGTTGTAGCTCGAGTAGGTGCGCAGCGTGGCGCCCGGCGTGACCGTGACCATGGTGCCGAGCGAATCACGGATGGCGGTGTTGGCGATGCCCTGCACGCCGGTCAGCGCGTAGGAGCCGTTGCGCAGCGGCAGCGCGCCCGCGAACTCCTGCACCGCACCGCCGAGCTCGACGCGGAAGGCACCGGGCAGCAGCGCGTAGTTGGCCGGCATCAGCGTGTAGGTGCCGGCGGCCAGGCCGGGCACGCCGTCGGGAAGGGTGATCTGCTGGCCGATGCCGGGCGCAGCGCCGGTCCAGGCCGCGTTGTAGCCGCCGGGCACCGGCGCCGTCTTCGCGCCGGGCACGATGGCGTAGACCTTGCCGCCCGCCTTGAGCGGACTGAGCAGCGTGTCGACCGAGCCGCCGCGGCCGGTGACGAAGGCCGCGCCCAGCAGCTGTCCGCCGCCCGACAGGTCCAGCAGCGAGCCGGCATCGCCGACCAGCGAGGCCGCGTTGATCCGGAGGCCGACCTGGCCGTTGATGCCGAGCTCGTCCTTGGTGAAGACCCCGCCGAACTGGCCCGAGCCCAGGACCGCCTTGAGGACGTCCACGCCGTTGACGGTGTAGTTGACGCCGTCCACCGTGCCGCCGAAGGGCATCGCGAGGCCGCTGGTGCCGACCGAGGTGACGCTGCCGTCGAGCAGCTCGACCTCGCGCGTGGCGTTCAGCGTGAGCGAACCGAAGGGCGCGCGCACGACGCCGCCCTGGCGGATGAGGTCGGCGTTCAGCGTGAGGCTGCCCAGCACCGAATAGGGCTGCGCGGGCACCTCGCCCGTCGAGCGGATCGACAGCACGGACGAGGTCGTGGCATCGGGCGCCTTGCCCGCGCCGGCGCGCGCCACGGCCACCGCGCCGCTGACCGGATAGACCTGCGCGGCGGCCAGCTCGAGATCGCCCCAGGCGCGCAGTTCGGTCGTGCGCCCCGACGAATCGTTGAGCTGCGCCTCGGGCGCCGAGGCGGTGCCGGCGAGGAAGCGCAGGTCGCCGCTGCTTTGCAGCAGCGTGCGGTCGAACTCCATGCGTACCGCGTTGCGCAGGTCGATCAGGTCGGACTCGGCCGTGAAGCTGCCGCCGGTCTCGTGGTCGGGCAGCTTGGCGCCGCCCACCAATGGCACCTGCGAGGACGGCGAACGCCCCACCATCTGGATGCCGCCGTCGAACAGCAGGTAGGGCGCGGCGAGCCGCACGTTGGCGCCGGCCGTGGTCTGGTAGATCAGGCCCTGCTGCAGCGCGAGGCTGCGGCCCAGGCGCAGGTCGACATCGCCGTCGAAGAAGAGGCCGGAGCGCGCCCACAGCGACAGGCTGTCGAAGCCGCCGCGCGCGACCTGCGCGGCGCTCACGCGCGCCGTGCCGACGACGAAGCCGTCGTCGAGCGCGCCGGGCGCCAGGTCGGCCGCGAGGCTGCCGGGCCGGTCGTCCTGCGCCACCATGATCACGCGGCCCGGCCGGGTCAGCGGATCGATGCCGAAGGGGCCGCCGTAGACCGGCGACTCGAGCACCAGCGACAGGCTGCCGCCGCTGGCGCCCGCGCCGCCGGCCGCGGCGCGCAGCTCGCCGTCGAGGAAGAAGCTCTGGTAGGAACTGATCGTGATCGATCCGCCGTCGCTGGCCACGGTCCGCGGCGCGCGCGCGGGACCGGCGGCACCGACGCTGCCGGCCGCGACGTCGAGCACTGCGCTCGCGCCCGAGGCATCGATGCGCGCGCCCGGGCGCACGACCACGTAGGAACTGCTGGACATGACGCCGCTCGCGAGCGGGTTCTTGCCGCCCAGGCTGCCGAGCACGATGGCACCGCCGTCGAGCACGGTGCCGTAGGGCCGGCCCTGCGCGTCGAGCGCGGTGTAGGCGCGGCCCGCGACATCGAGCACCGCGTGTTCGCCGATCCACACCGACATCGCGTCGGCGGGATCGTTGTCCTCGTAGTTCCATTCGTTGGGATGGGCGATGCGCCAGGCCGCGGCCACGTCGTCCAGGTTGCGCGTGTTGACGATGGAGATCGCGCCGCCCGGCGCTACGAAGCTGCCGTCGACGGTGATCTGGCCCTTGCTGGTGAGGTCGATGCGCCGGCCCGGATCGACGCTGACCACCGCCCCCTCGCCGATCACGATGCCGCCGCTGACCAGCGGATTCGCCACCGCGCCCGCGACCGGATTGGGAATGCCGCCGGTCAGCGACAGGTCGGCGCCGGCGCGCTGCTTGAGCGTGCCCTTGAGCGCGTTCTCGGTGAACAGCGGCGGGAGGTAGAGCTGCGCGGCCTCGGCCAGCGCATCGCCGGCCAGCGACTGCTGCGGCGCGCCGCTGCCGAGGCTGGCGCCGGTGAGGCGGTAGATCGGCATCGCCACGTCGACCTTGGTGCCCGGCTTCACGACCGCCCCGGCCGCGCCGCTCAGGTTGTAGGCCGAGAAGCCCTGCTGGAAGAAGGCCTGGGCATCGGTGACCTCGAACACCGGCATGACCGACGCCGCCACCGGCAGCACGGCACCGCGCTGCAAGGCGGTGCCGGCGATGACGTTGAGGTCCATCGCCAGCACGGTGCCGGCGGCATAGGTGGTGGTGCGTCGGTAGATCGGCAGCGGTGCCGTGAAGGCATCGGCCGGCATGACGTAGCCGGCCGGGAAGGAATTCTGGATCGTCACCACGAGGTAGCCGGCCGGGACGAGGCTGCCGGCCGCATAGGCCGCCTGCACGCCCGTCACCGGATCCCTTGCGAACACGCCGTCGATCGGCGTGGTCCAGCCGTTGGGGCCAACGGTGACCGGCTTGTTGAAGGGGATGTTCACGATGGCGTCGGGCGGCACCACCGCGCCCAGCCGGATGAAGTCGCCCGAGGACACCTTCAGCTCGAAGGGCAGCGTGGTGCCGGCCGGCAGCACGAAGTCCGCGCCGACCGTGAGATCGAAGGGCGCCGCCTCGCCGGGCGCCAGCAGGCCGCGGGTCGCCAGCAGCGTGCCGCCGATGGAGATCGCCGCCGGCGTGACGATGCTGAGCTTGCCGCCGCGGGTGAAGCCGTAGGAGGCGATGGTGCCGCCGCCATCGATCACCAGGCCGCCCGCGCTCAGGCTGACGTCGCCGCCCGCGCCGCCGAGCACGCTGCCGTTCGACAGCAACGCCGCACCGGCCGAGGCGTCGATGCGCGAACCCGACTCGAGCTGCAGCGCGCCATTGGTGACCAGCGTCACCGTGCCGCCGTTGCGGAAGGCCGCGCCCCAGGCGCTCGCGGGGTTGAGCGCCGCGTTGGTCCACAGGCCGCGCGTGTCGATCACGACACCGCGCTGGACCGTCAGGCCGTGGAGGTCGCCGAACAGGCCGGTGCCGCCCACCAGGCTCACGGAGCCGCCGCGCGCGCTCAGGCTGCCGTCGAGCGTGACGTTGCCCGAGGTGGTGAAGTCCATCGCGCCGCCCGGCGCCAGCGCGAGGTCGCCGCCGATCGTCAGGTCGCCGAAGGCCACCGTCTTCAGGCCGCCGAGCCCCGCGTCGTTGAGGCGGTCGCGGTTCATCCACACGAGGTTGCCCGTCTTGGCGATCGCGCTCGGCAGCTGCTCGTCCGAGGGGCGCTCGTTGTCGATGCGCACGTCGGAGATGCTCTGCAGGCGCGGACTCGACCCGTCGGTCTTGAGCGTCGGGTCGTAACTCTGGATCACCAGCCGCGCCGGCAGCGCCGCCTGCGTCTGGCTCAGCTTGTAGGCATCGCTCACCGTCAGCGGTCGCGCGTCGGTCTGGCGCGGCCCGTTGTAGACCCGCGCCTCGATGTCGCCGTCGAGCAGCGCGTTGGCCGAGGCGATGACCAGCGAGCCCGCGTCGCGGCCCACGGTGTAGCCGTTCTCCATCTGCCGCTGCGGCGCGATCAGCGGGTTGTAGAAGGAGTCGGTCACGCCCCAGCGCGCGTGCTTGTCCTCGTAGCCGACATACACGCCGCTGTAGACCAGGTCCGCCGGCGCGTTGTTCGCCGTGTAGAGGCGCCCGTCGCTGCCCTTGAGCCAGGTGTTGTGGATGGAGCCGGTCTGCACGTCGAGCGTGCCGCCCGACAGGTTGATGCTCGAGCCCGCCGCGGTGACGGTGCTGTCGCCGGCCAGGTTGACGATGCCGCCCTGCGCCGTCCACTCGCCGATGCCGTGGCCCTGGTTGCCCAGGTAGCCGCTGACCTCGAGCAGCCCGCCGGCCGTGTACCAGCGGTCGCTGTCGTACACGCCCGCGGCCGCGGGCACGCGCACGAGGCGCCGGCGGTCGACCCACAGGTCGCGGTTGAACAGCTTGCCCGCGTCGCGGTTCAGCGGTGCGTCGCGCAGCTCGTTGCCCTGCACGTTGACCTTGACGTCGTTGCTCTCCATCGCCACCCGCACGCCCACGCTGCCCGACACGTCGAGCTGCGCGCCCGAGCGCACGCGGATCGCGCCGAAGGTGGCCGGCGTGGTGGTGGCGACATCCTCCCGCGTGCCGGCCGCCGCGTTGCCGGCCGACACGGCGAGCTGGCCGCCGGTGGCCAGGGTCAGCGAGCCGCCCTCGAAGTCGACCGCACTGCCGCCGACGATCTCGATGCGCGACAGGTCGCGCCGGTCGGTCAGCGTGGACAGGTTGTCGAAGTTCCTGCCGGAGGTGGCGGCCGCCAGGGCGCGCAGCTGGTCGAGTGCCGCCGAGTCCTTGATCAGCGCATCGCGCTGGGAGTCGAGCGCGGTGGTCTTGCCGTCGTCCTCGGTCACGATGGCCGTGACCGCGCCTTCGCCCATGCGCACGGTGCCCTTGGCGTCGTTGGCCGAGGTCAGCAGGTGGACCGTGCCGCGCGTGTTGACCGTGGTGGTGGCCACGGCCACGCCGTTCTGCCGCAGGTCGCGGCCCGTGAGCGTGATGTCGCCCTCGCGCGCCAGCAGCAGGCCGCTGTTGACGACCTTGCCCGCGGTGCTGTCGGCGACGAACTGCGGCGCGACCTCGCTGCCGCGCGTGGTGGAGAAGGTGTTGCCGTCGGTGCCCACGCCCTTGCGGATCAGGAAGCTGTCGCCCGCGGCCAGCAGTGCCTGGCCCTTGCGCGTGGCGATCTCGCCGGCGTTGGAGACCTCGGTGCCCAGCAGCATCACGTAGCCGCCGCCGTCGGTGACCGAGCGCGGCTCGGTGGTCGTGATCTTCGCGCCGGCCTGCACCTCGACCTTGCCGAGCGCGTCGGTGAAGGTGGGGGTCGCCACGCTGGCGCCGTACAGGCCGCCGCTCGTGAACTGGTTGTCGGTGATCCTGGCCGCCGCCGCCACCAGGTTGCGCACGTCGACCTGGCTCGAGCCCGAGAACACGATGCCGTTGCGGTTGGCGATCATCACCGTGCCGTCGGCCTTGATCTGCCCCTGGATCTGCGAGGGCCGCGCCTGCGGATCGTTGACCTTGTTCAGCACGCTCCAGGCCGACTGCTGCTGGAACTCCACCGTCGTCTGCTTGCCGACGTTGAAAGTCTCCCAGTTCAGGATCGCGCGGTCGGCGGTCTGCCGGATCGCGACGTTGGTGCGGCCGTTCGACACGGTCTGCACCGGCGCGTTGGCGTTGAGCCAGCCGGCGGTCAGCGAATCGGTGTCGACCTTGAGGCCGCCGTCGGCCAGTCCGTCGGGAACGGACGTCGGATCGTTCGCGGCGGCCTGCCGTGCCGCGGCCTGCGCGCCCTGCTGCGCCGCGATGGCCTGCGCCGCCAGGTTGAGGTTGCCGATGGAACGCTGCAGTTGCGCATTGGCCTGCTGCTGTTGCGCCTGCGTGCTCGTCAGGCTCGACGCCGGCATGCCGTTGGGCAGCCGGCCCGTGGCGATAGCGGTGTTCTGCGCCATGTTCTTCTGCGCCATCCAGCCCGCGCTGAACGCGCGCTGCGCATGCGCCGTGCCGAGCAGGCCGCCGGCCGCCAGCGCCATCGCGATGGCCCGCGCGATCGGCGCCCTCCGCAGATCGTGCCTCGCCCGTGGATGATGCTTCGCCTGTGTCGCCTGCCTGGCCGCGCCGTTGCGTCCGCCTGTGCTCATGTGATGTTCCCGCCCGCTGGTTGAGTCGTTGCCACGGCCGGCCCCTCGCGCGGCCCGCCATTTCTGGAGAGAACCCCACACCGCTGCGGCAGGAAGCCGCCGATGCAAGGCCCGTCCCTTCTAGATGGCTGGCACCGCGCGAAACCCCGAAGAATTTTTTTCTCCCGGGCCGACGACCGCTGTCATGACGCGGTCATCGAATCCACCCTCAGCTCAGGATCAGCACACCGCCCGGCAACGACCGCGCGCTCAGGTCGAACGAGCGCTGGATCTGCAGCAGCGCCGCATCGAGCGCCTTGAACTGCAGGCGGGCGCTGAGGGTCTTGTGGCGCAGCGATGGCGCCATCAGCACGACGCGCCCGGGCCGGTAGCGGTTGATCTCGTCGATCACCGCGGACAGCGGGCTGCGCTTGAACACCAGCTCGCCCCGGCGCCAGGCCGCCGCATCGGCCGGATCGACCGCGACCGGCGCGCCGATCGACGCATCGTCGTAGCTCGCCTGCTGCCCCACACGCAGCGAGAGACTGCCCGCCGGGTGCTCGACGCGCACCTGCCCTTCGATGCAGGTCACGCAGGCCTTGCCATCGAGAAAGCGCACCTCGAACTTCCCACCCTCGCAGAGACTGCGCCCCTTGCCCGCGACCACGCCGAAGGCGCGCTCGGCGGCGCGCACGTCGACCGCCGCTTCGCCGGACAGCAGGATCAGGCCGACGGTCCGGCCCTCCGCGGCGACCTGGCGCACGCTGGTGCGGGTGTTCATCGTCACGTCGACCTGGCTCGTCAGCGCCACCGAGCGCTGTTCGCCGGCCGCGGTGCGGTAGTCCGCGTTCCACTCGTCCAGCGGCGTCCAGAGCCCCAGCGGCGGATGCACCACGGCCACGCCCGCGACCGCCGCGGCACTCACGGCCGCGCCCAGGAAGACGCGACGACCGAGCGACGACCGCTGCAGCAGCCGCTGGTGGTGGCGCGCGAGTTCCGCGCGCGTGCCCAGCAGCTTGCCGAAGGCGGGCTTCAGCAGGCGCCACTGGTCGCGCGCTTCCTCGAAGGCCTTCTGATGGCGCGGGCCGAGCGCGCGCCAGCGCTGGAACGCCTGCGCGTCCTCCTGCGTCGCCTTGCCCGAGGTCAGCAGCACCAGCCAGGCATGCGCGTCCTGGCGCAGCAGCTCGGGGAAATCGGTCTTGTCGGATGAATCGGAGAGGTCGCGCATCTCAGCTCCTTCGCCTCGCGCTGCCCGTGCGGTCCGTCGCACGCCTGCCTTCTCTCAAGATGGATTTCGCGCGGCGAATCCCCGAACTATTTCTTCTCGACATCTTCATCCCGGCCTGCCGTTTCGCTGCGCGAGGCGGGTCGCGCAGTAGTCCTGGCCCGCTTTCAATTCGTATTCGACGGTGCGCAGCGACACCCCCAGATGCTTGGCGACGTCCTGCTGCGACCATCCCTCCCAGCGCACCAGCAGCAGGATGTCGCGCCGCCGCGCCGGCATCTTCTCGAGGATCTCGTGAAGCGCCTGCAGCTGCGAGCGGTCCTCGGCCACCCGGTCCGGTCCGGCCGCGCCATCGGGCACCAGGTCGAGCAGCACCTGCGCGTCTTCGGGGGACAGGAGCTGCTGCTGGCCGCGCCGCGCCTCGAGCGCGAAGTTGACCGCCATGCGCATCACGTAGGCCTGCGGATTGGCGATCGGCCCCTGGATCTCGCCGCGCTGCAAACGCAACCAGGTGTCGTGCAGCGCATCGTCGGCGAGCTCGTCGTTGCCCACCGTGCGGCGCAGCCGGCGCTTCAGGTCGCCATAGCGCTGGACCAGGAAGCTGCGCAACAGCGGCAGGACGTCTTCGGCCATGGTCAGGGCACCGGCTGGCAGACGCGCGCCTGCGCGACGGCATCGAGCGGCAACACGATCAGCGTCAGCGGCTGCCTGAGGTCGGGCGGCGGCGGCTCGACGCGCAGCGCCGAGAGCGTCGAGATCACGGCCGCGTCGCGCTGCCGGTTGCCGGTCGACGCGAGAAGACGCGCTTGGCGCACCAGGCCGGCGGCATCCACCTGGAAGCGCAGCATCGCGCGGTAGTCGCTGGGGGCGGTGCGCGGGTCGGCGCACAGGGCCTTCCACACCCCGGCCTGCACCGAGCCGTCGTAGCGGCGATGCAGTTCGGCGGGAACATCGCGGACCGCGACCTCCGGAGCTGTCTTCAGCACGAAGGCCGCGATCCGGTCCCGGTGGCCCCCGACGTTCTCCGCCGTCAGGCCGGTTCCGGCGAGCAGCGCATGCAGCGCCGCCAGCGGCGTGTAGCGCCCCTGCACGGCCGCTGAGCTGCGGCCATCCACCAGTTCGTCGTCGAACAGCACCGACTGCCGCGCCGCGTTGGCGAACTGGTCGAGTGCGATGGGCAATGGCTGGGCCGGGATGTTGAATTCGATCTGCGACTCGCTCGATCCCGGCGCGGTGGTTGGGGACTCGATCGGCTGCGCATGCGCGGCGCCCGCTCCGGCCATGAGAGACAGCGAGATCAGTCTTCGTGCCAGCGCGACCACATGACCCAATAGCGGGGAGCCTGCCATTTCCTGTCGCGCAGCCGTCGATTCCAGAAGGGAGGAGCGACGCGAATCGCCCGGGGCCTGAAACTTAAGGACTCAAGACGACACTTTCGTGACAGCCTGCGAGCCCGCCGATGCAAGCGCGGCGGCGAGAACCCATGTCATAAATTCCACCTAGCATGGCCGCATGAGCCTGCATCGCCCCAGCCGCCGCCAAGTCCTTCGTGGTGCGACGGCCATGGCCTTCGCGTCGTCCGTCGGCGCCAGCTTCGCCCAGGGTTCCCGCGCCGCCGAACAGCCGGCGGTGCGGGTCACGCAGCTCATGGACACGTCGCCGAGCCAGCAGGCGCTGTCGCGCGACTATGCAACCGGCTTCCGGCTCGCCTTCGCGGAGCTCAAGGCCACGACGGGGCTCAACGTGCAGCTCAAGGCCGTGGAGGTCGGCGACTCGGACGCCGACGCCCAGGCCGCGCTCAAGGCCATCGGCGAGGACAGCGCACAGGTGGCGCTGGTGGGCACCGTGGGAGAACGCCTCGCGCTCGCGAGCCTCGCGCATGCGGAAAGCGGCCGCCTCGAGATCGCGCATGTCGCGCCCTGGCTCGCCGACTCGCGCTTCGATGCGAACCCGAACCTGTTCGCCCTGTTCGCATCGCGCGAGGACCAGATCCGGCACGTGCTCAAGAACCTCGCGACCATGGGCGTGGCCAAGATCGGCATCGTGTACCCGACCGCCGCTCATGCCACGGCGCTGCAGCCGGGCATGGCGCAGATCGCCGAGCGCCTCAAGCTCGAGGCGCAGGTGCTGACGGCGCCCAAGGGCCGCGACCTCGAAGCCTTCGGCGGCCAGCTGCCCGCCAGCACGCCGTACTTCCTGCTGTTCACGGGCGATGCCATCGAGCTGGCCCTGTTCACGCGCGGGCTCGCCAAACGGGGCGTGCAGCGCACCGTGGTGTGCCTGTCCGACGTCGACACCAACACCTTCCTGCAGCTGAGCCCCGGCAAGGGCGTGCCGATCATCTTCACGCGCGTGGTGCCCGATCCGCGCACCAGCAAGGTGGCGATCGTGCGCAGCTACCGCAACGCGCTGCAGCGCTTCTTCGACGAGGACCCCTCGCCGACCAGCTTTGCCGGCTACCTCGGCGGCCGCTATGCGGGCGCCGTCATCGTCGGCGCGGGCACCGAGCCCGGGCGCGCGAAGCTGCTGACCCAGTTCAAGCGCCGCGCCGCGGTGGACCTCGACGGCTGGCGCTTCGACTACGCGGGCGGATCGCGCGCCAGCAGCCAGGTCAGCCAGATCCTGTTGAACAGCAGCGGGAACTTCGTGGGCTGAAGAACGCGGGGCACGCGGGCGCGCGCGAGCCCGTCGATCGTGACGCTAAGATGCGCGCGCGGCACGGCGACGCCGGGCCGCATGCCCGTCGGCCCCGTGCCGACACGATCGAACAGGGAGAGAAAAAATGAAATTGCTGCTGTCCACCGGCGTGCTCGCCGTCTTGCTGTCTCACGGCCATGCCTTCGCGGAATCGCTCGCGCAGTCCGCGAGCGACCCGCTCCTCGAAGCCGCTGCGTCGCAGGCCGCTTCGTCGTCCTACATCAAGAGAAGCTGGGTCGGGGCCAAGCCGCTGATGGCGTCGGACCCGAACCAGGGGATCTACCCCTCGGCCCGCTGGGAGACGCGCACACGCAGCTTCCTGACCACAGACGGCCTGCCGCCACCCGCCCAGGCCGTGGATGGCCGCGGGCTCGCGGTGGCCTTCGCCCTCAACGCCGTGCTCGACGCGACGGGTGCCAAGGACTACTTCGTCAAGCGCTGAGTCGCGATCTCAGCCGGCGCGCTGGATCATCTTCCACCCGTTGCCCGACGGGTCCCGGAAGCCGGCATCGACGGTGCCATAGCGCTCCACCGGCTCCTGCGTGAACTCCACGCCCTGGGCGCGCAGCCGTTCGTAGCTCGCGCGGCAGTCGTCGACGCTCAGCACCAGCGGCGGCATCGCGCCCTTGGCCACGATCGCCTGCAGCGCCTGCGCCGTGGCCGCGTCATGCACCGGCGGACCGGGCTTGAACAGGCCGAGCTGGAACGCCGGCTGCTCGGGATGCTGCACGGTCAACCAGCGGTAGTCGCCGTTGCCGACATCGGTGTGGACGCGAAAGCCGAGCTTGCCCGCGTAGAAGGCGAGGGCCTCCTCCTGATCGCGCACATACAGACCGACCGTTTCAATACCTTGGCTCATGGAATCTCCTGTGGTTCGGCCTCGTTTGTACCGGCCGCGGCCTGGCGGCGCTTCTCCGAAACTGCTGTTTGGAGATGGGGCCGCTGCGAGGCGCTGACGATGCAGGCGGGCACGGGCCCGAAAGCCTGCGCCTCGCCCTTGCCGCGCGTGCGCACCTCGCCCGGGCTGCCGCCCGTGATGTCGCGGAAGGTGCGCCCGAAGGTGCCGAGGCTGGACCAGCCGGTGGCGAAGGCGATGTCGGTGATCGAGAGTTCGGTTTCGCGCAGCAGCGCGCTCGCGCGTTCGATGCGGCGCGTGAGCAGGTAGCGATGCGGCGGGGTGCCGAAGGCCTGCTTGAACGAGCGCGCGAAGTGGGCTTCGGAAACGCCACTGACCTGCGCCAGCCGCTCGACCGGCCATTCCTCGTGCGAGGCAGCGTCCATGCGGTCCTTGGCGCGCAGCAGGCGGCGCAGCAGCGCGGGGTCCTGAACGGGCGGCGCGGCGTCCGCACTTGCCATGGGTGTGTCTCCTTCGATGAGCATGCCGCCATGCGTCGGCATGCGGCATTGTGTCGCAGGAGCGTGCGGAGGATCTTCGCGGATGCCTACAGCGCCGGCCGCGCAGCGGATGGCGCGCGCGCATCCTTCGCCGGATTCAGGAAATCGAAGCGCGTGGCCACCGGCGAAGACTCGGGCACCACGTAGACCACGCCGCGCCGTTGCCCCAGCGCGGGCTTCACGTAGGCGTCGTAGAAGGCGGCGGGCACGTTGATGCAGCCGTAGGAAATTCGGTTGTCGGCGATGGTGGGCGAGGCCAGCCGCTCGAGCCGGCGGTCGGCCTTGTTGGTGGTGCGCACGCGGTGCATGGAGATCGCGGCGTCGTAGTCGACCCAGACAATGTCCTCGCCGCCCGTGTTGCGCCCCGGCTCGGAAGCGAAGCGTCCGGCCGGCGTGGTGCGTTCATGCGGGCGAATCTTGGCCATGGGGCGCTCGCCGATGCCCGGCACCGAATCGTCGCCGCGCGCGAGACCCAGCAGCACGGGCGATGAGCCTAGCAGCGTGCCCTTCGCGTCGAAGACGAAGACGCTCGCGGCCTTCTTGTCGACCACCGCGAAGGCGCCGCCCGCGTTGTCGCGCGCCGCGACCGCGGCCTGGGCGATGCGCTGGGCATCGGCCGTCAGCGGGGCCGCGGGCATCGCGGGCGGGGCGGCGAACGCCGCCGCGCTCGCGAGCAGCAGCGCTGCCGCCGCCGCCCGCGGATACGGAATGCCTGTGTGCATCACTGAAGCCCGCGGCCTCAGTTGCGGTCGGCGCGCGCCGGACGCATCGGCTGTGCAGCGGCCATGTTGCTGCTGCCCGAGTCCTGCGACATCGCGGAGCCGCGCATCGGAGCCGGTGCCGGGGTGGCGGCCATGGTGTTGTTCTGCGGTGTGGTGCCGGTCGTGCCCATCGGGCCGCCCGCGGGGCTCTGCTGGCCGGCGGCGGTGGCCGGGTTCGGCGGCGCGGTGGTGGGCGGGTTGCCCTGCGCGAAGGCGGCGCCGGCGGCGGTGAGTGCGAGGGCTGCGATCAGGTGAGACGTGCGATTCATGGAAATGCTCCTTGGGGAAATCCGGCAAGGCCGGAAGGTTGAGATCCGCCGGACCGGATGCCCGACATGGATCAACTTAGGCCCCACGAAAAATCGCCAGGTCAGTTCGCGGCGCGGCCTCCTGTAGGAGCGCGACACCCCAAAACGGCACGGGCCGGGCGTGCGCGACGCCCGGCCCGTGCCGGCAAATGCCATCCGGTGGCGTTGGCTACTGCGGCTTCTTCTTGAGGCTGATGACCTGCGGCTGCGTGACCGCCTTGAGCCCGTCGATGCCGAACTCCAGGCCCCAGCCCGAGCCCTTGACGCCGCCGAAGGGCACCATCGGATGGATCGCGCCGTGCTGGTTGATCCACACGGTGCCGGCCTCGATGCGCGACGCAACGGCGCGCGCCTGCTCGATGTCGGTGCCCCACACCGAAGCGCCCAGGCCCACGTCGACGCGGTTGGCCTGCGCGATCGCGTCGTCGATGTCGCGGTAGCGGATCACCGGCAGCACCGGGCCGAACTGCTCCTCGTCGACCAGGCTCGCGCCGTCCGCGATGTCGGTGACCAGCGTGAGCGGATAGAAGTTGCCGGCGCCCGCGCGCGGCTCGCCGCCGCAGACGATGGTCGCGCCGCCGGCGCGCGCCTCGTCGACCAGCCGGCGCACCTTGTCGAACTGCATGCGGTTCTGGATCGGGCCCATCGCGATGCCGGGCTGCGCGCCGTCGCCCATCGGCATCGCCTCGGCGATCGCCTTGAGCTCGGCCACCACCGCGTCGTGCAGCGCATCGGGCACGTACAGCCGCTTGGCGCAGGCGCAGGTCTGGCCCATGTTGAGGAAGGCGCCCCAGAACAGGTCCATGGCGATGGCCTTCGGGTCGGCATCGGGCAGCACGATGGCCGCGTCGTTGCCACCGAGCTCGATGGTGGTGGGCGTGAGGTTGCGCGCCGCGGCGGCCGCGATCTTCGCGCCGGTGGCACTCGAGCCGGTGAACATGATCTTGTCGACGTCGGGGTTCTCGACCAGCCAGCCGCCGACCTCGCCGGTGCCGCTGATGGTGTTGAGCACGCCCGGCGGCAGCACCTCGGCGATCAGCCGCACCATCTCGAGCGTGCCGATGCTGGTGTACTCCGAGGGCTTGATGACCACCGTGTTGCCCGCGCGCAGCGAGGGCACGATCTGCCAGATGGCGATCAACAGCGGCCAGTTCCACGGCGCGATCGCCGCGATCACGCCGAAGGGCTTGCGGTGCATCTCGTCGCGCCGCGTGGCGTCCTCGAACACCACGTCCACCGGCATCTCGAGGCTGGCCGGCACCTGGGTCCAGGCCTCGCAGCCGAACAGCTCGAAGCGCGCGCCCGGCACCTCGGTCGGGCCGACGCCGCCCAGCGGCTTGCCCTGCTCGCGCGTGACCCAGCCGGCCAGGTACTCGGCATTGCCGTGCAGCACCTCGGCCACCTTCATCAGCAGCGCGCGGCGCTCGGCGTCGGGGCGCGCGGCCCAGGCCGGCTGCGCCTTGCGCGCCGCGCGCACGGCCTGCTCGACCTGCTCGGCCGTGGAATGCGGCACGAGGCCGATGGCTTCGCCGGTGGCCGGGTTCTTCGATTCGAAGCTGCGCTCCGAGGTCACCGGACGGTTGTCGACGGTGTTGGGGTAGGTTTGAAGGCTCATGGGGCGCAGTCTGCGAGCCCGCCGCATTCGTGGCATCGCGAACATTCGCGACGGGGTAATCCCGGGGCCTTTCCCCGGGGCCCGGCGCGCCGCCCCTGCGGCAAACCCTATCGCGAAAGCTCGCGATAGCCAGGCGCGCGGGCGCTTTCCAGAATCCCGAGGGCCGCTGCCCTGCCCTCGCCGACCCCGGCCCCCTCACAACAACCGACAAGAAACCAGGAGTCACGATGCCCCACCGCCTTCCGCCCGCTCTCACCGGCCTTCGCCCGCCTGCACGCCTCGCGCTGCTGCTGGCCGGCTGCGCCCTCGCCGGCGCGGCCGCGGCCCAGGCCGTGGACGGCGCGCGCATCGCCGCGGCCGATCGCGAGCCAGGCAACTGGATGAGCCACGGCCGCACCTACGACGAGCAGCGCTTCAGCCCGCTCGCGAAGATCAACGACCGCAACGTCGGCAAGCTCGGCATGGCCTGGACCTACAAGCTCGACGTCGACCGCGGGGTGGAGGCCACGCCGATCGTGGTCGACGGCGTGATGTACACCACCGGCGCCGAGAGCATCGTCTACGCGCTCGACGCGCGCACCGGCAAGCTGCTGTGGCGCCACGACCCCAAGGTCAACGCCGAGTCGCTGAGCCAGGGCTGCTGCGACGTGGTGAACCGCGGCGTGGCCGTGTGGAAGGGCCGGGTCTACGTCGGCGCCTTCGACGGCCGGCTGATCGCGCTCGACGCGCGCACCGGCGAGCAGGTCTGGTCGGTCGACACCGTGCTCGACAAGACCAAGAGCTACACCATCACCGGCGCGCCGCGCATCGTGAAGGGCAAGGTGCTGATCGGCAACGGCGGCGCCGAGTTCGGCGTGCGCGGCTACGTCACCGCCTACGACGCCGAGACCGGCCAGCAGGCCTGGCGCTTCTTCACCGTGCCAGGCGACCCGGCCCAGCCGCCCGAGAACAAGGCCATGGCCATGGCGATGAAGACCTGGTCGGGCAACGGCTGGGTCAAGTGGGGCGGCGGCGGCACGGCCTGGGACTCCATGGCCTACGACCCCGAGCTCAACCTGCTGTACATCGGCACCGGCAACGGCTCGCCGTGGAACTACCAGTTCCGCAGCGAGGGCAAGGGCGACAACCTGTTCCTGTCCTCGATCGTCGCGCTCGACCCCGACACCGGCGACTACGTCTGGCACTACCAGACCACCCCCGCCGATCGCTGGGACTACACCGCCACCCAGCACATCGTGCTGGCCGACCTGCGCATCGACGGCAAGCTGCGCAAGGTGCTGATGCAGGCGCCGAAGAACGGCTTCTTCTACGTGCTCGACCGCACCGACGGCAAGCTGATCTCGGCGAAGAACTACGTGCCGGTCAACTGGGCCTCGCACATCGACCTGAAGACCGGCCGGCCGGTGGAGACCGGTGCCGGCAACTACGGGCCCGGCGAGCAGAAGAAGCTGGTGATCCCGGCTTTCCTCGGCGGCCACAACTGGCACCCGATGTCCTTCAACCCGAAGACCGGTCTCGTCTACCTGCCCGCGCAGGAGACCATGGCCGAGCTCGAGGCGCAGAAGGAACCGCTGTTCCTGCCGACCAAGTCGGTGGTCAACCTCGGCCTGGAGGTGCCCGAGCTGCCCGAGGACCCGAAGATCGAGGCCCAGATCCGCGGCGCCTGGAAGGGCCGCCTGCTGGCCTGGGACCCGGTGCGCCAGAAGGCCGCGTGGTCGCACGACTACGCCAGCGCCTGGAACGGCGGCACCCTGAGCACCGCGGGCAACCTCGTGTTCCAGGGCACGGCCGACGGCCGCGCCGTGGCCTATGCGGCCGACACCGGCAAGCAGCTCTGGCAGAGCCCCGTCAACAGCGGCGCCATGGCCGGCCCGATCAGCTACGAGGTCGACGGCGAGCAGTACGTGAGCTTCATGGTCGGCTGGGGCGGCGCCTTCCCGCACATCACCGGCCCGATCTCGCTGAGCGCCCGTGTGCGGCCCGAGGCGCGCGTCGTGACCTTCAAGCTCGGCGCCAGCCAGAAGCTGCCGCCCGCCAAACTCGCGCCCGCGCTGCCGCGCGCCGCCGACGTGCCGCCGCTCACCGCCTCGGCCGAGCAGATCAAGCAGGCCCGCCTCATGTTCAACGGCCTGTGCGGCTCCTGCCACGGCCTCAATGCCGTCAGCGGCGGCGTCGTGCCCGACCTGCGCTACATGAAGCCCGAGCAGCACGAGCTGTTCGCGGCCACCGTGAGCGGCGCGCGCATCAACCGCGGCATGCCGGGCTTCGCGGGCGTGCTCAAGCCCGAGGACATGCAGCTGCTGCACCAGTACGTCATCAAGCGCACGCACGACCTCAGCGCGGAGATCGCGGCCACGCGGCCGGCCGCCAAGTAGGCAAACCCCATGCCGACGCCCTGCCCGGACTGGCTATCATCCGGCCGACTTGGATGTGCAGTCGGAGATGGGCGCATGAACGACGAAGAGCTGATGGCCGCGCAACGCCAGTTGCGCCGAAGCCTGCTGGATGGCCACGGCGCCCTCCGCTGGCGGCCCGCGCGCGACCTGGCCGCGCACCTGCTGCTGCATCTCGACGAACCCGACGACTGCTGGCGCTTCGCCGCCGGCTGGCTGCGCGAGGCCTTCGACGCCGACCGCGTCGACTGCGGCTTCGGCCGCCCCGACGAAGCCTGCTACCGCCCCCAGGCCGAAGCCCTGCGCCGCGACCGCGACGTGCCATCGGTCATCGGCCTCGCGATCGACGCCGCCGACTGCGGCGTGCAGACCGTCTGGCATGCGCACGGCGTGGTGGTGCTGCGCGACGTCGAGCAGGAGCGCCGGCTCGGCCAGAGCACACGCGCCGAACTGCTGCGCATGGGCACGCGCGTGAAGATGGCCGCGCCGATCATGGACCGCGCGCGGCCGCTGGGGCTGATGTGCGTCGACTGGATGGATGCCTGCGAGCCGGCGCGCGACGAGCGCTGGGCGCGCTTCGAGGAGATTGCGGCGGTGGTGCTGGGGCCGGTGATGAGCACGGCGCAGCGCATGGCCAGTGGCGCGCGCGATGTGGGTCGGCCGGTGCATGGCGGGGATGCGATCGATCTGCTTGAGAGCCTGACGCCGGCTGAGCGCACGGTGGCTCGGCTGGCTGTCGATGGGCTGAGCTACAAGGAGATTGCGCGGCGGCTCAATCGGTCGTTCTCTACCGTGGATCACCAGTTGCGCAGTGCGCGGAGCAAGCTGGGGGTGAGTTCTACGGCGCGGTTGGTGAATTTGATGTCGGGGACGCGGTCTCACTGAGCGG
The DNA here is from genome assembly GCF_059415325.1 of Variovorax sp. GW821-FHT10D07. Taxonomy (NCBI): domain Bacteria; kingdom Pseudomonadati; phylum Pseudomonadota; class Betaproteobacteria; order Burkholderiales; family Comamonadaceae; genus Variovorax; species Variovorax sp. GW821-FHT10D07. The sequence goes on along the minus strand of NZ_JBWKMZ010000001.1, from coordinate 111,927 downwards.
CCCTCACGCGCGATACCCTCCCGGCCTCCCCCGGACGCTCACTCGACGGGCAGCTTGTATCCGGCCTTCACGGCCTTGAGAGAGAAGGACGATTCGATGGAAGTGACGCCCGGAAGCAAGCGCAACCGGGTGCTCACGAACTCGCCATAGTCCTGAAGGCTGCGGGCGACCACGCAGAGCAGGAAATCGGTGCTGCCCGACACGTTGTGGCACCACACGACCTCCGGCATCAACAGCACCTGCTCCTCGAACGCGAGCTGAAGCTTCGGGTCATGGCTCGAAAAGCGGATCTGCACGAATGCGGTGACCGCGTAGCCCAGGGCCTGCTGATTCAGCACGGCGCTGTAGCCGCTGATGCAACCCGTTTCCTCCAACGCCTTGACGCGTCGCCAGGTCGGCGCCTCCGCGATGTGCAGCTGCTTGGCAAGCGCTGCATTGGTGATCCGGCCATCGTCCTGCAAGGCGCGCAGGATCAGGGTGTCGCGTTTGTCCATTTCACACGGGGGTCGATAAAGAATCGAAAGATTCTTACCCAGAAGCAGAGGATTTGGGTAATTTTTAGAAGCACATTACCCGACGAAGAAGCCAGACTTCCAGGCATCGAATTCATCCCTCTTCAACGAGTTCTCGCCCATGGACACCGCTTCCCGCTCCTTCTCCACGCAAGCCATCCACGCCGGATATGCGCCGATGACCCATCAGGGCGCTCTCAATCCACCGATCTACTGGTCGTCCACCTATGCGTTCGAGAACGCCGCCCAGGGATCGGCCCGGTTCGCCGGGGAGGAGGCCGGGATGATCTATTCGCGCGTCACCAATCCGACCGTCCAGGTGCTCGAGGAGCGGCTTGCCGCGCTCGAAGGCGGTGAAGCGGCCCTGGCCTTCGGTTCCGGAATGGGCGCCATCTGTACCTTGATCTGGACCTTGCTGCGGCCAGGAGATGAACTTCTGGTCGACCTCACGCTTTATGGCTGCACGCATGCCTTGGCCAACCACCTTCTGCCCGAGTTCGGCATCGTGACCCGGGCCGTGGACTTCACTCGACCCGACGCGCTGCGTGAGCAGCTGAATGCGCGGACCAGGCTCGTGCTGTTCGAGACGCCCGCCAATCCGAACATGCGGCTGGTGGACATCGAAGCCGTGAGCGCCGTCGTGCATGCCCACAGCACCGCGCTGGTCGCGGTCGACAGCACCTACTGCACGCCGTACCTGCAACGGCCGCTGGCCCTCGGCGCCGACGTCGTCGTGCATTCGCTCACCAAGTACATCAACGGCCACGGCGATGTGATCGCCGGGGCGCTCGTCGGCGGCAGCGAACTGATGGCGCGGATGCGCTTCGTCGGCATCAAGGAACTCACGGGTGCCTGCATGTCGCCGATGGACGCGTTCCTGGTGTTGCGCGGCCTGAAGACCTTGCCCGTGCGCATGGATCGCCACTGCCGCAGCGCACAGCGAATCGCCGAGTTCCTCGAGGCATGTCCGCAGGTGGCGGTCGTCCACTACCCCGGTCTTGCGTCCCATCCCCAGCATGCACTGGCCCGACGCCAGATGACACAACCGGGCGGCATGATCGCGTTCGACCTGCACGGCGGCGTGGAGGCCGGAAAGCGCTTCATCGACGCGCTCCAGCTCGTGACGCGAGCGGTGAGCCTCGGCGACGCGGAGAGCCTGGCCCAGCATCCCGCCAGCATGACCCATTCGCCCTACACCGAGGAAGAGCGCCGCCGGCATCTCATCGGCGACGGGCTGGTGCGTCTTTCCGTGGGCCTGGAGGACGAAGCCGACCTGCTGACCGACCTGCGGCAGGCCCTGGAATCGGCGACGCGCTGAAACGGAGGCCAAGTCCATGTCCTCTTCGGCAAACGATCAGACCGACCCGCTGCGCTGGCACCACGACGACGCCGTGACGACCGTGGTGCTCGACCGCCCGCGACGCCGCAACGCGCTCGACAGCGCGATCGGCCTGCGTGGGCTGACGCTCAGGGTCGACGCTCACGGCACCCGATCGCATCAGGCATGCGCGGCGCTGCTTCAGACCCATCCTGTATCGCTCATTGGGGTCCGTGATCGAGGGATGCCGAAATTCTATTTCTGATCAGATGAATTGGATTCTATTATTTCAATTGAATCCGCAGATTCCGGATCGATCTCGAGACACGTCACTTCTATCAACGCCAATTGAGAAGAGACGATCGTCGATAGTTCTTCCAGGAAGCTGCGTCGATCAGATCGATTGCATATCAGAAAAAATCATTTTTCCAGGCATCCAGAGGTCCAATGAAAGCATACATCGTCGCCCAAATTCACGTCGCAAACCAAACGCTGTACAACGAGTACATAGCACTCGCACCTGCAACCGTTGCAGCATTCGGTGGCAAGTATCTTGCCCGCAACGGGCGCAAGCTCGCACTGGAAGGCGAGCTGCAGGACAGTCGGCTCGTGGTGATCGAGTTTCCTTCGTTCGACGAAGCGAGGGCCTGGTATTCATCTCCCGACTACCAGGAGGTGGTCCAGATCCGGCATCGGGCAGAGCACAGCAGTTCGATGATGTTGATCGAGGGACCGGAACGAGCCGTTATTTGATTCATCGGCAATGGATGCCTGGGTCTGCGCTCGTAGACCGGGTGCCGTAGCGTTCATCGATATCGCGGTTCTCACGGCTTCAACTCGCCGCCAGAAGCGGCCCGTAGGCCTCTTTCTCAACAAATGCGCGTACCGTCGGCGCCGGCGGCCAAAGAATCTGCGAAGCGTGGGTACAGAGGCGAGAAACCCAGTTCGCGCCGAATCCGACGTCCGTCCAGCAGCGCGTTGAACGCCGCGGCATGCTCGGGGTCCGACCCATCGGGCGCGGGCTGGCCGACGGCGTCAAACAGTTCGGCAAGTTCGGGGGCTTCGTCGTCCGTCACGTTGTAGATACGGCTGGCTGGGGACGGCGTCTCCAGTACCCGCCACACCGCTTGTGCGACATCGGCATGATGGCCAACCGACATGCGCTGCGTCGGCGGATAGTGGCGCATGTAGGGCACGATCTCGGCGATATGCGGATCGCCTTCGCCATAGACGAACGGAAGACGCAGGATATGCACGTTCAGGTCCTCCAGCCCCAGCAAGAATCGCTCGGCTGCGAGCTTGCTGACCGGGTACGCAGCCGTTGCCCTGCAAGGCGCATCCTCGTCGACGAGGCGTGCGTCGGTGGATCCGTATACCAGCCCGGTGCTCGTGAAGACGAAGCGCCCAACCCCGGCGGCCCGCGCCGCATCCGCGAGGTGCCGGGTACCCGTGTCGTTAGTGGCGTGGGCCTGCTCTGGTGTGGCGCCGCGGAAGAACGCAGCGCAATGGACGATTGCCTCAACCTCGCGCATGGCCGCGGCAAGCGAGTCGGGGTTGAGCAGATCGCCCGTCACGAGCCTTATCCGCGTGGATGTCAGGTCGGTGGCTCGAGACGGGTCTCGCACGAGGGCATGGACCTCATGGTCACGTTCCGCCAGGCGTCGAGCAAGACGGCTTCCGACCTTTCCGGTCGCTCCAGTCAAAAGTATTTTCATGGAATGAATGTAGGCCGCGACTCGGCTGGCGCATTGGAAAAAACGGACATGCGGGGTCAAGGCTGCGCGGGTCTTGCCAAGGCGGGCACAATCGACAGATGCAAGTTGCCGCCCCATTGGTGCACCATCTCGCTCCGGCCGAATCACCCCTGACCGCCTGGTTCGCGCACGAGTTCGACGAGGACCGGCCAAGGGTCGCCATTCCACGTGCGGAACTGCAGATCGTCGTGCGATTCGGGCCGGTCGCGCGTGATGGCGTCGACATCCACGTTCTCGGCGCGCAGCAGACCGTGCGCCGCAAGCTCGTACGTGGCGTGCATCGGTCGTTGATGGCAAGTTGCAGCCTCGATTCCCCGGTCAAGGTTTTCGGTGTCTCTGGCTCGGAGTTGACGGGACGCATTGCCCCGTTGGAATCCTTGTGGGGCGAGGAAACGACGCTCGCGCTACGCGAGCGACTGGCGAATGCCGCCGATGTCGCACAGGCTGCGGCGCTTTTGCACCGCGCCATCGCTGAACGTGCCGATGCGAACGTTGCAGACGACACCTGCGGGGCCATCGTTGCCGAGGCGGCCCGACGATTGTCCTGCGCGAGCGTGCGCACGGTCGCTAGTGATCTGGGGTTCAGCGAACGGCATTTGCGACGCCTTTTTGGCCGTGCAGTCGGGATGAGTCCCAAGCGGTTCGAGAGAATCGCGCGGTTCCAACGCGCGGTGCGGAGCGCCAGAACGGAGCCTGGCGAGACTTGGGCGAACATCGCCGCCGCAGCTGGCTACTATGACCAGGCGCATCTGATCGGAGACTTCCGCGAGATCGCAGGAAGAACGCCAAGCGACTTCCTTCGCGAGATTTGCGATGAGTTCTGATTGCGGCCAAAAGTTCAGTTTCAGCGACCCATGAAGACAGGTTTTCGACGTTCTGCCATGGCAGCGACCCCCTCGCGAAAATCGGCAGTCCCGAACTGAGTTCGTTGAATCAATAGCTCACGCTGATTGGCTCGAACGATTTCCTCATAGAGGCCCTGTCTCAGAGTCTCCCTTGTGCTGATTACAGCCAAAGGAGCGGAGCCTGCGATCTCCTGTGCCAGGGCGAGTGCACAAGCCACGACCTCGTCGTTGGCCACCAGCGAATCTGCAAGTCCAATCTCCAACGCTTCTTTCCCGCCGATGCGGCAGCCGGTATAGAACAAGCGTGCTGCCTGTTGGTGCCCGATCAGCCGAGGAAGGGTCACGCTCAGTCCGAATCCGGGGTGAAATCCGAGCAGATTGAAGTTCGCGCTGAATCGAGCCGCTTCGCATGTAACCCTGAAATCGGCGGCCAGCGCCAGTCCAAGACCTGCTCCCACTGCCGCGCCTGCAACGGCAGCCACGAGAGGCTTTCGAGTCTGGTAGATCTTGAGCGCCTCAGCGTAGAAATCGGACGGGTCTCTATCCCTGCCTTCCGCCGCCGTAGCACCAAAATCTGCGCCCGCGCAGAAGGCGGACACGCCCGACGAAAGTACAACGGCCCTGCACTCAGGATCGCCGTCCAGTTCGAAAAGCGAGCGGGCCAGCCTGCCCATCACCTCTCCGTTGACATGATTGTGAGGAGGACGAGAGAGAACTATTTGTGCGACCGCCCCATGACGGACGATCTGAATTTCGGCTGAGGATGACATTACTTCTCCAAGATTTCTCTGGTTCGATGCTGGACGTGAGCGAGGCCGCAAGCTACCCGAGGGCATCACCCTCATTTCTACCCAGCACTTCTGGTCGCCTCGTCTCCACGTCGCCTTCCGGACTCGACACGCTCCCAATCGGACGGGGTCCATTGGAGAAGATCCTCGGCGCCAGAGGTGCGAAGGTGCTGACCGCCATCGATGGCGATCATCTCGCCGTTGATGTAAGCGGCGTTGTCGCTTACCAGGAATGCTGCCAGCGTCGCCAGCTCTTCAGGCTTGCCATGACGGCCGAGAGGATTACCGAGCCGACCTTCGGCGGCCAGCCGAGTCGCGGTGGGGTCCAAGCCGCGTCGCGAGCCTTCGGTGGGGAATGGACCCGGTGCGATCGCCAGGCATCGGATCCCATGCGGTCCCCACTCCACCGCAAGGCTGCGGGTCATTGCCAGCATGGCGGACTTCGCCATGGCTGAGGGAACCGTGAAGGCTCGACCCGTGCGGGTGGAAGTGGACAGGATGCTCAACACCACCCCAGGGCGCCCGGCATCGATCCACCGCCTTCCTGCTTGCAGCGTGCAGTACAGGCCGCCGTGCATGGTAGGGGCAAGGATTGCATCGGCGGCACGGGCGCTGAGCCGATCCGTCCTGGCGACAAACGATGCGGCAGCATTGTTGACCAACACATCGATCGCTCCGCCCTGCCATGTCTGCTCGAACATGTGCTCCACTGCCTGTGGATCACGAATGTCGCAGGACACGCTTTGCACGTCGACGCCAAAGCGGGTGGCCAGTTGGTCACGGGCGGTGTTCAACCGATCGAGATTGCGTCCGCAGATCACCAAGGCAGCGCCCTGGCTGGCAAAACATTCGGCCATGGCCAGCCCCAGCCCGGACCCGCCCCCGGTGATGAGAATACGTCGCCCTCGGAGGGCCAAAGAACCAAACATGGCAAACCTTTCAACGTGAGCTGAACTGAACGAACGCGCGAGTAAGGTGGACTGCCCGTCATGCCACGGAGTGCGTTCAGGGGGCAATTCGAGATGCGCTGATAGCGGCATTGAGGCATCGCCGCCCAAGCGATGCGGAGCGCGCTCTCGTGATTACGCGCCCACCGCGTCAGCCACGGGCGACCGCACGACGCCACGGCGCTGGAGATCAGTGATCCGGTCGTCGTCCCATCCGATGCCGCGCAAGACATCAATGCTGTGCTCGCCGATCAATGGCGCTGGCTCAACCGCTGCCTCGGGGCTCTCGCTGAACGATATGGGGAAGGGGATCTCTCGGAAATCACCCACATGGGGATGATTTCGCACGGGGAATTCCGCGACGATTTCGTCAAGGCTCACGATCCTTCCTACCGCGATGCCATGTTCCTTGCAGAAGGCGAGCCAGTGTTCGGTTGGACGCGTTGCGATGATTGCGCGCATCTCGCGATACAGAAAGTCAGCCTCGGTCTGTACATTCCTACCAGCGGACTTCTCGCTGCCGACCAGATCATTGCGTCCACCGTGAGCGAATATGGCGTCGTATTCACGCTGGGAGTAAGGCATGACGTTGACCCAGCCATTGGAGGTTCTTGCAGGGCCTCTGGCGGAACTCAGCACGCGCGTGTAGCCCGGCGGCGAGATTGGAGGAACCGCCAGAGCCCCGGCACCATGCTCCAGCATGGTGAACGCGCGCATGACGTCCAACATGGCAAGGCGGATGTATTGACCACGATCACCACCCGCTCGTTCGCGTTTGTACAGCGCAGCCATCGCAGCATTGGCGACCATCATTCCGCATACCTTGTCTGCCATGATCGTGGGCGCCAAGGTCGGCGTGCCACTTATTCGCATTGCCGCGTCCGCCAGTCCGCACTCAGCTTGAATGATGTCGTCATATGCCGGATCGTTGGACCGGCCGCTGCTCGGTGAGAACCCGACTGCGTGACAGTAGACAACGCGCGGATTCCTTTCGGCCACCTGCTCGTAGGAGAAGCCGAGCCTGTGCAGCGGGCCGGTGCGAAGATTCGTGACGACGACGTCGCATCCCTGTGCAATCTCCAAAAGCGCTTCCTGCCCATCGGCGCTTTTCAAGTCGATCGACAGGCTTCGCTTATTGCGAAAGAGGTTCAGTCCGATGGGAGACAAGTCCGGATGCGCGCACTGGCCCATCAATCGACTCTTGCTTCCCGAAGGCGGCTCCACCATGAGCACATCGGCACCCATGTCGCCCATGATCTGGGTCGAGTACGGCCCCATGATGTGGCTGCTCAGATCCAGCACTTTCACGCCTGACAATGGGCCGCGACTTTCCGGCCTCTTCGAAAAATTGTTCATTTCTTCCCCTGGATCTCGTCAAGAAAAATCGAGTTCAAGCCAGCCGCCATCGAGGACGACCTCTCCGGTTTCGAGGCATGCCTGGAATGCAACCCCTGCGTCTGACAGCCAAGTCTTCACAGCCAGGGTTTGACCGGGGAGCACGGGACGTGCGAATCGCGCGTGCATGCTCCTGAATGCCCCACTTCTTCCAGCTGCGAACCGGTACAGGATCGCTCGCGCACACATCCCATAGCTGCACAGGCCATGCAGGATCGGACGGCCGAACCCGCTGCGCTTGGCATACACGGGATCGCTATGAAGCGGGTTTCTATCTCCCGTCAGGCGAAAGAGCAGCGCCTGCCATTCCACAGTTGGAATGAGCAGAACTTCCGCAGGCATTCCGCTCGCATGCCCATGCGGCTGATTGACTTCGCCATGGGTCCCCTCACCGATCACATCGCGGATGAAAGCGCTTGCTGTTGAGCTGAACAGATGGGTTTGGCAATTGGCGTCGAATCCGTCCGTGATCCGGTGAACCAGCGCGCCGGTGCGTTTGTACTCCAGGCCGGAAATTCTGCTTCGCAGCTCGATTCGGCCCTCCGTCGGGAGCGCGCTGAATAGCCGCAAGGACTGACCCGCGTGAAGTTGCTTTGAGCGATCTACGCCGCGCAACGGGGATTGAGCGCCTACGCGTTGAGCCAGGGTTGCCGCAAACGTCGGAAGCACTTCCAACGTCGCGCCTCCACTGTTCTCTGTCGTCCATTGGAGTTCACTGCATGGGTCTTGCTGACCCGCGCCCACCGCAAGGGCGTAGAGCATCGCATCGCGACTCGTCCATTCAACCTGCAGTGGCTCATGGGTGGCCCCAACAATCTCGGGGCCGAACGGCTTCATCACTTCCGTGGCACTCATTTGAGAATCTCCTTGTAGAGTGCCGTCTCATCGTCGATGAACTTCTTGAGCTTCGCGTCGTCCATTCCCAAAGCTCGACTGTTGCGGTCTTTGTAGGACTGGATCATTTCGGGGCTGTTCGCCGCGGCCCTTGCAACCGAGCGCACTTGATCGGCTATTGCTTTGGGAGTCTTCTTGCTGATGCCGATTCCGGACCAGACGATCAGATTGACGCCGGGGTAACCTGCTTCGGCGAAGGTCGGGACGCTTGGGAAAGCCGTGTTGCGGGTTGGGGAAGCCAATGCCAGCGCGCGAACCTTTCCTCCCTTTATCAGAGGTTCGGCTGACGGCAGATCCATGAAGGCCGCAGAGAAGGCGCCGCCTGCAAGGTCTGTCGTCATCTGAGCAGCGCCTTTGTACGGAACCTCTACGAATTTGACGCCTGCCGCCTTCTCCAGCATCACCCGCGCGCCTCGAAAGCTTTGCGAGTAACTGCCGAAGAATGTGTTCCCGCTATTCTGCTTGGCTTCCTTGATGAGGTCGGACAGGCTTTGCAGCTTGCTGCTGCTGTTCACAAGCAGGACAGCGTCGCTCGCACCAAGGCCAACGACCATCTCTATGTCGCGTGGGTCGTAGGCGACGTCTTTCACCAGGAAGGGCGTCATGTAGAGCATTCCCCCCGTTAGCGAAATCATCGTGTACCCATCGGCAGGCGCAGATAGCGCGTCCCGAATGCCGATCGCAGCATCCGCGCCCGGCTTGTTTTCCACGATGACCGGCTGCTTGGTCTGATCGCCAAGCACCTGCGCGAACTTGCGAGTTGAAGAGTCGAGGCCACTGCCGCCACCCAGCGGAACCACGATTCGAATGAATTTTTGCGGAAACGACGGCGCCTCCGCCCACGACGCCGTGTGAACAGCGAAAACGACGCCTACAAGAACGCAGCGCATCAGCGACTTCATCTGGTTGTCTCCTTTGGATTTCGGCCCATCTGCTGTGTTTGCCTGGCCGTTGTCATAGTCTATGGCGCATGATCTGTTCTAAGCCATGCTCCTAAACGCATAATGAAGATGCTTCATTCACCTAAGAAGGTCGCTCGTGACACATCCGCTTCTTGACACCCAAGCTCCGCTGCACGGTCGAACGCATCTGCGCGGTCAGGACCTCAACCTCCTCCTCGTTCTGCGCATGCTCCTTGAGACCTGCCACGTCAGCGAGACTGCGCGTCTGCTCGACAGCAGCCAGCCGGTGATCAGCCGCATGCTGGAGCGCCTGCGGCACGCGATGGCAGACCCGCTTCTGATCAAGGGTGCAAACAAGATGGTGTGCACGCCCAGAGCGGAAGAACTGAAGCCACTCCTGGCCAGTCTTGCGGGGCTTCTTGACGAGATCTATCGAGTGCCGGCTGACTATCGCCTGGACCAGATTGAGCGCACCGTCGTCATCGGCATGAATGACGCGGTGCAATACGTGCTTGGACCGGGTCTACTGAATCGATTCCGAAGCATGGCGCCACGCGCGTCTTTGAAGCTTGTTCCGCTGGCCCACAACAATCCACGTCAGGCGGTGCTGAATGGTGAGGTCGATCTGATGGTCGGTATGACATCCACAGAGGAAACGCTGCTCAGACGTCAGCCTGTCCTTGCCAGCGGGTACGTGTGCCTCGTCAGCAAAGACCATCCACTACGAGCGGATGCCTTGAGTGTCGAAAGCCTTGCCGACTGGCCGTATCTGGAAGCCTCGAACACGGGGATCATGACTTCCGTAACCGACGAAATGTTCTCGCGCGCTGGTGTCCGTAAGCGCACAGGAGCCCATCTCTCCAGTTTCCTCGCTGCTCCGGAGGTGATTGCTGGAACGGATCTTGTTTGCATCCTTCCTGCCTATCTCATCAACCACTTCTCGAAGTACGACACGGTTCGCAGCCTCAGGGTGAAGAGTGACGTGGAACCCCATTCGGTGAGCATGTATTGGCACAACTCGAAGCACACCGATCCGTTTGTGAAATCTGTTAGAGAGCTGGTCCTCGAGGTCGGCAGGAAAGCCAGTGAGCTTGCAGCCTATCCCGCCGACTCCGCGCGCTAGGGAACGTCTGCACGACGTGAGTTGTAAAGGCGATTGATCGGATCAATGAGCAATGCGACCCCAAGCTTCCTGCGCAGCCCCGGGCGCATCGCCACGTGCCACGCGGGTCTGGCCGGCTTCGGGCCGCTTGTGCACACCCTGGTAGCCGGCGTCAACACGCGCAGTCACAGGGAAAAAGCGGCTCAGCCGAATGAAACACACGGAGCAATCGAGTGATAAATCTGAGATGCATGGGTATGGCTACGCTCGCACTGGTCATGAGCGCTTCGGCCAGTGCAGGAGCATGGGGTGAGGGCCCTTTTGACAACGACGATGCACAAGACTGGCTGATCGAATGCTCGAGGCCGGAGGGGGCGAGCGCTATAGCCGCAGCAATCAATGCCGCGTTGCGGCCTGGCTATCTCGAGGCCGATGCGGGTTCGGTTGCCGTTGCGGCCGCCGAAGTTATCGCCAGTACGAACGAGAAAAGGCCTGCCACGACAAGCGCGGACGTCGAGCAATGTCTTGCAAAGGCGCGCACGCCCGAGGTGTGCGCCCTGGCGCCTCGTGCACGCCAAGCCATGACCCGGGTTTCAGACGTCAGTTCTTCCGAGCTCGCTCAACTATGGTCTGCAAGTAAATCAACCCGATGGGCTGCCGGAATCAGCCAGCTTGCGACGAGGCTCGGCCGGCAACGGTAGCAGCAGGCCTGAGCCAGGCATTCGACATGAGTAGTTCGGCCAAATGCAGATGTAGCAATGCCTCGATTTCTCCCCCAAGCTGTGGCCTGGGGAAGACACGGTCCAGCCTTGCGAACCTTCAAACCAGAGTCAGACTCTTGATCTCTGCCCGGCCTCGCAAAGAGGCCTTGAGTTCAACTTGGGGAAATCTTAGATGCGCGTCAACACCTTTGAAGTTCGGCAGACCGGGCCAATCAAGCTTGTGTCGGCCTCCAATCTGGCAGACGTTGTGGTCCTTGCGGGACCCAACGGAGTCGGCAAAACGAATATCAACAACGCCCTCCTTCGAGCGGCCAGAGATCCAGGCTCAGATGCGAACACCTGGATGATTGTTGAGGCCACAGATGAAACGGAACGGCTGCGATGGAGCAAGTCCATTCTTGACACGCGCCTCGCCGGCGACGCTCAAATTCTACGCGCCGCTCTTCAGCGCAATCAAAGGCGCAACAAATACGAATCGTCTTTCTTGAACTTCGACAGCGACCGCGCGGTCCGCAACGTTCAAACTTTTGGCTTTAGTTGGGACATTGGCGATCCTCTCGCCGAAGAGGTAGGCTGGGATCTTGGATTGCAGTCACTACAGAACCGCTTCAACGACGTGCGACACTCGTTGTTCCGCCTCGTGGAAAGTCAGAAACGGCAGATTGCGGAGAAAGTTCTCGCGATGCAGGCAGGGAGCTCTGGATCGATTACCCTCGATCCATTTCCGGACGTCTTAGCCCCTTACAAGGAAGCGTTCTGGAGGCTGCTCGGCCCCAAGAGGCTGCTAGAAGTGAATACCCGTGACCAAGAAATCTACTTCGAGGACAACGGGAACCGCTTGAGTTTTGGGCATCTGAGTTCCGGCGAACGGGAAGTCGTGAATATAGTTTTCGATTTTCTTTTACGTGGCCCCCGCAATTGCGTTGTCATCTTCGATGAACCTGAGCTTCATCTGCACCCGGAGCTGAGCTATAGGCTTTTGCAGACGCTCTCCAGTATCGGGCGCGGCAATCAGTTCATCTTTTCCACGCATTCGCCTGAAATAATTTCAGCCTCGTTAGAGAACTCGGTGATCTTCATTACCCCGCCTCGCGGCGACGGTGACAACCAAGCCATCGTAGTTCACCGCGACGATGCTACTCATCATGCACTGCAAGCATTGGGCCAGTCGATCGGGGTTATTTCGCTAGGCAAGAATCTTGTTCTAATTGAAGGTAACGAAACCAGTCTCGACAAGCAGACCTATGGTGCTATCCTGAAGAACAGGTTTCCTGAGTTTGTTCTTGTTCCAGTTGGCGGCCGGGAAGGCATTGAGTCATTCGCAGATGTGCGTGCGAGCATCCTCGACAAAACGATCTGGGGTGTCAAATTTTATTTGCTTTGTGATCGTGATGCCTCGATCGCGTTGCCAAACGCAGAATCAATGCCCGAACTCACGGGGAAGGTGCGAATTCTACCTCGCTATCATCTTGAGAATTATTTCTTGGATGAGAAAGTATTGGCCTCCGTGTTCTCACAAATGGAGCCTCCTGATTCATGGCTCCGCAATCCACAATCGATCCGAACGAAGCTTCAAGAACTCGCCTTGTCGGTCGTGCCTTATGCCGTTGCGCTCAATATCTCAGCACGAGTACGGCAGGCGGCGGGAAATGTAAGCATCAAGCCAAAGGGGTCTTCAGAAATGACTTTAGACGCCTTGATCGTCGCTATAGGTGATCGTGTTGACGCCGAACGCCTAAGAACTCAGGTGCTCCTCGATACGGCAACGATTCAGAAACTTGTCTCAGAGGAATTCGATCGATTGAAATGCGCAGTCGAAAGCGATGATGAGAAATGGAAAATTGACATCCCAGGTCGCATAGTCCTCAATAAGTTCGCAGGCGTCGCGAAGATTCAAGTTGGCCGTTTGAAACAGCTTTACCTCGCATCGGCAAATCAGGAAGCCGTCTTCGGAGACATAGTGTCCATTTTCGAGGGATTCCGCAGATCGGGCTAATCGATTAAGTAGTTTGAATTTACTTGAGACTTAAGTGTGCCACTAGCGTTTTGCCTCATTTGGGCCAACACTGAATTCAAAAAATTGGATCGGCTCAACGATTTAAAGGATCGCCCACGCCAATGGAATGTCTGCTTCGGGCCGCCGACTGCAGCCGGTCACGCAGTCGTCGCGAAGGGGCTCGCTACTGACATCCGATCAGAAGCCGCGCATGCCCGAAAGCAGTCTTCGCCGCCTCGTCGATCCAGCGAGAAGTCAAAGCCTGTATGCAGTACCCATCTGCAGATTCACTCGGGCGAAAAACGCGGCAGTGGGTTCCATACAGCCGCGAGCCAGTTGCTCGAGGATTTGGGGCATGAGCCTGTCGATATCCGGATCTGCTGCGCACAGGCTGGCGTGTTCTTTCTCGGTAAGGATGGAAATCTCGTCGACTCCCTCCTCTCCTGCCCAACGCATTCCGCGAAAAAGATACGCGCTCCAGTGCGCGATCTTCTGCGCATCGTTCATGTCGAAATAGCCTTCGGGAGTTGGATGCGCTTGCATGGGGAGACCCTGTCTACGGCGAATGATCCGCGATGTTCAACGGACATGATGATTTCTAGGATGTCGATACTACCGTTCCATCGATAACCTCAACTGAGGCCCTCAATTTTTGAAGAGAGAGCACGAACTCGTGTACTTCCGCGTTAGGAATCTCGACTCGCTGAAATCCATCGCGATGCACTTCTTTCAAAATGGCCTCGGCTTCCGCCAATCCCACTCCGGTTGCGGCTCACAAAGTCGTCGTGCAGGAGCCCTTCAAAAAAGCAGGTCGTCATCCGGTGATCTCGATAGCTGCCATCGTCAAATGGTATTCGCCCAGAAGGCTCCTCCTATGACCGATAGTGGCCATTCGTGCTGGGTCCAGGGATGTTGGCAATCGCTTGTAAGGACGATGCTCGCCCTGGCTGTCGATGATCAGCATGGAGCACATAGCTGTCACCGAGGCCCATCCTGCGAACTTCGACCGAATCGAATCCCCTTCATCAAGAAGGCTTCAGCCATCGTCCCCAAGGACCTGTCCCCTAAGCGGGCCGCGAAACCGCAGCCCGCAGACCAGCCCTTACCCGCCGGTCTCGAGCGCGCCACGTCGCGCCATCTCGCTCAACTGAAACAGCTCCCCGGCCTTGCGGGCGAGTTCCGCCGCGAGCCAGAGAAGGTTGTCCAGCTGGCGAGGCCCGTCACCGCTGCACCAATCGATGTCTTTTCCGTGGGAGGCCCACAGAAGCGCTTCGAGTTGGGAGAGGGTGTTTTCGAGGAGATCCGCCGGGGCTTGGGCGTTTTCTCGGGGAGATACCGGCGTGCGACGCCGGGCTATAGTCTTGGTAGCCATTTTTGTGCGGTCCTTTTGAGGGTGTTGCACGAACTTGGTTAGACGGCTGGGGTGCTCTAACACCCTGGCCGTCGCCTTTTGATACCTCGCATCTGAATCGCTGCTTTCGCACTGACGACCTGCCGCGAGGCGGACAGCCTTCGAACATTTCAGTGGATTGGTGTGTTGCGCCTTTCTTCTCCCCTAGGTGGGGTAGCGAGTGAGAGGGGCATCCACTCTAGGGAAGAAGTGGGCGGGTCGCGGTGCCGTTGAGCATGAAGTTGCGGTAAGCGCCAATAAATACAGCTTCTATAGTGCGCGGAGCACGGGCCTCGAAGAGGTCGTGGCGTGCGGGTCCCGATCGGCGAGAACGCCGCCGAGATGGTTCTCCGTGGTCACCACCTCTTCGGCGATCGCGTTACGGAACACGCGCGCGGTATTGCGCGTGGTGCGGAACATCGGATTGGTGTCTCGCCGAAGTCGCGCCATAGCGCCGCAACACTACACGCCACACCATGCCAGAAGCCCTGATCGACGCGGCAGCGGGAAGAAGTACATGCGAGGAACTTCGCAATCGAGGGCTCTTGAAACTGTCCACAGTTTCGCGGCAAGAACAAAAGCGGGACTGGGCCCCCCCTAGCGTGCGAGTCCAAACCAGATTGCCCATAGGCAAAAGGCAATCATCAGCGAACACAGGATGGCGCGAGTCCATCCCCATACTTGGTATGCCATCGAGTGCGGTTCGATCGATACCGGCCGAGGGAAAGCGACCCACGGCGCGATCAGAGCAAAGTAGCCGAACATCAATACGTAGATGATCAGGCCCACCACGGGATCAGTGGATGGATACGCCCTGCCAATAACCACCAAGGTGAGACCCACAGCCGCCAACACTCCGAGGAACCGCCATCCATTGGGGCGCCGAAAAAGCTTGGTCAAACGGCTGGCGTAGCCTGCGTAGAGCTTTGGTGTCGGCATTGGGTCAGCATGGATTTGTATGACTGCATTCTGTTGGAGGAACTCCCTCAGGCCCACTCACCGACTCAATCCAACCGCGTCACCACTCGCCAAGAAATCTGCGGCGCCCGAACGCTCGCACACACCGGCCCCCCATCCTTCATCGTTCCTTCGATGCGTGCCTCGATCGCGGCATTCGGGTTGCCCACTGCGCTTTCCACCAGCGCGATCGGAATGTCGGCCAGCTTGATCTTCGCCCTTCGCTCCCACGGGGTACCCATCTGGCCTGCGTAGAAACCGGAGTTCACGTACACGAATCGATCCGCGGGCGTGCCTTGCGCGAAAGGGCCCCGGAAGTTCGGGGACCCATCGGCAAGCGAAGGGCCAAGTGACAACGTGACGGCGAACGACACCGCGTCCGCCGTCGTGAGGAATGGCTTCACCAGCTCATCGCGGCCGCGCTGGACGGCGAAGTCGACGCCTGGCGGCGGCGACAGCACGGTGAGGATGAGTTGAAGGTTCGTTGAGTGGTCGGCCTGCATGGGTCGAAGTTTAGAGCCCGGTCGTCATGCGGCACGCGCCAGTGGCTCGCGTGCCAGCTCGAGTTCCCGCAGCAGCTCTTGCCGCATCAAGGCCGCCTTACTGGCCTGCGCCTCACGCACATGGCCATACCCCCGGATGCTTTGAGGCAGCGAAGCCAGCTTGGTCACGATGGGCAGGGTCTCGGCACGCAAGTCGGACAGGGCAGCACGCATGTCGTCCTCGTACTGCGCCAGCAGCTGACGATCAACCACACGCTCCGCCGCGTTGCGGAACGGGTCGAGCCAGGTCCCTCTCAGGCCGCGCAGCCGCGCCATGCATTTCATTGCCAGAAGCACCCAGGGACCCGCTTCGCCTTTGACGGGCTTGCCGCTGTGCGGATCCTTGCGTGCGAACGGCCAGACCCCGAGGTGAAAGCGCAGCCGGACGGGGCCTTCGAATTCCTGCGCCAGCGCCGATCGAAAGTCGGGGTGCGTGAACAGCCGGGCAACCTCCCACTCGTCCTTGGTCGCCAGCAGCCGGTGGTGGTTGTGCGCCACGGCCCTGGCCAGGGCGTCGCCCGCATGGAGGCCGGCTTCCAGCTGGCGCGCCTGCTCCACCAGCTCCTTGTAGCGCTGCACATGCAATTCGCCGCTGTGGGCACGCAGGTGTTCTATGCGGTGCGCGACGGTCTGGTCGAGTCCCCGGGTCTGCCGTGGCATGAAGGTGATGACCTGCGTCGGTTGCTCGGCCTTCAGATGGCGCTCGACCGCCGGCTGGTCATGGGCAACGCGTCGCCCCCAGAGGAAAGCCTCCTTGTTCATGGCCACGGCCACGCCGTTGAGCTCGATGGCTCGCTCGATCGCGGCCCGTCCCAAGGGAATGAAACCACGTTGCCAGGCCAGGCCCAGCATGAACATGTTGATGCCGATCGGATCGCCGACCAGCGCGGTGGCCATGCGCTCACCCTCGATCAGCACGAGATCGGCCGTGCCCGCCGCGGCCTCGATGCGCTCGATCAGCATCTTCGGGTCGAGCTGCCAGTCGGGATTGCGCGCGAAATCGCTGGTCGGCACGAGGCCTGTGCTCACTACCGCACGCCCGCGACCGGCCGGCAGCCGCGTCAGCGATTCGTCCGAGGCCGCGACGACGAGGTCGCAACCGATCAAGGCATCGGCCTCGCCCTCGGCGATGCGCGTGGCATGCAGCATCCCCGGGTCGGGCGCGAACCGCACGTGCGAGGTCACGGCGCCGTACTTCTGCGAGAACCCGGTGACATCGAGGTTGGAGCTGTAGCGGCCCTCCAGGTGAGCGGCCACGGCCAGGGTCTGGCCGATGGTCACCACGCCCGTGCCGCCGATGCCGGAGATCAGCACGCTGCAGACGCGTCGCAGCGGCGCGATGTCGGGCTCGGGCAGCGCCTGCGTGTACGGGCTCGGCGATGCCGCCTGTGCCTCGACGCGCGCCGCGGCGCGGCGCGGCTTTCCGCCTTCGACGCTGACGAAACTGGGACAGAAGCCCTCCACACACGAATAGTCCTTGTTGCAGCTTCCCTGGTTGATGCGGCGCTTGCGGCCGAGCTCGGTCTCCAGCGGCTCGATCGACATGCAGTTCGAAGCCACGCCGCAATCGCCGCAGCCCTCGCACACGGCGGGGTTGATGAACAGGCGCCGATCGGGATCGGGCAGCTTGCCGCGCTTGCGCAGCCGGCGCCTTTCCGCCGCGCAGGCCTGGTCGTACAGGATCACCGAGACGCCGGGGTATTCGCGGAACTCGCGCTGCACGGCGTCGAGGGCCGTGCGGTCGTGCACGGCCACGCCCTCGGGCAACTTCACCGCGGCGTAGCGCCGCGGCTCGTCCGTGACGACCGCCATCTTGAGGATGCCTTCCGCCGCGAAGCCCGCGAGGATCTGCGGCGGGCTGAGGTTGCCCTCGACCGCCTGTCCTCCGGTCATGGACACGAAGCCGTTGTACAGGACCTTGTAGGTGATCGGCACCTGCGCCGCGACGGCCTGCCGAATCGCCAGGTAGCCCGAGTGCGCCAGCGTGCCATCGCCGATGTTGGCGAACACATGGCGCTCGGCGGTGAACGGTTGCTGGCCGAGCCACATCACGCCTTCGGCACCCATGTGCGACCAGGTGGTGGTCTGCTGCGGGTTCACCAGCAGCGCCATGCTGTGGCAGCCGATGCCGGCCAGCGCGCGGCTGCCTTCGGGCACCTTGGTCGAGCGGTTGTGCGGGCAGCCCGAGCAGAAGCCGGGCACGCGGTTCGGCCCTGGTGCCTTCACGGGTGCGCTCGCGCACTGCGCGGGCACGGGCACCTCGCGGCCCAGCACGCGCGCCAGCACTTCCGTGACCCGTATCGGCGAGATCTCGCTGGCATTCGGAAAGGCGACGTCGGCGGGACCCGATTCGAAGAGCCCGCCTTCGAACAGCTTGCCCACCAGGCGCGGTGCATTCGCACTGCCGTAAAGAATGGTGCGCACCTGGTCTTCGAGGATGGGGCGCTTCTCCTCGACCACGACGATGGTGTGCAACCCTTGCGCGAACTCGCGCACGATCTCGGGGTCCAGCGGCCAGACCAGTCCGATCTTCAGCAGCTTGAGGTCGGCGAACCCGCTCACAGTTGCTTCACTCTCGCGCCCCAGGGCCTGCAATACGTCCTGCCAGGCCTTGCCCGCCGCGATGACGCCGACACCCGCCCCGGCAGGGTCCGCGACGATGCGATTGAGGCGGTTCGCCCGGGCATAGGCGAGCACCGCGCCATGCTTGTGGTTGTAGAGCCGGTCCTCCTGCGGAAGCGGCATGTCGAAGCCGCGGATGTTGTAGCCCGCGCCGAACGGGTCCACCGGCCGACTCGGTGCCTCGGGCACGGTGATGAGGGGAGCGTCCGTCCCCACGTAGACCGAGCCCCCGCCCTCGACGACGTCGGTCACGACCTTCATGCCCACCCAGCAGCCCGAGAAGCGGCTCATGGCGATGCCGTGCAGGCCATAGTCCAGCAGCTCCTGCGTGTTGGAGGGATAGAGCACCGGCATGCCGACCGCCATGAGGATCGGATCCGAGAAGTTGGCGACCGAGGAACTCTTCGCGCCGTGGTCATCGCCCGCCAGGCACAGCACACCGCCCTTGGGCGAGGTGCCGGCCTGGTTGGCGTGCCGAAGCACGTCGCCCGAACGGTCCACGCCCGGGCCCTTGCCGTACCAGATGCCGAACACGCCATCGACCCGCGCGCCCGGAAAAGTCCCCACGTACTGCGAGCCCCAGATGGCGGTGGCAGCCAGGTCCTCGTTGAGGCCGGAGCGGAACACCACGTTGGCGGCCTTCAGTTGCTTCTCGGCGGCCCACAGCTCCATGTCGTAGCGGCCCAGCGGCGAACCGCGGTAGCCCGAGATGTAGCCTCCCGTGTTCCATCCGGCCGCGGCATCGCGCGCGCGCTGCTGCAGCGGCAGGCGCACCAGCGCCTGTATGCCGGTCATGTAGACCCATCCGTCATCGACGCCATAGCGGTCTTCGAGCGCCGCGACGTCACGTACCAATGCAATGTTCAAGATCCGTCTCCTGTGGGTTTTCAGTGCTGGGCGGCCGGCACGTCGCTGCCGCTGCGGCCCACCAGGAATTGCAGGTCGCAGCCGTCATGGGCCTGGTTGACGGTGTCGACGTACAGCCTGACGTAGCCTCGGGTGGCCACGTCGGCGGGCGGTGTCCACGCGGCCAGCCGCTGCTGCAACTCCTGCTCGGACACGAGCAGCTCGAGCCGCCGGGCCTCGACGTCGAGCTCGATCAGGTCGCCGTCGCGCACCACGGCAAGGGCGCCGCCCACGGCCGCCTCGGGCGACACGTGCAGCACCACGGCCCCGAACGAGGTACCGCTCATGCGGGCGTCCGAAATGCGGACCATGTCCGTCACGCCCTGCTTCAGCAGCTTGGCGGGAATGGGCAGCATCCCCAGTTCCGGCATGCCCGGAAAGCCCTTGGGACCGCAGTTCCGCAGGACCATGACTGAGTCCGCATCGATGTCGAGATCGGGATCGTCGACACGCCGGCCGAGGTCGTCCTGGTTCTCGAACACCACGGCGCGGCCCCTGTGCTTGAGCAGGCGCGGCTCGGCGGCCGAAGGCTTGATGACGGCGCCGTTCGGGCACAGGTTGCCGCGCAGGATGGCCACGCCCGAGGTCGCCATGAAGGGCTTCGCCACGCTGTGGATCACGTCCGGGTTCCAGCAGACGGCGCCGGCGTTGTTCTCGGCCAGCGTCCTGCCGGTCACGGTCAGCGCATCGCCGTGCAACAGGCCCGACTCGCACATGTCGCGCAGGATCACGGGCAGCCCGCCGGCCTCATGGAAGTCCTGCATCAGGTAGCGGCCCGAGGGCTGGAGGTTGAGCAGCGTGGGCACGTCGCGCCCGACCCGGTGCCAGTCCTCGATGTCGAGCGGGACCTCCATGCGCCGCGCCACCGCCGTGAGGTGGATGACGGCATTGGTCGATCCACCGATGGCCGCGTTGACCGCGATGGCGTTCTCGAAGGCTTCGCGGGTCAGCACCTTGTCGAGCCGGAGGTCCTCGCGCACCATGTCGACGATGCGGCGGCCCGCCATGCGCGCGAGCACGCGGCGCCTGGCATCCACGGCGGGAATCGATGCGTTGTCGGGCAGCCCCACGCCGAGCGCCTCGACCATCGACGCCATCGTCGATGCCGTTCCCATCACGTTGCACACGCCCACCGATCGGGTGAGGCAGCCCTCGGCCTCCTCGAAGTCCTCGTTGACGGCGCGGCCGGCGCGCAGGTCCGCCGCCAGGTTCCACGCATCCTTGACGCCGAAGGACTTGCCACGGAAGCTGCCGTTGAGCATGGGCCCGCCGGACACGCCGATGGTCGGCAGGTTGACGCTGGCGGCGCCCATCAGCAGCGCGGGCGTCGTCTTGTCGCAGCCCATCAGCAGCACCACGCCGTCGAGCGGGTTGGCGCGCAGCGTCTCCTCGACGTCCATGCTGCACAGGTTGCGCAGCAGCATGGCCGTGGGCCGCGTCAGCATCTCGCCGGGCGAGATGACCGGAAACTCCATCGGCACGCCGCCCGCCTCCAGGATGCCTTCGCGCACATGCTGGGCCAGATCGCGGAAGTGCGAATTGCACGGCGTGAGATCGGACCAGGTGTTGCAGATGCCGATCACCGGCCGCCCGTCGAAATGATCCATCGGCACGCCGCGGCTGCGAACCCAGCCCCGGTTCGCGAAGTTCCTGGCGCCCCGGCCTTCGAACCAGGCTTGCGACCGCAGCCTGCGCTTTTCTTCATCGGACATACGCTTGTTTTCCTATCGCTATCACATGAGATGGATCGACTCCGCGGAGCCAGGTCACGCGGGGTGCTATCCGGTGCTCCGCGCCGACGATGCGGCGCCGTTCGATCGCATGCGCCGCTCCAACACGGCCAGCACCGGCGCCAGCAGCACCACGATCAGCAACGGTGCCGCGGCGGCACACATGGCGACCTTCACGCCCATCTGTTGCACCAGCAGCGCTGCCGCGATCAGCGGCGCAGCACTGCTGCCGAAGCGCGAGACCGCCCCCTTCCAGCCGACCGCGGCGCTGCGCAGCGCGGCCGGATAGACGATGGGCGTGATGATGTTGAGCGACTGGTAGGTGCCGACGACGAAGAAGCCGGCGCTGACGATCACGGCCACGAAGCCAGCGGTGCCGAACGGAAACAGGCCGAGCCCGGCGAGCGACAGCGCGCCCAGCAGCGCATACACGGCGGTCACTGGATAGCGCCCGAAGCGGTCGATCACGAAGCCCGTGGACAGGCCTGCGACGATGGACGCCAGCCCGGCCATCGACGCGTAGGCCGCGAAGCTGGCGACCGGCACGCGCCCGAATTCATGGAAGAAGACCGCGCCGATGCCGAACAGGTTCACGGCAATCTGGCCGCAGATGCAGGAGAACCAGAGCGCCGCGGTGAAGAGTGCTCGGCGGTCGCCGAAGATCTCGATGATCGAGATGCGCGCGCCGGTTCGCCGCGCCGGCCCGCGAAGCCTGGTGCCGGCATCCACCAGGATGCCCAGCTTGCGCAGCGCCTTGAGAATGTCGGTAGGCGGTGCGCCGGTGCGCGCCAGATGCAGCGGCGACTCCGGCATCCACAGCACGATCGGCAGGATCATCAGCAGCGGCGCCAACGCGCCGATCAGGTACATGCCCTGCCAGCCGATGCGGTCGAGCGCGAGGGCCACGAGCCCGCTGGCGCCAACGGCGCCGATGGCCACGCCGGCATAGACGATGCCCACCATGGTCGAGCGGCGCTTGACGGACGAGATGTCGGCCACCAGGCTGGCGGCCGCGGGCAGCAGGCCACCGCCCAGCATGCCGGCGATGAAGCGGGTCGCGCCAAACCCGAAGACCGAAGTGGCGAACACGCTCTGCAGCGTGGCGACCGAGAACAGTGCCAGCAGCGCGATCAGCATGCGCTTGCGGCCGAAGTGATCGGCCAGCGGCGACAGCAGCAGGCCACCGATCGCCTGCCCCATGGGCTGCAGCGCGAAGGCCCCGGTCAGGCTGGCGGTCGGCACGCCGAGCGTCGATGCGATCGCGGGCAGCATCTGGCCGGTCACGGCCAGGTCGTAGCCATCGATCAGCAGCACGAGGAACAGCGTCGCCACGGTGAGAACGTGGCCGCGCCGCACGGGCGATGCGTCCAGCAGGCCGCCGAGGTCGGTCTTGTCATTCATGGCGCGGCGCTTCAGATGCCCAGCTGCCGGGCCGCCAGGTCCTTGAGGATTTCCTCGGAGCCGCCGCCGATCATCATCACCTTGGCTTCGCGATAGATGCGCTCGGAGCGGGTGCCGCGCATGTAGCCCATGCCGCCGAGGATCTGCACCGCCTGGTCGGCGCAGAACTGCATGGCCTGCGTCGAGAGGATCTTCGCCATGCAGGTTCGCGCCACGAGCTGCTCGGGATCGCCATGCCGGTGCTCGAGCCGCCACGCCAGCTCGTAGACCAGCGCGCGGGCGGCGTCGATCTTCAACGCCATGTCCACCAGCTTGTGGCGAATGACCTGCCGCTGCGACAGCGGCTGCCCAAAGGTCACCCGGTCGCGCGCCCAGGCCAGGGCCTCGTCGAGACAGGCCTGCGCGAACGCACAGGCGGCGGCCGACATCGACAGCCGCTCGCTGTTGAAGTTGGTCATGAAGACCTTGAAGCCCTGGTGCTCGGTGCCCAGGAGATGGCCGACCGGCACGCGCACGTCGTCGAAATGCAGATGCGCGGTGTCGGAGCACCACCAGCCCATCTTCTTGAGCGGCGTGCGGGTGAGCCCGGGCGAATCCGCATCCACCAGCAGGGCCGACACGCCCGCGGCGCCCTTCGAGCCCGCATCGGTACGCACTGCGACGGTGATGAAGTCGGCACGCATGCCGGAGGTGATGAAGGTCTTCTCGCCGTTCAGCACATAGTGCTCGCCGTCTCGCCGCGCGGAGCATTTGAGCGACGCGACGTCGGACCCGCCGCCGGGCTCGGTGACCGCCAGCGCGGCAATCTTCTCGCCGGCGAGCACGGGCGGCACGACGCGCCGCTTGAGCGCTTCGCTGCCATGCGCGGCCACGGGTGGCAGGCCGATGGTGTGCGACAGCAGCGAGGCCTGCACGCCGCCACAGCCCGCGCGCGCCACCTCCTCGATCGCGACGAGGTAGTGGAAGATGTCGGCCGCCGTGCCGCCGAGCGCTTCGTCGTAGCCGATGCCGAGGGCACCCAATGCACCGAACTTGCGATAGAGATCGCGAGGAAAGGTCTCGGCCTCGTCCCAGTCGTTCGCGAAAGGGACGATCTCGCGGTCGACGAATTCGCGAAGCGTCGATCGGAAGACTTCATGCTCGGCGCTGAAGTAGTGAGGGAGTGGACGTGTTTCGATCATCGTGTCCCCATCTTCTTGCGGTGCGAGATGGCCGTCTTGCGCGCAGCGGCTGGCGTGTTCGACGTCGGGTCGAAGGCCGATGACTAGAGCGCCTGCGCGATGATGCGCAGCTTGCGCGAGCCCGCGATGATGTCCCTGGGCTTGAGCCCGTAGACCTGGCGGATCGAGTGGCTGAAGTGCGTCGAATCGGGATAGCCGATGTCGAGCGCGACGTCGACCAGGCTGGCGTCCGTGTGCACATGGTGCAGCAGGCTGCGCGCCCGTTTCCAGGCCCGCACGTTGCGAAACGGAATGCCCACCTCTTCCTTGAACAGATGGCGGAAGCGCGAGATCGACAGGTTCACGCGCGAAGCGCATTCGTCGGAGGCGACGGCACCAGTCGGATCGGCCTTGATGCGCTCCAGCACGCTCGCGATGCGTTGGTCGAGCGCGCGCGCGGGCAACGGTGCGCCGAAGAAGCTCTGGTCGAAATCGCACGGGCGCAGGTCGAGCGCGCCGCCTTGCGAAGCAAGCCGGCGATGGACCTCGCGCACATGCACCGCGAAGTCGGGTGCATGCACCGCGCCGCACAGGCGCAGCAGCGGCGGCAGCGCGCTCGCGTCGACCGTCTCGGGCTCGATCAGCACGATGAGCACGTTGCGGCCCTCGCAGGCGATCTCGTAGGGAACGTAGGGCTGGACGATCGCGACTTCGGTCGATTGCCATTCGCCCCCTTCGAGCCGCACGCGCAGTCGGCCGTCGATCGCGACGTATGCGACGAGGGCCCCTTGCGTGTGCAGGCTTCGGGCACCGAGAAGGCCGGCATAGAAGAGGCGGTCCTTCGTGATCCACATGACGCGGTCGGCGCTGGTGCAGCGCCTTGGAACGAAGGCGTCGTCGCCCGTGTCGATGTAATCGCTCATCCCGCGCCCCCGCTCTTGCGATCCCGCTGGCTCAAGCACCGTTGGCGGGAATGATGGGCAGCAGGATGAAGGGCTCGTTGCCTTCGCCGAAGTGCAGCGTGTTCTCGCCGCCGAAGACCTCGGGCGGCCGGTCCTGCGGATTCGCGTGGCGGAACGGGCCGACGCCCGTCATCGGATAGGGCTGGTCCGAGAAGCCTGCGTCGCCGAGTCCGTGGTCGTAGTCGCAGCCCCGGATGTTGAGGGCCAGCGTGTAGCCGGGCGGAATCACGATGGAGGTCGGCAGGATCTCGATGTCGAGCACGACCGGCTCGCCCGGCACGAGCGGCTGCAGCTCGTCGTGCGTGTGGTACGGGCGGTAGGGAAGCGACTTCGCCGTGTCCAGCTTGCGGTGCGAGGCGCGCAGCCATCCCAGCGCGATCGGCACGCGCGGATCGTTGGAGCCGACGAACAACACCTCCTTGCCGTCCGGCGCGTAGAGCCGCAGCGCCAGGAAGAGATCGGCATCCGCCGTCCTGGAAGACACCACGAGCCGCGCCGCGATCGGGCCGGTGATCTCGATCTCTTCCCTGGCCGGCGGGAGCTTGAACACGAGCCCTTCGCTCATCGCCTGGTAGGCGATGCTGGCGCCGGCGGCCGGCGTGGTGCCCAGGGTGCGGGTGGCGGGCTCGAGGTAGTACTTCGTCCACTGCGTGCGGGCCAGCGGCCATTCCTGCTCGTCGCGGATCGTGAAGTGCTCGCCCGGCCGGCGGATCTGCAGCTGCACCGGCGGCTGGCGGTCCCAGCCCGTGTCCTTGCCTTGCAGGAAGTGGCCGAGAAAGCGCTTCTGCAATTCAACGCCCTCGGCGCGGTAGAAGGGACTGAAGTGGCTGTTGCCGTGCACCTCCAGCCATTTCTGGCTCGAGCCCGCGTCCAGATAGCCCTCGAAATTGCCGCGCGGATGCACGCCCATGCCGCCCCAGTTCGCGGCCGACAGCAGGGGCACCTGGATGCGGCTCACGTCGGGCTTGCGCGAGGAATAGAACTCGTCGTCGAGCGGGCGGTTCAGCGACTCGTTGGACATCTTCGGCGCACGGTTGGCCGCCAGTTCCTCGTCCGACAGGGTTTGCGGGCCGCAGACCAGCTCGCCGTTGTTCGGATTGCGCGCGCCGCGCTCGCCATAGCCGTGCTGGATGCGCAGCACCTGGCGCTCATACCAGCCTTCGCCGAACTGCGAGTAGATGCCGCCGTGCCGGGCCGCGTCGCGATAGCGGTCGACGAAGCCTTCCCATACGCAGATGGCGGCGAGGTGCGGAGGCCGCAGCGCGGCCACGTACCACTGGTTGCTCGCGTAGTAGGAGATGCCGTTCATCCCGATCTTGCCGTTGCTCCACGGCTGCGTCGCCACCCACTCGATGCATTCGTAGATGTCTTTCGTCTCCTGCTCCGAGGTCGGGTCGAGCACGCCCGGCGAGCGGCCCGCTCCGCGGCTGTCGACGCGGATGCAGACGAAGCCGTCGGGCACCCACTTCTCGGGATCGATGACTTCCCAGTTCATGTACTTGTTCGACGAGCCTTCGGCGATGTCGGGGAAGTCGCGCACCATGCGGTCGTAGGCGCTCTTGTAGCCCACCTGCATGGGCACGCCCTTGCCATAGGCGCCGTAGGAGAGCAGTGCCGCATGGCGGCCGGGTTCCGGCGGGAGAAAGACGTCGGCGCGCAGCACGACGCCGTCGCTCATCGGAATCGGCACGTCCCAGAGGATGCGCATGCCGTCGGCATGGACGGCCTCGGGCATGTCGTTGGAGAGCGCGCCGTCGGCGCGGCCCTGGTTCGGGTTCGTTTGGTTCATGGTGATCTTTCCTTCTGAAACTCAACTGATCTGGATGCCCAGCGGCGGCAGGATCCTGGCGAAGCGGTCGATCTCAGAATCGACATAGGCCTTGAAATCGCGCGGCGCCATGGCCTCGAGCACGCCGCCGCCGTCCTGGATGTACTGCCGGTACTTGGGGTCCTGGCCGAGCTTCGCGAACATGGCGTGGAGCGAATTGGCCGCGGCTTCGCTCATGTTCTTCGGCCCCCAGATGCCCGACCAGGCGGGGATGTCGGGCACGTCCAGCCCGAGTTCGGCAAAGGTCGGCGCGTCGGGAACGATCGGCGAGCGCACGTTGCCCGAGAGGCCGAGCGCCCGCATCTGCTTGCCCTGGATCCAGCCCTGCGCGGAGACCGGCGCGAGGAAGGTGCAATCGACGACGCCCGATACCAAGTCGTTGCTCGGCGCGCCCTTGTAAGGGACATGGACCAGGTCCACCCCGGCGTTCCTGCAGAACAGCGAGGCCATGATGTGGGTGGGATTGCCCAGGCCCGAGTTCGCGATCGTGAGCTTGCCCGGCGAAGCCTTCGCGGCATCGATGAACTGCTGCAGGGTCTTGAAGCGGGAGTTCGCTCCGACCAGCAGGGCCCATCCGTAGTAGGTGGCCAGCCGCGTGATGGGCGTGAAGTCCGACTTCGAATCGAAGGGCAGGCTCTTGTAGAGCACCGCGTTGGTCGTGTGGCCCGCGGAGTTCAGCAGCACCGTGTTGCCGTCCGGCTTGGACCGCGACACGTCCAGCGATCCGATCACCGCGCCCGCGCCGGGCTTGTTGTCGATGATGACGTTGCGGCCGCTCGTGGTTTCGAGGGTGTGTGCCAGCAGCCGTCCGGTGACATCCATGCCCGATCCCGCGGGAAAGGGCACGACGATCCGCAGCACATCCGACTTGGCCGGCTGGGCCATCGCCGGCAATGCGCTGCCGAGTACCGCACTGAGGAGGGTCCTGCGATTGATGTTGCTCATTGCCTTGTCTCCGTATTTGTTTTTCGAGGTGCCGCTTCGCGCATCGGCGCCAGGTGCGCCGCTAGCGGGGCGAGAACGAGGTCGGTTTGAGGATCTGCGACTCCTGCTGCCGCAAGGCGCCCAGCTCCTTCGAGCGGGCCCTGTATTCCTGCCAGGCCGGATCGGCCTCCATGGCCGAGCGCCGTTGCTCGCGGTCGGCCAGGCTGTCGAATCGCCACAGATGCACGATCTGGTTCAGCGGGCCGATCTCGCTGACGTAGAAGCCGACGAGGCCTCCCAGGTACTTGTTCTGCAGCGGCAGCGCCATGCGCTCGTAGAGCTTCAGGAAGTCGGCGGCGCGGCCGGGTTCGGCGGTGTAGGTCCTGAGCTCGAAGATCATGGCTGCGCCTCGTTCTCCACGGGATTCGACAGGACCCCGATGCCTTCGATCTCGATCTCGATGGTGTCGCCTGCCTTCATCCACACGGGTGGCTTGCGCGCATAGCCGACGCCCGCGGGCGTGCCCATCACGACCACGTCGCCCGCCTCGAGCGTGAGCGCCTCGGTGAGCAGGCACAGCGTTTCGGCGACGGGGAACAGCATCCGTGCGGTGTTGCTGCTCTGCATGACCGTGCCGTTCAGGCGCGACTCGATCTTCAGGCCGGCGGCACCGGGCGGCAGGTCTGATGCGGGCACCAGCCAGGGCCCCAGGGCGCCGGTGGCATCGAAGTTCTTGCCGATGGTCCACTGCGCCGTCCTGCGCTGGTAGTCGCGCAACGTGGCATCGTTGAAACAGGCATAGCCGGCCACGGCCTCGAGGGCGTCGGCTTCGCTCAGGTGGCGCGAGGTCCTGCCGATCACCACGGCCAGCTCGGCCTCGAAGTCGAGCTGGCTCGAAACACGCGGCTGCCGGATCGCCGCGCCGTGCGCCACGAGCGAGGACGCGCCGCGCAAAAAGAAGCTGGGGTAGTCGGGCCGCTGGTTGCCGCCTTCGGCCGCGTGGTCCGCGTAGTTGAGCCCCAGGCAGATGATCTTGCCGGGCCGTGGCACCACGGGCAGCAGCCTCGCGCTGCCGAGCGGGATGCGGGCCGCGGCGGGCGCGGAAGCGGCCTCCTTCGCGGCGGCGGCGAAGCCGGCCGCGCCGCGGGTGCAAAGGGCCACCATGTCACCGGGCAGGGTGACGATGGCGCCATCGACGACCGCGCCCAGGCGGGGCGTCGGATCGGAGTCGGTATGGAAGGTGACGAAGTTCATGGGCTTGCGAGAGGAAGGAGATCGATCAGGAGGTTTTCAGCCCGGCGCCGACCGAGCTCATCAGCGCGTGCAGCGCGCCGTGGCCCTCGAAGCCGATGCCAGGCCGCTGCGGCGGATGCACGAAGCCGTCCTCGACCCGCGTGTCGTCGGCGAAGCCGCCGAAGGAGCCGAACACGCCGGGATAGGCCTCGCAACCGCCGAGGCCCAGGCCGGCCACCAGCGCCAGCGACATCTGGTTGCCGCCGTGCGGGAAATGGCTGCCGGCCCCCCAGCCCTGCGCTTCGAGCGCCAGCGCCATGCTGGCGAAGGCATGCAGGCCATAGGACTGCGGCGGGTCGACCTGGATCAGGTCCTTCTCGCTGCGCCAGCCACCGAGGCGCACGAGGTTGGTCACCTCCTGGCTGCCATAGAGGTTCTCGCCGACCGCGAGCGGTGGCGCGTACACCGAGGCCAGCTCGGCCATCAGCGCATAGTCGTTGGGATCGCAGGGCTCCTCGAACCAGCGCAGGTCGTACGGCGCCAATGCCTTCGCATAGACGAGCGCCTCGTCGCGCTGGAACTTGCAGTTGGCATCGACCGCCAGGTGGCTGCTGTCGGGCAGCACGCTCAGCGCGCAATCGATCCGGCGCAGGTCCTCGTCGAGCGACGCACCGCCCACCTTGATCTTCACGTGGGTGTAGCCGGCGGCCTGGTGGCCGCGGATCTCGTCGGCCACGTCCTGCGGCACGCCGCCCGGCCGGTACCAGCCTCCGCCCACGTACACGGACACCTTGCGCTGCATGGTCCCGCCGCGATAGCGCCGCGCCAGCACTTCCGCGGTCGGCAGGTCCTGTGCCTTGCCGATGGCATCCCACAGCGCGGTCTCGATGGTGCCGATGGCGATCGAGCGTTCGGCATGGCCGCCCGGCTTCTCGCCGACGAGCATCGCCGTCACGGCCCTGGCCGGATCGAGCACGCCATCGCCGTCGAGCAGCGACTCGGGCCGGGCCCGCAGCAGCCGGGGGAAGAAGCGCTCGCGCATCGGCTGCCCGCAGGCGTAGCGGCCGGTGGAGTTGAACGCGTAGCCGGTGACCGGCGCCGCGCCGCTCCCCGGGTCCAGCCGTACCGCGACGATCGAGGTCGTCATCTCCGCGAAGGAGAACACGGCGTTGCGCATGGTGCTCTGCACCGGAAAGGCCGCTTCCTGGAGGTCAATGATCCGCATGATGCTTTCTTGTGTGTCCTGAACTTCTTTGTTGAGCGGTCTCAGCGCGACGGCTCGATGCCGGCCGCCCGGATGAACTGGCCGTAGCGCACCAGCTCCTCGTCGATGTGCTTGCGGAAGGCTTCCGGCTTCGCCGGTGCCGCGGGCAGGAAGCCCATGGCCAGCAGCCGCTCGCGCGCTTCGGGCTGGCGCAGCACCTCGCCGACATCGGCGTTGATCTTCTGCACGATGGCCGCGGGCGTGGCGGCCGGCGCCACGAAGCCCAGCCATGCGCCATAGCGAAAGCCCGGGAAGCCGGACTCGGCCATGGTCGGGACCTTGGGCAGCACGGCCAGTCTTTCCGAGGTGCCGACGGCCAGCGGCACGAGCCGGCCCGACTGCAGGAACGGCAGCACGGCGGAGACGCCGGCGAACATCACCTGCACCTGGCCGCCCACGACCGCCGTGGCGGCTTCCGCCGCGCCCTTGTAGGGCACGTGCAGCATCCGGATGTCCGCGCTGCGCATCAGGATCTCCATCGGAAGATGCTGGGCGCTGGCGACGCCGCTGGAACTGAAGTTGATTTCACCGGGCCTGGCCTTGGCGGCATCCACCAGCTCCTTGACCGAATGCACCTTCAGGCTGGGCGACGCGACCAGCACGAAGGGGGTTTCGCCGATCAGCGCGATCGGCGCGAAATCCTTGAGGGGGTCGTAGGGCAGCCTGGCATACAGCGCCGGGTTCGCCGCCAGCGTGGTGTCGTTGGGCACCAGCAGCGTGTAGCCGTCGGCCGGTGCGCGGGCGACCTGCTGCGCGCCGATGATGCTGTTGGCGCCGACCTGGTTGTCGACCACGGTGCCCTGGCCCCAGCGCTGCGCGAGCTTGCCCGCCATGAAGCGCGAGGCCATGTCCGCGCCCGCGCCGGCCGCGAACGGCACGACGATGCGCACGGGCTTCTCGGGATAGTCGGCGTGGGCCGGGGCGCCCAGCGCCAGCGCGGACAGCGCCATGGCTGCGCAACGCAACGCGGTCTTGATCATCCTTGTCTCCATCTTTCTTGTCTGGCCGGCGTGCCCTGCGATCGCGCCCCGTCCGGCAGGCGCAATTCTGGAGGGGTTGATACCAACGCAAAAGAAGAGATTTCAGCTGCCATCCATCTAAAATTTAGCTGGACTAGCTTTGGAGACGAACCATGGATCTGCGGCAGGTGCGCTACTTCCTGACGGTGGCGGAGAAGGGAAGCATCAGTGCCGCCGCCGCGGTGCTGCACGTGGCGCAGTCCGCGATCAGTCGGCAGATGCGCCTGCTCGAGGAAGACCTCGGCGGCCCCCTCTTCCACCGGAGCATCGCGGGGGTGCAACTGACCGACAGCGGCCTCATGTTCCTGGAACGCGCGCGCTTCATCCTGCGCGAGGTGGAGAGCACGACCCTGGACGTCTCCAACTTCAACCGCGGCATGCGCGGCTTTCATCGCGACGTGCGAGGCACGGTGCGGATGTCGTCGGCGCCCACGGTCGGGCAGGCGATCCACGGCCGCCTCGCGCTGGACTTCCGCCAGCGCTTTCCGCAGGTCCGGCTGGAGCTGACGGAAAGCCCCACCGACGACGCGCTGCACCGGCTGACCGCCGGCACCATCGAGCTCGCCATCGTGTCGAATCCCGGCAATCAGGAGCACATCCATTTCACGCCGCTCGCGCGGCAGGAAATCGCTGTCTTCTGTCTTCCGGGTTCGAAGCTGGCCGCGCGCCCGAGCGTGCATGCGCGCGAACTGCGCAAGCTGCCGATCATCATCTCCCTCGGCCTGCGGCACAGCCTCGAGACGGAGCACGGGGTGATGCAGCCGGTCATCCAGATCGACGGCAACGAAGGGGCCGCGCAACTCACGCGGGCGGACCTCGGCTTCGCCGTGCTGCCGAAATCGGTGGTGCGCACCTCCAGCATCTGGCAAGGCCTCGTGGCGGTGCCGGTGCGCGGCTTCTCGGTGGCCCGCATGCTCGCGGTGGCCAAGGGGCGACCCGTCAGCCTGGCCGCGAAGGTCTTTCGCAGCGCCGTCGAGGAGCAGATGGCGCTGTGCGTCGGCGAAGGGCTCTTCCTGCCGCCCTGAAGCCGTGCTTCAGTGTCCGGACCCGACACCGATCGTGTCGAGCCGCGCCACCGCCTCCGCCGGCAACTCCAGCCCAGCCGCCGCCAGGTTCTCCCGCAGATGCCCCAGCGACGAAGTCCCCGGAATCAGCAGCAGGTTCGGCGAGCGCTGCAGCAGCCAGGCCAGCGCCACCTGCATCGGCGTCGCACCCAGTTCGCTGGCCACCTCCGACAGCACCCCCGACTGCAGCGGCGTGAAGCCCCCCAGCGGAAAGAACGGCACGTAGGCAATGCCCTCGCGCGCCAGCTTCTCGATCAGCGCGTCGTCGGCGCGGTTCGCGAGGTTGTACATGTTCTGCACGCCGACGATCGGCACGATGCGCTGGCCGTCGTCGACCTGTTTCGCGGTCACGTTGCTCAGGCCGATGTGGCGGATCAGGCCCTGCTGGCGCAGCTCGGCGAGCGCGGTCAAAGGCGCCTCGAGCGAACCTTCGGCCGGCCCGTGCACGCCCAGCATGCTGCGCATGTTGACGACATCGAGCACGTCGAGGCCGAGGTTGCGCAGGTTGTCGTGCACCGCCTGGCGCAGGTCGGCCGGCGAGGCCGCGAGGTTCCACGAGGCGTCGGACCCGCGCGTGGCACCCACCTTGGTGACGATGGTCAGGCCGTCGCGGTACGGGTGCAGCGCCTCGCGGATGATCTGGTTGGTGACGTGCGGGCCGTAGAAATCGCTGGTGTCGATGTGGTCCACGCCGGCCTCGATCGCGGCGCGCAGCACCGCGACGGCGGCGGCACGGTCCTTCGGCGGGCCGTAGACGCCGGGGCCGGCGAGTTGCATGGCGCCGTAGCCGAGGCGCTTCACCTCGCGGTCGCCGAGGCGGAAGGTGGAGATGGTGTCGAGCGGGTTCATGGGCTTTCCTTTCAGGTTGAAGCTGAATGTAGGCACCGCGGCGGCGTACGATAAGCCGGCTCAATGCGCACGGGTCGTGCGGAAAAACGAACAATCGAAAGACAGGCGATGACGGAACAGCTCGGCGATCTGGCGGTCTTCGTGGCGGTGGCGCGCGCGGGCGGCTTTCGCGAGGCGGCGCGGCTGCAGAGCGTCAGCGCCTCCAGCCTCAGCGCGGCGGTGCGCCGGCTCGAAACGCGGCTGGGCGTGCGCCTCCTGCATCGCAGCACCCGCAGCGTGGTGCCCACCGAGGCCGGCGCGCGGCTGCTCGACCGGCTCGGGCCGGCGCTCGGCGAGGTCGAGGCCGCGCTCGACGTGGTCAACGGCTTTCGCGACAAGCCCGCGGGCACCTTGCGACTTAACGTGCCGGCGAGCGCGTCGCGGCTGGTGCTGCCGGCGATCGTGCCGCCCTTTCTCGCGGCCTATCCCGAGATCCTGCTCGAGGTGGTGGTCGAGGAGAGCTTCGTCGACGTGCTGGCCGCGGGCTGCGATGCCGGCATCCGCTACGAGGAACGGCTCGAGCAGGACGTGATCGCGATCCCGATCGGCCCGCGCCGCCAGCGCATGGCGACCGCGGCCTCGCCGGCCTACCTCGCGGCGCACGGCCGCCCCGTGCATCCGCGCGACCTGCTGCAGCACGCTTGCCTGCGCGGGCGCTTCGCGAGCGGCGCGATGGCGGGCTGGGAATTCGAGCGCGAGGGCGAGGTGGTGACGGTGGACGTCGACGGGCCGTTGATCGTGCGCCTGGGCGGTGGCGTCGAGCTCGCGGTCGACACGGCGGTGGCCGGCATCGGCGTGATCCACCTGTTCGAGGAATGGCTGCAGCCGCAACTGGCGAGCGGCGCGCTGGTGCCGGTGCTCGAGGACTGGTGGCAGCCCTTCACCGGGCCCTTTCTCTACTACCAGGGCCGTGAGCGGCTGCCGGCGCCGCTGCGCGCCTTCGTGGATTTCGTGCAGTCGCGGCGCGGCTGAGACCGCGCTTCAGCGTCGACTTCAGCGACCGGCCTGCGCCAGCGGCAGCGCCGCGCCGCCCTTGAGTTCCTCGAGGCACACGCTCGAACGCACCATGCTCACGCCGGGCAGCGCCGAGAGCTTCTCGGTCAGGAAGGTGCTGAGCGCCTCGAGGTCGCGCGCGATCACCTTGAGCACGTAGTCGACGTCGCCCGTCACCGAGTGGCATTCGAGCACGTCGGGCAGCTGCGTCACGGCCTGGCGGAAGCGCTTGAAGTCGCGCACGTGGCCGCGCTCCATCGCGATGTGGACGAAGGCCATCACGCGCAGGCCCACGGCCGCGGGCCGCAGCCGCGCCTCGTAGCGCGCGATCACGCCTTCTTCCTCGAGCCGGTGATGCCGGCGGCTGCATTGCGCGGGCGAGAGCCCGACCGCGGCCGCGAGCTCGAGGTTGGAGATGCGGCCATGGCCCTGCAGCACCTCGAGCATGCGGGTGTCCATCGAGTCCAGCGGTACGGGTTGCAAGATGTTCTCCTGTTTGGTGGGAATGGCGAAAGAACTTCTCTTCTTCGAGGGGTGATCCCCAGGCGCGATGAAAACCCATTGCGCGAGCCGGGCGAAAGAATCGTTGCGAGCTCGACCCAGGGGCGAGAGCAGGCGAGACATCTTCTCTCGATAGGCAACGAATGCGCAACTGCATTGCATCGCCACTCGCGAATGCCCGGGGTCAGCCATCCGATCCATCCGCACCGAGCTTCGACCAGGAGAACCCATGAAGCGCATCCCCGAACCGTTCCGCATCAAGACCATCGAGCGCATCGCCCTGACCAGCCGCGCGCACCGCGAACAGGCCCTGCTCGAAGCGGGGCTCAACCCCTTCCTGCTGCGCAGCGACGACGTCTTCATCGACCTGCTGACCGACAGCGGCAGCGGCGCGATGAGCGACCGCCAGTGGGCCGCGATGATGGCGGCCGACGAGGCCTATGCCGGCAGCCGCAGCTACTACCGGCTCGCCGACACCATCGAGAAGGTCTTCGGCCATCGCCACACGGTGCCCGCGCACCAGGGCCGCGGGGCGGAGCAGCTGCTCTACCCAGAGCTCGTGAAGCGCCGCGGCGCGAAGCAGCCGGTGTTCCTGTCGAACTTCCACTTCGACACCACCAAGCTCCACATCGAGCTGGCCGGCGCGCGCGCGCTCAACGCACTGACGAAGGAGGCACTGGACACCGCCACCTACCACGACTGGAAAGGCAACTTCGACCTCGACGAACTCGCGCGGTTGATCGAGACCCATGGCGCGGCCAACGTGGTGGCGCTGGTGGCCACCGTGACCTGCAACACCAGCGGCGGCCAGCCGGTCGCGCTGGCCAACCTGCGCGCGGCCTCGCAACTCGCGCGCGAAGCAGGTATTCCGGTGGTGATCGACGCCACGCGCTTCGCGGAGAACGCCTGGTTCATCCGCGAACGCGAAGCCGGACAGGCGCAGCGCGACGTGCCCGGCATCGTGCGCGACATGATGGCCTGCGCCGACATCGCAGTGATGTCGTCGAAGAAGGACGGGCTGGTCAACATCGGCGGCTTCTGCAGCTTCCGCGACGACGAAGACCTGTTTCGCGCCGTGCAGGAACGCTGCGTGGTCAGCGAGGGCTTCATCACCTACGGCGGCCTCGCCGGCCGCGACATGGAGGCGCTCGCGGTCGGCCTCGAGGAGGCCATGGATGCCGATTACCTGCGCTACCGCGTCGGCCAGGTCGCCTACCTCGGCGAGCGGCTGCGCGCGCAGGGCATCCCGATCCAGCACCCGACCGGCGGGCATGCGGTGTTCGTCGACGCGGCCGCGCTGCTGCCGCACCTGCCGGCCGAAAGCTTTCCGGCACATGCGCTCGCCTGCGAGCTGTATCTCGAAGCGGGCGTGCGCGCGGTGGAGATCGGCTCGCTGCTGCTCGGGCGCGATCCCGCCACCGGGTTGCAGGAGAAGGCGCCGCTCGAATCGATGCGGCTCACGATCCCGCGGCGCGTCTACACCAACGACCACATGGACTACGTGGCCGACGCGCTGGCCGAGGTGGCGCGGCGCGCCGCGCGCATCCGCGGCATGGTCTTCACCTACGAGCCGGTGCTGCTGCGCAACTTCACGGCGCGTTTTCGCTGGGCGGAGACCGACGCGGCCCGTGCTCAGGCAATCGGCGGATAGCTGCCTGTGCCTTCGGGCCAGGGCGTGAGGACCTCGAAGCCCTCTTCAGTCACCGCGACCATGTGCTCCCACTGCGCCGACAGCGAATGGTCGCGCGTGACCACGGTCCAGCCGTCGGGCAGCTCGCGCGTCTCGCGGCGGCCCGCGTTGATCATCGGCTCGATGGTGAAGACCATGCCGGGCGCGAGCCGCAGGCCTTCGCCGGGCCGGCCGTAGTGCAGCACCTGCGGATCGTCGTGGTAGATCTGCCCGATGCCGTGGCCGCAGTACTCACGCACCACGCTGAAACGCTCGCGGTGCGCCACGCTCTGGATCGCATGGCCCACGTCGCCCAGCGTCGCGCCCGGGCGCACGGCCAGGATGCCGGCGCGCATGGCCTCGTAGGTGGTCTCGACCAGCCGGCGCGCGAGCGGGCTCGGCTCGTCGACGAAATACATGCGGCTGCAGTCGCCGAACCAGCCGTCCTTGATCACGGCCACGTCGATGTTGACGATGTCGCCCTTCTTCAGCGTCTTCTGCGCCGAGGGAATGCCGTGGCAGACCACGTGGTTGACGGAGGTGCACACGGTCTTCGGGAAGCCCTTGTAGCCCACGTTGGCCGGGATCGCGCGCTGCACGTTGACGATGTGGTCGTGGCAGAGGCGGTCGAGCTCCTCGGTGGTGACGCCGGGCTTCACGTGCGCGCCGATCATCTGCAGCACCTCGGCCGCCAGGTGCCCGGCCTTGCGCGACAGCGCGATCTGCTCGGGCGTCTTCAGGGGCACGGCCATGTTCATTGCACGACCTTCGCCGTTCGCCCCGCCGCGCGGCCCGATGGCCGCGGCGCATGCGGCTCGCTCGGCGCGCAGGCCATCGCGAGGTCGAGCCCCCCGGCCATCTCGGCGCGCACCAGCAGCTGGCACAGCTCGCGGTGATCGAGGTCGGGATGCAGCTCGGCCAGCATGCCGATGCGCATCCAGTGCTCGGCCTGCGCGTTGATGGAACGGCTCAGCGCGGTGCCTGCGACGCGCAGGTTCTCGTGCATGAGGTCGGAGATCTTGACGATGCCCATGGTTTTTCTTCTATATGAAACGTATACGAATCATATAGCAAGTGTCGCAGCAAGCCTTGCACGGTCACGAAGTCCTTGGGTTCAAGGCGCGTCGCGACCCCGGGCCGCGACGAATGCGTGGATCGCTCGCCTACAATTTTTGAAACAGGAGGATTCGATGGCAGGAGAAGACCCGAAGATCGTCAAGCGAATGACCGGACTGGTAGCCACTGGCGCGTTACCTGGCGCGGCGGTGGGATTTCTGGGCGACCTCCTGACGCCGCGCGGTGGCTGGATTGCCGTTGGCCTCCTCGGCATCGTCGCGGTGGCGGTTGCCATCTACCTGATCGCCTCGCTGTGGGGTCGCGAGGAATCGGCGCCCGCCCCCTGGTGGCACCGCCTTTCGAACAAGGACTCGGAACTCAACTGGATCTGGTCGGGCCCGAATCCCTTTCTAGCGCACGGGGTGCACGTCGTGATGCTGTTCGCGCTCAGTTGTCTCTTCTTCAGCGCCAAGTCCTTTGCCAGCGCCGACGAAGGCGGCATCCTCGCCAAGAACGTGACGGCGATCGCCGTCGCACAGAAGCAATTGGGTATTTCTCAATCGATGCTGGACGAGCAGAAGAAGACCACGACGATCCTCTCCTCCATCAACGAGAAGACCGCTACCTTGAAGCGCGAAACCAGCGACGACCCACGCAAGGAACTTTCCAACTCGGGCGTGCAATGGGACCATGGCCGTCTCTATCAATCGCTGCGTGAAGGCGACGCCCGGGTGGTCTCGCTCTTTCTGCAGGGCGGCATGCGATTGACCTCGAGCGACGTGGCGATGGCTTTCGAGCGCTCGCCGCCGGAAGTCCACAGCGCGATCGCTGAATACCGGCAGCTCTTCAACACGGCCGATTGCAAGAGCGCGTTCGCGGCGATCGGTGCCAATGCGACGCTCTCGGCAACGCCCTCCGCCATCAAGATGGTGCGAACCCTGTGCGCCAACCCCGATGCCAAGGCCCAGGTGCAGGTCGAGGTGGAACGATGGCAGGCCTCGCATGCCCGACAGGTGGCAGCCTATCGCAAGGAAGAGGCTGCACGCCAAAGCCCGGCCGATTGCGTGAAGCACGAGATGCGCAATGGTGGCCGCACCCTGGCAGACGAGGGGGCCGGCTTCAACCCCTTGAGCGCGACGACATACACCACCCGCCAGGAAATGCTGGCCAATATCAATGCCGCCGCGATAGT
This sequence comes from Variovorax sp. GW821-FHT10D07, assembly GCF_059415325.1. NCBI lineage: Bacteria > Pseudomonadati > Pseudomonadota > Betaproteobacteria > Burkholderiales > Comamonadaceae > Variovorax > Variovorax sp. GW821-FHT10D07. The sequence goes on along the minus strand of NZ_JBWKMZ010000001.1, from coordinate 73,451 downwards.
GGGCCTGACATCCGACAAGCTGGAGGCCATCGTCCGCGCCTATTGCGACAAGCAGGCCACGGCCAAGCCGAACATCGACATCGACGATCAGCAGGTGCGCCGCTGGAAAGCCGTGGCGGACTGGATTTCGTAGGCCCCGCTTCTCTGCCAGCCCGCCTCCTGACCCGAGGCCTTCAACGCCGCTGCGATCGCCGCCGCCCCCTCAAAGCCCCGCCGCCGCCGCCGGCTTCATGCGCCGCAGATGCGCCAGCATCTCCTCGCGCACCACCCCCGTCACATGGCTGCGCTTGCCGTTCTCGAGCATGCCGAGCCGCCGTGCCACGGGCCGGCCCGGCAGGTGCAGCACGCACAGCGCGGGGTCGCTCTCCCAGTCGAAGTTCTTCAGCAGCGGCGCCATGGTGAAGCCCACGTTCTTGCGCACCAGCTCCGCGATGGCCAGCAGCGAGTTGAGTTCGAGGAACTCCTTCGGCACGTACTGCAGCCGCCGCAGGATCTTGTCGATGCGCGCGCCGGTCGGCGTGCGGCGGTCGAAGCGGATGAAGGGATGGTTCGCGAACAGGCTCGCGATCGGCGTCTCTGCCGAGGCGATGCCCGAGTTGGCGATGACGGTCAGCGCCTCGTCGTAGCAGGGCGTCCACAGCAGGCCCGGCACCTCGGGCCACTGGCGCTCGACCACCACGGCCGCGTCGAGCTCGCCGCTGATCACGTCCTGCATCAGCTGCGTCTGCTCGCGCACGCGCAGCTCCACCTCGAGGTTCGGATGCAGCGACTTCAACACGGCCAGCGTGCTCGACAGCAGCCCCATCGCCGAGATCAGCGAGCCGAGCTTGATGGTGCCGGCGATCTGCCGCTGGTCCTGCAGGTCGCGCCGCATCGACTCGTACTGCGCGAGCAGCTCCTCGGCGCGCGGCAGCAGCAGGTGGCCGGCCGGGCTCAGCACCATGGTGCGGCCGGTCTTGTCGAACAGCGACTTCTTCATCTCGGCCTCGAGCGCGCGCATCTGCTGGCCCACGGCCGCCTGGGTCAGCGCGACCTGGTCGGCCGCGGCCGCGAACGAGCCGCCGCGGGCCGCGGCGACGAAGGTGCGCAGGAAACGGATGGTGCTCATGGGACCTGAACGATAAACAAATCCTTTATTAACTCTAAACGATTTTTAAATTTATTTTTTCCTGTGCCTGCCAAACAATGCGGGCCATCGCCACCGCCGCGCCGTTCACTACCGCCTTCGCGCGGCAGGCCGATGACAAACCAACGCCATGACCACCCCTGAATACTTTCCCCTCGTCGATGTTTCCGGCACGCCGCATGAGCGCGGCGTGCAGCACGGCCGCGCGGTGCCCGAGCGCGTGGCCGGCGGCATCGCGCTCTACCGCGCCCAGCTGGGCCGCCGCGGCCTGGACGACGCCACCATCCGCCAGCTCGCGCAGTCGATGCTGCCGGTGATCGCAGCCTACGACGCGAGCTACCTCGAGGAGATGCGCGGCATCGCCGAAGGCGCGGGCGTCGCGCTCGAGGACGTGGTGATGATCAACTGCCGCACCGAGATGCTGTTCGGCTATGCCGACATGAAGCAGGCCACCGCGCCGGCCATCGACGCCGCATCGAGCGAGGACGGCGACTGCACCGGCCTCGTGGTGCTGCCCGCGCGCTCGGCCAGCGGCCGCCTGATGCATGCCCACAACTGGGACTGGCGCCAGGAATGCGTCGACACCGGCATCGTGCTGCGCATCCGCGCGGAGAACGGCCCCGACATGCTGAGCTTCACCGAGGCCGGCGCGCTCGCGCGCCACGGCTTCAACAGCCAGGGCGTGTCGCTGACCGGCAATTCGCTGACCTGCGACGAGGACTTCCGCAAGGGCCCGGGCGTGCCGCTGGTGCTGCTGCGCCGCCGCGTGCTCGAAGCCGCCAACCTGGCGCAGGCGATGAAGACCATCTGGGCCTCGAAGCGCTACTGCGCCAACAACATGATCCTCGCGCAGGCCAGCGGCAACGACGGCTCGGGCATCAGCCTCGAGACCTCGCCCGGCGAGATCTTCTGGACCCTGCCCGAGAACGACCTGCTGGTGCATGCCAACCACTGGATGTCGCCCGCGGCCACGCTGAAGCTGCGCGACCCCGGCCTGCCGCAGCGGCCCGACAGCATCTACCGCCAGCACCGCGTGGAGAACGCGCTGCGCCGCGTCGAGGGCCGCATCGACTGGAGCGATGTCAAAGCCGCGCTGGCCGACGAGTTCGGCAAGCCCGACGGCGTGCTGCGCACGCCCAAGCCCGCGGACTTCAGCAGCATCTCGGCCACCGTGGCCACCACCCTGATGGACGCGGCCAACCGCGTGATGTGGGTGGCGCGCAAGCCCTACGAGGCACGCCACTTCCGCGAATACACGCTGTAGTCCCTCCCCCTTCCTCCTGCCTTCCCTCATGACCGACACCACCGAAGCCCCCGCCGCCCTCGCCGAGCGGCGCGCCCGCACCCTCTACGACCTGGGCCCGAGCACCATCTACGCCGCGCGCAGCGACCCGCGCTTCTCCTACTGCACCTACGTGCCCGAGCACGTGGGCCAGCCCGGCACGCGGCCGATGCAGCTGGTGGTGGTGGTGCACGGCACCGGCCGCGCCTTCGTCAACTACCGCGAGGCCTTCAGCGGCTTCGCGAAATGGAACGACTGCATCGTGCTGTGCCCGCTGTTCCCGGCCGGCGTGCGCGGCGACGGCAACCGCGACGGCTTCAAGCACCTGATCGAGGCCGACATCCGCTACGACCAGGTGCTGCTCGACATGGTGGCCGAGGTGGGCGAGAAGTTCGGCTGCGACTTCGGCCGCTTCGCGCTGTTCGGCTATTCGGGCGGCGGGCAGTTCGTCAACCGCTTCGCGATGCTGCACCCCGAGCGCCTGTGGGCCGTGTCGATCGGCGCGCCAGGTTCGGTCACCCTGATCGATCCCGAGCAGGGCTGGTGGGTCGGCACGAAGGACTTCGAGACCCGCTTCGGCAAGCCCATGGACCTCGAGGCGCTGCGCCGCCTGCCGGTGCACATGATCGCGGGCAAGGCCGACATCGAGACCTGGGAGATCACGCACAAGCCCGGCGGCAAGTTCTTCATGCCGGGCGCCAACGATGCCGGCCGCACGCGGCCCGAGCGGCTCGAGACGCTGCGCCGCTCCTTCGAGGCGGCCGGCGTGAAGGTGGCCTTCGAGCTGCTCGACAACGTGCCGCACAACGGGCTGGCCTGCGTGGGCCATGTGCAGGACTTCTTCGCCAAGGCCCTGCAAGAACTGCGCGCCGCGCCGTCGCCGGCCTGACCCCACCCACCACGAGGAAGAAGGCCCATGTTCCGTTTCGCAGCGGCCCGCATCGCGATGGCCGTCCCCACCCTGCTGATCGTGGCGGTGTCGGTGTTCGTCCTGATCCGGCTGATTCCCGGCGACCCCGCGCAGCTGCTGCTCGGCGACCTCGCCACGCCCGCGAGCCTGGCCGACCTGCGCGCGCGGCTCGGCCTCGACCGCTCGCTGCCGGCGCAGTTCGGCATCTGGTTCGGCCATGTGCTGCAGGGCGACCTCGGCACCTCGATCAACAGCGGGCAGGACGTGCTCTCGCTGGTGGCCGAGCGCTTCCTCATCAGCGGCCGCATCGTGCTGGTGGCGGTGGCGCTGGCCGCGCTGGTGGCGGTGCCGGCCGGCATGGTCGCCGCGTGGAAGCAGAACCGCGCGCCCGACCTGCTGCTGGTCGGCTCGGCCACCTTGCTGGTGTCGATCCCGACCTTCTGGCTCGGCCTGCTGTTGCTGCTGCTGTTCGGCCTCAAGCTGGGCTGGCTGCCGGTGGTGGGCTACGTGGGCATCGCCGAGGACTGGAAGAACGGCCTGCTGTACCTGGTGCTGCCGATCCTCACGCTGTTCCTGCACGAGATCGGCGTGCTCATGCGCATGGCCCGCGCCAGCACGCTCGAGGTGCTGCGCCTGGACTACATCACGCATGCGCGCGCCAAGGGCCTGTCGGAGCGCGCGGTGCTGATGCGTCACGCCTTCAAGAACGCCTTCGGCCCGACCTGGACCCTGATCGGCCTGGTGCTGGGCAACCTGCTCGGCGGCATCGCGGTGGTCGAAACCGTGTTCACCATCCCGGGCCTGGGCCGGCTGCTGGTCGACGCGATCTTCGCGCGCGACTACCCGGTGATCCAGGGCTGCCTGCTGTTCGTGGCGGTGATCTACGTGGTGGTCAACCTCGTGATCGATCTCTGCTATCCCCTGTTCGACCCCCGCGTCGCCGTCGAATAGGCACGAAGATGACCCGCAACAAACGCCTTCCCCTCAACGCAATGGTCGGCCTCGTCATCGTCGGCCTGGTCGTGGCCGCCGCGCTCCTGAGCCTGGTGTGGACGCCGCACGATCCGCTGCGCATCAACTTCGGCTCGCGGCTCAAGCTGCCCGGCGCGCGCTACCTGCTGGGCACCGACGAGTTCGGCCGCGACGAACTCTCGCGCCTGATGGCCGGCGCCGCCACCAGCGTCTGGATAGCAGTGCTCACGGTGGGCTTCTCGATCGTGGTGGGCAGCATCGTGGGCGTGCTCACGGGCTTCCTGCGCGGCTGGACCGACCGCATCGTGATGGCCTTCAACAACGCGCTGCTGGCCTTCCCGGGCCTGCTGCTGGCGCTGGGGCTGCTCGCGGTGGTGGGCGCCAACCAGTACGGCATCGTGCTCGCGCTCGGGCTGGCCTACACGCCCTCGGTGACGCGCATCGTGCGCGGCACGGTGCTGTCGCTGCGCGAGAAGGAGTTCATCGAATCCTCGCGCGTGCTCGGCAACTCCGAGCTCTACACCATGGTGCGCCACGTGCTGCCCAACTGCACCGCGCCGCTCACGGTGCTGGCCACCTCGATGTTCGGCTGGGTGATCCTGGCCGAGAGCGCGCTCTCGTTCCTCGGCCTGGGCGTGCCGCCGCCGGCGCCGACCTGGGGCAACATGCTCGCCTCGGCGCGGCCGTTCATGGCGCAGGCCAGCCACCTCTCGATTCTTCCGGGCCTGTGCATCGCGCTGACGCTGCTGGGCATCAACCTGCTGGGCGACGCGGTGCGCGACTGGCTCGATCCGCGCATGAAGGGCGTGCAATGACTTCCACTCCCACCACCGCCGCGCTGGTCAGCGTCGAAGGCCTCACGCTCGCCGTCGGCCCCGGCGGCCGCGAGATCGTGCGCGACGTGAGCTTCGACATCGCGCCCGGCGAGATGGTCGGCATCGTCGGCGAATCGGGCAGCGGCAAGACGCAGGCCGCGCGCGCCCTGATGGGCCTCACGCCGCCGCCGCTGGTGCGCACCGCGGGCCGCATCCTGTTCGAGGGCGAGGACCTCGCGCTCGCCAGGCCCGCGCGGCTGCGCGAGCTGCGCGGCGCGCGCGTGGGCATGGTGTTCCAGGAGCCGATGACCTCGCTCAATCCGTCGATGACCATCGGCCGCCAGCTCGAGGAAGCGCTCGCGCTGCACCGCCGCGAACTGTCGCCCGCCGCGCGGCGCACGCGCGTGCTCGACATGCTCGCGCGCGTGGGCATCCGCGATCCGCAGGGCGCGCTCGCGGCCTGGCCGCACGAGTTCTCGGGCGGCATGCGCCAGCGCATGATGCTGGCCTCGGTGATGCTGCTCGAGCCCGCGCTGCTGATCGCCGACGAACCGACCACCGCGCTCGACGCGGTGGTGCAGCGCGACGTGCTCGAGCTGATGGTAGGCCTCACGCGCGAGCACCGCACCGCCGTGCTGATGATCAGCCACGACCTGCCGATGGTGGCGCGCTTCACGCAGCGCATGGTCGTGATGCGGCATGGCGAGGTGAAGGAAACCGGCCGCACCGAGGACCTGCTCGAGCAGCCGAAGCACCCCTACACGCGCGAGCTGCTGCAGGCCATGCCGCGCCGGCTGCCCGCGCGCGCGGTGGCCGACGAGCCGCCGGTGGTCGAGGTGCGCAACCTCGTCATCGACTACCCGGGCCGGCGCCGCCTGTTCGCCAAGACCGCGCCCAGGCGCGCGCTGCACGGCATCGACCTCGTGGTGCGTCCGCGCGAGGTGGTCGCGGTGGTCGGCGGCTCGGGCTCGGGCAAGACCACGCTGGGCCGCGCCATCGCCGGACTGCTCAAGCCCGGCGGCGGCGAGATCCTGTTCCGCGGCCGCCCGATCGCGCGCTCCGACCCCGGCTGGGCCGACTACCGGCTGCAGTGCCAGATGGTGTTCCAGGACCCCTACGCCTCGCTCGATCCGCGCATGACCATCGGCCAGCTGGTCGGCGAGGGGCTGCGGCTGGTGCCCGGCATGTCGACGGCCGACAAGGCGAAGCGCGTGGCCGAGGTGCTCGACGAGGTCGGCCTCGGCACTGCCTACGCGCCGCGCTATGCGCATCAGCTCTCGGGCGGCCAGCGCCAGCGCGTGGCGATCGCGCGCGCGCTGGTGCGCCGGCCCGCCTTCGTGATCGCCGACGAACCGGTGTCAGCGCTCGACGTCACCGTGCGCGCCCAGGTGCTCGAGCTGTTCGCCGAACTGCAGAAGCGCCACGGCTTCTCGTGCCTGTTCATCAGCCACGACCTCGGCGTGGTCGAGCAGGTGGCCGACCGCGTAGTCGTGATGCAGGACGGCCGCATCGTCGAGCAGGGCACGCGCGACACCGTGTTCGACACGCCGCGGCAGGACTACACGCGCCGGCTGCTGTCCGCCATCCCGGCGCTCGAGCCCACCGAGGCCGGCGGCGTGCGGCTGCGCTGGCGCTTCGGCGCCGAGAGCGCCCTCGCCTGAAGTTCTTTTTTTCGCAGGAGTCCTCCATGTCCCGTCCCTTCTTCCGACTCGCGGCCCTCGCCGGCGCCAGCCTCGCCTGCGGCGCCGCGCTGGCCCAGACCACGGTGACGGTCGCCCAGCCGGCCGACATCCGTTCCACCAACCCGGGCGTGAACCGCGACAACACCACCGACGGCATCGTGCTCAACATGGTCGAGGGCCTGGTCGGCTACCGGCAGGACGGCAGCGTCGGCCCGCTGCTCGCGCAGTCGGTCGAGGTGTCGCCCGACGGCCTGACCTACACCTTCAAATTGCGCCGTGGTGTGAAGTTCCACAACGACGCGCCGCTGACCTCGGCCGACGTGACCTGGAGCTGGAAGCGCTACATGGACCCGAAGACCGACTGGCGCTGCCTCAGCGAGTACGACGGCCGCAACGGCCTCAAGGTGGTCGAGACCGCGACGCCCGACGACGCCACCTTCACGATGAAGATCAACCGGCCCTCGGCCGTGTTCCTCGATTCGCTGGCGCGCTCCGACTGCGGCATGACGGCGATCCTGCACAAGAGCTCGGTCAAGGCCGACGGCAGCTGGGACAAGCCCGTGGGCACCGGCCCCTTCAAATTCGGCGAATGGAAGCGCGGCGAGTACGTCACGGTCACGGCCTTCAAGGGCTACACCTCGCCGCCGGGCGCGACCAAGGTCGACGGCTACGTGGGCCTGAAGGCGCCGCTGGTCGACACGGTGCGCTTCCTGGTCGTGCCCGACGCGGCCACGGCCGCCGCGGGCCTGAAGTCGGGCGCCATCGACGCGGCCCAGATCACCTCGAGCGACGCGCAGGAACTCAAGACCGACCGCAACCTCGTCGTGCAGGCGCCGACCGAGGCCACCAAGAACGCGCTGCTGATCCAGACCCGCGATCCGCTGCTCAAGAACCAGAAGCTGCGCCAGGCCATCGCGGCCTCGCTCGACATGGAGCAGATCGTGGCGGCCGCCTCCGAGGGCCTGGGCACGGTGAACAACGCCGCCATCCACAAGAGCTCGGCCTTCTACGGCCCGGTGCAGAAGAAGGGCTACCACTACGACCCGGCGCTGGCCGCCAGGCTGCTGCGCGAGGCCGGCTACAGGAACGAAAAGATCGTCATCCAGACCAACAAGCGCGCCCATGTGCCGAGCTACACGGTGGCGGTGCTGGCGCAGGCCATGATGCAGTCGGTGGGCATCAACGCGCAGATCGAGGTGCTCGAATGGGCGACGCAGCTCGACCGCTACAACAGCGGCAACTACCAGATGAGCTCGTTCACCTATTCGTCGCGGCTCGACCCGGCGCTGAGCTACGAGCAGTTCTCGGGCCCGAAGGACAAGCAGTCGCGCAAGGTCTGGGAAGACCCGCAGGCGCTCAAGCTGCTCGACGACAGCTTCGCCGAATCGGACCCGAAGAAGCGCCAGGCCCTGTTCGACCAGATCCACGCGCTGATGATCCAGCAGGTGCCGATGATCATGCTGTTCAACGGCATCGACGCCTGGGGCGTGCGCAAGCGCCTGAGCGGCTTCTCGGTGTGGGAAGGCAAGCCCCGGCTGTGGGGCGTGTCGGCGGCCGCGAAGGCATCGTGAGCGGCCGCCGCGCCGCCATGCTCAGTCCTGCAGGCAGAGGTACTTGAGCTCGAGGTAGTCCTCGATCCCGTGCCGCGAACCCTCGCGGCCCAGGCCCGACTGCTTCACGCCGCCGAAGGGCGCGACCTCGTTCGAGATCAGGCCGGTGTTGATGCCGACCATGCCGGTCTCGAGCTGCTCGCCCACGCGCCAGAGGCGGCGGCGGTCCTCGGTGAACAGGTAGGCGGCGAGGCCGAACTCCGAATCGTTGGCCATCGCGACGACCTCCTCCTCGGTCTCGAAGCGGAACAGCGGCGCCAGCGGCCCGAAGGTCTCCTCGCGCGCCACGCGCATGGCCTGCGTCACGCCGGTCAGCACGGTGGGCTCGAAGAAGCTGCCGCCCAGCGCATGCGGCTTGCCGCCGGTGCGCAGCTCGGCGCCCTGCGTGAGCGCGTCGTCGATGTGCTGGCGCACCTTGGCGACCGCGCGGCCGTCGATCAGCGGGCCCTGCGTGGTGCCGGCCTCGAGGCCATTGCCCACGCGCATCGCCTCGACCGCGGCCACCAGCCGCGCGGCCACGGCGTCGTAGATGCCGGCCTGCACGTAGATGCGGTTGGCGCAGACGCAGGTCTGGCCCGCGTTGCGGAATTTCGAGGCCACGATGCCCTCGATGGCGCGGTCGATGTCGGCGTCGTCGAACACGATCAGCGGCGCATTGCCGCCGAGCTCGAGCGAGAGCTTCTTGATGGTCGGCGCGCACTGCTGCGCGAGCACGCGGCCCACGCCGGTGGAGCCGGTGAAGCTGAGCTTGCGCACGGTCGGGCTCTCGCACAGCGCGGCGCCGATCTCGGGCGCGTTGCCGGCCACGATCTGCAGCACGCCGGGCGGCAGGCCGGCCTCGAGCCCCAGCACGCCGAGCGCGAAGGCGCTCAGCGGCGTGAGCTCGGCCGGCTTGACGACGATGGTGCAGCCCGCGGCCAGCGCGGGGCCGACCTTGCGCGTGATCATCGCGGCCGGGAAGTTCCACGGCGTGATCGCGGCGCACACGCCGATCGGCTGCTTGAGCACCACGATGCGCTGGCCCGCGCGCTGCGGCTGCAGCACCTCGCCGTCCACGCGCTTGGCCTCCTCGGCGAACCATTCGATGAACGAGGCCGCATAGGCGATCTCGCCGCGCGCCTCGGCCAGCGGCTTGCCCTGCTCGAGCGTCATCAGCCGGCCCAGGTCGTCTTGGTGCGCGAGCATCAGCTCGGCCCAGCGGCGCAGCACGCGTGCGCGCTCGGGCGCGGTGCGCGCGCGCCAGGCGGGCAGCGCGGCCGCGGCGCCGGCGATGGCGCGCTCGGTCTCGGCGCGGCCCATCCGCGGCACGTCGGCCAGGTGTCGGCCGGTGGCGGGGTCGTTGACGGCGAAGGTGGCGCCATCGTCGGCCGCGACCCACTGGCCGTCGATCAGGCCGGCGCCGCGCAGCAGGTCGGGGCGCTGCAGGCCCAGGGTGGATGGGGAGTTCATGCCGAGAACGCCTCCTCGACGATGGCCAGCGCGCGTTCGAACTGCGCGTCGGGAATGGTCAGCGGGTAGAGGAAGCGGATCACGTTGCCGTACATGCCGCAGCTCAGCAGCACCAGGCCCTGCGCCAGCGCCTTGGCCTGCACGCGCGCCACCGCTTCGGCATCGGGCGCACCCGTGGCCGCATCGCGCAGTTCGACCGCGACCATCGAGCCCTGCGCGCGCACCTCGGCCAGCGCCGGGTTCGATTCCTTGATCTTCAGCAGCCGGCCGACCAGGCGCTCGCCCAGCGCGGCGGCGCGTTCGCAGAGCTTCTCGTCGGCGATCACGTCGAGCACCGCGTGCGCCGAGGCCACCGCCAGCGGATTGCCCGCGTAGGTGCCGCCGAGGCCGCCGGGCGCCGGCGCATCCATGATGGCGGCGCGGCCGGCCACGGCCGACAGCGGCATGCCGCCCGCGAGACTCTTGGCCATGGTGATCAGGTCGGGCTCGACGCCGTGGTGCTGCATCGAGAACAGCCGGCCGGTGCGCGCGAAGCCGGTCTGCACCTCGTCGGCGATCAGCACGATGCCGTGCGCGTCGCAGAGGCGGCGCAGGCCCTGCAGCAGCGCGGTGGGCGCGACGTTGAAGCCGCCCTCGCCCTGCACCGGCTCGATCACGATCGCGGCCACGCGCCTGGGGTCGATGTCGGCCTTGAACAGCTTCTCGATCGCGGCCAGCGAATCGTCGGCGCTCACGCCCTGCAGCGCGCTCGGGAACGGCACGTGGAACACGTCGGCCGGGAACGGGCCGAAGCCGGTCTTGTAGGGCGCGACCTTGCCGGTCATGGCCAGCGCCATCAGCGTGCGGCCATGGAAGCCGCCGCCGAAGGCGATCACGCCGGCGCGGCCGGTGTGGGCGCGCGCGATCTTCACCGCGTTCTCGAGCGCCTCGGCGCCGGTGGTGAAGAAGGCCGTCTTCACCGGGCCCGAGATCGGCACCAGCGCGTTGAGGCGCTCGGCCAGCGTCACCACGCTCTCGTAGGGAACGATCTGGTAGGCCGTGTGCGTGAAGCGCCCGAGCTGCTCCTGGATCGCGGCCACCAGGCGCGGATGGCGGTGGCCGGTGTTGAGCACCGCGATGCCGGCGGCGAAGTCGATGTATTCGCGGCCTTCGATGTCCCACAGCGTCGCGTTCTCGGCGCGCTGGGCATAGAAGCCGCACATCACGCCCACGCCGCGCGGGGTGGCCGCGAGGCGGCGGGTCTGGAGTTCGGAGTTGGTGGTCATGGCTGAAGGCGTCCGGGAAAGGCTGGAGGTCGATCGGAAGTTCTGATTGAATGCGCAATTGGCTCCATCAAAAAGATCCACTTCCTGCAATCAGGATGGAGCCAATCCAAAAAGCCATGAAATCCATCTGCGCCGACCTGGTGCTGCAGCGCATCGCCCCCGCCGCCGGCGCCGCGCTCAACCGCCAGCTCTACGACTGCCTGCGCGGCGCCATCCTCGACGGCAGCCTGCCGCCCTCGAGCGCGCTGCCGGCCTCGCGCGACCTGGCGCGCGAGACCGGCATGTCGCGCAACACCGTGCTGCATGCCTACGAGCAGCTGCGCGCCGAGGGCTACGTGCATTCGCGCGTAGGCAGCGGCACCTTCGTGGCCGAGACCACGCCCGAGAGCCAGCTGGCCACCGGCCGCGGCGCCGCCACCGCGCCGGCCCGCGCCGCGCCGGTGCGGCTGGCCCGGCGCGCCCAGGCGCTGGTCGACGATGCCTCGGCCGCGGCGCGCCAGTGGGGCGCCTTCATGCCCGGCGTGCCCGACGTGACCCAGTTCCCGCACCGCGCCTTCGGCCGCATCGTCGCGCGCCTGTGGCGCGACCCCGCGCCCGAGCTGCTGACCTATTCGCATGGCGGCGGCCACCCGGCGCTGCGCGAGGCCGTGGCCGAGCACCTGCGCGTGGCGCGCGCGGTGCGCTGCGATGCCGACCAGGTGCTGATCACCGAGGGCGTGCACCAGGCCATCGACCTGTCGCTGCGCATGCTGGCCGACCCGAGCGACACCGTGTGGGTCGAGGAGCCCGGCTACTGGGGCTTCCACAAGCTGCTGCAGATGGGTGCCTGGCGCGTGCGGCCGCTGCGCGTGGAGGCCGAGGGCGACGGCCCCGGGGCCGGCTGGCCGCGCGGCGGCAGCGCGCCACGGCTGATCTTCGTCACGCCCTCGCACCAGTACCCGCTGGGCTCGGTGATGAGCCTGGCGCGCCGGCGCGAGCTGCTCGACTTCGCGCGCCAGTCGGGCAGCTGGATCGTGGAGGACGACTACGACAGCGAGTTCCGCTTCGCGGGCCGGCCCATTCCCTCGATGCAGGGGCTCGAGGACGACAGCCCGGTGATCTACATCGGCACCTTCAGCAAGACTCTGTTCCCGGGCCTGCGCGTGGGCTACATGGTGCTGCCGCGCGCGCTGGCCGCGCATTTCCGCACCGCCCATGCCGACCTCTATCGCGAGGGCCACGCCATCACGCAGGTGGCGCTGGCCGAGCTCATCGGCCAGGGCCACTACGCCGCCCACATCCGCCGCATGCGCGTGCTCTATGCGCGCCGGCGCGCGCTGCTGGCCGGGCTGATCGCCGAGCACCTGGGCCCCGACCATCTGCATCCGCAGGCCAGCAATGCCGGGCTGCACCTGGTGCTGCGGCTGCCCGAGGACCGCGACGACGTGGCGATCATGGAAGCGGCGCAGGCGCGCGGCGTGCTCTCGCGGCCGCTGTCGCGCTACTACCGGCGCGGCGACGGGCGGCGCGGGCTGCTGCTGGGCTATGCCTGCGTGGAGGAGGCGAACATCGAGCCGGCGTTCCGCGTGCTGCTCGACTGCATCCGGCCTTGAGCGGCACCCGCCCGGTTCGCATCGGCCTACACGCGCTGGCCGATCATCCCGACAGCGCCGCGCGCGCGGTCGGGTCCCAATGAGGCTTTCGCATTCACCGCCTTCGTTCCCCGTGCCCCTGCCGCCCGCGCAAGATCGACCCGCCCGCCTCGGACGCCGACTGGCCCTCGCGCTGGTCGTCGCCATCGCCGCCGGCGTGGTGGCCGTCTTCACGGGCGCCATCGAGGTGCCCGAGCGCCACGATCCCTGGGCACCGCTCGACGTGACGGCGGCGCCCAACTGGCTCACTTCGTACAAGCTGGCCCGCGCACGCGGCGACCCCGTGCGCTGCCAGGCCGCGCTGGCCGACACCGGCATGCAGTACGAGCGCGTGCCCGACCGCATCACCGGCCCGGGCTGCGGCTTCGAGAACGCGGTGCGCCTGCGCTCGGCCGGCGTCCGGCTGGGCAGCGCGCCCACGCTGAGCTGCCCGATGGCGCTGTCCTTCTTCATGTGGGAGAAGCATGCGCTGCAGCCGGCGGCCATGCGGCACTTCGGACAGCCGGTCGCCGCGGTCGACCACCTCGGCAGCTATGCCTGCCGCAACGTGAACCGCGGCGAAGGCGCGATGCCCGGTGCGCCACGCAGCCGGCATGCCACGGCCGATGCCTTCGACGTGGCTGGCTTCGTGCTCGCGGACGGACGCCGCGTCAACGTGCGCAAGGACTGGCGCATCGACGCCACGAACCCTTCGGCCGCGCTGCTGAACGATGCCCACCTGGGCGCCTGCCGGTTCTTTCGCGGCGTGCTCGGGCCCGAGTACAACGCGGCGCACCGCGATCACTTCCATCTGGAGACGGGCGGGTTTCCGATGTGCCGCTGAGCCCGTCTGCTAGAAAGCCCCCATGAGCGCTTCCCTCGCTGCCTCTCTCGTCGATCTCGTGCTGGGCCTGGAACTCGGCGCGCGCGGCGATGCCGATCCGAACCGCTTCGCGCTCGAGGGCGTGCGCTGGACCACGGGGCAGGACGGCACGCGCGAACTGCGGATCGCGCGGCTCGAAGCGACGGCCCTGCGGCTCGCCACGGGCGCGCTGGTCCTGGAGATCGAGCGCATCGCCGTGCACGAGCTGGTCGCGCGCGTGCATGCCGAGAACGGGGCGCTGCGCGTCGGCACCATCGAGGCCCGCGACGCGGAATTCGCCGGCCTGAAGTTGCACGGCCCGCTGGTGCTGCCGCGGCAGTTCCGCCAGCTGTGGGAAGCCACCCATCCCGCCGACGGCACGACGCTGCCGCCGCCGGCCGATGCCTGGCAGCTCGGCCCGCTCGGCGAGATCGACGGCACCCTGCGCGGCCGCATCACCGACGCGCACCTGCTGTTCGATGCCGACGTGACCGTGCCGATCCGCCACGGGCTGGTCGACTTCAACGACGCCACCGTCGAGCACGTGGGCCCCGACTCGCGCATGGGCGTGAGCCCGCTCGGCTTCTACGTCGACGCGCCGAACGGCCGCAGCTACCTCTACCAGTTCGCCTCGGCGCCGCTCGCGGGCGTGGAGTTCGAGCGCCGCAAGAGCCTGATCGGCCCGTGGATCTCCGAGCGCGGCAAGCTCCGGCTGCGGCCCTTCGCCGAATCGATGCTGCGCCAGGGGCTGGGCACGCAGGCCCAGGGGCTGACCGCGCAGGCGCGCACGCTGCTCGGGCGCACGGCCCTGTCGGGCGAGCTGCGGCTCGGGGACGGACTGCTCGCGCTGCCGGGCCTGCAGGTGTCGATGGACGGACACGAGCAGGGCCTCAACACCATCGTGCTGCGCTCGGAATCGGTGGGGCGCGGGCTGGGCGCGGAGATCGCGGCGCTGTCCGCACGCGACATCACGGCGAGCTGGGGCGGCGCACAACTCGCCGGCGAGGCCATGACGGCCAAGCTCGGCGTGCAGGTCGTCGTCGAGGGCGACACCCTGCGCTTCGTGCTCGCGGTCGCGAACGGCCGCATCACGTCACCCCGCATCGGCTTCGCGGCCGTCGAGCCCGCGTGATCCTCGCCGTCGATGTCGCCTACGCCGAGTCGGGCGGCGCGATGGCCGCCGGGCTGCTGCTCGCGGACTGGCACGACACCGCGCCAGTGCGCGAGATCCTGGTGCCGGTGCCGCAGGTCGAGGACTATGTGCCCGGCGCGTTCTACCGCCGCGAGCTGCCCTGCATCGAGGCCGTGCTCGCGCAGGTCGCCGAACCGCTCGCCGGCATCGTCATCGACGGCTACGTGACGCTGGGCACGCCGCCGCGCGACGGCCTCGGCGCGGTGCTCTGGGACAAGCTCGGCCGCGCGACCCCGGTGATCGGCGTCGCGAAGACGAGGTTCGCGGGGGCGCCGCCCGAGACCGAACTGCTGCGCGGCGAGAGCGCGCGCCCGCTCTTCGTGACGGCCGCGGGCATGCCGCTCGAGCAGGCCAGGGCGCACATCCGCGCGATGGCCGGTGCCTACCGGCTGCCCGAGATGCTCAGGCGGGTCGATGGCCTGTCGCGCCAGCGCGCGCAGGTCTAGCCGACGCTTGCGTGGATCTACGCGGGACGCGATCGCTTCGATCGCTCGAGCCGTTCGATGAGCTCCTTCGGCAGACGCCGCGCCCGCGCGATGTCGACCCCATCGCGCCCCTGCTCGTCGGCCACGGACGCATCGGCACCGGCAGCTATCAATAGCGCCAGGGTCTCGAGCCGCTGCAGACGGGCCGCATAGAAGAGCGGCGTTTCGCCGTGCACACGCAGGTTCAGCGCGGGCCTGTTCGCGAGCAGCACGCGGCACATCGCCGCGTCGTCGCGCCACACCGCGGCCCACAGCGACCAGCTCGTGTTCGCGCCACGCTTGGCGAGGAACTTCACAAGCGGCAGGTTCTCGCCGCGCGCCACCGCGTACCAGATCGGCGTGGCGCGGAAGTCGCCCTCGTCCTCGTTCATGGGCACCTCGGCCTCGAGGTCGGCACCCGCATCGAGCAGCGCGGTCACGGTCTCGATCCCATGCGGTTCCGCGCGCTGCGCGCCCTCGGCCTTCACCGTGCAGGCCAGATGGATCGCCGCGCGGCCGCGCGGATCGGTGGCACCGACCAGCGCCGGCGCCTGGGCCAGCTGGGCCTGAACCGAGGCCGCGTCCCAGGCCTTCGCGGCGGCGAACAGCGAGGTCTTCGAGGGCGGGGGCATGGGCGCTTTCCTTCCTTGTCTGCGTCGGGCCATCTTCCCACGGGCTTGACCCAGGTCAATCGCCGGGCGCCCGCGCCGGGCTAGCATGGACAGGCGACACGAGGAGACGCCGTGGAACTCGAGATACCGGAGATGCTGGCCGCCGTCCTGCGCAGCCAGGTCGGCGCGCAGTCGCCGCTGGGCCTCCAGCTGGGCGGCCAGGGGGCCTGCAGCGGCATACGCGTCGTGTCGAGCCGCCACTTCGACGGCCGCTCGCTCAACCTGCTCTACCAGCTGAGCCTCGGCAAGGGCGCGCGCGACCTGGTGTTCCAGCTGCTCGCGCTCGACAACCTCAACGGCGAATCGCAGTTGCAGCCGATCGCGAACCTCGAGGCGATGGTGCCGGCGCTGACCGAATGGCTGGCGCGCGACGCGATCGACGGCTGGCTCTACCAGCGCGGCAAGGACGGCGTGCTGCTGCCCTGGCTGGTCCACACGGTGCGGCTGGTGAAGCCCACCGAGGGCAATGCCTACGTGCTCGTGGGCCTGCTCGCCAACACGCTGCAGGCGGCCGGCCGCGAGCCGCCCTCCGAGCCCCGGCTGCGCTTCGCGGGCATGACCTGGGGCCTGAGCTTCTACGAGGAGCAGTTGCCGCAGCGCACGCTGGCCGACCTGTTCGCCGACCACGGCTTTCACAAGGAGTGCGCGGAGTTCAAGCGCGAGTACGAGATGCAGCTCGAGCGCTTCGGCAAGCTGCAACCGCAGCACGGCGCGCAGTTCACCGTCGGCGGCAGCGTGTGGACCGCGGGCGAGGGCCCGCGCGCGGCGCTCGAGTGCCACCGGCTGCCCGAGGCCGCCGCGGTGCGCTGCGTGAACGACGAGGAGCTGCTGCGCCGCCGCTTCGACCTGGCCGCCGATCCGCACCACTGGCGCGAGAGCGGCATCGCCCAGGGCTTCGACCGCATTCCCCAGCACTGCTACCTGCACCTGTTCCACCTCGACTGGCACCGCAACATCTGGGTCCATGCGCAGCATGTGCAGGAGTACCGGTACCAGCCCGGCCTGCGCGAGCGACTGGTGCTGCCGCAGGCGCACCGCGACCTGATCGACATTCTCACGGCCGACCGCAACTTCCTGGTCGAGGACGTGGTGCCCGGCAAGTCGGGCGGCACCACCATCCTGTGCAAAGGCGCGCCCGGCCTGGGCAAGACGCTGACCGCCGAGGTCTATGCGGAGGTGGTCGGCAAGCCGCTGTACCGCGTGCATTCGGGCCAGCTCGGCGTGACGGCGAGCTCGGTGGAGACCAGCCTCACGCGCATCCTGCAGCGCGCCGCGCGCTGGGGTTGCGTGCTGCTGCTCGACGAGGCCGACGTCTACATCCGGCGCCGCGACAACGACCTGCAGCACAACGCCATCGTGGCCGAGTTCCTGCGCACGCTCGAGTACTTCAGCGGCCTGCTGTTCATGACCACCAACCGCGTCGGCGACATCGACGAGGCCATCCTCTCGCGCTGCATCGCGGTGATCGACTACCAGCCGCCCGGGCCCGAGGATGCGCGGCGCCTGTGGGCCACGCTGTCGGCCCAGCTCGGCGTGGAACTGCCCGCCGCCGTGATCGACCGGCTGGTGGTCGACTACGCGGGCGCCAGCGGCCGCGACATCAAGGAGCTGCTCAAGCTCACGAGCAAGTACTGCCGGCGCAAGGAACTGCCGCTGTCCACGCAGTCCTTCGCGCAGTGCGCCGTGTTCCGCGGCATCGCGCCCGCCGCATCGCCCGGAGGCACCGCATGATCGACCCCACCCTGTTCGGCGGCGCGCTCACGGGCCGCATGGCCTTCCGGCCCGGTGCCGCGCCCTTGTACGAACCGTTGCCGCCCGGCCGTCACGACCTGGGCTTCGACGAAGGCCGCGACGCGGTGCTGGTCGTGCCCGAAGGCCTGCCCGCCGATGCGCCGCTGCCCCTGCTCGTGATGTTCCATGGCGCGGGCGGCGAGGCCAACCGCGTGCTGCCGCACTTCGTCGCCCATGCGCGCTCGCGCGGCTTCCTGCTGCTGGCGCCGCAGTCGATGTACGCCACCTGGGACATCGTGGTCGGCGGCCATGGCCCCGACCTCGAGCGGCTCGACAACGCGCTGGCCACCGTGTCGCGGCATTTCCGGATCGACCCCGCGCGGCTCGCGCTCGCGGGTTTCTCCGACGGCGGCAGCTACGCGCTGTCGCTGGGCCTCACCAACGGCGACGTGGCGAGCCACGTGATCGGCCTGTCGGCCGGCTTCATGAACAGCTTCGCGCAGGCCGGCACGCCGCGCTTCTTTCTCGCGCACGGCCGCTCGGACAGCCAGCTGCCGATCGAGACCAGCGCCCATCCGCACGCTCGGCGGCTGCTCGAGAGCGGGCACGACCTCACGCTGCAGCCCTTCGATGGGGACCATGTGATCGTGCCCTGGGTGGTGGGGCGGGCGGTGGCGTTCTTCCTGGGGGATGAGGCGGCGAGGGCCGCTTGAGCGCTGGGGCTTGAAGGATTCGGCCCGTCAGGCGTCGAACCCGCCTTGATCGGCGATCGCGCCCAGATCACGCGCACCGTGCAGGACGCGAACGATCGTCACCACCCCTTCGTCCGGTCGATAGTAGATCGCATAGGCGCCATGAAAGACGACGCGCAGCTCAGGTGCGAGTTGTCGACGCTCGGGGTGCGCCATCGGGAATGCCAGCAGCCCCTGGCAGGTGGAGTGCAACTTTCCCAGGAAACGGGTGGCAACGGCCTCCGAGGCTCCCTCGGCGATGTATGACCAGATTTCCGCCAGATCCTGCTCGGCACTCTCGGTCAGCTGGAGCGTGCGGCCAATAGCTGTCTCCCGCGTTCGATGATGCGATCGGCATCGAAGTCCTTGACGCGGCCTGCAGCCACATCCGCCAGCCCTCGATCGATATCGGCCTTGAGGACGGACAGCTCGGCGAGCATCAACTGGCGCCGCGTCTTCCATTCACGCAGGGCTTCGCGCACCACTTCGCTGGTCGAGGCGTACTCGCCCTCGTCCACCGCCTGTTTGATGGTCGCAGCCATTTCTACAGGCATGGTCACGGTCAGTCGTTCCAGGGTGCTGGGCAAGGGTCACGCTCCTTCAGGTCTGCGTGGATCATACTTTGTCATACTCTCTCGAGTACGTCCAACACAGAAGACCCTGATGGCGGCTGCCCGTGCGAGGTCCCGGATCGTCATGCAGGGCCAGGAGCCTGCGCGGTTCGCTGGATCATCACCCGCGTGCCGACAGCCCGCGCCCGCAACTGCCCACACCCCCCATCCACGTCCTGCCCCGCCGAATTGCGCAACTTGGTCAGGATGCCGCGCTCGTGCAGGGTGCGCGCGATCTGCTGGCAGCGCGCCCAGGCCGGGCGCTGGAAGTCCACGCCGTCGACCGCGTTGAACGGGATCATGTTGAGCACGCCGTACTTGCCCGACAGCAGCCGCACCAGCCCCTCGATCTCTTCCTCGCTGTCGTTGATGCCTTCGAGCAGCGTCCACTGGTACTGGATCGGATAGCCGGTGGTGCGCGCATAGCGTTCGCCGGCCGCGACCAGTTCCTCGGGCGTGAGCCGCGGCGCGCGCGGCAGCAGCTTGCGGCGCAGTTCGTCGCGCGTGGTGTGCAGCGACAGCGCGAGCGCGGGCCGCACGCGTTCCTGCAGCAGCCGCTCGAACACGCGCGGATCGCCGACGGTGGAGAACACCAGGTTCTTGTGGCCGATGTTGCCGACCGTGCCGAGCAGCTCGATCGCCTCCATCACGTTGTCGAGGTTGTGGGCCGGCTCGCCCATGCCCATGAACACCACCTTGCGCACCGGCCGGCGCATGCGCGCGAGCGCCACCTGGGCAATGATCTCGGCGCTGCCGACCTGGCGCAGCAGGCCTTCGCGCCCGGTCATGCAGAACTGGCAGCCGACCGCGCAGCCCACTTGCGAGGACACGCACAGGCCGTCGCGCGGCAGCAGCACGCTCTCGACGGTCTGGCCGTCGGCAAGCGCCACCAGCAACCGTTCCGAACCATCGGCGCCCGGATGCACCGCATCCACGCGCGCAAGGCCCGCGAGCTCGGCCTCGATGGCCGGCAGCTCGGCCATCAACCCGGCCGGAAAGAAGCTGTGCGGCAGCCGCCGGCCGCTGTCGCGCGGCAGCGCATGGGACCACAGCCGCAGCACGCGCTGCTCATGGCTGGGGCCCGCGCCTGCTTCGCGCAGTCGGCGTCGGATGTCGTGGATTCGCATGGGGTTGAAACGGAAGGCGACGCACGGCGGCGCGGATCGGGGGCCCAGATTGTGCACCCGGGCCACGCCCGGCTCAGCCCCACTGGCGCGCGAGGTACTTCGCCGTGGGCGTGCCGGCCTTCGCGACCTCGCGCGGCGTGCCCGCCGCCACCACGCGCCCGCCCTCGCCGCCCGCGCCAGGGCCCATGTCGATGACCCAGTCGCAGCGCGCCACCACGCGCATCTCGTGCTCGACCAGCACCACCGTGTTGCCGGCGTCGACCAGTTCGTCGAGCTGCGCCATCAGCCGGTCCACGTCCGACGGATGCAGCCCGGTGGTCGGCTCGTCGAGCACGTAGAGCGCGTCGCCGCGCTGCGCGCGCTGCAGCTCGGTCGCGAGCTTGATGCGCTGGGCCTCGCCGCCCGACAGCTCGGTGGCCGGCTGCCCCAGGCGCAGGTAGCCCAGGCCGATCGCCGCGAGCAGACGCAGCGGCCGCTCGATGGGTGCGTCGTCCTTGAAGAAGGCATGCGCCTCGTCCACCGTCATCGCGAGCACGTCGGCGATGCTCTTGTCGCGCAGCCGCACCTTCAGCGTCGCCGCGTCGAAGCGCGAGCCGCCGCACTGCGGGCACGGCGCGTAGACGCTCGGCATGAACAGCAGCTCGACGCTGACGAAGCCCTCGCCCTCGCAGGTCGGGCAGCGGCCCTTGGCGACGTTGAACGAGAACTGGCCGGCATCGAAGCGGCGCGCCTTCGCGGCACGGGTCTGCGCGAACAGCTTGCGCACGTGGTCGAACAGCCCGGTGTAGGTCGCGAGGTTGGAACGCGGCGTGCGGCCGATCGGCTTCTGGTCGACCCGCACCAGCCGCCGGATCCGGTCCAGGCCCTCGACGATGCGGCCGTGCGTCTCCTGGGCGAGCGAGGGCTCGCCCTCGCCCGGCTCGTCGTCGGCCGGCGCCTCGTGGCCCAGGTGGGCCGCCACCAGCTGCACCAGCGCCTGGCTCACGAGGCTGGACTTGCCCGATCCCGAGACGCCGGTGACCGCGGTCATCGCGCCGATCGGAAATGCCGCATCGACCGCCTCGAGGTTGTTGCGCGTGACGCCTTCGAGCCGCAGCCAGCCCTGCGCCGAACGCGGCGGCCGGCCCGCATCGCCAGCGGCCTCGGGCGCGAACAGGTAGGCGGCCGTGCGGGAAGCCGCCACTTCGCGCAACCCGGCGGGCGGCCCGCTGTAGAGCACCTCGCCGCCCTTCTCGCCCGCGCCGGGTCCGACATCGACCAGCCAGTCGGCGCGGCGCATCAGGTCCAGGTCGTGCTCGACCACGAACAGCGAGTTGCCCGCGCGCTTGAGTGCATCGAGCGCGTCGACCAGTGCCTCGGCGTCGGCCGGGTGCAGGCCGGCCGAGGGCTCGTCGAGCACGTAGACCACGCCGAACAGCTTGGAGCGGATCTGCGTCGCGAGCCGCAACCGCTGCAGCTCGCCCGGCGACAGCGTGGGCGTTGCGCGATCGAGCGAGAGATAGCCCAGCCCGAGGCCCAGCAGCGTCTCGAGCCGCGCCAGCGCGTCCTGCGCGATGCGCTGCGCCACGATGCGTTTCTCGGCCGACGGTGCCACCTTGCCATGCGCCTCGCCGCGCGCCGCCGGCCGCAGCACCTGTGCCAGCGCGCCCAGCGTGAGGTGCGAGATCTGCCCGATGTCGAGCCCCGCGAAACGTACCGACAATGCCTCGGCCTTGAGCCGCTTGCCCTGGCAGGCCGGACACCACGCGCCCGACATGAAGCGCGATACGCGGTTCTTCATCAGCGCGCTCTGCGTGGTGGCGAAGGTGTGGAGCACGTACTTGCGCGCGCCCATGAAGGTGCCCTGGTAGCTGGGCTCGAGCTTGCGGCGCAGCGCGGCGCGCGTCTCGGCCGGCGTGAAGCCCGCATAGACCGGCACCGTCGGCTGCTCCTCGGTGAACAGGATCCAGTCGCGCGTCTTCTTCGGCAGCGCGCGCCACGGCGTGTCGACGTCGATGCCCAGCGTGACGAGGATGTCGCGCAGGTTCTGCCCCTGCCAGGCCGAGGGCCAGGCGGCCACCGCGCGCTCGCGGATCGTGAGGCTGTCGTCGGGCACCATCGCGCGCTCGGTCACCTCGAACACCCGGCCCAGCCCGTGGCAGACGGGACAGGCACCCTGCGGCGTGTTGGGCGAGAAGTCCTCCGCGTGCAGCATGGCCTGGCGCGCCGGGTAGTCGCCCGCGCGCGAATAGAGCATGCGCAACAGGTTCGACAGCGTGGTCACGCTGCCCACCGAGGAGCGCGTGCCCGGCGTGCCGCGCTGCTGCTGCAAGGCCACGGCCGGCGGCAGCCCGTCGATGGCATCGACCGCCGGCACGCCGACCTGGTCGATCAGCCGCCGCGCATAGGGCGCCACCGATTCGAGGTAGCGCCGCTGCGCCTCGGCATACAGCGTGCCGAAGGCCAGCGAGGACTTGCCGGAACCCGAGATCCCGCTGAAGACCACGAGGGCATCGCGCGGGATGTCGACGTCGACGTTGCGCAGGTTGTGCTCGCGCGCGCCGCGCACGGAGACGAAGCGGTGGGAGGTCGGGTCGGGCAAGGTTTTGGGTTGTTGGGGCATGGTGTTCGCGGGGGCTGGGCCGCAGGCCGATATTGATGGCAGACATCGCAGCGGCGCCTTGCAGGACAAGGGCGCGACCTCGATTCGGCGCGGGCAAAGGCCGGCACGATAAGGCATGCCCGTACCCGCCCCCCGCAAGCCCTGGAAAGCCATCGCCTGGACCTTCGTCCTGACGCTGGCCGCCACCCTGCTCGTGCTCAACCTCACGAGCGGCGAGAAGAAGCTCGACGAACAGGTGCGGCGCGAATACGCGCTGCACGATCCCCAGTACCAGCGCGCGCTCGGCGCCATGCTCGGCCCGCCGATCACCGACGGCAACCGCTTCGAGGCCTTCCAGAACGGCGACAAGATTTTTCCGCCGATGCTCGCGGCGATTCGCGCCGCGAAGCACAGCATCACCTTCGAGACCTACATCTACTGGTCGGGCGACATCGGCCGCGCCTTTGCCGATGCGCTGTCGGAACGTGCGCGCGCCGGCGTCAAGGTGCATGTGCTGCTCGACTGGGTCGGCAGCGCGAAGGTCGATGCGGACTTCATCCGCGAGATGGAGACATCGGGCGTGGAGATCCGCAAGTTCCACAAGCCGAGCTGGTACGACATCGCGCGCATGAACAACCGCACCCACCGCAAGCTGCTGGTGGTCGACGGTCGCATCGGCTTCACGGGTGGCGTCGGCATCGCGCCCGAATGGACCGGCGACGCACAGGACCCCGCGCACTGGCGCGACTCGCACTACAAGGTCGAGGGCCCGGTGGTGGCGCAGATGCAGGCCGTCTTCATGGACAATTGGATCAAGGTCTCGGGCGACGTGCTCCATGGCGAGCGCTACTTCCCGCCGCTGCCGCCGGTGGGCACGGGCCGCGCGCAGATGTTCAGCAGCTCGCCTTCGGGCGGCAGCGAGAGCATGCACCTGATGTACCTGCTCTCGATCGCCGCGGCCACGAAGACCATCGACCTCTCGAGCGCCTACTTCGTGCCCGACGACCTCACCGTGGGCGCGCTGGTCGCGGCGCTGCATCGCGGCGTGCGGGTGCGCATCGTCACGCCGGGACCGATCATCGATTCGCAGACCGTGCGCCGCGCCTCGCGCGCCGCCTGGGGCCCGCTGCTCGAGGCCGGCGCCCAGATCAGCGAGTACCAGCCGACCATGTACCACTGCAAGGTCTTCCTGGTCGACGGCCTGCTGGTGTCGGTGGGCTCGACCAACTTCGACAACCGCTCGTTCCGGCTCAACGACGAGGCCAACCTCAACATCTACGACGAGGCTTTCGCCGCGGCGCAGACCGTGCAGTTCGAGGCCGACCTCGCGCAGTCGAAGCGGTTGAGCTACGAGGGCTGGAAGGAGCGGCCGCTGCTCGAGAAGGCGTGGGAGCACCTGGCTGCGGTGCTGTCGCCGCAGCTCTGAGCGGCCGGCCCTATGCCGACACCCTGGCCTCGAGGGCCTGCAACGCCTCCGAGACGATGGCGAGCCCGTGTGCCAGATCGGCCTGGGAGATGGTCAGCGGCGGCGCCACCACGCACAAGTTGTACTTGACGTACAGCCACACGCCGCGCGCCAGCAGGTCGGACTGGAAGTCGTGCATCAGCCGCTGGTCGGCGCCCTGCCATGCGACCAGCGGCTCGCGCGTCTTGCGGTCGCGCACGAGCTCGATGCCAAAGAAGGCACCGATGCCGCGCACGTCGCCCACGATGGCGCTGCGTTCGCGAATGTCGTCCAGTCCTTGCCGGAGCCAGCCTTCGATCTCGCGGCCCCGCGTGAAGAGGCCTTCGGTCTCGTAGGCGCGCAGCGCACCGAGCCCCGCCGCCATGCAGACTGGGTGGCCCGAATAGGTGTGGCCGAACGGAAAGGGCCGGTGGTCGAAGGCTTCGGCGATCTCCTCGCGCATCAGCACGCCGCCCAGCGGCATGCAGGCGCCCGTGACACCCTTGGCGAAGCTCAGCATGTCGGGCGCGACGCCGACGCGGCGCGAGGCGAACATCTCGCCGACGCGGCCGAAGCCGCACATGACCTCGTCGTGGATCAGCAGCGCGCCGCAGCGGCGTGCGAGTTCGCGCACGCCGGCCAGATAGCCCTCCTCGTACGCGACCAGGCCGTCCGAACCGAGCACCGGCTCGATCAGGATCGCCGCGATGTTGGCGGGGTTCTCCTGCTCGATCACGCGCTCGAGATGCGCCAGCGCGCGTCGCACCTCCTCGGCCCTGTCGTCGGTGTGGAAGGGACTGCGGTAGGGATGCGGCGCGAAGAAGCGCGCGATGCCGCCCGGCGCCGCCTGCTCGCTGGCCCAGCGGCGGCTGCCGCCCGTGAGCGCGGCCGCGCCGGCGCTGGTGCCGTGGTAGGAGCGGTAGGCGCTCAGCACCTTCAGCCGGCCGGTGACGAGGCGCGCGATCTTCACCGCATCGTCGTTGGCCTCGCCGCCGCCGGTGGTGAAGTGCACGCGCGCGCCGCCGCGCCAGGGCGCCCGCGCGCACAGGCGCTCGGAGAAGGCCTCGCGGATGTCGCTGCGCAAGGTGGGCGACACGAAGCACAGCGACTCGGCCTGGCGTCGTATCGCCTCGATCACCATCGGATGCCCATGGCCCAGGTTGGCGCACATGAGGCCGCTCGACAGGTCCAGGCAGCGCGCGCCATCGGCCGTGTGCAGGTGGACGCCGGCCCCACCGACGAAGACGGGACCGGGCCGCTGCCCCTGGCGCGACCACGGCGTCATGAAGCGCGCGGCCGCCTCGCCCGACATGGCGGCCATCACCGGCCCTCGAAGAAGGCCTTGATCTCGCGCGCGCAGACCGCGGGCGCCTCGCGGTGCACGAAGTGCCCGGCATCGGCGAAGTCGATGCTGAAGTCGGCGAAGTAGTCGCCCAGGCGGTCCGACCACTCGGGGCGGATCAAGGGATCGCGGCGGCCCCAGAGGAAGCGCGAGGGCACCGTGATGCGAGGCGGTGGCGGCAGGGTCCCTTCGAGCCACTTGCGGCGGTTGGCGGCCGAGCTCAGGTACCAGTCGAAGCCGCCCTGGATGTTGTCGTTGCGCATGAACATGTCGACGTAGATCTCGATCATGTCGGCGAACACCTCGGGGTTGTCGCCCGACCAGTGATCGAGGAAGTGCGACATGTAGAGCCTGCAGCTCTCGCGCGATGCGCCGACCAGCTTCGCGGCCCATGGCAGCTGCTGGAAGTACTGGTACCAGACCTCGATCAGGTGGTCGGGCTGCCCGTAGCGCGAACCGATGCCGGGATACGGGGTACAGAAATAGAACGCGCCCCTGAGGCGATCGCCGTGCGCCAGGCTGAAGGCCTGCAGCACGTAGGCGCCGAGGTCGCCGCCCACCATGCCGAAGCGGTCGAGGCCGAGGCGCCGCGTGAATTCGGCGATGTCCTCGGCGTGCGTCGCGGCGTTGGCGTTGGCATCGGGGCCGGGTGTGGGCTTGCCGGTGAAGCCGCTGCCGCGCAGGTCGGGAACGAAGAGTTCGAAATCGTTCTTCAGCAGGTCCATGAGCGGCCGGTACACCATCCAGAACTCGGGCCAGCCGTGCAGCAGCACGAGCGGCGCGCCCTGGCCGACGCGCGCATAGTGCATGTTCAGGCCGTTGGCCGGTACGTGATCGAATCGGATGCCGGAAGCGGCGGCGTCGCGCATGGCGTCATCTAGTGCAGACATGGTGTTCCTGTGGTTCATCGGTGAAAAGGCACCGCTTCGAAGCGGTGCGATGAACTTTAGGAATGGCCCCGCGCAGCGTCCAATACCGACGCGATACGCTGGCAGAGGCGCGGCGTCTGGCGCACCCCGCGCACCTCGGCTCAGCCGTGCGCCGGGCCCACCGTCTCGACGATCTGCAGGAAGTTCTTCAGCGCGACCGAGACGTGGTCCTTGCGCCAGACCACGGTCATCGGCGAGGTCAGCACCTGCGGCTCGATGCCCACGAAGCGCACGCCGCTGCGTCCGTGCCCGCAGACGCTGGCGGGCACGAAGCTGATGCCGGCGCCAGCCGCGACCAGGCCCAGCGCGGTCTGCATGTTGCGCGCGCCCTCCTTGAGCTCGAGCACGATGCCGCGCTCGCCGAGCGCATCGAGGATCAGGTCGGTCAGGCTGGGCCGCGGATGGCGCGGATAGAGCACGGCGGCCTGGCCATGCAGCTCCTCCACGGGAATGGTGGCCCGCGCGGCCAACGGATGCCGCGTCGGCACGGCGGCCATCAGCGGTTCGGTGATCAGCAGCCGCTGCTCGATCGATGGCTCGGGCGGCAGTCCCGGGCGCGAGAAGCCGACGTCGATGGAACGCCGCGACAGCGCCTCGGCGATCTCGGCCGCCAGCAGCTCGCTGAAGGACAGCTCGACCTCGGGATAGCGGTCGCGAAAGGCGTTGAGCACATCGGGCAGCACGCTGTACATGGCCGAACCCGCGAAGCCGATCGCCAGCTTGCCGCTGTGGCCGCGGCCGATGCGCCGCACGTCGTCCACGGCGGCATCGAACTGCGACATGATCGCGACCGCGCGCTCCAGCAGCAGCGTGCCCGCCTCGGTGAGCCGCACCGGCCGGTTGTCGCGGTCGATGAGCTGCACGCCCAGCTCTTCCTCGAGCTGGCGGATCTGCTGGCTCAGCGGTGGCTGCGCGATGTGCAGCCGGTCCGCCGCGCGCGTGAAGCTCAGCTCCTCGGCCACCGCCCGGAAGTAGCGCAGGTGCCGGATCTCCAGGCGCGCGGCCGGCCCGCCCGAATGCGCGGGTCGCGAATCGTCGTCGTTCGATGGGCCAAGCGGGTGGTCGCGCATTCCGTTCTCCTGCGCGGTGCGCCTTCGGCGGTTCAGCTGTCGAGCGCCCGGTCCCGGGTCTCCGGAACGAACAGCCAGCACAGCACGAACCCCGCGCCCGCGATCAGCACAGGGTACCAAAGCCCGTCGAAGATGCTGCCCGTGGCGGCCTGGATGGCGACGACCGTCGCCGGCAGCAGGCCGCCGATCCAGCCGTTGCCGATGTGATAGGGCAAGGACATCGAGGTGTAGCGGATGCGCGCCGGGAACATCTCGACCAGCATCGCGGCCATGGGGCCGAAGGCCATCCCGGTGAGCAATTGCAGGTAGACGATGATCAGCACGATCATGAGGTGGTTGATCTGCGAGGGATCGGCGCTGGCGCGGTAGCCGGCGTCCTCCAGCGCGCTGCCCAGTGCCAGGTCGAATGCGGCCGCGCGCTCCTTCGCATCGGCGGCGGCGCCGTCGTAGGCCGGCAGCGACAGCGCGCCGATGCGCACCACCGCCGCCGCTCCCGGCGCCGCGGCCTCGTTGCTGTAGGGAATGCCGCGCCGCACCAGCGCGCTCTTCGCCACGTCGCAGCTCGAGGTGAACTTCGAGGTGCCGACCGGATTGAACTGGAACGAGCAGCGCGCCGGATCGGCCGCCACCACCACGGGCGAGCGCGCCTGCGCGGCCTCGAGCGCCGGGTTGGCGAAGTGCGTGAACCCGTGATAGACCGGGAACAGCGACACGGCCCCGAGCACCAGCGACGCGAGCACGATCGGCTTGCGCCCGATGCGGTCGCTCAGGTAGCCGAAGATCACGTAGAAGGGCGCGCCCAGCAGCAAGCCGATGGTCGACAGCGTGGTCGCGGTGATGGGATCGACGCGCAGCGTGTTCACCAGGAACAGCGACGAGTAGATCGGCCCCGCATTGGTGACCACCGCCTGCCCCGCCTGCAACCCGAACAGCACGATGAGCACCAGCTTGAGGTTGCGCCAGTTGCCGAAGCTCTCGCGGATCGGCGCGCGCGACAGCGCACCGGCCGACTTCATCTCGGCGAACACCGGCGACTCGTGCAGCTTCATGCGGATCCACACGGAGATCGCCAGCAGCACCATCGAGAGCAGGAAGGGAACGCGCCAGCCCCAGGTCTCGAAGGCCTCGGGCGACATCGCGAGCCGGCAGCCCAGGATGACGCCGAGCGCCAGGCACAGGCCGACGATGAACGCGGTCTGCAGCCACGAGGTGTAGGCACCGCGCCGTCCCGGTGGTGCGTGCTCGGCGATGTAGACCGCCGCGCCGCCGTACTCGCCGCCGATCGCCAGCCCCTGCAGCATGCGCAGCCCGATCAGGATCGCCGGCGCGAAGCTGCCGATCGACGAATAGGTGGGCAGCAGGCCGACCGCGAAGGTCGCGAGGCCCATGATCAGGATGGTCGCGAGGAAGGTGTACTTGCGCCCGATCATGTCGCCGAGCCGCCCGAACACCAGCGCGCCGAAAGGCCGCACCACGAAGCCGGTGCCGAAGGCCAGCAGGCCGAAGATGTAGGCCTCCAGCGGCGTGGCGCTGGCGAAGAAGTTCTTGCCGATGATCACGGCCAGCGCGCCATAGAGATAGAAGTCGTACCACTCGAAGACGGTACCCAGGGTGGAGGCGATCACCACGTGCCTGGCCTTGGAAGGACTGGGCGCCGCGGTGCCTGTCGCGGATGCGCTCTGTGCGGATGCGTGCATTGCTTTGTCTCCGGTTCTCGTTCGTTCTGCGGAAATGAATTGGGTGCCGGGATCAGCGGCCGCCGGCCACCGCCACGATGGCGGCGGTCACGTAGCCGGCCGAGGGCGACACCAGCCAGGCGACGCTCTGCGCAACCTCCTCGGGCAGGCCCGCGCGGCCCATCGGAATGCCCGGCGCCATGCGCGCGGCGCGGTCGGGCTTGCCGGCGGCCGCATGGAGTTCGGTCTCGATCAGGCCCGCGGCCACGGCGTTGACGCGGATGCCCTCGAGCGCGACTTCGCGCGCGAGGCCGGTGGTCAGCGTGTTCAGCGCGCCCTTGGTCGCCGCGTAGTGCACCCACTCGCCGCCGCCGCCGATCTCCGCGGCGCGCGAGGACACGTTGACGATCGCGCCGCCGCGCCCGCCGTGGCGGATCGACATGCGCCGCACCGCCTCGCGGCAGCACAGGAACGCGCCCACGACGTTGACGCCGAACACCTGCGCGAGCATCCGCGCGTCCGCCTCGTCCACGCGCGAGAAGCCGCCGGTGATGCCGCCGTTGTTGACGAGCACCGTCGGCGCGCCGAGCTGCGCATCGGTCTCGCGGAACAGCCGCAGCACGTCCTCTTCCTTCGAGACGTCGGCCTGCAGCGCGATGGCGCGGCCGCCGCGCGATTCGATGTCGGCGACCACGGCGCGGGCGCTCGCGGCATCGCCGGCGTAGTTGACGACGACCGCGTGGCCGTCCTTTGCAAGCTGTCGTGCGATCGCCGCGCCGATACCGCGGCTGCCGCCGGTCACGATGGCGACCTTGTGGGTTGAAGGCATGTCTTCTCCATTCCTGTGTTGCGTGGGTGAAAACAGCAGGCGTGGTGCCTGCTGCGAACTGCCGCGGAATGAGAAGGCTTTTGCCGAAATGCGTCCAATAGCGTTGGCGTCAGAAACTATATGCAGCGCCTACATGCGCACACCCGCACCGTCGCCTTCATAGGCTGCGCATCTGGAAGCGGACGTGGGCGGTCTTGGACGCGGGTGCCCGCCGTTCCTACGATGGGACGCATCGCAATCCAGGAGCGCCACCCGATGAGCCTCGTTCTTCCCACGCCCGGCGGCAACACCGACGACGGCACCTTGCGCGCCATCTCGGACTTCCACCCCTTCCTCTCGGCCTTCCGCCGCGATCTGCATGCGCACCCCGAGCTGGGCTTCGAGGAACGGCGCACCGCGGCGCGCGTGGCCGAGGCGCTGCAAGACTTCGGCTTCGACGAGGTGCACACCGGCGTCGGCCGCACCGGTGTGGTCGGGGTGCTGCGCGGCCGGCGGGCCGGTTCTTCCTCGAAGTCCGTCGGCCTGCGCGCCGACATGGACGCCTTGCCGGTGCAGGAGGAAGGAATGTGCGCGCACCGCTCCGTGCATGCGGGGCGGATGCACGGCTGCGGCCACGACGGGCACGTGACGATGCTGCTGGGCGCCGCGCGCCACCTGGCGCACACGCGCGATTTCGGCGGCACCGTGCATTTCATCTTCCAGCCCGGCGAAGAGGGGCATGCGGGCGCGCGCGTGATGATCGAGGACGGCCTGTTCGAACGCTTCCCCTGCGATGCGGTCTATGCGCTCCACAACTGGCCCTCGCTGCCGGCGGGCACGGTGGCCGTCAACCCCGGCGCGATGATGGCGGCGCGCGACGACTTCTGGCTCCGCATCGAGGGCGTCGGCGGACATGGCGCGATGCCGCATCGCACGGCCGACCCGGTCGTGGCCGCCTGCGCCGTGGTCGCGGCGCTGCAGACCGTGGTGAGCCGCAACCTCGATCCCGCGCTGAGCGCGGTCCTCACCGTGCATTCGCTGCAGGCCGGCGGCGCCATCGCGCACGGCGTTCCCACCCAGAGCGTGACCGTGCCGCCGCAGGCGGACATCGCCGGGATCGCGAAATGGTTCGATGCCTCCGCGGGCGAGGTCCTGCGGCGGCGTGTCGCCGAGATCGCGAGGGACTGCGCCAGCGCGCTCGGCACCCGGGCGGACGTGCGCTATCTGCCGTTCCTGCCGCCGACGGTGAACGCCCCGCCCTGCGCCGAGCTCGTGCGGCGAGCCGCGACCGGCCTGCTGGGCGCCGCGCGCGTCTTCACGGGCGTGCTGCCCAGCATGGCTTCGGAAGATTTCTCCTTCATGCTGAACGAGCGCCCCGGTGCCTATTTCTGGCTCGGCGTCGGCGAGGACGTGCCGGGCCTGCACCATCCGCACTACGACTTCAACGACGCGGTGCTGCCGATCGGCGCGGCGCTGCTGGCGACGATCGCACGCGAAGCGCTCGCGGCCTGAAGCCGCGAGACGCCTCCTTCAACCGCGCAGCGACCGGAACGCCGCGCGCAGCTCCGCGCTGAACAGCGCCGGCTGCTCCCAGGCGGCGAAGTGCCCGCCCTTGTCGACCTCGTTGAAATAGATGAGGTTGTGGTACGCCGCCTCGACCCATTGGCGCGGCGCCCGGTAGATCTCGCCAGGGAACACCGTCACCGCGGCCGGGATCGAGATGTCGACCGCGTTGAAGTTGTTGGCGTTGTTCTCCCAGTAGAGCTGCGCGCCCGAGGTGGCGGTCTTGGTCACCCAATAGAGCGTGATGTCGTCGAGCATCTCGTCGCGCGTGAGCGACTTCTCGGCGTCGCCGCCGCTGTGGGTCCACTCGGTGAACTTGTCGTAGAAGAAGGCGGCCAGGCCCGCGGGCGAATCCTCGAGCGCATAGCCCAGGGTCTGCGGCCGCGTCACCATCAGCGCGGCATAGCCGCCGCCCTTTTTGTAGAGAAAGTTCAGCGCATCGAAGGCCGCCTTCTCCTTGTCGTCGAGGCCGGCGGGCGCGGGGTCGCCGTTGTTGAGTGCCCGCGCCACCTGCGGCGGCACGCTGGCCGGCATGTTGACGTGGATGCCGAGCAGGCCCGGCAGCTTCTGGCGCGCCATGCTGTCCGAGATGACCGAGCCCCAGTCGCCGCCCTGCGACACGTAGCGCGGGTAGCCCAGCCGCTTCATCAGCACGTCCCAGGCGCGGCCGATGCGGTCGGGGCCCCAGCCGGTGCTGCGCGGCTTGGCCGAGAAGCCGTAGCCGGGCATCGAGGGCAGCACGAGGTGGAAGGCATCCTCCGCGCGGCCGCCATGGGCGGTGGGGTTGACGAGCGGGTCGATGGTCTTGAGCAGCTCCATCACCGAGCCGGGCCAGCCATGGGTCATGACCAGTGGCAGCGCATCGGGATGGCGCGACTTCACGTGGATGAAGTGGATGTCGAGGCCGTCGATCTCGGTGATGAACTGCGGCAGGGCATTGAGCCGCGCCTCGGCCTTGCGCCAGTCGTAGCCGCTGCCCCAGTACCGCACCAGCGGCTGCAGCTTCTCGAGACGCACGCCCTGCGACAGGTCGCTCACGGTCTCGCGGTCGGGCCAGCGCGTGGCCTTCACGCGGCGGCGCAGGTCGGCCAGCACGGCCTCGGGCACGTGGACGCGGAACGGGCGCACGGCCGTGTCGCCCGTGGGCGCGCGCGGCTTCGGCGGATAGGCCGCGGCCGCTTGCGCATCGGCCTCGGGACTGCCGGCCGCCTGTGCGAGCTCGGTGCCCGAGAGCAGGCTGAAGCCCGCGGCGCCGGCCACGGCGGAGGTGGCGAAGAAGCCGCGGCGGGTGGCCCGGCTCGCGGTCTTGTCGGTGGTCTTGTGCATGGGATGTTCCTCTGGATTGGATGAAGTCGCGTGGCCCCTGTCCCGGGGCCGGAGCGCATTCTTCGAGCGCCATGCCGCCACGCCGCGGATCGCGTATGCCCGTGTATCCGCGCGAAAAATCCACACACTACGTTGCACGCGCGGCCCAATACACGACTGGCGCGCGGGCACACCGCGTCTTCGCTAGAGTGGGCGCACACGGGGCCCACGCCCCCTTTTTTCTTTTCTCGACAGGAGCGACGGATGACTTTGGCAATGAGCTGGCAGGCATGGAGCGAACAGGACGGCGTGGGGCTCGCCGCGCTGGTGCGCAGCGGGCAGGTCACGCCGGCCGAGCTCGCGGCCCAGGCCAGCGCCGCCATCGCGCTCACCAACCCCGCGCTGAGCGCGGTGGTCGAGGTCTTCGACGACGTGGTGGCCGATCCGCTGGCCGACGGCATGAACCCCGCGGGCGCGTTCGCGGGCGTGCCCTACCTGATGAAGGACCTGGGCCCGACCATGAAGGGCCGGCTGCAGGAGATGGGCTCGCTGCTGATGAAGGGCCAGCGCGCGGCCGCCGACACCCACCTGACGCAGCAGATCCGCAAGGCCGGGCTCAACATCATCGGGCGCACCACCACGCCCGAGTTCGGCGTCTGCAGTTCGGCCGAGAACCCGGCCGTCTACGTCACGCGCAATCCCTGGAACCTCGACTACACGACCTGCGGCTCCTCGGCCGGCACGGGCGCGGCGGTGGCGGCCGGCGTGCTGCCGCTGTCGCACGCCACCGACGGCGGCGGCTCGATCCGCATTCCCGCGGGCGTGAACGGCAACATCGGCCTCAAGCCCTCGCGCGGCGTGTTCTCGATCGCACCGGCGCTGTCGGACCTCACGGGCCTGGTGTCGATCCAGGGCTGCCACAGCCGCACGGTGCGCGACACCGCGGCCTTCGTCGACCACTGCCGCGGCGGCGCGCCCGGCGAGTTCATGCCCTACTGGAAGGCCGACGAGCCCTACACGCAGCTGATCGAGCGCGACCCGAAGCCGCTGCGCATCGCGATGTCGCACGAGTGGGGCGACTTCCGCGCCACGCCGCACATCGTGGCCGAGCTCGAGCGCGTGGGGCGCTTCCTCGAGGGCCTGGGCCACCACGTCGAATGGGCGTTGCCCGCGGTCGACATCCGCGCCGCCTTCGCGGCCCAGACCACCTGCTACATCAGCAACTTCGCGCAGACCATCGAGGGCTTCCTCGCGCGTTTCGGCCTCGAGCAGCCGCCGGCCGACCTGATCGAGCCGATCAACATCAAGATCTGGGAGGCTGGGCGCGACATCTCCTATGCCGAGCGCTTCAGGATGCAGACGGTGTTCAACACCACCGCGCGCGGCTTCGGCGCCTTCTTCGAGGAGTGGGACCTCATCCTCACCCCGATCACCGCGCTGCCCACGCCGCGCGTGGGCACCACCGAATACCTCACGCTCAGCGACAACCCCTCGGTGCTCGACTGGTTCGACAACCTCTGGCAGAACTTCGCCTACACGCCGCTGGCCAACCTGTGCGGCATTCCGGGCATCTCGCTGCCGCTGGCCTTCAACGAACATGGCCTGCCGCTTGGCATGCAGCTGCAGGCAAAGCAGGCCGACGACGGCCTGCTGCTGCAGCTCAGCGCGCAGATCGAGCGCGCGATCGGCGGCCGCTGGAACGATGGCCGCCGGCCCGGCGTGCACGTGACCACGGCTGCCTAGATAACGCGATCAGTGCCGGCAGCCCGGCACGCCGCAGGCACCGTCGTTCCACGACGAGCCGAGGATCATTCCGCAGAAGTTGAGCCGCTTGTACGTGGGGTCCTTGAGCGCCAGCACGTCGGCCTTGACGTTGCCGAAGGTGGTCTCGGGCTTGAAGCGCGTGCCCTTGGCGAAGGCATCGATGATGCCCTCCTTGAAGTCGGCCTCGCGCGGATGCGCGCGCACCACCGCTTCGCGCTGCTCGGTCGGAAAGGCGTCGTAGGCCAGGCCCAGCACGTCCATCTCCACGCCCGCGGTGACCAGCGCCACCACCGGCTTCTTGTGCTGCGGAATGCCCGGCGTGGTGTGCAGCGCGATCGCATCCCACACCTGCTCGACCTCGGGCTCGGCGATGCCGTGGCGCACGAGGAAA
The DNA here is from genome assembly GCF_059415325.1 of Variovorax sp. GW821-FHT10D07. Lineage (NCBI taxonomy): Bacteria > Pseudomonadati > Pseudomonadota > Betaproteobacteria > Burkholderiales > Comamonadaceae > Variovorax > Variovorax sp. GW821-FHT10D07. The sequence continues at coordinate 38,468 of NZ_JBWKMZ010000001.1, read as the reverse complement.
TCGCGCGCGGCATTGGCGCCGTCGACCTCGAAGCGCTCGGTCCTGCTGCTGTAGGGCGCCACCAGGCCCATGTCGTGGAACATCGCGCCGATGTAGAGCAGCTCGGCGTCGCAGGCCAGGCCGCAGCGCTCGCCGGTCAGTGCGCCGAACAGGAACACGCGCCGCGAGTGGTTGAACAGCAGCGCGGTCTCGGTGTCGCGCACCAGCTCGGTGGCCTCGCGCGCCATCTGGCTGTCGGGGATGCGGATGCCGGCTATGGATTCGTTCATGGGTTCTCCGGGAATCGGGGTTGGCGAAAGTGCGAACCCAGTGTCCGGCGCGCCGACGCCCCGTGCGCGCGGCCGAGGGGGCAGGGACTGCCAGATCGGGTGCGCTTCCTGCCAAAAGCATGGGGCAGGTCCCGAAGAGGGGGCCGCGCCGCGGGCACATCCGACACCCGCCCCACCTTCGCCATCTGTCTATCGAAAGCGATGCCGAGTCATTCGACACCCAACAAAGTAACCATTCAAATAAATTTGAATAGGTTACTTGAAAGGCATAATTGGTGGAGCGAAGAGACCGTACAGCGGTCCGGACCGGGAGCACTGGAGCGGGAGTCGAACGAAGGAGCACAAGATGAATGATCGCGGTATGACCGCCGTGCTGGTCCATGGCGCCTGGGCCGACGGATACAGCTGGGCAAGGGTGATTGCGGGCCTGGAGCAGGCGGGCATCGAGGCCGTCGCGGCCCCGCTGCCGCTGACGAGCCTTGCCGACGACGTGGCCGCGTTGAAGCGCAGCCTCGCACGCATCGAAGGGCCGTTGATCCTGGTCGGGCATGCCTATGCGGGCGCGGTGATCGCGCAGATCACCGAGCAGCGCGTGGCGGGCCTGGTGTACGTGGCGGCGCTTGCGCCCGACGAAGGGGAAACGGTGCTGGAGGTCTTCGGACGCGCCGAGCCGCACGAGAAAGCGCCACGGCTGGCGCCCGATGGCGATGGATGGATCTGGCTTCCCGACGAAGCCTTTGCCGACGCATTCGCACAGAACGCCTCGCGCGAAGACCAACGCGTATTGGCGGCCGTGCAGCGGCCGATCTCCGTGTCATGCATCACGGTGCCCGTCGGGCCGCCGCTGTGGAAGACCCGGCCCGCGTGGTACCTCGTGGCGCAGGACGATCGGATGATCGCGGCCTCGACACAGCGCTTCATGGCGCAGCGGATGCAGGCGGTCGAACGCTCGATCTCGGCCGATCACGCGCCGAGCGTTTCGGCGCCGGGCGAGGTCATCGGATTCATCGCCGACGCGGCCCGCGCGTTCGGCAGCGAAGCGGCGCGCCACTGAGCGCGTGGACCGACGCGGCGGGCATGCCGCCGCGGCCCGATGTCCGCGGTGGCCGGCCGCACCGGCTCGGGGATATCGGGCTGCCCCGATCAGATCGACTTGATCTCGCCGCCGTCCATGCGCAGCACCGTGCCGGTCATCCAGCGTGCTGCCGGCGACACGGCGAAGGCGATCAGATCCGCGATCTCCTCCGGCTCGCCGAAACGCGCGATGCCCGAACTCGCGAGAACCGCGGCCTTGGCAGCGTCCAGGTCGAGATGGCGCGCGCTCGCGAGCTTCTCGATCATTCCCATGCGCCGGCCCGTCATGACCGCGCCCGGCGAAACGCTGTTCACTTGAACGCCATCGGCAATGCCACGATCGGCGAAAGCCTTTGCCAGCGCCTCGATCGCCGCGTTGATCGTGCCCACGGCGGCAGACGCCGCCTTCGGCGCTTCCGCGGCAGTGCCCGAGATGAAGACGACGGCGCCTTTCGACGACTTCAGCGCCTCCCACGCGCGCAAGGTGAGCCTGCGGGCGCCATGGAATTTCAGTGCCAGGCCGCTGTCCCATTGCGCGTCGGTCATCTCGAACAGGTCCAGTCCCGGGACCGCGCCGGCCACGTTCACCAGCGCATCGATTCTTCCGAACTGCGAGAGGGTCCGCGCCACGACCGTCTCGGCGGCCTGGGGATCGCCAAGATCGCCTTCGACGACGAGCGCCTGCGCGCCCAGTGCGCGCACCTGCGCCGCCACCTGCTCCAGTTGTTCCCCGCTGCGCGCGGCGAGCACGACGCACGAGAAGTTCCTGGCGAGCCGCAGGGCCGTGGCCTTGCCGATCCCCGAGCTCGCGCCCGTCACTATCACGACTGATTCCGACATTGGATGATTCCGGTTGTTGATAAAAACTTCGACCTGGGTGCCGCCGCGGCGACGCCGCCAGACGGCCCCGAATCAGACGGCCTTGACCTCGCCGCCGTCCATGCGGATGGCCGTGCCGGTCAGCCAGCGCGCCGCCGGCGACACGAGGAAGGCCATCAGCTCGGCGATCTCCCGCGGCTCTCCGTAGCGGGCGATCCCCGCCTCCTTCGGGAAGCTCTCGAGCGCCTCGTCGAAGCTCATGCCGTGCGCTGGCGCCCAGTGCGCGAGGTACGAACGACGGCGCTCGGTCATGACGGGCCCGGGCAGCACGCTGTTGACGCGCACGCCGTCGCGGATCCCGAGGTCGGCGAATGCCTTGGCCAGCGCGACGATCGCGGCGTTCACCGTTCCCACGGCCGCATAGGAAGCCTTCGGGAACAGCGCCGAGTTCCCGGAGGTCATCACCACCGCCCCGTTCGTCGCGCAAAGATGTTTCCACGCATGCACCGTCAGCCTGCGCGCGCCGTGCAGCTTCAGGCCGAGGCCCGCGTCCCATTGCGCGTCGGTCATCTCCAGCAGGTCCACCTGCGGCACCGCACCCGCGATGTTGACCACTGCATCGATCCGGCCGAATTCGCCGATCGTGCGCTCGACGACTTCGGCGGCAGCGGACGGCTCGCCCAGGTCCGCGACGATGACCAGGCTGGGCGCCCCCGCGGCCTCGACCCGTTGTGCCGTCTCCTTCAACTTCTCTTCGCTCCGGGCGACGAGCACCAGCCGGCCGAAATCACTGGCCAGGCGGATGGCGGTCTCGCGCCCGATCCCCTGGCTGGCGCCCGACACGATGGCCACTGTGTTCTTCATGCGTTCCTCGCGTTCCTTGGATGGCTCCCTCCTCGCTTTGGGAGCTCCCGCGCCGGCCCGGCGCTCGATGGCCAACCACCGTTCGAAACCCGATGCCTGTCATCTTTTCGGCGCCGAGATTAGAGCCTTCCGAATAACCTGTCAAACTATATTGACTAGGTTATCTAGAATCCACTCTGCGCGCTGCCCGCGGTGCCGCGCCGGAACCGTGGCGGGGGAAAATGCCAGGAACTTCGCTGTACCGGCATCCACCGATGTGCGCATTGCGACTGCAAGGAGCTCCGATCCCATGACCCATCGATACCCAATGAAATGCTCGATCGCGTGCGCCCACGCGCAACCGCGCCGAGGACTTCGCTGCCCGCGACCAGGAGATCGCGAATGAGCGAGGTCCGGCCCCCGCCGATGTTCCTGGCGGATTCGCCCGCACTCGACTTCCTGAATTCGGTGGCCGTCCCGACCGACACGCAGGTGGAGTGGCTCGGCTCGGGCGAGGACCTGTTGAACTGGCTGCGAGAGGCCGGCATGGTCGATCCGCAAGTGCTGCGAGAACTGGGCGAGGCGGCCGGTCCGGGCGAGCTGGATGCGGTGGCCGCGCAGGCGCGCGCATTGCGCGAGTGGTTCAGGGCCTTCGTCCAGCAGCACCAGGGCGCGCGGCTCACGCGCAAATCCTTCAAGGAGCTGGAGGCGCTGAACCGGCTGCTGGCGCGCGACGAGGCGTTCGAGCAGGTCGAGATCCGCGACAAGGCGTCGGCCTCTGGGGACGAGCCCTCCGAGCTGGTATGGGTGCGCCGCCGTCGCTGGCGCTCCGCCGATTCGCTGCTGCTGCCGATCGCCCAATCCATGGCCGAGCTCTTGGCGACCGCCGACCTCACCCACGTGAAGGCATGCGAGGGTCCGGCCTGCACGTTGATGTTTCTCGACACGACGCGTGGACGCATTCGCCGCTGGTGCAGCATGGCCGTCTGCGGCAATCGCGCCAAGCAGGCGGCGCATCGTTCGAAGCTGAGTTCGGAAAAGCGCTAGCGGCCTGCCCCAGTCATTCTTCCCTGCCAGCGCGCATCGACGTCCACCGCCAGGCCCAAAAAACGCAAGCCCGCTTGCGTTCTTGCAAACTGACAGAAGGGCCTCGCGAACCTAATCTCCGTCCGCCACTTCAGCCCCTGCGACGCAGGGACCAGGCGATTCAGCCATATCCACAGGACGGAGACCCCATGAGCCCATCAACGCTCGAGACCATTCGACAGATCTTCGTGTTCGAGAGGAACACGCTCGCCGAGGGCGGCCGCGCCGCCGCCGCGCCTTCGCGCCACGTGGTCGCCGCCGCGATCTTCAAGAACCCCTGCGCCGGACGCGGCGCCGCGACCGACGCCGAACTGGCCGACCTCGCGCAGCGCTCGGTCGAGATCGGCACGCTGCTGACCGAACGCGCGCTCTCGCACTTCGCGGGCGAGGAGAAGCCCCGCGCCTACGGCAAGGCCGCGCTGGTGGGCACGGCCGGCGAGTCGGAACACGGCGCGGCGCTGATCCATCCGCGCCTGGGCCTGGCCATGCGCACCGGCCTGGGCGCGGGCCCCGCGCTGATTCCGGGCAATGCCAAGGTGTCGACGGCCGGCGGCTCGGTCGACCTGCTGTTCGGCGGCGCCGACGACGCCTGGGACTACGACGCCATGGACGGCATCACCCTCGCGATTCCGGGCGCGCCCGGCCCCGACGAGCTCGTGCTGTTCGTCGGCTTCGGCACCGTGCGCATCAATGCGCGCGTGAAGGGCGCCAGCGCCGAGCAGGTCGCCAAGGTGGTGGCCGACATCCGGGCACGCCGCCAGGCCTGAAGCGCCCACCGCCGGCCACGCCACGTGGCCGGCCAGGGAGGAGCCCCACCGGGCGGCCTCCTCCCTTCAGAACCACAAGACAGGAGACAAGCATGGACATCCCCGCAACCCTGACGGGTGCGACGCATCGCGCGGAAGGCAGGAAGGTCATCGTGGCCTCTTCCGTGGGCGCCGTCATCGAGTACTACGACTTCTTCCTCTACGGCTCGCTCGCGACCATCATCGCGAAGCAGTTCTTCTCGGCGCTCGACCCCTCGGCCGCCTTCATCTTCGCGCTGCTCGCCTTCGCGGCGGGCTTCATCGTGCGGCCGCTCGGCGCCGTGCTGTTCGGGCGCCTGGGCGACATGATCGGGCGCAAGTACACCTTCATGATCACGCTGCTGCTGATCGGCATCTCGACCTTCTCGGTCGGCTTCCTGCCCAACTACGCCACCATCGGCGTGGCCGCGCCGATCATCCTGATCGTGCTGCGGCTGTGCCAGGGCCTGGCACTCGGCGGCGAGTACGGCGGTGCCGCCACCTACGTGGCCGAGCATTCGCCGCCGCACAAGCGCGGGGCCAGCACCGCATGGATCCAGACCACCGCGACGCTGGGCTTTCTGCTGTCGCTGGTCGTCATCCTCGGCGTGCGCAGCACCATGTCGCCCGAGCAGTTCGATGCGTGGGGCTGGCGCATCCCCTTCATCATCTCGCTGGGCCTGCTCGTGCTCTCGGTCTACATCCGGGTCTCGATGAAGGAGTCGCCGGTGTTCCTCAAGCTCAAGGCCGGCAACGGCATCAGCAAGGCGCCGGTGCGCGAGGCCTTCGGCGAATGGAAGAACCTGCGCATCGTGCTGATCTGCCTGTTCGGCCTGTGCGCCGGGCAGTCGATCGTCTGGTACACCTCGCAGTTCTACGCGCTGTTCTTCCTCACGCAGATCCTCAAGGTGGATCCGATCTACGCGAACACGCTGTTCGCCACCTCGCTGGTGCTGAGCATGCCGCTGTTCATCTTCTTCGGCGCGCTGTCGGACCGCATCGGCCGCAAGTGGCTGATCATGATCGGCATCCTGGTGGCTGCCCTGTCCTACGGTCCTCTGTTCAAGGCACTCACGCACTACGCGAATCCGGCGCTGGAACGGGCCCAGCAGAGCGCCTCGATCGTGCTGACGGCCGACCCGCGCGAATGCTCGTTCCAGGGCAACCCGATCGCGCGCGACGTCGACTTCCGGACCTCCTGCGACATCGCCAAGCGCGTGCTGGCGCAAAGCGCGGCCAGCTACGAGGTCAAGGACGCGGCCGCCGGCGAGCTGGCGACCGTGACCGTCGGCGACCGGGCCATCGCCTCGGTGCAGGGACGGCTGGTCGCGAACGGCAATGCCTTCGAACCCGCCAGCAAGGCCGAGATCGACGGCTTCCGCGCGCGGATCGGCGCCGCGCTCCAGGGCGCGGGCTATCCCACGACGGCCGACCGCGCGGGCATCGACTCGCCGATGGTGGTGCTGATCCTGCTGGTCTTCATGGGCTTCGTGGCCATCACCTACGGGCCGCTCGCGGCGCTGCTGGTGGAGATGTTCCCCGCGCGCATCCGCTACACCTCGATGTCGCTGCCCTATCACATCGGCGCCGGCTGGTTCGGCGGATTGCTGCCGACCATCTCGTTCGCGCTCGTGGCCGAGCACGGGAACATCTACGCCGGCCTCGCCTATCCGGTCGCGGGTGCGCTCATGACCTTCGTGATCGGCGCGATCTGGCTGCGCGACACCAAGGAGACCCGGGCCGCGGCCTGAACCGCAAGCTTGCACCGATGGCGCCCGGGCCCCCGCTGGACTAATGTCTTCGCTCCCTCGTTCAGCCTTCAACGCCATGGCCACCAAGCACCTGCCCCTGGATCAACTCGGATGGGACCACCTGCGCGCATTGCTCGAAGTCGCGCGCGGCGGTGCGCTCGCGCCCGCCGCGCGCAAGCTCGGCGTCGACCAGTCGACCATCAGCCGCCGCCTCGCGCAGGTGGAGTACAGCTCGGGCGGCACGCTGTTCCGGCGCGACCGCAAGGGCATCGTCCTGACCCCGTTCGGGCGGGAAGTGTTCACGAGGGTGGAGAAGATGGAAACGGCCTTGCACGAAATCCAGGGACTGACCGCCGACCGCTTCGGGCAGAACGCCGGCACCGTCTCCATCGCAACGATGGAGGGCGTGGGCGCGATGCTGATCTCGCGCGCGGTCAGGAAGCTGCACGAACGCTTCGCGGCGATCGAGATCCAGCTCGCCACCACCTCGAACTACGTGGACATCGCGCGCCGCGAGTCCGACATCTTCGTGAGCTTCTTCGAGCCCCCGCCGAAGTCGCTGCACACGCAGAAGGTGGCCGACGTGCATTTCCATCTCTATGCCAGCGCCTCCTATCTGGCGGGCCGCGAGATCGCGCGGCCCGAGGATCTGGCGCAGGACTTCTTCATCGGCTACATCGACGACCCGATCTACCTGCCCTCGGCGCGCTGGCTCGAGGAGTTCGTCGATGCGCCGCGCATCGGCTTCCGCGCGACCAGCATGTTCTCGCAGCTGTTCGCGGCGCAGGAGGGCCTGGGCGTGGTGCTGCTGCCTTCGTACGCCGAGGCCGAGTCCTTCGGGCTGATCCGGTTGCTGCCCGATCGCTCCGCGCGCGTGCCACTGTTCATCAGCGTGCAGTACGACCTGCAGTACTTGCCCCATATCCGGGCCGTCTTCGACCTGCTCGCGCAACTCATGGCCGAGAAGCTCGCGGCGCAGCAGCCGGCGGCTTCGGCCTGACACCTATCGCTTTCTTCCATCCACCCTTTGCTCATTCAATCTCATGAACAAGAAAATCCTCGGCATCGTTTCCTATCCCATCACGGCCTTCGACGAGCGCAGCGGCGCCGTCGACATCGAGACCAGCCGCCGCGTGGTCGAGCGGCTGGTGCTCTCGGGCTCGCATGCCATCGCACCGCTCGGCAGCACCGGCGAAAGCGCCTACCTGTCCGACGAGGAGTGGGATGCCGTGGCCGAGGCGTCGATCGCGCAGGTCGCGAAGCGCCTGCCGGTGATCGTCGGCATCTCGGACCTCACGACCCGCAACGCGGTGCGCAAGGCCAGGTTCGCCGAAGCGGCTGGCGCCGACGCGGTCATGGTGCTGCCCGTGTCCTACTGGAAGCTCGGCGAGGCCGAGATCTTCCGCCACTACCAGAGCATCGCCGACGCGATCGGCCTGCCGGTCATGCTCTACAACAACCCCGCGACCAGCGGCGTCGACATGCAGCCCGAGCTGATCGTGCGGATCGTGCGGGACATCGCGAACGTCACCATGGTCAAGGAGAGCACGGGCGATATCCAGCGCATGCACCGGATCCGGCAACTGTCGAACGGCGAGATCCCGTTCTTCAACGGCAGCAATCCGCTCGCGCTCGAGGCTTTCGCCGCCGGTGCCGTGGGCTGGTGCACGGCGGCGCCCAACATCATTCCGAGCTGGCCCGTCGCGCTCCACGACGCCTGCCTGTCGGGCGACATGGAGGCGGCGCGCACGATCTTCTACGGGCAGCTCGAGGTGCTGCAGTTCATCCTCAAGGGCGGGCTGCCGACGACCGTGAAGGCGGGGCTGCGGCTACGGGGGGTCGAGGCGGGGGTGCCGCGGCTGCCGCTGCACGGGCTGGACGAGGCATCGACCGGGCAGCTGCAGCGGCTGCTCAGGGAGCTGGATTCGCGGTCGGTGGTCTGAGATCGGTTGCTCGGCTCCCTGCTCGCGTGGGCAGCTGGCTCATCGACGATGCGCTCCGGGACTTGCGCCAGAATGCGCTCCATGCAACTGAGCCCGAACGTCCTGGCCGAGATCGGCTACCTGGTTCGCCGCAGCGACCTCGGCCGCGACCGGATCGCCGAGATCGTCTGCGAGGAAATGCACGAACCCGGAACCATTGATCCGGAACTCGTCGACACCGAAGTGGCGCGGGCTTTCGCGAGCCTGCGCGAGGAAAAGAAGTCGTGGCCCGCGCGCACCGACTGCGACAAGCTCGACGCGGTGTTCGAGGCACTGAAAACCCAGGGCATCGTCACGCGCCAGATCGCGGGCTACACGCAAAGCGATGGCTACTCGGACGTGATGGAAGACGCACGACGGCGCCCCGCAACGGATCCCGCGATCGGCTATTGCTTCTTTCACGAGCAGGACCTGGAGCGTGCCGTGCAAGGACTGGGCTTGTTCCTGGCCTTCGGTCCGGTGGATCCGAAGCAGGAGGAAGCCGAGGGCGTTCGCGTCGGTGAGCTGATTGCCCAATCGCTGAGATCACAAGGGTTCGAAGTCCGTTGGGACGGGACCTTTGCCGAGCGAATTCTTCTACCGCAATTCGACTGGAAGAGGCGGTAGCCCCCGCGGCCTCTTGACGACGAACCCGCGCTCCGCGTCGCCATCGAACCCGAGCTTCTCGTAGAGCCGATGCGCTTCGGGCCTCAGGGCACCGGACAGCAGCACGACCTTGCAGCAGCCCCGTCGCCAAGCTTCGTCGAGCGCGAACTTCAGGCATGCCTCGCCCAACCCCTGGCGCCGGAATGCCGCGCCGGTGATCACATGCTCGATGAATCCGATCGGCCGCCCGCCGCTCGCGAGATTGGCAATCAACGCGAGCATGCAGGTGGCGCCGATCCGATCCTCGTGCTCGGCAACGACGATCAGCGACGGGTCCGTGTCGCAGACCTTCGCCCAGAGCGCCGCGGCTTCGGTGGCCGAAAGTGCCGGGTCATCGGGACGCAGCTCGCGGTATAGCGCGAGCACGGCATCCAGGTCTTCCGGGCGCGCCCGGCGAGCGTTCGTCTTCTTTTCCGATTCCATGCGCACCCTCCGGCAAGAGATCTCTCAGGCGTAAGCCACCCACCCCCTGAACGTGAACCCCACGTAGAAGAGCTGCACCCCACTGAACCCCGCCTCGCGCAGGATCGCCTCGTCCTGCGCCGGCGACAAAATCGCCAGCTCCTTCTGCACCTTCTCGCTCGTGGCTGCCGCCTGCTTCGGGTCGGAGCCCGATGACACGAGGAAGGCCGCGTAGCGTTTCATCCATATCTCGCGCTGGCCCTCGCCGTCCTCCACGCTGAGATGCGCGACCACGAAGGGCGCGCCCGGCTTCAGGCGGCGATGGATCTCTCGCGCCGTCGGCAGGCGCTGGTCGGGCGGCACGAAATGGAAGGTCAGCAGGCAGGTCGCGCCGTCGAAGGGGCCTTCGGGCGCGTCCTGCACATAGCCTTCGTGCAGGGCCACGCGCGACGTCAGCGGGCCGAGCCGCTGGGCCGCGAGATCGAGCATCGGCGCGCTCGGGTCGACACCGTGGATGCGCCATCCGGGGTGGGCGAGCGCGAGGTCCTCGAGCTCGAGGCCGCCACCGGCGCCGACCACCAGCACGCGGCCTTCGGCCGGCACGCGCTCGGCCAGCAGGATGCGCGTCATCGGCAGCAGGCCGCTGTGGCCGGGCACGTTGCGCTTCGGGCCCTCGGCGTACCTGGCGACCGCATCGGAACTGTTGAATGCACTGTGAGAGTTCATCCAACGATGATGGCATGGCGCCTGGGGGTGCGCTTCAGCAGGGGTTCAGCGACGCGAAGACCGCTTCATAGCGGCCATCGCGCTCGGCCCAGCGCCGCGCGTGGTCGCGCTCGAGCATCAGCTCGCCATGCGGATGATCGCCGCGCTCCAGCAGCCGCATCACCTCCGCCACGTAGGCGCCCACGGGCATGGCGCGCGGGTCCGAGGCCTGCGCGCTGCCCGTGAGTTCGGTCTGCACATAGGGCGGCGCGAGTTCGAGCACCTCGACCGGCACCGCGCGAAGCTGGTGGCGCAGCGACTGCAGCCACGAGTGCAGGAAGGCCTTGCTCGCGCAGTAGACCGGGAAGTCGGCGCGCGGCACGAAGGCCAGGGCCGAGCCGGTCGCGATGAAGCTCGCGTCGGGTTGGCCCTTCAATAGCGGCAGGAACGCGGCCGCGGTGCGCAGCACGCCGAGGATGTTGGTCTGCACCATCGCTTCGGCATCGGTGGCGCTCCAGGCATCGGCGCGCATGTCTTCCGCGCGCGAGATGCCGGCATTGGCGATCAGCACGTTGAGCTCGGGAAAGCGTTCGCGCACCTCCCGCGTGACGCCTGGCAGCGAGGCGGGATCGTCGAGGTCGAGCCGCAGGCCGAACAGGCCGGCTCGGCCGGCCGTGACCTCGTCGAGCAGGGCCTGGCGCCTGCCGGTGACGATGACGCGGTTGCCGCGCCGGTGCAAGGCCTCGGCGAGCGCGCGGCCGATGCCGCTGGTGCCGCCCGTCACGAGGATGGTGTTGCCGGTGGTTTTCATGATGGCTGTCTTTCGATGGGTTGAGGTCATGGAGAAAGCCATGGCAACCCTCGCAACGCTCTTCGCGAACGGGCGCGAAAAGACCCTGTGCCGGCCGCGCGATGCAATGCAGCGCAGGAAGGCGAACAGGACGAACGAAAGGAAGAGGGAGGGCATACCGTGGCGTCTTTGCATCGAGATCTCCCTGCTGGGAACCACTCGACAAAGGACGCGTTGGATGACGGTAACGCCTACGGCAGCGCGCCGCTAAGGCGACTGCGGGCCGGATTGTCTACGCGCCGGCGCGCCGCCGTCAACCCCCGGGCTGCGTCGCGAGCCGCGTGCTGCCGAAGTTCGCGCGGTACTGCTGCGGCGTGACGCCCAGGCGGCGCAGGAACACCGCGCGCATGCGATGCGCGTCGTGGAAGCCGCAGGCGAAGGCCACGGTCTTCATCGGCGCCTGGCCGTTCTCGAGCATCACGCGCGCCGCATCGAGCCGCGCGCTCTCGACGAATTCGGCCGGCGTGAGCTTCGCGTCGCGCGCGAAGGTGCGCGCGAAGCTGCGCTCGCTCATGTGCGCGACCCGCGCCAGCACCGCCACCGTGAGCTCGTCGCCCAGGTGCGCCATCACGTACTGCTGCACCTGAGCGACCGGCGAGGCCGGCTCGAGCTGCGGCGTGAGGAAGGGACTGAACTGCGACTGCCCGCCCGCGCGCTGCGTGAACACCACGAGCCGCCGGGCCACGTGCAGCGCCACCTCGTTGCCGTGGTGCTGCGCGAGCAGGTAGAGCGACAGGTCGATGCCGGCCGTGACGCCGGCCGAGGTGTAGAGCTTGCCGTCCTGGTTGAAGAGCCGGTTCGATTCGACGCGCGCGCTCGGGCACAGGCTGGCCAGCGCCGCCGCGTCGTTCCAGTGCGTGGTGACGGTGCGGCCATTGAGCAGGCCGGCACGCGCGAGGATGAAGGCGCCGCTGCAGATCGAACCGAAGCTCGCGGCCCGCGCGCTCGCGGCCTCGAGCCAGCGGTACAGCGCCGGATCGAAATGCTGCCGCACCAGCGCCGGGCCGCCGGCCACCAGCAGCAGGTCGAAGGCATCGTCGACCTCGGCATAGTGGCGATGCGCCTGCAGCGAGAGGCCGTTCGAGCATGGCATGGTGCCGTGCTCCACGCCGATGGTCTCGAGCCGGTAGTGGTCCTCGTCCGGCAGGAAGCGGTTGGCTTCCGAGAACACGTCCATCGGGCCGCTGACGTCGAGCGACTGGACGCCGGAGAAAACGAGCAGGGCGACGGTGCGGTGCATGGGGCAGGAGGTCGAGCGGGATCGGTCCGGGATTCTGGCGCACCCCGAGATCCGCGGCTTGAAAAACGCCGTGCCTCGTTCGTCTGGAAGACTTCGAGTGCCGCGGGCGGCATGCATTCACCCCGACGGCATCGGTACATCCCACCCAGCGAGCCCCTGCCCCATGACAATCGCCCGATGCGCATCGCCCCGCCGCCTCGCAACCGACGCCCCGCGATGAACCGATGGTGAGTGCCCCGCTTCCACCCCTGCGCTTCGGTCCCTTCGTGCTCGACGCGGCCGCCGGCCGCCTGCTGCGCGACGACGCGCCCGTCGCGCTGCAACCCAAGGTCTTCGCGCTGCTCTGCGCGCTCGCGGGCCACCCCGGCCGGCTGATCGCCAAGGCCACGCTGTTGCAACAGGTCTGGCCCGCGCAGGTGGTCAGCGACGCCGTCGTGAAGACCGCGATCAACCAGCTGCGCATCGCGCTCGGCGAAGATCCTTCGCAGCCGCGCTACGTCGAGACCGTGCCGCGCCGCGGCTATCGCTTCATCGCCGCCATCGAAGGCGCCACGGCGGCGCCGCCCGCCTGGGTGCAGCCGGCCGGCGACCGGCTGGTCGGTCGCCAGGCCGCGCTCGATGCGCTCCATGCGGCCTGGCAGCAGGCGCGCGAAGGCACGGCGCAGCTGGTGTTCGTGATCGGCGAGGCCGGCATCGGCAAGACCACGCTGATCGACCACTTCGCGCGGCATGCGGGCGCGGCGCTGGTGGCACGCGGCCAGTGCGTCGAGCAGGGCGGCCAGGACGAGCCGCACATGCCGATCCTCGAGGCGCTCAACGGCCTGTGCCGCAGCCACCCGGGCGCGGTGCCTCAGATACGGCGCATCGCGCCCACCTGGCTGGCCCAGATGCCCTGGCATGCGAGCGAGGCCGAGCGGCTCACGCTGCGGCAGGAGATCGACGGCGTGGGTCCGGGGCGCGTGCTGCGCGAGTTCCGCGAGATGCTGGACCGGCTGGCCGAGCCCCAGCCCATCCTCCTGGTCCTCGAGGACCTGCAGTGGAGCGACCTGCCCTCGCTGCAACTGATCGAGCACCTGGCCAGCCGGCGCGAACGCGCGCGCTGGATGCTGGTGGCGAGCCTGCGCCCCGCCGATGCGCAGGGCCGGCCGACCGCCGTGGCCGACCTGCATGCGCGGCTGCGGCTGCGCGGCCTGGCGCGCGGCCTCGAGCTGGCCGCGTTCTCCGCGAGTGAGGTGGCCGAGTACCTCGCGGGCCGCTATGCACGGCAGCCCCCATCGACCCACCTGGCGCAGCGGCTGCATGCGCAGACCGGCGGCCTGCCGCTGTACCTCGCGACCTGGCTCGACGCCGCCGACCGCGAGCACGCGGACACGCGGGACGGCCCGGGCGGGCCTCCGCCCGACGCCTTCGCCGAGCCGCCGGCACGACTGGCGCAAGGGCTCGCGCACCTGATCGAGCGGCAGCTCGAGCTGCTCGAGCCCGAGGACCAGTCGCTGCTCGAAGCGGCCTCGGTGCTCGGCGTGGAGTTCTGGAGCCAGCCGCTGGCCTCGATGCTCGAACGCTCGCGGCTGTCGGTGCGCGCGCAGATCGACCGGCTCGCCAGGCAGGGCCAGTGGCTGGTGCCGCTCGCGGTCGAGCGGCTGGCCGACGACAGCTTCGACGCCCGCCATGCCTTTCGCCATGCGCTGCATCGCCACGTGCTCTATCAGCGCCTGGGCGCGGCGCGACGCGCCGAGCTGCACCGCCGCGCGGCGCAGGGCCTCGAGGCCATGGCGCCGCTCGGCCTGCCGGTGGCGGCCGCGGAGCTGGCCGAGCACCACGAGCGCAGCCACGACGCGACCGCCGCGATCCGCCACAGCGCGGAGGCGACGCGGCTCGCGGTCGCGCGCTTCGCGCCGCAGGAAGCGGTGCGGCTCGCGCGCCGGGCGCTGGCGCTGCTCGGCCGCAGCGATGCGCTGCCGCCACCCGAGCGCGATGCGCTCGAACTCGGGCTGCATGCCCACCAGGCCGTGGCCTTCGCGCAGTACCTGGGCTTCGCGGCGCCCGAGCGCGAGGTCTCGCTGGCCCGCGCGCTCGAGCTCTGCGAACGCCGGCCGGCGGCCGCCGCGCATGGCTGGATCCATGGCGGCCTCGGATGGATCCACATGGCGCGCGCCGACTACCGGCAAGCGCTGCGAATGGCCGAGCGCGTCGAGGCCCTGGGCCGGCGCTTCGACGATCCCGCGGTGGTGGTCTGCGCCCTGAACCTGCGCGGCACCACGCTGTCGTTCCGGGGCGACTACGCGGCGGCGGCGAACTGCCTGCGCGAAGGGCTCGCGATCTGCGCGCGCGAGGAGTCGCGCATCGCGGGCGCGCCGTTCCCGATCGATCCGGTGGTGTCGATGCTCGCCAATTCCGCGCTGCCGCTGGTGATGGTCGGCGAGATCGACACCGCCTTGCAGCATCTCGCGCGGGCACGCGAACGCGCCCTGCGGCTCGGCGCGCCGATGGCCAGCATGCTGGCCGCCTGGGGTGCATCGACCGCGGGCGCCGCGCTCGGCGAAGCCGCGCTGGTGGCCGAGATGCTGCCCACCCTGCAGGCCGCGGCCGGTGCCGACGACATCGGCCAGGCCGAGGGCCCGGCCCTGTGGTTCGACGGCTGGATCGCCGGGCATGGAGCGCGCCGGCCCGCGCAGAGCGCGACGCAGCGCATCCGCGCGGCGCTCGAGCGGCACCGCCAGCGCGGCATGTTCGCGGGCGCGAGCCAGGTCCACCTGTATGCGGCCGAGGTGGCGCTGCGCGCCGGCCAGCTCGACGAGGCCCGCGCCGAGATCGACGCCGGGCTGCATAGCGCGGGGCAGTTCGGCGAAGCCGGCCATCTCAGCGACATCCACCGGCTCGATGCCCGCTGGCACGCCGCGCAGCACGACGATGCCGAATCGCGGCGCGCGCTCGAGCGCGCGTTGCACCACGGTGCGGCGCAGCAATCGGCCTGGGCCGCGCTCGCGGCGTGGATCGAACTCTGCGAACGACCCGACGCCGGCGGGGCGGAGCGCGCGGGACTGTCGCGGGCGCTCACGCAGGTGCGCGGTGGCGAGAGCCTCGCGCGCGTGCAGCGCGCCAGGTCCCTGCTGCAGCGCTGAGGCCTTTCTCCCTCCCCCTCTGGGGGAGGGCCGGGGTGGGGGCAAGCGACGTCTCCACGGCCAATCCCTATCTCTTTCGACAGACGCTTACCAATCGCTGACCGTCTTTCCTTCTCCCCGCGTTTAACGTGCATCTCCCCCAGGGCGAAGGCCCTCCCGCCGCACGAGGACACGCCATGCACTGGACCGATCGACGACGACTGCAACGCCTGGCGCGCACGCTCTGCCTGCGCGCGGGCCTGCTGTGGGCCGCGGCCCTGCCGGCCTGGTCGCAGACCGCGCCGCTGCCCGATGCGCGCTCCGCCGCGCCGATGATCCCCTTCGCCGACGCGCACGTGCATCTCAACGACCTCGCGATGCAGCTCGCGCTGATGGACCGCTGGGGCGCCACGCATGCCGTGGTGTTCTGGGGCGGGCGCAGCAGCAACGATTCGGTGGCCGAGGCCGCGAAGCGCCATCCCGACCGGCTGATTCCCTTCGCCTCGATCTCGCCCGAGCGCAGCATCTACCGCCCGGGCTGGAGCGCCGACGATCCGACCCTGCTCGCGCAACTCGACGCGCTGCTGGCCACCGGGCTCTACAAGGGCATCGGCGAGATCTCGGCCGCGCACTTCCCGGCATCGGGCTTCGCTGAGACCGACTACAGCCCCACCGGCGCGACCATGACCGGCATCATGGCGCTCGCGCGCAAGTATCGGCTGCCGGTGATGGTGCATGTGGAATCCACGCGCATGGCCGAGCTGCAACAGATGCTCGAGCGCTTTCCCGACGTGCCGGTGATCTGGGCCCATGGCGGCTACACGCCGCTGTTCCTCGCGCGGCGGCTGCTCGATCGGCATCCGAACCTGCACTACGAACTCAGCGCGCGCACCTGGCCGCGCCATCCGCGCTCGCCCGACTACACCGTGCTGCGCGACGGCCAGAACGTCTGGCCCGAATGGCTCGCGCTGATCGAGGCGCAGCCGCACCGCTTCCTGATCGGCACCGATGCGAGCCACCGCTCGGCCGACGCCGAGGCCATGAAGTTCGCGAGCGTGCAGAACTTCCTGGGCCAGCTCGCTCCCGAGGCGCGAGAACTCGTGGCGCGCGGCAATCTCCTGCGGCTCGTGGGGATGAAACCTTGAAACGAACGGCTGCGGGCGAGGAATTCGCGGCCATTGCAGGACGCACGGCCATCCATTCGAGCGGAACGACCATCGCGCCGCGCCCGCCGATTTCGAACAATCGATGACCCATGCACACGCACGACATCCGTATCGACACCGACTCCCCCGTCGCCAATGACCTCATGTTCTGGAGCCTCATCGGCCACGAGGGCCTGTCGCGCGCCGCGGTCTACGAACTCACGGTGCTGTCGAAGAACGGGCATGTGCAACCCAAGGACATCCTGGGCCGCGCCTTCGACATCGGCATCGACTTCATCGATGCCCATGAGCTCCCGCATACCCGCCACTGCCACGGACACGCCGTGCGCTTCCTGCGCGAAGGCCGCACCGGGCGCTACCACCGCTACCGCATCACGCTGCGCTCCTGGTTCTGGCTGCTGACCAAGCGGCGCAACTCGCGCATCTTCCAGGACAAGCCGGTGCTCGATGTGCTCAACGGCGTGTTCGAGGACAGCCCGGCGCGGCGCATCCGCAAGACCAATGCCGACGGTGTGATTGGCGCGCACGAACCGCACCGCTACTGCGTGCAGTTCCAGGAGAGCGACCACGATTTCCTCTCGCGGCTGCTCGAGGCCGAAGGCATCTACTACTGGTTCGACGCGCACGACGAGCCGGGCCGGCTGCAGCTCGCCGACACCAGCTTCGTCGCGCACAAGCGCCTGCCGGCCACGCCGGTGCTGCACTACACCGACGTCGCGGGCGAGGCGCGCTTCAACGAGATCACGCGCTGGATCTCCACGCAGCGCCTGGACACCGGCAAGCACGCGGCGCGCGACAGCGACTTCAAGGCCATCCGCAAGAACATCGGCGCCACCATCGACGCCGCCGACGAACACGAGCTCGCCGAGTTCGAGGACTTCGAATACCCGGGCGACTACTTCAGCGTCGAGCACGCCGAGGCCACGGCCAGGATCCGCGGCGAGGAACTGATCGCGCGCCGAGACCGCCATTGGGCCGTGACGACCTGGCCCGACGTGGGCGTAGGCCGCAGCTTCGTGCTCGAGGGCGATGCGCCCGAGCTGGCGCGCGGCGAACACCTGATCGGCGCCTGCAGCTTCGTCATCACCCATCCGGGCTATGAAGGCGCCGACGACGAGCGCACGCGCAAATGGCATGCCGAGCGGCTGTGCGGCCTGATCGCGGGCGATGCGGTCAACGACGGCGCGGACGGGGTGCTCGACGAACTGATCCGCACCGAGCGCAGGCTGCACGACGCCCAGCGCGGCGTCTGCGTGTTCTTTCTCACCGTGCTGCCGATGCAGCTGCCGTTTCGCCCGCCGCGCCTCACGCCGCGCGTGACCATGCCCGGCCCGCAGACCGCGATCGTGGTCGGCCCCGAAGGCGACGAGCTGCACGTGGACGAGCACGGCCGCGTGAAGGTGCACTTCCACTGGGACCGCTACGACGAGAGCAACGAGAAGTCGACCTGCTGGGTGCGCGTGTCGCAACCCTGGGCCGGCAAAGGCTGGGGCGGCTACTTCGCGCCGCGCATCGGGCAGGAGGTGATCGTCGATTTTCTCAACGGCGACCCCGACCGGCCCGTGATCGTGGGACGGGTCTACAACGACGACCAGCCCATTCCCTACAAGTCGCCCACGCAGAGCGGCTTCCGCACGCGCTCCACGCCCGGGGGCGATGCGAGCAACTACAACGAGATCCAGTTCGAGGATCGCAAGGGGGAGGAGCTGTTGTCGGTGCATGCGGAGCGGGACATGCGGCGGGTGGTGGAGCGCGACGATGCGACCTACGTCGGCCGCGACCAGACCCTGACCGTCGACCACGACCAGACGCAGCAGGTGGGCCACGACCGCATGGTGCACGTTGCGAACAACGACCGCTCGATCGTCGACGGCATGCAGAAGCAGACGATCAAGAAGGACCAGTTGCACCACGTGGTGGGCAAGCAGGATGCCTTCGTGGACGCCGACCGCAATCTCACGGTGCAGAAGAATTCGAAGGTCGACGTCGGCGGGCAACGCGTGGACATCACGCGGGCCGACGAGACGCGCGACGTGCTCGGGAACAAGACGGTCACCGTCGGCGGGGACTACTCGTTCAAGGCGCGGAACATTCGCTTCGAGGCGGCGCATTACGACTTCGTCGTGACTGGATCCAACTCCACCGTGGTCAGCAGCCCAACGGGGCCCTATACGCTCCTCGCCAATCAGGTAAAGGTCGTTAGCAACACCAATGTAGAGACCTTCGCCGTCGGAGACATTAACGAGACCTCGATCGGATCGAATCAAACTGTGCTCGGCAGCAACTCCAGCGGCTATATGGGCCTCAACAGCGAGGCAAACATGGGTATCGCCAGAACATCGTTCGGGGGACTCTGTCTAGAAACCACGCTGGGGATGAGCTTCTCGAATTTCTTCGGCCTCAGGCTGGAGAACACCGCTGGGTTCAAACAAGACGCCGTTGCGGGCCTCAGCCTCGAGAGAGCCAACGTTCTCAAGAAAAGCTGCACGCTCTTCACGATCACGCCACCCGAAGGTGCGGGCGAATCCGACGAGAAGACGTTCCACATGCCCAAATACGGTGGTCATGCGGCGCTTCTTGGAATGGTCACAACGGCCATTGGCGGCTTGTACTACCACTTCGCAGACGGTGCGGCCACCTTGACTCAGTACAAGAACGCGGTGAAAGAACTGCACGACGCTGCGGAAGAAGCCTGGAAGAACGATCTCCCCGGCCTCGCGGATCGACTGCACAGGCTATCCGATGCCGTCGACGAGCGCTTGAGAGGCGGAAAACTCTTGCTGACTCCAGGCTTGAGCATGGGCACCGGCATCGATGTGTTCTCCGATCACGGCGGGGTCAACAAGCTCAAGGTCGAGAACCCGAATGATGTCGATGCTCGCAAGGCACCTCCCCCGGGCCATCTCTATGGTGCAGCCTATCACGGCTCGTTCGCCGACAAGCACACGCATGAACCGAAGCCTGATCAACCTCCTCCATCGGCGGCGCCGCAGGACGAGCCGCCAACCCCGGATGATCTGCCCAAGAACTGATGCCAATGCAAGTCGTCAAGCCCGGGCAGATCAGCCTGAACACGCGTCCCTTGACGTTCCGAAAGACGCATGCGCTTTCGATCGGCGCGATGCTTCACGTACCTTTTGACCAGGGGGAGCGGGGACGTCTTTGGGGCGAGCAGTCGATGTGGAACTTCCTCGCACGCGAAATGGAAACGCCTCTGATCGACGAGGGCATCGCCAAACTGACACCCGAATTTCTCGTACACGGACATGCCTATCCGCCCGCCGGTGGCAGCCATGCCCGAGCCGTGCGCGCCCGACTCGGCGCGCGCGAGAAAACCCTGCTCGTCTTCGGCGATCGGCACTGGCATGGAGACACGCCGAGCGCACCCGAGGCCTTCGACAAGCTGCCGCTGTCTTGGTCCCGGTCTTTCGGTGGACCGGATGTACCGGCCAATCCGGGCGGCATCGGTGCTCAAACCATCGAGGGTTTGCATCGCCTGCCGAACATCGAGAGCCCGAACGAGCGCATCGTCTCGCCCAGGCAGCGTCCAGCACCCGTCGGCTTCGGCGCAATCGATCCCCTGCACCCCGACCGGGCCCGGCTGCGGGGCACGTATGGCGATGACTATCTGCGCGAACATGCTCCCGGCTTCGCGCCAGACACCGATTGGTGCCATTTCAACCTGGCACCGGCGGATCAATGGATGGAGGGTCCTCTCGAGGGCGACGAGATTTTCCGGCTGGAGGGCATGCATCCGACCAAGGAATGCATCGAAGGCCGACTCCCGGGCCTGCGTGCGCGTGTCTTCGCGCGCAAGCGCTCCGATGCCGGCAACGGCCACGATCTCGTCGAGGTTCCCCTGCGCCTCACCACCGTCTGGTTCTTCCCGCACGCAGAACGCGCGATCCTGATCTTTCAAGGATTGACGCCGGTGCGAGAGGACGACGCCGTGGACGTCGTGGAGTTGCTCGCCGCGGTGGAACGCATCGGCGCCGCCCGCGATGACGCGCACTACTTCGACGTATTGGCCAAGCGCGCCGACCCGGAACTCGGCGCGCTCCACGCCTTGAACGATGCGGACCTTCTTCCCGAGGGCCTCGACGGCTCCGATCCCGAGACCGAGACGATGAAAGCCGCACTCGCCAGCGACGGACTCCAAGCGGAATCGGAAAGGCGCCGGGCCACTGTCGACATGGAACTGGCGCGCGAGGAAGTCCGCAAGCTCGGCAAGGACCCCGATGCCATGGGCCTGCGCGTTCCCGAACCTGATCCGGTTCCCGCCGGGCCGGAACTGACCGCCTACGTGGAACGCAAGCTCCTCGAATCCCGCGAGCAGCAAGTGGCCGCCATCGAGGACATGATCTCCTTGGTCGAGAAGGCCCTCGAACTCGAGAAAACCCAGGGCATTCGACTGTTCTCGGACGGCCACCGTGGGCCCCCGCGCTATCGCGCCGCACAGCACCGCGACGAACTCAAGCAGCTGTTCGCCGCCACAGGCAAGCCCTTCGACGAGGCCGCGATGTTCCCGAAGCTCCTGCAGAAAGAGGACGCGGAGCGGCAAGGCTATCTGCAATCGGCCCATGTCCAGCCGAGGGCGCTGGCGATGAATGCAGAGGAAGCACAGTCGCTGCGTTCGGAAATGACACGAGCTCACGCACTGGGCCTCCGAAGCTTCATGCTGCAGGACTTTACGGGCGCGAACTTCGCCAACATGGACTTGAGTGGCATCGACTTCAGCGGTGCCCATCTCGAGAGCGTCGACTTCTCGCACAGCAACCTTTCGGGCGCCAATTTCGCCGATGCCGTGCTGGCCCATGCCCGGCTGGACGGTGCCATTGCCATCAACACCTCGTTTCGAGGCGCCAATCTTGGCCGCGCCGGCCTCGTGGGTGCCGTGTTCGACGGCGCCGACCTGCAGGACGCCATCCTCGCGCACTGCCACTTCGAGCGCTGCCAACTGCGCGGCGCGAAGCTCGCCGGCGCGCAGTGGATGGACACGACATGGAACGCCGCCGACGGCCGCGCGCTCGAAGCCAGCGGCCAGACCTTCTACAAGCTCGACCTGCGCTCGTTGCGGCTGGAAGAGGCCGACCTCCGAGGCTGCACCTTCATCGAATGCGATCTCTCGAGCGCACGGCTGAACGGCGCCCGACTCGGCGGGAGCTCGTTCGTCGACTGCAAGCTCGAAGGCGCCCAGTTGGTGGCCGTGCAGGCACCCAACGCCTCCTTCGTGAAAGGCACGCGATTGCGCGGCGCCAACCTGGCCCAGTCCGTCCTGCGCGATGCCAATCTCGGCGGCATGGATCTCGAAGGTGCATCCCTGGTCAGGGCGGATCTGAAGGGAGCCAATCTCGCCGGTGCGATCCTGGCGGATTGCGACGCCCGCGCCGCGGACGCACGCGGCGCACTGATGAATCGCGCAACGCTTCGCGGCGGCAACTGGCAAAGCGCCAATCTGCGCGATTGCCTTCTGCAGAAAGCGGATCTGCGCAACCTCGACCTCCGGGACAGCAATCTCTTCGGCGCGGATCTCTCCAACATCCTGATCGACGGCTCGGTGCAATTGCAAGGCGCCTTGCTGGCGCGCGCCAGGACGTGGCCTCGGCGTGAAGCGCCCGAAACGGAGGTTTCGCAGTGAGCCCGGAGACGCTCGTGCTCGCGGCGGCGATGAGCGAAGCGGTCTCGGAACGCGATCTGCGAGGCAAGAGCTACGCGGGCGCATCCCTGTGCGCGATCGTGTTCACGCAGGTAAGGCTGGCTCAGGTCGACTTTCGCGGCGCGGACCTGCGCGAAGCCGTGTTCGATCGATGCGATCTGAGCGGTGCCATTTTCACGGGAGCGCGACTGCGACACGCAGTGTTCGATCGATGCACCATGACGCACGTGGATCTTCGACAAGCCTCGCTTCAAGGGGCCACCTTCTCGTCATGCGACCTGAAACACGGCCAACTGGGCCAGGCCTCGCTGTCGATGGCGACCCTGTCGCGCTGCGACCTCTCCGGAAGCTCCCTGCGCGACGCCAGGCTCGTATCCGCCGTGTTCGGCGAATGCCGGTTGCACGACGTATCGCTCGACGGCGCCGACCTCGAACACGCGAGCATTCAGGAGAGCGAACTGACCAGTCCTTCCTGGGAAGCAGCGCGGTTGCGCCACACAGTGTTCTTCAAATCGCGGCTTGCAGGCCTGCGCTTCTCGGGCATGCGCCTCGAAGGCTGTCAGTTTGCCGGAACCGACCTGTCGGGTTTCGATTTCTCCGATGCGGTGCTCAAGCAATGCAACTTCCAGGACGCCAGGATCGAGAACGCATCCTTCCGCCGAGTCCAGGCGGCCATGAGCATCTTCTGCAATGCGCACGGAAGCCATCCCGACTTCGCCTGGGCCCAGCTTCCCCGAAGCCTCTTCAGCGCAGCAAATCTGCCGGCCGCGATCTTCGACGGAGCGAATCTCCAGCAAGCGCATTTCGCGCAGGCGCAGCTGCCCCAGAGCCGGTGGGTCGGAGCCGATCTGAGCCACGCGGACCTGAGTCACGCCCAGCTTATGCAAGCCGATTTCTCACAAGCCGTTCTTCACCGATCCACGTTGCACCGAGTCCAATGGGGAGGTGCGATCGGCGTCGAGAGTGCGCAAGCCGCGCCCCACGATGCCGAGCTGCAGCGCGCGGACGAATGGAAACCAGCACTGTTCACAGCCCACTCAACCGCATGACCATGTTCAATCGCTCCACCGCAACGCTCCGCCGCACGCCTCGCCCGCCCCGGGCAGGAAGGTCTCACCGCGCCAATGGCCACTGGCATGCCGGCGTGGTCGTCGACAGCCAGGATGGTTCGTTCCAGGTGCTCGATGGCCACCGCTCGCTGAAGGCGCGCGCATCGTTCAGTTGCCTGGTGCTGCCTGAACCGGGAGATACGGTGTCCTGCCTCGATGCCGGAGCCTCGGGTGTCTGGATCACCTCGATCCTCTCACGCGCGTCGGCACCGGCAAACGGAGAAGCGGCCCCATTGCGACTGTCCAGCGGGCCCGTGCGATGGACGGTACGCGGAGGGGGTTTCTCCGTCGAGGCTCCGAAGTTCTCCATCGATGCCGACGATGTCCACGTGGCGAGTCAATCGCTCGAGCTGACGACGGATCGCGCCCACGTCGTCGTCGAAGGACTGCGCTTCATCGCCGGCACCATCAAGCTCGTAGCCTCCACGCTATCGAGCGCCATGACACGGGTGCAGCATTTCAGCGAGACCTATACCCGGTCGACGACGGGTCTCGATCGGGTGAGCGCTGCCCACGTCGAACTGGAAGCCGACACGGTCATGCATCTCAGATCGCAACATACGCTGGTCGATGGCAGCAGCCTGGTGAAGGCGCGCGGCGGACAGATCCATCTGGGGTGAGGACGCATGTTCGCGAACTGCCAGCTCATGGGAACCGACATGGCTTTTCCCGACGTCTGCATGACGCCGGCCGCGCCATCGCCGATCCCGGTGCCGTACCCGAACACGGCCCTCGGACCCACCGCCATTCCCAACTGTCCGACGATCCTTCTGATGGGAGGACCGGCACACAACCTCGGCACCACCACGCCGATGACCAACGGCGACAACGCCGGCGTCCTGCTCGGCGTGGCCTCCGGCACCGTGATGGGCCCGAGCCGGCACACGACCGGTGCCAACACTGTGCTGTTCAACGGCATGCCCGCCACCCGCCTCACCAGCACCACCATGCAGAACAGCACCAACGCCATGGGCGCGCGCATCGCGCCGAGCCAGACGCTGGTGCTGATCCTCGCACCCTAAGGCCTATCGCCAATGGCCAACGCGGCAAGGGGCACCCTAGGACCTCCGGCGGAGTGTCAAGCAGGCGCGCGATCACTAGCATCCGCTGTTTTCCGATTTCTTCCTCGCATGTCGAAGACCTTCAAGCGCGGGCGCCACCACGCAGCCCCGCACGAGACCGCACCCGACACCGAACGGCTCATCGCACGCCTCTGGTTCGAGCCGGTGCTGAGCTTCCAGTACCGCTGCGCGGCGAACGACGCGGTCGAGGTCCGCAGCCGCTCGCATGCGCCGCTGTACGTGTTCTGCGACGACGGCTGGCGCGTGCGGATGGCCGACGGGGTTCATCTCGCGAACAAGGGCGACATCCTGTTCCTGCCGCGTGGCGGCGTGCACCTCGTCTTTCGCGACGAACAGGTCGTGCCGCGCGGCATCGAGGATCTGGTGCGCGCGGGCTTTCGCAACCGCCACGGTGTCTATGCGGTGGGCTCCGAGCACGACGCGCTCGTCGCGGGCAGCTTCTTCGAGACCAGCGCCCTGATGGAACACCCGCTGATGGCGCTGTTGCCCGAGGTGGTGCACTGCAAGGCCGGCGAAGGCGCGGGGGATGCGCGCGTGGTCGACTGGGTGCGCTGGATCTCCGACCTCGACGCCGGCAATGCGATGGCGATGGGGCCTTCGATCAACGGCATCCTGCGCATGCTGCTGTCGCGCCACTTCGCCGACCCGGCCCATGCGGTGGGACTGGAGGCCGCGCCCGGACGCCGCGATCGCCAGCTCTCGACGGCCGTGCTCGCGATGCACGAGCATCCGGCGCGCAACTGGACCGTCGATGCGCTGGCGGCGCTGTGCCACCTGAGCCGCAGCGCCTTCGCTTCGCGCTTCAGCCAGCAGTTCGGCCTGCCGCCGCTGCGCTACCTCTTCCACACGCGCATGCGCATCGCCGCGCGCCTGCTGAAGGAGCAGCGGCTCACGCTCGACCAGGTGGCGCAGCAGGTGGGCTACTCGAACGGGCTCGCGCTCTCGCGTTCCTTCAAGCGCGCCACCGGCATGCGGCCGCGCGGCCAGGCGCAGCCCTGACGAGAGCCCTCGACCTCAGGGCGCGGGTGCAGCTCCGCTCTTGCCCACGCGCAGCCGGTACACCTTGCCCACGCCCACGGTCGCCACGTAAAGCATGTTCGCCTCGGCGCCGCGGCCGAAGCCCACGTTCACCGGGCTCTCGCGGTTCGGCAGCACGAGCCGCGCCACGAGCTGGCCCGCAGGCGTGAGCACGTAGAGGCCCGGCCCGCCGGGCGAGGACGGCAGCGCGAGGTAGACATTGCCCTCGGTGTCGGTGGCCATGCCGTCGACGCAGCCGGCCTTCTCGAGATCGAGCAGCACGCGCGGCGCGCCAGGATTGCCCGCGGCATCGAGTGCATAGGCGAGCAGCCCGCCCGAGCCGGTGCGGTCGAGCGGGGCCGGGCCCTGCTCGCCGAGCGCGTTGCTGCCGGGGTCGCACAGGCCCGCATAGAGCGTGCGCCCGTCGGGCGAGAGTTCGACGCCGTTGACCTTGGCGTTGTCGCCGAGGATGCGGGCGATGGGCCACAGGCCCTTGGCACCGCTGCCCGCGGCCGGCGGGTCGAGCCGGTAGACGGCATGGATGCGCTGCTCGATGGTCTCGGGGCCGAACAGCCGCAGGTCGGAGAAATAGATGCGGCCCGCGCGGTCGATGGCCACGTCGTTGGGCGCATTGAGCTGCCGGTTGTCGTGGAAGTAGGCGACCACGCGGTATTCGCCGCTGCGCAGATCGGTGACCGACACGCGGCGACCGCCGAAGTCGGCACCCTCGGCCGCCACCAGGCGGTCCTGCGCATCGATGGCCAGGCCCGCCGCCATGTTGCTGGGCTCGCGGAACACGCGCGGCCGGCCGCCCGGCGGAATCACCCAGATGCGGCCGCCCTGCACGCCCTTGGCATCGCTGCAGCCGACCGAGCGCGTGATCTCGGTGAAATAGACGCTGCCGTCCGATGCGGTGGCGATGCCCTCCATCACGCCGCAGCCACCCGCATGCACGGTCTCGAACGCGGTCGATGGAAAGAACTCCTGCTGGCGAGTCAGCGCCGCGTCCTGCAGGCCGCTCAGGCGCACGGGTGGCTGGGATTGCGCGTACGTCAGGGTGGACTGCAGCAGCGCCAGCGCGATGCACAGCGGCGCCAGCAGGCGCGAACGCAGGGTCCTGTCTCTCATGGTCTTCTTCTCCTTCGTGAATCCGGGTACGGCCATTCAGGCGTGGCGCCGCAGGAACGGCAGCACGTGTGCCAGCACCTCGTCGGGCGCCTCCTCGGCCATCAGGTGGCCGCAGTCGACGGTGCCGCCCTCCACGGTGTCGGCCCAGGTCTTCCAGACTTCGGCCGGGTCGGGCCGCGCGGTGTTCGACGCGCTCCACAGCACCTGCACCGGGCAGGCCAGGCGGCGGCCGGCCGCGAGGTCCTCGCGGTCGTGCTGCAGGTCGATCGAGGCGGCGGCGCGGTAGTCCTCGAGCATGGCGTGGCGCACCGATTCCTTCGCGAAGGCGCGGTGGTATTCGGCCAGCGCTTCGGGCGTGACGGCGTCGACCTTCTGCACCATGTTGCGCAGGGTCCAGTCGAGGTAGTAGGCGGGATCGGCGCGCAGCATGCGCTCGGGCAGGTCGAAGGGCTGCGCGAACAGGTACCAGTGGAAGGCCTTGAGCCCGAAGGCCATGCCGGCGCGCTTCCACATCTCCTCGGTGGGAATCACGGTGAGCGAGACGAAGCAGCGCACGGCCTCGGGCGCGTCGAGCGCCAGGCGGTAGCCCACGCGCGCGCCGCGGTCGTGGGCCATGACGGCGAAGCGCTCGAAGCCCAGCGCGCGCATCAGCGCGAGCTGGTCGGCGGCCAGCGTGCGCTTGCAGTGGTTCAGATGCAGTGGATCGCCGGCGGGCCCGGTGCTGTCGCCATAGCCGCGCAGGTCGGGCGCGACCACGGTGAAATGCCGTGCGAGCACGGGTGCGACGCGGTGCCAGGCCACATGCGTCTGCGGGTAGCCATGCAAGAGCAGCAGCGGTGGTCCGCTGCCGCCGACTTCGACGTGGATCCGCGCATCGCCGAGTTCGATGCCGCGCGCCTCGAAGCCGGGGAAGAAAGGCGCGCTCATCGCAGCACCTCGGCGAAGAAGTCGACCATGGCCTCGAGCTGCTCGTCCATCATGTGGCGGCCATGCACGATGCGCGCGCCCATGGATTCGGCGAGCGCGAGCAGCGCGGTGGTAGGCGGCTCCATGATCACGTCGGCCACCGTGTGGCCCGCGCGGATCGCCGAGGGCGCGATCGGCAGCGGATCGTCCGCGCGCATGCCGGCGGGCGTGGCGTTGACGAGCAGGTCGCGCGGGCTCTCGCCATCCCATGCGCCGGCGTTGCAGCCCGATGCGCGCAGCCGCGCGACGAGATCGGAGCGCTTCGCGTCGTCGGCATCGCGGATGTCGATGGAGGCGGCACCCGCGGCGGCGAGCGCGAAGGCGATCGCATTGCCCGCGCCACCGGCGCCCGCGAGACCGACGCTGCGGCCCCGCACCTCGAAGCCATGGCGCACCAGGCCCGCGAGAAAGCCGGCGCCATCGAGCAGCTCGCCCTGCCAGCCCTGGCCATGGCGGCGCAGCACGTTCACGGCGCGGGCCTCGCGCGCCGCACGCAGCAGTTCGATCGGCAATGCCGCCACCTGCTGCTTGTGCGGCACGGTGACGACGATGCCCGCGAGGTTGCGCACCGCCTGCAGACTCTGCAGCAGCGGCGCCACGTCGTCGGCGCGCACATGCAGCGGCACCAGCACGGCGTTGAGGCCGCGCCGCTGCAGGCGCTGCGTCAGCGGCAGCGGCGCCTTCACCTGCGCGATCGGGTCGCCGATGATGCCGAGCACGGCGGTGCTGCCGTCGAGCGTGAGGCCGTTCCAGTCGAGGGAGGTGTCAGGCATGGGCGAAGCCGTTTCGTTGCAGGAAGGAGGTGGTCGCGCGATAGGCGGCCGCGGCGCGCGCCTGCGGATCCATCGTGGCCATGCGGATGGCGCTGGGTGCCTCGACCGACAGCAGCGCATCGCCGGCCAGGGAGGCGAGCAGCGCGGCCAGTGGCAGCGCGCCCTCGCCCGGAAACAGCCGGTGGGCCCGGCCTTCCTCGGCGGGCGAGAGGCCCGGGTGGCGCTGCGCGGGCGCGTCGTTGATCTGCATGAAGCCGTGCTCGATGCGCTCGGCATGCAGGTCCGACAGCTGGCAGCCGGCACGGCAGAAGTGCAAGGCGTCGACCACGATGCGCGCATCGGACGCCGGCACCGCGGCCACCAGCCGCTGCGCATCGGCCAGGCTGCGCGCGGCGGTGTAGACCATGAACTCGACGCCGAGCGACAGCCCGTGCGGCCGCGCCCGTTCGGCCAGCGCGGCGATGCCGTCGGCGGCGCGCGCGAGATCGGCATCGTCGACATTGACCATGAGGCAGCGCGCGCCCAGCGCCTGCGCCGACTCGAGCACGCCGGCCAGTGCCGCGGCATCGAAGCCCGGCTTGATGCGCGCGATCTCGATGTCGTGCACCGCCATGCCCAGGTCGCTCAGCCGCGCCAGCGTTTCGCGCAGCATCGCGCCGCCCACGGCCATCGGGAACGGCGCCTCGCCGAGGCGCGCGGGCAGCAAGCGGATGCCGACACCCGCGAAGCCCGCCGCATGCGCGGCCTCGACCAGCCGCGGCGGCGCCGCATCGAGCATGCCGAGATGGGCCAGTGCGAGCCGGAAGCTCATGCGGTCGCCTGCGCTTCCGCGGCCACCGGCGCGGTCTGGCGCAGCGGCACGCCCTGCGCGATCAGCAGCGCCTGCAGCCGGCCCACGTCGACCTCGCGCGGCAGCACGCCCGCATCGGCCGCCAGCGCGGCCGCGGTGCCGGCCGCCTGGCCCGTGAGCCAGCATTGCGGGATCTCGCGCATGAAGCCGTGCGAGTTGGTGTCGCACGAGATGTGCTTGCCCGCGGCAAGCACGCCGTCGAGCCGCTCGGGCACCAGCGCGCCGTAGGGCACCGAGATGTTCGGAAACTTCGGCGAGGGGCTGGGGCTGATGCCGATCTCGTCGGCCTCGACCGCGCCCGCGTCCCAGTCCGCGCGCCGCACGCTCTTCACGCCCGCGAGGCGTCGGCCATGCCGGGTGCCGATCTGCGGCGCCATCAGCATCGGCCAGGCCTGCTCGAAGCCCGGCGCATGCGCGCGGTAGAAGGCCAGGTGCTCGGCCATGCTGCGGCGCGACTCCCATTCGACCTGCGTCATCTCGTCGACGTCGAGCGCGCTGAAGCCCGACTTGCGCGGACCGAGGAAGGTGGCGACGTCGTCGCGCCAGGAGACGATGGGCTTCTCGAAGCTGCCCAGCGTCTCGCGCCCCTGCGCCAGCAGCGCTGAGTAGGCCTGCGGCTGGTGCGCGCGGAAGTCGAGCCAGCGCCGCATGTCGACGCCCGCGAACAGCCACGAGGTGTTGATGCAGTGGTGGATGTCGTGCGCGTCGATGTCGGACGAGAAGGCCGCGCCCGCGGCGGCGTAGAGGTCGCCCTCGCCCGTGGTGTCGACCACCACGCGCGCGAGGATGGCGCGCCGGCCCTGCTTGCTCTCGAACACGGCGCCGGTCACGCGCCCGGCCTCGGCGATCGGCGCGACCATCCAGCCGTGCAGGATCAGGTCGACGCCGGCCTCGCGCACCATCTGGTGGTAGACGCCCTTGAGCATCTCGGGATCGATGGTCGGCGAATGGGTCACCACGCCATGGAAGGCCGCGGTGCGCAGCGACCAGTGCTCGGCCTTGGCCGCGTCGCGCGAACCCCAGTCCTCGCGCGGCGGGCCCGCGACGGCCTCGCGACCCAGGCGGTCCATGAACTCGGCCGCCAGGCCCTGGATCACGTGCCGGCCCGACCAGTCGCTCATGCGGTCGATCCAGATCACGAGGCCGCCGGTCGACAGGCCGCCCAGGTGGTTGTAGCGCTCGAGCAGCACGGTGCGCGCACCGCTGCGCGCCGCGGCCACGGCCGCCGCCACGCCCGACGGGCCGCCGCCGAGCACCAGCACGTCGCAACGCTCGTGCACCGGCACCTGTCGCGCCGGTTCGGTGATGTGGCCGTGCGGCTGGCGCGTGCGGCGCTCGCCCTGGCGCGCATGCACGTCGGAGCGGAAAAAATGGCGTTCTTCGGGGGTCAGGGTTCCCATCGCGAGGCTTTCATTCAGGAAGAAGAAGCGGCCGGGGCCGCGAGATCGGTCAGCAGTTCGGTCAGCGCGGCGGGCGCGGTGACCATGGCGTCGTGCCCGGTGGCCAGCGTGCGCAGTTGCCAGCCGGCATCGGCGCGCACGCGCGCCTTGGTGGGTTCGAGCGTGGCGATCGGGTCGCCCGTGCACTCGATGTAGGTCTTGGGCAGGCCGTTGCCCAGCGGCGCCTTCAGCAGCAGCGGCTGCAGGTAGGTGCCCACGGGCTGCGGCGTGAGGTGGCGCGCGACCCAGGCCGCGTCGACCGGGTCCTTCACGCCGAAGGCCGAGGGTGGCAGCGCGGCGGCCGCGCCCACGCCGCCGCCCGTCTCGCGGATGGCCTTGAGGCGCTGCTCGACCACGGCCGGCGGGAAGTCCGAGAACAGGCTCTTGCCGGGCTCGAGCAACAAGGCATCGAGGTAGACGAGCTGGCGCAGCCGCTGCGGCACGCGGTCGGCCACGCCCGAGATCACGATGCCCGCGTAGCTGTGGCCCACCAGCACCACGCGCTCGAGCTCCTCGAACTGCAGCAGGTTGACGACGTCCTCGACGTGGGTGTCGAGGTTGACCTGCGGCGAGATCAGGTGGCGCCGCTCGCCGAGGCCGGTGAGCGTGGGCGTGTACACCGCATGGCCGCGTTCGCGCAGCCGTGCCGCCACGCGCGACCAGCACCAGCCGCCATGCCAGGCGCCGTGCACGAGCACGAAGGTCGAGGGCTGTGCCGCGCGCGCCGGTTGCGCGAGAGCGGCCGATGCGAGCCCGGCGCCGGCGATGCCGGCCGCGCCCGAGAGGAGGTGTCGGCGTTTCATGCGCGGTCCCTCATTCGCTGCGCACGCCGGTGCGCTGGATCACGCCGCCCCACATCGCCGTGTCCTGGGCGATGGTGCGCGTCAGCGCCTCGGGCGCGGTGCCCAGCGCCTGCCAGCCCTGGTCGAACAGGCGCTGCCGCACCTCGGGCGCCTTGAGGATGCGCGCGATCTCTTCCGACAGCCGCTGCACCACCGGCGCCGGCAGGCTCGCGGGGCCGAAGATCGCGTTCCACGAGGCCACGTCGAAGGACTGGCCGGCCGCCAGCGCCGACTGCAGCGGCGGCAGGTCCGCGAAGGCCGGGAACGGCGCCGCGGTGCTGACGCCATAGAGCCGCAGCCGCCCGTTGCGCGCCTGCGGCACCGCGATCGACGGGATCATGAACGACAGGTCGATCTGCTGCCCCATCAGCGCGGTCGCCACCTGCGGAAAGCCCGGAAACGGCACGTGCACCGCCTGGATGCCGCTCAGCGTCTTGAGCAGTTCCATCGCCAGGTGCGAGCCCGAGCCAGGCCCGACCGAGCCATAGCTGAGCCGGTCGCCACGCGACCTGGCATGGGCCAGCAGGCCGCGCAGGTCGGTGGCGGGCATGTCGGTGCTGCCGGCCAGCACGAAGGGGCTGCTGCCCACCAGCGAGATCGGCCGCAGGTCGCGCGCCACGTCGTAGGGCACGGCGGGGTTCAGCAGCTTGGCGGTGGTCAGCGGGCCGTTGCCGGTCAGGCCGATGGTGTGGCCATCGGTGGCCCGGGCCACCGCGGTCACGCCGATGGTGCCCGCGGCGCCGACCTTGTTCTCGACGATCACCGCCTGGCCCAGCGCCTGCGCCAGCGGATCGGCGACGGTGCGCGCCAGGGCGTCGGGCGAGGAACCCGGCGGAAAGCCGACGACCAGGCGCACGGGCTTCTGCGGCCAGGGCGCCGCGGCCCGCGCCGGCCGCACCCAGGCGGGCACGACCGAGGCCGCGAGCGCGCCCTGCAGCAGGCGCCGCCGCGGCGGCGAGAAGGACGAGGGGTGAGGCATGGATGCGGTCTCCTGTTCGGGCTCATGGGTCCCGTGAGGCTTCATTCTTGACCCGCGATCCAGCTTGGAACGTGATGTTTGATGATCGCTTCCATCACGTTCCGTGATTGAATCGAGGCCCCATGCCCACCCCGAACACCCCCGCCCCGCGCAGCCACACGGCCGACCTCGACCTGCTGCGCGTGTTCGACACGCTGGTGCGCATCGGCAGCTTCACCACCGCGGCCAAGGCGCTGTCGCGCACGCAGTCGGCGGTCAGCATGCAGATGCGCCGGCTCGAGGAGCAGCTCGGCGTGCAGCTTGTGGAGCGCGGCAGCCGCAAGCTGGTGCCCACGGCCGAGGGCCTGCAGCTGCTGCCGCTGGCGCGCCAGATGCTGCGGCTCAACGACCAGCTGTTTCGCGACGTCGATGCGCAGGAGGTCTCGGGCAGCGTGCGCCTGGGCTCGATCGAGCACTACGCCACGCGCGTGCTGCCGGCGCTGATCGCCGAGTTCTGCCGGCTGCATCCGCGCATCCACGTCGAGCTGCAGCATGGCGTGTCGTCGCTGATGCACGCGGAGCTGGGCGCGCGCTACGACATGGTCATCGGCATCGGCCCGGTCGGCTCGGGCGAGGGACTGCCGCTGTCGAAGTCGCGCATCGTCTGGGCCGCCGCGCCGGGCTCGTCGACGCACCTGCAGCGGCCGCTGCCGCTGGCGCTCAATCCCGAGGGCGCGATGCTGCGCGACTGGGCCACCCACGCGCTCGACCGCGCCGGCATCCCCTGGCGCATCGCCTACACCAGCACCACCGTCACCGGGCTCGAAGCGGCGGTACGCGCGGGCATCGCGGTGGGCGTGTTCCGCGAGGCCACGATCTCCAAGCGGCTGCGCATCCTCGGCGCCAAGGAAGGCCTGCCCGCGCTGCCCGAGTCCGAGGCCTGGCTGGCCACCGCGCCGCTGCCGGGGCGCAAGGCGGCCGAGCTGCTCGAGGCGTTCCTGATCCACCGATTGCGCAAGTCGAAGCGCTGAACGGCGCGCGCGGCGCGCAGCCTCCCGTCCTTCCGGCCTGTCAGCGCCCGCCCCTCGGCCGGGGTTGAAACCCGCTGACTTCCCGCCGGCACCGCGCCCCTCTATATTTGCCGGCATTTCCGCCCGGCGAGGCGGCGGCTCGCCCACGAAAGGCACAGGCAATGATGGACGGTTCCGGCAACACGCAGCGAACGGACGACGAAGGAGAACGCACGCACCTGGCCTTCCTCGAGGGCGGCGGCGAACTGGGCCGCCTGGTGCGCGACTTCCCCTGGGAGCGCACCTCGCTCGGGCCGATCGCCGCCTGGCCGCAGAGCCTGCGGACCGCGACCAGCCTGCTGCTGCGCTCGCCGGTGCCGATCGTGATGCTGTGGGGCGAGCCCGGCTTCATGATCTACAACGACGCCTACTCGGTGTTCGCGGGCGGCCGTCATCCGCAGCTGCTGGGCTCCGAGGTGCGCCAGGGCTGGCCCGAGGTGGCCGACTTCAACGACCACGTGATGAAGGTCGGCCTGGCCGGCGGCACCCTGGCCTTCAAGGACCAGGAGCTGGTGCTGCACCGCCACGGCAAACCCGAGCCGGTGTGGATGAACCTCGACTACTCCCCGGTGCTCGACGAGAGCGGCCGCCCCGCCGGCGTGCTGGCGATCGTCATCGAGACCACCGAGCGCGTGCATGCCGAGGCCGCGCTGCGCGAGAGCGAGGCGCGCGCCAGCGGCGTGCTCGAGGGCATGGCCGAGGGCTTCGTGCTGGTCGATGCCGGCTACCGCGTGCTGGCCATCAACGCCGAGGGCATGCGGCTGGAGACGCGCTCGCGCGAGGAGATCCTCGGCCGCACCCTGTGGGACGCCTGGCCGGGCACGCTCGACAGCGCCTTCGGCCGGCTCTACCGCCAGGCGATGAGCGAGCGCCGGCGCGTCGAGATCGAGCACTTCTACACCTGGCCCAGCGGCCGCAGCGCCTGGATCGAGATGCGCGCCTATCCCTCGGGTGACGGGCTCGCGATCTTCTACCGCGACATCTCGGAGCGCAAATCGGTGGAGGAGCGCGAGCGCTTCCTGCTCAAGCTCAGCGACACGGTGCGCGACCTCGCCGACCCGGTGGCCGTGACCCGCGCCGCCGCCGAACTGCTGGGCCGCCATCTCGCGGTGGGGCGCGCGGGCTATGGCGTGGTCGATGCCACGCAGAAGCACGTGACCGTGGCGCGCGACTGGAGCGCCGGTGCCATGCCCAGCCTCGCGGGCGAATCGCGCGTGCTCGACGGCTTCGGCCCCGAGGTGGTGGCCGAGCTCAAGGCCGGTCGCACGCTGGTCATCGCGGACTTCCGCGCCGATGCGCGCGCGGGCGGCGCGTATGCCGACACCTGGGAGAGCATCGGCACGCGCGCGCTGGTCGTGGTGCCGCTGCTGCGCGCGGGCGCGCTGCGGGCCGTCTTCTACCTGCACCAGGCCGCGCCCAGGACGTGGACACCGCACGAGATCGAGCTGGCCGAGCTGACCGCCGAGCGCACCTGGGACGCGGCCGAACGCGCACGCATCGAGGCGCGGCTGCGCGACAGCCGCGACCGGCTCGCGATGGAAACGCAGACGCTGGAGATCATCAACGGCACCGGCGCGCAGATCGCCGCCGAGCTCGACCTGCAGAAGCTGGTGCAGCACGTGGTCGATGCCGGCGTGGAACTCACGGGCGCGAGCTTCGGCGCCTTCTTCTACAACGTGCTCGACGATGCCGGCGAGCGCTACATGCTCTATTCGCTCTCGGGCGCCGACCGCGCCGCCTTCGAGAACTTCGGCATGCCGCGCGCCACCGCGGTCTTCGCGCCCACCTTCCGCGGCGAGGGCGTGATCCGCTCGGACGACATCCTCGCGGATCCGCGCTATGCGCAGAACCCGCCGCACAAGGGCATGCCCCGCGGCCACCTGCCGGTGCGCAGCTACCTCGCCGTGCCCGTGGCGTCGCGCTCAGGCGAGGTCATCGGCGGCCTGTTCTTCGGCCATGTGCGCACCGGCATGTTCAGCGAGCGCTCGGAGCGCGTGATGGTCGGACTGGCCGCGCAGGCCGCGATCGCGATCGACAACGCGCGGCTGTTCGATGCTGTACAGCATGCCAACACCCAGCTCGAGGAGCGCGTGAAGGCGCGCACCGCCGAGCTCGAGCTCGCGCACGAGCGGTTGCACCAGTCGCAGAAGATGGAGGCCGTGGGCCAGCTCACCGGCGGCATCGCGCACGACTTCAACAACATGCTGGCCGTGGTCATGGGCTCGCTCGAGCTGCTCAAGCGCCGCATGGGCGACAGCGATCCGCGCGCCCAGCGCTACACCGAATCGGCCATGGACGGCGCGCGCCGCGCCGCCGTGCTGACCCAGCGGCTGCTCGCCTTCTCGCGCCAGCAGCCGCTGCGGCCCGAGGCCATCGACGCCAACAAGCTGGTGGCCGGCATGTCCGACCTGCTGCGCCGCGCGCTCGGTGCCGAGGTGCAGCTCGAAACCGTGCTGGCCGGCGGCCTGTGGCGCGCGCACGCCGACCCGAACCAGCTCGAGAACGTCATCCTCAACCTCGCGGTGAATGCGCGCGACGCCATGCCCGAGGGCGGCCGCCTCACCATCGAGACCCAGAACGCCCACCTCGACGGCCATTACGCCAGCACCCACCTGGGCGTGCCCTCGGGGCAGTACGTGATGATCGCCGTGACCGACACCGGCATGGGCATGAGCGAGGAGGTCATCGCCAAGGCCTTCGACCCCTTCTTCACCACCAAGGGCGTCGGCAAGGGCACCGGCCTCGGCCTGAGCCAGGTCTACGGCTTCGTCAAGCAGACCGGCGGCCACGTGAAGATCTATTCGGAAGTCGGCCACGGCACCACCGTCAAGGTCTACCTGCCGCGCTTCGCCGGCGCTGGCGAGGACGGCCCCGATGCCGAGCGCGCCGACGAGGTGCCGCTCGGCGAGATGCAGGAGGTGGTGCTGGTGGTGGAGGACGAACCGGCCGTGCGCCAGTTCAGCGTCGACGCGCTGACCGAGCTCGGCTACCGCGTGCTCGAGGCCGACGGCGCCGCCGCCGCCCTGCGCCAGCTCGAGGCCCATCCCGAGATCGCGCTGCTGTTCACCGACGTCGTCATGCCCGAGGTCAACGGCGCCAAACTCGCCGAGGAAGTGCGCCGCCGCTGGCCCACGGTGAAGATCCTGTTCACCACCGGCTACACGCGCAACGCGGTGGTGCACAACGGGGTGCTCGATGCGGGGGTGGAGCTGATCGGGAAGCCGTTCACGCTGGAGGCGTTGGCGGTGAAGGTGAGGGAGGTGTTGGAGAGTTGAGGCGGAATGCGCGGAACGAATCGGATCGTTCCGCGCGATTCACGCTGTTGCGGCTACTGCCAGTTGGCCGCGATCGTCGGGGTCAGGCTGCCTTGATAGTCGGCTGGCAACGTGGTCTGGCCCGCCGCTGGCGGTGCAAATCCGGCCATGGCCTGCACCAGGTTCTGCACCTGGCTATCGAGCAGCGTCTTGCCGTCGCCGGTCTTGAACTGCTCGACGCGGTACTGCCCCCCCGAATACCAGTTGCTCACCGTGAAGCGATCGCTGGTTCCGATGATGCTGACCTCGAGATTGCTGCCCACCTGACGGAACCACAGCTGGTCGGCCGCGACGTCATCGCCAAACAGGACCGTATCGATGTTGCCGGCGGTGGCATCGCTCTCATTGATGAGATCGGCGCCGCTACCGCGAGTGAGCCAGTAGTTGTCGTTGCCCGAACCGCCATTGAGGGTATCGGCGCCCGCGCCACCGATCAGGGTGTCGTTGCCGGCGCCGCCGTAGAGCGCATCGTCGCCAGCGCCGCCGTCGATACGGTCGTCCTTGCTGCCGCCGGTGATGCTGTCGTTGCCTGCCAGGCCGTTGAGGTTGTTGCTTGCAAGGTTCGACCCCGAGATGCTGTCGTTGCCTGCACTCAGATCGGTGGCGGCCGAGAGCAGATCGTTGCGACTCCACTCCACATCCGAGAACACCATCTTGTCGATCTTGTACTCGTTCAGGTTGTCTCCGTAGTAGAAACCCGCCAGCTTCAAGCTGTCGCCGTTGCTGAACCTGAGCATCGCATCGATCCCCGTGCGCGTCACGCTGACCAGGTCCGTGCTGCGCACGTCGACGAACTTCACGGTGTCGGTGCGCGTGGTGCTCGTGTCGTACTGAATGATGGTGTCCTGACCAAAGCCAGCATGGAACACATAGGTGTCATTGCCAGCTCCGCCATCGAGCACATCGTCGCCCGTGCCACCAGTCAACGTGTCGTTGCCCACTCCGCCGTACAGCTTGTCGTTGCCAGCGCCACCGATGAGCACATCATCACCGTTGTTGCCGGTCAACGTGTCGTGGCCCTCTCCACCGTCGAGCCGATCGCTGAAGCTGCCGCCGTTGACCGTGTCGTTGCCCGCCAGCGCGTTGTAGTTGTTGCTGGCGAAGTTGGTCCCCGTGATGTTGTCGTCTCCGGCCGTGAGGCTGGTCACCGCCGAGAGCAGATCGTTGCGACTCCACTCCACATCCGAGAACACCATCTTGTCGATCTTGTACTCGTTCAGGTTGTCTCCGTAGTAGAAACCCGCCAGCTTCAGACTGTCGCCGTTGCTGAACCTGAGCATCGCATCGATCCCCGTGCGCGTCACGCTGACCAGGTCCGTGCTGCGCACATCGACGAACTGCACGGTGTCGGTGCGCGTGGTGCTCGTGTCGTACTGAATGATGGTGTCCTGACCAAAGCCAGCATGGAACACATAGGTGTCATTGCCAGCTCCGCCATCGATCACATCGTCGCCCGTGCCACCAGTCAGCGTGTCGTTGCCCGCTCCGCCGTACAGCTTGTCGTTGCCAGCGCCACCGATGAGCACATCATCACCGTTGTTGCCGG